>CAZYCA010000029.1:0-101404 GCA_964645405.1 uncultured bacterium | reverse complement strand
GACTGAATGCAGGCGGACTAAGTATATACGGTTATTGGCACCACGGCTGATAGTACGCTGGATATCGTAAGGCTGCCTGGCATCACCCTGCATCCCCTCACTGGTCAGAACCCATGATTCTTCCGGTGAAACCTGCACTGTTCCGAAGTTGCCTAACTGCGCACCTTTATTGGGAACTATGAGCCTTTCGGTCTGCTTCAGCACGCATAGACGTTCCGGGTCTACCTCGGCGAGGAAAAGAGGTGCGCGGTGCCGGAAGACATCATCGTTACCAGCTCCCTTTCTTGTGTAACTCAGGAAAAGTTTGTTGCCCAGAGTAAGCCAGTGCTGCTGGGTATTGTAGCTACCTAATTCCTGTCCATCATCAAAACACCAGGGAATCGGCGGTTCAAAATGTAGACCATCGCTCCCGCGTGTGACATAACCGCGCAGGTCATTGCGCAGGGTAAGAAAGAAAGTTCCCTGAAAGCAAATCAATGAAGGCTCTGCTAAACCTCTGGGTTCAGGTACGGTTAGTTCATCTCCGTGCTCAATGTATTTCAGTACCTGCCCATCGAACCGACAGCGGACGACTGTTGTCCGGTAGCAATGACGCCAGGGGTCAGAAGCTTCTTTGCGCGGCATAAAGTAAACAGGCAGGAGTATCTGGCCATTATCCAGGTCTACCCGCTGGGTACAGCCTGCACCACAGGAAAAAAACTTATCCTCCGGGTCAGGCATTTCCATAACTGCCCAGGCAGACCAGGTGTGTGTTGCTGGGTGATAAACCGCATAGGCAGTTTCACGTCGCCTGAGCTTTGGTATCAGCTTACCATTTTTGTACCGGGCAGTGTGTCCGGTAGCCAGAAGTTTCCCTGTGGCGGCATGCCACATGGGTGTGATATCGCAGAAGGTAACCTCAATACCATCTGGTTCCAAACGTCGTCCCAGCGAATTTTCATGGCAGATTAGTTTACTCCAGGTATGTCCGAGATTTTCTGAGTAGCAAGAGGCAACCGAAAGGAAAACATCAGAATCCCCCAGCAAGGACTTAACTACAGTCAGCACTGCCGTCTGCGGTGGAATGATACCGGCACGCGGGGAAAACCACTCGGTCTTCCCATCAAACCCTTCAGAAATAACTTCCAGCGTCATACTATAGCTGAATCCCTTGCTCATATTTTCTCCTGGAAAAACTGCTCATCCAGGCAAAATCACTTCTATGCATTAACCCGAATTTTCCCCCTACAACTTTTCTATTTCCACAGGGATTCTTTCCTGTCGCTGCACTGGTTTTACCTGGATATTATTCAGAGATTCTTCCAGGACTTTCAGCACCTGTTCTACCTTCAGACCATCAACCTCCAGAAAACTAACATCTTTCTCCAGGTTCCAGGTAACTTTCCCTTGCGCCCGGAATGATTTCTCATTGCCCATGATATCCCGAAAAGTATAGTTGCCAAAAAGCTGAAAGCAAACTGAAAGTATGCCTTCTCCATCGTTCCAGCCAGCCAGAATAGTTTTCTGCCCCCGCTGAAAAACATGAATTCTGAGGTTCCCCTTAGCCAGTACTTTTACTGGCTGGCTACTTTCCAGGGTGGCAGCGGTTACTGCATAGGCTACACCTTCCGGTTTAACACTGCTGTCATATTCAAAGAAGGTCCAGGAATATTCAAAAGAAGGGGTGTAATCTGCAGGCCAGATGTTCCAGTAATAACAGTGAACCCGGACAAAAGGTAAGGACATCACTGTGGTGTAGTACTTAGCCACCTGCTGTACACCTGCTCGGGCTGGCCGGTAATCAAGTCTGGTGGTGTAGAAAGTAGAGCCACCCCAGCCACCACCTTCTGTGTTCCAGACTGGTTTGCCGCCTAACTTTTCGCTGTATTTCAGGAAGGTTTCTTCCAGACCAGGGTTATAATTGTAAATATGACTGGAGATTTCATCCAGAAAGTTTAACCCTCCCCGTTCCACAAATTCTTTCAAAAAATCTCCAGAAAAAAGCGTGGAAGAAAGACCGATAAGCAAACAATCAGGATTGGCTCTTTTGGCTGCCTGGTAGGTATGCTGGCAAAGCTGGGTATAAAACTCAGCGGATTGCGGCTCGTTCCAGATTTCCCATACCTTTACTCTGCCCCGGAAATGCCCTACTGTTTTTTCCACATACTCTTCCCACTTCTTCCAATCCTTTGGTCTGCTGGTGTAACCCTGGCTGCCGTCGGTACTTGCCCAGGAAGGTACTCCATGTAAAACACCAAAAATGCTCACACCATAACGGGCTGCCCGGTCAACTTTTTCTTCTGCCTCCTGGAAGTTCCACCTTCCTGGCTCCGGTTCTAACCGGTACCAGCAGAAAGACCAGTGGTCCCGGGACCATTTAATCCCTAACTTTTGTGCCACCCCAAGATTTTCCTCCGTCAGGTGAACAAGTGCCCCGAACTTTGATTCCGGCCTTAAGCCTGCACTGAAACACTGAGGGACAGCGGAGATTACCTGCTCAGAGACAACTTTCCCTTTATCATTCTGTGCCTGGACGCGGAAGGCTCCTTTCAACCAGTCTGGTAAATCCATTCTTTCCTGGTAAAACCCGGGTGAAAGTTTCAGTTGTTTTAGCTGGCTATAAACTATCTTATCCCGGTAATCAACAAGTGCCAGTTTTATTTTTTCTTCCCTTGTCTGGCTGGTGTAGTTAAAACCGGAAAGGAATACAGAAATTTTTTCTCCTGCCTGGAAAAGATGGAAAGGTTTTTCTGTATGAAGGGAATACTCACCCGGGGACGCCGGGCTATAAGCAGAAGCAGTACCTTCTTCCAGGCAGACTTCATCTACCAGGACATCCCCGCTGAACCGCAAAGCGTAAGCATTCCCGGAAGGATTTGGCGCTGGCACAAAAGAAAAATGATACCGTTTCCAGTTTTCCTCCACCGTAAATGTCTGGTTAATGGCTGCCTGAGCGGTACGATAGGATTCAGTATAACAGTTCAGTAATTCCACTCTCACTGTTTTCCTGGAACCAGCCTTGAAACAGGCAGAAAAGGTGTGTCTGCGGTAAGGACGAAGAGAAATCCTTTGCGCATAAAGGCGGTCAGCTTTCACACAGTACTGACCATGAGAGCCACTACCTACCCGGATTAGTCTTCCACCTCCAAAATGAGCCCAGCCACAGTTGCCAGGAAGTTCAAAACTGCTGTTGACCAGTTTGTTACCAGGCTGATAATCTGTTTTTTCCCCAACTGCAGCTACCAGGTTCATCTCCGGATTAAGGGTAGTCCCTGCTAAAAACTTTTTCACTGTTTCTTCAGGTAAATCTGTGACTTCAGTAAAAAACAAATCATCAAGATAGACACTCAGCCCTGCTCTGGTGGTGTAAAAGATGAACCGGAACCAGCCAACAGGATTGACATCTGTGGTAATGATACCGCCAATATGAACCCAGTCCTTGAGATATTTAAACCTTGTCCGGGGAAACCCAGAGCCAGCCCCGACAAAGCCCGGTGTAGACATGTGCAGGTAGAAGGAGACAGCATCCCCGGTCTCTGTGTCAAATTCAGTTTTTGCCCAGAAGGTGAAAACAAAACATCTGGTCTTGCCTCCTGGTATCTCTATGGGAAACCGTAGCCAGGCCTGGTCTTTTAAAGGTGTAAGCTGGAGAGCATATTTACCGGAATGCGCCTTTTCCGTAATGGAAAGCTGCAAATCCGAGAAAGAAAAACCAGCCGGCAAAGACTTCCCGAAAGAAGATTCAAAATCTGTTCCCTGTAACCAGTTAGTACCCTGGGGGACCTGACCGGTAAGTAGCCGGGTAAAAAGGAAAAAACTTGCCAGGAGAAAAAACTTTTTCATCATAACTCCCTTTCTCAAGCAAAAGCCCTGGTAACTTCTATTAGATTATTCCCTTTGACCTCAACTGTGAACTCATCAACCCGGGTCAGTTCCCGGTAAAGAGAACAATACTGCTCGGTAAGTGCGGAAGTGAGAAACTGTGCCCGGAAAATATAAGGAGGCGGTGGAAAAACAGGCTTTATTTTTTTTATTTCTTGAACTGCTCTGGCTGCGCCCTTGCAGATAAGAGAACAGGCTTTTTCTGGAGTCAGGGTAATTGCCAGTTCCTGATGGAGAGCTTTTTTCACTGCTACAGTCTGGACATCCGGGAAAAGAGAAGTAGCCTCCTCACAGGCTGCCTGGTCACCACTAACAAAAATCACTGGAATACCAAGAGCACCAGCCACATAGCCCCTTAAACCAATCTCACCAATCTCCTGGCCATTCAGCCAGTACCGGTAGATGCTGTGTGAAGAATAGGTGTGGCACAGACAGGCGAAAGGAGTTCCAGCTTTTGCATGCTGGGCAACCATCAGCATTCCATCATATGTTTCATCCAGAGTGTACGGGGAACGAAGGAAACCACGGGGGATGAGTCGGGCTTCCGGATGAAGGGCATCTATTACTATTCCTCCAGCACCATGACCATCCCAGACGATGACTTCAGCTTCCGGGTCAGCCTGAAGAATACCTGCTACCGCAGCATTGACTTCTCCTGTTAACCACTGGCAGGCTTTCTGGTAAGCCTCCTTGTTCTCCTCCGGTCCTGTCTGTCTCCAGCTGGTAACTCCAGCTACTCCCTCCAAATCTGTCAGAATAAAAAATTTCATTTCGCCTCCTGTCTTTTCCCTGACATTTTTTTCAGAAGTTCTTTCACTTCTAATGGTTTTTTCGGGCAGGAAAAATAAACCACGCTATCTCCTAACGGTATCTGTCTCCCTTCCAACCGGTTACCCAGAATATCATAAAAAGAGAAAGATTCCTCCTCTGGCAGGAGGAGTTTTATGTTTTCACCAGTTTTCACCCAGAGAAATCCTGTGGTTTCATTTCCTTTTTCCCAAAGATGCGCTTCCCATTTTTCCTCCATTTCTGCCGGTCCAAAATATTTTGCTGCATCCAGGAAATGACTGGCAAGGGAAAGACAGACAGCATTTGCCCGCAGGCTACCATCATACTCCACCAGTTCCTTACCACCGCCAGCCCATCTTGTCGGCTGGGATGGTCCACAGTTTACAAACCTGGCAAAGTAGTAAAAGTACTTCTCCAGTCCCGCATTACTTAAAGAGCTAAGATAGTTTTTGACATTCGAGACACAGTTATCCCGGATAGCTTGTTGCAGGTTTTCCCAGTAATTTTTCTCCCGGAAACTTTCAAAGACAGGTAAGGTGGTGAAAAAAGTAGGGCAGGTGGAACCTGTTTCTGTATTCCATCCAGGACGACCAATTTTTTTCAGAAACTGGGCAAAACTCTGGTGGGTGGCTTTATCTCCACCATAAAAATGTACTGAGACAATGTCAAAAGAATCAGTTCCGGCTGTTTTTAAAGCCTCTTCGTAGAATCCAGGGTTATAGCCACCACCGGAAAAACCTATAATTTTTGCCTGCCTATCAGCCTTTCTGATAGCCTGTGCTGCTGCCTTCAGTAACTGGCCATATTCTTCTCCAGAGAATGTGGCGTTGGGTTCATTCCAGATTTCCCAGTGTTTAACATAATCTTTGTAGCGGCTTACTGTCTGGTAAACAAATTCTGACCAGGCAGCAAAAAAATTGGTTTTCTCTATCCAGCCAGCACCACCGGCTGGCTTCCAGAAAGGCTGCAGCCACTTCTGCACACCCCAGTCCGGATTCAGAAACTGAACCAGTACAGATACATTAGCCTTCTGCGCATTCTTCAGACTTTCCTCATCAAAAACATACCGGCCCCTGTCCGGCTCTATGTTGTACCAGCGGCCTAAAGACTTGGTGATTACCCAGTTGAAGTTTGCCCGTTTCAAAATCTGTAGCGTTTTCCCATCAAAACCTGTATCTACTCCTAAAGTTCCTTCAGGGAAAGGTTTTTCCAGATGCGGATTGGCTGGTAAAACGGAGTAAACCATTTCAGTTATGTTCTCTTCCTGGGAAATAAGAAGCCGGAAAATACCTTTCTTCTCTGTTTTCAGAGGAAGAAGAAATTCGGCGTGGCTGCTGGTAAGCTCAAGTTGTTTTTTGCCCTGGTCCACTGTTTTTCCCCAGTAATCTTTAACTTCGTAACTGAAATTTATCCTGCCTGCTTTCGTGCTCCTGTAAAAAAGTAGCCGGGCATGAGCCTGTGTTTTCTCATAGTAAATATTGCCAGGTACCACCGGAAGCCAGCCTATAGAGACTTCTTCCTTTGGCTGGTAATTGCTTTCTGTTCCGGGACGCAAACAGATAGCATCCAGCCAGATATTACCATCTTGCTGCTTATCTGTATCAAAAACAACGGTGTAAAGATAACCAGGCTTTTGCAGGAGTGTGCCAGTAACAGAAAACCTCTGCCACTGGTTCTGCAGCGTAAACGATTTACTTATCCCTGCCCGGCTATAGTTTTTCAAATCATCACTCATTCCCAGAACTGAAGCTGTCAGGGAAACAGGTCTATCAGATTTAGCAGAAAAGGAAAGGGTATAAAGTTTATCCGGAGCCAGCCGGTACATCTTACTTTCCAGTCCGGACCCGGGACGGACAGGTAGCCTGAGACAGTACCTACCATGCGCAGCTGAGTTATCCAGGTTTTCCCTGTCCAGAACACAGGCTGTACCATACCGTTTTCCCCAGTTACAGAGACCTGCCTCAAAACTGCTGTTTTCCAGGGCATTACCTGAGATAAGTGCTGGTTTTTCCTCAGGTAAAACAGTAACAATTTCTCCACTTTTCACCGGCACACGGTCGTGTTCTGTAGTGATATAAACACCCTGGACGATGTAATACTGCTGCTGCCGGACACCTGTATCCGGGACAATATCAGTGGGGAAATAACGAAGAATAATTTTTTCTGCTGGTTCATTGATTTCAAAGACCGTTGCTGGGGACCAGTCATACCGCACAATCTGAACTGGTTTGGTGATGTCTCCAAAGGTAGCCTCCATTTTTCCCCGATAGAAGTTTTTCACAAAAACTCTGTAAGCGCCTATGGGTAATTTCTGGCCCAAGGGTATCTCCAGCACCAAAGGCGCAGGAAGAGGTCCTTTCCCTTCATACTGGAAACCAAGTATGGCACCAGCCATCCCTTCCCAGTCCTTCGGGTCAGAACTACCTTTGTATTTTCCACCACCAAAAGACCACATTTCCTCACCTTTCCACATCTTACTGAAAGTAAATTTTTGTTCAGACTGGAGAAAAACTGCCGAAAAAAGCACCAGAACAATCCACCATTTAGTTTTCATTACTCTCCTTTCAGGGAACAAGAACAACCTGGCCACCATCCTTTCTACCAGCTGCCCAGCCAAGGATACTGGTTACCAATCTTTCCTCTTCCTTATCCACATCTATCTGGAAAAAATTAAAACCAAAGGTTTGCCAGGGGCCTGGTTTAAAATCAAGGTCAGACCAGGGAATTGTTAGGCTGATGAGGTAACCCGAGGACATCTTTTTCTCAGCAGGAAGAAGGGAAAAGTAGTAAGGTAAATTTTTCTCCAGGCTATCTTTTTTCAGGAGTGCCTGCTTCCAGCCATCCTGGAAAGAAGAAGGGTTTATTTCCACTTCTACTTTCTTTTCTCCTTTCTCCTCAAAAAAGTCATCCTGTTTGTCCATGTCAAAAACCAGTCTGAGACCGTCACCTTCTTCCAGGTCATCATCCCTGCTTTCTACAGTCAGGTAAAGTTTTTCCTGGTCCCACGCCAGCCAGCAGGCTGTCTGGGTATCACCGCTTTCCGGGAAAGAAACGTATTCTCCACCGGAAATAATCTGCCGGCTACCTCTGGCACTCAGTCTTGCCCAGTCCCAGCATAAGGCATAGATGCGCGCCGGGGAAATACCCTGCCACTGGTCCAAGCTACCGGCAGGGGTAAAAGATTTTGCCAGAGCTCTTACTGGAAAAGCTGGTAAAAGCCACAAACCTTCCTTCTGCAGGGTGTCCCCTGCATAGGTCCAGACATCAACTATCTCTACGGGAAACCTGACCTGAGAAAGGTCCGGGTAGAGAGGCACTTCTCTGGTGAGAACCTGGCCTGGTTCTATTCTGTCTATTTTTGCTTCCTGCTTTTCCAGTAACCATATTTTCTTCCGGTAAGGACCACCTGTGGAAAGGGAAATGCCGGTTAAAGGCTGTTGACTGCAATTGGCACAGGCGATATAAAGACCCACACCTTTGTCCCCGGGAAGGAAAACAGTTGTGGCTTTCAGGGAAGGTGGCGGTAAACTGCTGTGGGAAGAGGAAAGAACCTGGAGGAATTCTTTATCCGGTAAATCCTGGTTAAGGAAAAACACAGCCACACCAGGGGTTAAACTGACGGTAAGGTTGTTGCCTTCTTCCCTGACAGCCACCGGGTTGAAAAGAAAATCAACAACAGAAATATGGCCTTTAGCTTCTGGCAGGGTTATCTCCTGATTTTTCTCCTGCCAGTCCAGCCAGGTAACCGCGTGCAGCCGACCTTGCTGCCGGAAAAGGATTGCTTCCTGTTCCAGTGCTTTTGAAGAAAAACTGCCAGCCGGGATAGCGTCCTGCAACATCTGTCCTAAAACAGAGTAAACTGTCCCGTGAACTAAGAGAGTCCCGGAAAAATCAAGCAGGGGAAAATCAAAAGTGCTGTGCTGGCCGAAATTCGTCAGCCGGCCAGTGTAGTGGCCAATCACTTTAGCGTCCTGAAGAAGTATCATGTTAATCATTTCCTGGGCTGTGCGCAGAGCACTCATTCTGGCTTCATTTTTGTTGAAGCCAGGAAGGGTATGCCAGAAATGAGGTTGCGCATCCCTGCCAACTCCAATAATGTACCAGTTCTTCCCGTAACGTTGACAAAGATAAGCAATTTTTTTAGCTGCCAGCCCACCACTACCCCAGGAACTGCCACCAAAAAAGTCTATCCTGCTGACTGGAACATATCTTAAAAGTTGCTCTGTGTAATGCGGGGTTGCAGAGATTCCCACCTGACACTCAGGGTCAGCTTTTCTGGCTGCCTCTAAAGTAGCCAGCACCAGCGCAGCATAATCTTCTGGATGCCAGAGACCTTCTACTTCATCTTCAATACACCAGTATTTTATCCAGTGTTTATAATGGCTGACCATCTGGTAAACATGCTCTTTCCATAAATCAAGTTTCGGGAAAAAGGGAACATTAATTTTTCCACCACGGCCTGTACCCCGGGTGAAACGTCTTTTCAGACCTGGTGGATTTTCAGCATCATTCATCCATTCCTTAATCGTTCCCGGGAAAAAGCAGGCCATAATCTGGAAATTATTCTGGTAAGGAATTTTAATCAGGTCATCACGCCAGACAAAATTTCCTGGTTCTGGCTGGCTATTCCCGGCATAAATGAAGTGGAGTTTACAGTAAAGTTGCCAGGTAAAACCAGCCTTTGACATAACCTTCATTACTGGTTCTGTGCAGTCCATATTAGCACCTAACTGATGCCGGTGCTGCCCTGGTTTTGGCTCCGGTAATATCACCAGAAGCGTTTCTCCTTCCGGGAAGTTTCTCCCAGCCAGGCCAAAGGTTACGCTGAAGATACCAAACCTGTTCAAAGGCAGGGTGATAGCCAGCTCCTTTGTTGTTTGTCTTTCTACAGCCAGACTCAGAGAATCTTTAATTAATACCTGCCCATAGATATCTGTTACCTGGTAGTTCAAGACTGTTTTTTCCTGTTTGTCGCCAGAGTTGTAACAGCAGGCTTTCAGTGTCGGATTTTTTTCGTAAACAATGTTACCGTAACCAGGACAGATTATCGCTGCTTCCACCGGGTTGGAAGGCCGGTACGGACTTAATTCTCCGCATTCTAACTGCAGAGCATCCAGAAAGAAGAAAACCTCCTCCTGCGGGGAAATACTGATAAAATACCAGCCCTTTTTCACTTCTCCACTTACGTTATATCTTTGCCATTGTTCGGAAACAGAAAAAGTCTTCTGAAAGATAACTGCTGGATTTCTCGTACCATCCTGCTTCAAAGTTAGAGTTATCTGGCAACCGGTGGCTGCCTTCAGAAAAGCAGAAAGAGTAACCTGACCGTCCACTGGAATATAAACGGGTCTGGAAAAGGGTTTTACTCCAGGCGGCAGAGCCAGACATTTATTTCCATGCCAGGATGTCTGGTTGCTGATATCCTGCTGAGAAAGAATGTAAGTCTTCAGTCCCACACATTCTGCTGCCCAGGCATCATATAATCCCAGCTCAAAGCTGGAATTGGTTATCAGGTTTCTTCCCGGTAACTCTTCAGCCCGGGCCAGACCTGTGCACCAGTGGCTGATCCGCTGGAAGAAGGACTCTTTCTCTGGTGTAAACTCTTCCTGGCCAGAACAGATGCTAACAGCATCAAGAAGGATTACTTTCTCCCGGCTTTCTGTGAGCAACCCGAAGACGGCCTGACCAAATTCTTTCGCAGTGATAACTATTTCTGTAACAGGTTCTTTCAGGTCAAAACGCTGGAAAATCCAGCCCTGCTTGTCCAGCCATTCGTAGTTCTGAGTCCGGGAACCTAACTTTACTTCCAGCACATTAGGTGCCTGCCTCCACCGTCCCCGGTAAACCTTTAAACCAACAGTGTAAACACCAGGGGCCAGAGCAACCGGAAATTTCTTCTTCATGCTTACCGGATGGCCATGGTCATGGCAGCAGGCAACAAAATCCCTGCTGGTATCCCGGAGATAACTGTTACATTCCAAGGCATACCACCCGGGCTCCTCGCTTGCCCAGCGGGGATACCGCACCAGACCATCAAAATTTTCTGCTTCTATTAACCATCTGATTTTAGCTACCTCCTCTGAAGAAAGAAAGACACAGGAAAGAGCAATTATCACCAGAAAGAGTTTCCCTTTTAACATTTCCCTTCCCTTTTAACAACTTATGGGCCAGACCGGTGAAGACCAGGCCATCTGACCATTACGCTGGCTAACCCGCAGATAAAGGTAGTTATGGCCCTTTTTCAGCCTTATCTTCCGGAAAGTATATTTCTGCCTGTATTCTTCCTCCGGACACGCCCGGTGAAGCAGAAACTTTCTGGCATTAAAAAAATAGTCATCAGGATTGCCAATGGTTTCCGGAGTAAGATTAAAGGCTTCCCGAATAAGTTTCTTTGATTCCCGGAGAAGTGGCACCAGGTAAAACCGGTTTATGAGCTGTCCTAAAGTGTATTTCAACTTTATCCCCTCCAGAGAAAAATATAAGAGGGTTCTATCATTACCTTCAATCTCAAAAATCAGCCCTTCCCTGGTACCAGCAACACCAGAATCAGTTCTGGCACGGGTTTGAAAATCCCAGCTGACTCTATTCCTGCCTGTATCTTCCACTCTCTGACCTGGTAAGGTTATACATTTCTCTATCCCCAGTAAAAGACCTTTTTCTATTTTCAGCTCACCTTTCCACCTCCAGAAGGTATTCCCCGGAAAAGAAAATCCCCAGGCGTTTGCTGGTCCCCATCCCATTTCCAGTTTAATTTTATAATTTTTCTTTTTCTCTGAAGGCTGAAAAAAAGGTCCTTTAAAGTGCATGCAGTCTACCACAGAACCATTATGAATCAGTTCTACCCTGTCCAGACTATCTGAACCTTCCAGAAAGACATCCAGGTCCATCTCTTTCCCGGTGTGGAAAACTGAACCCATGGGATGTCCTTCAGCGGTAAAGAAAAGTTTGATTCTGTCCCCGGTAACTGCGAAAGTCCGGCGCTGAGCTATTGCTTCCCAGAGACAGCTACGGGTCAGTTCTTCTGCCCAGACCCCTGCCCTTCCCAGTCCCCAGCGACCTGGCAGTCCCGGACCATCATTAGAACCAATTACACCGACAAT
This sequence comes from uncultured bacterium, assembly GCA_964645405.1. Taxonomy (GTDB): domain Bacteria; phylum Ratteibacteria; class UBA8468; order B48-G9; family DSTR01; genus JAMWDF01. The sequence continues at coordinate 89,654 of CAZYCA010000029.1, read as the reverse complement.
CACTCCGGCATTTAAGGCATCCTGAAAGGTACCACCACTGGTTAAAGGTCCCATGTTGCTATTGCGGTCAAGGCCATAACCGGTAAGTATTCCCTCTGAAGAACCATGGCTGGAGAAAATTTCCATCACCGGTGAAAGAAAAGGGTCAAAATAACTCCAGTCCTTTCCCCGCCAGCCACCGAGGTATCCTGTGTGGTGAGGGATTACAAAAGCTTTTCTTTTCCGCATTCTTCTGTAAAGGGCAGGTAGAGCCCAGGTGTCATCTAAGGGGTAACCTTCCTGGAAATAAATAACATTGTGGTCACCGTACCTGGTGCGGTTACCATGCCATTCATAACCGGGGAAAGTGATGAATTTACCTGGCCTGTGGTAGTTGGCTGATAAAAGCTGGATTTTCTCCCACCAGGATAAAAATTCTGGTCTTTGCCTGGTAGTTTCTACTAAAAGACCTTTTTTCTTTTCCCGGAGAAAGGGGTAAGACAAAACCGCAGTGAAATCAAGATTACAGGTAGCCTCCTTTAGAAAGGTATCAGCCTTTTCCTCATCTTGCAGGTGGGTATGGAAATCTCCCCAGTAAAGGGAAAACGGAACTTTCATTCTTTCCCTCTGTTCTTCAGCTGGTTTTTCCAGAGTACTGCACCCTGAGAGACAAGACAATCCTGTATTTCCTTTATTTTTAGTGAGGAAGGGGCTACCTTTTTTCTGATTGCTAAAGCTGCTGCTACACCAGCTGCCTGCCCGGTTGCCATACAGATAGCCATTACCCGGCATGAGCCCAGAGCCTGTCTGCTGGCGGAAAGACAACGGCCTGCTACCAGGAGATTTTCTATTCTTTCCGGTAAAAGGCACCGGTAGGGAATACCGTAGGAACTACCAGGAGAAAGTTTAATCATTATTGAACCCGGGCCATGACTATCATGAATATCAATCCCGTAAGAACCTCTGGCAATGTTATCAGGAAAATCCCTGCCTGATAAAACATCCTTTCCGGTCAAAGTATAACGACCAGAAAGCCGATAAGATTCCCTGGTTCCTACTTCTATCCCGAAACTTCTCAGTCGGGCTTTCTGAAAACCAGGCAGGTACTGCCGGTAGAACTCTAAGGCTTTCATTGCCTGTCTTCTTCCTTCAATTTCTCCTCTGGTCAAATCTTCTACTTTACTGGCGTCTCCGAAAATCCTGGTCACATTGGCATAGACACAACCTTCTTCCGGAAGGGCAAATAAAGCCAGACTATGATTGAGAACAGGCCAATACTTCAAGTTTTTCCGGAATGCCTGGTAAATTTCTTCTGTCCGTACATCTGGCCAGGCTGTCACATTTTCCAGGACAAAGGTTAATGTCATAGGCATCAGTCCTGGTCCTTTCCTCATTCTCACACCAGCCTTCCTGCAGACATCGCCATCACCGGTAGCATCCACCAGTACCTTTGCTAAAATAGCCTGGCGCCCGGATTTACTTTCTATAATAACGCCACAGACTTTTTTCCCTTTTCTTAAAACATCCACCACCAGGGCATGGAAAAGAACCTCCACCCCAGCCTGCAGCAGAAATTCCTGGGCATAGTACCTGGTCAATTCTGGATTCTGCTGGATGAACGCATCTTTTTCCTGGCAATTTCTCGCAGCCTGGTTTTTCTTCAAATACTCAACGAAGTCGTAAGGGATGCCACGGATAACTGCCTGACCATTACCATCAGTAAAGGTGCGGATATTCCTGACTCCACCAGCAGTTAACATACCACCGGGAAAACCCAGTCTTTCCACCAGTAAAGTTTTTACCCCGGCCCGGGCTGAAGCTACTGCTGCCCCTATCCCTGCTGGTCCAGCGCCAGCAATTACAACATCAACACTGTTTTTGATTTCTGTTCGTCTGTTCTTTTCGTAAATGAATACAGGCATTTTTCTGACTTAAGGCAGTATTTATCCGATTCTCTTTCCCTCAGAAAAGAAACAATTACCAGCCGCGGATGGTATACCACTGTTTGGTGATATTCCCACGATTGGTATTTACACAGGGTAGAGTAAATGCGGGTGTATAAGCACTGTACTGAGCATAATGGTATCTTCCCGGACACCATTCCACATTACCATAAACATAAAGGATGTTAACCCCTGCCCGGCCATGCTCTGATTGGGTACCTGTTGCCCGGTCATAAAAGTAATGACCATTCCAGTAGATAGCCGCGTAACCAGGGTTGGCTGATTCAGTATAGGGGTCGGAGTAAGGACTGGTCTGCCCCAGATACAGTTCATTGTAATGCCTGTCACCGAGAAGACCAAGAAGATTGTTTTGCTGAATTTTGGGAAGTTCATTGACCCGGAAACCAACAGCATACCAGTAACTGCAGCGGTTGTTATAGTTATGATAGGCAGTGAAATCAGCTAAATCTGTGGCTGCAGAACGGCTGCCACCAGGGCAGACAAAGACCTTAAAACTTGGAGCATACCGGGGATAAAGAAGAGCCAGGGAACCTTTGACCGTAGCCTGCAATGGCGCCTGGTCTGGATAGGAAGGATTAGGCAGCCTCAAACTTCTATCTTTGTCAATGGGAAACCATTCATCATAGTCGTTAGCATACATACACATGGCTACATATAACTGCTTCAGGTTGTTGATGCAGGCAGCCTGGTTCGCTCTTTCCCTGGCTTTGGTCAGGGTCGGTAAAATCAAGGCAGCCAGAATGGCAATGATGGCAATGACTACCAGAAGTTCTATCAAAGTAAAACCTTGTTTTTTCATCTTGACCTCCTTGGCGTTTAGTATCCCCAGGGATAAGTACTGCTACTATTGCCACAGTCTTTCCTGGCAAGAGTCCGGACATGACCGTCCACAAAAAGAAAGTTAGCCCGGCATTCCAGGTGGATACCGTAAGAATCAGTCGGACCAACAGGAATAGGTGTATGCCGGTACCAGTCACACCAGTTATTAATCTCACCGGAGACAGGACCGACCAGACCCACACTTTTGCAGTCCATTAAAAGAAAAATGCGGTCAGGTTTCTCAAAATCTGTATACTTTCTGCTGGCAGCAGAACCACCCAGACTGCGGTAGTTCCAGCCATACTGAGGTACAAAACTTTGCTTTTTTGCAGAAGGACACAAGAAAAGGTTGGGTTTGACATATTCTGGACCGATTTTGGTGGTACCTTTATAACCAATGAGATTGGTGTACCAGCTGATATTACCATTAAGAGAACTCCACTGGGGAAGCCAGCCATCATTATCATCAGCATACATTCTCATCGCCAGACCAATCTGTTTCAAATTACCTAAACAGTTGGTTAAGCGGGCTCTTTCTCTGGCCCGGGAAAGGGCTGGTAAAAGCAACGCAGCCAGAATGGCAATGATAGCAATGACTACCAGAAGTTCAATCAAAGTGAAACCTTGCTTTTTTCCCATTTTTTGCCTCCTCGTTTGTCGATTTTGCGTTTTAATTCTAACACATTATCCTGAATATGTCAAGTTGCAGACTTGACAAAGGTAGACACATCGTTCAGTTACCTTTCCCGGCTCTGGGTTCTGGAACGATTATCCTTTCATAGAGAGATTTCAGGCCGTGTCTGGGGGCCTGAAACGGCTTCCAGCAGTAAACAATTTTCTCCGGGAAAACATGGATAATCCAGTAAGAAGTGTACTCGCCCCAGCAAAAATCATCAGCTATTAGATGGAAAGTTCCCTCTATCAGAGAGGAAGCAGAAAAATGCCTGTGTCCGCAGAAAAACCCAGCTACTCTGTATTTCTTCAGAAGAGAAAGAATTTTCTCCCTTTCCGGCTGGTAGGCAGGAAGACCAGTATTGCCAAAGGGCTGGTAAACGGGATAGTGGCTGAGGATGAAAACATGCTTAAAATTTTTGGTTCTTTCCAGCTCTTTTTCCAGCCAGGCAAGTTGCTGGCTACCCAGGCCGCCGTTTTCCGTATCCATGGCTGAAGAATCAAGACAGATAAAGGCACAATCCTTTTTTTCCACTGTGTAATAGGTTTTCCCAGCAGAAGGAAATCCCCGGGTGAAAAATTGAAAAAGAGCCAGGGCGCCACTGTAGCCCTTTTCTCCCAGACTTTCAGTAAAACCTTCATCTTTCTTTGCTATTTCCTCCAGCTCTGCCCCTGCCAGCCGGTCATGGTTACCGGCTAAGGGATAAGCCGGGATGGTTAACTGCTGATAGGTATCTACAAAAAGTTTCCATTCTGTCAGGGTATGCTTGTTGGTTAAATCCCCTGCGATGAAAATTAAATCTGGCTTCAGCCGGTTTACTTCCTGGACTAAGGCTTCATTCATGATTTTTACAGCAGAAAAACGGTTTCTGTATTTTTCCTCAGTTAAATCGTCAAACTGCGGGTCACCGGAGACAACAAAGGTCAGTTCTGGTTTCCGGGCTAAGTCTTCACTGTAGGGAGGAAGAAGATAGGTATCCTTTCTGGCATCCAGCCTTGCTGCTTTCACCGGATTGGGCACTGTTAAAACCTGGAGGGGCTGGTCCTTTCTGTAAAGAGCCAGTTCCAGTTTTTCTGGAAAAACGCTGATGATACCTAAAGCATTACCTTCATCGGACCAGCTTGCTGTAGGGGCACTCCAGACAGGTAAAGAATCCGTCAGGTCACAGTTGTGGCTATGCCCCGGGATAATAGCCGCAGCCAATTTCACATCAGCTACTTTCCGTTGAAAGCTCGGTAACTTCAGAATTTTGTCTATCTGGCCAAAGAGTAAGAGCGCTTGCGCCTGGGAAGTTGCTTCTTTTCCCAGGTAGTCCAGAAAACTTTCCTGTTGCTGACTGTTTTCCAGCGGTAAGGCGTTAAAAACAAGGCGGACTCTGTTAATTTCTCCTGTGTATCTGAGACCACAGCTATATTTTGGTCCTAAAATTCTGGTCAGGTTTTCCGGGTTTTCTGTCAAATCTTTTTGTCCGGGAACCAGTAAAATCTCACCAGGAAATTTTTCCAGTAAGCCTTTTAACTTCTCCACATCTGCTTCTGAACCAGTCCAGGTTAAATCTCCCAGTATAATCAGGGTTGATATCTTCTGTTCTTCGGCTAAGCGGAAAGCCTCAGCCAACCCTGATGGTCCGGTTTTTGTGAGAAAACTTCTCCTGGGTCCAAGTTGTTGTTCTGTCTGAGCGGTAATATAAGGAGTGGAGATTACTCCTATCCGGCAAAGTGGTACTTTTTCCTCGCTGAAAAGAAATCCTATCTGGACAGAAAGAAGGAAGAAACACAACTGAAAAAAACACATCCTTTTAATCCCTGCCATTTTTTCCCTTGTGTCCTGTGTTATTATGCCTTAATTCCTGATTAAGGACAACTATGGCCTGGTATGTTAAAATAAAAGATATGATTAGAAAAGTCGCTTTACTGGTCAACCACAATGTTCCGGGTGCACAAAAGAGTTGCCAGAAAATACAGCAACTGTTATCTTCCCGTGGTATCCTGATAGAAAAAAAACCGACTGAACAAACGGATTTACTTCTGACTTTAGGTGGAGACGGAACACTTCTGAAAGGGGTTCATGCTACCAAATCCAGTTCCACCCTTATCTTTGGGTTAAAGTTTGGCAAGGTGGGTTTTCTCACCAACCAGGTAGATGGTCTGGAAGAAAGGCTGGAGAAAATCCTTTCTGGCCATTACCATGTTTCTGAAAGAATGCTTCTGCAGGCGCGTCTCATCAGGGAGAAGAAAACTGTCCAGAAAGATTTCTGTCTCAACGAAGTAATCTTAAGCCGCCGTGGTATCCGGATTGTAGAAATTTCTGTCCGCAAGGAGGAAGAAGATTTAATCAGAGTACGGGCTGACGCTATCATTTTTGCCACCCCTACTGGTTCTACTGCTCATGCCCTGGCTGCAGGGGGTCCGGTTATTTCCCCGGAACAATGTTTAATCCTGGTGGTAGCAGTCTGTCCCTATGCTACTTCTGCCAGACCTCTGGTTTTACCTGCGGAATCCAGACTGGAGGTTACAGTATCTGCTGCCTGCACCCTGGTCTGTGACGGACAGAGAGAATGTGTTGTTCTACCTGGAGATAAACTTCTGGTAACTCCAGCTGAAAAAAAAGCCAGATTGGTCTTTGATGAAGAAACCAGTTTTTTCCAGCGCCTGGAAGAGAAGTTTGGGTGGCCGCTCTCTTCCCTGAGGAGGAATCATGAAAGTCGTGGTACATCCGGAAAGGTGTAAGGGATGTTTGCTCTGTGTGGAAAACTGTCCCGCCCATGTTTTCCGGTTATCCACCTCTTTTAACCAGAGCGGATACCATTTTGTGGAACCCCAACTGCAGCAAAACTGCACCGGTTGCCGCCGGTGTGTTATCATCTGTCCAGATGTTGCCATTGAGTTGTATCAGGAGGGGAAGAAGAAAATTCTAACAAAGGGGGAAGAATGAAGATTGGTGTTATACCGGACTGTTTCCGTTTACCTATCCGGGAAGGGATTAAGAAGGCAGCTGAGCTGAAGATTGAAGGTATTCAGCCTTATGCCACCAGAGGGGAGCTTGACCCGAAAAATCTTACCAGGACTGGCAGACAGGACTTACGACACTTTGTAGAAAGTTTAGGACTCAAGTTTTCTGCCCTGGTAGGAGATTTTGGCCATGGTTTCACTGATCCGGCGAAACTTGATTTTGTAGTCAGCCGTACCAAAGAGGTAGTTGATTTGGCTGTGGATTTAGGAACCAATGTGGTTACCACCCATATCGGGGTAGTGCCAGCAGACACACAGGCTCCTGCCTGGAAGTATCTCTGCCAGGCTTTACCGGAAATCGGTAACTATGCTGCTTGTCGTGGTGTTTTTTTAGCCACAGAAACCGGTCCGGAACCCGCTGTGGTGCTGAAGAAACTTCTGGACACACTGGCTAACCCTGGATTGAAAGTAAATTTTGACCCGGCAAATTTAGTAATGGTTTCTGATGACCCAGCTGCCCAGGCTGCCAGAACTTTAGCCTCTTATATCGTCCATACCCATGCCAAGGACGGCCGGATGTTGCGGGACAGATTTGTCCGTAAGCAATCGCCCTGGTGGCAGGAGCTACCGTTAGGAGAAGGGGATGTAAACTTTCCTGAGTATCTCTGTGTGATGAAAGAAATTGGCTATGAGGGGTTTTTCACCATTGAAAGGGAAGTCGGGGATAATCCCGCAGCTGATATCATCAAAGCCAGGGATTTTTTGAGGAAAATGGAAAAAGAAATCGGTATCTGAGTCATCCGGGAGGTAGTATTTGGCCAGCGATAGAGAAATTTTTGAGGCAACCTGTCAGCACCGGAAACATGACCGTTTCCTTTACCATGCCAGCTTTACACCGGCGCTCTGGCAGCGGCTAAAGCAGTATTACCGTACAGAAGACACGGCAGCCATCACAGCCATGATGGGTTTGTTCCAGCCGGTCACTGTTAACCCTGTTGCTCCAGAGCATAGACCAGATTTTTCCAGATATTTTACAGACATAGAAAAAGTTCCTGGTTCTTTCATCAATAGCTGTGGTGTGCTGGAGATTCCTGCACAGTACTACCATTTTACCGGTTACATCAGTCCTCTGCGGAAGGCTACCAGTCTAACCGAGATAGAAAATTTTCCCTTTCCCCCGGACAGTGGTTATGACGAAACCGGGATGAAAGAAAAAGTAGCCCAGGCTCATCAGCAGGGTCATGTAGTCTGCACAGCAGTGGGCCATATCTATGAAACATCCTGGCAGATTCGTGGTTACCAGGAGTTCCTGATGGATATGGTGGAAAGACCTGCCTGGTGTGAGTGCATTTTAGACCGGATTGCTGCTTCCAGGATGGCGATAGCTACTTCTGGTGCCAGGGCAGGAGTGGACTATATTATCACAGGCGATGATGTTGCCAATCAAAAGTCGCTGATGTTCTCCCTGCCGATGTGGCGCCGTTTCATCAAAAGCCGGTGGGCAAAAATTTACCAGGCAGTCCGTTCAATCAAACCCGATATCCAGATCTGGTATCACAGTGATGGCAATATAGAAGCCATTATCCCGGAACTGATAGAGATTGGTTTGACTATTCTGAATCCTCTGCAACCAGAATGTCTTGATGTTGTTTCTGTGAAAAAGAAATATGGCCAGAACCTTGTTTTTGATGGAACCATCGGGACACAGAGTGTGATGCCTTTTGGTACCCCGGAACAGGTCCGGCAGGTGGTGAAGGAAAACAAAAGACTTCTTGGTTATGATGGGGCTTTAATTCTTGGTCCCACACATGTGTTAGAACCAGAAGTACCCATAGAAAATATTGAAGCCTTTATTGAAGCCTGTCGCCAGTAGCATTTTTGCAAAAACTTGCAGGCGGAGAAAAAAGGAATAGCTCTTTCAAAAGGTTTTTTTCTCCAGTATCCCCTGAGCAGAACAAAGCCATCAGTCAGGTAAGGATAGTGCCGCAAGGAGGGAAAAGTGGATCAGTATCTCTCCTATGATATCGGCTCCATCAGCGTGAAAAGGGTACTCCTGCAAGATAACAGGAAGCTTTCTCTCCTGCCCTATACCAGACACCATGGCCAGCCCTACCAGGTAATTCTCCAGGATTTAGAAAATCTGGCAAAAAGCCGGGAAACTGTTTCTGGCCTGGCTTTTACCGGTTGTGCCGGGAAACAGTTAGCCGGTTTGCTCCAGGCTGTTTACATCACAGAGTTTGAAGCAATGATTACTGGGGCGAAAGCTATCCTGCCGCAGGTAAAAACCATAATAGAAATTGGTGGAGAACATTCCCGGTTTGCTGATTTAGCGGGTAATGATTATGGTATGAATGAACTCTGTGCTGCTGGTACCGGCTCTTTCCTGGAACAGCAGGCTTCCCGTTTCAACCTTTCCATAGAAGAATTTTCTCAGCTGGCTTTAAGAGCTGCGCGGCCAGCCACCATTGCTGGCCGCTGCAGTGTCTTCGCTAAATCTGATATGATTCACCTCCAGCAGGAAGGGACACCGGATGAAGAGATTGCCCTGGGTCTCTGTTATGCTCTGGTGCGAAGTTTCAAGGCAGGTATTGCTAAAGGGAAAGATTTCTTGCTACCGATAGTCTTCTGCGGCGGAGTAGCCTTTAACAGGGCTATTGTTAAGGCTTTTGAAGAAACAACCGGGAAATCTTTCACCATACCAGAGCATCCGGAATCAGTCTCAGCGCTTGGTGCTGCTTTAGCCTTAAAAAGAAGGAATGTTTCCGGGCAAATCAGTCTTTTCACCGTAAAGGAATCTCTCCGGAAACATCTGCAGCAGTACACCTACCAGGCAGAAAGCCTGCCAGAACTGAAGATTGTCTCCTCCTCTTTACCCTCAGTTTCCTGGTCCAGTAACATTCACGTCCAGAAAAAAGTAGAAGCAGCCATCGGTATTGATGTTGGTTCCATCAGCACCAACGTGGTCGCTTTAGATATCAATAAAAACCTTCTGGCGAAAGTTTACCTGCGCACCAGTGGTCGTCCGATTGAGGCTGTAAGACAGGGTATTGCTCTGCTTCATCAGCAACTGGGGGAAAGGATTAAAATCAAATGTGCCGGGACTACTGGTTCCGGTCGGTATCTCATTGGTGATCTGGTGGGTGCAGACACTGTGGTTAACGAGATTACAGCCCAGGCGACAGCAGCTGCCCATATTGACACCTCTGTGGATACCATCTTTGAAATTGGTGGGCAGGATTCTAAGTACATCTACCTGAAGGATGGTGTGGTGGTGGACTTTGAGATGAACAAAATCTGCGCTGCCGGTACAGGTTCTTTCCTGGAAGAACAGGCAGAAAGATTCAATCTTCCCATCCAGGATTTCGGGAATATTGCTCTCCAGGCTAAAAAACCTATCAACTTAGGGGAAAGGTGTACGGTTTTCATGGAAACCAATGTCTATGCTCATTATCAGAAAGGTGCCAGCATCCCTGACATTTTAGCCGGATTGGCTTACTCTATTGTCACCAATTATTTAAACCGGGTAGTCGGTCGTAAAAAAATCGGGCAGAAGATTTTTTTCCAGGGAGCAGTGGCTTTTAACAAAGCAGTGGTGGCTGCCTTTGAACAGACCCTGAGAAGACCCATTATCGTGCCGCAGCATCACGAAGTCACAGGGGCAATTGGGGCGGCTCTGGTAGCATTAAGAAATCCACCAGAGAAAACTTCCTTTCGCGGTTTTGCCGAGATTGCGGCTTTAAAGTACCAGCAGTCTTCCTTTGAATGCCAGGGTTGCACCAACCACTGTGAGATTAAAAAGGTCTTTGTAAACCAGCAGGTAACACTTTTTTATGGCGGCCGGTGTGAAAAATATGAAGTGGGCAAAACTGCCAGCAAAAATATTCCTGATTTTTTCTCCCGGAGGAACAATTTTCTTTTCCATGCCTACCAGGGCAAGAATCCCTCTGAAGGGATAAAAATTGGGTTACCGCTGGCCATGTTAAACTATGAGTTCTACCCTTTCTGGAAGGCTTTTTTTACCGAACTGGGATTTCCAGTAGTTTTCTCTGAGGAAACCAACAAGAAAATTATCTCTGACGGATTATCCTTTTCTGCGGCTGAGTTCTGTTTCCCTGTGAAGGTAACCCTCGGTCATATCCTGAACCTTTGGAACAAACAGGTAGATTACCTGTTTCTGCCAGTCATCAGAGATATGCCCTGCGGTTTAGAAAAAATTGAGGGCACAAAAAGGGGCAGTTACACCTGTCCCTATGTCCAGGCAATTTCACAAGTTGCTAAATCCTGCCTTCCTCTACCTCCAGAAAAAGTCCTGGACCCGGTAATCAACTTCAGCTACCGCGAATATGCCCGGTCTTACCAGTTAGTCCAGCTGGGTGAAAAACTTGGCAGAAAAGGCAAGCAAATTCATAAAGCCATAGAGGCGGCTTACCAGGCACAGAAAATTTTACGCAGGAAGCTTAAAGCTACCGGGTACAACCTTTTAGCAGGGCTTCCTGAAGATAAAATTGCCCTGGTGGTTTTAGGCCGGCCCTATAACTGCTGTGACCGCAATATCAGTTTGGATATCCCGAACAAGTTAAGAAACCTCGGTTTCTGGACTCTACCCATGGATTATCTCCCTTTAGAAAGTGCCGACATCTTTTCCAGATGGCCTAATCTTTACTGGGAGTTTGGTTACCGTATGATGCAGGCGGTAGAAATTATCAAGAAGGATAAACGTCTTTATCCGGTTTACATCACAAATTTTGGATGCGGTCCAGATTCTTTCCTTCTCCAGTATCTGGAGAGGGAAATTAATAAACCGTTTTTAAGAATAGAAATAGATGAACATACTGCAGGCGCAGGTATTATTACCAGGTGTGAAGCTTTCGCTGATTCTTTGCGCAATTTTCGGCAGCTGCTTCCTCTTGCCCTGCCAGAAGAGAAAAAACATCTCCAGCAGAAAACATTTTTCCACCGGAAACAGAACAGGAAAATTTTTATCCCCTACATGGGTGATGCTTCTTTGATAGCCCAATCTGCTTTTCGTGCTCTGGGGTTAGAAGCGGAGGTAATGTATGCGGACCAGGAAACACTGCAGTTAGGACGCAAATATACCCTGGGTAAGGAATGTTACCCTTTTATTCTTACCACCGGTGATATGTTAAAGACCCTGAAGTACAACGACCCGGACAAAATTGCCTTCTTCATGCCCCTGACCTACGGACCATGCCGGTTCGGTCAGTATAACAGGTTGCAGCGGATTATCCTTCAGGAAGCAGGCTATGAGAAAACACCGATTCTCTCCCCTGGTGTGCCGGAAAGCAGCAGTTTTGCTAAAGCCTGCGGCCTCTCAGTTGTCTCTGGCTGGCGTTTTTTCCTGGTGGGGATGGCTGGAGTGATAGCCCTGGACTACCTGGGGAAAATGCTGAGAAAGATACGACCATATGAACTGAATCCTGGCCAGACCGAGACTGTCTACCAGAAGACGCTGCTGGGTTTATGCCAGATAATAGAAAATTCCAGCCAGGAGAGTTTAAGGTCTCTTCACCAGAAGATAAGGATACTACTGGCTGCAGCAAAATCAGAAATGGAAAAAATCCCCTGTAAAAACGAGGATAGACCACTCATCGGGCTGGTTGGGGAAATCTATGTCCGGAACCACCCCTTCAGCAATAACGAAATTATCAGAAAAATAGAAAGTCTGGGTGGACAGGTGCTGCTTCCGCCATATGCGGAATGGGCTTACCACACCAATGCCACTACCAGATTAGACTTTGCTGTGAAACAGAAAGACCTCTGGAGAAAACTGGCGACAAATCTCCATAAATCTTATCCTGTCATGAGAAACATTTTTTCCCACAGTTTTCTGCTTACCCTTAACAGGATTATTAAATTTCACCTGAGCAGCTGGCATCTCCAGATAGAAAAAGAAATGAAAGACTTCTTGCAGGAAGAGGAACCACTGGATATCTATCCTGTCTGGGATAAGGCGGAACCTTACGTTTTGAAATGGTTTGGAGAAGCTGCCTTAAGTATTGGTAAGGCTCTGGAATGGAACCAGAAGGGTCTGGATGGAGTAGTCAATGTCCTTCCTTTCACCTGTCTGCCAGGAAATATTGTCACTGCTGTTTCCAAAAAGGTAAAAGCAGACCACGCACTTGCCTGGATTAATCTGGCTTATGACGGGCTGGAGCAGGCTACCAGCGAAACCCGACTGGAAGCCTTTTTCTACCAGGCAAGACAGTGCCATCTTGCCAGGCGAAAAAGTAACGAAAATTCTTGACCTGGTGGGTAGGCCATGTTTAAATGTTAGGGGGAAGAAATGAAATCCATAAGAAAGCCGGTAGCAGCGGGACATTTTTATCCCGGTGAGGCTTCCCGCCTGGCGACGATGCTGAGCAGGCTGATTTTAGAAAGAGAAGAAAAAAAAGCGGTTAAATCAGTAATCTGCCCTCATGCTGGTTACATTTATTCCGGTCAGGTGGCTGGCCAGGTTTATGGTTCTATCCAGATTCCTGAAACAGCTATCATTCTGGCTCCGAACCACTCCGGCTACGGTGAACCTTATAGCCTGGGAGATTTTTCTTCCTGGCAGACACCTTTAGGCGAAATCTTGACTGATGAAGAACTGGCCAACCTCTTGCTTAAGAAAAGTGGCTATCTTCAGAAGGATAAGGTGGCGCACCTTAAGGAACATTCCCTGGAGGTGCAGTTACCTTTTCTTCAGTACTTAAAGCCAGATATTAAAATTGTGGGTCTTTGTCTTTCCGGAATAGTTAAAGACAGAGCCTGGCCAGAGATTGCTTCTTCTCTTACCCGCTCTATCCAGGAACTGGGCCGGCCAGTCTTGCTTGTAGCCAGCAGCGACTTCAGTCATGAGGATAATCCCGAGCTGGCCAGAGAAAACGACCGCTATGTTCTCCAGGCCATTGTTAACATGGATGAGGAATTACTGGCAGAAAGGATTGAAGAAAGACAGGTGACCATGTGCGGTTTTGGACCGGTGATTGTCACCCTCATCGCTGCCAGGCAGTTAGGGGCAAAAAAGGTGCAACTTCTCCAGTATACTACCAGTGCTGATGTGACCGGGCAAACAGATTATGTCGTTGGTTATGCTGGCCTTACCATTGAATAAGAATGATTCTTCTGCTCTGGCTTTTTTTGTTGGCAACAGGCAGTTTACTTGTCACTAACCGTTTTTTCCCTGAAGATTCACCAGCAGAAAAACTTCTCCACATCCTGGTTTTTTTCTACGGAAAAATCTATCTGGTCTTCACTGTTTTAGGTTGTCTGGGTAGCCTGAGAACTGGCTTTATCACTCTAATTTTTTCTTTGCTTTTTCTCCTTGCTGTTTTCTTCTGCCGCTTCCCCTGCAGAAAAAATCATGGCTTTTCTTTACCCCTGACCGGTCAGCTGGCTATCGCTTTTTGCCTTTCTGTCTATCTCATGGTGATAGATTTTCAACCTTTCCTGCCACCAGTGACCACTGATGGGCTTCTTTATCATTTACCATTTGCTGTCCATTACCTGAAATCAGGGGCTGTTTCCTATCCTCCGCTTTTCTTTCATGATATTGCTATGACCTATTATCCCTGCGGGGGCGACCTGATTTATACCTTCTCCTTTTTCAGCGGAAATGAACACATCGTACGTTTTACCCAACTACCGATGATGGCTGTAGCAAGCCTTTCCCTCTTGCTTATTTTGTCAGAAAGCGGTTTTTCCAGACAGTCAGCTATCTTAGCAGCGTCTCTTCTGGCTGTTGTTCGTCCTTTAACCGGTCAGACTTTCTCCTGCTTTGTTGATTTGATGATGACAGGCTGGTTTTTGGCTACAGTCTATTATTTTTCTACCGGACAGGCGAAAAAAGTTACTCTTGGTCTGGTGTCTGCGGGCTTGCTTATCGGGACCAAAAATTTTGCCTTCCTTTACTTACTTCTTGCTTTGCCATTTCTGGCACAAAAAAGACTTTCCGGCAAACGGATTTTTCTCCTCTCAGGGTTTCTTTTCTTTACTTTTATTGGTGGCTTCAGCTACCTGCGCAATCTTTTTCTTCTGGGTAATCCTTTCTTTCCAGCTGAAATCTCCCTGGGACAATGGAGAGTTTTTCCCGGTATTTATGTTTACCAGCGGGGTAACTTTTTCCCTAACCTTTCCCGTATTCTCCACCTTTTTCTCAGACCTACTTCTTTAACTGACCCTGCTGCAGCTGTTTCCATCCTTCTTTTTGCCGGGTGGGTGGCTGGCCTGGCAGCTGGATGGAGATTCTTTCCTCGTTGCCGGTATCTACTTTTACTTCCTGTCTTAAGCGTTTTTCTATACAGCCTTCTCATTCCCCCTGCCTACCACCAGATTCGGCATCTTTTACCTGTCTATGCCTGGCTGGTTTCAGGAATGATGATTCCCCTGGAGCTCTGGGCACCGGCTAAAATACTCCTTTTGCCCATCTTTCTTGGTTTCGCCAGATATACCGTGCCTCTGGCAGCCTGGAACAAGTGGGCAGTTTTTTTCCTCCTCGCCGGAATTCCTTCTGTTATCCCCGGCAAAAAGAAACGTTTGTTAATCTATCTGGTATGCAGCATAATTGTTGTCTTCTATTTTTCCTACTGGCGTTTTCCCCTGGTAAAGCATAAGTACAATGATATCAAATATTTAACCTGGTCTCAGTTTTACCCTGACCAGGCAGGTTTATGGGCTTTTGTCAAGGAAAATTCTGGACAGGGAAAAACCATAGCCTATGCCGGAGCCTTTTTCCTTTATCCTGTCTACGGAGACCATCTGAGAAATTCCCTTTATTACCAATCCGTCAACAGCCTGCAGACCAGGCTGATTCATGAATACCCGGGGCAGAGACTTCTTTTCCCTGCCCAGTCAGAGGAGATATCTAAAATTTACCGCGAAAACCCTGATGTGAACCTCTGGCTGGAAGGACTCCTGGAGCATCAGACCGACTGGGTTGTACTCAGAAAAGATGCTGGACTGATAGAGCTGGCCTGGATTATGGAAAGACCTGACTGTTTTAAGTTGCTCTGGGAAAACTACACCATTGCTGTTTACCAGTTTGCTCCTTCCCGGATGATTCACACAGCCAGGCTGAAGAAAATTTTCCGTCCTGTGGAAAATACTTCCTGCGGTTTATCTTTTTGTTTGTCCCGGGCCAGGTTTTAGTTAACTTTTATGCGTCATTCAGCATCTTAAGGTTTTGTTTTACAACGACTTACACAGGGAAACAACGTTTTCCCTGGTTGTTTTTTTTCCTGATTTAAGAAAACGAGCCTTTTCTGTGGATAAGTTGTGGATAACTCTTCTTTACGCAAAGACTTTCTGTAGTTAATATCGCAGGCAGGAGAAAAAATGCTTTTTCAGGCTGGAAGCGCGATTGTGGTAATACCCCCGGAGAAAACAACAGACTTGGGTGGTTATGCTGGCAGGACAGGTAAGAGTCCTGGTACTCATGATGACCTTTACGCTAAAGCCCTTGTCCGGGAACAAAAAGGAAATTTTTACGCTGTTATCACAGCTGATTTAGCAGGGTTAAGCCAGAATAAAGAAGAAAATAAGACAGCAGCTTGGTATAGCGGAAAGGCATCTGGTCTTAGCCTGCAGCCACACTCATTCCGGGCCGACCCTTGATGTTTTTGCTGGTATGGGTACTCCTGACATGTTTTATGCTCTTTTTCTGGAGAAGAGAACTGTCAACTGTGTCCAGCAAGCCCTGAAAAGTGAAAATCAGCATTAACCATTGCTGGCCAGAAGGTGCGGTTGATGAAGAAATTTCCATCCTTCTGGTACGCTCGG
The DNA here is from genome assembly GCA_964645405.1 of uncultured bacterium. Taxonomy (GTDB): domain Bacteria; phylum Ratteibacteria; class UBA8468; order B48-G9; family DSTR01; genus JAMWDF01. The sequence goes on along the minus strand of CAZYCA010000029.1, from coordinate 73,488 downwards.
CTGAAAAACCGATTGCCCGACTGGTTAATTACACCTGCCATCCCGTTGTCCTCGGCAGGGATAACCTCCTTTTTTCCGCTGATTACCCTAAAGTTGTGCAAAGGATGACAGAAAAAGTTCTGGGTGGGATAACACTTTTTACTCTCGGCTGTTGCGGGGACATTAATCCCCGGCTGCGTGGCAGTTTCCAAGTAGCAGAAGAATTAGGAAAGAGAAAATATTCCTGCCTTTACACCCACCCGGTCAGAAGCAACTGAAAAAAATCCTGGTGGAAAGCCAGAGACAGGAGAACAAAAGTACCTGTTTGCTGGAAAAAGTCACCTGGAAACGCTGGGCAGACTGGGCTTGTTTTTACCTAATCCTATTTAAGAAACAAGGGTTGCCCAGGAAAATTACCGTTACCCTCACGGCTGTATCTACAGGTGAAGCAACACTTTTGTTTCTGCCGGGTGAGGTTTTTGTGGAGATTGGACTGAAGTTTAAGAGACAATCACCTTTTCCCCACACTGTAATTGTAAGTTGCACTGATGGGGTGGTCGGTTATCTTCCCGCAGGAAAAGCCTTCTGGAAACACAGCTATGAGACTGATACAGCCTTTATCTGGTATCAAAACCTTCCGTTCTCACCACAGGTGGAAGATATGTTACCCGGGCAAGTCTTCGTCTGCTGAAAAAAGTAGCCTGTGGAAAAATAGATTTACTTCTTTCCCTTTTTCCTGTAAACTTTTTTCAGTCCTCTGGAGGTGATATGCCAGGAGAAATTCTCTCCTGTATTCCTCTTGCCTGGGAACAGGCAGAATTGCTGAAGAAACTTCACTTAAAGCCTGACAGTGAGCAGGGCAAAGAATTCCTTGAACTGGCAGAAAAAGCAAGAAAAGTAGCCAGTCCTAAAGCTCTTTACATTGTCGGCTATGTGGAGGAAAAGACAGAAGAAACTGTACGCGTTAACCAGATAACTTTTACCAGCAGGATACTCCGGGTAAATCTGGAAAAAGTAGAAAGAGTTTTTCCTTATATCTGCACCTGTGGGGTGGAGATTGATAGGGCTGGACTTGCCGGTAAAGACATGCTGCGTATCTGGTGGGTGGAAGTCATCAAGGAGATGGCTCTTACTGCTGCCAGGAAGTTTCTTATTCAGCACTTACAGAAAACCTATGGGCTGGATAAGTTGTCCTCTATGAATCCAGGAGCCAGTGATGCTTCTGTCTGGCCGATACAGCAGCAAAAACTACTATTTTCCCTTTTCGGTGATGTGAAAAGTCTTATCGGGGTAGAACTGACTGATTCCTGTCTTATGTTGCCCAGCAAAACAGTATCCGGATTTTTCTTTCCTGCCAGGACAAATTACCTTGCCTGCCGTCTCTGCCAGCGAGTAAATTGCCCAGGACGGGTAGCACCATACGAAGAAGATTTTGCCCGGATTTATCATTCTCCGGAAAAGTAGGTGGCTGCTCAATTTTCCTGCCTTCTAACCCAGACTGTCATCTGGCCAGCTTTACGGTTATCCCAGGCATAATAAGGAATAGCAGTAATCTTTATGGGCTGCAGAGAAAACGCCTCAGCCTCCCGGTAAAGCCATCCAGATAAGTTTGCGGCTGTCAGATAGTAGGCTTTTCCCGTGAGAACTGTAATTCCCCCGAGAAGTTCTGGCCGGAAACTGGCCTTCAGTTCTGGCCTGGCTGGTAAGATTATCCGGTGTAAGGAAACTTTATTGTCCACCTGTTCCAGGCAATAAATGAGAGGACCACGACGTAAAGCCACCTGGCCGATGTCAAACCTTACTTCCGGGTGAGCCTGCAGATACTCTGTCTTCATTTCCAGAACAAGTTGAAGATAATCACCATTCTTCCAGGTGCGTTTTATCCGCAGATAACCGGAAGAAACCGGCAGTACCTTTTCTTCACCGTTAAGAAAAAGTTTCCAGGATCGACACCATCCCGGGATACGCAAGAAAAGGGTAAAATCACAGATCTTCCCGGGTTCAACCTTAATAAAAACTTTCCCGTCAAAAGGATAGTCTGTTTTAACAGTAAGGATTACCTGGCTGTCAGCCAAGTGTAACTCTGCCTTACTTTCCATGTAAAGGTGTACCCAGATATCTTTCTCAGAACTGCTGTAAGCATACTGGCCCACTGAGGATATCACCCGGGAGATGTTGGAAGGACAGCAGGCACAATCATACCAGCTCTGGCGGTGATGGTTTCCTCCGCTCCAGAGTGGATTGACATAGAAAAAAGTTTTCCCCTCAAGGGAAATACCAGCCAGAGCAGCATTGTAAAGTACCAGTTCCATAATGTCAGCTATCTTTGCCTTCTTTTCCAGATGAAGCAAGCGGTGGCTCCAGAAGACCAGCCCGCAGGCAGCACAGGTTTCACAGTAAGCAGTATCATTGGGAAGTTCATATGCCTGCCCGAAGGCTTCTCCCTCACGGGTGGAACCAATCCCTCCCGTGACATAAATCTTTTTAGTGATCAGGTCTTCCCAGAGCAGACGTAAGGTCCGCAGCAGAGATTTATCCTTCTTTTCCAGAGCCAGGTCTGCCAGGGCACAATAAAGATACATCGCCCGCACCGCATGACCGACAACCTCTCTTTGCTGCCGGACAGGGCAATGAGCCTGGTAGTATTGATAGCTGCGCCTTAAGGTTGTTAAATCCTCCCCGCGGTTTCTGGCTTCCCAATCAAAAAAATGCGGTTTTTTTCCTCTTTCTTCCACAAAAAAAGAAGCCAGGGAAAGATACCTCTGGCAACCGGTAACGCGGAAAAGTTTCACCAGCGCCAGTTCTATCTCTTCATGTCCGTCATAACCACGAATCTGTCCCTTCCGGGGACCAAAAACCTGACAGAGGTAATCTGCATAACGGCAGGCTGCTTTCAGAAATAAAGTTTTACCGGTTGCCAGCCAGTGAGCAACAGCTGCTTCTATCAGATGTCCGGCACAGTAGAGTTCATGGCTGTCCCGCAGATTGGTAAACCGTTTCTCAGGTTCCACCACTGTAAAATGGGTATTCAGATAACCATCCTTCTGCTGGGCAGAGACAATCAGTTTTACAGTCTTCTCCAGTTTCTCTGCCAGTCCTCTATCAAAATTCTGCCAGAGACTTAATGCTGTTGCTTCTACCCATTTGGCAACATCAGAATCCCAGAAATGGTGAGGAAGAATTTTCTTGCCCGCTCCTCTGTTCAAACGGAAAGCATCAATCCTTCCTGTTTTTTTCAGCTGCCGGTACTGGTGGTACAGGGAGACCTGATTTATTTTCTGCCAGTTCGCCCAGAAAGAGCCTGTGATTTTTACCTGTTGCCAGCTTACCGGTTTCATCATTTCTCCTTTTCCGTATCAGTGAAAGAAAATTTCCACTACATCGCCATCATTGAAAACAGAATGAGGTCCTAAAAACTTTAGAACACCAAGGCTTTTTGCTTTCTGCCAGGAACCTATCTCCAGAAGGTCCTTGTACGGTAAAACACCAGCCTTGATGAATCCTTTTTCCATATCCTTGTGAATCTTACCGGCAGCCATCCTTGCTTCCATCCTTGCCGGTATCAGCCAGGCCTGGGCTTTTTCTCCTTTTACTGTATAGAAGACTATTAACCCCAGACTCTCCTTCACCACCTGAAAAAAAGCCTCCAGGTCAAAACCAGTAGCATTTCCCTGGAAGAAAGACTCTTTCCAGCTGAAAGCTCTGGCATCACCGTTGACAAAAACAACCTGGGGTTTCCAGCTGAGAAAATCCATTCCGGAAAGCTGCCGTCTGTTTTCCTCTGGCAGAAGCGCAAGCGGTTTTTCTTCCTGGAGAAGCTTTTGACACTTCAGGAGAAGTTGCTGGTCCTGGTCAAGTTTTCCCTGGTCCTTACGGTTTCTCAGAATCTTCTCCAGTTTTTCCTCATCACTGAAGATAAGTTCCATCTTCAGGGAAAGCGCCTGCTGCCCGGGGTCAGCAGCCGGGGAAAAGTTGTCCACCACCAGAAGTAATAAATCTGCTTCCGTAAGATTTTTGAAATATTCTGGAGGAAAACCCTGTCCCTCAGGGAAACCTTTCCAGTCATAAAACTCCATTTCCGGGAAAACTGTTTTTCTTGATTGCAATATTTCTGCTATTCTGGTAAGACGGTTATCTGGCAATCTGGCTATACCGACATTGGGCTGGAAAGGGTCATAAATCTCCTCTTTCTTTCCTGTCAGGGTCTGAAAGAGCGTGGTTTTCCCTGCCTGACTGTAACCGAAAAGTGCTACCCTGGTCATTCCTGCCCCCTTTTTTCCTGAAACCGTAACTGTACCTCCACTTCCGTTGCTGCCTGAAGAATTCTCTTTAATTCCTCCTGATCAACCTCCTTCAGACAAACCACCAGAATCATTTTTCCCAGTTTCTTCCGGAAACGGGCATCAGTTAGAAACTTCCCTGACAGTCCGCAGCTACAATGCCTGCCATTTAACCGACTGAAACGTTCCCTGGCTTCCTCCTCGCAGACAGGCAGCAGAACTACAGGACGCTGGAAAACTTCTGCCTTCTGCCAGCAAAACTCCTGCCCCAGGCGCAAGAGTTTCTGGCATTCTTCCAGGACTTCCGGTTCTGACTTATAACCTAATTGCCTGACTGCTTCTTGAAGCCCTGCCAGACTGATAAGAAAGGCAGAATTTTTTACCTGGGCGCAAAAAACAGTCCTTTTTTTCCAGAAATCCTCTTTCTGGCTCAAGGCAGCAAGCGCCAGGTTTATGTGCTTCAACAAGAGCGAAACAAAGGCTTCCTTGCTTTCTGAGCTGGCTGCCAGACGGGGAAGGTTGAGCGCCACCTGTCCCAGACCGCAGGCAATATCCTGGTGGCTTAAAAGAAAACGGGGAAGGTAACATCCTGCCAGGGCTGTGCTTTTTGCTTCTGTGCTCAGAATGGTCCGGCTATCCTTCAGGGCTAACTGAGTTAAAACATTAATAACATCCGGGGTCAAAACTTTCGCCTGGTAAGACAGGAGGAAGCAAGGATGCTGTTGTGGCCAGTGAGAGAAAAGATAATGCAAACCCTGAAGAAGTTCTGAAGTAGTCTCCTGCTCTGCTGCGGAAAGGTCCAGCCCAAAACGCAACTTTTGCCTTCCAGGAAAGCGGCAGGCTTCAGCCGCAAGCAAATATTCCTGCCACTGGTATCCTTCCTGTCTTTCAGTTTCCACCTTTCTTTCTGCCTGTTCCCAGTAGATTTCACCGCTGACTAATGGCTGCCATTGCCGGCAAGCTTCTAAGATATCCTGATGCTGCGGGATAATCTGGCTGATGGTGAAAAGTTTGTCTACCGCTTCCAGATGATGGATGTGAATCTCCCCGGAAAGATGCCGGTCCACCACTTCTGAGGAAAAAACATCAGCTAAAGCATATTCTTTTTTTATATGATTGCCCAACCGCCAGGAAATCTCATCCGGGTCTTCCCGGGAATTTAACATTACTTCCCGCACATCATAAAAAGGAACCCCCAGTCTGCTGTGTCTATTTCTTGCCTCCTCCAGTCCATAGGCAATCAACCTGGCATTCACCAGTTCCCGGATGAGAGAAGAGGAGATGCGCTGTAGTTTTGCTGCCAGCAAATCCTTTTCCACTTCCAGAACAATCACTTCGGCAATCGCTGAAGAAATACCTGTCTCCCGGACTAAAGCTTCCACAATACGCTGGTTATCCCAGGCTGTTATTTGCTCATCACTGCGCCGGACTGACCAGCGTATATCACGCAAAAGCCTTATCTCCTGCAACGCCTGTTTTTCCTCCAGAAAACCATCAGGCAGTTTTCCTTCTTTCACCTGACGGATTCTCGCACGCTGCTGCCGGTAGAGGATATAGGCTTTGGCTGTTCTGGCATGGCCGGTTTTTATCAGAACCCTTTCCACACAATCCTGAATTTCTTCCACAGAAGGGATTTTTCCGGCAAAGTTCTTGTTCAGGTAAAGGGTAACTGCCTCAGCCAGGTCCTCTGCTAAATATCTGTCCTGTCCTCCCACAGCTAAGGCTGCCTTAAAAATTGCGTCAGCAATCTTTTTCTGGTCAAAGGGAACAAGACGGCCATCCCTTTTCCTCACCATTTTGACAGGGTCAGCCATGCTCTCCCTTGCCTGAGAAAGGTGAAAAAGTAAAGTAAGGTCTCCGGATAATAAACCTTAACTTTTTTCCTGCATCCCTGTCAAACAAATAGCTGCTTGCCAGCGGGAAATAATCCTATCACTATTTCCCGGGCCAGTTCGGTGGCAAACAAAAAGACAAAGTTGAGCAGGAACATTTAATGTTGTATATTTTTACTGGCAAGTGTCCTTCATTGAAAATATACATTTATCAGACGACCCATGGGAAACCAAAAGGCGCGACTTATAACAGAACAGGAACTTCAAAGAACAATTCTGCAGGAGAAGATAAAAGGAACTTCTGACCTGGTTATTGGTAAAAGATACGGCGTCACTTTCAAGTACATTGAACGTCTTATTACCCGCTCCCAGGGGCTGAATGTCAGCGCCTTCAAAGTTCATAAAAGAATAAAAACGTTTGAACCGAAAGACTTCAAAGAGCAGCAGACTACCGTCTGGAGTTTCAAGCAGAGAGGCAACTGGGCAACACATAGTGGAGAATATAGAGGTAATTGGTCACCCTACATCCCCAGAAATGTCATCCTTAAATATTCCAAGCCAGGGGAGATAGTGCTGGATTACTTCTGTGGCGCCGGAACAACGGCTGTGGAATGTAAACTTTTAGGAAGAAGATGTATAGCCCTTGATATTAACGACAAGGCTATTGAATTGGCAAAAAAAAGATCAGTTTCACTCCACCACTGCAACAGCCAGTTATTTTTGGTAACGAAAGAGAGCCGTTTCAGGTCTATGAGCCTGAACTACTGGTGGGAGATGCCAGGGATTTATCTTTTCTCCAGGACGACTCCGTAGATTTAATCTGTGCCCATCCTCCCTACGCCAATATAATCCGTTATACCGTTAATAACGAAAGGGATTTATCCTTTTGTGACCCGGACCTGTTCTTGAGAGAAATGTCAAAGGTTGCCAGTGAAAGTTTCAGAGTACTAAAGCCCGGAAGGCAATGTGCTATCCTGATAGGAGATACCAGAAAAAAAAGGTTCGTAGTTCCTTTAGCATTCAGAGTCATAAACGTTTATCTGAACGCTGGATTTAAATTAAGAGAACTTGTCATTAAACGACAACATAACTGCAAAAGTACCGGATTCTGGTACACTAACAGCATAAGGTATAACTTCCTTCTGCTGGCCCATGAATACTTGCCGATTTTCGAAAAACCGGAAGTTTCTCTTACCTTACCCATAAAAGAAAGACGAGCACATTACGGTACCTTCTTGCCTGTAATGAAAAAGCCAATACTAACAAGACCACTGAATGAATTTGAGACTACAACGGTCTGGGTGCTTCCGGAGAAGGCTGATATTTATTAAATCTCCTCAGCTACCCAGTCAGCTCCATTACTCCGACATTGACTACTTTTTACAGCTAACAAAAGAGACTGTAGATCGCAGTCTTATGAATATTCGTATCGGCGGTTTCTTAGTGATTCTCGTTCAGGACATAAGAAAGGATGGATATTTAGAACCTTTAGCCAAAAGGTTAGTAGATATGATGGTATTTAACGGCCTGCGTCTTAAAGAAATCGTAATTGTTACCAAAGAAGAAAAGAAATCCCCTGCGGAAAAATCAGACGGTTACTTGCGAATAGCTCATCAGTATCTCCTTGTTTACGAAAAAACAAAAGGGGACGCGCATGTCCAGTTTCCTCAGGTTTCTGGAAAAAATTGCAGCACGCTGCAACATGAATTTTAATTCCGCAATGTACACAAAAGACGAGGAATATGAATTAGCTGCTAATGTATTGAGTGATATCAATACTTACCTCTATCAGAAAAAGGAAACTCTGCCTTCTGAACATATTTCAGAGTTTCACAAATACTGGAAGGAACATCACCAGGACGTGCTGGCTCCAAAAGTCAATCCCGGTGGAGAATGTTTGGCGGTGGCGCACGTATTCGAGAATATCTATAAACGAAACAGAATCAGGGTCCAGCTGGATACCCTTGATTTGACCAAAGAAGAAATTGCTAATGTACGATTTTTCACTGCCATCCAGGATTTCAATATTGACGTTCACGCCAGAAGCAACCCTTTTGAATTTTACAAGAGGCATCCTGATTGTTTTAACCCGGTGAAAATTAAGGAGAATAGTTTACTGATTGATGAACTTCTGAATTTTCTCGGAGCATACTCTCAACGGGATAAGCGCAGACCATGGATGTTAAATTCTGTCAGGTTATTGGTGGAAAAGTATGGAGCTTCAGCATACAACATAAACCAGGTGCACAAGAAAGATGTAGAAGAAATTGTTAAAGCACTGACCGCGGAAGAAAAATATGGCTTTTCTGCTAAAAAGGCACATATGCTCTGGAGAGATATGGCTGATTTGAACGTATGGAAATATGAAAGAAACATAGAGAAACTGGATATTATGAGCGACAAAAACACCATGAGAGTCGCTTTAAGAACAGGCATTCTTCAATTCCGTATTCCTTTACTCGCCAGTTTCTTAGATGTTTTTTGTTATCAATACTCCCTGGTTGACAGATTGAACCGCCTTGCCTGGAGAAAAACATGGGAAGAGTGGGGCAAAATTCCCAGCAACCACAGACCACCAACACCAGCATCAATGGATTACCTCATCTTCAGGCTCGGTAAGATAGCCTGTCGCCCCAATAAACGCTTTTGCCCTCCCGGGAAGAATATAAGTGTGCAGAAATTAGAGAGCCTGATTCCACAAGACCGCTTGATTTTTACAGATAGCAGGTATTGTATCTTTAGTAATGTTTGCCGGGTAGAAAGAAAAATGTTAAACGCCCCTAATAGTATCTCCATTGAGGGAAGAACAGGCTGGAAAAGCGGAAGGACAAACCAGGACGGCGGAGGTGGCGTTTCGTCGTAAGAAAGATTCCTAAAAAGTCTGTCAGATTTCTCAAAATTCTTTCATACATATTTTCCCCAACACGGTACTTTTTCTGTCGCAGTTGACACCAGCCGGGCAGACAGGATAAAATTTGTTTTCAAATGAAAATTCTTATCCAGCAGGGCTACCTTCTTGACCCGGCCAGTAAGCGTGAAGGCGTTTACGATATTCTCATAGAAGAAGGTTACATCAAAAGCATTAAAAAATCTCTTTCCGTAAGAAAAGCCCTAATTATTCCAGCGAAAGGTTGCCTTGTTTTTCCCGGGCTGATAGATATCCACTGCCATCTCAGGGAACCAGGCCGGGAAGATGAGGAAACTATTGAAAGCGGCAGTAAAGCTGCAGTTGCCGGAGGTTTCACGACTCTCTGCTGTATGCCCAATACCGATCCTGCCCTGGACAACAAAGTCTCCATCCGTTTTGTCCAGGACCGTGCCAGTAAGGCTGCCTGCCGGGTTTTACCCGTAGGGTGTATCACGGTGAAAAGAGAAGGAACATTGCTGGCTCCTTATGGCGAGATGGCGGCTGAAGGAGCTGTGGCTTTCTCGGATGATGGCTCCTGTGTGATGGATAGTCTTGTCATGCGCCGGGCTTTGGAATATACCCGACTGCACCAAAAACCGGTTATTTCTCATGCTGAAGATGCTGCTCTTTCTAAAAATGGTGTGATGAATGAGGGAACTCTTTCTGTCCGGCTGGGACTGCCAGGAATCCCCAGGCAGGCTGAAGAAATTATGGTCGCCAGGGATGTTTCTCTGGCAGGTCTTACCGGCGGAAGACTGCACCTGGCACACCTTACCACAGCTGAAGCTGTCCAGATTGTCCGGAAAGCCAGGAAAAAGGGGCTATCAGTAACAGCAGAAGTTACTGTCCACCATATTACTTTAACCGAGGAGGCAACAGCTGGTTACAATACCCAGGCTAAAGTTTCTCCTCCTTTACGTACCAGACAGGACATCCAGGCCCTGATAGAAGGACTGAAGGATGGCACCATAGACTGCCTGGTTACCGACCATGCTCCACATGCTGATGAGGAAAAAGAAACAGGATTTGAGAATGCTGCTTTTGGGATAATCGGTCTGGAAACAGCCTTGCCTCTGGCCTGGCGACTGACAGAAAAGGAATTAAAACCTCTTCAGTTGATTGCGGCTTTCACCACTAACCCGGCTAATGTTTTAGGACTGGCACCAGCCCAGATAAAAGAAGGAGAGCCTGCGGATGTGGTAGTTTATGACCCTGATAAAAAATGGGTCTACCAGAAGGAAAAAATTGTCTCCAGGAGTAAAAATTCGCCCTTTATTAACTGGGAACTCAAGGGAAAAGTTCTTTACACTCTGGTTTCTGGAAAAATCGCCTACCAGGACGAAGAAAGCAAATGAATTTTAAAGACCAGGTTGTCTGGTACAGCGCACAGGAAAAGCCATTCCGTATTTCTGGTTTCCCCTGGCTAAAGCAGGATAAATGTTACCGTCGTTTACCCCTGAAATCATCCTGGGCTATCCCGCCGGCAGTAGATTCCCTGGCTAACAACACTGCAGGTGGCCAGCTACGGTTCCAGACAGATTCCCCGTTGATACAGCTGAAAGTAACACTCCTGGGTCCTTCTGATATGTACCACATGCCTGCAACAGGTCAGAGCGGTTTTGACTGCTATGTTGGTCCGGTTGGTAGATGCTGCTATCTGGCTACAGCCGCCGGGAAGCCCTCTGATGTGGAATACCAGGCTACCCTGTTAAACCTGCCAGAAAAGAAAATGAGACTGATTACCATCTATTTCCCTCTCTACCAGGGCGTGAAAAATTTACTTCTTGGTCTTCTCCCGGGTGCCAGGCTTTTGCCACCACCTGCTTTTTCTGGGGGTCGCATCATTGTCTACGGAACTTCTATCACGCAGGGCGGTTGTGCCAGCAGGCCTGGCATGGCTTACACCAACATTTTAAGTCGCCGTTTTAACCATGAATTTATCAATCTTGGTTTCTCCGGAAGCGGCCGGGGTGAACCAGAAATGGCAAGAATTATTTCTGAAATTCCGGACCCTGCCTGTTACTTCCTTGACTACCAGGCCAATGCGCCTGACTTACGAGCGAGTCTTCCAGAATTTATACGGATTTTGCGGGAAAAGTATGCCCGCATACCTATTTTAGTTATTTCCCGCATTCCCTTTTCCAGAATCTGTCATGAGAGTTCTGTGAGAAAAGATTATTTTCGTTCCAGAAACTACCAGGCCAGACTGGTCAAAAAACTTCAACACCACGGGGATAAATTTATCTTTTTCCAGGATGGTTTTAGGCTGCTGGGAAAAAAAGACTGGCAGGAATGCACTGTGGATGGTGTCCACCCCACAGATTTAGGATTTCTCAGAATGGCGGATAATCTCACCCCAGTCTTGAAAAAAATTCTTAAAAAATCACCTTCTGGAAGGTAGTTTTTTCCCCAGGAAAACATTCCTTCCTGCCTGCTGCAGGATTTCCCCGGCCAGATACAGAGACCCGCAGATGACCCAGTCTTCTTTACTTTCCTTTACCATCTGCCAGGCTTCTTTCACGCCTGTGACAACCTTTACTTTTTCCTCTGGCTGGTACCGAAGAATGTATGCTGCCAGAACTTCAGGGGAGATTGCCCTTTCTGTTTTCAGTCCGGTAAAAACAAACTTCTTACTCCAGGGCAGCATCATACGCAACATTTTCTGCCACTGTTTATCCTTGAGGATAGCAGTTAAGACAGAAAATTTCTTTCCCGGATATACATCCTCTAAAGTCTCATGTAAAACTTCCAGGCCGGAACTGTTATGTGCACCATCAAGAAGAAGCAAGGGCTTACGCCTTAAAATCTGTAACCTGCCTGGCCAGAAAACTTTTTTCAGGCCAACTCTAATTGCCTTCCGGGGAATGGACAGTCCCATTTTGTTTAACTGCAGGCTTGCCTGGACAGCCAGAGCCATATTCTCCACCTGATGCCTGCCAGTCAGCCGGGTTTCCAGACCGGTAAAACTTTCTTCTCCGCTAAAATCAAACTGGAGTCTTTCCAGATTCATCTGCTTCATCTGGCCGAGAAAATCCCTGCCATGAACTAAAAGTTTTGCCTGTTTATCTCTGGCTACCTGCCTTATCACCTGCAGGACTTCTGGTTTTTGACTGGCAGAAATCACCGGTTTGGCTTCTTTAATAATTCCGGCTTTTTCCCTGGCAATATCCCTTTGCGTCGGACCAAGATATTGCATATGGTCCAGTCCCACCGTGGTGATAACAGAAAGGCTGGCCGGGACAACATTGGTAGCATCAAAACGGCCACCCATACCCACCTCCACCACTGCTACCTCTACCTTCTCTTCGGCAAATGCCAGAAAAGCCATCACCGTAAGAGCCTCAAAAAAGGTAGGAGTGAGATGGAAGGGAGAATTTTCTACAACCTGCCGGACTTTTCTTAAACCTGTCCGAAATAAACGTCTGGAAATGGGTCTTTCGTTAACAAAAATTCTTTCCCTTATATCCACCAGGTGCGGACTGGTGTAAAGGCCTACCCGATAACCAGAAGTTAGAAGAATCCGGGATAAGGCTTTTGCCACAGAACCTTTCCCGTTTGTCCCTGCCACCAGGACAGAAAGGTATTTCTCCTGCGGCTGACCGAAATGTTTAAGCAGAGCAAAGGTCCTGTCCAGACCAAGTTTTATTCCGAAATCATTAAGCCTTTCTAAGAAAATACGGTCGCTTATTTGCCGGGAAGAATGAAGAATCATCGTTTTGCAGGCAGGGTTGGTATGTTAATGGATAATATCCAGTATTCTGCTGATGGTGGATTTCAAATCCTTCCTTTCTACAATCAGGTCAATCATGCCCCTCTGATACAAAAACTCGGAACTCTGGAAACCAGGTGGTAACTTCTGCCGAATGGTCTGCTCAATAACCCTTGGTCCGGCAAAACCAATCAACGCTTTCGGTTCAGCCAGGATTATATCTCCTAAAAAAGCGAAACTGGCAGCTACCCCGCCCATTGTCGGGTCAGTCAAAACCGAGATGTACACAAGCCCACTGGAATGCAATCTCCAGACAGCAGCTGCAGTCTTAGCCATCTGCATGAGGCTGAGAGCACCTTCATACATCCTGGCTCCTCCACCACCGCCGGAGACAGAAACCAGGGGTGTTTTTTTCTCCAGGCATAACTCACAGATACGGGCAAATTTTTCTCCTACTACTGAGCCCATACTTCCCATAATAAAGTGCGGGTCTAATATCGCCAGACAAGTCGGAAAACCACCAATTTTGGCTTCCCCCACAACCATGGCTTCCTTCAAATTTGTCCGCAGCATATCTTCTTTCAGCTTATCCACATAAGAGCGCACACCTACAAACTGCAAGGGGTCAGCCGAAATAATGTCCGGCCACAGTTCCCGGAAACTGCCAGGGTCTGCCAGCTGCTCAATCCTCTCCCCGGCTGTAAGCCGGCCATACGCTTTGCAATAAGGACAGACCTTTAACAGTTCCTTCCATTTCTTCTCATAAATAATCTTTCCGCAATGCTCACACTTCACCCAGAGTTCCTTTTTCGCCTCTGGTTTTTCCCTCGGAGTCAGGCTGGCATACCGTTTCCGGAAAATCATACCTGCACCCCTATCTGGCGGAGAACCTGCTGCAGTTTTTCCATAGTCTGGGGTTTCGGACTGGTTAAAGGCAACCGCAGTTCAGGTTCAATCATTCTCATTAAAGACAGCGCTCCTTTTACCGGGATAGGATTTGTCTCTATAAAGAGAGCTTTAAAGAGAGGGTAGAGTTTTTTATGAAGAAGTCTTGCCTGTTCTAAGTTTCCTTCCCGCATTTTTCTGGTCATCTCCGCCATTAACCGTGGTACCACGTTGGCAGCCACGGAAATCACTCCTTTACCTCCCACAGCCATAATCGGTAAGGTCATAGAATCATCACCGGAATAAACTTCAAAGGAGCTGGGACAGAGTGTCAGAATCTGACTTACCTGGTCCATACTGCCACTGGCTTCCTTGATACCAACAATATTTTTGATGGTGGCCAGTTCAGCCACTGTTTCCGGAAGGATAGAGATTCCTGTCCGGGAAGGGACATTGTAAAGAATAACAGGCAGCCCTGTATTTTCCGCTACTAATTTGTAATGCTCGTAGAGGCCTGAAGGAACTGGTTTATTGTAGTAGGGAGTAATAAGTAAGGCAGCATCAGCACCGGCCTTTTCTGCTGCCTGTGTAAGGGAAATCGCTTCTTTCGTATTATTAGAACCGGTACCAGCAATCACCGGAACACGATGGTTTACCAGCTCTACCGCACACTTAATTATTTCACAGTGTTCTCTGTGGGACATGGTGGCCGGCTCTCCGGTGCAACCGCATGTAAGAATCGCTGATGTTCCATTCTTTATCTGAAAATCAATCAGGCGCTGATAGGCCTCCCTGTCAAACTTTCCTTTTTTAAACGGGGTCACCAGCGCTACCACTGAATCCTGAAACATATCCTCCCCTTCTTACAAAATGAAAACCAGAAAGCAGTAACGACCACCACTGGCAGAGCGCATTTTTTCTTCTAACTGCTTCTGCATGGTCCTCAGTTCCTGCAAATATACAGAGCTATCTACTTTGATGACTAATTGCTTACCCCTAACTGTTTCCACATAGGAATGACTTCGTAGGTGCTGGTTGACGATTTTACACCATAGAGTTTCTGGATTGTGACAAATTCTTCCGGCATCATTGTCACCTTCTAAATTTTCCAGAACTTTTCTCACTGTAGACTGGATGTGCTCTACCCCATAATTTTCATTCCAGTTTCAAAGGCATAGCAACATAGAGATAATCCTCATTATCCTGTGGTCTCAGCAGTACCGGTTTCTTGTCACTGGAAAAGGCAATAATGACTTTTTCGCTGGTGACACACTGTAAGAAGTCTAAAAGATAATCAGGGTTGAAGGCAATCGGCTGGTCCTGTCCCTGGTAGTCCACAGGAAGTTTTTCCTGTGCTTCTCCTACCTCTGGATTGCTCACCGAAAGGATAATTTTTCCTTTAGAGAAAACGAATTTTACCTTATTATATCTTTCTGTGGTGAAAAGGGCAATCCTTTTCAATACCAGTTCCAGCTGGTCTTTAACAGCCACAGCAATGTTTTGCTTTTTCTCATCAGGGATTACTTTTCTGTAGTCCGGAAAGTCTTCACTTCCTTCTAAAAGCTGGGAAATGATGTAGGTGGTGTCTATCTTTAAAAAAATCTGGTTTTTACTAATACTTAATTCTACATTTCCCTCCTTCAGTAAATTAGAAAGGTAGTTCAAAGCCCGGTGAGGGAGTAAACACTTGACGTTTTCCGGTAGTTTTGTTTCTAATGTTTTTTGTACAAGGGCAAGTCTTCTGGTATCGGTGGCTACAAAGTTCCAGCTATTCTCTTTAATATCCAGAAGAGCTCCCCGGAAATGAGGCCTTGGTTCTTCAGGATAGATACAGAACTTTGTCTGGTCAATAGACTGTTTCAGTAGTGTAGCAGAAACGGAAAACGATATTCCCGCGGTAAACTTCGGCAGTTTGGGAAAGTCTTCTATATTTGGAGGGAAAAAGTTGTAGACAGAATTTTCTGTTTGTAGATTCACCTGGTTTTCGGTAAGGTAGAGTCTTATTTCTTCATCAGAGATCTGTCTGGTGAGAGAAAGTATTTTTCTGGCTGGAAGAAGGGTACTGCCTTTTTTTACCACCTTAGCCTGGCAGGAAGTTTTAATTGTTGTTTCTAAGTCAGAGGAAGTAAATGATAGTTCGTTTTCTTTTGCTTCCAGAAGAACAGAGGAAAGAGAAGCAATAGCAGGTTTGGAAGGGACAACAGCGCAGTTTGTTTCCAGGTTACGCTGAAAAAGTTGCCTGTTTACTATTAGTTCCATATTCCTCCCCGGTTATAGTAGAAAAAAGTGTTGAGATTGTGGATAAGTTGTCTAAAACATTATCTCCTTTTGTGTTAGTATATTCTTTTAATGTGTAAAAATCAACTCTCTGTTAAGGTCCTTTTTATTTGCTCCAGGACATTACTGAGATAAGAATCCTGGCTTGATTTTGATTTTATCTTCCTGTACGCATGGATGACCGTGGTATGGTCCTTACCTCCAAACTCCTCAGCAATAGCCATCAGGGAGTAATCTGTCAGCTCCCTGGCCAGGTACATAGCAATCTGGCGCGGGGTAAGGATATCCTTCCTGCGCGTACGGCTTGTAATTTCATGGGTAGAAATATGAAAGAAAGAGCAAACCTTCTCCATAATAAGGTCGAGGGTCACCTTCTTTTTTTCCTTCTGGTAAAGGCCCTTGATTACTTCAGCAGTCAACTCTAAGTTAATCTCCTGATTGAGTAAACTGGAAAAAGCGAAAAGTCTGTTGAGTGCTCCTTCCAGGAGTCTGATGTTATCTTTAATCTGCTCAGCAAGGAAAAAGATAACTTCATCCGGCACAGTTAAAGACTTCAGCTGGCATTTCTTCTTGAGAATAGCTACCCTGGTTTCAAAATCTGGAGGTTGGATGTCCACCACCAGTCCCCATTCAAACCTGGAGACCAGCCTTTTTTCCAGTTGAGGTATCTCCTTGGGCGGTCTATCACTGGAAAGAATAATCTGTTTCCGCGCATCATAGAGAGTATTAAAAGTGTGGAAGAATTCTTCCTGAGTACCCTCCTTGCCAGCAATAAAATGGATATCGTCAATGAGAAGGATGTCCAGGCTACGAAACCTGTTGCGGAAATGTGATGTAGTTTTGGTCTGGATAGCCTGGATAAAAGCGTTAACAAAGACCTCACATGGTAAATAGGTTGTCTTTCCGCTTTTCTGTTGCTCGGCGAAGTGACCGATAGCCTGCATTAAGTGAGTTTTTCCCAGACCTACCCCGCCATAAATGAAAAGGGGATTGTAAGCAGTACCCGGGGTTTGAGCCACTGCCAGAGCCGCAGCATGTGCCAGACGGTTAGCAGGTCCCACGACAAAGTTTTCAAAGGTATAATCTGCATTCAGGTTGCTGCCTGAAAATTGCTGGATTGCCGTGTCGTCGTCATAGGAGTACTGAAGGGTGGGTTTGAAACCAAGAATTTCCGCAAAACATTCCAGCAGCGGTTCGGTAAAAGCAGCAAATCCCTTCTGGAAGGTTCTGTTCGGTAAAACCAGAATAAGAGTCTGATTATTCAGGGCCGCCGGGATAACTGGTTTAATCCAGATATCAACAGCCCTGGTGTTGCCTATCCTGGTACTGATGCGGGAGAGAACTTTCTGCCAGATAGCTAAGAGATTTTGCTGGTCCATATTTTTCTACATCTTTCACACAGATTTTCCACAGCACTTTTTATACTTTTTACCGCTGCCACACGGACAGGGGTCGTTGCGTCCAACTTTCTTGACTCTTACCGGAATTTGCTGTCCGGGACCCGGACTAACAGCAGAGACTGCCTGGTCACTTCCAACAGTATCTGGCTGTTTTTCAGCTTCCGGGGTTTTGGCAAAGTGGTCTACGGACTGGTGAACATAGCCAGCCACTTTTGGGCCAGCAGGTTTGGTGAAAGCAAGCTGGGTTGGGGAAACCTGGACCCGGAGAAGACCTCCCAGAATTTCTTCTCTGGCAGAAGAAAGTAATTCCTGAAAAAGAGCATAACCTTCATGTTTATAAGCAATCAGAGGGTCACGCTGGGCATAGGCACGCAGACTGATACCCTCCCGCAGTTCATCCAGATTACGCAGATGAGACCGCCATTTAGTATCAATCACCTGTAGCATAATAATTTTTTGAACTTCCGGTAGAACCGGACCCAGAGTTGCTTTTTTCTCCTGGTAGGCATTTACCAGGGCATTCTTAATTTGCTCACACAGACTCTCGCACCAGGCAGGATACTCTGCCTTAATCTCTGGTCTGGGAATATTAAGTACCAGACCAAAGCTGGTATGTAAATAATGCAGAAGTCCTTCTATATTCCAGGAATCATAAGGTAGTTTCTCGTTAAGATACTGCTGCTTCAAACTGTCTACTACAGAAGAGGCAAACTCCTCCACATATTCCTCCAGATGACGGCCTTCCAGGATATCCTGTCGCAGGGCATAAACTATCTTTCTCTGTTCATGGAGAACGTTGTCAAACTCCAGCAGCTGCTTCCGGATTTCAAAGTTTCTGGCTTCCACTTTTTTTTGGGCATTGTTGATTGTCCTGGTAATCAGGGGATGGGTGATTTTGTCACCTTCAGGAAGTGTTGACATGATTCCTGCCAGCCGTTCTGCCCCGAAAATCCGCAGAAGGTCATCTTCCAGGGAGAGGTAAAAACGGGAAGAACCAGGGTCTCCCTGTCTGCCAGCCCGTCCTTTCAGCTGGTTATCAATCCGGCGTGATTCATAGCGTTCAGTTCCGATGATGTGAAGTCCCCCGGCATTTACCACCTTTTCATGGTCTTTCAACCAGGGAGTGCGGTACTTTTCCAGGATAGTCTCATAAAGTTCTTTAAATTCTTTCGGGCTTTTCTCCAGTTCTTCCTTGGCTTTCTGCCACTGACTCTCCAGCTGGCTGCGGGAGAGTTCATAATTTTCTCTGGCCTGGTTCAGCGCCTGCTGATACTCCGCCAGCAATTTTTCGTATTCCGCCACAGCCGCTCTGTATTCTTTTTCTGCCTGGTGATATTCCTGACCACCCAGGCTATAGAGAATTTCCTTTTCCAGACTTTCCAGACTATCCATAAACTGACGATAGGCAGCTGATTCCCGGGAAAGATGCTCGGCCAGAACGGATTTCAGCGTAAATTCGTCCTGCGCCTCAGAGATTCTTTTTCCCAGGTTCTGTAAAAGGTTCCGGTAGTGGCTGGCTTGCTGCCTGAAAAGATGGGCAGGCTTGCTGGCAGAAAGCTCCTGGCTGAGCAGTGGTGCTATTGTTTTCTCGTAGTTTTCTAAAATCTCCTGGTATTGCTGTATCTCTGCGGTGATGGTTTTGACAGCCACCTCCTTTTTCTCCGGTGGTTTTTCCAGAGTCTGAACGAAAAGCCCGGCCCTGTCCTGAATCTGGTTTCTGGTGACAATACCAAACTTACGGCGGCAGGCTTCCCGGAAGTTATCCCAGTCCCGGTAAGCCCTGTTCATGCTCTCTTTGTATTCTTTCAATCTTTCAGGTTTCTCCTTAAATTCTATCTGGGCCTGGTTATGGGCGGCTTCTGCTTCTTTATATTTTTCCCAGAGCTTAGCCAGCCTTGGCTCCAGCCGCTGATAGTCAGAACCACCAGCCTGCAGGAACACAGTGCGGTCCATGTTTTCTCTAACTTTCTGGTCCAGCAAGGAGAAGTTTTTCTCCTTCTCCAGCATGATGCCTTTTAGTTTTTCCAGGTCTGCTCTGAATTTTTCTTCAATTTCTTCCAGGGTCTTCTTGTAGTGGGCTTCCAGTTCGTTAATGGAATCCAGAAAGGTCTTTGGATTAGTCTGGGGCTTACTTCCTGCCAGGCGGGTTCTGATGTTTTGAATGGTTTCTTCCCGGGCTAAAATCTCCGGGTTGCCACCCAGGATAATATCTACCCCGCGGCCAGCCATCTGGGTGGCTATGGTGATTGCTCCTGGTCTGCCAGCCTGGGCAATGATGGCAGCTTCAGCCTCGTGATTTTTTCCATGCAGCACCCGGTGGACAAGCCCGCGCTGGGAAAGCAGGCGGCTTAATTTTTCTGCTTTCTCAATGGAGATGGTGCCTACCAGGACCGGCCGCTGGTTTTGATGCATCTGTTCAATCTCGGATAGGACGGCATTAAACTTCTCTTTTTCACTACGATAAATCTCATCGTCGTACTCGGTGCGTCGTAAAGGTTTATTGGTAGGAATAGCAATCACATCAAGCTTGTAAATTTCTTTAAATTCCACAGCTTCAGTCAGGGCTGTACCGGTCATGCCAGCAATCTTGGTGTAAAGCCGGAAATAATTCTGAAAAGAAATGGTTGCCAGGGTCTGGTTTTCGCTTTCAATGGTGACACCCTCCTTGGCTTCCACAGCCTGGTGCAGTCCATCGCTCCAGCGCCGGCCAGGCATTAACCGGCCGGTAAATTCGTCCACGATGATAACCTGGCCATTTTTCACCACATATTCCTTATCTCTCTGGAAAAAAGCATGAGCCCGCAGAGCCTGGTTAATACGATGTACCAGTTCCGTGTGCATCCCATCATAGAGATTTTGAATGCCCAGAAGATGCTCACATTTTCTGACACCTTCATCTGTCAGGGTCGCAGTCTGGGCTTCTTCGTCAATTAAATAGTCCGTATCCCTTACCAGCTTCCGGACCAGACGGTCAATCTGGTAGTAAAGCTGGGGTGATTCTTCTGATGGACCGGAGATGATTAACGGCGTGCGGGCTTCATCTATCAAAATGCTGTCCACCTCATCAATAATCGCATAATTAAGCTGGCGTTGAACCTGTTGTTCTTTCTGGACAGCCATGTTGTCCCGTAGATAGTCAAACCCGAATTCACTTCCCACCCCATAGGTAATATCACAGTCATAAGCCTGTTTGCGGGTAGCTGGCCGGAGGTAAAGAAACCGGGAATCTGCTGGCATGTAGGTGGGGTCAAAGATGAACCCGGGAGTACCCAGGGGAGTTTTCTCATCCCGATAGGCAATGATGCAACCGACTGAAAGTCCCAGGGCGTGAAAGATTGGTCCCATCCATTGCGTATCCCTCTTGGCAAGGTAATCATTCACCGTAACCAGATGAACGCCAGATCCGGTAAGGGCATTCAGATAAAGAGGCAATGTAGCGACCAGGGTCTTTCCTTCCCCTGTAGCCATCTCTGCCACCTTCCCGTGGTGCAGCACCATCCCACCGATAATCTGGACATCAAAAGGTCTAAGTCCGATAGTACGGGCGGCTGCTTCTCTAACAAGGGCAAAGGCTTCTACCAGAAGGTCATCTAAACTGACACCTTCTTTCACCCTTTGTTTCAACTGCCGGGAGCGTTCAGCCAGTTGAGCATCTGTCAGTTGCTTGACCTGGTTTTCCAGCTCATTAATAAGCTTAAGGTTTTCTACGCATTTTTCCAGGAAAGCAAATTTTTCTGCGTTAAACAGGCGGTTAATAAAATACCTGGTACCAGGATTGATGCTTCTCAGACGGCTGAGGAGTTCTGCGTAGTAGTCCATTTGCGGCCCGGAATTTCAGGGGCAATCCTGGGTGTTTCTGGTTAAACTTTTAACCTTTTTGTTGCAGGTGTAGATACCTTTACTGTTTTTCCTGGTGCCGGGGGGCAGAATCGAACTGCCCACGCCAGCCTTTTCAGGGCTGCGCTCTACCACTGAGCTACCCCGGCTTTTCAGTGTAGCCTTAAGATACCAGAGCACAGTTTGTTTGTCAAGCAAAGAGCTTGTTTGTTGAGGAGACAGCCATATGGTAACATAAAACTGTGGAAATTGTGGAAATCCTGTGAAGAAAAATGGCAGGCAAAGATATTGAACGCTGGGTGAAGGGTGTAATTCTTTTCGGGTTAGGCGTTTTTGTTTTTCTGTGTTTATGGACATATAACCCTTATGATGTGACCTTTGCTTTCTGTCAGGCTGGCTACCCGCCGGAGAAACCAGTTAATTTTGGCGGACATTTTGGCGCTTATCTGGCGGGACTTCTTGTTTTCTTTCTTGGTTCCAGTGCTTATCTTTTTGTCTTTCTTCTGCTGGTCTTAGGCTGGAGCGTGCTCTGGGGAGATTTACATTCCTGGAAAAGAGAACTGACCAGCCTGCTGGGACTGCTTTTAGTTTGTGCAGTTTTGTTTTCTCTGGGCGGGAATGGCAGTTTTTCTGGTAAAGGAGGGCTGGCAGGGTTACTTCTGGCAAAAATCCTGAGCGGCTGGTTTGGCTGGAAGGGAGTCTACCTTGTTCTGGGACTGGCTATTTTAGGGTTTGTGGGACTTGGTCACAGGGTTTTTATCACACCTTTTCTTGAACTGCTGAATTATTCTCCTTCCTGGCAGGGGCAGAGGGAGAAAATGGTTTTGCCTTCAGAATTGGAAGTTGCGCCCGTTCTTAGAAAAAAGGAAGTTTCTGTAGCCAGAAAAAATGTTACTTCCCAGCCGTCTTCCCAGATTGTGCTAAACAATTCTACCCCTGATGTGTCTCCGGAGACAGAAAAGGAAAAGGCAGTTGTGAAAGCACCAGAACGTGTTAAACCTTCCCGCATTGTCTCCGGTTTCCAGCTTCCCTCACTGGATTTACTGAAAATAGGTAGTCCCACCCAGAAAGAAACCAGGGAAGACCTCGACCGTTGTGTACAGGTGATTGAGGAGACAATTTCCGAGTTTGGGATAGAAGGAGAAATTGTGCAGATTAACCAGGGTCCCCGGGTGACCATGTACGAATTGCAGCTGGCACCAGGTATTCAGGTTTCCAGACTCCACAGTATCCAGGACAACATTGCTATGAGTCTGAAAACTACCACCATCAGGATTGTAGCGCCGCTGCCCGGAAAATCCACTGTCGGGATAGAGGTTCCGAACAGGGATATCTCTATCATTTATTTAAGGGAGATTCTGGCAAGCAAGGAGTTTACCACCAGCAGGTCTAAACTGACTGTGGCTATCGGTAAGGATGTTATGGGCCGGCCCATTGTCTCGGACTTAAAACTGATGCCCCATTTACTCATTGCCGGAGCCACCGGTTCTGGCAAAACAGTCTGTATTAACTCCCTGATTACTTCCATCCTTTACAAGGCTTCTCCTGAGGAAGTACGTTTTCTGATGATTGACCCAAAGATGGTGGAACTGACTTTTTATGATGGCTTACCCCATCTTCTGGTGCCTGTGGTTACCAAGATAAGACAGGCAGTAGTAGCGCTGAAATGGCTTATCAGTGAAATGGAAAGACGTTACAGTCTTTTTAATGAGAAAAAGGTGAGAAACATTGAAAGTTATAACGCCCAGTATCGGCAGGAGCCTCTTCCTTACATTGTAGTGGTGATTGATGAACTGGCTGATTTGATGATGATTGCCAGAAACGATATTGAAAATAGCATTATCCGGTTATCCCAGCTTTCCCGGGCTGCCGGGGTGCACCTCATTCTGGCCACGCAGAGACCCTCTGTCAACGTGATAACAGGTGTTATCAAAGCCAACCTTCCGTGCCGGATTGCTTTTCAGGTTCCTTCTCGTTTTGATTCCAAAACTATTATGGACAACATCGGAGCAGAGAAACTTCTTGGCCGAGGAGATATGCTTTTTACCCCTCCCGGCAGTTCTCGTCCTTTACGGATTCAGGGCTGTTTTATCTCGGATGAGGAGATAGAAAGCCTGTGTCATTTTCTCAAGGAGCAGAAAGAAGCAGAGTATCAGATGGAAATTCTGGAATCTCCAGAAGAAGAAGAGGAAGTATCCGGTAGCACAAAACTGAGCCAGGAAGAAAATGACCTTTACAGCCAGGCGAAACGGATTGTCCTGGACACCAGGATTGCCTCTATCTCTATGCTGCAACGGAGGTTGAAGATAGGGTTCAACAAGGCTGCAGGCTTGATTGAAAAAATGGAAGAAGAAGGTATTGTTGGCCCCTATCGTGAAGGTAAACCCCGGGAAGTGCTGAAGAAAACCAGCGAATAAGGCAATTTTTTTTCCTATGAAGAAATTCTATCTGGTAAGCCTTGGCTGCCCGAAAAATCTGGTGGATGCTGAGCAGATGATTGGTCTTCTTGCAGAAAAAGGTTACATTCTAACCCGGAGTGCACAGCAGGCAGATATTCTCCTGCTTAATACCTGTGCTTTTCTGCAGGAGGCTGTGGCAGAATCCTGTAGCTGGCTGCAGAAAATGAAAAGGTGGAAAAAGCAAAGAAGACAGAAGCTGATTGTCACAGGTTGCCTGGTTCAGAGATGGGGAAAAAACCTTTTCCGTGATGAACAGATAGACGGGCTTATGGGTACAGGGGACCCTGGAAAGATAAGGGATGTTGTCACCGGGGTTCTGGCTGGCAGGCGTGTTTTCCGTTTCTCCCGGGAAACATTCCAGCAGCAAGGTTCTTACCCCAGGCTGGTGACCACCGGAACTTATGCCTATTTAAAAATTGCAGAAGGATGCAGCAACTTCTGTCGCTACTGCCTCATCCCCAGTTTAAGAGGCGTGCTGCGTAGCCGTCCTGTGGATGAAATTTTGGCTGAGGCGGATGCCCTTTTTCACCAGGGAGTAAAGGAACTCATCATTATCGCTCAGGATACCACTGCTTATGGCCAGGATTTAAAACCTGCATCCAGTTTAGCGCAACTTCTGGAAAAACTGGGCAGGATAAGTTTCCCCTGGATAAGAATCCTTTATGCTCATCCCGGTCATCTCACAGAAAAGCTACTGCAGGTGATGGCTGAAAATCGGAGTTTCTGTCGTTACCTGGACTTACCCCTGCAGCATGCTCATCCGGAGATACTGAAGAAAATGAACCGGCCGGTTTTAGATTACCGCCAGTTAATACGGAAAGTAAGAGAAATGATACCGGGAATACACCTGCGCAGCAGTTTTATCGTGGGTTTTCCTGGAGAGAAAGAAAGGCATTTCCAGTACCTGGTGGATTTTCTTAAAGATGTGAAACTGGAAAAAGTAGGTGTTTTTGCTTACTCCCGGGAGAAGAAAACTCCAGCTTATGACGACCTGGGTCACCTTCCCTCAGAAGTTATCCAGAAAAGAAGAAATTATCTTCTCCAGGTCCAGAGAAAAATCTCCAGAGAAAAGTTAAAAAAGATGGTGGGTAAAACCGTTCGTGTCCTGGTGGAAAGAAAAAATGGTAAAAACTGGCTGGGCAGGACAGAATTTGATGCTCCAGAGATTGATGGACAGGTGATAATTCAGGCAGAAAGACTTACTCCGGGATCTTTCCTGGCGGTAAGGATTACCGGCAGTACTGATTACGATTTACAGGCAAAAGCAGAGTAGAAAGGGGATGTGGGAATGAAAAGAGTAAAGGAAGAACTGAAAAAGCTCCTTGGTCTTATCAGGGAAGAAGCTGGAAAGCATAATCTTTCCCCTGGTCAGGAAAGACAATCCCTGGTCTGGCAGGGAAAAGAACCTGATTTCTTACCCCTTTTAGTTTACGGCCCGGTACCGGAGCGGGAAAATTATGCGCGTTACGATTTAAAAGAACAGTTTTATGACCCGGAGAAAATGCTCTATGAACAATTGTGGACAGCCTTAGCAGTTTTAAGAGGAAAGGCAGATGGTTTACCTTCTGTCCGGGTTAATTTCGGGACCGGTTTTCTGGCATCTGTCTTTGGTCTTTCCCAGGAAATTTTTCCGGACAGAATGCCCTGGCTCCAGCAGCATCTAAACAAAAAACAACTTTTATCTCTTTCCCCGGAGAAATTAGAACCTTTAGAGGAAAAGGGATTACTTCCTGCCTGCCGGGATTACCTGAGTGTTTATCAGGGATATCTAAAGGAGACACCGGTGAAGATTTTTCTTCCAGACACGCAGGGGGTTTTTGACCTGGCACATCTTGTTTATGGGGATAACCTTTTCTATGAGTTTTATGATGACTTTGCTTTTGTGGAACATCTTCTAACTCTTTCTGCCTATGTCTACCAGCGTGCCAGCCAGATTATTAAAGGCTGGATCAAGGAACCGCTGAAAGCCAGTTACCACAGCAATTGTTTATATGCGGATGGTTGCGGTGTACGTTCCTGTGAAGACAGTACCACATTGCTTTCTCCTGGGCTGATAGAAAAAGTTTTACCTTTTTCACTGCAGGCAGTTTCACCTTTTGGTGGCTGGTTCCATTTCTGCGGAAAAAATGAATTTCTTCTGGAGAAACTTCTGCAGGCAGGAGAAGTGGTAGCAGTTAACTTTGGTAATCCAGAAAAGTTTTGCTGGGAGGAGACCCTTCCCGGAATAGAAGCTGCAGGAAAAGTCTATTTTGGGACAGTCCCCAGAAAAGAAGATGAATCATTGTCTGTTTATTTCCGGAGAATTCTTTCTTATCTGAGCCGTAAGGGTACGATTATTCTTATTGCCCCTGTCAGGTCCGGAGAAAACTGCTCTGATGCTCGTGCTTTCTGGTATGAAAGCCAGGAGAAAATTTTTAAATAAAGGAACGAGGTTGCGATGAAATTTGCCACCCTGGTCGCCAGAGCGCGTAAGGAAAAGGTAACACTTCTGGGCGTGGGACCTGTCTCAGAAAACGCAGTCATCTGTACTCTGGCTGTTGCCAGGGAAATGAACGCACCAGTAATTTTTATTGCTTCTCGTAACCAGGTGGAAACCCCGGAAATAGGGAAGGGCTATGTTAGAGGCTGGTCTCCAGGGGAAATGGCAAGATTTATCCGGGAAAATGCAGATGGAGCCGTCTATTTTCTGGAACGAGACCATGGTGGCCCCTGGCAGAGGGATGAGGAAAGAAATCCTTACCTGCCAGAAGAGGTAGCCTTCCGCCAGGCTTTGGTTTCCTACCAGGCTGATTTAAAAGCCGGGTTTCACCTTTTACACATAGACCCCACCCGCAGGAAAAATACCACCCTTGCTCAGGTTGTCAGGGATGCGGTTTACCTGATGGGCGAAATAGAGAAATATAGAAAAAAAATGGCTTTACCCCCGGTGGACTACGAGATTGGCACAGAAGAAAACTATGCCGGTGTGATGGAAGAAGAAAAATTCTGCTGGTTGCTACAGAATCTTCTTGGGAAACTCCAGAAAAAAAAGCTTCCCCGGCCTGTTTTGGTTGTGGGACAGACAGGGTCTCTGGTAAAGATGGACTGTAACGTCGGCTGTTTCAGTCCCCGGGCAGCTACCAGGATGGCTGCTTTGGCAGGTAGCTTTGGTGTTGGCTTGAAGGAACATAACACTGATTACCTGGAGGAGCATTTTCTTCTTCAGCACCGGCTTTCCGGTATCACCAGCGCTAATGTGGCGCCAGAATTCGGAGTTTTAGAAAGCAAGTTGCTATTAAAATTAGCCTCAGAAGAAGAACTTTTAAGGGAAAGGGGAAGAATTAGACATATCTCTGGTTTTAAGGAAGTATTTATTTCCAGAAGTCTGGCAACGGGTAGGTGGCAGAAGTGGCTGGACCAGGAAAGGGGAAATGTTAATTTAGAAAATGATTACTGGCGTTTGAAGCTTACCAGTATCTGCGGCCATTATGTCTTTGCTGACCAGGAAGTGCTGGAGAAAAGAAGCAGGATGATGGAAAATCTGAAAGTTTTATATCCGGACCCGGAAGGATTAATCAGAGAAGAAATCAAAAAGGCTTTACGCAAATACTTCCACTGCTTCGGGCTGGAAAATTTTCTGAAAGGAGAAAAATGAATATATTTTCTGACGGTTACCAGCCAGTAGAAGTAAAGGGTAGAAAGGTGCAGGAAGTTATAAAAGTCGGCTCTGTCCACAGTCAGGAAGATTCTCTGGAACTGGTTTTTTACCTTAAGGGAGAGAAAGACATACGGGGCATGGCAGAAAGACTGGCCAGGGATGAAACCACCGGTAGCTGGGTGGGAAAGGGAAGCCCGACAGCTTTATTCCAGAAAGCTATGGCGGACATAGACAAAATTTATGTTTACGGTAAAGGAGAAGGTGTCATTATCATGAGAACACCGCTTTCCAATACCCAAAAGGATAATCTTCTGTATCAGATAATGATGTTAGCTGTGGGTGGGCCTGTGCTGGAATTCGTGTATTATTCTTCTGTCGCCTTTTTAGATTTTCGTTTGCCAGAAAAAGTTTTGAAAAAGTTTCCCGGTCCGGGTTTTGGTCTGAAGGGGATAAGGAAGCTTTTGGGAATAAGATACCCCAGACCGATTATGGGTACTATTATCAAACCCTGCGCTGGCCTTACCCCGGAAGAAGTAGCAGAAAAGTGTTACCAGGCAGCCAGAGGCGGCTGCCAGTTCATAAAGGATGATGAGAAAATGCTTGGTCCAGAGTACTGCCCGGAGGAGAAAAAAATAAAACTGGTCTCTCAGGCTCTCCGGAAAGCATATAAAGAAACCGGCAATAGATGTATCTATGCCCCTCATCTGGTCGCCAGGGCTGATAAATTGCTGGAGAAAGCCAGAAGATTTATCCACTGGGGTGCCACAGGACTGATGCTCAATGTCATCCTCGGGCACAATATGGAAGTTTTACAGATGTTAAGGGAATGCCCGGATATTAATGTTCCCTTATACGCCCACAGTGGCGGCAGAAGTGGTATTTCCACTGGTCCCAGGCGGATTGACGATACGGTCTGGGTGAAACTGGTGCGGTTGGCCGGCGGAGATTTCTTCCAGCATGGAGTTTTTGGAGTGCAGGATGTCCATGTTTGTTCCAGGGAAAAAGGTCTGCTTAAGCATCTAATCCGGGTGATGAGGGAAGAAAAAACAGGAATTAAAGATATGATTCCGGTGGCTGCTGGCGGGTTAAGCCTGGAGAAAATACCGGAGAACCTGAGGGAACATTACCAGGAGAAATTCGGCTACGGAGTCGCACTTCTGGCTGGTTCTCATCTTTTGAATGACCCGGCAGGACCGGAAGAGGCCAGCCGTAAAATAGCCGGACTTATTGACAGTTTCTGCCAGCAGCCAAAAAAACACCGTTAAAATAAAGGATTTTGCGTTTCCTGTTGACGGGATTGACAGGAAAAAGAATCTTCAGGTAGAATTTTACTAATGGGTAATGTGAACCGCAGGTTGAAAAAACTTTTGCAAATTATTCTGGAAAAAAAGGGTGAGGATGTAAAAGTTTTAGATGTAAGAAAGGTTACCTGGATTGCAGATTACTTCATCATTCTTACCGGGACAACCCCTATACATACCAGATCTTTAGCAGAAGCTATCCTGGAAAAAATTAAAGAAAAGCCATCTTCTACAGAAGGTTTTGACGGTGGTTCCTGGATATTACTTGATTACCGCGATATTATGGTTCACATTTTTTTACCCCAGACAAGAGATTTTTATCGGCTGGAAAAGTTATGGGGAGATGCAGAGGAAGTCAAGCTTAACTTAATAGTTTTTTAATCTGGTCTCCTTTTTCTTTCAGTTCCTGATAGTGACAGGTTAACTGCAGGAATTCTTTTATCCTTTTTTCTTTCTCCTGCTGGTATTCCATCAAACTGTTCAATGCTTCGGCTAACTCCTTGAAGAAATCTTTTTGCCGCAAACGGATAGGTGTAAACGGTTTCCCTTCCTGGAAGTTGCGGAGTGTCTGTTCTATGCGGTAGATAGGACCTGCTATTCTGTGTAGATATAAGACTTCCAACACTCCAGTAAGAAAAATCAGGCTTACTAAGAGAAGAGCCAATCTTTTCCCCAGAGTATGGTTTATCTCACTAAGAATTTGTGCGGCCTGGGCTGCCAGTTTCGGTTCCGAAGTAGACATGGTCTCCAGCACAGTGTTGAGAGTTAAAGAGTAGGTGAACGTTCCCGTCAGAATTATACCTATAAGTAAAAGCCAGATGGCCAGGCCACTGAAGGCAAACTGTAAGGGTTTATTAATCAAATACCTTCTCCGGCGTATCTTAACCATTCTTCCCCCTTGACTTTTATTTACTGAATGTTAGGGTACTTATTGGATACCCAGGTGATATCCTGGTTAAAACCTTTGCCTCCTGCTTTTTTATCCCGGCCAAAACAGGTTATAGTAAAGTAGTCCTTGCCGGTTTTCAGGCTTGTTACTGAGGTCTGAATAATGGAGATATAGCAATAGTCTCCTATGGTACTGCGAGCCCTGACTTTGATAGTGTTGATACCGGAAAGCAAAGGGATAGGATTGTCAATCAGTTGTGGTACCGGGTGATTCTTGAATTCTGATTCCCGGACGACTTCCTGCCAGCCGGCAGAAGCAGTTTTCACACAGATATCGCAGGAAGTAAGAGAATAATTTTCTACATGAACTGTAGCCGTCCCCTGTTCAGCGTTAAAAGAAAAGTATTCTGTCTCCGGTGTCCCTTTGTAGCGAACCACTTTTACCGGGCCAAACAGGACATTTGTCTTTGTTTCCGTTACAGTTTCTTCTACCAGGGTGTACTGGTAAGGAGTATTCCAGGGGTCGTTTTTCAGGCTATCAATATAAGGTCCCTGCCATAACCGGGAAAAGCCAGCAGGTGGATTGTTTCTATCCCGGGTCAAATCACCAAGACAGGCAGGGTAACTTCCGGTATCATTCCGGACATTTTCCACAGCCATAGCCAGCTGGGAAAGATAAGCCCTGGCACTGACAATTTTGGCTTTAGAAATCACGGAAGAGATAACCCGGGCGGATAAGGCAGCCAGAATTAACAGAATAGCTGCAATCACCAGTAATTCGCCGAGGACAAAACCTTGTTTTCTTTT
This sequence comes from uncultured bacterium, assembly GCA_964645405.1. Classification (GTDB taxonomy): domain Bacteria; phylum Ratteibacteria; class UBA8468; order B48-G9; family DSTR01; genus JAMWDF01. Next base: position 43,289 of record CAZYCA010000029.1, on the reverse strand, counting down.
CATTTTTTTCCCCTGGTTGGTATTTTTTCTTTCTGCCATTCTCTGGCTACCAGCTGATCTGTGAGATGGCGCAGGAATAATTTTTTCGCCACCTCTCTGGAGGAAATCTCGCCAAGACTCTGGCGAATCTTTTGGTAGTTTAAGTGCCGGAGTGTTCGTTCTGGCATCTGTTTTATCAATTCCTGAAGAAGAACTTTTTCTTTCTTCGTTAGGTTGAGCTTTGCTCCCAAACTTTTCTGGTGTCCCAGATACTGCCAGGCTTTTTCAAACTGTTCTACCGAGAGTTTCATTTTTTTTTCCCTCCGTTAAAGTATCGGAAGAAAACCTTTTCTTGTTTAATGTTACACCCAGCACCATCCGCAGAGAAGAAACAGCATGGCCATGAAGTTGACTGATACGCCCCTTGCTCAAACCCATTACTTCGCCAATCTCGTTGATGGTCAATCCCTCATAGTAATAAAGGGTGAGAACAAGTCTTTCTCGTTCCGGGAGAGCCGAAAGCGCCCTGGTTAGTTTTTCCAGCCGTTCATCCTTTTCTAAAATTTCTACTGGATTCTCCATTTGTCCTGCTCTGACAAATAACTTTTCTTCGCCGCCAATAAATTCTTCTAAGGAAATCAAACTGATGGGTACAAGGTAGGCTAACCAGGTACGATATCTTTTTTCCTCCACCCCCAGGGCTTTAGTTATCTCTTCATCAGTAGGGATTCGTCCGAGTTTTTGAGACAACTGCAGAAATGTTTTTTCAAAGATTTTTCTTTTACGCCAGCGGTAAGGAAAATTCAGCCGGCGCAGGTTATCCATAATCTCCCCACGAATACGGGAAATAGCATAAGTTTCAAATTTTACACCCCGGGCAGGATTAAAGCGGCTTAGAGCATCAAGAAGACCGATAACACCCCAGCTGACCAGGTCTTCATAACTGCAAAGTCGCGAATTAAAAACAGGGATAGTGGAAGCTACATACTTAGCCAGGGGAAGATAATGAACCAGAAGGAAGTTGCGGGAGACAAGGTTTCCTTTCTTTTTAAATTCCTGCCAGTGTCTGGAAATTTCCCTGATTTTTTCTTTTTCCAAATACTTTCCTCCAGCAATATTATATCCTTTACCAGGGATTTCCTGCCAGATGTTTCCAGAGACACCTGTTTTCCGTTATAATTTAAGAGGAAAGGAGGGGGTTATGCTGCAGCTTACTGAGGGGCAAATAAAAGCCATAGAAAGCTACCTGAAAGAGAAAAAGTCTGCAGGGTTAATTTCTGGGGAGTTTTATAAACTGGCGAGAGAAAATGTCTTTTCCCACCTGGAGAGCTGGCAGAAAGAGGAGATCATCACCAGGCTTGTGCCGGGCTTTGCTGAAGGTTTAAGACAGGCTTTCCAGGAAGGAAGAATTGACCACATCATCTATTCTTACCTGGACGAGATTGCCTTCGGAACAGGGGGCATCAGGGGGCTGGTCGCTTTTACAGAAAAGGAGTTAGAAGATTTTGCCCGGAGAGGAAACAAATCTGCCATCTTACGCGGTCCCAATACCATTAACGAGGTTGTTCTTTTGCATAAGTCTGCCGGTGTTGCCAGGTATGCGGCCAGCAAGAAACTCCGCCAGATTGTAATCGGTTATGACAACCGGGTTCAGGGACGTTTCTTTGCTGAACTGGTGACTTCTCTTTTTCTGAGAGAAGGTCTTGATGTTTACCTTTTTGACAGGGTATGTTCCTTCCCTGAACTTACCTTTGCCATCCCCTATCTGAAAGCGGATATGGGTATTCTTATCTCTGCCAGCCATAATGATAAACGTTACAATGGCTACAAACTGGTTTCTGCTACCGGGGCACAGTTCAGTGTGGTTGCCCGCAACGAGATTTACGAAAACTTTATAAAAAAAGTCAGCCTGGCAGAGATAAAACTGGCTGAGCCTTCCGGGGAGAAAGCCGGCCGGCTGACATTGATAGGAGGAAAAACTTCAGCCCGGAAAGATAGAAAAGTTAAGTTCATTGATATCCAGACACCGCACCTGGCTCATATCAAGAATTTCATCGTGGATAAGGATCTGGTTCGAAAGTACGCAAAAAAGATTTTCCTCGGGTATTCTGCCTTCCATGGAGCAGGGCGTTTCTCAGTTCCCAAAATCTTGAAGGATTTAGGATTTAGCCACCTGAAGGTTATCCACAGTCTTAACAAAGTTGATGGTCTTTTTCCCTGTTTCCTTTTAGAACAACAGCCGGACCCTGGAGACCCGGTTGCGGCTTCCATTGCGGTGAAAGAGTTTATCCGGGAATACGGCAGGATGTCTTTTAGAAGACTGGACCTTCTTATCGGGACAGACCCGGATGCTGACCGGACAGGAATAATTATCAAGGTGCCAGCCAGCCAGAAAAAAGTGTATAAAGAAATTCTGGCCCGGCCGTCCCACATTCTCCTGCCCAAAACTCTCCAAAAACCTGTATTGGAAGGTGACTGGTTACTTCTGGATGCTGATTTAGCCTGGAGCATTCTTCTCTGGTACCGTCTGGAAAAGAAAAGACTGTCCGGAGGAGATTTCAGCGGAGATTTCATTGTTATGAACCACTGTACCAGTGATGCCTTAGCGGCGATTGCTCTGAAATACGGGGCAGGTGTAATCAAAACCTGGGTAGGGTTTGCCATGATTTCCGAATGTATTGAGCGCGTCTGGGGCGGAGAAGAAGTTTTGCCTGAAAAGTATCCCCACCTGATTTATCAGAGTATCGCCATGGAAGGAAGAAGAATTAACATTGGAGCATTTGAACAATCCAATGGCTTCAGTATCTTTGGTGGACCACCCCGAGCTGGAGAAAGGCTGGGCGAAAACGGACATGTCCGGGATAAAGATGGTACTTTAGCCGCAGTACTTCTGGCAGAGGTAGCAGCCTATGCCAGGCAACAGGGTAGCAGCCTTCTGGAGCTGATTGACAGAAAGATTTATCTTGACCCGCAGATTGGATTGTTTGCCAACTATTATGAACCTGAACCTTACTGGGGTCAGTATGAAGGTTTCACCGGGCTTTCCCGGAAGATTCAGGTTCTGAGAAAGGCTGATGAGATTGCCAGGAAAGTGGAATCCGGGGAAAGTGTTTCTCTGGGGGAGAAAAAAATTACCCGGGTAGAAATATACCGGACAGGAAAGTATGACCAGCTACACCACTGGAAAGGTTTTCCAGATGAAGGGATTCGTTATTTCTTTGGAGAAGGGGGGCTGAATTATTTAACCATCAGGCCTTCCGGTACTTCCCAGTGCCTGAGGATTCATATTCAGCTGAAGGCTGAAGATGTGAATGAAGAGAACCTGCTGTTTAAGAAAAAGGAAATCTACAGTAAGTGTAAAGAAACAGTGAGAATTTTCCGGCAGATGATTGGCCTGAAATAGGGAAGACTGATGGAAAACCAGCAGGTATTGAAAGTCTGTAATCTTCTCAAGGAGAAGGAAAGCCTGAAAGAGGAACAAATCCAGGTGGTGTTGAAGGAAAGAGAAAAAACAGGTTCCCCCTTTGGTTACCTGCTTATCAGGTTTGGACTGCTGTCAGCCGAGCGCTGGCATTCCTTTGTCCTGAGAGAATTGAAAATTCCCAGTCTCAACATCAAGGATATGGAAATACCAAGGGAGGTTCTGAATAGTTTACCGGAGTTTACCTGTAAGAGATACCAGGTTGTGCCTGTGCATAAAGGAGGTGGTAAGCTGGTCTGTGCTATGGTAGACCCTGCGGACCAGCTTGTCACCCAGGAACTGGAGAAAATATCCGGTTTGAAAATTGAGCCAAGATTAGCTAAGGAAAACGAAGTCCGGGAAGCAATTGAAAGATTATTTGCCCAGGGCAACCTGGAGATTATCTCCCCGGCACAGAAAATGGCTACTTCCAGCCAGTTTGTCTCACCTGTTAATGTGAGGGAAGTAAGTGAATCTTCAGCCGCCCGGGTGGTGGAGGAAATTGTGGCTCAGGCTGTAGAATTAAGAGCCACAGATATTCACCTGGAGGTGGAAGAGGAGAGCCTGCGGACACGTTACCGTATCAATGGACTTCTTTATGAATTTCCCTCCCCACCCTTAGAACTTTACTCCGCTGTTGTCTCCCATATAAAGGTCCTCGCCAATCTGGATATTGCGGAAAAACGTGTTCCCCAGGATGGCTACTTCAAGATAAGACTGCCCAGCCGGGATGTTGATTTAAGGGTTTCTACTTTTCCCACTATTTTTGGAGAAATGGTGGCACTCCGGGTACTGGACAAAACCAACATTCTTTCCGGGCTGGAGCAGTTGGGTTTTCTACCAGAAGTATTGCACCGCTGGCGCATGCTTCTGGATGAACCTTACGGAATGTTGCTGGTTACCGGACCTACAGGTAGTGGTAAGACTACCACCCTTTACTCTTCATTAAATGAACTGGACAGCATTCATCGCAAGATTATGACAGTGGAAGACCCGGTGGAGTACCACCTGAAAAATGTGGACCAGACCCAGATTAATCCCAAGGCCGGGCTAACCTTTGCAGCAGCCCTGCGTTCTATTCTGAGGCAGGACCCCAACGTGGTGATGATTGGTGAGATTCGGGATTTAGAGACTGCCTCCATTGCCTTCCGGGCTGCCCAGACCGGTCAGTTAGTTCTTTCTACCCTGCACACCAATACTGCTTGCGGGGCTGTCATCAGGCTTCTGGATATGGGTGTAGAATCATACCTGGTGAGTTCCTCCTTGATTGGGGTTTTAAACCAGAGGCTGGTCAGAACCATCTGTCCCCACTGTAAGGAGTTTTACCAGGCTTCTCCAGAGGAAGTGAAGGAATTATCCCTTGACCTTCTGGAAAAGCAGGTTCGTTATGCCCGGGGCAACGGCTGCCATCATTGTAAAGGGACAGGTTTTGCTGGTCGTACAGGTCTTTACGAGCTGATGGTGATGAACGAAGAAATCAGACGGCTGACAGTGAGGAATCCTTCTCTGACTGCCCTGAGGCAGGCAGCAAGGGCTTCCGGGATGAGAACCTTAAGAGAAGATGGGGTGCAAAAGGTAATCAGCGGAATTACCACCATAAGCGAAGTTCTCTACACGACAAAAAAGGAAGATGAATGAAGCTGGAGGTCATGTGACGGTAAATGTTTTCCACCAGAAGGGAAACTGGTACCGGGGCAATATCCATCTGCATACCACTTTTTCTGACGGAACCCTGACCCCTGAAGAAATTTGTGCAGTTTATCGCGCAGCAGGGTATGATTTCCTTGCTATTGCCGACCACTGGTATCTCACCGGGGTATCCCTGCACTGGCCTGACTTTGTCACTCTGCCAGCAGTAGAGTATCATGTCAGCAACTACCATATTGTTGGTCTGGGCTGTAGAAGTCTTCTCCCTTCTTCTGCCTCTGCCCAGGATATTATTGATGCGCTTAACCAGAGAGGTTGCGTGCCTATCCTGGCACATCCCTACTGGTCGGGAATCACTTCCAGCCAGTTGCTGGAGTTAAGAGACTTCCAGCATCTGGAGATTTACAATCATGTCTGTCAGATTACGAAAGGCAAGGGTTATTCCAGTGTGCACTGGGATGAACTTTTGCAGAGTGGTAGACGCCTGTTTGGTGTGGCGGTAGATGATGCCCACCACCGGCCGTCTCCCACCCAGGAGGATGACCTTACCGGAAGTTACATTATGGTTAAGGCTTCCGGACTAAACGGAGAAGAGATTCTGAAGGCGATTAAAGAGGGAAGTTTCTATTCCTCTACCGGGGTAAGCATCAAGGAAGTCAGCCTAAAAGAAAAAACCATCAGGGTGAAGACCAGTCCAGTAAAAGAAATCAGGTTCATTGGTCCGAATGCGCAAGGGTGCCGCGTTTCAGGCTGTGGCAAAGAGATAGAGTATGCGGAATATAAAATGGCAGGAACAGAACGTTATCTGCGTATTGAAGCCATAGATAGCCAGGGACATTATGCCTGGAGCAATCCCTTCTTTTTTTCGGAAATCTAATCCAGTTGTTGAAAAGAGATATTCCCGGGAAGATACTTTATCGCCTCAGCCACCACATCCCTGTGCCAGCCGTAGTTAACAGCCACATGGTGGATGTAAGGACCTTCAATAAAGCTTTTCTCCCAGCAAGCCCAGTTTTTCACTTTCATCCAGCCATAAGCATCACAGGTATAAGGACCATCTATGGTTTTTCCCTGTCCACAGATGAGGCTATAGTTTCCGCGGTCTCCGTCAAACCTTAAAACCGTTAACCGTCCTGGTTTTATACGCCAGTAACAGGAACCATGGGGCAGATTTTTCAGAATCCAGAAAGCAGAAATTTTTGGTTTTACTTTCGGGTCAATCATAGAAAGAGGAGTAAAGGTATGCCACAGAAGTACACCTTGATTATCCCGGGGATGTCTTATCGTTAAGTCAGCCAGAAAAATTGGTTCTTTTTCCAGAGAGGCAGCCTGCAGAATCACAGCACTGATGGCGCCGTGGATATCACTTTCACAGGCTACAGGAATGCCTTCATCGCTTACCAGAGCAGCTGCCAGTTCCATACCTGCCCCCAGTTTTTCTGCCAGACTCAAAAACGACTGAATAGCAAAGCAACTCAAATTTTCCTTTTCACTGAGACCAAGCAAATGGTCCCGCAGGGAGAGAAGATTCAGTAAAGGTTCCTGCTCAGTAAAGCAACTGAGGTCAAAACGTTGCTTCAGTAACTTAATCTCCTTCAGGTACAAACTTCTTTTTGTCCTGGCCTGCTTTAAAACTGTGTCCAGAAAACACACCATATCCAGCGGGAGAATCTCAATACCAAACTTTTCCAGCAGTTCCCCTTCATTGATGATTGTTGTCCAGAAAAAATCAATCCTTGTCCCGAGAAAACCAATCCTTAAAGAACGAAATCTCTTGTTCACCCAGGCAGCTGATAAAAACCGGAAAAGTCCCTGTTTAAAAGAAGGTTCTTCTATATGGCAGTTTTCGATGTAAGTAAACTTAACGCCAAGCCGGTGGAGAACTTTACTGGTGGCGAAAAGTCCACAGAGAGTGTCCCTTTCCCTGGTCCCATCTGGTAAAGGAGCCTGGTCCCGGGGACCCCAGAGAAGAACCGGTAATCCCAGTTGTTGTGCTATCTGACCGGCAGCGTGTTCTGTTCCGAAATTACAATGGGGCAGGAAGACAGCATCCAGGTTTTTTCTGGAAAGGAATTCCACCACCGGTTTCACATGTTTCTGGTCCCGCACCAGCCCATCAGGAAGAATGTTATCAATGGAGACAAAATTTATTCCCCATTTTTTGAGGTAGGATTCTATGATTATTTTTTGCCGTAATGCTTCCGCATGACTGAAGACAAACTTCCCGATGGGCACAAGACCGAGTCTTACAGCTTCCCATCCAGATTTACCTTTAGCGACTTTCATCATTTTTATTTTAACATGCCTGGCGGTTAAAATAAAATTGGCTGTTCCAGAAAAATGGCGTAAAATAAGAAAAGTATGAAAACAAGTAACTGGCAGGAGAAAGAGAGGAAAAAATTGTACCGGCTTCTGGGGGACCTGCCACCCAGAAGGAGAAAAATCACAGCCACCCTTTTGGAGAAAACGCAGTTTTGCGGCTACCACTTAGAAAAACTTATTCTTCATCTCAACGACCAGGAACCAGTACCAGCCTATTTTGTCCGGCCATTAAATGTTTCTGGAAAGATTCCGGGAATTCTTTATAATCACGCTCATGGTGGAAACTACGAGCTGGGAAAGGATGAGTTGATTTCTGGAAGGAAAGGGTTGCAGACACCGGCCTATGGTAAGGTTTTGACTGATTCCGGCTATGCTGTTTTATGTATTGACTGCTGGTGTTTCGGGGAAAGAAGGGGCCGGAGTGAGAGCGAGGTGTTCAAAGAGATGCTCTGGAAAGGAAAGGTTCTCTGGGGTATGATGGTTTATGATAGTCTGCGAGCCATGGACTATCTTGTTAGCCGGCCAGAAGTGGATGGGAACAGGCTGGCTACCATGGGTATCTCCATGGGTAGTACCATGGCCTGGTGGGTGGCAGCTCTGGATATTAGAATTAAGGTCTGTGTAGACCTTTGCTGCCTGACAGATTACCAGAGCCTGATAGAAGCCCGTGGTCTGGATGGCCATGGAATCTATTACTATGTCCCCTCACTGCTTAAATATTTCACCACAGCCAGAATAAATGCCCTGATTGCACCCCGATATCACCTCAGTCTTGCCGGAGATTATGATTTTTTAACACCTGTTTCCGGTCTGGAAAAGATTGATGCGGAATTGAAAAAAGTATACGCTGGCTTTGGTGCTTCTTTTGCCTGGCAACTGCAAAGATATCCTGTCGGTCACCTGGAGACAGCCGGGATGCGGCAGGAGGTAATGAAATTTTTACATCGTTACCTTTAAGTCTGAAAGGAGTGAAAGATGGTTATTTCCATTCTCATCCCGGTCTACAGGCAGCCAAAATTTCTGGGCGATATCCTGGCAAAACTGCTGGCTAACAGTTATCCAGCAAAAGAGATACTGGTGATTATTGACGGACAGGCAAACCCGGAGATAGACAAAGCCATAGAACCATACCGGGATAAAATAACTGTTTATGAAAATGGCGTGCGTCAGGGTAAGGTTAAATCCCTTAATTATTTAAGCAGAATGGCAAAAGGAGAAGTTCTTCTTTTCCTGGATAACGATGTGCAGTTACCTGAGGATAAGAATTTCCTTGCCAGATTAAGCCAGCAAGTAAAAGGGTATGATGTGGTGGAACTACCCAAGGAGGCAATGGCTAACAATTTTTTTGCCAGGATTACCAGTTATGATTTTCTCGCCGTCTCTATTCTCTCCTTCCTTGTTTCCAGGACTTTCCGAAAAAGTTTATTTCTCTGCGGGGCAGCATTTGCTATCAGGAAGAAAACATTTGCAGAAGTTGGTGGTTTCTCCAGGGTTATCTCTGAAGACTGGGATTTGATGTTGAAAGCTTTCCGGGCTGGAAAAACCTACTGGTTGGCGAGGGAATTGAAGGTAAAAACTGTAACTCCGGATAACCTGGAAGACTGGATGAGACAGAGAAACCGCTGGGCTTCAGGGGCTGCTCATTGCTGGAAAGAAATTTTAACCGATATCAGGTTACACCTGCGCGGTTTACCGATTATCATTAACATTCTTCTTTTTTCCTTCTTCCCGGTTGTGGTGGGACTGGTGATTAAGAAAATTCATATCATCAGCAAGTTTTTCCCGCTTCTGTTTGTTCTCACTCAGCACCTGAGTACCAACCTGGGGCTTTCTTCCAGTGTCTATCTTTTGTCTCTGATGTTTCTTATTCTTCAGGGTATAGGTCCGTTTCTGGTATCCATGCTGCTTTCGGTAACCACCTTTTTCCTTTTTTCCAGGGTTCTTGGTTTCCGCTTTTCCGTCTGGGAATTTCTAATCTACAGCGTTTTCTACTTTCCTTTTGTGGTCCTCATCTATTTTGTTTATTTTGTTCTCGGGAAAGCCCTTTCCCTTCAGCTGGACTGGCAGGTTGGTTGAAAGTCAGGCAGCAGATAAATGTCGTCATCGGTAGTTGTGACAGCTTTCCGTATTTTCCTCCTTCTCCCATCAACCTTTTTGACTTCTTCCCTTCTGGCAGAAGGAGTATAATAGAAATATCAAAAAAAGGACCGGCAAAAAGAAAGGCAGGTGAGAAAATGGGTTAAAAGATGGGATAAGGTTAATAAAATGAGCACTCTTTCTGAAAAAGAAAATTTGAGTATCGCCCGGATAATAGAAGTTCTGGAAGATGCATTTTTGTCAGCACTCCGTCTTTATCCACCAGAACCCACCTCTGGACTTGTGGAGCAACAGAAATGGTTTGCAAAATTAAGAAAATGAAGATACTAATCCAGACTGCTTCCGGAATTCAATCATTTTTCAGGAGAAGAAAAAATGTTTATTGATATCCATGCTCACGCATACCGTAAACCAGTACCTTTTGTGACACAGTTTCCCACGGCAGAGCAGGTTTTGGAAAGGTATGACCAGTTAGGTATTGAAAAGGGAGTATTGCTTCCGGTGGTCAGCCCGGAAGTTTATCTGCCACAGAGCAACGAAGATATCTTAGAGATGGTGGAAAAATATCCTGATCGTTTCATTCCTTTCTGCAATGTTGACCCCAGGGCGCTGACTAATTCTCCGGATGCTCCTCTGGATAAACTTCTTGCTTATTACCGGGATTTAGGTTGCAAGGGAATAGGTGAGATTATGCTGAATGTACCTGTGGCAGACTCCCTGGTGCAAAACCTTTTCAAGCATGCGCAGGAAGTGGGATTACCTGTTACCTTTGATGGTTCTGATAGGGTGGGAGGTGATTTTGGTCTTTATGATGACGTGGGGCTGCCGCAACTGGAGCATACTTTGCAACGTTTCCCCCATCTGATTGTGATTGCGCATGGTCCGGTTTTCTGGGCAGAGATTGCTCCTCTGGAAAGACCCGGTCTGAGGAAGTCTGTTTTCCGACCTGATGGGATTCAGGTGCATACTGATTATCAGTTAGGACCGGTTAAGGAAGAAGGTGTTGCGCCCAAGCTTCTCCGGCACTACCAGAACCTTTACGCAGAACTCTCTGATGCAGCAGCAGCCCTTGGTAGGGACCAGGAATACGGGCCAAAATTTCTCACAGAGTTTCAGGATAAACTTCTTTTTGGAACAGACTATTGCCAGGTAGGAATGCCTTTCTGCACCATGGAGATTCTCCTGAAGTGGCACCAGGAAGGAAGAATAAGTGACCGGGTCTTTAAAAAAATCATGCGTGATAATGCGGTTAAACTTCTGCATCTTTCTGCCTGATGTTTCCCGCATTTTCGGAAAGCTTTTTCATCTCTTCCGCTATCTGCAGCATCTTTTTCAAAATCGGCCGCGGGTCAAACCTGCGGTTACGTTCCAGCAGAGTCGGGCTGAGGATGTATTTTCCGGTGCATCTTCTGACAAATTTTTCTCTTTCCTCCCAGGTAGAGATAGCCCTTTTCAGAGCATGAATGACTACCCTTTTATCCATCCCCCTTACCAGAATTTTGTAAAAGCGGAAATCATAATCAGGTGCCAGCCAGGGAGAAAAATAAAAGGGAGGAAAATTAAGGTCTTCCAGAGCCAGGCATTCCTTGACAGCCTTCAAGGTTAGCTCCGTGTAACGCCATCCCTTCTCCAGCATCTCTACCCGCTTTCGGTGGATACCCTGACCGGACATTTCTCTGGCTTTCTGGAGACATGTCCTGGCTTTTTCTATTGTTTCTTCCGGATAAAGTCTTACCAGTTGAAGGTATTCATAATGAGGATTAATGATGGAGCGCGCTCCTTCCAGGGTTCCATCTGCGATTAATTTTTTCCAGGCCTCACTCAAAATCTTCCAGTATTTGGCTACCTGGCTGGCAGCTTGTCCGAAACACCTCTTCAGGAAAGCTGACCATTCTTTCTTGTAGCTGGCTCTGGTATTCCAGAGAAATCTGGTCGCCAGGTAGTAGTTGGGCAGGTTGGTGCCAAAATCGCCAAACATCTGAGAATAGAAACCCTGGATTCCAAACCTGTGGTATGTTTTCAAGCTGTCTGCTACCAGTGCCGGTGCTATCCTGGGTAGTTCCGGCCAGGCCTGGTTGCTGAGAGCCTCAAAAATAACGATGTTTCTGGCAACTTTCTGCCAGGCTTTCATTCTTTCTATGTCCAGTCTTCGCCTTTTCTTATTCCACCATCCCAGGCAGGTGGTAGTAAGCCAGATAATGACATTATCGCTGATTTTAATTCTCTGCGGAGGCTGCCGATAGCAACCATAAGCGTAGACGATAAGATATTTATCCGGATGTTTTTCTTTCAGTTTTTTCGCCACTTTATTGGTGAAACGAAAAACCCTTTCTGAAAGGTGAGCGGCTGAACCAGGACCACCATAGCCATAAGGTGGCTGGTGAACAAAATGGTCATAATAGCGGGTTGGTTTTTCTCCTCTCTGGCACCTGGAACATTCACAGAAATAATCAACATCATTAGGACAGAGAGAAACAGCCACCAGCTCTGGATTCTTCTCCAGTACCTGCTCAATGTAGCGGCAGGTTAACTCCACAATTCCTGGAGCCTGGTAACACATCTGGGAAGGATTTAGCCGTCGCTGGCCGCAGATTAAGGAGAAAAATTCCGGATGTGTGCGAAACAACTCGCGGGGCAGAATTTCTGTGTAGGCATGCCCCCGGTTAACAGGAAAAGGAAAGAGTCCATTTTTTTCCTGCCAGTCCCTGAAAACTGAGCCGTCTTTCCAGGAGAGACTTCGCCAGGTGAAAGAAGGGCAAAAGCGTTTCTTGCCCTGCAGAAAAAAAATTTCCTTTCTTTCCGGAATATCCTCGCCCAGTTTTCCAGGGAAAAACCATCTGGCTCCGGTTGCTTCTTCCAGAAACCTTGCTAAAGCGACACCAAGCATTTCTTCCCTGGTGACAGAAATTTCCAGTTTATCCTTCTGGCAAAAAATCCAGAAGGTATCGTCTGGTGGCAGTTTTGATTTTTTTCTCCTGGCCGGCCTGACGGAAAACTCTATCCGGGTAAGCTTTTCCGCTGTTCTTACTTGGTTGTTTATGGGTATCTTAACTCCTGTTGCTTTCTGGCAGATTCTTACCAGCTCTGCGGCAGCCTGTCTGAATCTTTCAGAGGAGTTTTCAGGAAGATAGACAAAAGAAACAGCCCGGCGGTCTTTGATGAGAAAAACTTTTTCCCTGCCTTCCATAAAAGCATTATAGCACAACTTCCCGCATAATCTGTTTTATGTTAAAATTTTATCAGGGGAAAATGCTGATTTTAGGAATTTCTGATATTCATGGTGATACAGGTAACCTGGAGAAGATAGCCGGGAAAGTGGGTAAAGTTGATCTGGTTCTGGTTTCCGGTGATTTAACCCATTTTGGAGGAAAAACCCAGGCACAACAGGTAATAAACCAGGTAAAGAAGTATTTTCCCGAGGTTCTGGCAGTCTCCGGTAACTGTGATGAAAGAGAAGTAGAAGATTATCTTTCCGGAGAAGGTATAAGCCTGAATGGAAAGGCTAAAATTATAAGGGGCATAGGTTTCCTGGGAGCTGGTTTTTCTCTTCCCTGTCCTGTCTATACTCCCGGTGAGGTAACAGAAGAACATTTCCAGAAGACACTGGAATCAGCCTCTTGTTTGCTTCCGGAAAAAATACCCTTCCTTTTAGTTACTCATCATCCTGCTTATGGTACAAAAATGGATTTTGTCCGTTCTGGACGGCATGTGGGAAGTCAGGCTATCAGGAAGTTTATTGAGGAGAAAAAGCCATGGGTTTGTCTGAGCGGTCATATCCATGAGGCTACCGGTCAGGATATCCTGGGAAGTACAATTCTTGTCAACCCCGGTCCCTTACGTCTGGGTGGGTTTGTTCTCCTGGAAGTGGACGCCCAGGGGTACCGGATAAAGGAGCAGTCTTTTCTTGGTTCTTGAATCAATCTTCTCCAGCAGCCCATCTCACAGCAGAAAGCAACATCAGAAGTTCCCCGCCCTGAGGCGGATTTTCCATCTCCCTGGGTAGCCGGCTCAGTCCCACCAGAGGTCCCATCAGTACTACCCGGCCTTTTCCGTGCTGGCCGACAATCAGGGCAGCCAGATTATCCAGTTTCACCTTATTGCCACGAACATAACCTTCTTCTGCCAGTTTAATCAGAACTCTTCCCCGGGGCCCTGGTTTCAAAGGTGCACAGTCGTACTGCATCTGAAAGCTATCAGGCAACTTTCTGGTGATGGGATGATTTCTGTCTACCACCAGAAGATCAGTAAGTTGAACCGGTGCGTAGGTTTTTCCATCGTAAGGCACACCTCGGCCAATCTCCGGAAAGATAGGGTTATCTTTAAAAATTTTTCTCCAGCCAATAGATTCCTGGATAAGAATAATACCACCGCCATTTTCTACGAACTTTCTCTGGTTTTCCCGCACCTGGTTTAAATCCCAGGAAGAAGGGTAGCCCAAGACTGCAGAAATGATTAAAACCCGGATATCTTTCAAATCTTCCGGTTTAAAAGATTTCACATAACAGACCTGTTCAAAACCATTTTCTTCCAGAGCAATTTTCACTCCTTCGTAACCATAGGTCAAAGCTTCAGGCTGGTCTCTTAAAGGGTTGAAATAAATGCCCACAGGAATATCTTTCTTCTCCGCGGCCAGTAAACCGCTAACAAGTGAAAAAACAAAGACAAAAAGTTTTGTTTTTCCCCTCATTTTCCCTCCAGCGTTTTTCTTCCTTCTTCCTTAAATTTTCTGGCAAGACGGAAAAAGTTCTGCAGGATTTTTGTCCCGTCAGGATAAACTTCATTAGCATTTTCCGGATGAAACTGGGTTCCATAGATTGGTTTAGTCCGGTGCCGGAAAGCCTGTATGCGGCAGTCCCGGGAAGAAGCCAGAAGGAGAAGTTCCGGTCCTAACCTTTTAACTTCAAAAAAATGGGCTTCAGCAACCATAATGGTTCTGGCTAGATTAGCAAAAAGCTCATCCTGCCGTATAACTTTTACAGGCCAGAAGCCCCATTCCTTGAAGTAACCTGGCCGGTAGCAAGATAAGTCAGGTTCTCCCCTGCGCAGACGCCTTATTGGTCCCAGAGTACTCTGGAAAAACTTTGCTATAATCTGGTGACCACCACAAAAACCTATCTGTGCGCCGGTAAATCCCCGGACTGCTTTTCTATATTCCTTACTCTGGAGTACATCATACTCCTGAAACAGGGTACCACAACCGCTATGGCAGATAGCCCATGGTTGTAACCTGGCAAGAAGTTCTAAATTTATCTGGCTATAATGTAAAACCAGACAGGCATCACCGCAGAGTTCCTCCAGCCTGGACCGCACAGCAATTACTCCGGTTGCTTCCCTGTATTTCTGGTAGGTATCAGTGTAAACGTAGATAATCATCCTTTACCTTCTTAGAAGGCAACATGGGCATCCGGGTCCCAGTCCAGCCCTGTCTCCGGGTAAAAGGCACTTTCTTTCACCTTTGGAGCCTTCTTGGGTACCCTTTCCGCATAACCGGGTAACCATTCCTCCACTATTCCCCAGCCACCAAGCGCTGCCCAGTCAGGCTCCACCTTACTTTTTCCTCCCAGGTTACTCAGTACAGTGGCATAGAGTCGCCGGACCTTGGGTCTACTCCAGGAATCAGGACAACTCTTGCCTTTGTCCACCGGAACCTGGAGAATCACCAGAAATCCTTTTCCCTCCTGACTGATTCCTGCCAGCCCGGAAGAAGAAATTTTTACCTGTTTGCCTTCCATGCTGGTGAGAGCCAGAAACTCATGTTTCTCCCGGAGAAAAACTTCACCGGGACCAACTCCAGAAAAAACACCATGGCAGGGCAAATCCGGGTTGTAAAGTTCTCTTTTTTCCCAGGTGACTTTTACCGGGAGTCTGGCTGCCTGTTCCGGACTGGCAAAGGAAGTCAACACATTACCGCCATCTTTCAGAAACTGGTGCAAAAGTTTTATCTGCTGGTCGGTTAATTTTTCCCAGTCTTCAGGGAGAAGAAAAACTACCCTGCCAGTTAATCCCTTTCTTGTTTCCAGGTGAAAGTTTTCTAAAGTTTTACTTGCCTGTTCAGTTAAAACACCAACCGGAGATTTCTCCTGTGCCTTCGTCTGAGAGTATTCCTGAATGATTCTCTGGAAAACAACTGTAGCCACCGGGTCTTTTCCGTAACGGTCAGTCAAATCTAACTGGGAAAGCAGGATTCTTCCTTTACCTGCCTGCAGTTCCAGAAGGGGGGTGTAAAGTAAATCAAAACCATTGTCCAGTAATACCCGGAAGTTACCAGCCTGCGGTTTCTCAAAAGCAAAACTGGCTACAGTACCTTTGTTAGACCAGTGCCAGGCTCTTCTCTGCCTCCAGGCATTCATCTGTCCCTGGTAAGAGTAAGAAGCATACCACCAGAGACTTTCTGTATCAAAGGAGGGATAAGAAGGAAGAAGCCCACTTTCCCCCTGCCAGGAAGAAAAATCATCATTCTCCAGCCCGGTGAACAAAGGAGAATCTGGTGCCCGGATGAATGTTTCCCTGGAGCCAGTATTTTCCAGTTTCAGCCCCATAATATGCCGGTTGAGTTGCTCCAGAACCACAATGTTCAGACCCTCTTTCACTTTTCTGGTAATCTCTTCTGGTTTCAGAATTTTTACGGCACAGGGATAAGACTGCCGGCCAATAATCAAAAGTTTGCTTCTGTTCAGGAGGGAAAGATTTTCCTGCTGGTTTTCTTCAGAAAGTAAGAGCACTGGAATTTTCATCTTCTGAAGGATTTCCCTGGTGGTGCCAGAAGCATCAATCAGGCAGACCTGGCCCTGGTTCCAGACAAAATTTTCTGCAGGATGTACTGCAAACTGCAATGGTTGCGCCTGGTGAGTCTTACCAGAAGGGTCTTTCCAGGTAGCGGTTAGCTGAAACTTCCTTTTTTCTTTTACCACAGGGGCCTTCCAGGAAAGAGGCAAAAAACCAACCTTGCCCTGTCCCACAGATAGATTTTTACTCTCTGAGAAAAGGGTATTCCCTTTTTCTTCCTGGACTGACCAGCAAACACTGATACTTACCGCATCCGGGGAATCATTGATAACTATAGCGCTTTTGTTGATGGTTTCTCCAGAATAGAAATTATGGTCGCAGGAAACAAAATCTTCTTCCGGTCCAGCCAGAAAGAAATATAACTCCGCACTGATTTTAGCCATGGTTCTGGCTAAAGGGGAAGGTTGATTATCTGTGACAAGATTCTGAGGGTGGCCATCAACATGCAGTAACGCGCCAGCCAGACCCCAGACCCTCCAGAAAGGAAAAACAGAAGTGTAAAGGAAATCCTTAACCTGGTAGAAGAAAGGACTGCTGGGTTCATTCTGTAGCCCTTTTTTTGTCCACACCTGATGGGCATCAGGGGCATAACTTTCTGCCATGCTTTCCTTATCAAATCGGTAGTATGCCTGGTCTCCGGAGTACCTTGCCATCTGCTCCACAATGGCGGAAGCACCAAACTTTCTATCCATTCTGACCATGTTGGCACCTAATCTGGCAAGAGCAAACTCCTGGGGGAAGAAAGGTTCCACCTTTTCCCGATTTTTGCCCCAGTAACTTAACCATTCTTTCTGTGACTGGATAGGAACTCCCCAGCCTAAGTCCCACATGAGTGAGCGGAAGTGTCCTCCCAGTCCGACGACGTAATAACCATAAATTCTTCCCGGGTCAATTTCGTGGAGACGCCGGATAAACTCCAGAGGTGGTTTATTCTTATCTTCTTCCGGTATGACAGCGCCGATACCCATGGGGTGGCCATGCGGGCCTAACATATAAACCGGTTCTGGACTGGAAATAGCACACCCAATCAGAGAAGGATGATTACCATGGAGATAAAGCCAGAAACGGTCTTCAAAATTAACCGGGGCAAGACTTAGGATAAGGTAATGTCCCCAGCGGTCAGCCAGGTCCAGGACTCTCTGGTTTTCCGGAGAGGCCAGGTCACCCCTGATAGTATCAGCATTAAACCCGGCCAGTTTGGCAAACTTCATTTCTGTTTCGTTCCTGCGGCCGGAGTGGTTGCCACCAATCAGGAATACTTTTTTCCCGTTAATATAAATGTTTCCTTTTTCTGTCCAGACTTCCCGATAGCCAAAACGTACCCGGTCTGCCTTAATCTGGGGACCTGTCTCTGGCTTCAGGGTTAAATCTAAAAAGTAAAGTTGTGCGTCCCAGTGTGACCATGGTTTTAGATTCTTTGCTGGTAAAGAGAAACTGATTTCGCCGTCAAAGTTGCCAGCAATTTTCAGGCTGACAGGCTGGCTGTCAGGTAAGACCTGGCCGGTCCGGCAATCAGTGATTACCGGTTCTGCAGTAAAGGAGACCTCTTGCTGGGTTTTATTTTCCACCCGGAGAAAAATCTGCAATTTCTTCTGCCGGTAGGAAGAAAAAATCAAAGGATTGGTTTTCAGAAGAAGTTCTCCGGAGATAGCCCAAAGCGGAAAAAGCCAGCTACAGCCAGCCAGAAGCAAAAAGACTTTTCCTGAGATATTTTTCATTTTTCTCCTTTCAGCGAATAAGGATAATCCGGAAATCCCTTGCTGGCAAGGTAATAGTTAACTGGTTACTGCGGTCTCTCCTGGGGTCAGAACTACCTCTGGTTGTATCCAGACTGGCATTCCAAGGTATTGGTTCCATAGTTTCCAGGTCACAGGCTGTTACGTTTCTTGGTTCGCTAAATCTCCGGGAAAGCAACCTGGGTAAATCCAGCCAGATAGTGACTTTTTCTTCCTTGCGGCTATAGTTCATTACCCAGAGTGCCAGCCTATCAGGTTTGAGAAAAAGAGAAGCCAGACAGTTCTCATGGAAAACCTGAAAGAGCCCCTGGTTTTCCCAGTAAGGAATAAAAGTTTCCCCTCCAGGAACACTGCGGAAGGAATTATCATAACAGCTGATTAATTTTCTGTATTCTTCTCCGGACGGTCTGGGGAAAAGATTGCCGTGGATTGCCAGCTGACCTATCCCTGTACGTTGTGCTTTCCAGAAAGCCCCGGGTCCGAGAGATTGGAAAAGTTCTTCCCGGGTATAAAACATCCAGTGGTGCACCGAGTTTATTCCCCAGAGATAAGGATTGTTCATGATGGCACAAAAACCAGCCGGATAAAGGTCAGCAAAATCTTTCTTTCCCTGGTCGGCTTCTACCGGGTTTTCTCCTTCCCGCATACAGTCTGCCCAGGCATACACCGGTATCACCATGGTGCCGGTCATATGGACTTCAATTCCGTGAGGTTGCCGTTTCATATCCTGTAAGAGTGTACGCAGCCTTTTCACATACTCCCGTGCCTGCCAGATATCAAAACCAGGCTGGATTCTACCATCAGGTAAGCGGTAAGCAGAGCCAGCTTCCACATTCCAGCTTGTGCGGGGATAAATGTTATCAATGTAAAATCCGTGAATGATGGGACAATCCTGGAGTAATTTCTTCGCATAGTAAAGACAGCAATCAGTTAAACTTTTAGTTCTACCCCCTTCCCACTCATCTGCAAAATAAGCAGCATCCTCCTCCGGTACATCAGTAACTGCATTTTCCGTATAAACACCCATAGGTCTTCCTCCGAACTTCTGGGTGTAGTAAGCATTAAACCTGTCAGGATGTGCGGGATAAAGATAAAAACCTCTTTTCTGAATCTTGCGGTCAAACCGGCCGTCGTATTCATAAAGACCGCAGATACCAGAGCCAGGTGTCCAGCTTTCTGGAACAAGTGGTCTTACCGGAGAGATATGCAATCCGAAAACAATGGTTCGTGGACTGCTCAGGACAACCGGTTCAGCTGCCAGGTTGAAACGGAGGATTACTTCTCCCTGTTGTCGGATAATCTCAGCCGCAGGTGCAGAATCTGTTGGCCACCAGTTTTCATCAGAATCAGCAAACCAGGTCAGGCCAGCCTGTGGCGTCCCGAGAAAGATGAGGGGAACAAAAGAACCAACAGTCATCTGGTTGGCTGGTACCTGTGTGGAATCCCATACCTTACCTTCTCCGGAAGGAAGGAGTCCGGCATAGCAGGAAACCCGCATATCCTGTCTGAAGGTATGAAAATGGGTAGCCTGTTCTGCGTAAAAAGGTATCTCCAGACAGAGTTTTTCCAGCGCCACTTTATTAGAAGAAGGCTGTAGTTTCAACTCTACCCGGCTACAACCATCATACTCCATCTGGAAAAGAGTTTCTACTACAAGTTGTCTGGAATTTCCTTTCCCTGCGAATTCTGCCACCGTCCGGGTATTCTTCTTAAGCAGTAAAGGACCAGCAGGTTCCAGGGCAAAAACTTCTCCCCCGGTTTTTCCCCAGAGTCTGATGGCTCCGGAAAGCAGGGAACGTCCTTTGCTGGTGATGGAAACAGGTAAGGCTAAGTTGTTAAGTATTACTTCCCTTTCCCATAACTGAATTCTTCTGCCCTGGCTGGTTAAAGGTAAAAATGGCCATAATACCCGATCGCTGATACCGATATCATTACCAAACCAGGGAAACTCCTTTAAATCTTTCCTGGTGAAAAAACTAATCAGCTGTTGTAGAGGCGAACCATTTTTATCTACCAGGGTAATAGTCACCTCATACTCACCTGCTGGTAAATCAGCAGGTAGAGAAATCTTTGTTTCCGCTAAGTCATAGAAAAAGTTGTCAGCAGTCCCGGTGGCCAGGATTTTTCCGCCTCCTTTTTCCTTCACAGTAATAGAAGCAGCATTAACCTTCTCTTTTTCCGGAAACTCAAACCTGTCCACTTTGACCCGGAGAAAATTGCGCACAGGGTTGAAGACCACGCTGGCATCAAATGGTTTCACGAAAGCAGCCTGCATCCATGGTTGTTTGGTGTGTAAATCGTCATAGTAAATAGGTTTCGCCCAGCGGAAGATGGTTTCTTTTTCCGTGGATAACTCTACAAAAAAGTCTGCTTTCTCCCCCTGTTTCAGCCCGGCTGATTTGTCCACTTCTATTATGACTTCCTTTCCAGCTGGCACAAGAATATCCCTGTTTTCTTCCACGCGGCTACCACCTTCCACTTTAGCTTTCAACCGAGCCTGGAAGACTGTTTTCTCTGGATTCAGAATCCTCATGGTGAAAGCCATTTTGTTGTCCACACATTTTTCCACTCCAGAAAACTGAACCACCACTGTTTTCTCGCGGAAGGTAACAGGAGCAACACAGCCAAAAATTCCGTTAGGCTGCCGGCCACCATCCCGGGCAAAACCCATCCGCCAGGTGATACCGTCTTTAAGTGGCTGGTTAAAATAAATTGTCTTGCGCGGTATGGCCAGCTCTGCGGTCCAGTATTTTTTGTCAGGGCTTGTCTTCTGGGCATAAATCCAGTCCCCGTTCCAGGAGGTATTGTGCTGTCCGATGGTCCACTGCTGTTCCACATCCCAGAGCCTGCCACAGGCATTGGCTATCACCTGGTAGGTACAGGGCATGCGGTTACTGCCATTTGTTCCTGCATCAATGAAGACTTCCATTTCTGTTTCCATAGAACTGGCGACATCAGGTTTTGGCTGCCGGCCAATCCGGATGATGGTTTCCCCGGGAAGTAAACTGGCTTTCTGGCCCACATATACGAAATCTTCATCCCAGAGAAGAAAAAACTGTACCTTTCTCGCGTCTATGTAGTGCCAGCCACCGGCTGGCCAGGAAACAGCAGTCTCCCATTCCCCTGGTTCCAGAACACCATCAATTTTTGGAGCTTTCAGCGCTCTGGGGACATTCAGCAGTAAAGAGGGCAGGGGTTTTTTCTTTTCCTCTCCTTTCGGTGATTCCCGGAAGAAAATAAAAACTACCAGGGCCAGCAACAAAAAGATTTTTTTCTTCATTCTTTCTCCCCGTGGTAAGGACAGACGCGCAGACATTCTTCCGCGATATTCAGCAGTCTTTTCTGGACTCCCCATCTGACAGTACTTACAGCCTCAGCAATCTGCTGTGCTGATTTTTCTTCCGGGACAGGCAAATTGACATCCAGACCCAGGTATGCAGACCCTTCTTTCCCTGCCAGACAGTATCTTTTTGCCCAGTCACAGGCAAAGTCATCAATCTCCGGCAAAAGGAATTTTTTCCCTTCTATGGAGATGGTTTTAGTAGTTTGTTTGATGGCTTCAGTGGGACAGTGCTTCCGGCAGGGCTGACAGCAGCTGAAACAGGGACCTTCACCAGGAAGAAGATTATCGTCAGGCAAAACAGCATCTGTTACCAGCGCGACAAAACGTTGTCTTACACCATATTCCGGGGATAAAGGATGCCCGTGGAGTCCTGGCCAGGCAAGACCGGAAAGAACTGCAGGCCAAAGGTTAGCCCTCATATCCACTATCAGGTGCCGTGGATTACAGGTAAGCGAAGCAAGGCCAGTCAGGTCAAAGGTGACTGTAGCCTGGTAGCCGTTTTCCAGAAGAACTTCAGCGACTAATGAAGCAATATCCCCCAGTTTGAGTAATGTTTCACACTGGACAAAAGCAAAGGGCCCTGTGGTCTCCGCCGGGGTAGTTTTACAGGTATCCAGACTGGCATGGGGAAAGTGAAGAGAAAGGACAATGACGCTTCTGGGCTGCGGCAGGTGTTCGGTTAAATCCTTTAATCTTAATTTTTCCGTTTCCATCCTGGGGCTATAGGGACAGTAAAGGAAAGCCCGGTCAGTCACTGCCGGTCTTTCCTTCCAGTCAGAAGCAAGTTTCTGAAAAGCCTGGAAGAATTTCTGATACCTGTTGCTGGAGAAAAACCCTACCCTATCAGCTCCAAACCGGTAGCAGATTTTCCGGAGAGAATCAGGGGAAAGTTTAAACTTTTCTGATTTTCTCCGGATAACAGCAGGTTTAATCTCAGCGCTGGTTAAGACAGTCAGATACTCCCCTCCTGGTTGAAGAAGTCCGCAGCAGCTGGCGACCAGGACTGAATCAATCCGGGAACTGCTTAAGGCTGAATACCCATAAGATTCCAGTACTCTTGACATTTGAAACCCGGCATACGCCAGACGACGATAACAGGCAGTTTCCCATTCCTTGCTTTTTTCTACTCCCTGAGGAAGTCTGAGACCCAGCGAGATAACCGAGACCGCATCAGGAAGGTGGTATTCAGGATGAACCAGGTCTTTTCTCTGGAAAACATCCAGATTATTTACTGCCAGCGCACCCAGCCGGTAACTGTGGAAAATTGCTTTAATTTTCTGCAGTAATTGTTCTGGTTTTTTCTCCAGCTTCTCCCGTTTTCTTCTCGGTGAGCGGGAGTAAGAATGGTCAAACCAGCGCTTTTCCGGTACCATGCAAAACTTCAGACAGTAACCTTCTTCTCCTGCACGCCAGCCATATTTTTCCAGATGCTTCAGGATAACTTCTTCGTTGATTTTTTCCGGCAAAGGTAACTGCAGATTCAAGCAGAAATTTTCTGCCCAGGCACAACGCCACTTGTTGGTTTCAGGGAAACGAAACTTCTTGCCACCAATTTCTATCTCACAGATACCGGAGACCTCTTTCCGGAAAGCATCAGTGGGACAATTCTTGACACAGGCAAAACAGTGGTCACACAGTGGCACACCATCATACATGGGCGAAGGTTGCAAACAAGCAGTAGTAATTACAGAAACTACCCGCTGTCTTGGACCAAACTGCGGTGTAAGTAAAAGGCCATTCCAGCCAATCTCACCCAGACCTGCAGCTACCGCGGCATAACGGTGGGCTAAGTCCGGGGCGAAGTCAACCTGTAAATCTTTGTATCCTTTGTACCGCCAGATGTTACTGGCAGCAAGGGGTAAACTCGGATAACCTTTTTTCTCCAGGAAGCAAGCCAAGGAGAAAGAAATATCATCCAGCAGCCAGTTCATGATGCCCTGGATGTTGTAAGGACCGGCCTCATGAGGACCTGGTTCACCCCCCAGTTCCACAGCAGCATCCGGATGATGGATGGCAACCACTATGACTGATTGTGCTTCTGGCAGCAACCCCTGTGGACTCATCCTTAAAGGTGCTTTCTGGAATCTTTCTACCGGGGCGATACCCACCAGATCCGCTCCCAGACGATAGGCTTCTTTTCTTACCTGGCTGGTAAGGTCCATTGTCTCTCCTTTTTTCAGGAAACTCAACTAATTATACAACTTTCAGGAAGGATTGTATTTTACGCTGGTTTCAAGGACAAAAAAGGTATCTCGCCAGAAGTTCTTGCCGCATCTAAAACCCGGTATCTGCTTCGATCTTCTTTTTCATTTCTTCAGAACTCATCTTCAGAAGACCTGTCTCTTCCCCGGGTAGGTACTGCAAAGACATCGAAGTAATCTTACCTTCCCAGAACCACTGGTTGCTATCCTTTTGTCTGCCTTCACCAAATTTCTGGAAGGTGATAGCCTTCAGGTTATCAAAATTCTCCTTGCCTTTTACCGTGATGGTAACACTCTCCAGCTGTTCTTTATAAAAGGAGTAAGCAATCTTTTCCAGTTTTACCCCGGAGATTTCCAGGGTATCATCTTCCTTAACGTATTCTTTGTAGTTTCCTTTGTCCTTAACCAGCCTGGACCTGTTGAGAGAAGAAACAGAACTGGTCCATTTTATCCCTCTGAATCCATCAGGTTCGTTCTTAAAAGCACTGGTTTCTGTTTTCCCCGTTTCGTGACAGTAGTAGCTTTCCGGAACCATTCTGGCGATTTCGCTGACAGCACTCTCAATCATAGCCATCACAGCCTGGGCTGTAGGAGTATTTTTATATTTTTCAAAACCACCGCCGAGAATCACCGGACCAGCCACACCACCAGCGACAACCCCCAGTTTTGACTTGGAGGCTTTTCCTTCCACGGTGGCAGAATTTATCACCCTCCTGCTTCTCACGTCTATGAGTCTGAGGGTTGCCTGAATATAAGCCTCTTCCTTACCTACAGCTAAACCAGCACCAAACGGTAAGGGAATGACAAAACCACCACCCTTTGCTCCTTCTGCGTGGGGTTCAAACCCGGTGATTGCTCCTACCACCACTATATCTGCAGTCTCAAAGGTACCTTTTTCCGGTGCTTTCTTACTCCATCCTTCCTGTCCCAGTCGAAATTCTTCTGTTAAATCCTTCAGAGTATCTCCCTTCTCCAGGACGATAAACTTACCTGTTTTAAAGAGAGCATCAACCAGCATGTCCGCGACACCTTCTCCCATCTCCCAGGTTGCCTTGGGACACTTGACCTCAAACCTGGCTACCGCGATTCTGGCTTTCGGTCCTTCGTACTTTGTCACCTCTTCCACTGTTGGACCACCTGTCTTTACCTGTGTTTTTACCTGGCTGAAAGAAGGAAGACACAAGACTAAAAGCAGCAGGAATGTTTTTCTCATACCATCCTCCTGTTACTGATCTATTTAAGGACAAAGGTCTCCGGATGTCAAGAGAAACTGGTAGCTTCTGGCAGGTCTGTCAGGAAACTGTTTTTCCGGATAAGAAAAAGGGTAAAATGAAACAGGGAAAGACAGGGGGATTTACCAGAATGTGATTTTTTCTGGAGAAACCTGTGAGACAGACTTTTAGAGGCTGGTGGAAAGAAAGAAGAAGTTTAAAAAATAAACTTTCCCGTGGTAGGATCGGGCTGGCTCTTGGCGGAGGAGCGGTGCTGGGTGCAGCTCATGTGGGGGTCTTGCGCGCTCTGCAGGAAAAGGGAATCAGTATCAGTTGTCTTTCGGGAACAAGCGTCGGTGCTCTGGTGGCTTCCTTGTATGCTTTTGGTGTGAGTGTCAGGCAGCTGGAAGAAATGGTAAGAAGACTGAAGTGGCTGGATGTCTCTGCTCTTTCTCTTTCCCGGTATGGGCTGCTTTCCAACCAGAAGTTAGGACAGATTATCAGGGAGATTGTGGGTGAGGTAAAGGTGGAAATGGCTGTTTTACCTTTAGCCATCATGGCTACGGATATTGCTACCGGGGAGAAAGTAGTCATCACAGAGGGAGACCTGGCCACAGCCGTGATGGCTTCTGCTGCGGTGCCAGGTATTTTTGTTCCGGTGGAAAGGCAGGGGCGTTTGCTGATGGATGGAGGACTGGTGGAAAATGTTCCCCTGTCTCCTTTACCTGACCTGGGCGCTACTTTTGTCATTGGAGTGAACCTGACAGCCAGAAGAAATTACCGCAGGCCGCGCAACCTCATAGATTTATTGACGAATACCTTTGATATTCTGGTGAATACTTCAGTAGCCAGCCAGATTAATCAGGCTGATGTAGTCATTGAGCCAGAGCTGGCTGGTTATGACTACTCGGACTTAAACCAGGTACCATTTTTGATAGAAGAAGGCTACCGGGCTACTTTAAAAGTTCTTTCTGCTCTCTGATTTATCAGCGCCTGTGCCAGCGGGTACCCTGGGGTGTATCTTCCAGGACAATTCCCTGCTCCAGTAACTGTTTTCTGATGGTGTCCGCCTTCTGGAAATCCCTGACTTTTCTTGCCTGCTCCCTTTCTTTTATCAGATTCAGGATTCTTTCCTCCACCTTTTCTTCCTGCTTTTCTAAGATGGCCAGAACTTCATCTACCTCCAGGAAGAAATTCCTTAACTGGTCAATATTTTCCTGAGAGAAGAAGCCAGAGTTTAAGGCTACATTGGCATCTTTCATCAGGGTAAACAAACTGCCTAAGGAAGCAGAAATATTCAAATCATCATCCAGTCCCTGAATAAACAATTCCCTTGTTTGTCTGACTTCTTCTGCCAGGACAGAATTGAACCGGTTGCTGTGATAGAAAGAAAGATTGTGGAAAAATTCATTATAATGCCGCACGGTATTATCAGCCTGCCTGAGAGAAGATTCCGTAAAATTCAGCGGGTCGCGATAATGGGTGCTTAAAAGGAGGTAGCGGATAGCCACCGGGCTGTACCCTTTAGACAGCAGATCCCGGAGGGTATAAAAATTACCCTTGGATTTAGACATTTTTTCGTTGTTCACCAGAAGGTGGGCACAATGCAGCCAGTAGCGGACAAAAGGTTTCCCGGTGGCTGCTTCACTCTGGGCTATTTCGTTCTCGTGGTGGGGAAAGATGTTATCCACACCACCGGTGTGAATATCAAAGGTTTCGCCAAGGTATTTCATAGACATGGCAGAACACTCAATGTGCCAACCAGGTCTGCCTCTGCCTAATTCTGTCTCCCAGGCAACCGGACCAGATGGCTCTGCTTTCCATAAAGCAAAATCACGGACATCTTCTTTTGTATACTCATCCACTTCTACTCTGGCACCAGGTTTGATGGAGGAAAGGTCCAGGTGAGATAACTTGCCATAGGCTGGGAAACGACTGATACGGAAATAGACCGAACCATCCTTCTGGTAGGCGTAACCTTTTTCCAGAAGAATTTTAATCAGAGAGACCATCTCCGGAATGTGTTCTGTTGCCCGTGGTAAGTAGTCAGGCTGTTTCAGTTTCAAAGCAGCCATATCCTCAAGAAAAAACCGGGTATACCTGCTGGTAAACTCCTTCAAACTAATACCTTCTTTAACAGCACCGGCAATGGTCTTATCATCAACATCTGTAATGTTCATCACCCTGGTTACCCGGTAGCCACGGTAAAGCAGGTAACGGTGCAGGAGGTCCTCAAAAATATAAGCCCTGAAGTTGCCGATATGCGCTAAATCGTAGACAGTTGGACCGCAGGTGTAAAGTCCAACCCTTCCCGGGTTTAACGGCTGAAACTCTTCCTTTTTTCCCGTAAGTGTATTGAAAAACCTCATTTTTTGCTTTTCTCCAGACAACAGTTAAAATTAATTATAGCACAAGAATCTGGTAGAGAGCAGAAGAAATGAAAAGAATAAAAGGGGAAAATGGTATCATTTGCCGGCTACCTGGCGAAAGAAATGGATACTTCGGCTGGCCAACTGTGACGCGACTGGATGATGGAAGTCTGGTGGTAGCCTGCTCAGGATTGAGGCGCTGGCATATCTGCCCTTATGGGAAAACTGTTCTTTTTTTCAGCCAGGATGAAGGTAAGAGCTGGTCGGTTCCACGGGTGATAAATAACTCCCCTCTGGATGACCGGGATGCTGGAATTATCAATTCAGGGGGGAAAGCAATGCTGGTTACCTGGTTTACTTCTCACACCTGGCAGTATCTGGAAGGTTTACGGCAAGCACTGGGTGTGGAAGAAGTTTCTTCCTGGAAAGAAACTTTAAAAGGACAGCAGGGAAAAAATTTGACTACCTGGTTAGGGTGCTGGTCACTCCTTTCTCTGGATGGTGGCGAAAGCTGGGTAGGTCCTTTTCCCACTCCCTGTAATACACCGCACGGTCCAGTGAGGCTTTCCTCCGGGCAATTGCTTTACCTGGGGAAGGCTTGCCCTGTGCAGAATCATGACCTGCCAGTTATTTGCGCCACCACCAATGACGGTCGCTGTTGGGAGACTATTGGTCAGGTACCATCAGGAAAGGGCACAGAGAACGGAAATTATTTTGAACCACATGTTGTTGTGCTTGCCAGCGGAAAACTGCTGGGGTTAATCCGGGTGGAACGTTTGAAGGAAGAACAACTACAGGCAGGATTTATCAACTTCAGCCTTTTCCAGACAGAATCAACTGACGGCGGAAGAAACTGGACTGTACCGAAACCTACCAGAGTATATGGTTCTCCACCACATCTTATCCTTCATTCCAGCGGGAAAATTATCTGTGTTTATGGTTATCGGAGACCACCTTACGGCCAGAGAGCCATGTTTAGTTCAGATGGCGGTAAAACATGGGATGCGGACTGGATTATCAGAGATGACGGTCCTGACCATGATTTAGGCTATCCATCTTCAGTGGAGATGCCTGATGGCAGCATTTTCACAGTCTACTACCAGAAGGTAAGAGCAGAAGAAAAGTGTTCCCTTCTTTACACCCGGCGGAATTTACCTTAGATTCTCATTCTTTTCCTGGTCAGCAGATATCTTCCATCCTGGTAGGTTAGAAACAGATTTCACGGCAATATCTTCAATCCGCTTATAGGCTGTTTCCAGCTGACGGGATAACTTTTCAATCTCGGCTTCTTGCTGCTGGACTGTTTTTTCCAGAAACTCAATACGAGCCTGAGCGACATTTTTTTCTCCCAGAAATTCCTTTTTCACCAGTTCCAGACGGGATAAAGCCTCTTTTTCTAATTTTTCTCTGGTCTCCTCAACTGCCCTGGCTACTGCTTGCTCCAGTTGCTGGGGAAAGGATTCTACCTTTTTCTTCCAGAGTTCCAGCTCCGCTTCTTTCTCCTGCAGTGCTTTTTCTCTTTCGGCTATTTCCTTTTCTTTTTCTTCTTTCCACAACTGAAGTTCTCGTTCCAGCCTGACTTTTTCATCTTCAGCCCTGTCTCTGGCAATTTGTTTTTCCCGGTTAAGGGAGTAAAGATATTCCTCTTTTTCTCTTTCCCGGCGCTTTTTCTCTGCTGCCTCCTGCTCCTTCAGTTCTGCTTCATGCTGTTGCTTCTCTTTTTCCCAATCCTGCCGTGTGTTTTCTATTTCCCTGTTAAGTTCTTCCTTCAGCCGGGCCATTTCTTCTTCAAACTCTATCTGTCTTCTTCTCTGACTTTCTACCAGGGCAGTCATAGTCTGGGCTGTTTTTTCTATTTCATAGAGCTCCTGAAGTTCCTTCTCCTTTAACTGGATGGCCTGTTGCAGTGCATGGAACCGGTTAACCTGTTCTTCCAGTTTATCCATAAGTTCCGTAAGAAGTTTACTCACCTGGTTCCTCAAATTGCTGATTCCCTGGACTACACCTTCACAGGACAGAGTTGTGGCTATTTTCACTACCTCTTCTGCTTTCTTTTCTTCCATTTTCTTTTCTGGACCGCTACCAGCCTGTTTCTCTTCCAGTTCTTTCAAGACTTTCTGATAAGCCTCCAGCATCTCCTTTTTACTGCTGGCCATAGTGATAACCTTACCAGAATCCTTTCTTTTTTCAGGCATATTTTCCCCCTTATCGCTTAAACAGTAAGACGGATTTTCTTTTCTGTCAAATCTTTCCAGCTGAGTTCAGGTTATCCTGGGCCAGCTCTTTCATGCTCAGTGCGGGCAATGATTTCT
Source organism: uncultured bacterium (assembly GCA_964645405.1). GTDB lineage: Bacteria > Ratteibacteria > UBA8468 > B48-G9 > DSTR01 > JAMWDF01. The sequence continues at coordinate 13,826 of CAZYCA010000029.1, read as the reverse complement.
TCCTGAAGGTTGACTGGCAGATGAACAAAATAATCAGAGTAACCGGCCACCCTGACCAGAAGGTCCTGGTACCTTTCTGGATGTTTCTGAGCCTGTCTCAGGATATCTGAATGGACAACATTAATTTGAATTTCCAATCCACCTTTTCGCAGATAGGTTTCTATCACACCCCGGACAGCCTGCTTTCCCCTGCGACTGGTTAACAAAGTGGAGGAAAACTTCAGATTCTGAACCAGACCTCCCAGTACCTTCTCATGTTTCCACCTGGTGGTGGATAAAATTGCTGCAGTTGGACCCCTCATCTCCTTTCCCTGGCTGGCTCCAGCCCCGTCAGCCAGTGGCCAGCCGGAAAGTCTTCCGTCAGGTGTGGCTATAGTTTCCCGACCAAACCGTTCATGCATCACCCAGCAGAAAAAACCCGGGACATACCGATGGCCGCCGATTTGCTGTTTTTCTGTTTCCCGGATAAGAAAATCAGCCCATTGTTTAGCCATATCATCTGCTTCCTGGTTATCATTACCATAATGAAGTAGTCGGTGGAGAATGAAACTTCTCAGTTTTTCCTCACCGGAAAAATTGTTGCGCAAAATCAGGTAAAACTGTGGCAGTGTTAACCATTTCTTTTGGTAAACTAAGAATTTGATAGCCAGGAGAGAATCCACCAGGTTGGCCAGACCAACAAAAGAATTCTCTACCCAGTGGTAACGGGCACCACCTCTGTCAAAGTCCAGACCGCGCTTCAGACAATCAGAAACAAAACAGCTGGTCAAAGGGAAACAACCTGTCTGACTACGTTTTTGCCAGACCTGGTCTAAATGGGTAGCTGCCCGGCGAATCTGTAAGGCTAATTTCTTTTTCAGCTTATGGCAGAGTTTCCTGAAACTGGCTGGTGTTTTCCTCTCCGCCATCACTTCCAGAAGAGCAGCCGGTAAGTTGAAATAGGGGGCGGTCACCCAGATATTGGAACTGCCAGCGACTTTTATCTCCACACAGGTAGAATTCATATAATGAAAAGAATCCTTCCGGCTAACGCCATGTTTTCTTAATCCGCGTACTATGACTTCATCGTTAAAAAAGGCCGGGTCTCCCACACCGGTTGCCAGTACCTCCAGACAGAAATCTATCAAACTTTCTGGCAGTTTCCTGTGGTAAGCCAGACCAACTGTAGGATAAACAAGGTTGGTCGCGCGCCTGGCTGCCAGAACCAGGTAGGTGAGGTCATTACAGATGATTTTCTTTTCGCTGTATCTACCACCTACCATGGTACTGATGGCTGAACCTGGACCCAGAATACGGTTATACTGAATGAAAAGAGCGCAGATTAAGTCAAAAGCCTTCCTTACAGTCAGAGAGTGTGACAATCTATCCTTCTGGTAAAATGGCCAGAGAATCCTGTCTATTCTACCCGGACAGGTTAAATATTTGTCGTCCCCGAACCACAACCCGATGGTTAGCAGGAAAAGAAGCTGTAGTGCCTGGTGAAAACTTTTTGGTGGTTGGCTGGCTAAATAATGACACATCTGGCCAAGTTCTTTCCAGTGAGACTGTTTGTCTTTCTCCTTTAAAGCCATCTGCTGGCAGGCATAAGCAGTGCGGTGGATATAGGTAATTAAACCCTCCAGAGCAAGCAGGCAGCCCTGGTAAAAAATTTCTTTGTCCCTGGTAATACCTGGTTTTTTAAGATAGGAAAGGATTTCTTTTTTAAGACCCCCCAGACCTATCCGGAAAACCTTCTCATAGTCAGGATGGAAGTGTCCCCTGTCACCTCCAGGAAAGGCAGGTACAGTAGCCAGTATTTTTTCCGCTTCTTTCAGTTCTTTCTCTTCTTCCGCAGCGGGAGAGGAAAATAAAACTTTACCGACAATCAGTTCTCCTGGTTCCAGACTGATGGGTAAGGCTTTTAGACGTTCTGCTGTCCGCCTTGCCCGCCAGAGAAGCCAGTCTTCCTCAGCAGTGTGGGTCAACCAGGCTTTAGCTTCAGCCAGGAGGCAGGGAAAGGCAGCTACATAATGACCGCCAACAATACTGGCCTGAAACTGTCTGGCTTTCTCCCGTAAATATTCTAACTCCGGAGTTAACTTCCACTCCAGAAGTTGTTTTCTCAGCTTGAAGTTCATGGCAGTTACTCAGAAAAAACTGCTACCTGAAAAAACGATTTTTCTCCTCTTTCCGTTAAACGAAAAGCATAATAGTATTTTCCCTTATTTCCCGGTTAAGATAAAAAACCAGTTGTGCTCTGACCTGTTCATCTGGAGCAAGACCAGTAATATCATAGGGATTAAAAGGATAAACCGGCCAGAAAAACCAGCTGGCTACCGTACTTTTCAGGTACCAGTTCTCAGTCAGGAAAAGTTCCTGGGGTTTTAATTCTGCTCTCAGTTCAGTCAGAGGTTCTGCGGTAAAGTTTCTCTCCCCTATCCTGATTTGAGTGTTTTCCGGAAGACGCAGATTGACTGCTATCCGCGCACAGCAGTTAGCAAAACTCCTGACAGAAAAAGTAAGTCTGGTTCTGTTTTCACCGGGAATACTTAACCTGATATTAGCTTTTGCACCATCAAAGTCAAGACAGAGTGTATCCACTGCTTCCGTGGAAGAAACTCTGGCTGCTACCGGGGACCAGATTCTGCAAGCCCGGTTCCAGAAGCAGAAATTAGCCCATCCTGGCTGGTTCTTAGAATTATCAGCCGTGATAATAAGACCGCATTTTTTATGCCAGACAGAAACGAAGCAACTGCGGTCCAGCAGCCAGCGATTCTCAAAGTTTTCTCTCTGAACTCTTTCCGGAAGAACATAACCTGAAAGGCAGGTGAAGAAAGGACCTCTTTTTCGCAGACAGACCTTTTTCCGGAAAACCTCCTGGTATTGTTTCCTTTCCTGAAAGACAGCACTTTTAGAAAACTCTTGTTCTGGCAGGATGGGTAAAGCGGAAGTTAAATGCGGAGAAATAAATCCTTCAGGATATCTTCTTAGCAGACAGCGGACCAGAAAAGACACCAGACTTTCCCCCTTTTCTGAAGCAAGAAATCCAGGCCAGCCAGTGGTAAGAATATCTGCTTTATACTTCACCCTGCCATCTACTGTTTCCACCAAACTACCATCGGGATAGAGAAAACGACAATGAAACTCTGTCGCCAGGTTTAATGCTGGAAGAATTTTTGTCTCCCCGGACATAAAATAATAAAGACCCAGGGCGTGAACATAGATAGTGTTATAGCTTACGGTGGGACCAGAGCCTTCTGGCCAGAAACCATCAGGATGGATGGCTGAAGCAACCTTTTTAAGAAAACTGGAAGCTACCTTCTTCCAGGAAGGCTGACAAAATATTTCCCCGGCACGGTAGACTGACATTGCCTTCCAGGCGAAAATATTGTGCACACTGGCTTGTTTGATTTCTTCCAGCATTCCCTGATGGGCTAAGAAAAGACCATGTGCCCAGCTTTTTCTCTCTTTTGCGGTGAGGAAATCCTGGCAGACCCGGAAACTTTCCAGCCAGTGAAACATGGTCCAGGGCATATAAATCTTTCCCCAGAAGGAACCATCAGCTTTGATAAATGGAGTCTTTCCCTGGCTGTCCTGACAGGACAGGATAGCCTGGCCAGCTTTTTTAATGAGGTGAAGAATTTCTTGAGAGTGATACAGATAGTTGCCGGGAAAATTTTCTGTAAAAAGCCAGGCTAAAGACCAGATAACATCCTGGTTGGTTAGTGTCCAGCGACCATCTTTATCCAGGAAACGACCTGTGGAGTTCTGGTATCTTTTCTTCAGCGCCTGAACACCACAAAGGAAAAGCAAGCCAAGCTTTTGTTTTGTCTTCATAGCCTGAGCAATCTGATAGCATTCTTAAAGGCAATCTTTTCCCAGGCTTTAAAAGAGATAAGCTTTTTTTCTCTCAATTGATGAAAAAAACTGACAATTTTCACCTGTTTTTCCGTATGGCTGCGCACACAATAATCTGTTCCAAAAAGTAATTTATTCTGGAAGGTTTCCAGAAATTCCAGTCCGAAAGAACTATCCCGGGTTAAAGCATTGTAGCCACTGCCAGCAGAAAGGTCCGCCCAGAGATTGGGATATTTTTTCATCAGCCGGATAACAGCCCCACCTTTTTTGATAGGACCCTTAGGATATCCCTGTCTTTCTTCTAAAGAGACATCTTTAGAAATTTCCGCCCAGAAAGTTGGGCCATGTCCGATGATGATTGTTTCCGGACAAAGCCTTAACACTTTCTCCAGGCCTGGCAGACCGGGAGCATCATTTAGCCCGTAAGAGACTGGTCGGGAATGTAAATCAATCACCACCGGCAGATTCATTTGACCGGCCTGGCGGAAAAGATTGAGACAGCGCGGGTCATCAATATCCATTTTGGGTAAAAGCTCCCCCAGACCACGACATCCTCTCTTTACATATTCTTTCAACCAGGGGGAAAAATCCATCTGTGGATGGTTCAGCCCGAAACGTGGGTCCAGAAGACAGAAAGGAATCAGTCTTTCTGGAAAATGGGAACATTCCCGGATGACATCTTCTGTATCAGCCTCCAGGTACTCTCCTTCCGGTGTTTCACTTAAAGGTAGAACGCAGGCCTTTTCAATACCCCATTCCTCCATCCGACTAATGAGCTGGCTGGCATCAAGTAGTTCCTTTCTCTCTGTTACTATCCTGCCTATGTGCGCATGAAAATCTATAATCATAATTTTCTGACAGCAGTCTTATTTTCCCTCATCGGTCTGATGGAAGGCTTGCGGCACCAGGTAACCCGAATCCTTCAAAAGCGTAAAAAGCATTTTTCTTTTCTCCGTATAATCAGCAAGAAATATCCGTTTACATTTTGTTATCTCTACCTCTTCCTGGCACAGTTTCACGGCAAAGCTCAAACAACTTGCCTGTCCACACTCCCGGCAGTTTATCCCGGGAAGAAGTTTGTAGATTTCCAGCACTCCAAGTCGCTGATGCCTTTGATAATCAGGCTCCATCGTTTCTCTCTTCTGGTAGGTTTCATTAATAAAATTCTTTAGCCAGTCAAGAATTTGTCTGGCGTCTTTTTCATCCTGGATTTTTCCTGCTGTTACCTGCCGGGGATAAAGGGTGATGAGTCTTCCTTCTTTTACGATGGTCAGAGTGTGAGCCTGGTGGTTATAAATGGCAGCCTTCAGCGCCCTGTTGAGATACGGCAAAACTTCAGAAATGTCAGTATCTATCACAGCATGGAATCTGATTTTTTCCGGGTCAGCCAGGCAGGGTAAGATACCGACAATTTTAATTTCCTGCACCAGAATCCTGTCTGTGCTCATTTTTCCCGGGTATGTTGGAAAGTTTCAAAAATAAGGATACCACAAAGTTATCCGCTCATAAAATTCTTTCCGGAAAAAAGCAAGGGGGAATTTTAAAATCCCGGCTGTGTGCCCCTGAAAAAGGTAGGAAGAGGAGAAAAGGTATCCCTTTGCCAGAGACAAGAAGATTCAGAACAAAGTTTCATTCTCAGAGGGGTTTACTATCAGTTAAGTTCACCCTGAAAAGAAAAATTTTCATCAGTTACTACCATTCCTTAAATGGAAAAAGCTTTTCTGGTTGACGGAGGAATAGATTCCGGCTACACTATTACTATGGAGGAGAAAAATACAACTCCGGTGGAGTATCTTTCCCGGCTTGCCAGGATTGCTTTGACCCAGGAAGAAGCAGCCAGTCTGGAAAAAGACCTGGAAAGAATTTTAGAGTATGTTTCTCAGTTGAAGGAGATTGATACAGAAGGTGTGGAGCCAACCTACCATGTTTTGCCCATGGTTAATGTCTGGCGGCAGGATAAGGTGGAAACATCTCTTACTGTGGAAGATGCTCTGAAAAACGCACCAGAAAAAAAAGAGAATTTTTTCCAGGTTCCCAGGGTAATCTGAGGCTACTATGGAAAGAAAATACCTGCCCTTTGAAAAACCCTTAGAGGAAATAGAAAAACAGTTAAACCAACTTCAGGCAAGGAAACAGCAATCCCTGCAAGATGACCAGGCAGAGATAATACGACTGCAGCAGAAACTGGCGGAGACAACCAGACAGATTTTTTCCAACCTTACACCCTGGCAAAAAGTGCAGATAGCCCGACATCCAAACCGGCCGCATACCCTGGACTACATCAGGAAAATTTTTGAAGAATTCATTGAGCTGCATGGAGACCGGGTATGTGGAGACGACCCGGCTATGGTCACCGGACTGGCTAAACTGGAAGGTACTTCTGTGGTCGTCATTGGCCAGCAGAAAGGAGCTGATACCAAAGAGAATCTGGAGAGAAAGTTCGGGATGGCTCACCCGGAAGGCTACCGCAAAGCTAGACGCATGATGGTTCTGGCAGAAAGGCTGCATCTTCCAGTTATCTCATTGATTGATACTCCCGGCGCTCACCCGGATATGGCTGCTGAAGAGAGGGGACAGGCTCTGGCGATTGCTGAAAACCTGGAGAAAATGGCTGGTTTGAAAACACCAATTTTGGTGGCGATTATCGGAGAAGGGGGAAGCGGAGGAGCTCTTGGTATTGGAGTAGGAGACAGGGTTCTTATGCAGGAGTATGCCATCTACTCAGTGATTTCGCCAGAAGGCTGCGCCTCCATCCTCTGGAAGAACCAGCAAGCCACAGAAGAAGCAGCCAGGGCCTTGAAACTTACAGCTACCGAGCTTCTGGAGTTAGGCATCATTGACGAAGTTGTACCGGAGCCACCAGGAGGAGCCCACCGGGACCCGGCTAAAGCAGCAGAAATTCTGGCTAAAGTACTGCGCAGACATCTGACTGATTTAAAAACATTCAGTCTGGATGAACTGGTGGCATTGAGGTATCAGAAATATAGGAAAATGGGGGTTTTCCGTGAAATCACTCAAGCAGCAGAAACTTAAACTGGTCCTGCCTAAAGGTTCTCTTCAGGAAGCCACTTTTGTTCTTTTCCGTCATGCAGGGTTTGAAATTTCAGCTATTTCCCGCAGTTACTTTATCTCCATTGATGACCCGGAGATTGAGGCGGTGATGCTCCGGGCACAGGAGATTCCCCGGTATGTGGAGATGGGTGCTTTTGACGTTGGTATTTCCGGTAAAGACTGGATTATGGAAAACGGAGCCAGTGTAGTGGAAGTCTGTGAGCTAATTTATGCCAAGCAGGGATTACGTCCGGTAAAAATAGTTCTGGCTGTCCCGGAGGATTCTCCTGTGAAATCAGTCCGGGACCTCTCAGGGAAAAGGATTGCTACAGAACTGGTACATGTCACCAGAAACTATTTAAGAAAGCATGGTGTAAAGGCGGAAGTAGAATTTTCTTACGGGGCTACCGAAATTAAAGCCGGGCAGCTGGTAGACGCTATTGTGGAGATTACAGAAACTGGCTCCACTCTTTTTTCTCATCATCTGCGGATAGTGGATGTGGTGATGGAATCCACACCCAGGCTCATTGCCAATCATAAGGCATGGCAGACAAAATGGAAAAAGGAAAAGATAGAAAACCTGGCTCTTCTTCTGGAAGGAGCTTTAGTGGGTGAAAGGAAAGTTGGTTTGAAGATGAATGTGGAGAAAAGAAACCTGGAGCGTCTTCTAAAAGTTCTGCCAGCCATGAAGAAACCTACTGTTTCCCAACTGACTGACCCGGACTGGTGTGCCCTGGAAACCATTGTTGACCGGAACCAGGCAAAAAGCCTTATTCCCCAGCTTAAAAAATTAGGTGCTCAGGGGATTGTGGAATACCCGTTGCATAAGGTGATTTACTAATATCTGGAAAAAGGAGAGGCGATGCCTTGTGGAAGAAAAAGAAAGCTGCGCAAGGTGAAAACACATAAGAGGAAAAAAAGACGAAGAGCCTTGCGCCATAAGAAGAGAAAAAGATAATAGGGAAAATCCGGATGAAACGTACACTCCTGGTACTGCCGTTACTGCTGCTGCTGGGTGGTTGTAGCCAGGTCCAGATAACGCAGAAGGATACAGCTTTGAAACTTTATGTCCAGGGACTTCTCTATGAAAACCAGTCCCAGGCAGAGCTGGCAACTTCTGCCTTCCAGAAAGCCATTACCAGAGGCGCTGATGTCAGTTACATTTATGTGAAGCTAGGCCAGATGTCTTTGAAAACCAGGGACCTGAAAACAGCGGAGACACATTTTAAGAAGGCTCTAACTATTGACGAGAAAAATGCGGATGCCTGGTTTGGACTGGGAATTGTTTATTTCCACCAGCAGAAAAACCAGCAAGCCATTTCCTGTTTAGAAAAAGGTTTACAGCTCAGTCCTTCTGCCACTTCTTTGCGCATGGTACTTTGTGATTTACTGGTAGGTTCTGGCAGATATCAGGAAGCAGTGAAACATTATCAGTTTTTGATTGAAGAGAATAGGCGCAATCCCCTTTTCCATTTTAACTATGCCACAATCCTGGAGAAGGTCGGAAAGGATGAGGAAGCAGAAAAAGAATTCAAGAGGGCACTGGAACTTTCTCCCTCGTTTTATAAGGCAGCCATGGCATTAGGTTTGCTTTACGAAAGGAGCAACCGGGTGGCAGAAGCAGAATCACTTTACCGTCGTCTTATCCAGGCCAATCCTAAGAATCACCTCCCTTACCTTCTCCTTCAGGGAATCTATGCCCGCAGGAATGATCTGGAAGGTGTGAAACACATTCTGGAGGAAGGGCTGAAAAATGGTGTCCAGCAGGTAGAATTTTATCATGCCCTGGGTTCTCTCGCCCTGGAAGAAAATCAGTATCAAAAGGCTGAGGAGTATTTGAAAAAAGCTCTGGAAATAGAAGAAACCAGCCAGATTCATTTCTCCCTGGGTATCGTCTATGACAGGATGAAAGACCCTGACAGGATGGAACAATCCATGAAAAGGGCAATAGAACTGAAACCACATAACGCTATGGCGCTGAACTACCTGGGTTACTCCTATCTTCTGAAGAAGGATTTATCCCCGGAGAAGTTGAAAGAAGCCTTTTCCCTCATAAAGAAAGCCTGCCAGCTGGAACCGGAAAACGGAGCCTTTCTGGACAGTCTGGGCTGGGCGTATTACTTAATGGGGCAATACAGAAAGGCGGAAAAATTGCTTCTTAAAGCCTCCTTACTGGAGAAGGATGCGGAGATTTTTGAGCACCTCGGACATCTCTACCTGAAAAAAAATGAATATGAAAAAGCCATACTCTGGTGGTCAAAATCTCTGGAGTTGAAATACAATGGTGAGGTTGCCAGAAACCTGCAGGAAGTTATGCAGAAGTTAAGAAAGAAAAAATATTGAAGGTACGATGTCCCTCCTGGATGAAATTTCTGAAAAGCCGCAACTTTTGCGAGAAATTTCTCTCCCTCAGCTGGCAGAACTGGCTGAAGAAATCAGGAAATTAATTATTGAGGTGGTAAGCAAAAACGGTGGACATCTGGCTTCCAACCTTGGTGTGGTAGAGTTAACTATTGCCCTGCACCGTATCTTTACCATTCCTCCGGATAAATTGATTTTTGATGTGGGTCATCAGTGCTATGTACATAAAATTCTTACTGGCCGCAAAAATCTTTTCCCTACCTTAAGAAAAGAAAATGGGTTGAGTGGTTTTCCCGACCCCAAAGAGAGTCCAGCGGATACCTTTGTTACAGGTCATGCAGGCACGGCTGTTTCTCAAGCGACAGGATTGCGTCTGGGAGAAGAAATAACAGGTGACAACAGCTATACTGTTGCTGTCATTGGTGATGGTTCTCTTACCAACGGCTTAACCCTGGAAGGTTTAAACTTTCTTGGTGGCTTAAGAAAGCGGTTGCTGATTATTCTTAATGACAACAAAATGTCCATTTCGCCAACCAGAGGAGCTTTATCCTATTATTTAACCAGGATAGTAACTTCTCCCAGGGTTATTCGGCAGAAGGAAGAACTGCGTCAGTGGGTAAAACGGATTCCCAGCATCGGCGATGACCTGCTCCGTCTGGCAGAAGAACTGGAGATTAGAACAAAGGACCTGCTGCTTCCCGGGATTCTTTTTGAGAAGTTAGGCCTGCGTTACCTGGGACCGATTGACGGACATGACTTCCAGCAACTTCTGGAAATCCTCACTAATCTGAAACAGGTGAGAGAACCGGTGCTGCTTCATGTTGTTACTAAAAAAGGTAAGGGTTATCCCCTGGCTGAGGAAAAACCAGAAGATTTTCATGGGACGGGCCCGTTTGAGGTAAAAACCGGAAAGGGACTTTCCATTAACGGACCAGCTCCTGCCACAAGAGTAGCCAGGGTTCTGGAAGATTTAGCCAGTCAGGAAAAAAAACTGGTGGTTCTCACGGCAGCCATGGAGAAGGGACTGGAACTGGAATCTTTTGCCCGAAACTTCCCGGAAAGGTTTTTTGATGTTGGTATTGCGGAAAGCCATTGTGTCAGTTTAGCCAGTGGCATAGCCCGGGCTGGTTTAAGACCTGTGGTGGCTATCTACAGTACCTTCCTGCAACGTGCTTACGACCAGATTCTACACGATGTTTGCCTGCAGGGTTTACCTGTAGTCTTTCTGGTAGATAGAGCCGGGGTAGTGGGAGAAGATGGAACTACCCACCAGGGAATATTTGACCTTTCGTATCTGCGCACCATCCCGGGATTGAAGATTCTGGCTCCTTACAGTCTGGAAAATCTCGAAAACTGGCTGCGGTTTTGCCTGAGAGAAAACGTCCCTTGTGCTTTACGGTATCCCCGAACTTATCTACCTGCCAGTCTTGCTCCCTCTACAGGTGACCTCCAGCAGTGTTCTATTCTCATCCTGGGAGTGGGAAGTATGGCAGAACCAGCCTTTGCTGCCTGTAGTTTATTACAGCAATCAGGTCTTCCAGCAGCTGCCTGCGCTGTGGACCAGGTTAAACCCCTCAGTCAAAAACTTACCAATCTTCTCACCAGGAGATACCAGCTGGTAGTCACAGTGGAAGAAAACTCCAGACTCGGTGGTTTTGGAGCAGCAGTCCTGGAGCACCTTTCTGAAAAAAATATTTGCCAGCCTGTGCTGGTTTGTGGTTTACCGGACACGTTTATCAGGCATGGAGAGAGGCAAAAAATTTTAGAGGACTTTGGCCTTTCTGGTTCTGGTATTGAACAGGCAGTACGTCAGTACCTTTCTTCTTGCCAGGGTGGCTGATGGCTGATTTTCTGCGCATACATTCCTGGGTTCCTTTCAGCCAGGCAAACGGTCCCGGGTGCCGGGCAGTTATCTGGGTTCAGGGTTGTACCCTGAAGTGCCCTGGATGTTATAACCCGGAGACCCATCCGCAAGAAGCTGGTCAGCTAATCCGGCCAGAGATTCTTTTCCGAAAGATAGCCAGACTGGAAGGGAAAATAGAAGGAGTAACCATCAGCGGAGGAGAGCCTCTTCAGCAGATCAAGCCCCTGATTAAAATTCTTCAACTTTTCCGTGAAAAAACCAGGTTGTCTGTTATTCTTTTCACGGGTTACACCTGGTCAGAAGTAACAGAGATGAAAGAAAGCAGCATCCTTTTTCCCCTGGTTGATGTCATCATTGCTGGCCGTTACCAGGACAATCAAAGACTGGCAAAATCTCTTCAGGGTTCTGCCAATAAAACCTTCCACTTTCTTACAGAAAGGTATAAACAGGAAGACTTTCAGAAAGTCCCGGAAGCAGAAGTTCTCATCACGCCAGAAGGGAAAATTATCTCCACCGGGATTGACCCATTTTTCCTCTCCGGAGGATTTAATGGTAAAAAAAGGTAACCGCAAAGAAAGGGAAAAAGGGAAAATTCTGCAGGTGCAAAGTGCTCTTTTACAGGCTAAACTTTATTCCTGGAGGGAAAAAGAAATCACTACCAGCAGAAGAAGGATCTGGCTGGCATTGATTTTTTTCGGGGCAGTTATGGTAGGGTGGGCTGCCAGGGAAATATCAAGAAATTTTTTTGGTATAGTTGGCCTTGATTGTTTTCTTCCGTTTTTCCTTTTTGGGCTGCTTATGCTTCTTTGTTTCTTGCTGGTTGTTTCCAGCAGGATAAGGAGCTGATTTATGAATGTTCTTCTGGTTACAGTGGGCTCCTTAGGTGATTTTCATCCGCTGCTTTCTGTTGGTCAGGCTCTGCGTGCATCTGGAGTAAATGTTTTCCTCATCACCCATCCATACTACCAGGAGAAAACAGTGGCTACAGGATTACAGTTTATAGGTGCAGGCCAGCCCGTGGACCTGTTTGCAGAAATAAAGAAAAACCCCCAGTTTATTACCTCCCGTTCAGCACCGGTCAGTGTCTGGAAGGAATTTGTACTGCCAGCAGTGGAAGATTTTTACCGGGTGACCATGCAGGCGATAGAGAAATACCATCCTGTTTTTCTTGCTGCTCATTTTCTTTCTGTGGGCAGCCTTCTGGCAGCCTATCAGGCAGGTCTGCCGACAGCAGTCTTGATGACCACACCGACTGGCTGGCTTTCCAGTGCGGACACATCCATTGGCGGCTGGTCTTTCCCCGGCTTTTCCCGAGGGCTTTTCAAACACCTCAGAGAAAGAATCTTTCTCCATTGCAGTTATTCCCTGAAAGAATTCTGCGAGAAACTCAATATCACCTGGCATCCGCAAATAGCGGAAAGATGTCTCCGGCAGGTGGAGTTGAATTTAGGGCTCTGGTCATCCCACTTTCGGCCAGCCACCAGTGATGATCCACCGCACTCTGTCATCTGTGGTTTCTGCTGTTCTGATGGTGACAGCCGTCAGCTTCCCGGAGAGATAGAAAATTTTCTTCAGTCCGGTCCACCCCCGGTAATTGTCACTTTTGGTTCGGCTGCCAGTCTCCATGCCATGGACCTCTACCAGCAAGCAGCTAAAGTTTGCCAATCCCTTTCTCTGCGTTGTCTTCTGGTGGGACCGGAACTGGAGAAATTGTCTGCTGCTCCGTATGTCCTTACCCGGGATTATTTACCCTATCCAGCCATCTTTCACCGGTGCAGTCTCCTCATCCATCATGGTGGTATCAATACAGTAGGGTACGCTTTGAAGGCAGGTCGGCCTCAGATTATCCTGCCTTTCTGTCATGACCAGTTTGACAATGCAGTCCGTTGTGTCAGGTTAGGTGTAGCTTTAAGCCTGGACCGGTACAGACTTTCCGAATTAACTTTAACAAAAGCAGTTGCCAGAGTCCTGAAGGATAAATCTTTTGCGGAGAAAGCATCACATTCCAGCCAGATAATTAATCAGGAAAAAGACGGTAGCCAGGTCTGTGCCAGCAATCTTCTTTCCCTTGTTCCCCGGAATTAAATTCCTTGAGTGTGGTGGTTAGCTCCAGCATTTTTAAAACCTATTTACTAAAATTCCGACATAAGGATTTTCCTTCCTAATTTATTGATTTATGTACACTTATAATATACAGCCTTGACCCAGAAAGGAAGTTTGAGGCCATTTTTTATTTTTGTTATCACCTTAAGATGAAGTAAAGGATATCAACTTATGAAAAGAGAGAATTTGACTGAGGAAGAGATAAAGAGGGTGATTTACAGATTGAGGAAAGAGCGGCAGTTGGTGGAGACATATTTACTGAACACAGGGAAACAACTGGCAGTGTGGATAACGCGTCAATACACATACTGTAAGAAAGGGAATTGTAAATGTCTGAGGGGTTATCCTCATGGACCATTTTACTATTTATTTTACCAGGAAGGGGACAAGATTTGTCACAGGTATTTACCGGAGGAAAAACTGAAGCAGATAGAGAAGTTTACGCATTGCTATAAGGTATACAACCAGCAGATGGCAAGGATGAACAAGATAAACGAAGAGATAGAGAGGCATTTAAGGATACATCAGAGAAACAACTTATTACCAATACCGGGATTGATAAGAGAGAAAAAGCGAAAGTGAGCTGGAGGTATTACACAAGGGATGATGG
>CAZYCA010000028.1:0-91666 GCA_964645405.1 uncultured bacterium | reverse complement strand
CAGCCAGAGCAAAGTATCTCAAACTTTTCAAAGAGCATAAACTGCATAAACGGGCGTTACTCCCTATTTGTGCAGACTTAGCAAAAATATTGTTTGCTATGTACCGGGATGGTTCTGCTTTTGACCCGACCCGGTACCATTAACTTTTTTACTGAAAGTAAGGAGTTCAGGTGATAACCAGTGTCTTTCAAAGAGCGCCCCTTTTAACCACCGTTAGGTGGCACAGAGGGGATTTTTTTGCCTTTAATCTTTCTCCTGTTTCCCTCTTGACTTCTCATTGGAAATCTCCTGCAGTGAGTTTAGCCTTCCCTTATGGTTCTGTCAAATATGGTCTAAAGGCCAGACGAAAAAGGGAAGCGGGAAAATCTGCCTTGCCACCGTATTTTGCTGGAGCCAGTTTCCTGGACCGAAAAGAAGCCTCGTCAGTTGCTCTTCGGAAAGGGATAAAGATTCAGGGTAGCGACCGTTTTTTATACTAAGTTTTCCCTTTTCCCGGGAAAGTTTCAGTGCCTGTTGCCCTCCTCTTTTGAAGATTATCTCCCCCTTTTCCGGAAAGACATCTTCCAGATAGAGTCTGTAGCATTGCAGCAATTTCTTAAGATCGACTATCCGTAACATCCCGGCAGTCTTAAACCACCAGCAGGAGGCAACCTGAAGAATTTCTTCCGGTACAGATTCTACCCCGGGATAAGACAGGACGAAAGTGGGAACGCCAAAGCGAGCCTGGTAGTATTTCAGAATGGTGACAAGAAGATGGGCTCTCCCGCCGAATTCAAAAACCGCGTTGGCTGTTCGTTCTCCGGAGAAAGAGATATATGCCAGCTGTTTTTCCTGCTCTACGTAGTAGGTGAGCAGTCCACTTCTTTCCTGTAACCTGCTCATCTCTTCCAGTGTCCTTTCCTTGCGGAAAGGATTTTCTTGATAAAGAGAATAGATGCGCGCAAGAACTTTCTTCTCCCCCAGGTAGCGGTGGACAGGCAATTCGGGAGTGGAAATTTTTTGCAGTCCGCGGGCACCAATCTGTACTTCCAGAACCGTACCAGCATTTTCATATCCAAAGTGGCAGTAGCGGTGGCGGTCACCCCAGAGGATAGAAAGAGGAAAACCTTCCTGGTGCATAATCTGTACTGCTTGATTCATTAAAGCCGTCATATAACCGCGGCCCCTGTCTCTGGGTGAAGTAGCTACTCCGCCAATCCCGGCCACCGGCAGTGTTACCTTTCCCAGGATAAGTTTCAGAGGAAAGATGCGCACCAGTGAGAGAATCTGGCCTTTTTCTCTTACCAGCAGGATATGACGAAAGTCTGTTGTCTCTTTCCGCCAGACTGAAGGATAGAAAAGAGGAAAGAAATTCCAGGAATGTCCGTAGGCATCTTCCAGAAAACGCTGGATTGCCTGGTAATCGTTGGTTTCCGCCCGACTGATGGCTATCTCCATGATAGTTCTCCTTTTCTTCTTATACCTGACCACTGTTTTTTAGCTGACTGAGATATCTTTCCGCAAAGTAAGCAGCAATAGCCCCATCACTACAGGCAGTAATGATTTGATACAGCTGTTTTTCGCGCACATCACCGCAGGCAAAAATGCCTGGCTGAGAAGTCGCCATGGTCTCATCAGTGATAATATGTCCGGAAGAGTTTAGCCGGAGTATCTGGCCCAGAAATTCCGTGTTTGGTTTCTGGCCTATAGAAATGAAAACGCCAGCCACAGGAAGTTTTTCAATCTTTCCTGATGGTAAATGACGTAAAATAATTTCTTCTACCTGCTTTTCACCCTCAATGCTTTCTACCACCGTAGACAGAAGGCAGGTAATTTTTTCATTTTTTCTCACCTCTTCCTGCAGAAAGGCCTGCCCTCTGAAACTTTCCCGTCTGTGGATAAGGAAGCAATGGCTGACCATACGGGAAAGGTAAAGGGATTCTCTCAGGGCACTGTCACCACCCCCAACCACAGCCACCTTCTTATTCCTGAAAAAAGCCCCATCGCAGAGAGCGCAATAGGAAACTCCTCTGCCTGCAAGTCTCTCTTCACCTGCGACACCAAGTTTTTTGCGGCTGGTACCTGTAGCCAGAATTACCACCGGTGCGTTCAATTTTTCTCCTGTGCTTAAAACCAGAGTATGGAGCCTTTCTCCGGGGATAACAGCAGTGACCCTTCCCGAGATGAAGGTGCCACCCAGGTTTTTATACTGTTGTTCCATGGCATGAGCAAGAAGGTTTCCCTCAATGCCTTCTGGAAACCCGGGGTAGTTTTCCACCCTGTCAGTTAAATTGATAGTTCCGCCGAAAAAGGATTGTTCCACAATTACTGGTTTCAAGCCGGACCTCAATCCGTAGATACCGGCAGTTAAACCTGCTGGTCCGCCTCCGACAATGAGTATTTTTTTCTCCATGAGATTTTCCGGTCTGCTGAACTCAGGGCTAAAATTTTAAAGTCCTTAGCGGCGACGGTAATGGATGCGCAACTGGTAATAAGCTTTTCTAATCACCTTCCGGGGTAAAGGAGTTTCTCTCGACCAGATACTGCGCGAAAGAATTATTGTTTTTTGCACAGTATGAAGCAGCGCAGTACAGGTCGGACATTCTTCCAGATGTTGCAGGAAACAGCTTTCTGTTAGCGCATCCAGCTGTTCGTCAATATAGTCACACAGACACCGCAGGCAATCTTCGCACTTCATAATCAGTTCCCTTTCTCTTTGAAGTACCTGGAAAGTTTTTCTCGTAGATACAGGCGGCTCCTGTGTATCCTGGTTTTTACTGCGGGAATAGAAAGAGAGAGAATCTCACTTACCTTGGCAACAGGGAAACCTTCAATATCATGTAGAATAAAAACTGTCTTGTACTTTGCTGGTAAAGAAGTGATGGCTGACTCCAGAAGCATCTTCAATTCCTGGTTTTTCAGATGGGCGTGGGGATTATCTGACCAGTCCAGTATTTCCCTGTTATAAACGGGCCTGGATTCTTCCTCCATGGTTTCCAGGGAGACACTCCTGGCCTTGCGCTGTCTCAACTTCATTAAGGCAAAATTGGTGGCAATCCGGTACAGCCAGGTGGAAAAGGCAGATTTCCCTTCAAAATCATTCAGGTTTTGATAGGCTTTGATAAATGTCTCCTGGAGTAAATCAGCAGCATCTTCCCGGTTACGCAGGAGTTTTAGACCAAGGTTATAAATCTTGCCCTGGTTTCTCAGCATCAATTGTTCAAAGGCTTTATTGTCACCATTCTTGGCACGCTGTACGAGTTCTGTTTCTGTGAGAGACATGGCAGTTTCAAATAATTTCCAGAATCTTGCGGCGACCTGAACCACCGGATAGCAGACGGATGCGACTTTTAGGAACGCCAAAATGCCCGGCACAAAGTTCTATGAGTCTGCGATTGGCTTTACCTTCAACGGGAGCAGCATCAACGTAGACAATCAACTCCTTATCCTTCTGCAATACCTTTGCCTGACGGGAAAAAGGTTTGACAGTGACACTAAGTTTCATGGCATCATTATAACATAATAGAGGCAAGCAAAAAATTTTTCCCGGAGGAGATTTGAAAGGAAAAAGAGAAGGTAAAGAAAAAGGTCTGACCCTGGTAGAAATTCTTGTGGTGATAGCCATCATGCTGCTGCTGGCGGCTATACTCCTTCCTGTTATTCACCGGGCGCGGATGAAGGCTGTGGTTGTTAAAACCAAAGCCCTGATTGCTTCTCTGGAGGCAGCACTGTCTCTGTATGAAAGTGATTTTGGTGATTATCCTCACTGGCAGGAGAAAGGGAATCGTATTCTGTTAGAACTCCTTCAGGGTCCGGTAGAAAACCAGCAATGGAAAGGACCATATCTGAGAATCAAGAAGGAAGACCTTGATGAGTCCGGTAATATTGTGGACAGCTGGAAAACTGCACTGAGATACAGATATCCCCAGACAGAACAGCCAGAAGTTCCGTTTCTGCTTCTTTCCGCTGGCCCTGATAAGAAATTTGAAACCAGTGATGATATTGGTAACTGGTAATCTGCAGGCATAAAGATGCGGCAGCTGAAGAGAAAAGCGGGAAAAGGAATAACAATCCTGGAAGTTATGGTAGTGCTTTTTATTTTTTCCCTGTTGCTTGTACCAACCCTGACTGTTTTCCATAAGTCCCAGCAAAAGTTTGCTCTGGAATCAGGAGTGAAAGAAATCCTGGCAGTTTTAGAAATGGCCAGAGCCAGTGCACTCCACGAAAGAAAAAATTTCCAGGTGGTCTTCGGGGAATCTTCTTTTGCTGTCTATCGCGAAGGTAAGGAGCTGGTTGATAAACTCTATCGGTTGCCAGAACACATCATTGTCGTGGAGAAAACAAAGGGTTTTGACCCGGTAGTCTTTCTTACAGACGGAACTTCTCAACAGGCCGGCCATCTGGTCGTAGCCCATGAAAAGTCTGGTGTGAAAAAACGTCTTATTCTTTACAACCTTACAGGTAAATGTTTGGTACAGTAAAAAAAGGTGTAAGTTTAATTGCGGTACTGGTAGCGCTGTGTCTGCTGGCGACCGGTATAGCCACTTTATTTCGTATTCTTCCTGTTCTGAATACCCTTTCCCGGCGCAGCAACATTTACAGTGCCTGCAGTCAAATAGCGGATAGACTTTTTAAGGAGATAGAAGAAAAATTTGGTTCCCGTCCGGGCCCGCCGGTACCTGATTATCTGGAAGGCCGTGATTCTTTACACCCGGATTATTTCTACCGGGTGTGGTTTCAGGAAATAAAAGAGGGGCTTTACCAGGTGGAACTGGAAATCTCCTGGTTAACTGGAGGCAAAACTGAAAAGAAAAGTTTTTACTACACTTTCAGAAGGAGATGAAAGGGGTTTAACCTTGCTGGAGGTGGTGGTGGCTTTAGTTCTTTCCCTTGTTGTGATGAGTGCTGCTTTAATGGTTTTCCGCAAGACCATTGTTGACACCAGGGTCAGGATGGCGAGGAAAGAAGTCCAGGCAGAGGCAACAGAAATTCTGGACTATATAGAAAAATACCTTTCCCAGGCGATGATTAACGATTTACCAGGCGGTTTACAGATGCACTTTATCGGAGAATCTCACCAGGTAAAATTTATTGCTCCGTATTCTCCTGGAGAGGGTTCAGACCTGGCTAAATTTGGTATCTACCTGGACCGGGACGTAGTGAAAGTTCAGGTCATGCGGGTGGACAGAGAAAATCCAGATTTTGTCTTACCGGAAGGATTTCCTGGTGCCCAGCCCCTGGGCAGAAATGTTACAGGCTTCACCTTTACTTATTTTGATGGTCAGAACTGGCAAAGCAGCTGGGATACCAGAAGGCAGGGGAAAGACAGACAGTTGCCGGTAGAAGTAAAGGTAACCCTTCAGGTAGAGAGTGCTTTTCCTGTAGAAGGTAAAAGAATTCTCCAGGAATTCACCAGGGTCATTAAACTTTCGCCAGCAGTGGAGACAGAAGAAAAATCTATCACCTGAGAAAAGGGTTTTTCAGGCTGAGAAGGAGTAAGAATGGCACAAAGAGGAAAAACCTTCTGCCAGGGAGGAATATTACTTTTTACCCTCTCTGTGCTGATGATTCTTTTTGTTTTTGTTCTCAGTCTTCTTCTCATTTTCAAGCTGGGGGAAAGAACCTTCTTTAAAGTGATGGCTGGTAAGGAAGCTTTAAACATGGCTAAGGCTGGTCTGGAGCAGGCTATCTGGGAGCTGGACCATGATAACCAGGAATTTGACAGTTACCTGGATAACTGGAGGACGGTTTTTTCCGGGGACCAGGTGGATAATGATGAAGACGGAATACCTGACAGCCGCTGGTTTTTGGTTCAGGACAGACATGGCAGGATACTTGGCCGTTATGCTGTTTTAGTTGAGGATGAAAACAGCAAAATTGATTTAAACGCTGTCGGAAATCTTACAGGCAGTTTCAATGAGGGACACTCTGTAGCGGAAATTTCTCTCTTACCTCATATCTTCGGTAAATCTCTGGCGTGCCAGATTATCAGTTTTCGTTATGGTCCTGATGGTAAACCAGGAAAGCCAGAGATTGATGATGACCGGGATAACATTCTTGTTTCCAGTGATGGTATTGATAACGATGGAGATGGGCTGGTGGATGAAGAAGGGGAAGGTATTGATGAACCGGATGAATTTTCTCTCAGGCGGCCCAGGGGTGGAGACAGACCTTACATTATTCCTGAAGATTTAAAACTGGTACCGGGATGCGGAGAGGGGAAGTTCAGCAAAGTCCGGCCCTGGATAACCTGCTACTCTATAGATTTCAATGAAAACCGGAAAAAGGTGAAAAGACTCAATATTAACCAGGCTTCCTGGGAAGATTTTTTTCATCTCTTTCAGAGCCTGGGGTACGAAAAACTTCATGCTGCTGCACTGGCAGCAAACTGTGTAGACTTCCGGGATGAAGACAGTATCCCTACTGTTGTGGAGGTAGACAAGCACAAAGTCATAGGCCAGGAGAAGGTGGCTGCGTTCAACGAAGTGGAAGCCATAGTACCTTTTGAAATTAAGGAAGTCCCTGTCGGGTTACTGATAACGGAGAAAGCCGGTCAGTTTATAGAACTTTTCAATCCCTATTCTTCTGACCTGGATATTGGCGGATGGAAGATTACAGGTCTTCTTACCATACCTACCCAGATACTGGATATTCTTCTGAAAGAATCAAGTTCCATCTATGAAGACATAACCAGAGGAGAAACAGAAGTTGATGCCGGAAGACTAAAAAATATTCTGGAATCCCTCAACCCCACGGCTGTTGTCATCCCTTCCGGGACAACCATCAAGGCTCATTCCTATTACACTATTGGGGACCTGGTTAAACTGGCGCTGGTTGTTCCAGCAAGCGGGACCCCTATTCTGCTTGTTCTGCCCATCAGAGACCCGGATAACTGCCAGCAGTATGAAGCCATCCTTTTAATGAGTCCGGTTGGTTCAGATACTGTTTCCCGTGTTCTCAGAAGTTTACCTTTCCTGAAAAAACTTAATCTTGATGGTATCTTGCGGCTTTATGACAGTGATGGCCATCTGATAGAGGAAGCCTGTTATGGTCTGGATACACCCTTTACCACAGCACAAAAGAATGACCCCAGGATGAAGGCCTGGTTTCCTCTGGTGAGCAGTCCAGGCGAACAGAATTTAGCCTTCCAGCCCTGGGTAGGAGGTGAATTCGGTAAAATGGGATGGTTACAGCTATGGGGTTCATCCTTTTTTATCAAGAACAAACCATTTGCTACCACAGGCGAGATTTCCTTTATCCACCGCAACCAGCAATGGCGCACGCTTGATTTCTGGAAAACAGGGGAAGACAGAAAAATCCTTGACGAAATTACAGTGGTAAGAAAGCCTGAGATACCCACTCCGGGACGGCTTAACATCAATACTGCCAGTGAGACAGTCCTGCTGTGTCTGCCGCTTTTTTCGGAAAAACTTGCCTGCTGTTTGCTGAAGGCACGACCTTTCCGGGATATCTCTGAAATTCTGGGAGTTTACGGAAGCGATTGTTCCCCGGAAGGAGAACTGAACAAAGAGATTACAGGTTTTGGCTTTGATTTACTGGACAACAATGGAAATGGATACATAGATGAAGAACAGGAAAAAGAGTTGATTTTCTCCCGGGTAATCGGGTTAGTCACTGTACGCAGCAACATTTTTTCCCTCACCGTCACAGGTCAGAAAGTGTCAGATACCAACAACAATGGTAAAATAGAAGAAAAGGAAGTTTTAGCAGAAAAGAAAATCAGAGTTGTTTATGACCGGAGGAGACAAAAAATTCTTTTCCGGAAGCAACTTTAAGCGGGGTATCTTTTGAAAATTCTTAATTTCTTTCCCTGGAAAAAAATGAAGGAACAGATCTCCCGTCGTTTTCCCGGAAGGGAAAAAATTTTAGTCGGGCAAGTCGCAGGTGTGCTGGTACTGGTTCTTGCGGCGTGGAAGGCAGGAAATATCTGGATGATAAAGAAAAACGCGCTGGCTTTAGTAAACGGCCGCATCCTCACTGTGGAAGAGGTGGTCAAAAGGGTAAAAAAAGCGCCGGAAGTTTACCAGGAGTATCTCCAGGACGATGTTCGTCTCATAGTGGAGGACCAGATAAATCAGGATTTACTTCTCCAGCAGGCCTGGAAGAGAAGAAGAAGGTACCAGAAGAAACTTGCTCCTTTAGTCCGGCAGTACTACCAGGACCTTCTGGTGAAAGAATTTGTGGAACAGGAGATTGTTTCCAGAGTGCCGGTCCCGGAGGAGCAGCTACGTTCTTACTACCAGACACACCTGGGTGATTTTTTGCTTCCGGAAAAATATCGGCTTCAGGAAATAGTGGTGGCTACCCAGGAGGATGCAGAGAATATTCTCAACCGCCTTATCCTGGGTGAAGACTTTGAGGCAGTTGCCCGCAGAGATTCTATCAGCTCCAGCCGGGAGAGAGGAGGAGATTTGGGCTGGATTCCAAGGGAAAAACTGGACCCGGTTCTTCAGGAGGTGGTGAGCCAGATGAAACCGGGGCAGATTCTGGGAAGGGTGATAAAGACCAGTGTCGGTTATCACATTATTAAACTGAAAGCCCATGAACCAGAACGTTTTCAGACCTTTGAGGAAGCCAGACCTTATCTGCGCAACATGTTTATTGCCCAGCAAAAGAGAGAAGCCATTGAAAAGTATCTGAGGCAGCTGCGGGATAGATGTGCGGTAAAAATTTTTGAGGAGAAAATGGAGCAACTAAAGGAGAGACTGCAGTGAAAAAAAGCTATCTTTTTTTCTTGTTAGTGCTTTTGGCAATGAAGGATTCTGTTTACTCTGACGATAGGGTAATAGCTTTTGTGGGCCGCAAGGTTGTCCTGGAAAGTGAAGTGCACCGTCTGATGAAGGAAGAAAACCTTGATTTTTCTACAGCTTTGAGTCAGACCATCACGCAGAGGCTTTTGCTGGTAGAAGCAGAAAAGGAAAACATAAAGATTTCCAGAGAAGAGTTAATGAAAGAGGTAGCAGCGGTGAGAGAAAGGATAGGAGGGGAAGAAAATTTGAGAAAAAGACTGCAAGAGGAAAATCTTTCCTATGAAGGTTTCTTACAGCGCCTGGAACAAAATTTGAAAATAAAAAGTCTTCTGTTTCAGAAAGTCATCAGAAACATTAAGATTACAACAACGGAATTATTGCAGATGTCTTCACGTCCACAGCCAGACTGTCTGTTTCATCTTAAAGGGAAAGACTTTCCTTCCCGGGAACAGGCGCAGCAGTATTACACCAGCTGGGTACCGGAAAAGGAAAAAGAACTGGAAGATATTGGCTGGATAACCAGGTCAGAGATGAAACCATCTGTCCGGGAGGCAGTCAGTCAGGTAAAGACAGGCCAGCTGACAGCCCCGGTTCTGGTAATAGAAAAATGGCATGTTTTTCTGGTTACGGAGGTGAAAACACAGGAAGTTTCTCAGCAGACATTAGAAAAAGCCCGGGAGCAACTTTACCAGCAAAAATATAACCAGGCACTCTTCCGGTTGTTAGAAGAGTTACAGAAACAGATTCCTGTGAGGATGCTGGTGGCGGAAAAATAAATCTTTTCCCTGCGTGCCTGAGAAGAAGCCTGCACCTTTCACCTGTATACCAGACGGTCATGTCAAGCTGGCATCAGGAAGAAGGAAGTGGCACATACCGGATTCAGACATGGATTTTCTCACACCCACACGCGTGAAAGAACTGTTAGAGCGAGAAGGAATTATCCTGAGAAAGGGGAGAGGTCAAAACATGATGATTGACCGGCATAGCCGGGACAAGATTCTTTCTTTCGCTGACTTACACAGGGACGATGTTGTAGTGGAAGTTGGTTCCGGACTGGGGTGTCTGACAGAAGTACTGGTAGAAAAGGTTGCCCGGGTCTATGCCTTTGAAATAGATGCCAGTTTTTGCCGTATTCTTCGGGAAAGGTTTGAACGTTGCGACCGCCTGATAATTCTGGAAAAGGATTTTTTAAAAACCGGACCAGGGTGGTGGCAAAGCCTTCCTGGTAAGGTAAAACTTATCAGCAATACCCCATACTGTCTTTCTAACAAAATTGTCTCCTATCTTCTTGATTATCTTTCTTACATTTCCCTGGGTCTTCTCACTGTGCAGAAAGAAGTAGGGGAAAGGTTAGTGGCTGGTTGTGGGAGTAAAGATTATGCACCCCTTTCAGTATTTCTGGCTCTCTCGGCGAAAGCAAGTATCTGCTACTGTCTTGCCCGGTCAGTGTTTTTCCCCAGACCGCAGGTAGATTCTGTAGTGGTGAAAATCGAACCTTTCCCCGGGTCTCTGGTTCCAGAAGACAAGAAAAGACAGTTTCAGGAATTTGTCGGGCAGATTTTTCGTTACCGGAGGAAAAAGCTTTCCCGGGTGATAGAGGCTTTATTTGGTGTGAAGAGAGATTTTCTGGAGAGGTATTTAAAGCAGGCTAATTTTTCTCCGACAGCAAGAGCGGAAGAGTTGCCTCCAGAAGAAATCTACAGGGTTTTTCTCATTGTTAAAAGTCAGAAAAAAATCCTTGACGAAAAAGAAGAAGTTTGTTAAAGTGGCATTAAAGCGGGAAATCCTATGAGTGATTTTGTCCATCTGCATCTTCATACCGAGTATAGCCTCCTGGATGGAATGTGCCGCATGGAGGAGGTAACCCGACTGGCCAGGCAGTATGGTATGTCAGCTCTGGCTATTACCGACCATGGTAATCTTCACGGTGTAGTTGATTTTTACCAGGAAGCGGTGAAACACGGTGTCAAACCCATCATTGGTTGTGAAATGTATCTGGCACCTAAAAACCGAAAGGAGATAGGTCCTGCCAGCAGTAAGGATTCTTCTTTTCATCTGACGCTTCTGGCTGAGGACGAATCCGGCTATCGCAATCTTTTACAGCTTTCCACTGCCTCCTACCTGGAAGGATTTTATTATCGGCCGAGGATTGATTATGAGCTTCTCACCCGGCACAACAGGGGATTAATTCTTCTGACAGGATGCCTGAAAGGAGAGATTGCCACCTGTCTTCTAAAGGATGAGATGCAGAAGGCTATGGAGATTTTAGGTCGTTACCAGGAGATTATGGGTAAAGACAATGTCTACCTGGAACTGATGGACAATGGTATGTCTCAGCAGCGTCAGGTGAACCGGTTACTTATAGAACTGGGGAAAAGGCAGGGTGGGAAACTGGTGGCTACCAATGACTGCCATTATCTCCGGCAGGAGGATGCCATGGCCCATGAAATTCTCCTCTGTATTCAAACCGGTACCAATCTTGATGACCCCCGCCATTTTAAATTCCCCACGGACCAGTTTTATTTCAAATCACCAGAAGAAATGAGACTCGGGTTTGCTGAGGTCCCGGAAGCTTTACATCATACCTGTGAGATTGCAGAAAGGTGTGCCGTGAAGATGGATTTTGACACCTATCATCTGCCTGTTTTTCAACCACCGAATGGTGATACCCCGGAGGTTTATCTGGTGAAGCAGGTACAGCAGGCGCTAAAGAAGGAGTTCGGGATTGACTGGGACGGTTCTTTAGAAAAGGTAGCCAGCAATGAAATTGTGGAACGAGCCCGTTACGAAGTGAAAACAATTATCCAGATGGGTTTTCCCAGTTACTTTTTAATTATTCAGGACTTTGTACAGGAAGCCAGAAAACGAGGAATAAGGGTAGGACCCGGTCGTGGTTCCGCAGTAGGTAGTCTTGTTTCTTATCTCCTGGGTATTACGGAGATTAATCCCTTGAAGTATAACCTCTTTTTTGAACGTTTTCTCAATCCGGACCGTATCAGTCTTCCTGATATTGACGTGGATTTTTGTGATTACCGGAGAGAGGAAATCATCCAGTATTTAAAAAATAAATACGGGGCAAACAATGTGGCTCAGATAGGTACCTTTGGCACTATGGGTGCCCGGGCTGTGGTCAAGGATGTTGGCCGGGCGTTGAATATCAGTTTCAGTGAACTTGACCGTCTCACTAAATTGATTTCTTCAGAACCAGGAACCAGTTTGAAAATGGAATTGCAGCATAACAGCGAAATCAGGAATCTGATAGAAACCGATACCAGGATGAAGAAACTTTTTGAAATATCACTGAAACTGGAGGGACTGGCCAGACATGCCTCCATCCATGCAGCAGGTGTGGTGATTACTGATAGACCTGTCTCGGAGTGTGTGCCGCTGTTCAAGAATGCTGCGGGAGGGATAGCGACCCAGTTTGATATGAACCAGGTAGCCAGGGTAGGGTTACTGAAAGTGGACTTGCTTGGTTTGAAGACTCTATCTGTGATCGAAGAAACAATCCAGCTGGTGAAAAAGCATAAAGGGGTAGTTATACAAGATTTTCCTTTAGATGACCAGAAAACCTACCAGCTTCTCTCCCGGGGTGAATCGTCAGGAATTTTCCAGCTGGAAAGCAAGGGTATGCAGGATGTGTTGAGGCAGATAAGACCGGAGAAGTTTGAGGACCTGATAGCAGTTCTGGCTTTATACCGGCCAGGGGTGATGAAAAGTGGAACACTGGCTACCTACATTCAAAGGAGGAAGGACCCTTCCCTGGTGGAATACGACCATCCTCTTCTGGAACCAATCTTGAAAAGCACCTATGGTGTCATTGTCTATCAGGAACAGGCGATGCAGATTGCTCATCAGTTCAGTAATTTCACTATGGCTGAGGCTGACCATTTACGAAAGGCGATGAGCAAGAAAGACCAGGAAGAGATGGAGAAGTTGAAAACAAGCTTCATCAGCGGTGCCCGGAAGAAAGGCGTACCGGAAAAGATAGCGGAGAAGGTTTTCACCCAGGTGGAAAAATTTGCCGGTTATGGTTTTAATAAATCTCACAGCACTGGCTATGCTCTGCTTTCCTATCAGACAGCATATCTGAAAGCCAATTATCCATTAGAGTTCATGACAGCATTGCTTAACAGTGAAATAGGTAACCCTGAGAAAGTGGCAGAATACATCGCGGAATGTGAACGAATGAATATCTGGATTCTACCGCCTGATGTGGAGGAGAGTGGAGAAAAATTCAGGATTTTAGGTAATGACATCTTATTCGGTCTTTCTTCAGTGAAGAATGTCGGTTCTGGAGCCATCAGGTCTATTGTGCAGGCGAGAAAAGAAGGTCCGTTTAAGTCTCTCTTTGATTTTTGCGAAAGGGTTGATTTGCGCCTGGCAAACAGAAAGGTGATAGAAAGTTTGATTAAGGCTGGTGCCTTTGATTTCCTGGAGATACCTCGTTCCCAGCTTTTTGCCCTGATAGATGATGCGGTGGAGCACGGCAGCCAGGTTCAGAAATTAAAGTCTGGCAGCCAGATGGTGATTTTTGCTGGTGCGGAATCCCGGGTGGTTCCGCCTGTCAGCCACCAGGTTATCAGAAGTCTTCCTGAGTGGTCGGAGACCAAACTTCTTGCCTATGAAAAAGAAATGTTAGGGGTTTATCTTACCGGGCATCCTCTGGACAAGACCCTGCCACTGATTCAGATGTACTGTCCAGTTTCCCTTTCTCAGGCAGCACAGGTGAAAGAAGGAAGTTGTCTCTGGGTAGGGGGGATTGTAAGTTCTCTCCGAAGGATCAGTACCAGAAAGGGAGAACGTATGGCAGTGGCGGAACTGGAAGACATCGGCGGGAAACTGGAGGTTGTTTTCTACCCAAAAGTTTTTGAAAACTTTTCCAGTTTGCTCCGGGTCAACGCCATCATCTTTGTTAAGGGAAGGATAGAACATCGCGGGGAATCTGCCAAGATGGTAGGTGAAGATGTTGCCACCGTTAATACTGTTGCGGAGAAGGTAAAGAATGAGGTGGAAATAAAATTAACCCTTCCTGTAGTCAAAGAAAAATTGGAAGCCATCCGGCAGGTCTGTCTGAAGCACCGGGGAAGCTGCCCTCTTTATTTTTACCTGGTTCAACCGAGATGCGGCAGTGTCAAAATCCGTTCCAGGAACATGAGTGTCAATCCCACACTGGAGCTGGTGGAAGAATTAAGGTCTCTGTTAGGAGAAAACTGTGTCCGGGTAGCTTAGTTCTTAAACCAGGGGGAATATGAAAATGTCACTTCCGGCTGTACCTGTAAGGACACTCTGGTGGGAAAAAGAATCTCTTTATCTTCTGGACCAGCGCCTTTTGCCACGGCAGGAGAAGGTAGTAAAACTGACTACTGCCAGACATGTTCACCAGGCAATTCGTTCACTTCAGGTGCGCGGTGCACCGGCGATTGGAGTGGCAGCTGGTTACGGTGTGGTACTGGAAGCCAGACGTTACCGGAAAGCCGGTCTCTGCAGACAAAGAGAAGCAGTCCGGAAAGCGATTCGTTTGCTGCGTCAGGCCAGACCCACAGCCTATAACCTTTTTTTTGCACTCCAGCGGATGGAAAAAGTTCTCTCCCGGTCGGCAGTAAATTCAGAAGAACTTTACAGCCATCTTCTTGCTGAAGCCACTGCTATTTACGAGGAAGATATGAAAGCATGCTGGGAAATAGGTGAGCATGGCTACAGTCTTATCAGTTCTGGTTTTAATGTTCTCACCCATTGCAATGCCGGAGGGCTGGCCACTTCAGGATACGGAACAGCACTGGCAGTCTTTTACTCTGCCTGGAGAAAAGGTATAAAGTTTCATGTCTATGTTGATGAGACAAGACCGGTACTGCAGGGTGCCAGATTGACAGCCTACGAATTGAAAAAGGCAGGAATTCCCTGTACTCTGATTTGTGATAATGTAGCGTCCTTTTTGATGGCCCAGGGGAAAGTAAACCTGGTGGTAGTTGGTGCAGACCGTATTGCCAGAAATGGTGATACCGCGAACAAAATTGGTACCTACGGACTGGCAGTAAGCTGTAAGTACCATCATATTCCTTTCTATGTTGCGGCACCACTTTCCACTTTTCATCTCCATCTTTCTGATGGTAAAGCTATACCTGTAGAAGAAAGAAATGCTGAAGAAGTGACCTGTTTTGCCGGAAGGCTGGTAGCACCGGAAAACATAAGCGTTTACAATCCAGCTTTTGATATCACACCAGGCAGATTGATTACAGGATTTATAACAGAAAAAGGGATTCTCCAGCCACCTTATACCGTTAGTTTGCGTCTGCTTTGGAAAGGCTGAAATTTGCCTGTCAGTTTTACAGTTTTTCTCGCTCAGGTTAAACTATTCTGACAAAAATTCGGGCGGTTGGCTCAGTGGATAGAGCGCCTCCCTCACACGGAGGAGGTCACAGGTTCAAGTCCTGTACCGCCCATTTCCTCTGGTTGATAAGATATGGCTAAGAAAACATCTGAAAAAATAAAAAAGGCAGTGGAAAGTATAGCCAAACCGGTAACACTTCCCTTTTCCTTTATGTGTGACCGCTTGAGCGAGCTGAAAAGGAAATGGGAAAAGGATCCTTCCAAAAAGGAAGTGGTCTCCACTGTTGATGGTTTTGTGGACACCTTGATTGAAGAGGCAGCGGATGCGGAGAAGGGACTGTTTGCCTTTTTCAGCGAGATGCTTTTTGTCCAGAACCTGGCAGAGGAGGTAGCCAGTCTGGAAAACGAGCTCACCCTGATGGAAATTCTCGGAAGACGTACTGTCCAGTTTCTGCAACCTGATTTTGTCCTGGTCTACCACAAATCAACCGGAAACAATCTCACACTGGTTTTTCGTTATCCCGGGGACCAGGGTAAACATTTCCCTGCTTTAGATAAAATAGCGGCAGAAGACCTTGCCCGGGTTGGTGAGTTTCTTCATGAGAACATAGAAATTGACGGCCGCCTGTATGCATTCGTTTCTGTTCCCCTTCGTTCCACTTCAGAACAGTTTGGCATCTTACTTATTGGCAGGCAGCAGGAGAAAACCTTTCGTCCTCATGAAATCAGCCTGGCTGTAGCGGCAGCCGCAGTGGTGGGTTTTATGTTGAGTAATATGAAACTGCACCAGCAGATTCTGCGGGATAAACAACTGGTGGCAGTGGGTGAGACCATGGCTGGACTTTCCCACGATATCAGAAATATCCTTACCAACCTGGAAGGTGGATTACAGCTTCTGGATTTGGGATTGAAGGAGAAAAAGCAGAAAACAATCAACTTAGGATATTCTATTGTCCGGCGCAGTTATGAAAGGATGAAAGAACTGGTACTGGCTATGGTGGACTTCTCCCGGCAAAGAGAACCTGACCTTAAACCCACCAGGTTGAACGACCTTTTAGCCGATACAGTAGCCAGTCTGAAGGAAAGATGCAGGGAGAAAAAGGTAAAACTGAAACAGCAGTTAGATGAAAATGTGCCTGTGATGCTGCTTGACCCATGGCGTATGGAAAGACTAATCAGCAACCTTCTTTTCAATGCCCTGGAGGCAGTGGAGGAAGGGAAAGGTTTAATCTTGATTGGTACAAAGTACTATCCTGAAGAAAGCATGGTACATCTCTGGGTAAAAGATAATGGCTGTGGTATCCAGCCTCAACTACAGGATAAAATTTTTGATATCTTCTATTCCACCAAAGGTGCCCGGGGCACTGGTTTTGGTCTGGCAATTGCGCAGAAGGTAGTCAAGGAACACGGAGGAACAATCCAGGTTCATTCGCAACCGGGCAAAGGTGCTACCTTTCTGGTAAAACTACCTGTTCGTTTTCCTGAAAAATAGGGCAGTGCCGAAGTGGGGAGTCGAACCCCAACGGAGTTTCCTCCACTAGGTCCTGAACCTAGCGCGTCTGCCAGTTCCGCCACTTCGGCACAAGTTATAACTTAACCTGGTGCTGACCACATCAACTCAGCAAAAAGGTACTCCAGCGCTATGCGCAGATTAATATTTAACCGCACTTTCTGTTTCATCTCCAGAACAAGCTCGGTCTTTTCCAGGAGATTACTTCTTCCTTTTAGTATATCACAGGTTTCATCGCTGACCAATAAATCTTCTCTTACCTTTTTATCCCTGAGAAGCTGGTCCCGGAACAACCAGAGAATATTCTCCAGCCATTTTTCCACTTCGTTTCTGTCAAGATTTTTCACCAGAGTATCCATCCGGTCAAAGAAATTCTGAAACTGATTTTCCTGTAAACTGGTAAGAAGAGAAAGACAGAATTTCCAGCTTTCCTTCATAGCTTTATTTTGTTCTGGCAGGGCAAAGTTTATTTTCAATTGCTGGCAGCGGGAGACAATGGTAGGAAGAAAATTATGGATGTTGGCGGTGATGATAACTATGAATCCGTAAAAAGGGGGCTCCTCCAGGATTTTCAGAAAGGAATTAGCAGCTTCCTCTTTCATATAATCTATGAAAAAGAGGTAAGCTTTTCTGCCCCCGGAAAATGGTTTCAGGTAAATCTCTTCCTTTACTTTTCTCACTTCATCAATTCCCAGGTTCCCTTTTTCGGGAATAATCCACTGGATATCAGGATGAAGATTTTTACTCACCTGGCGACAGTGAGGGCATTTACCGCAGGGTTTGTTATCAGTTTTTGCGCAGACCAGAAGTTGAGAGAAAAAACTGGCCACATCTTCTCTTAAGGCAGGAGTTCCCCCGGTCAAAAGATAGGAACTGGCAAGTCTTCCCTTTTTTTCTGCCTGTAAAAGAAGAGTTTTAATCTGCTCGACAGTCATGGTGCTTCTCGCTTCTTACTTTCTGGAAAAATTTTTCCCACTCTCTCAGAATTTTTTCTCTGGTGCGTTTTATATCCTGCCGCCGGATGACGCAGACATGATTTTTATTCTCACGGGCTAAAATTAGATAGCCGCGACGGACACGCTTCTGAAAACTTAATGATTCTTTTTCCATGCGGTCAGGTCCCTTGGCAGAAAGGATTCTGGAAAGTTCTTCTGGCCTGGCATCAAGAAGAAAGGTAAGGTCTGGTTTAAGGGTACCGAGGAATTCGTGATGGGCTTTCCGGATAAAGGGAAGTGGTAGTTTCCTTCCGTATCCCTGATAAGCCAGGGTGGAATCCAGGTACCGGTCCAGGATAACCACTTTGCCTTTCGCCAGAGCAGGACGGACAACTTCTTCTACCAGCTGAGCACGACTGGCGAGGTAAAGAAAAAGTTCACTCCAGGCAGAAATCTGCTGGCTGTGCAGGAGAAGTTTTCGGATTGCTTCACCGAGAGGTGTACCACCTGGTTCTTTCAGAAGGATAACCGGGATTTTTCTCTTTTTCAGAAAGCGATAAAGAAAACGTGCCTGGGTAGTTTTGCCGCAACCATCAATACCTTCAAAAGTAACAAGAACTCCACGGGTTATCATCAGAAAAATTTGTCCGGTTTTTCAGTCCACAAACTGAAGGTAAACGTTGCCGAGAACTTTCTCGCCCTGTCTGATTTCCACCTTGAAAAGATTAGTAGCCCTGTTGACGGCTCTGGTTTTATCTATCTTATCGTAGGTTATCGGAACACCAATATCCTGACCATCGTTGTAACGAGGGTTAGCAACAAAACCAACAAAGTTGGCTTTCAGAGGCTGGCTGGACTGGCTGTAGTTTACCCTGACAAGTTCAATGGTAGCAGACTTCTTGATTGTTAACTCATCATCGGGGTCTGCCACTATCTCCTGGTTGTTCACCTTCATTACCAGTTGAGGATGATCGGGAAAAGAACCACGGACAGGTGACAAACTTTCAGGGGCAGGAGAACGCAGGATTTCAAAAGGTGGGGGAAAAATTAGCACCAGGTAAGCATAGTAGCCAGCCACCCCCAGATAAAGGAGAGAGATTATCAGGCAGACAAAGGCTTTTCTTCTGTTAAAAAAGAAAAAAATGGTACTGACAGTAATGAGGACCAAAGCAAGCCCCAGCAAAAAGAAGACTGTTCCGTTATACTTCATTGTTGACCTCCAGAACTTGATGGTAAATTATGGTTTTATCCTTGCCCTGGGACTTAGCCCAGAAAAGGGCAGTATCAGCTGCTTTCAACAATTCTTCTTCTGTCTCACCGTGCTGAGGGAAACTGGCAATGCCCAAACTCAAGGTGAGGTAAACCGGTTCGTCTTCCGGGGAATTCTGAAAACGGGAACTGGCAATAGCCTTTCTGACGCGGTCAGCCACAACTTTTGCTTCTTCTGAAGTAGCATAAGGGAGAATATAGGCGAACTCATCCCCGCCAAACCGGCAGACAACATCGCTGGTGCGGACAGCTTTTTTCACCAGACTGGCAACCTCAGCCAGAATCAGGTCACCCCGGGGATGACCATAGGCATCTACGTATTTTTTAAAGTTGTCCAGGTCAGAAATCATCACTGAGACTGGATAGCCAATTCTTCTGGCTTCCGCAAAAGTTGTTTTCAACCGGGAACGGAAGTAACGGCGGTTATAAAGAGAAGTCAAGGGGTCAGTGATGGAACTTTCATTGACCTCCTCATGAAGCAGTGAGTTTTCAAAGGAAGTAACCACATGGGATACCAGAATGGAAATAAGTGCATTCAATTCCTGAAGAATTTTTCTATCAGTGTGATTGCTTCCGATGATTGCCAGGGCAATTGTTTTTTTTTCATTATAAAAGGGCACAATCAGCACCGAAGGGAAGGAGGTAAAATCGTCGTTCTTAATCAATTGTTCCACCAGCTGGTGGTGCTGGTCAGAGATGCGGCCGGGCGAATAGATCTGGTAGCGGTAGTGAGAAAATAAAAAAGGTCTGGGGTTGCTTCTGGTAATGGAGAAAAACTCCGTGGCGGTATATTTTTTTAACGCTTCATCCGTCAGTAAAAACAGACCTTTAGCAGCCCTGGTAAGTTCCATGAGGATAGAGAGAGCTTCAGTACAACGATGTTCTAAACTGAGATTGGTGTTAAGATGGATTAAGGACTGGTGAAGTTTGGCCAGATTGTGCACCTGCTGGTGAAGCTGCAGATAGTAATAGTCTAACACCTTGAAAATCATGATAAGCACAGCAGTAAAAAGAATCAAAGGCCAGGATGTCTTCCAGAGAATTGTTTTTAGTGGTAGTTCCGGGACAATCCAGGCACTATTGGCTACCACAATCAAACCGAACAGCACAATGAGAAGTGCCGCCACCAGCCACAAAAGTTTTCTTTCCCACATACAATTACCCGGTTACCAGCTCATTCTATCATTTACTTTTCCCCAAGACAATAGTTTCCTTTGCCACCTGCAGTTTCAGCCCTGCTTTAACAGGAGTTTTGCCGGGTTTTCCCTTCTGGATTAAAAGGCGAATGTTTTCTACAGGATAGTAATTCTGGTAAGGGGTACCTCTTATTTCCTGGCAGAGACAGCTGATAAGTAAACGCTGGATAGCCACAGGCAACTGAAGAAAAGATTTCCTGTCAAAAAAATAACCCTTTTGACAGCTGTGGCACAGTTTAATTTTAGCCTGCTGTGCCTGGCTGGTTAGAATCTCCAGGTCATCCCTGACCAGAGTAGCAATTCTTGCCAGATGTTTTTTCAGGTGAGGATTAAAATTTTCCAGGTACGGAAGAATCTGGTGTCTTATCCTGTTGCGGAAGAAATCCGGATTCAGGTTGGAACTATCTTTTAGAAA
The DNA here is from genome assembly GCA_964645405.1 of uncultured bacterium. GTDB lineage: Bacteria > Ratteibacteria > UBA8468 > B48-G9 > DSTR01 > JAMWDF01. Next base: position 71,261 of record CAZYCA010000028.1, on the reverse strand, counting down.
TGTAAGCCTGTGCTGGAGCAAGAAGTTTTCTATCTCCTGCTTTGTTAAGACAAGCAGGGGCCGGATTACAGGAACATCACAACCTGGCAGGCATGCTACATAAGGCTGAATACCCCTGAGACCCGTGATACCACAGCCCCTTAAAATCCTCATTAAAACTGTCTCTGCCTGGTCATCCAGGTTGTGGCCTGTAGCGATCAGATGGCATCTTTTCCTTTTTGCGATTTTAGCCAGGCAGCTGTAACGCGCCAGTCGGGCTTTTGCCTCCAGAGAACTTTTTCTTTCTAAGGATAGATGCCAGCAGGAAAAAGGGATTTCTTTTTCCCGGGCAAGATTTTGCACAAATTTCAGTTCTTTATCCGCCTCCGGTCTTAAATGGTGATGGACATAAGCGACCTGCAGTTTTATTTTCTTTTCCTCAGAAAGAGTGCTGAGAAAGTGCAGAAGAAATACAGAGTCAGGACCGCCTGAACAGGCAACAAGAATCCTGTCGCCTGAGGAAATAAGGTTGTTTTCCTGAATAAAGGATAAGACTTTCCGGTAAAGAGCGTTCATCAACTATAAGATAAAGTGAGCGGGTATCTGCGGTCAAGTATTTCCAGAAATGTCCATTAAATGGTATACTATAAAGGGGAAAATGGGAAGAAAAAAAGGCGTAGCTTTGATTGTCGTAATGGTAATGGTTTTGATTTTCCTTTCCATTATAGTGGCTGTTGTCCTTTCTGCCACATCTGCTATCAGGCACGCCAGTTACACCAGGGACAAACTCATAGCCTTACAGATTGCGGAATCCGGGATTCAGGACTGTCTTTACTGGATGAACTATAAAGGTTACTGGAATCACCGCTATCCTTCTTACTGGGGTCCGGTGGTTTACTTCCGCGGTTCAGACTATGCCGGGACTGATACCTGGGTTTCTTCTGAGGTCTGGTTTCAGCCAGGTGGTTTCCCGGAAGGTAAATGCAGCCTGCGTCTGGAAGACCGTACAGGGTACGACACAGATAGAATCATATCTACAGGTGTCTACCGGGGAAGAACTGCCACTATACAACTGCGCCTGCGTGGCTGGAACGGACAGGATAATCCAGGACATAACAGTGGGGGTTTTTTCCTCTGTGACTGGGATGGGAGCAAATCAGAAGTGGCAAACTGGGGAATTCCGGAAGTTTTTAATAAGCATGCTATTTACTCTTACAGAATTAATCCCTCCTCCGGCACAGTCAACGGTAATATCACTTACCATGAGACAGGCATTGCTTTTCCCGCGTTATCAGGGAGAAATACTAAAATTTGTGATAGGACTATGGTGGAAACCATGCCTCCCTGGTGTTACTTCCCGGTACCAGAAGTTTTACCTTCCTTTCCTTCTTTCCCTCCTGTTCCTGGTGCTTTTGACCTTTACTTTGATAAAAGGACAGACCAGAACGGAAACAGGTGGGATACTTACTACCGCTACGGTAATGTGGATGTGGGTAATAAAACCTGGTACTTTGATAACACTCAGTCTCCACCCCCTGGCCAGGTGATAAACCAGTCTATCAGACTGGAGTGGGGTGGTAATCCGCCAGGGGATTTACGTATTCAGGATGAAAACAATGGCCGCATCTTTACCAGTTATCTTCTTGCTTCTGATGGTACCATCTACTTTGAAACTTCTCTTACGGTGAGTGGTCCGGGTGCTGTCTTCAGCGCTCAAAATGGTCTTTCTTTTTCCTCCGGGATTACCTTTTACTGTCAGAATAATGGCATTTTACATCTGAACCGGGTCAGCAGTGGGAATGTTACTTTGAACGGGGTAACAGTCAGAGATGGGCCAGTTTTCACCGGTTCGGGTATAACCAGTTTTTCTCTGACTGGCTGTACCCTGGATGCCTCTACTTCTTCTGAAAAGAGGGCTCTGCTTATCAGTTCCGGTACAGCCAGTCTTATCAATTGCACTGTAAAAGGACAGGTTTTTACCGGGGCAGGTGTGAGTTCTCTTTCTTTTGCGGGTTGTACACTGGATGCGACAGGTAGATCAGATAAAGTAGCCCTTATTGCTTCTGCCGGCAGTGTCAGTTTAACAAACTGCACGGTTAAAGGTATGGTCCGGCTGGAAGGTTCTGGAACATTGACGCTGGATAACACTACGGTAGAAGCAGATCCTTCTGGAGAAAATTGTTACCCGGCGGTAATCAGCAGAGGCAAACTTATCGTCCGGAATAATAGCCGGGTTAAAGGGCTGGCCCTGGTTCTGGGTACTTCTGGTAGTAGCGACACTAATTTACAGAGCGGGACTATTGAAGGAGCGATTGCCAGCCGGGGCCAGTTATCTCTTTCCGGTACCACGGTTAACTATTCTGGTCGGCTGCTCTGGAAGGAATCCAGTATTTTCCGTCCCTTTATAGGGGGCAGAAGAGTTTATGTCCCGGTGGCAGGAAGCTGGCGGATTTACTGAGATGAAAAAGAGAGAGGGATTTTCTTTGCTGGAACTGGTTATCTCTATGTTTTTGATAGCCATGGTGATTGCCGGTACCCTTCTTTTGCTGGCAGGAAACCTGATGGTAATTCAGAAAGCCCAGGAAAGGTTATTAGCGACTGCTGTAGCTCAGTACCAGGCAGAACTGGTGAAGGCAATAGATTTCCCTCCAGTTTATTATGATTTGCAGGACGATTTTGGAGAGGAGACAGATATAGACCCACCTTCTCCTGGTGGAGGGATTGATTATGCTGAACCAGACTACAGACAACGTTTTAAGGTTAATCGCTATGTTGTCGGTTATGATGCTTACGGCCGGCTGCTGGACCCCAATCTGGATGAAGAAGAATACTACAGCCAGGCTGTTTACCTGAAAATCTACATCTTTGTCCTGCGCCGTAAGGGGAATATGAAAATTCTGGAAAACCTCGTTCTTGTTAGCAGAAACGGACTCTACTGAAAAAATGACAGGCAACAAAAAGGGAAAAAAGGATAAAAAGGCTTACACGCTGATAGAATTGCTGGTAGCCATGGCAATTTTAGTGATAGCCTTTGCCCTGGTAACCATTCTTTATGTGAGAGCCAGCCGCGTGAGAAGGATTATTTCTGCTGGTAGTGAAATCCAGCAGGTACTTAACCAGATGATGAGAACACTCGCCTACCGCGATAGAACCAATACCGTAAAAAGCTTAAGTACAGCCACCAATCTTTATCAGCAGGCAGGCTGGGTTTTCGGTAAGTATCTTGTCTTCGGTAATGCGGAAGAACAGAAGAAGCAGTACTACTATATAGCGCCAGGGGAGAATGAACCCTCTTCCACAGGTAGTGATACTACCCTCTGGTACGGGGAAGCAGTCAGTATTCCACCTGCAAACTGGATTTGCCTGGACCCGAACAGACGGGTAACGCTTCTTTCCGGGTCCTGTTTTGAATTTTATGATGGTAGCAACAGGAAACTGGAAAGTGTGGAGAATGAAACCCCTGTCCGGGTGGTGATTCAGTTGATTGGCAAGAGCAACGACCCTTCTCTAAAGACCAGGGAACCCGTCTTGTTGAAAACTGGTCTCCGTCTGAGGAATAAACCTTCCTTCTAATCTGTTTTCTCTCTTTCCTCCAGCAGGGTAAAATAATAAGTTACCCTGATTTAAAAGGATAGTTATGGAGCCAGAGGTTATCAGTATCCGGGGAGCCAGGGAACACAACCTGAAGAATATTGACCTTGATTTACCCAGAAACCGGCTGATTGTAATTACAGGAATTTCTGGTTCCGGGAAATCGAGCCTGGCTTTTGACACACTTTACGCAGAAGGACAGCGTCGTTACATAGAAAGTCTTTCTGCCTATGCCAGACAGTTCCTGGAGCAGATGAAAAAACCTGATGTGGAGCAAATTACCGGACTCCCACCAGCCATTGCCATTGAACAACGGAAGGCTGCTGCCAATCCCCGTTCCACAGTCGCTACCACCACAGAGATTTATGATTACCTGAGGATTCTTTTTGCCAGAGTTGGTACTCCACACTGCGTGCAATGCGGACGTGTAATTACCAGACAATCAGCCAGTGAGATTATTTCCAGGATTATGAACCTACCGGAAGGTTCCCAGGTTGATTTTCTGGCACCGCTGGTAAGAGGACGTAAGGGGGAATATCAGAAAATTCTCAGCTATCTGAGGCAGAGCGGATTTGTCCGGGTCAGGATAGATGGAAAGCTTTATGATGTCCAGGACAAGGTAAGATTAGGCCGGTACAAGATTCATAATATTGAAGTAGTTGTGGACAGGATAGTTCTTTCTTCCCGGGAAAAGGAGAGGGTAGTGGAAGCAGTGGAAACAAGTCTTAAAATTGGTAAGGGAATTTTGATTGTCGTTTCTGAGGGGAAAGAAACACTTTACAACGAGCGGTACGGGTGTGCCCGGTGCGGTCTCAGTTATGAAGAGTTAGCTCCCAGGCTTTTTTCTTTCAACAGCCCCTACGGTGCCTGTCAGACCTGTAAGGGACTTGGTTTTCTGATGAAGATTGACCCTGATCTGGTTATCCCGGACAGACAGAAGACTTTTCGGGAAGGAGCAATCCGTCCCTGGCAGGAAGCCGGAGGAAGGGGACTTTTTCTTTACTACCGCAGACTGTTAAGGTCTGTTCTGGAGGATCTCGGTTATACTTTAGACGACCGGCCGGCTGATTTAACCAGAGAAGCCTTATCAATGGTACTTTATGGTTCAGAACAGCTGGGCTTTGAAGGAGTGATACCCAATCTGGAAAGACTCTTCCACCAGACTGAGAGCGAGCACCGCAGGGAAGAGATTTCCAGGTATATCAGGGAACTTACCTGTCCGGACTGCCAGGGTGGCCGGCTGCGTCCTGAGGCACTGGCAGTTAAGATTGCGGGAAAATCCATTGTTGATGTTACCAGGATGAGTATCAGCCAGGCAAGAGAGTTTTTCCTTGCCTTGCCTCTGACAGAGAGAGAACAGTTGATTGCCAGACCTATCCTGAAAGAGATTACCAGCCGCCTGAATTTTATGGAAGAAGTGGGGCTTGAATATCTTACTCTGGACAGAATGACCCATACTCTTTCTGGAGGTGAAGCCGAAAGAATCCGCCTGGCTACCCAGATTGGTTCCGGGCTGGTGGGGGTGCTTTATATTCTGGATGAACCGACCATTGGACTTCACCAGCGGGATAATACAAGACTGATTGCCACTCTGAAAAGGTTGCGTGACATAGGAAATACCGTGGTGGTGGTGGAACATGATGAAGAGACCATCAGAAACGCAGATTTCATAGTGGACCTTGGACCGGGTGCTGGCAAACACGGGGGGCAGGTGGTAGCTGCCGGGACCGTAGAGCAGGTTGCCAGTAACCAGCAATCCCTCACCGGTCGTTACCTTTCCGGGGAACTGAAAATTTCAGTCCCAGAAAAAAGGAGAACCCCGGAGAAGAAATTTCTTCAGATTCTTAATGCCAGGCACAATAACCTTAAAGGGATCAATGTAAAGATTCCTTTAGGTCTTTTTGTTTGTGTGACCGGCGTTTCTGGTTCCGGGAAAAGCAGTTTAATCGGGGATATTCTGTGTCGGGGTTTGAAAAAGTTACTTTACCGCAGCCGGGAAGAGCCTGGTCAGCATGATGCCATCTTAGGTGTAGAGTATGTGAACAAAATCATAGAAATTGACCAGTCTCCTATCGGGCGGACTCCGCGTTCTAATCCCGCCACATATACCGGGGCTTTTACCTTAATCCGGGAAATCTTCAGCCGCACGGAAGAAGCCAGAATCAGAGGATATAAAGTTGGTCGCTTCAGTTTTAATGTGAAGGGAGGACGGTGTGAGGCCTGTGCCGGTGATGGAATTACCAAAATAGAGATGCATTTTTTGCCAGACATTTACATTCCCTGTGATGTGTGTAAAGGGAAAAGGTATAACCGGGAAACTCTGGAGGTCACCTATAAAGGTAAGAACATTGCTGATGTTCTGGAGATGAAAATAGAAGAGGCACTGGAGTTCTTTCGGATGCATCCTGGGTTGAGAGAAAAGTTGCAGACCCTGGTGGACGTGGGACTTGGCTATCTGGAATTGGGTCAGCCAGCGACAACCCTTTCTGGGGGGGAAGCGCAGCGGGTGAAACTGGCAGCGGAACTTGCCCGGCGGGGAAACGAAAGGACAGTTTATGTTCTGGATGAACCGACGGTCGGACTTCATCTGGCTGACATTGAGCGGCTACTAAATGTTTTGAATCGGCTGGTAGAAAAGGGTTCTACTGTAATTGTCATAGAGCACAATCTTGATGTTATCAAATGTGCTGATTATATCATTGATTTGGGGCCGGAAGGCGGAGAAAAAGGTGGAAGGGTTGTCGGTGCAGGTAGCCCGGAAGAACTGGCTGAAAATTCCCGCAGCCATACCGGCCAGTTCCTGAGGAAAATTCTTCTGTAGAGGCCCGTCCTCTACAGGTGAAGAATTTGCTGCAGAAAGGAAATTTCTGCTTCCAGTGTCTTCTCCAGGTGTAAAAAGATTAGCTGATAAGGCCATTTCTCTTTCTTAGCCTGTCTTCTTGCCCAGACACGGACAGCACGCCAGTTTCTCTGTATTACTTTTATCTTTTCTTTCAACCAGTCCGGCTGAAGGTAAGGTAAAAAGTAGAGAGCCAGGTCCACATTGAAAAAAGGTCGGTAAGGGTCTAAAAGATTGAGTTCCATCAACCTGAGAAATTCCTGACGTCCCTTTTCTGTGATAGTGTAAATTGATTTTTCCGGCCGTTTGCCGGTGCGCGTAATCTGCCGGCTGACCAGTGCAGTTTTTTCCAGCTGAGACAGTGTATAATAGATAGCCTTGGGGGAAAATCCTGTAAACTGGCCAAACTTCTTTCTGATTGCCTGCCGGAGCCGATAACCATGCTGACTACCCTCAAGAAGTAGCCCCAGCACCACCATCTTTTCCAGCTGGGAAAGTTTCATTTTCCAGTACCAGACGCAGCCTTGCCAGTGACTCGTCTTTACCCAGGATGCTCAACATCTCAAAAAGCCCTGGACCTTTCGTCGTTCCACTGACTGCCACCCTCAACGGATGGAAAACCTTTGCTGGGGGATAATTTCTTTCCTGGCAGAAGGTTCTCACGGCAAGTTCAATTTCTTCCGGGGTGAAACGAGACAATTTCTCCAGTTCCGTAAGAAGCCGGGACATGATCTGGCGAATTTCTGGCGTAAAATACTTTTGCAGCAGTTTTTCCTCATAAGCTGGCAGTCTGAGAAAAAATCCTATTCTTTCCGGTATATCCAGCAGAGTTTTGAATTTTTCCTGTTCTAAGGCGATTAACTGTTCACATCTTTCCAGAAGTTTACTATCTGCCTTTTCCGGGAGAAGACCTTTTTTTTGCAGTAAGGGCAGGGATAACTCCAGAAGGCGTTTGGCTGGTGTATTTCTTATATAGACACCGTTCATCCAGAGAAGTTTGTTGTGGTCAAATATAGCTGCGGTCTTGCTGCATCTTTCCAGGGAAAATTCCTGGATGAGTTTATCCCTGGTGAAAATTTCCTCTCCCTGGACTGAAGCCCAGCCCAGGAGTGCCAGATAATTGAAGAAAGCCTCAGGTAGGTAACCTGCTTCTCTAAAGGTTCTGAGGCAGGTGGCTCCATGTCGTTTGCTCAACCTGGTACGATCGGGTCCCATGGTCATGGACATATGGGCAAAAAAAGGAACTTTAGCAGAAAGAGCCCGGAAAAGAAGAATATGTTTTGGAGTATTAGAAAGATGGTCTTCCCCGCGGATAACATGTGTAATATTCATCAGAAAGTCATCAACCACCACTGCAAAGTGAAAGGTTGGCAGTCCGTCAGACTTAATGATAACAAAGTCAGTAATAGTTTCCCCTGCAAATGTAACCGGTCCGCGGATAAGGTCATACACCTGGACCGATTCAGGAGGAACCAGAAAACGAATAACAGGTTTCCGTCCTTCCCTTTCATATTCTGAAATTTCTTTTCTACTCAACCGGCGACAACGGCCATCATATCCAGTGATACTCTTTTTCTCCAGCAGGGCTTTTTCTTTACGGGCGACAAGCTCTTCTTTAGTACAGTAGCAATGGTAAGCCAGACCCTGCTGCACAAGTTTGGTACTCAGTTCCTGATAAAGGGAAATCCTTTCTGTCTGCCGGTATGGGCCATAGTCGCCGCCCGTATCAGGTCCTTCATCCCAGTCCAGTCCCAGCCAGCGTAAATCTTCTATCAATGCCTTTTCATATTCTACAGCTGACCGTTCCCTGTCTGTATCTTCAATCCTTAAAATAAAACGGCCATTATTTTTTCTGGCAAAGAGATAATTGAACAAAGCTGTACGGGCGTTGCCCACATGTAAATAACCAGTAGGACTGGGTGCAAATCTGACGCGGACCATGGCTTCAGAAATCAATTTTCTTAAACTGGGGTAGATACGGCTGGTTGAAGGAAAACATTTCTTTAACCATCTTCTTAATTTCTGCTAAAGACAAAACGCTGGCAACCAGCGGGTCATAGGCTACAGCCTGGAAGGTTAGTTTTGGGTCGCCGGTGAGAGCAGATTGTACCGCCATTTCTTCCACATAAAGGTTAATCTGGTTTAAAGCTGCACACTGGGGTGGTAGCGGACCTACATAAACAGGGTTGAAACCACGCCGGTCAACCCAAATCGGTACTTCCACGCAGGCTGCCTCTGGTAGATTGGGAATGAGACCAGTGTTGGCAATATTCCCGTTAAAAGGGAAAGGCTGGCCACCAAGCAGCGCGCTGATAATATAAGCGGCAAACTCATGTCCCCTCTCCAGGGAAATAGGCTGAGGATTTTCCAGCCATTCTTTAATCTGCTGGCGCCAGGTTTTTTCCCTTTTCAGATAATTTTTCAGGATATAAGCATAAACTCCAGGATTCCAGCCGGTTCCCCTGGTGCAATATTTCTCAATCAAATCAGGCCTTTTCCGAAACCACCAGTTATATTCTGAGTTGTGGCCGCTGGATTCTGTCACATAATAGTCTAAGTGGAGAAACATCTCATTGCGCACAATTTCTTCCCGGTAGATTTTTCTGTTACGGGTGATAATCTTTCGCAACAAAGGATACGCATCTTTACCTTTCCAGCGAAACTCTATTAACCAGGCCTGATGGTTAATACCAGCACAGAGATAAGTAATTTCTTCTAAGGGGGCATTCAGCCACCGGGCCAGCATCTGAACTGTTCCCTGAACGCTGTGGCACAGGCCCACTACCCGGACTTTCGTTTTTTTCTGCATCGCCCGGCAAAGCATACCCATAGGGTTGGTGTAGTTAAGCAAAACTGACTGCGGACAGTATCTTTCTATGTCATGGCAGATTTCCAGCATCACCGGGATAGTTCTTAAAGCCCGGAAGACTCCAGAAACACTTCTGGTATCTCCGATGTTGGTATCCACTCCGTATTTTTTAGGGATTTCAATATCCTTTCTCCAGACACTGACCGGTGAAGCCAGAATAGTGCAGATGACAGCAGAAGCCCCCTGGAGAGCTTCTTTGCGGTCGCAAGTAGCCTGAACCCTGGCAGGATAGTTGCCTAACTGAATAATCTTCTCCACTGCCTTCTTGATATAACCCAATCTTTCTGCATCTTTATCCAGCAAGGCTAAGGTGGCATCCTTCAGGTTGGGAAAGGTAAGGATATCGCGTACCAGTCCTCGCGTGAAACCGAAACTTCCAGCTCCCACAAAAGCAATCTTTGCCATTTGCCCTCCGCCTGTTCAGATAGCCATTTTACTTTGTCAGGAATTTACAGTCAACTGAAGTTGTCTGCAGCAGGAAGGTGTGCTAAACTTATTACATTGAGCTAAATTTTTGGAGGTTAACATGGAAGAGATTCAATTTCTGGCAGAAAAGAGGCAGGAAAAAGGAAAGGGTGTAGCCAGGAAACTGCGGCAGGCAGGTTTTATCCCTGGTATTCTTTACGGACCAGGGCAAGAACCTGTCCCTCTAAAAGTGGAAGGAAAAACTGCCGCCGCAGCTTTGCGGCATCTCCGGGGTCACAACGTGATGGCAGAACTAATTTTGAAAGATGAGGGAAATAAACAGGAGAAGATAAAGACTATTCTTAAAGAAGTACAGAAAAATGTCATCACCGGGCAGCTTGTGCATATTGACTTCTACCAGTTACGGATGGATAGGCCTGTAGTTATGGAAATACCCGTCCAGCTGGTGGGGGAGGCACCGGGGGTACACCAGGGAGGAATTCTGGAGCAAGAGCTGAGGGAAATCAAGGTGGAAGCTCTCCCGGTTAATCTTCCTTCTAACATCTCCGTGGATATCTCCGGACTGGGGATAGGACATGCTATGCTGGTGAAAGACTTAAAACTGCCAGAGACAATTAAGATTCTGGAAGATCCAGAACGTGTCATCGTGGCTATTCTGGCTCCTGTTAAGGAAGAAGTTGCTCCTGCCGAGGCAGTAGAAGAAGCCCCGGCTACCACTGAGCCTGAGGTCATCAGCGAACAGCAGGCTGAAGAACGCCGGAAAATGAAAGAAGAAGCCAGACAACAGGAAGAAAAGAGCTGAGACCACCAGCAGTGAAAATCATTGTTGGACTGGGCAATCCAGGAAGGGAGTATGAGAGAACACGGCATAATGTTGGCTGGCGGGTAATTGATTTTCTTATCGGGGAAAACCGGATTATTAAAAAAGGAAAGGAAAGTCTTTACCAGAGCTGGATTGTTAACGTTGGCAGCCAGGAAGTGTGGCTGGTGAAACCATTAACTTTTATGAACGAAAGTGGAAAAGCAGTAGAAATGGTTCTGGAAAACGCAAAGGAATCCCCGGAAAACCTGATTTTTGTTCATGATGATTTAGATTTGCCCCTGGGAAACTTGAAAATCACAGCCAGTCGTGGACCAGGGACCCATAAAGGGCTTCTTTCCATTGTTTCTCAGTTAGGAAGAAACGATTTGGTACGGGTAAGGATAGGCATTGGCCAGCAAAAGCTGCCTGTTTCCAGAACTGATTTTGTGCTTTCCGATTTCACCCCGGAAGAAGAAAAAGTTATCAGCCCGGTAGTGGAGAAAGCAGCCTGTGCCTGTAAAGATATTATCATACTGGGTCTGGAGAAAGCTATGACCAGATGGAATAGCTTGCCCCAAAGGAACCAGGAAAAGGATAAGGAGTCAACTATAAGAAATGGAGCAGCTAAATAAACCTCCTTTTTTCCTTGAGCAAGGCAAAGATTGTTCTGAGCAGTTTAGTGGAGGTAGCCACAACTGCCTCAATATAAGATTTGCCTTCCTCTCTCTTTTTCCGGTAGTAAGCAGTGAAGTAAGGGCAGCTTCTTTTGACACAACTGGCCATGATAAAGACAACTCTTCTGGCGTGGCTGTTACCTCTTTTGGAGAGCTTGCATCTTCCGCTGTAATTACCCGCCTGTTTGATGACCGGGTCCAGACCGCAAAAACCAATCAGTTTTCTCCACCCGTCAAACCTTCTGATATCAACAATTTCACTGAGGAAATAGATAGCACTTTGTTTACCGATACCGGGAATGGAACAGAGTATCTCTATTTCCTCTCTGAAAAACCTCTCTGCCGTCTGAGAAAGGAGAGGATTGACTTCATTCCTCCGGGCAACAAGGGTTTTCCAGAATTCAATCTTCATCAGCAGCAGTTGTTCATACAGAGGGAAGTGGTGGGCGATGGAAGAGCTGGCCATCTGATAAATCTGTTGTGCGGTAAGAGAAAGTTTTCTCCCCTGACCATCAGAAGAAAGAAGTTTCTCTGCTTTGGTGATAAACTTTTTCTGTGGTGTCTGCCTGATGGAATGAGCCGAAGGAAACTGTTCCAGGAGATTGACAAGGCCGGTACTGAACAGTTATGTCTGTCTTTCCAGTTCAGGGAAAACCAGACTCAGTATTCTGCTGATTTCAGTTTTTGTTCTGGCAATCTCCCGGGTAAGAGTTTCCTTTTCTCTTACCAGGTATCTCAGTTGATACTTTTCTTCTTCAGGAAAGCTGTCTGGCTGTTGTCCCTGATACTGGACAAACTGGCATATTACCCTGGCATCTTTGTTGTCGGTCTTGGTCGGCTTATCCGTGACAAACTTGAAAAACTGTTTCACCTTATAGGTATTAACCACAGTAGTATTGTACCCGCAACGGGAGAGAAAATAAAAGCAGAAAACATACTCCTTTTTGAGCCTTTGTGCTCAGGAAAAATGTTGTTTTCCTCTCCCGGGTTAATTATAAACTTTTCTGTCTTCATCTCGGTACTATTAAATAACAATTTCAACTAGGAGGAAAAATGCAGTACTCGCAGGCAACCGTAGTCTTCTCTCAGGTAATCACGATTGCCGGTTCTATTCTGGCTTTACTTTTCACCAGATTCCTTGTCTTTCTGATTCTGAAGGAGAAGGAAGGCACTCCGGAGATGGTAGAAATTGCGGAAGCGGTGAGGATTGGCGCCAGAGCCTATCTCAGGCGCCAGTATGCTGGAGTTTCCATTTTCTTTGCTGTGGTTTTTACCATACTCTTAATTCTTGCGCTCACACCTACCAGCAAAGGTGGTACTTTTCTGCCTATTTTTGTTCCTTTTGCTTTTCTTACCGGTGGTTTTTTCTCCGGTTTAAGCGGTTATATTGGGATGAGTATTGCTACCCGGTCCTCCGCACGGACAGCCTTTGCTGCCAGGACTTCCTTAAATGGGGCATTAAGGATTGCTTTCTCCTCTGGACTGGTCATGGGCCTTGTGGTGGTGGGACTGGCACTTTTAGATATCAGTATCTGGTATAACCTTCTCACCTGGTACTACACCAGAATTAAACCCCTTGATGTAGAAGGTCGCTTGCGGGAGATTACCTCTACTATGCTGTGTTTTGGTATGGGTGCCAGTTCCCAGGCTCTTTTTGCCAGGGTTGGTGGCGGGATTTATACCAAAGGTGCTGATGTCGGTGCAGACCTGGTTGGTAAGGTAGAAGCAGGTATTCCGGAAGATGACCCCCGCAATCCCGCAGTAATTGCTGACAATGTGGGTGATAATGTTGGAGACATCGCAGGCATGGGTGCTGACCTTTATGAATCTTACGCTGATTCTATTATTGCCACCATGGCACTGGCTTTTGCGGCAGGCTTGAGTATTCCGGGTGTCTGTCTGCCTCTGACTCTGGCGACCATAGGTGTGGTGGCTTCCATTATCGGTTCTTTTCTGGTAAAAGCAGGAGAAGAAGCCACCCAGGCAAATCTTCTGGTGGCTTTACGCAGGGGTATTTACACTACAGCACTTCTGGTAGCCATCTGCAGTTATTTTGCTGTAGTTAAAATCCTGGGGAGAGATTATGTGGGGCTTTATGGAGCTATCTTAAGCGGGCTGGGTGCCGGAGTAATCATTGGTTTTTTCACGGAATTTTTTACTTCGGATACCTACAGGCCAACCAGGCGAGTTGCTGAAGCATCTACCACGGGAACAGCCACCCTTCTTCTGGAAGGTCTTTCTGTGGGAATGTTTTCCACAGTGGCACCGGTTCTCACTGTGGTGGTGGCGATGATTTTAGCCTATGTACTACCCGGGGGAATTTCCAATCCAGCCGTGGGACTTTACGGAGTAGGTCTGGCAGGGGTAGGAATGCTCAGTACTCTGGGAATTACTTTAGCGACTGATTGTTATGGTCCGGTGGCTGATAATGCTGGCGGAAATGCGGAGATGAGTCACCAGGCTCCTTTAGTGAGACAGAGAACAGATGCTCTGGATGCCCTCGGTAATACCACCGCAGCTACCGGAAAGGGATTTGCCATTGGGTCAGCTGCCTTAACTGCTTTGGCTCTGATTGCGGCTTTCCGGGAACATGTAGGTATTGTTGGTGGCAGTTTAAGCCTTTCCGTGATGAATGTAAATATGGTGGCTGGATTTTTCCTGGGCGCGATGTTCCCTTTTTTCTTCTCTTCCATGGCGCTAAGGGCAGTGGGACAGGCAGCCCGGGAGATTGTTCAGGAGGTGCGGCGGCAGTTCAAAAGTATTCCTGGACTTTTGGAAGGTAAAGCCAGGCCGGATTATGCTAAAGCTGTGGATATCTGTACAAAGGTAGCACAAAAAGAAATGGTCCTTCCTTCAGTCCTGGCCATCTGTCTGCCGATTGTCTCCGGTCTTTTTCTGGGAGTAGAGGCGATGTTGGGAGTGCAGATAGGTGCTTTAACTGCTGGTTTTGCAGTGGCACTGATGATGGCTAACAGCGGTGCTTCCTGGGATAATGCCAAAAAGTATATTGAAAAAGGAAATTTAGGTGGTAAAGGAACAGATGCCCACAAGGCAGCAGTCATCGGTGATACCGTGGGAGACCCCTTTAAGGATACAGCAGGTCCATCATTAAATATTTTGATTAAACTGCTTTCCATTGTTTCTATTGTTTTTGTAGGTCTGGTCATTCAGTTTTCCCTATTTTGATAAGGCGTGATGAAAGCTGATATCTACCTTAGGGCTTTGAAACTGCACCAGCGTGTAAGGGGGAAGTTGGAGATATGTTCCCGGGTGCCTTTGAAGGATAAAGAAAACCTTTCTTTAGCTTACACCCCTGGTGTAGCAGAACCCTGCCGGAGAATCTCTCAGGACCCGGAATCTGTTTACACCTATACCCGGAAATGGAATACGGTGGCAGTAATCACCGACGGGAGTGCAGTCTTAGGTTTAGGAGATATTGGCGCGGCAGCGGCTTTACCGGTAATGGAAGGCAAAGCCATCCTTTTCAAAGAATTTGCCGGTATAGATGCTATCCCCATCTGTATTGACAGTCAGAAGGTGGAAGATATTGTCAACACAGTGGTTCTTATTTCTCCAGGACTGGGAGGTATTAATCTGGAAGACATTTCCAGCCCCAGATGTTTTCAGATAGAAGAAGCTCTTAAGAAACAACTGAAAATACCAGTTTTTCATGATGACCAGCATGGGACCGCAGTGGTGGTTCTGGCAGGGTTGATTAATGCCTTGAAGTTGGTAGGCAAAAAACTTTCTCAGGTGCGGATTGTGGTTAATGGGGCTGGAGCAGCAGGAATTGCTATTGTCCGTTTCCTCCATAATGCTGGTGCCAGAAAATTAATTCTCTGTGACCGGCAGGGTATTATTTACCAGGGAAGACGCTGCCATATGAATCCAGCAAAAAAAAGTATCACCCCGTTTCTGTTAGATGTGGGTAAAGGAAGTCTGGCTGATGCGCTGAACGGAGCTGATGTCTTCATTGGAGTAAGTGCACCAAATCTGGTTACCAGACAGATGGTTGCCCGGATGAACAAAAATTCCATTGTTTTTGCTATGTCCAATCCTGTTCCGGAGATTATGCCGGAGGAGGCAAAAAAAGCCGGTGCTTTCGTGACCGGGACCGGGCGAAGTGACCTTCCCAACCAGATTAATAACCTTCTTGCTTTCCCTGGTATCTTCCGTGGTGCTCTTGATGCCCGGGCTGGTGCGATTACAGAAGAGATGAAAAAAGCCGCCAGTTACGCCATTGCTTCCTGCGTACCGGAAAACCGGCTTTCTCCTGACTTTATTATCCCTTCTGCCCTGGATAAGAAGGTGGCAAGGAAGGTGGCTAAGGCTGTTGGTCTGGCGTGGAAGACGGCCCGTGACTGAAATTTCCAGTGGCTTCTAAATAACTCTGAAGAATAATCTGGGCAGAAAGTTTATCCCGTAGTCTTTTTCTTTTTTTCCGGCTTAAGTCTGCCATGAGAAGAATATTTTCTGCCTGGGTGGTGGAAAGTCTCTCATCCCAGGGTATTAAGGGTAAATCCACGACCTTTTTCAGCTTTTCAATAAAGGCAAGGGTTTTTTCTGTCTGCAGGCTGAAAGAACCATCCAGCCTGAGAGGGAGTCCATAAATAATTTTTTCTGGCTGGTTTTCTCTCACTATTTCTGCCAGCCTTTTATATTCCTGTCCGTTTCTTTCCACGGTAGCCAACCCCCGGGCTAAAGTTCCTGTCTCATCACTGATGGCAATCCCGATTCTTTTTTCGCCGATATCCAAACACAAAAACCGCATGGTTTATCCTAAGAGTTTAGAATAGCCCAGGCAACTTCTAAAGCCAGTCTGGTTTCTCTAACATCGTGAACGCGAAAGATAAACGCTCCTGATTCCAGAGCTATTAAAGCCGCAGCCAGAGAACCTGGTAGACGCTGCTGCGGAGGAACGTTAGAGATAGCCCCGATGAAGGATTTTCTGGAAGCACCAATCAGCACCGGACGACCGCCAATCTGGAAGGCAGAAGCATTTCTTAAAATACGGAGATTGTCCTGTACCCTTTTTCCAAAGCCGATACCCGGGTCCAGCACAATACTCTCTGGTTTGATTCCTGTTTTTACCAGTTTTTCAAAAATTTCCTTCAGAAAAAGCCTTATTTCTGAGATAACATCCTGGTAGTAGGGAGATTGTTGCATTGTAGCTGGTGTGCCTGACATATGCATCAAAACTACTCCTGCCTCCTGCTCTTTTATGACCTGAATAAGGTCTGAGTCAAACCGAAAAGCGGAGATATCGTTGATGATACTGGCACCGGACTGCAAAGCTGCTGTGGCTACGCTGGATTTATAGGTATCACAGGAGATAGGTACTGTGGTTTTCGCCGCCAGTTTCTCAATGACCGGCAACACCCTTCTTTTTTCTTCTTCCTCAGTCACCGGTTGACTTCCTGGCCGGGTGGATTCACCACCGATATCTATCACATCAGCACCTTCCTCTACCAGACTTAAGGCTTTTTCTACAGCCTTCTCAGTTTCCTCATACAGACCACCATCATAAAAGGAATCAGGCGTGACATTGACAATACCCATAATCGCAGGTTTTTCCAGGACCAGAGTTTTCCCCTTTATCTTCCAGGAAATTTTTGTGTTTAAACTCATCGGTTCTTCAACAGTGTCTTGCGGTAGTTTTCAGCCTCTAAGTTTTCAATCCCTTCTATTTCCTTACGGGTGAGGTAACGTACTTTGCCTGCTATCAACGAAGCCATTAACATTCTGGCACTTTCTTCCAGGAGCCAGGCTCTGGTGAAAGCCTCATAAATGTTCTGCCCTACACAGACAGCCCCGTGGTTTTTTAAAGCAACAACATTAGCCTTTCTTATTACGCGCACCACAGCCTTCCGGATAGCCTGGCCAGCCGGAATTACATAGTCCACTATGGGAATTACTGGACCAAGAAGGGCAACAAAATCTGGAAAGATTGGTCTGAGTTTCACACCAGCACTGACCAGACCTGTGGTGATAGCCGGATGGGTATGGACGACTGCTTTAATGTCTTCTCTGGCAAGATAGATTCCCAGGTGCATGGAAATTTCACAGGTTGGTCTTTTTTTTCCTTCCTGTTTTCCAGTTTTTATATTCACCTTGACCCATTCTTCTGGCTGGATTTCATCCAGGGCAAACCCGCTGGGGGAAAGATAAACCCAGCTATTCTGTCTGACGCTAATATTACCGCCAGGGCCGGCCACTAAATTCTTTTGCACCAGAAGGCAACCAATCCGGCATAACTCTTTCCTGATTTCTTTCTCTGTCATATATTTCTCTCAGGTAATTCTGATGCGGAGAAATCTCCTTTTTCCCACCCGGATAACCTGACCGTCAACCAGTTTGACCTCAGCCATCGGGTCTGTCACGACCCTTCCCTCAATTTCCACTGCCTTCTGCGCTATCAGCCTTCTTGCTTCTGAGGCTGAAGAAGCAAGCTTACTGGTAACGAGTATTCTGAACAATAGCCATCTTTTTTCTGCATCCCTTTCCGGGACAAAAAATTCCGGTATCTGTTCAGGAATCTGGTGTTGCCGGAAAACTCTGTTAAAGGTTTCTTCAGCCTGGCTGGATTTTTCTTCCCCAAAATAGTTACTGACAATCAATTTCGCCAGCCAGGCTTTGGCTGCCCGGGGGTCAGTCTTAATTTTCTGGCGGTAGGATTCAGGGTCAACATCTGTCAGGAGAGCAAAATATTCTTCCATGGCTTCATCTACCACCGACATAATCTTGCCGTACATATCCTCAGGTGTGGTATCAATGGGAATATGATTGCCATAACTTTTACTCATTTTTTGAACTCCGTCAGTCCCTACCAGGATAGGCATGGTAATGACCACCTGTTTTTCCTGACCCATTATTTCCTGAATAGTCCGGCCAGCCAGAAGGTTAAACTTCTGTTCCGTAGCACCGATTTCTACATCCGCCTGCAAAGCTACAGAATCGTATCCCTGAAGTAAGGGGTAAAGAAACTCGTGCAGAAAAATGGGTTTGCCAGACCTGTACCTTGCTGTAAAGTCTTCCCTTTCCAGAATCTGGGCAATGGTAAAGACAGAACACAACCTGATGATTTCTTCCAGTGTGAGCCTGGACAACCACTCAGAATTATAAACAAAATGAGTTTTTTTTAAATCAAGGATTTTTCCAGCCTGCTGCTGGTAGCAGGTCATATTTTTTTTAATCTGTTCCACCGTCAGCATCTGTCTTGTTTCCTTGCGACCGGTAGGGTCCCCAATCCTGGCAGTAAAATCACCAATGAGGAAAAAGATAGTGTGTCCGAGTTCCTGAAATTCTCTTAACTTCTTAATGGGTACAGTGTGACCTAAATGGATTTCAGGAGAGGTGGGGTCAATTCCATACTTAATCCGTAAAGGCACACCTTTCTTCAGTTTAGCCCTCAGCTGCTCTTCATTGATTATCTCTACAGTATTCCTTTTGATAATCTGGATTTGTCTTTCTATTTCCGTCATCAGAAGTTCCTTTCTAACGAGGGGTAGCTTCAGGCAGGCCTCCATCTACCGGCAGCGTAGCTCCAGTGGTGGGTGTTTGCCGGGAAGCAAAGAATAAGACGGCATTAGCTACTTCCTCAGCGGTTACATTCACCTTGAGTAGATTGCGTTGTCGGTAATACTCTTTCAATCCTTTCTCGTCTAAACCCCGGGCTTTCATCCTTTCCGGGCCAATCTGTTGCCACAGACCTGAAGGCCTTTCACCATCAGAGAAAACAGCATCAGGAGCAACCATATTAATCCGGACATCCAGCCTGGCCAGTTCCAGAGAAGCGATTCTCCCCAGCTGGTGACCGGCAGCCTTGGTGGCGCTGTAAGCACCAAAACCTGCTCCCGGGGAAAAAACATTTTTGGTAGAAATGAGGATTATTTCCCCGGCGGTGGCCTGTTCCTGAAAATGTTTGGCTAAGTGTTTCAGAACAAGCAAGGTGCCTTCCACATTAACCTTTTCCAGCCGCCTGAAATCAGCCAGTGCCATTTCCTCCAGAGAGGAAACATGGGCAATACCGGCGTTGAGCACAGCAATATCCAGACGGCCAAAATGTTTAACACACAATGCCAGGGCGTTTACTATGGATTGCTCCTCAGTGACATCCATGGGCCAGGCAAAGATTTTTTCCCCGAATGTTTTCTGCAACTGGCCTGCTATTTTTTCTAATGGTTCTCCGGGTAAATCTGTCAGGAAGACCCGGCTATTGGACTGCAGGAATCTGCGGCAGATAGCCCCGCCGATGGCACCAGCCGCACCTGTGACCAGGCAGACCCTGTTTTGGAAATCGTAATAACAACTGGCAGGAGGTAGTTTTTCAGCCATCTTCAATTTTCCTGACTTTCCTTTTCCCCGGTTTTTCTTAATCTTTCCTGGTAAAACTGGTAAGCCTGTTCCGGTCTGAAGTTTTCATGTACGATTAACCTTAAGGCAGCAATCATAGCAGAAGGATTGGCTGCCTGGAAGATATTTCTACCCATGTCCACACCGGCAGCTCCCTGCTGCACAGCGTTGTAAGCCATAATTAATGCTTCTTGTTCGGGAATTTTTTTCCCGCCAGCAATAACGATGGGCACCGGACAGGAGGCTGTAACTGTCTCAAAATCCTGGCTCACATAGTAGGTCTTAACCAGTGTGGCTCCAAGTTCCGCACAGATGCGGCAGGCCAGCCTCAGGTACTTAGCGTCTCTGGTGAGTTGTCTTCCGACTGCTGTCACAGCCAGGGTAGCCACCCCATACCTGGTGGCAGCATCTACCAGTCTGGTGAGATTGGAGACAGTCTGGGTTTCGTATTCTCCGCCGATAAAAACCTGAACAGCCACCGCAGAAGCGTTCAGCCTTAATGCTTCTTCCATGTCCAGAGCCAGATTTTCGTTGGACAACTCCTTGAGGATACTCGGGCCACCACTGGCGCGCAGTACTATTCCTCCCTGGTAAGTCGGTGGGATAACAGCTCGCAGGATACCCCTGGTGAGCATCAGACTGTCAGCTGATTTCAGTAAAGGGACGATGGTGAGGTCTACCCTTTCTAATCCTGTTGTTGGACCCTGAAAATAACCATGGTCAATCGCCAGCATCAGCGTGCGACCGGTTCGCGGATGAAAAATACGGGAAAGTCTATTTTTCAGTCCCCAGTCAGTGTTATGGCATCCTTTAAGGGGGAAAACCTGGTTTTTTTGCTTCCTTTCCAGGTAGAAATTTTTTTCCTCTTTGTTTTCCGGTTCGGGCATCGTTTCCTCCTTGCTATTGTCATATAAGTTAAGTTATTTTGGTGGAGAGGTCAAGTTGCTTTTCTGGAAAGTTTGGTCTATAATGCGTTGAAGTTTCTGGTGAAAATTTTTCCAGAGAAAATACACCCGCGGAGGTAAAATGCTGAAAAACTTCTTTCAACCCGGGAGTGTGGCTGTGGTAGGAGCTTCCAGGGAGCCGGGTAAGCTTGGTTACCGGATTCTAAGCAATATTGTCCAAAGCGGTTACCAGGGCAGGGTTTATCCCGTCAATCCGAAGGCTGAGGAAATTTTAGGTTTGAAATCTTATCCAGATATTTCCTCCCTTCCAGAGACACCGGATTTAGCAGTGATTGTCATTCCGGCTGGCCTTGTCCTGGAAGCAGTCCGGCAATATGGAGAAAGGGGGGGGCGGGCAGTTATTGTTATTAGCGCTGGCTTCAAGGAAGCCGGGGAGGAAGGGAAAAGCAGAGAGAAGATGCTGGTGGAAGTTTGTTCCCGGTACAAACTGAGAATGATTGGACCTAACTGCTTAGGTGTTATAGATACCAGTTCTAAGTTAAATGCTTCTTTTGCGTTTGATTTACCACGGAAGGGAAATATAGCGTTTATTTCCCAGTCCGGTGCGCTGGGTACCGCGGTCCTGGACTGGTCCCTGAAAGAGGGTATCGGTTTATCCAGGTTTATCAGTGTGGGAAATATGGCAGATGTTTCCGAAGCGGATTTACTTCAGGTTCTGGCAGATGACCCGGAAACCAGAGTGGTACTGTTGTATCTGGAAGGGATTAAAGATGGACGACGGTTTCTGAAAATAGCCCGGGAAGTAACCCTGAAGAAACCAGTGATAGTGGTGAAAGCAGGGAGAACTTCAGCAGGACTGAAAGCAGTCAGTTCCCACACCGGAAGTTTGGCTGGTTCAGATGCGGCTTTCCAGGCGGCCTTCAAGCAGGCTGGAGTCCTGAGGGCATCTTCTGTCCAGGAACTTTTTGATTATTCTGTTGTTTTTGCCTCCCAGCCAGCTATAAAAGGGGAAAGAATAGCCATCGTGACCAACGCAGGCGGTCCTTCTGTAATGGCAGTGGATGCTGTGGAAAGAGCCGGGTTGAGATTGGCGGTTCTGGCTGAAGAAACAAAAAACAAGCTCCGAAGTTTTCTCCCGCCAGCTGCTAATGTTAATAATCCAGTTGATGCCCTTGGGGATGTGGCTGCTTTACCTTACGGTCAGGCACTGGATACAGTAGCCCGCGATGCCGGTGTTGATGCCCTGATAGCCATTCTTACTCCTCAGGTGGTGACCCAGCCCTTGGAATCAGCCAGAAGAGTGGTAGAGGTAGCAAGAAGTTGTGGTAAGCCAGTAGTGGCCTGTTTTATGGGCGGGCAGCGGATGAAAGAGGCAGTTGATTTTCTGAGAGCAGAGAAACTACCTAACTATCTTTTCCCGGAAAATGCGGTAGCCAGTTTACAGGCACTGGCATTTTATCGGCAACGGCTGGAAAAAACAATTATTAAAGAGGAGAAAGAAGACTGGAAAAGAGATAAAGAAAAAGTAGAGAGTATCCTGAGAAATGCCAGAGACCAGGGTCGTTGCACCCTTGGTGACCTGGAGGGCAGAGAGATACTTTCCAGCTACGGTATCCCTGTGGTCAGTTCGGTTCTGACTACCAGTCCCAGACAGTGTAGCCAGGTGGCAAAAGAAATGGGTTTTCCTGTTGTCCTGAAACTGGTCTCTCCTGATATCCTGCATAAGACAGAAGTGGGAGGGGTGCGTCTGAATATTACAACTGCCCGTCAGGCAGAAGAATCCTTCAGGCAAATGGTGGAAAAAGTACACCGTCTTCACCCGGACGCAAAAATCACCGGTATCCAGGTGCAGAAACAGCTGGAAAAAGCTGTAGAACTTATCATTGGTGTCAGCAAGGACACACAGTTCGGCCATCTTTTGATGTTTGGTTTAGGCGGGATTTTTGTGGAAGTGATGAAGGATGTTACCTTCCGGGTAATTCCTGTCACCAGGCAGGAAATTAAAGAGATGATGAGTGAGATTAAAGCGGCCAGACTTCTGACTGGTTTTCGTAACAGTCCACCGGTTGACCTTAAAGCCTGTGCAGATATCCTCTGGCGAGTTTCTGCCCTGGTGGAAGATTTTCCTGAAATCACTGAACTGGATATCAATCCTTTGATGGCTTTTCCGGAAGGCAAGGGTGCACTGGCCGTGGATGTACGGCTGGCTATGACCAACGAGATGAAAAGTAAAACAGAAAACTGAACCTTTCTCGCTGGAGGGAAAAATGAAAAATGGCAAGTACCAGGTAGCTATTGTTGGTACCGGAGGCATTGCCCGCTGGGCTCATGTTCCTGGCTGGCAGAAAATCCCGGAAGTGGAACTGGCAGGTTGTGCTGATGTAGATGCAGAAGCTGGCAGGAAGTTTGCCAAGGATTTCCATATTCCTTACTTCTTTACTGATTACCGGAAAATTATGGAAATGGAAGAGGTAGACATTGTTGATATCTGTGCACCTAACAGTGTCCACTGTCCGGCTACTTTAGCTGCTCTTAATTCCAGCAAGCATGTACTCTGTGAAAAACCGCTGGCAGTGAAAGCCAGCGAAGTAGAAGAGATGATTAAAGCCGCTAAGTCTTCCCGGAAAAAATTAATGTGTGCCCAGCATCAAAGGTTCAGGAAGGATAGTCAGGTTATCAAGAATCTTATCAATGATGGTGCCTTTGGTGAGATCTATTTCGCTCAGGCTCAAGCGCTCAGACGGCGTTCCGTGCCAGCCCGACCAACCTTTATCAAGAAAGAACTCTCTGGTGGTGGACCATTGCTGGATATCGGGGTACACATCCTTGATTTAACTTACTGGTTTATGGGATGCCCAAAAGTTAAATCAGTCAAAGGAGTTACCTATACCAAACTGGCGAAAAGAGAAGATATTCATGGTCTGTGGGGAGAATGGGATAGAAAGATGTACGATGTGGAGGATTTTGCTGCTGGTTTTATTACCTTTGCCAGCGGGGCAGCCATTTCACTTTCCTGCAGTTTCCTGGCTAACATCACCGTGATAGAGGATTTCTCCACTGTTCTTTATGGAACTGAAGCCGGTATTCACTGGCCAGATGGTAATTTAGCCACAGAAAAAAATGGTGTGCTGCAGGATGTGAAAATCCATGTCCCCCAACCGCCTGACTACCGACCTCATGCTGAAGAAATTAGAGTATTCCTGGAATGTGTGAAAGAAGATAAAGAAGTCCCGGTCAAACCTGAAGAAAGTCTGGAAGTCATCAAGATGTTAGAAGGTATTTACCGGAGTGCGGAGACAGGAGAGCAGATTACCTTCTAAAAACCAGAGCAGGGGGTGACAATGGTAGAAATTTACTGGCTCGGTCATGCGTCAGTCCTGATAGAAGCAGGAAAAAGGAAGATTTTCGTTGACCCCTGGAAACTTTCCCTGGTTTCCCCGGCTGATTTAGTTTTAGTTACCCATGAGCATTATGACCATTGTAGTGACCAGGATATCAGCAAGATTGCAGGTTCTCAAACACCGGTTCTTGGTCCATCTTCAGCTGTAAAGAAAATAACGAAGGGTCAGAAGGTTGTCTTAAAACCAGGTGAAGACTATAAGTTAGACTGGGTAACCATAGAAGGGACCCCGGCATACAACCTGGATAAACCCTTCCATCCGGAAGAAAGACAGGGTCTTGGTTTTCTTATTAAGTTGCCGGAAAATTCTATCTATGTAGCAGGAGATACTGACTTGATTCCGGAAATGAAGCAGATACACCCAGATATTGCTCTTGTTCCTGTAGGAGGAACCTATACCATGGACGCCAGCCAGGCTGCAGAGGCTGTCAGTCTCCTTAAACCTAAAATAGCTATTCCTATCCATTTCGGGGATATTGTTGGTTCCAGGAAGCAGGCAGAAGAGTTTCAGCGACTGGTTAAAGAAGTCCGGGTGGAAATTCTAACTGCAGGCAAACCTTTTCTGGTAGATTTGACAAACTGAAAGATAGTAAATTAAAATAACGTGAGCAAGCTGTCAGGGAGGGGCTATGAAAGATTTTCTTTACTTTCAACCGGACCTTGAAAAACTACCAGAATCTAAACTGAAAAGTCTCCAGACGGAACGACTTCAACACATAGCCAGTTATGTGCAACAAAAAGTTCCCTTCTACCGGAAAAGTTTTGCCGATAGCCGGATAGATGCTTCCCGCATTTCTTCTCTGAATGATTTGCAATATTTACCCTTTACTACCAAAGGTGCTCTTCGGGACTATTACCCCTTTGGTCTTTTCGCTATTGGGCTGTCTGAGGTGGCTGAACTTCATGCCTCTTCCGGAACAACCGGGAAGATGACAGTAGTCGGGTACAGTGCTGCTGACATAAAACTGTGGTCCACAGTCATGGCGCGTTCGCTGGCCTGTGCAGGAGTGAAAAAAGGTGACATTATTCATAATGCTTACGGTTACGGACTTTTTACCGGTGGCCTTGGTGTCCACTATGGTGCCCTGGAGCTGGGGGTGGCTGTGGTTCCAGTTTCTGCCGGACAGACCAGAAGACAACTGGACCTTCTTGTGGACTTCAAAAGTACGGTTCTTACCTGCACGCCTTCTTATTCCCTCTATATGGCAGAAGAAGCCAGAAATACTGGTATTGACCCGCTGAGTCTATCTTTGCGTGTCGGTGTGTTTGGAGCTGAACCCTGGTCTGAAGGGATGAGAAAGCAGATTGAAAAAGAGTGGGGTTTGCTGGCTCTTGATATCTACGGTCTTTCTGAAATTATTGGGCCTGGAGTGGCAATGGAGTGTCCCGGTCAGGAAGGATTGCATATCTGGGCTGACCATTTTCTGCCTGAAGTAATAGACCCGAAATCAGGTGAGGTTTTAGAAGAAGGACAGGAAGGAGAGCTGGTCATTACTACCTTGACCAAAGAAGCATTGCCTCTAATTCGCTACCGCACCGGAGACATAGTAACCCTTAACTCAGAACGCTGTCCCCACTGCGGGAGAACAATGCCACGCATCAGTAAAATTCTTGGCCGGATTGATGATATGCTCATCATTCGTGGCATCAATGTGTTTCCTTCCCAGATAGAAAGTGTTCTTATGAAGATACCAGAGGTTGCTCCTCACTATCAACTGGTAGTGACCAGGGAGCAGCATCTGGACAAACTGGAAGTTCAGGTGGAGGTTACGCCGGAAGTCTTTTCTGATGAGGTAAGAAAGCTGGAAGAGCTTCAGCAGCATGTCTTAAAGGAGATTGAAGCTACTTTGGGTATTTCTGTTAGTGTGAAGCTTGTAGAACCAAGGTCTATTGAGCGCAGCCAGGGAAAGGCAAAAAGGGTTATTGACCAGAGACAGAAATAACCTTTCTGTAAAGGTGCGGAAGAAGGGAGGTATTATGGCAGTCAGGCAGGTTTCAATTTTTCTGGAAAACAGACTGGGACGATTGAGTGAGATTGTTGCTCTTCTGGCAAAAAACGGGATTAATATCCGGGCTCTTTCCCTTGCTGATAAAGCTGATTATGGAATTCTGCGTCTCATTGTCAATGATACCGAAAGAGCTCTGGAAATCCTGAGGCAGGAGTTGGTATCTGTTAGTGAGAGTCC
The DNA here is from genome assembly GCA_964645405.1 of uncultured bacterium. Classification (GTDB taxonomy): domain Bacteria; phylum Ratteibacteria; class UBA8468; order B48-G9; family DSTR01; genus JAMWDF01. The sequence continues at coordinate 45,238 of CAZYCA010000028.1, read as the reverse complement.
GGTTGTTGTGGTAGAGGTAGAAGACCGACCTGGTGGCCTGGCTGAGCTGCTGCAAATTCTGGCAGAAAACATTATCAATGTGGAATATATGTATGCCTTTGTAGAAAAATCAGGTGATAAGGCCCTGGTTGTTCTTCGGGTTGAGGACCCGGAAAAGGCTGAGCGGATTCTCACTTACAATGAGAGAAAAATACTTACGGAAAAGGAACTGAAAAATCTCTGAAATAAGGGGGAGGAATGAATGCCGGATGGACAGCCTGGTGGATTGTGGTGGTAGCCAGTGTCGCTTTAGTGGTTATTGGCCTGGGCTTAACACTAAAGGGGTGGAAAAATGATTGACGAGGCCATTCTCGGACTTCCGAAACCTGATGTTTATTTCAGTCTCTGGGCAGGATTTGGTATTGCTGTGATGTTGATTGTTTGCAGTATCCTGGGATTCTTAAGCCGGAAAAAGTCAGATTCTTTTGAACATTTCTTAGTAGGACATCGGGACATTGGACCGGTCATTACAGGACTGGCTCTGGGAGCCACCTGGTTAAGCGGCTGGGCAACATTGGGAATGATGGGTATCACCTACACAGTTGGCTGGGCTGGAATGTGGTTTGCTGGTATCTGGACCATCTTTGGTATTGTGCCCTGTTTTTTCATGACCGGCAGGGTGATGCAACGGTATTCTTTAAAATTTGGAGCCAGAACTGTACCGGATGCCCTTGGTATTCGCTTTGACAGTAAAGCTGTACAATCTCTGGCTGGTCTGGTGATGATTTTTTTCATGCTGCTTTATGCGGTGGGACAGTTCAAGGCAGGTGCTACCTGCTGGTATGCCGTAACAGGTCTGGATCCTTTACCCTGCTTGATACTTTCTGCAGTGATAGTTTTTATCTACATGATAGTTGGTGGTTATACTGGCACCCAGTGGTCTCTGGCTATCCAGGGAGCGCTTCTTGGGTTTGCCTGTTTCGTGCTGGGCATTTACGCACTTGCTTTTGTGGGTGGACCGGGCACTTTGAATGCGAGACTGGCTCTTCAGGACCCTAAACTTTTAAACCTGGTGAGAACAGATTTACCACCTGTAGGTAACACCCAGTTATTCTCTACCGTTGCTGGTGTTGTCTCCACCTTTTTTATCTTTCTTACCATGGCAGTTGGTTTTCCGCACAATGTAGCCCGGTTTCTCGGAATGAGAAAATTAACCAGGCAGGATTTTAGTATCATTACCTTAATGGTTTTCCTGGTAGCCGGTCCACCGATTTTTTTGAATGCTATTACCGGGCTGTGCAGCCGGGCACTTTTTGGAAAGCAGTTACTGGCTATTGCTCCCTGGAAGGGAGATCTGGCTGCTCCTTACCTGGCTATGGCAACAGGTGGAAAGCTTCTTACCACGCTTTACATCACCGGAGTTTTTGCGGCAGCGTTGTCCACCCTGTCCGGGATGGTAATGGTAATGGCTGGAAACCTGACCAGGGACCTTATCCAGATCTGGAATCCTGATATTCCCCAGAAAAACCTGCTGGCTTTAACCAGGGTAGCCATAGGTATTTTCATTCTCATTCCTTTCTGGTGGGCTTTCCGGAAACCACCGGAACTTCTGGCTATATTCATGGGCTACGCTGCGATTGGTCTGGGTGGTATTTTTATTTTCTGCACCGCTATTTCCTTTTACTGGAAAAGGGCTACAGCTACCGGTGCTATTTTATGCATGATTTACGGTGTTCTGGCTACCCTTTTAGGTGGTATTGCCACGGCTAAAGGTAAAATTGGTATGGGGACTCTGGAGTACATTGTTTTGCTTGGGTGTGGTTTTTTCTATTTTCTTGGTAGTCTCGTTACTAAACCGGTAAGAGCAGAAAAACTGAAAGAGCTTTTTGGTTGAAGATGGCGCCAGCTTATGGTTTCTGGGACCCGGAGCGGGAAAAAATTACGCCGGAAAAACTGCGCAGCTGGCAGTTAGAGAAATTGCAGGAAACTTTAGAGTGTGCCTGGCGTTCAGCTTTCTATCAGCAAAAGTTCAGCCAGGCAGGTTTGACTCCAAAGATTTCTTCCCTGGAAGAGATTCAACGTTTTCCTTTTACAGTGAAAGAAGATTTAAGGCAGTCTTATCCTTTTGGTATGCTGGCAGTACCTCTGACCCAGCTTGTGCGTCTGCACGCTTCTTCAGGAACAACCGGAAAATCCACTCTTGTTTTTCACACCAGGAAAGATATTGAAAACTGGGCTGATTTAATTGCCCGGTGTCTCTATATGGTTGGTGCCAGACCTGGAGATGTTTTCCAGAACATGATGACCTACGGTCTTTTTACCGGAGGACTGGGGTTACACTATGGTGCAGAAAAAATTGGTTTGCTGGTGGTTCCGGCTGGCTCTGGTAATACCCAGAAACAGATTGAATTCTTCAGGGACATTGGCACCACGATAATTCATATTACTCCCAGTTATTGCCTTTATCTCGCACAGGTGATGGCGGAAATAGGGCTTTCTCCTGGCAAGGATTTAAAACTGCGTCTGGCAATTATGGGAGCGGAACCTTATTCCGAAGCTACCCGGAAAAAACTGGAAAAACTTTTACACCTGACAGTTTATAACTGCTATGGTCTTTCGGAAATGAACGGTCCAGGAGTGGCTTTTGAGTGTCCCTGCCAGCAGGGTCTGCACCTCTGGGAGGACCACTTTTTAGCAGAAATAATTGACCCGGAGACCGGGCAGGTGTTACCGGAAGGGAAAGAAGGAGAACTTGTTTTGACAACCTTACAGCGGGAAGGTATGCCCATCATCCGTTACCGGACCAGAGATTTAACCAGATTTGTCAAGGGCAGGTGCCAGTGTGGTCGGATTCACCGTCGCATAGAAAGAATTAAAGGTCGCTCTGACGACATGTTTATCGTCAAGGGGGTTAACATCTTCCCTTCCCAGATTGAAACAGTTCTCATGGATATCCCGGAAGTTGATTCTAACTTTCTCATCACCCTACAAAGAGAGAAAGGTCTGGATTCTCTTACTGTCCAGGTAGAGATTAAAAGGGAATACTTCACCGGAGATTTGCATCAGTTGAGGGAAATCCAGGAAAAAATATCAGAGCAGCTGAAAAGTGTTATCATTGTTACTCCCAGGGTAGAACTGGTGGAACCAGGAACAATTCCTCCTTCCACAGGAAAAGCAAAAAGGGTCATAGATAAAAGGAGATTATGAGATGGCCAGACAGATTTCTATTTTTCTGGAAAACAAACCTGGCCGCATCAGCCGTATCACAGAGATAATCGCTAGAACCGGGCTAAACTTTCGCGCTTCTACTATTGCTGATAGTGGCAGCTACGGAATATTTAAAATTATCACTGATGATAATGAGAAAGCCTATCAGGCTTTAAAAGAAGCAGGGTGTATGATTTCCTATCAGGAGGTAATCATTGTGGAAATTCCTGACAGGGTAGGTGCTTTCCATGAAATTGCTCATCTTCTGGAAAAAGAGAAAATTAACATTGAAGATGTGTACTGTATCCTTATGACAAAAGCAGAAAAAGCAGCGTTGGTACTGAAAGTTTCTGATGTGAAAACTGTGGAGAAAATTCTGAAAAAGAAAAAATACCGGCTGTTAGAGGAAAAGGAATTGTGAGAATGTTAAGGCCGGAAAACAAGGAGGAAAGATGGCAGGGAGAAGATGGGTAGGCAGTCTTTTGCTTTTGGTAGCACTCTGCTGCGGGCAGGCGTATTCAGAAGAAGTCAGGAAGTTTGACTGCGGAGCCTCGTTACGGCTCAGGCAGGAATACTTTGAAAATGCCTGGGACTTCAGAAGCAATAGTGCTTTTTTTCAGAATGTGGATAACTACTTCCGTATTAAAGCCAGCCTCTGGGGAAGATGGAACTTTACCGAGAATATCAGTCTTTTTGCGAAACTCACTACCGAGCCGGATATTTACCTGGTTACCGGACCAACCAGTCCACTCAGCAAAGGCAAATATGTGAATGATAATGAGGGTATTTTTGACAATCTCTATCTTGATGTCAAAAATATCTTTTCCTTACCACTGGATTTACGGCTGGGCAGGCAGGATTTTCTTTTTACCCATGGCGAAGGATTCATTCTTCTGGATGGGACCCCCTATGATGGTTCCCGCACGACTTATTTTAATGCTGCCAGACTCACCTGGAGAATTGATGAGAAGAATTCAGTTGATGTGATTTATATCTCTGACCCGAGAAGAGACATCTATCTGCCAGTGATTAACGACCTCAGCCGTCAGTTGAATACTTCTGATGAAAGGGCGATTGTTCTCTATGCCAGGACCAGGCCTGCCAGCATTTTTTCTCTGGAGCCATACTACATCTATAAGACTGAAAGCAGTTACACTAAGGGAGCGATTTTTACACCCACTCTGGGGCTGCATACCTTTGGCGCCAGAGCAGTTTTTTCCTGGGATACCTGGAAACTCCGCGGAGAATTAGCCGGTCAGACTGGAGAGTACCAGGGAGGCAGAGACCGGGAAGGCCTGGGAGGTTATGCTTATCTGACGAAGTCTTTCCCTCAGACAATGTGGAAGCCCTCCCTGGAAGTTGGTTTTGCCTATCTTTCTGGGGACGACCCGAATACCGCAGACAAAAATGAAAACTGGGACCCTATCTTTTCGCGCTGGCCATGGATAAGCGAATTATATCTTTTTGCTTACGCGGTGGAAGGAGGCGAACCCGCTTACTGGACCAATACCCAGGTTTATCGCGCCAATCTCTCTTTAGCATTGACTCCAAAAGTCAAACTGGACCTTGCTTACAATTATCTGCGGGCTAATGAAATTCCCAATAATCCTGTTTTCTTTGGCACGGGCAAGGAAAGAGGACATCTACCTCAATGTATTCTTAACTGGAAACTGAACAAAAATCTTGATGGCCATCTCTGGGTAGAATATTTCGTCCCTGGTAGTTTCCATGCCGGTACTGACCCTTCTTTGATGTTGAGGTGGCAGTGTCAATTGCGCTGGCCATGATACTTCAGTCAGCCCGCAATTTTAAGGAAATTGGCCAGAAGTTTCTTGCCTTCGGTAGTGAGAATGGATTCCGGGTGGAACTGGACTCCAAAGACAGGATAGTTCTGGTGCCGCAATCCCATAATTTCTCCATCTTCTGACCAGGCTTCAATTTTCAGGCACTGGGGAAGGGTGGATTTTTCCACCACCAGGGAATGGTAACGGGTAGCCGGGAAGGGATTTATTAAACCCTGATAGAGACTGCTACCACAATGATGAATCAGTGATGTCTTGCCATGCATGAGACGTTTAGCACCAACAATTCTACCTCCAAAAACATAACCAATAGCTTGATGGCCTAAACAAACTCCTAAGATAGGTATTTGCTGGCCAAAGACCCTGACTACCTCACAGGAAATTCCGGCATTCTCTGGTCTGCCCGGTCCTGGTGAAATCACAATATGGCTGGGTTTGAGCCTTTCTATTTCTTCCAGGCCAATCTGGTCATTCCGGAAAACACAGATTTTTGCTTTCAGTTCACCAAGATACTGAACCAGGTTATAGGTAAAGGAATCGTAGTTATCAATCATTACCACCATAGTTACCTCCTGACAGCTGCTACCGAATTTTCTCTGCCTGGCGATAGGCTGTCATCAAGCCAGCCGCCTTGTTTCTGGTTTCGGCATATTCCCGCTCCGGTACTGAATCAGCCACAATACCTGCTCCAGCCTGCAAATAAATTTTATCTTTTTTCACGAAAAAAGTGCGGATGGTGATACAGAAATCCATGTTTTTCCGGAAACCAAAGTAACCCACCGCACCTGCGTAAAGTCCACGACGAACCGGTTCCAGTTCTTCAATAATTTCCATGGCTCTAATTTTCGGAGCTCCGGTAACTGTGCCTGCCGGGAAACTGGCTCTTAAAAGGTCAAAAGCAGTTTTCCCGGGCGCCAGATGGCCTTGCACATTGGTAACCAGATGCATAACATGGGAATACTTTTCAATAGTCATCAGTTCTGTTACCTGCACACTACCAGGCAGGCAAACCCGACCCAGGTCATTACGGCCTAAATCTACCAGCATCACATGTTCAGCTCGTTCTTTTTCATCCTGGAGAAGTTCCTGCTGCAGTGAAAGTTCCTGTTTTTCATTCTTACCTCTGGGTCTGGTGCCGGCAATGGGTCTGACTACCGCTTTCTGTCCTTCTAATTTCACTAAAATCTCCGGGGAAGAACCGATTAGCTTTATCTCCCCGGCTTCCAGATAGAACATGTAAGGGGAAGGATTAACCGAACGCAATGAGCGGTAAACATTAAAGGCAGGTAAATCAAGTTTCTTGCTCCATCTCTGGGATAAAACTACCTGGATGATATCTCCTGCGCGGATATACTTCTTGGCTTTCCGCACCATCTGCTCAAATTCCCGGCAAGTAAGGTTACTGGTAAAATCTCCTGAGCGGTAATTTTCTGCTGGCTCCACCAGAAAAAGTGGCCTGGCAAGACGTTTCTGGATTTCCTCAATCCGGTTCACACATAACTGGTAAACCTTCTCAGGATTATCTTCCCGGGTAACAAATCCGTTACACAGAAGAATTAATTTTCTGCGAAAATGGTCAAAGATGACCAGGTCCTTTGCCAGCATAAAAAGGGTATCCGGAGCTTTCAAATCATCTTCTTTAATCTGGGGTAGTTTCTCCAGCTGACGAACAAAGTCATAAGAAACATATCCGACCATACCCCCGGAGAAACCTGGCAGCTGGCTGCTCTCTGCCTGCCGGTAGGAACGCATCAGTTCCTCTAAATAAGCAAGCGGTTTTTCTTCGGAAAATTTTTCTACAGTCCCTGAGGAAAAATGGAAAACCTCACCTTTTTTGTTCTTGCCCAGGACAACCAGATAAGGTTCTGTCCCCAGAAAGGAGTATCTTCCTGTCCGTTCTTCCTGTTCTACGCTTTCCAGAAGGAAGCTGTAACAACCACGTCTGAGTTTCAGAAAAGCAGAAACTGGGGTTTCCAGGTCAGCCAGGACTTCACTCCATACTGGAATAACCGTGTAATCCCTGCTTAACTTTTTAAACTCCTTCAGTGCTGGCCAGATAATCAAAACTCCTCCTTCAGGAAACAAGTTTAGTAAATTCTTCTTTATCTATAGATACCTTTTTCCGCAGCAATTCACCAAGTAAAACAAGTTCCTGTGTTCTGCCCACGCCACCAAAACCTACCAGTTTTCCCTGGTAGAAGTATCCCACCAGAAAATCATTTTGCTCAAACCTTCCCCGGATAACCGCAGTATCAAAGTTCCCGGTGAAACCCACATATCTGAAAGTAGTATTATACTGCCTGGTCCAGAAAAAAGGCAGTCCTGTTTCACCGGAGGATAATCCCAGCATACTCCTGGCAGCCTGCTGTCCCTGACGCTGTGCTTCAGCCCAGTGTTCTATCCGTAGCCTCTGGCCAGGGACAGAAGAAGGCACCAGAGCTATATCACCAGCAGCCATAATATCAGGGTCTGATGTTGTTTGCTTCTCATCTACAATAACTCCCTGGTCTGTAAAGAGTTCTGTCTTCCGGGCATAGTCTAACTCTAACTGAATGCCAACTCCTGCAATTACCAGTTCAGCTTCAACTTTCTGACCATCAGAAAGCGTAACAGCTTCTATCCTGGACCTGCCTGAAACAGAAACAACCCTGTTTTCCAGATAAAAGATTACTCCCTGACCCTGGTGTAACCTGTAAAAAAAACCGCCGACTTCTTTTCCCAGAATATGGTTCAGAGGAAGAATGTCAGGAGTTACCACACTTACCTTTAGACCCTTTTTCCTCAAGGAAGATGCCACCTCCAGACCAAGAAAACCAGAGCCAATGACAACTGCCTTCTCACAGCCCGGGAGCCACTGGCGGATAGCCTGTGCATCTTGCCTGGAACGCAGGTAAAAGAAACCAGGAAGTTCTGTTCCTTTCACCCGTAAGCGTCCTGGACTGGCTCCAGTAGCCAGAAGCAGTTTTTCATAAGAAAGTTCTTTCCCCTGTTGCAGGATGACTTTCTTTGCGCTTGTTTTTATTTCTACAACTTTGCTGCCGCCAATAATCTCTATGCCTTCATCCTGGTAATCTTTTGCTGATTTTAAAATTATATCCTGGTCTGTCCATACTCCAGTAAGATATTCCTTTGTTAGACTTGGTCGGTCATATGGTAGTTCTGTTTCCTTTGAAACCAGCACAATCCGACCATCAAAACCGCACCGGCGAAGTTCAAACGCTGCAGCTGTTCCCGCAGCACCTGCCCCTAAAATGACAAAACAGGGTTTTTCTTTAAAAGCGGCAGCCTTTTTTGATTTTACCCTGGGCCGTACAAAAATTATGCCTTCTTCCACCTTTACCTGGTAAGATTCCAGGTCCCTGAGCGCCGGTGGAGACTGAACCTGACCGGTCTTTAAATCAAATTTTGCCAGATGCCAGGGACAAAAGAAGTGCTGATTGATTACCAGGGCTTTCTCCAGAGACAAACCGTAATGAGGGCAGCGGCAGCTAAACACAGAAACATGAGTATTCTGCCGGAAAGTCAAAAGGGTTTTTCCTCCTGCCTTTAAGAGAAAGGGTTTTCCTTCCGGGATTGTCTCCAGTGCCACTGTTTTCTGCCATTTTTCATCCATTTTCTTTATTCCTCCACCACTTTCCTGACCAGTTTTATCCTGGAGAATTCCGCGTCTGGTGGTACCTGGTCAGCCACACCAAGCACAAAGGGCGTTCCCACGGGAAAAATTTTCAAAACCTGCGTGATGTAACTGAGGAAAAATTCTTCCTCATACTCAGGTGAGAAAAAGACACCTGGTAAACATCCCCAGATAACCTTCTTCCCGTTTACCATATCGCGAATTTCTTCCAGTTTTAAATCCCCGGCAGGCTCTGGGGTGACAGCTTCAATTCCATCCAGGCCGGTCTTCATCAGAAGTGGTAGAGATGCCTGCAGGCTTCCGTCGTTATGAAGAAGGACGTATTTGCCAGCCTGGTGTAACTGACTGATACGTTTTTCCCAGTAAGGTATCTCATAACGTTGCATTAAAAACCTGCCGGTTACCTGTCCACTCAGATTTTCCGGTAGACAGAATAAAAGAGCAGGAGAAGACTGCAGAATATCAAAAATAGAATCATCACTGGACTGGACCTCTTCTATGGTCTGCTCCAGTTCCCCGGGTGCCTCACTGAGTAAATCAATAGTAGTGCTGATGCCTGCCCACCGGGTTAATAAAGTCTGTAGTGCCGAAGTGCAACAGGGAGCCAGGGCACAGGGAATTCCCCATCCGTTCCAGAGGCTATCAATTTTCTCAAATTGCTCGTAGTCAGGGGTAAACTTCCGGTGACTGAAAAAATACCTCATTACCTTTAAATCCTCAACTTTTTTGATGAAGTACTCCACATACGCACTGGTATTTGATGCCACCAGTTTTTTTTGTACAGAACGGAGACATCCTTCCGGGGTGCGGATGCAGGTGATGGTAAAGACACCTCTTTGCTCCACCTCTATCTTTATTGTGGGGTCAAACTCCTGCCGGTAAAGAGAAGGTGGATAAAGATAAATACCACATCCAGCTTCCCGGTAGAAATTCAGATAACCTGTTTCTCCTTCCCAGTCAGGAGGAAGAATCCCTTTTTCCTTCCGACTGTTATACCACCAGGAAAGGTCTCCAAACCAGGGAGTGATATCTGGTTTTTCTTTTCTGAAAACACTAAGAACCCTTTCCCGTTCTGTCATCTTCGTCTGTCTTAAACCTTACTCAGTATAACACATTTTCCAAAGATGATTCTTCAGTTTATAATTTCTCCTGTGAGAAGGAAAAGATTTTTTGGGGCGCTCATTCTTTTTTCCGGGATAATTGCTTTCTCTGGAGAAAATGCTTCCGGGAAAAGTCCGGGAGAACCTGTTTGGAGAAATGATTCACCTCCCTCTATTACCAGGGAAGAGTGTGCTGAGGAAATGAAAGTAGCCTGTCTGGTTCACTGGTTTATCCTTTATGACCCGGTAGTCCAGCCATTGGGGCTGAAAGAAGCCAATTCTCTTTTTCAGCAAGGTTATCTTCCCCCGGTGATGGTGGGTGACGACCCTGCCCGTTACAGCAAGAAGTTTCGCAGTCTGGCAGAATGGTTTGCCATCAAAATCCTGCTTGATTTGCAGTCTTTGAGAAAAGCCAGCCAGAATGCTTTTGCCGTTTTTCTGGGAAGAATTAACCAGAGAGCCGCCGCCGCGTTAGCTAAAGCCGGGGAAACAGCGGCCCGTTATGGTCTTTCCGGTAATCCTCTGGAAGCAAAAGAAATAGAAAAAATACCAGCTGGCTGGAGACAGGAGCAATTCAAGAAGAATCTTCTGGAAGTTAATATCCTGACTGCAGAAATGAGAATCCTGGGCTGGATTTATCACCTGTGGTTTGGTGGCTGGTATGGGCAGTCAGTGCCGTGGTTACCTTAGCTTATTTTTGTGATAGAATAGTAACCATGGAGAAAAACAAAAACTATGTAGTTGAACCAGAGAGAAAAATTTCTGTTTTCAGAAAGGTGGATGTTCTGGTGGCTGGTGGAGGACCAGCTGGTATAGCTGCAGCCATCGCTTCTGCCCGGGAGGGAGCAAGAACATTACTGGTGGAAAGATATGGCTATCTTGGCGGCATGATTACTGGTTCTTATGTTGTCTGGATTCTGGGTGTGGGTGATGGTTACCAGCCGAAAGCAAAGGGTATCGTGAAGGATATTAAAGACCGTATGGAAAGTTTCCAGGCAGTAAAAAGTTGTACGGAATGTGGAGACTATGTTGTTGACGCAGAGGTTTTTAAATGGCAGGCAGCAGAAATGATAGAACAAGCGGCAGGGGAGATACTTCTCCATACTCTGGCGTGCTATCCCCTCCTGGAAGGAAATCGGGTCGGTGGTATTTTTACGGAAAGTAAAAGTGGCAGGAAAGCGATTCTGGCAGAGGTGGTGATTGATTGTACAGCTGATGCTGATATTGCCTCTCGTGCTGGCTGCCACTGTGACAACCAGACCCACGATGTTAGTCTGCCAGTGGTGGTAGAAGGAGTGGATGAGACCAGGGTTAAATCCTTTGCGGAAAAAGAACCAGCACTTTACCAGGAAATTATTAGCCAGGCATCTTCTTTGAACGACGGAAGGCTGCCCAACCAGACGCGCTACCTGAAGGGAATTGATATTACTGATGCTGCGGCGTTAAGCCAGGCAGAAATAAAACTTCGCCGCGGATACTTTTCCTCTCTTTATTTTCTGAAAAAGAGCCTTCCTGGCTGGGAGAAAGCCAGAATCAGAGAAACAGCACCTCAATTAGGTGTGCGTCAGAGTCGCAGGATTGGTGGCAGATATATTCTTACTGATGAAGATTTAAGAAGCAGCCGGCACTTTGAAGATTCTATTGCCAGGCTGGGTGCTTACCTGAGTTCTAACTATCAACTCTACCCAATAAAAGGTCTGGATTATGATATTCCTTACCGGTGTTTAATCCCGGAGAACCTGGAGGGAATTTTAGTTGCTGGCAGGTGCATCTCTGCGGATTATGCGGCTGCCAATACCATGCGCCTTATAGCACCCTGTCTGGCAACAGGCCAGGCTGCTGGAGTAGCTGCTGCGGTCGCAGTCAGAAAAAAAATGCAACCCGAAAAGGTTCCTTACCAGAAAATACAGGCCAGCCTGAAAAAACAGGGTGTTTTTCTGGGGTAGGTGAAACATTTTATTTGATTAAAAAAATCTTTCTCGTTCACCATACTCACACTGACATTGGTTATACGGATATCCAGGAAAATGTTTTCCGCAGCCACCTGAAATTCCTTGATGATGCTTTAAACTACTGCGAGAAAACAAAAATTTATCCAGAAAATTCCAGATTCAGGTGGACCTGTGAAGTACTCTGGCAGGTGGAACACTACTTTCAGATAAGAGCGGAGAAGATAAAGGATTTCAGGAAATGGTGGACAAAAGGGCAGATAGAAGTTACCGGTCTTTACCTCAATCTTACAGATCTTTACTCTCTGGAAATGCTCATTCGCAGTTTCTACTTTCTTAAGAAACTGAGGGCGAGATACAGAATAAAAGTAATCTGTGCCACAAACTGCGATGTCAACGGGCTTTCCTGGAACATACCAGGTCTTCTGAATAAACTGGGTATCAGTTATCTCTTGATGGCTACCAGTGAGATAAGAGGTTTTGCCCCGGAGGTGGAAAGACCTTTCTGGTGGCAGGGACCTTGCGGCAGTAAACTTTTAGTCTGGAATGCTGGCAGAAAGTTATGGTACGCAGAAGGTTTACACCTTGGTTTTGGAGAATCATACAAAAAGCTAAAGGAACTTTTACCAGAACACCTGAAAGAAATAGAGCAGGATTATCCGTATGATGCTATCTGTCTTCAAATAGCCATGGATAACCAGCCACCACTTCTGAAAATATGCGATACTGTCCGCACCTGGAATGAAAAAGAGAAAAATCCGGAGATTGTTATTGCTACACCTTCTATGTTTTTTGAGTACATGAAAGATAGATATGAGCAAAGATTTCCTGTATATAAACTTTCCTGGCCTGACTGGTGGGCTGATGGGAATGGTTCCTGCGCCTTAGAAACCTTGCTCTGTCTGAATAACCGCAGAAGGATAATAGAGAATGAGTGTCTCTGGTCACTTCTTAATCTGAAGGGAAAAAGATACCCTGCGGAAAGAATAAGAGACATCTGGAGAAATCTTTTCTTTTTTGCGGAGCATACATTCGGAGCAAGCGAAAGCGTCTCCAGGCCATTCTCTGCATCCACACTCAAACAGTGGGCAATAAAGTCCGGTTTTGTCTATCAGGCAGATATTGAAAACCAGAGACTGATAAATGATGGGGAGAAATTTTTTGCCGTGGTATGCCAGGGAGAAAAAGAAGACCGGAGAAAACAAAAGATAGAAACAGATACAATGGAAAATGACTTTTACAGAATAAAATTTAACCTGAAAACCGGAAGAATAGAAAGTATTTATGACAGGCAGTTGAAGGAAGAACTTGTAGACAGCACGGCTTTTTACAGTTTTAATCAATACATTTACGAAAACATAAACCGACCTGCAGAAAGGGAAGCAATCTGGAAGGAGCATTCAGAAGAACCGCTCTGGGCAGCAGGGAGAAAAAGAAAGGAGGCACAGTTTATCAGATATAAGCCAGTTTTCAAATCACTGGAGATTTACAGAGAGGAAAAAAGGGAAAGATGTATTCTCAGATTTGAAGGAAAAGGCTGCAGTCAAATCATCTCGGAAATCAACCTTCCTCATTTGTCTAAGAAAATAGAGATTACCAATACTATCAGTAAAAATGCCGTCATAGAACCAGAAGGACTTTACTTTGCTTTTCCTTTTAATTTTAGAAGGCCTTCTGTGAGGATATGCGGACCGGGCAAGGCAGTATTTGAACCGGAAACTCAGCAACTTTCGGGAAGCTGCCGTGACTACTACTCCATTGAAGACTGGGTAGTTATTTGTGATGAGAAGAAAGAAGTTTGTTTTGTAAGCCCTGATGCCCCTTTAATTCAGATAGCAGATATAAATACAGGAAAATGGCTTAAAAAACTGCTCGTAGAAAACGGAACAATTTTCTCATATGTGATGAATAACTACTGGTACACAAACTTCAGGGCATATCAGGAAGGCAGGATAAGTTTCCGTTATTTCATTACCTCCGCCAGGAAGATAACTAATTCTTCTGCCGAAAATTTTTCTACCTGTCTGTTAATGCCTTTCCTTTACCGGTTGAGGAAAGATTATATAAAAATTGACAGAAAGAATTTGTCCCTGATAAGCTTCAAAAAATCAGAGGATAAAAAGGGCTTTGTTTTAAGGATTAAAGAATGTGAAGGCAAGAAAACATCTTTCCATTTAAAATTTCCGCAGTTTAAGAAGGTTGAGGTTTTCCTGAGTAACCTGACAGAAGAAAAATTAAACCAGATAAAAGGGTGTTGTTCTATAGATGCCTGGCAGGTATTAACCCTATATCTTTTGATTGACAGGTAAAAAAATGAGGAAAATTGACCTTGGCGGAATCTGGGATTTTGTCGCTGATCTTGACCCGAAATACCATAAGTCTCCAGCTTATGCCTCACCAGAATGGGACAGGTCAAAATGGGACAAGGTAGTTGTCCCTGGGGTCTGGAATTTATACGGAGACAAATACAGCCTTTACGAAGGAGTAAGCTGGTATGTCCGTGATTTTGATTACCACCAAAAGATAGGGGAGAAAACTGCTGTCTTAAGGTTGGGGGGGGATAAACTACCGGTGTGAGGTTTTTCTTAATGGCAAGCTGGCAGGTGAACACGAAGGGGGATATACAGGGTTTTCTGTAGATGTTTCTTCCCTGCTGAAAGAAGGGAAAAATACTCTGGCAGTTAAGGTAGACAACCGTTCGCACCTGATAAAACTTCCAGCTGTTTTAGGATGGTTTAATTACGGTGGCATCCACAGGCAGGTAAGTCTGGAACTTTATCCGGATACTTATCTGGCTGATTTAACAGTTCAGGCAAAACATAACGGTCTTCTTTCTATCAACGGGAAAATTGTCTCCAGCAGCAGAAATTACTTTCAGGTAGAAATCAGATGTGCTGATGTAACAAAAAGACTGGAGAAGGTGAGAAATTTTTTGAAGGTAGAAGTTAAAATCCCGAATGTTAAAAGCTGGTCCGGGGAAAATCCTGCTTTCTACTCTGCAGAAATATCTCTTCTTTCAGAAGGAATCCTCCTGGAGAAAAAAATTGTGCCAGTGGGATTCCGTTCCCTGGTAGCAAAGGGGCGTCAACTTTTCCTCAACGGCAAAAAGATTTTCTTAAAGGGTCTCAATTATCTTTATGACAGTCCTGCTCATGGACTGGTGATGAAAAAAAGGCAGTATCAGAAGGATATCTTTCTGTTAAAAGAACTGGGCGTTAACATCATCAGAAGCCATTTCCCTTTTCCTGAGGAGTTTCTTTCTGAATGTGATAGGCAGGGTTTGATGGTCTGGATTGATATCCCTGTTTATTGCCTCAGCCCCGAAAAGGGAAAAGGGAAAACAGTTTTTTCTGATAAGTCCTACCAGAAGCTTGCCTTAAGAATGATGGAAGAGATGATAAGACAGTCAAGAAACCATCCTGCGGTGGTAATCTATGGTATAGGCAATGAATGTGAAACTGAAAGTTTAGCAGCAGAAAGATTTTTCAGGAAAATCTGCCAGAAGGCGCGAGAAATGGATGATAAATTGCTGGCTTATGCTTCTTTATACGGAAGGGTGGGCAGGGTAGGCAAGATGGTTGATATTGTTGGGGTGAACGAATACTGGGGCTGGTATGATGTGATAGATAAAGGGGAAAAAGTGAAAAAAATAAATCTGGAGAAACTAAAAGAAAAGTTAAAGGAACTGACAGGAAGGTATAAAAAGCCACTGGTAATAAGTGAGTTTGGTGCCGATGCCATACCAGGATATATTTCCAGAAGTTGCCGGTTATGGTCAGAGGATTACTCTGCCAGATTCCTGAAGAAAAGTTTTGAGGTATTCAAAAAATATCCTGTCTGCGGAACATTCCCTTTCTGTTTCAGTGATTATAAAGACCCGAGTAAATATATCAACAAATACTGGGACGGGATGAACTATAAAGGTCTTGTCACTTATGACCGCAGGCTCAAAAAACCATTTTTTACTCTGAGAGCAATCTATAAGAGTAAACGCGGTGACACCTAAAGAAAGAGTCAAAAATGCCCTGGAAGGCAAGCCGGTTGACCGGATGCCTGTTACTGTTTTGTACAACGACCTTTATTATTGTGACCACTTTGCGGAACTAACCGGTAAAACATGGCTGGAGTTGTACAGATGGTTGTATAGCCAGCCGGAGCAATACTTTTCCACCTATCATTCCCTGATAAAAAAAGTTCCCTGGGAAATGCTAATACCGCATGGGGCAGTACCCCGTCAGGTGCGAAAGAATACTTATTTTTTGCTCCGGGAGGGGAAAATAGTGAGGCACGATAGAAAGAGAAACACCGATGATCTTTTGCGTCCTACCGGAGCGCACCCGTTTACTTACACTGCAAATGAAAAACAGACTGTTTTTGATAAGGAAGATGTGAAAAAGATAAAAATAGTAAAGGCAGAGGAAATGAAGGAAAGATACGATTACGTCAGGATAGTGGTGGAGAAATTAGGTAAAACATACGCCATTATTGCTGGTGGGGTGACCGGGATACTCTGGGAGTGCCACCGTTATCTTGGACAGACAAATACTCTGCTGATGCTGCTGGAGAAACCCTTCCTGATAGATTATTTGAGTAACAAACTGATGGAACAGGCTGTGGAAAATATCAAAGCAGCATCGCTGTGCGGGGCAGATGCCATTTATATTGATGATGCTATGGCTTACTCTGATATTGTTTCCAGGAAACACTATGAAAGATTTGTCTTTCCCTGTACAAAAAAGATGGTGGAAACAATACATCATTTTAATCACAAAGCCATACTTATTTATTTCGGCGGGGTGATGGACCGACTGGACCTTATTGTGGAGGCAGGGGCTGATGGTCTTTCTGTGGAAACAAGTATGAAAGGATATACTAACGACATCGGTAAAATTGCAGAACTTATTGGTAAGAAAATAAGCCTTTTCGGAAACATAGACCCTATCAGGATTTTACAGAACGGAACAGAGGAAGAACTGGAAAAGGAAGTAAAACGGCAGGTAGAAGCAGGCAGAAAAGCAAGAGGATTTATCATCTCTACTGGCAGTCCTATCACTCCTGCTACGTCCTGGAAACGGGTCTTACGGTTTCTGGAGATAGCCCGGGAAGAAGGAAAAGCATGAGCTGCCCGGATTGGGAAACGGTAAGAAAAAAGACGCTAAAATATATAGAAAGTATGCGTTCAGGAAAGGATTGTTTTCATTACCGCTACAGTCGTTCCACCAGAAAGGGTGTTCTTTATGCCACATGCTATGCTGTGATGACAAGGTATCTTTATGATGAGCTTACTGAAGACAAGAAAGAGTGGGCTTTTTTTATAAATTCCTTCCAGGCAGATGATGGTTTATTCAAAGACCCTGCTGTCTCTGATTCCCCGTATATTAACGATGACTGGTGGGGCTTCAGACATCTTACCTGCCATGCTGTTATTGCCCTGAGTTGTCTGGGCTCAGTTGCGGAAAAGGAATTTACATTTTTAAAGCCTTTTTATCATCCTGACTTTGTGATTGAATGGCTTGAGGAAAGAGACTGGTCCACACCTTCTGCCTCAAACAACGCAGGAAACGAAATCTTAAATTACGGGCAACTGCTTCAATATGCCAGGGACTTTCAAAATGATAAAAAGGCGTCTAAGGCAATTGAGGTTATGCTGGAGTGGCTGCAAGCAAAACAGAACCCGGTTTATGGTGCCTGGGGACCAGAAAATATAGATGTAAACGACAAACTGGCTGTCTCTGAGGTCATGATGGGAGGGTATCATGAGTACCTTCTTTTCTTCTATGACCGGGTAGAACTAAAACATAAGCAGGTGATTATTGACAGGATTTTATCCCTGCAGAATGAAAAAGGTGGTTTTACTGGTCCGCACCATGCTGTAAGTTCTGCCTGCCAGGACATTGACTGTATAGACCCACTTGTCCGGTTGAGTTTTCAGACAGATTACAGAAAGCAGGATATAAAGATTTCCCTAGAAAAAGCAGTAGAAAATGTACTTTCCCATCAGAATTCTGATGGTGGTTTTGTATTTTTCAGGGGAAAACCTTTTGTTTACGGGCATAGAGAGATGACTTCTTCTCCTGATGAATCCTGTATGTTTGCCACCTGGTTCAGGACGTTATCTCTTGCTATTGCCTCAAGAGTTCTACCGGAGACAGAAAGGGGAAGATTTCACTGGCATCTTACAGACTGTCCCGGATATCAGTTCTGGAGATAAATATGAAAGATGCATTAACAAAGAAGGAGAGAGTAGAAAGGACACTTCATCTTCAGCCAGTGGACAGAATCGCCATCCATGACCAGGTAAGTTATAATCCTGGTGTTCTCTCTTTTTATACAGGGAAAAAGATAGAAGGGTTTAACTATAGTCTAAAGGATATCTGTGAGGTCATAAGGAAGACACTGGATATGTGTTTCCCGCCATGTGAGCCAGGAGGAACAAAAAGATGGATTGATGAATATGGAGCTATACATCAGGATGACAATTGGACCTCCTGGGTTATTAAACCAGCTGATATGGATGAAGGAAGGCTAAAAGAGTTATTTTCTAAAGAAATGGAGGGAATAAGAAGAGAAAGGTTAGATAAGGATAAGGAGAGAGAAAAATATAAGAAATGGATTACAGATATTCAGAAGATGATTGGTGATGATACTGTTATCTGTGCCTATCCTGTGAATATAGGGATATGTGGTTGCTGGAACTACGGACTGATAGAACCTTTTACCTATCTCTACTACAGCCAGCCTGATACTGTCTCTGAGTATCTTGCCCTTAAGGCGGAAAGGGCGATAGAAATGGTTGATGCCATTGCAGACAGAACTCTTTCTCCGGTGGTTCTGATTGCTGATGACCTTGCTTCCAGGACAGGCCCTGTATTTTCACCTGCATTTTTGAGAAAGGAATACTTTCCGCTGCTGAAAAAACTGGTTGCCAGATGGAAAAGTTATGGGTTGAAAGTTTTATATCATTCTGATGGTAACTATAAAATGCTGATAGATGATTTTATCAACTGTGGTGTGGACGGTTTTTACTGCCTGGAACCATCTGCTGGTATGGATATTATCCAGTTAAAAAACCAGTATCCGGAGATGATATGGGCAGGAGG
This sequence comes from uncultured bacterium, assembly GCA_964645405.1. Lineage (GTDB taxonomy): Bacteria > Ratteibacteria > UBA8468 > B48-G9 > DSTR01 > JAMWDF01. The sequence goes on along the minus strand of CAZYCA010000028.1, from coordinate 26,467 downwards.
ACTTGACGGGGTTGATTTGATGGAAAGAGGAAGTCCTGAGGATGTAACTGGCCAGGTCAAACGACAGATTGAGGAGACACAGGCGTTGGATAAAGGGGGAATCTTTCTTGGGACGTCCTCAGAAATTAATCCGCTGATAAAGCCAGAAAACTTCAGAGCAATGATAGAAACAGCACATTGTATTCACAACATGAATTTTATAAAAGAGAAAGAAGAATGAGTTCTAAAGAAAGAATTATGGCAGTCATTGAAGGAAAGGATGTAGATTATACCCCGCTTTATGCCTGGTGTTTTGGTTTTCATCCTCCGCGAGAATTAAGATGGGTAAGAAACGGAAAAGAAAGAGCCTACTGGTATACTATGCGGCTGGAGCATCTGCATACCCTTCCTTATGACTGGGATATCTTTGACGACCTGGAAAGGGTGAAAAGATGGCTTGGTTTGGGAATAGACGATGTCATTGATATTTCCTTCCCCTGGAGTATGCATCCTGATGTGAAAATAAGATACCGGGAAGAAAAGAATGTGCAGTGCTGTTTCTACGAAACACCTGAAGGTGTTATCACTCAGAAGGTGAGGAAAACAGAGGAGACAATACTTGAGGGCTGGGTTATACAGCCAGAAAAACCAAAACTTTTTGAAGATTTCAACCTTCCCCGGAGTGAAAAATTTCCTGTCAGTTCTTCAGAAGATTTAAGAGCAATCAAATATCTTCTTTATCCCCCATCAAAAGAGGAGATAGATAGCTATAAAGAAAAAATTAAACTGATAAGAGAATTCACTTCCAGGGTTCCTGTGGCTGTTCAGGGCTGGAGTGCTTTCGGTCTAGATGCAGTTGTGTGGCTGATGGGTGTTCAGAATGCAGTTGTCTCTGCTTTGACTGAACCAGACTTTTTTCAGGAACTCGTGGATACCATTTATAGATTTGACCGGATGAGAACAGAGATGATGATAGAGATAGGCGGTGTGGACATTATTGTCCAGCGAGGCTGGTACGGTTCTACTGATTTCTGGTCCCCGCAGTTAATCAAGAAATTTGTTATTCCCAACCTGAAAGGATTTACTCACCTTGTCCACCAGGCAGGACTGAAGGCCGGTTATGTGATGACTACAGGGGTAATGTCTTTAATTGAAACCATCATTGAATCCGGAGTTGACCTTCTCTACTTTGCTGACCCACAGCAGGAAAACTTTGACCTGGTTGATTTGAAAAGTAAAATCAACAACAGAATATGCGTCGCCGGTGGACTGAGTAGCAGTTTGACACTTAATAGACTTGATGAAAAATCAGTCAAGAAAAAAACAGAAGAAGTGTTGAAAAAAATGGGCAGGAAAAAATTTATCCTTTCTCCTGTGGATTCTCTTTTTCCTGATACCCCCTATCAAAATGTCCAGGCAATGATTGAAGCCTGGCGTGGTTACCGATGAGGGATAAACCCGGAATAGGACTTCTTTTACTTTCCGCGGAATGGTTTACAACCATCAGGGCTGGCTGCGGTTGTTTCTCCCTGCTGCCATCTTTTCTGAAAAAAGACGTCTCCAGAATAAAGAAGATTTTATCATCTGAGTTCCAGCCTGTTTGTCCCTTTATCGTTGATACCAGGAAGAAAGCCGCAGCCATCGCTGAAATCTTCCAGAAAGAAAAGGTGGTGGCTATTTTAATCTGTTATCTTACCTGGGGTGAAGACTATCTTTTTCTTGACGTTATAAAAAGATTGCCGGAGATACCCATTATCCTGTGGAGTTACTTTCCTTTAAGAAAACTGCCCCGGCAGTTTAATATGGTTCAACTTTTCCGCTTTAGCGGCCCGGTTGCCAGTTTACAGGCCAGCGGCCCCTTAAAAAGGGCAGGAACCAATTTCGGGGTAGTTTCCGGTTCTTTAGAAAACAGTGAAGCAGCACAGCAGTTGAAAGACTATTTAAAAGCTGCCAGCATCATTTTTAGATTGAAGAGCTTAACTGTAGGGTTACTGCCCTGCCCCAGCCAGGGTATGAGTGGAATCTACATTGACCCGCAGGTTCTCAAAGAACAACTTGGTGTTTCCATTCAAAAAATAAAAGTAGAAGAATATTACCGGATGACAGAAAGCATTTCCCAAAAAGAGATAAAAGAAAATTTTCTTTTGTTAAAACAGGAGTTCAGAGTGGAAGTTTCAGATGCGGCTCTCTGGAAGGGTGTCCGAGCCTCACTGGGGCTATTAAAAATTGTGGAAAAGTATCAACTTCATGCCCTGGCTCTTAATGATCTTGATGTTCAACTCCACAAAAAGCTTGGTCTCCGGCCCTGCCTCTGGATACCGGGATTACTGGAGAAAACAGTTATCAGTATGGAAGGTGATGTGGGAGCAGCTGTAGCTCTTTATCTTCTCAGGGAACTTTCTAAAAAAGTGCCCATGTATACAGAAATTTTCACCCTTGATGAGCAGAAAAATATCTTTCTCGCAGGCCATGCCGGAATTCATGACATTCGTCTGGCTGATTCTAAAGAAAATATCAAAATTACCCCGGACCACGAGTACATGGAAGTAGAAAAGGAAACATCAGCCATGCAGTTTAAGGCTAAAAAAGGCAGGGTCACGATGCTGAATCTTTTTTTTGATGGCAAAAAACTGCAGATGACCACCCTGACAGGGAAAGCTCTTGCTGGCAGGGAAACTTTTTCCATTTCCCCTTACATGCTGATAAAACCTTCTCTTCCTGTAAATGAGATTGTGAAATTGATTATCCAGCAGGGTGTAACCCAGCACTGGGCAGTTGTGCATCAGGATGTTAGCAAACAACTGGAATACCTGAAAAAACTACTGGGAAATACCCTCAGTACGAGACAGGAATAGCAAAAAACATGATATTTCTTACCTTTACTCCCTCACCTATCATTATACTCAGTCCCTTTGTTTCCCTGGGTATTATAGCCGGGAGATGATAATTATTGGAAAGTAACCAGTTCTTTTTCCCCTGTTCATCTGTAATTTCTACAATAACTGATTCCGGCCCCTTAAAATCTCCCCTGAGAAAAAAGAATACATCAAAACTTTTTGAATTCAGGATACCCCGGAGAAAACCGCGCAACTCTGCCATCTGCGGCAGGCTCAATACTCCCTTTCCATGAGGGCCTGCGTCTTTCTGTCTTTCTGCCACCCAGTCCCAGCCTGTGCTCCATCCCCTTTTTACAGGCTGGATGATAACATTTTCAGTTTTCACCGCCAGACTGCTTAAAGTAAAATCCTCATTCAGCAGAAGGAAACCAGCATTATCTTTTGCAAATTTCACTTTTAAAATGCTTCCTTCACCTGGCGGAAGTTCCATCTGTATCTGTCTTAATTCCCCGGCTGCAGCATGCTTAACTTCCATCCTTCTTTCTCCTGTGAGGTCTTCAATCTCCTGGACATGCGGCAAAAAATATATCTTTTCCGTTCTCTTTTGCGAAACATCATCATTGACAACAATCACATATCCTGCGTTTTTTTCCTTTTCCTTCACAAAACTTTCCACTTTGAATTTATCTTCCGTGAAGACAAAGGGAAAATCACTTTTTCTCAAAGATAAAATCAACTCTTTGTGCTTTTTTATCACACCGAATGTGTTTCCTATTTCTTTCATCTGAGGGCCGGGGGAGCCATCAATACAAAGCAGTGCAGTCCCGGTATTGGTTTTCAGTTGCTGTCTTAGCTGGGGCAATTTTTGCTCCTTAGCTTTTTGCGACCAGTCTTTCCATTTTTCAGGCAGTTCACCTTTTCCATCCCATAAAGGAACAGCAGGGAAAAGATTGAAAAAGAGAATGCCTTTACAGCCAGCTCTCAGGCTCTCCCAGATAAGCCATTTCTCTTCCGCCGTGGTAGGCATTCTCCAGTGGTGATAGCTTCCCGGTTCTATCACTGCATTCTTATTTTCATCATACCAGTAAGGACCCCAGATTTCAGCAAAAGCCTGGGCTACAACCCAGAAGGATTTTCCTGCGTTATTTGCTTGGTCTGCCAGGCTACCCACCACCATTCTATAACAATTCTGTGATGCAGGGGATGGATTTGGAATGTAAGGAGAAAGTTCTCCCCCGAAGGGATAACAGTCAGTACAAGCCACAGGAAATTTTGACTTCTTAATGTATGTTTCCGTATCATGAATCATGGTACAGACTATCGCCTCTTTCCCCGGGTCTTTTTCCTTCAATGCTTTTCTGAAATACTCCATTTCCTGCACCATGTAATTTCTCGGTTCATCAACCAGAACATATCCCAGAAGTGATTTCCTGTTTCCCAGTTTTCCCACCACCATTTCTGTTGTTTTTTCCAATTCTTCCATCAATCCATAATTATGAAGGTGGTATAAAGGACTCACAGTGGGTAAAACCTTTACCTGGTATTTTTCCGCCAGTTCGCACAACTTCACCGTATCTTCCAGTCCTATATTCAGAACCCAGAGCGTATCAAAATTCAGAGAAGTTAAAGTCTTTAACAGATTCTCTACAAATGTCCACTCCTGTTCTCCTCTTGCCCTGGCATAGAAAGCATTATGTTCCCAGGACCAGGTCACTCCAAAAGGCAGGTGATTTTTCAGCTCTGCGCCCATTGCGGAAACAAATACAGAAAGAAAGATAGTGGCAAAAACTTTTTTCATGCTGCTGTTTTTTCTATTGAGTCAGGTGGTAAGCCGTCCTGGGATGTATATCCCCTTTGTACCGAATGTTGGAGAAATAATCCTGGCTGGTAATAGTTTCCACATGTCCGTCCGCAAAAAGCACATTAAATCTTCGCTCATGCCTGTTTTCCGGATAACGGGGATAGTCGGCTCCGAATGCATCCCCCATGTAATAAGACTGACCGTAGTAAGGCATGGAAGAGTCTGCCCATTCTGAATCACAAATGGTCGGGTCTTTTTCCGGTTTTTTCAACATGCTATATTTGACCGGAGCCATGTCCGCGGGCATATTTCTTGTGTAAGCAAACATCCGATAACTAAACCTGTAGGAAAGATTGTTACCTTTCAGGTAAGCATACGGGTAGTAAATTTTTATCCTGTCTGAAGGACAGCTCAATAGTTTGGGAGAGATGTAATTGTAATTGACCAGGATAGCTCCCACCATACACCCGGATGCGCCGCTGGTAACCAGCCAGTCATCATAATCCTGGGAATACAGAGCCAGTGCCAGCCCCATCTGTTTTAGATTATTCACGCATAAAGCAGTTCTTGCCCTTTCCCTGGCTTTACTTAAAGCAGGCAGAAGCAGCGCAGCTAAAATGGCAATAATCGCTACCACCACTAAAAGCTCAATCAAAGTAAATCCCTTTTTTTCCATTTTCCCCCCTTTTTCCAGTATATTATAACCCAGGAACGAATTCTTGTCCACCCGGCGAATTGCCCTAAAATTCCGACATAAGAAATTGTCAAAACACCGGGTTCATTCTATTTCCGGATTTAACATTTTAACTTTATTATATCCCCCCCAGAAAGTCTCTCAAGAGATGTAAGTAAATGGTCATAGAGATCGTTACCGCCCCTGCTTAACTGAAGGTTGATTAAATTAGCAGGTATACGGGATTTTAATATCACGGAGCTATGCTGCTTCCTGCTATCCTCATTCTACCTTATTGTTACTTTCTTCTTAATGGGGGCAGTATATTTCATTTACATTTTTAGGTCTACTATTTTTCATTCTTTATTATCCTCCATCAAGTCCTTTGAGTGATGAATGTCTAATAATCTTTTCCTTGTGACCTGTATAGCAAGCTTGGATAAATGAGAGCCAATCCATCGTCTACCAAGTTTCTCTGTAACTGCCAAGGTTGTGCCAGAACCACAGAAGAAGTCAGCAACAATATCGCCGGGCCTGGAAGAGACAGGGATAATTCGCTGTAAAAGGTTTTCGGGTTTTTGGGTATTAAAAGCAGGATGTTCATTCTGTGGTGTATGCATCATATGCAGTATATCATCCAACACACTTCCAACCATCTTTCTATCACAAGGCGCGCCTTCTCTTCTCAGAAATGCTTCATTCGGACATTCTATCTCCGGTGCGGTAGATGGGGTAATCCCCTTCCTCTGGACAGTAAGTTGTGGTCTTGAAGGTGGAGAAATTTTTATGCCAGGGCCTGTTTTTTTCACCATTTCTCCTGGCTGCTTGCTTGATGTTACCACCTTTCTTTGCCTGGTTCAAGAGATGTCTCGCAGCAAAATAATAATGTGGCTCTTTGTGCAAAAAATTTTCTCTTATTGTTACAATAGGTAGAAAAGATGGTGTTTTAGCGAAGAAAGCTCTCGTACAATTGTTTTCCTGAAAAAAATTTTGTAATATAATTGTACAGATGCCACCTTAGCTCAGTGGTAGAGCAGGGCACTTGTAATGCTCAGGTCCGCGGTTCAAATCCGCGAGGTGGCTTTTTTTATTTAAGCCAGCCCTGTTTGACCCAGTAAGCATATTCCTCTTTCCAGTCATTCTTGCGCATCTGGATAAGGTTACCAAAGTTTTTCTTCAGGTTGGTAATAAAAGCTACCTGGTCAGGGTAAACAGTCTTTTCCTGGATGTCCTGAAGAAGTTTTTTCCCCAGAGATGCTGCTTCTTCGTATTTCTCCTTCAGCCGAAAGGATGCTGCGGAGACCCCGCCGGAATACTGGGCGCCGCAGAGATTGGTATATTCCTTCAGGTAGTTTAAAACAGGACTGTCCAGGCCAGCTCCAGAACTTACCACACCTACGGCGTATTTATTCAGAAGGCGGAGGCAGTGGACGAAATGGCTGGAACGGTCCATTAAAGTCTTGAGAGAACCTGTCACCTGGTTGATATAGTTGGGTGTAGCCAGGATAAGGCCATCAGCGGAAAGCATTTTTTTTAGAACAGAGAAGGCATCATCTTTGATTGGACAGGTCATAATTTTTTGATGGCATACCTCGCAACTGCGGCAGAACTCAATCTTTAATTCATTCAGTCTTACCTCTTCCACTTCTACTCCTGTTGCCTTTCCTACTTCCCTGGCAAGTTTCAGAGTATTACTCTGAAATCCCCGGGGACTGGCGGAAATAAGAAGAATTTTCATAACTACCTCCTGTTACTGATTATTTTACTCTCGGAATAAAACCAAGGCTACTGCGCCAGAAACCACCTTTTTCCATATGTGCTAAAATTATCTGTCTTAACTTTGTATCTTTTGGCGCTAACTCTAATTTAGTCGGTCGTTGCCCGAAGACCCTTTCCATAGTCTGAAAGTCATTGGCTCCAGGCAAAGGTAAAAGATAAAAACGTTTCTGGAAACTAACAATGTTAGAGGAATCTGGAAGATACTGAGCCAGCTGGCTGTCCAGAAGCCAGGAAACACAGGTAAAAGCCTGAAAACAGAAATCAGGGAAATATTTGGGGAAAAAGAGGTAAGCTTGCTGGAAAGAATCATCACAAGCCTGCGGGGAAAGTGGACCATGGAAATAGCCCTGTGCAGGTATGTGTACTGCAAGAACCGGTGTTCCTTTTTGCAGAAAAAGCTGCCATTTGTTTTTCTCCAGCCTGACTTTCCTTTTCACTGCCTTACCCTTTCTGTGAACAGGGTAACCATGGATAAATTTTTCGTCTTCTTCCCGGCTGGCTACCCAGAATTTTTCTGCCTGCTTCCCATCTGCATCAAAAAACTGGCCATCTTCCCGGAAACGCATCGTTTCCTCAGCCAGGGCAAGACATCTTCCATTATCCATCCTTCTGTAGACAACAAAATCCCAGAGCCATTGACTGAGCTCAAACTGTAGCCTCCCCAATAAGAAAATTTTAGCCAGAAAATGTCTCCATAACCAGCCTATTTGTCTGAACTCCCACCGGCCAGTCTGCTCATGGGTATGCCTTATCCACAGTTCTAAATCTGTCAGCGTTTTCTGGAGGATTTGCTCCGGAATTCCAAGTCTCCGGTAAAGTGCTTTTACGTTTTCCACTCCAGTTAGAAGTACCACTGCATAAAACATTCCAGATAGTTTCCCTGAAGAAGGCGGTAGCATCGGCCAGAGATGATAGTCGGTGTCCGCACCAGGAGGATTTTGGAAAAGAAGGTAATGACAGTGCCATGCCAGTCGTTTGAGAAAAGGAGAAGAAGAAATCCATCTGGCTGTTTCCAGGCAGATTTCTGTTACCTTCTGGCTCATCCTCAAAAACAGACAGTCCTTCTCCATCCGGGATAAACTGAGGAAGGAGCCCGGGACTGAGGAAGAAAAAACCCAGTCTTTCTTCAGGAGATCAAAATCAACGTTCAGCCGGAGTTTTCTTTTGACCTGGTCAAATTCCATGTTTTAGCTACCTGAAGACTTTGCGGAAAATAAAGCTGTGATTATAATAACTCAGAAGGAGTTTTCCGGACAAGGAGGTGGCATGAAGACGGAAAAGTTTTTGTTGCCTATCATTTTTCTGATTCTGCTTGCTGGTAGTTCTTGCAGTCGTAAGGAAAAGAAGGAAACAGAAGTTACTCCTGGCAATGCCTTTGACCGGTATGCCGGGGTAATGATGAAAGCCAAAAGAAAAGCTGAATCCCTTACCGATGTTTTACCTTTGAAGCAGCTGATTGATTCCTTTAAAGCCCAGGAAGGGAGAAATCCTTCTTCTTTGCAGGAACTGGTAGAAAGGGGTTACACCAGGGAAATTCCCCAGCCACCCCCAGGGAAACAATACGTTTATGACCCTTCCACAGGTTCAGTAAAAGTTCAGTAGTTTGCCAGGGGAAAAGGTTTCCGCCAACTAACAGGAGAGAAGTTTCAAACTCTGCTCATACTTTTGTTTGATGTCTGCCAGACCCAGAACATCAAGGATTTCTCCTGTCTGTTCCACCTGGTCAGCCCATAAGATATGCCATAGCCTGGCATTTTCCGGAAGCTGGGGTAAAAGGTGAAGCAGATACTCAGCCTGGGTAGAGTACTCTTCCCTTCCCTGGCTGGAGAGTCCTGAAGTTAGCACCACAGATAAACCAAGTTTTTTCAGGATTACCGGTGCATGAGAATGGGGATAAGCGTGGTCAAAACCGCGCAGATTATCAATGGTGGCTAAATCGCTCAGGACATGTTCACATTCACCACAGCAGTGCAAGTATACTCCACCGTTGGCAGCAGCAATTTCCTTTACCAGGGGCAGTTCAAATTCCCGGTAAAGAGATGGTGAAAGAAAAGGCAGGGAATCCTGGGTGAGGGTAACACCAAAACCATCCGGAAACCAGACATGAGGCCAGGTTACCGGAACAAAACAGGAACCAAATTCCTTCCGGTATATTTTCAAAACTTCAAGGATAACATCGGTACACATCCTCAGCAGACGATGCACCAGTTCTGGACGGCTGTACATGGAAGTAAGAAGTTCCTCCACCGGCAGCAGCAGGCAGGCTATATTAACCGGTCCCTGCATATCAGGGGGAGAAACATATCCCAGCCCCTCAGTTAAATCCCGCCAGCGGCAGCAGCGGTCAAACTCTTCTTTTACCAGAGCGGTGAGAACCTGCGGCGGTTGTCGTTCAGCCACTTCTTCAATATCATTACCAGCAGGTTTTATCCACAGGTTATGGCCATCAGATTCCCTGACAACTTCACCACCAAAGACAGAAGCCAGCGTTCCCGGTCCCATATCCGGCCAGAAAACAGGCAGTCCATCTCCAGGAAATGTCAGCATTTTTTTAAAATAAGTTTCTGCCCGTTTTAGCTGTAACTGAACATCATCAAATATCTGTCGGGGCGAACAATCTCCAGGGATAAAAGTAAGGGCAGCTGCACCCGGGCAATTGCCCTGCCAGAAAGAAAGAAGTCTTTTCTTCCTTCTCTCTATTTCTTCCTGAGACTCCAGGAGAAACTTTACTATTGGTGCTGACATAAAAAATATTCTACCTTAGGGAAGGCAGAAGTAAGAAATGCGATTTCTAATGTGTGGTAATCATGGTGGACAAAGGTAAAGACCTGGTATAGAATACAACAAAATATTTTCCCTGGATAGGTTGAATAAAAAGCAACCCTATGACTTTTACAGAAAAAGTTAAAAAAAGGGCGCTACAGTTAGGAGCAGATGCGGTAGGTATTGCTCCTATAGAACGGTTTGCAGGGGCACCAGTGCAGATGGACCCCAGACAGATTATGCCGGAAGCCAAATCAGTCATTGTTATGGCTTTCCGGTTCATGAGAGGAAGTTTACGCGGGATAGAAGAAGGGACATTCTTCAGCAATTACTCGGCGATGGGCTACGGTGGCTTAACCTACCTTTACATTCCCCTGGTAGTAATCAACTTAGCCAGATTCATTGAGGATGCGGGTTATGAAGCGTTTCCGATGGGACATCAAAGTGACTGGCGGGCGATAGACAATGCTGGAGTTTTACGCCCTGGTTATAGCAGACCGGTAAGAGCGGGTAAACCAGCACCTGATGTGATGGTACATTTAAGGATTGCTGCGTTTCTGGCAGGGTTAGGGGAGATTGGTTACAGCAAAGTTTTTCTGACTCCGCAGTTTGGTCCCAGGCAGAGGCTGGGTATTGTTATCACAGAAGCTGAACTGAAACCTGACCCCATTTATAACGGCCCTAAACTTTGTAACCGGTGTCTGGCCTGCGTGAAGGAATGTCCAGCCGGCGCTATCAGTGCCACTGAAACTGTCAGGGTAACTTTAGCAGGACACCTGGTGGAATGGGGTAAGCTTGATTTGGAAGCCTGTACCTTAGGATTGCAAGGAGCACGTTATGCAGAAGAAGGAGACCCGGTCACTGATTACCTGCCACCAGTAAAAGGTAAGAAGATTGCACCGAACAGATACAGTCCCTTCTACCGTAAACCACCAAACGTTTACAAGACCGGTACTGCCATCTGTGGCGGAAAGGGGTGTCTGCGTGCCTGCCTGATTAGCCTGGAGAAAAGAAATGTCCTGCATAATAAGTTCAAGATGCCATTCCGCCGGAGAACTCCCTGGGAAATTGACTGGTCCCACCTGCCGGAGCAAGGAGAAGAGAAATGAAAAGAACAAAATTTTCTACAAGGTCATCTGCTGCCGTTTTGCTTTTGCTGATTTTCCTTTCTTCTCTTTTGGCGGCAGAAAACTGGTACAAGGGAAACCTGCATGCTCATACCTTCTGGAGTGATGGCTGGCAGTTTCCGGAAATGGTAGCTGCCTGGTATAAAGAAAAGGGTTATCACTTTCTGGCTCTAACCGATCATAATACTACAGACACAGGAGAAAAATGGGCTAATATCACCACCGCTGAAAAAAAATATGGTGTCGTGGATAGCTGTCAGAAACATTTTGGAGAAGTTAATGTGGTTATCAGGAAAGAAGAAGGAAAAATTCTGGCTAAACTGAAAACTTTTGAAGAAGTAAAAAAAATGGTAGAACAGCCCGGTCGTTTCATTCTTCTTCAGGGAGAAGAACTCACTGCCAGATACCTTAACATGCCGGTTCATATCAATATCATCAATATCAGCCAGACAGTGAAACCTGCCACCGGACCTGATACTGCTGGCACCCTTAAGGAAAACATCCGGGTGTCTTTGGAGGCTGCTGGAAAAACTGGCCTTGTTTTCCTCAACCATCCTAACTTCCATTATGCGCTTACAGCAGAAGACCTGGCGGAAACTGATGGTTGTTTCTTTGAGCTTTTTAACGCTCACCCTGCTTCTAACAACCCGGGAGATGCCAGACACCCGGGAACAGAAAGAATGTGGGACATTGCCAATGCTTTACGGTTAGGTAGACTGGGCAGACCCGTTCTTTACGGGTTAGCCACTGACGATGCACATTATTACGACGAGTTTTCCCCTGCCCTGGCTAACCCTGGCCGGGCTTTCGTTATGGTTAGAGCCAGAGAGTTAACAGTATCAGCTATCATGGAATCGTTACAGCGAGGTGATTTCTACTCCTCTACAGGAGTAATGCTGAAAGAAATAACCTTGGAACCTGAAAAAAAGAAACTGACGGTGGAAGTGGATGGAGAAAAAGATACGGAATACACGATAGCTTTTGTGGGAACAACAATGGATACGTCTGTGCAGGCAGAAACAGTTATTCCGGCGGAAAAAGTTCCGGAAGAAGAAATTCACAGGAAAGCTCCTGCTCGCTTCACCGGTATCTACAGCCAGCAGATAGGCAAAGTTCTGTTTTCTGTCAAAGGTACCAGAGCCAGTTATACCTTTACCGGTAAAGAATTATATGTCCGGGCAGTTATTACTTCCAGCAGATTTGTCAGCTGGTTACCACCCCAGGCAGGTGTTTACCAGAAAGCCTGGACACAACCAGTAGTCCCGCAGAGATAATAAAATGGAATGGAGAATTGGTAGCAGTAGCCGGATAATCAATCCGGAACCAGGCGCAAACTTAATGGGACAGTTATTCAACCGGGTGAGCAGGAAGGTAAGGGATAACCTGGAAGCCAACGTGCTTTATCTTTCTGATGGTAAAACTTCCGTGTTTTTCATTTCCTGCGACCTGGCTCTTCTGGAGAATGATTTTATTACTGAAGTTTCTGCGGAGATAGAAAAAGTTACTTCTGTTCCAGCAGATGCTATCATTATTGGTTGCACTCATACCCATGCCGGTCCCTATACCACTGCACTTTTGCCTGATGTCCCCGGAGATGATGCCTACCTGCAAAAACTGAAAACAAACCTGGTGGAAGCCTGCCAGGAAGCACTCCAGAAGTCTGCACCAGGTATACTTTCTGCCGCGGCAGGAAAGGCACAAATTGGTTACAACCGGCGTCTCTGCTGGGCAGACGGGACACACTCCATGTATGGAGACAGCCGCCGGCCAGATTTCACAGGACTGGAAGGTCCTGATGACAGCCAGCAGATTGTGCTGGCTGCTTATGATAAGGAGGGGAAATGTCAGGCTATTATGCATAATAATTCCTGTCACGCCACTTCAGTGGAAAGCGCTGATTTTGTTTCCGCGGATTTTCCTGGTGCTGCCAGATATTACCTGCGTCAGGCTCTTGGCCGGGATATCCCGGTTCTTTATCTGCAGGGTGCCAGCGGTGATACCTCTCCCTGGGATATGCTTCATCCAGAGAAAAGGGTCCCGGGCAGCCAGAGATGTCAGGAAATCGGTTTACTTCTGGCTGGTACAACTTTACATCTGCTGAAAACGGCACAGCAGTTTTCTGAAGGTTTTCTCTCCTGTCTGAAGGAAGAGTTGAAGGTGAAGATAAGGCTACCGACCGCACAGGAACTGGAGAAAGCCAGGGAAACAGTAAAGCAGGGAGAAAAACAAGCTGGTCGCTGGAACTATGTTCTTGCCTGGTCTGTTCTTGCCCTTTATGAGAAGTTTCACCAGAACCCGGAAGAAGTTTTACCTGTCCATGCAATCAGAATTGGTCCAGTTGCTGTGGTGACCAATCCCTGTGAACTTTTCTGTCATTTTGGGCTGGAGATAAAAAGAAGAAGTCCGGCGCAACTGACCATGGTTGCCCAGCTGGTCAATGGTTTCTCCGGATACTGTCCTACTATTCCCGGAATTATAGGTGGCGGTTACTCAGGCATGACAATTCTCTGGACAAGACTGGAACCTTATGCGGGATATATGCTGGTGGAGACTTCAGCCCGATTACTGCATCAACTCTGGAAAAAATAGCCAGAAGATTTAACGATGGCAGAAAGAAAGGTCAACTTTATTTTTATTCAGTGTGATAGCCTGGATGGTCGTATTCTCACACATCCTTTGATGTCAAAGGTAACCGTCCATCTTCAGAAACTCGCAGAAAAAGGTGTTCTTTTCCAGAATGCCTACGCCACAAGTTTCATGTGTGTCCCTTCCCGGGCAAGTATGTGGAGCGGCTTATACGTGCATCACTGCCAGTCCTGGAATAACTACAAGGGGCTGGAACCGGAGACACCTACCTTCTTAACTCCGTTTGCTTCTTCTAACTATCAGACTGTTACTTTTGGCAAAACCGACTATCTTTCCGGACGTCACTCCCTGAGAGCCAGAGTCTCTGCCTGGACGCGTTCAGCCAGTATTCGCAGACCAAATTACCGCATGCTTTTCCCGCAGATTCTGTTAACAGAAAATCCCCGGGTACATCCAGGGGACTGGGAAAATATGGAAAAAGCTCTTGCCTGGCTGAGCAAAGAAAATCTTGATTCTCCCTTTTTTCTTTACTTAGGATTGAACCTGCCACATCCGCCGTTTGTTACCTCAACTTATTACCAGAAGAAAGTTCCGCAAGAAGAGATAGGTGTTCCTCCTTTTGATACTGCTGACCATCCTGTCTTAAAATACCAGAAAATCTGTAAAAACTGGCAGTACGGTTTTTCTCCGGAAGTGGTGAAACTGGTACAAAGTGTTTATCTGGGAATGGTGGCAGAAGTTGATGCTATAATCGGATTTTTCCTTCAGACTCTAAAAAAACTATCACTTCTGGACAGAACTTTTCTGGTCTTTACTTCTGACCATGGGGAACTGGCTCTGGAACACCAGCAGTACTATAAGATGTCACCCCATGAAGGTTCCAGCCGTGTACCTCTTATTTTTTCAGGACCAGGCATACCGGAAGGGAAGGTTATCTGCCAGCCAATTTCTCTCATTGATATCTTCCCTACTTTGCTGGAGCTGGCTGGTTTACCTGCAGTTACTGACCTTGACGGTCATTCCCTTGTTCCATTTTTTCTGGACGGCCAGCAAGAAGAAAGACCTGTCCTGGCAGAATTTCATGATTCTTCTGTTTGCACCGGCTGTTTTATGCTGAGAAAAGGGGACTACAAGTATATTGTCTATCCTGGTTATCCCTGCCAGTTATTCAACTTAAGACAGGACCCTGGTGAACTCCGTAATCTTGCTGGCGAAAAGTCAGAAATTGTGAAAGAGATGGACGCAGATTTACGCTCTTTAGTTGATTATGAGAAAGTAGATTGCCAGGCGAAGGACTATGACCGGGAAAGTTTCTCTGCCTGGAGAAAAGAACAGCTGACAGCAGGAACCTACTTTCAAAATATGGCACGTATCTTCAGCGGCTGGGATTACCTGAAGGGGGAAGATATTCTGCCGTGGACAGAAGAGGATGAAGAAAGAATAAAATCCTGGTTGAAAGGAAAATTAGATTATGGAACCCCTCAGAGTGGAAAGCAGGGTAGTTAAAGAAGCTTTAGTTTTTGAGATTCCTTCATCCCTTCTGAGTTTTGTCCCGGAAACTGTCTGGTGTCCCAGTCCCTCCAGAGAGCATAGAACCAGTCCCTATCCGGTACCTAAATCCATTCGTATGGGTGTCCAGGATAGCCAGGAGTGCGGTGCCAAGTTTACCCCTCCACCCCTGGCAGTTGTAGTTTCCGGAAAAGGGAAAAGGTGTCTGGTTATCGTTTCTGCTTCCAGAAACTGTCACCGCTGGAACTTCTGCGAATTTAAAGTTGCAGGAACAAAAGTGGAAGTGAAAGTTGATTTAGAAGGTCATACCCTACCGGAAAAAGTGAAACCTTTTGTCTCCGTTCATATTTTTCCTTCCCGGGGTGAAGAGAATGAACTGTCACTTCTTTCCCGGGCCTGTTTGTACCTTTACCCGGAAGTACTCCAGAAAAAGAAGACTCATTTTTCCTGGTGGCATAAACCAATCTACTGCGGCTGGGGTGATCAGGTGGCACTTTCCATGTACCTGGAAGGGCCGGGTCCAGAAGCCAGGGCATTAGCCTATTGTACTCAGGGACTTTACCAGCGCTGGCTGGAAAGACTCCAGAAGGCAGGCGTCCCTGTAGGTATTGTCACGATTGATGCTGGCTGGTCTCCTGCCGGTACTTTAGAACCGTTCAAAAACCACTGGCCGGATTTACGTGGTTTTGTGGAAAAACAGCACCAGCAGGGTCGTCATGTCTTACTCTGGTTCGGTTTATGGTTTCATGAAGGATTACCGGATAAATGGTGTCTGCAGGCAGGAAAAAAACTGACTGTCGATTCCACCCATCCCGGATATATCAAATATCTCCGCAGACAGATTAGACGTCTCCTTTCTCCTGAGAAAAACTGCTTTAACGCTGACGGATTCAAAATTGATATGCTCCAGTTTACACCTACAGAACGGCAAAGCCGCGGAGGGGAACAGTTTGGCCGTACTTTTTCTTCCGGTCCTCATGCAAGGATTAAACCTTTCCAGTCTCTCTGGGGGCTGGAATTACTCTATCGCTTGCAGAAAGAAATCTATCAAACAGCCAAACAAATCAAACCGGATGCTTTGATTACCAGCAGCACAGTTCATCCTTATTTCCATGATACCTTTGATATGGTCAGGCTTCATGATACCGGGATAATAACCAGCGATGTTTTTGCTGCTATGAAAGTCAGGGCAGACCTTGCCAGGGCTGTTTTACCTTATCATCTGATTGATGCTGATGACTGGGTTCATTCTGATTACCACCAGTGGCTGAATTATACGAAAAGCAGCTGGCAACTTGGTACTCCCTGCCTTTTCTATGCAGAAAGATTTGTTGCCTCCTGGGAGAAAGAACCTTTAACCAGAGAAATTCCCCTGAAGGATCTTGCCAGCATTTCCTCTTGCTGGAAAAAGTTTCTCCAGCAAGGAGAAAAAAGATGAAGCCGAATATTCTTCTCATTACTGCTGACCAGATGCGCTGGGATTGCCTGGGTTGTACCGGGAATCCAGTTATTCGTACACCTTTTCTGGACAGCCTGGCGAGAAAGGGAATTATGTTTACCAATGCTTTCTCTCCCAACCCTATCTGTGTACCTGCCAGAGCCACCATCATGACAGGAAACTATCCTGCAGTCTGTACCGGGGAGAGAACAAATTCTGGTTCTATCAAGCCCCATCAGCCTCTTCTGACTGAAATTCTGAAAAAGGCAGGCTATGAGACCTATGCCACAGGAAAACTCCATTTCTTACCTTATTCACCACCGGATAAACCAAGACTGGTTCACGGGTTCCAGCACGTAGATTTACACGAAAGTGGAAGGATTCTGGCCTGTTACGACCCGGAAGGCAAAAAAAGAGGTCTGGAAGACTATTTTGACTATTTAGCGGAAACTGGCTGGTCAGGTTACAGTCGTGCTCATGGAGCAGGCAACAATGATGTCCGCCCCTGTCCCAGTCCTTTACCAGCAGAACATTACGTTGATGCCTGGGTTGCTCGCTGTGCTATGAGAAGGATAGAAGAACATCAGAAGCAGTTTCCTGACAGACCCTTCTTTCTCTGGATGAGTTCACCAAAACCACATCCGCCTTATGACCCGCCACGTCCTTACGACAGCCTTTACGACCCCAGGAGCCTGCCACCACCTTCTGGTTCACCGGAACTTTTAAAAGACCGTTATATCTTGATAGATGCTATTCGTTACACCCATGCCTTAACTTCTCTCAGTCCTCAAGCCTGGCAGGTCATCAGAAGTTACTATTATGGATGTATAAGTTTTCTTGATGCCATGGTCGGCCGGCTCCTGAAGTATCTTGAGAAATCCGGCATTTTGAAAGATACCTTTATTCTTTTTACAGCAGACCATGGTGATTTACTGGGTGACTTTGGTTCTGCCTTTAAAGCTAATCATCTTAATGGTTCTGTGCGCATCCCTTTTCTTGTTTGTGGCCCGGGAGTACCTGAAGGCAGGATTAGCCCTGCCCTTGTGGGGCTACAGGATATCCTGCCCACCCTGGCAGCTCTGGCTGAAAGTAACATTGGCCAGAAAGTCCACGGCAGTAATCTCTGGCCGGTTTTTCAAAACCCGGAAATAAAATTAAGAGAGGTTTTCTACTCTTCCACAGCCAGCCGTTTTGGTTTCAGTGCCATGGTTACTGATGGGATATGGAAATATATTTACTCAGAACCTAACGGTACGGAAGAACTTTACCACCAGCCTGAGGACATAAAGGAAGTAGATAATCTGGCTGGAAAGGCTAAGTTTGCTGCACAGTTAAAATACTGGCGAGAGAAATTAAAAGAATATGCCAGAGAATTTTCTGATGATGATATTTTTGACGGTAACCAGTTAAGAAAAAAAGAAATCAGCCGGGAAGAAATAAGGCGACTTCCTGTTAGCGGAATGGGCTGGCGCTGGTATTGAAAGGAAAGGAATTGCCGGAAAAACAAATTATTCGGGATTTGTTACAGGGAGTCCTGCCAGAAAACATGCAGCGTTTTACTGAGAAACAACTGAACTATTATGCTACACTGGGCAAGGAAAGATACCTTCGGGCGAAGTGTCTGGCTGGAGCCTTTTCAGGTTTGCGCACCACAGCAAAAGAGATAGAGATAAAACTGGGGATAAAGGGTAGAGCCAGAAACAGGCTCGGGTTAGATTTAGAAGTGGATGGAGACATTGTCCAATCTTTCCGCCTTGATTTGCAAGAAGAAAAAGAAGTAAAGGTTAACTTCCAGTTAGATTTTAGAGAAAAATTCCACCAGGTGAAACTTTACCTGCCAGTCTCTGTGGAAGTGGAAATTCTTGACTTCAAGCCAGCCGGGGAGCCTTTACCCAGACCTGCAAGAAAACTTCTCTGTCTTGGAGATTCCATCACGCAGGGAATGGAGGCAACTTCTCCCTGCTGCAGTTACCCTGTTGTTCTTGCCAGAATGCTGGAAATGGATTTGCTGAACCAGGGAGTAGGCGGACAGACTTTTGATGCCCAAACACTTGATGACCGGTTACCTTTCTCTCCGGAAATTATTACTGTCGCTTATGGTTTCAATGACTGGAACCAGGACCTCACCAGAGAACAAATCAGGGAAAGTTCTTTTTCTTACCTGAAGAAATTACGGCAGTTTTTCCCGGAGTCTTTGATTGTGGTGCTTACACCCCTCTGGGCACAGGGAGAAAATAAGGTGAAAGCAGCCGGCACCCTTCAGGATGTCCGCAACCTTATTGCGGAAAGTGCGATGGCTGCTGGATGTCTCTGTTTGCCCGGGGTTAATCTGGTACCCAATCATCCTTTTTATTTCTCAGATGGTGTTCATCCTGATGAAACCGGGCACATGATTTTTGGCCTCAACCTTTTTCGCCATCTCAGCCAGTACAGGAGGTGAGAAATGTCTGGTAAGAGAAGTTTTATCATAGACGCAGATTTTCCTGGCGGGAATATTGTGGTGGAGAGTATCCGGGGTAATACTGTGAGTCTCCACCAGGATACACGGGATACTGAGGGCTGGTGGTTTTACTGGTATTTCCGGGTAAAAGGTGCTTCTGGTCGCAGCATCCGCTTTCAGTTTACCAATGGTGCAGTCACCAGCAGTCGGGGACCAGCTTATAGTTACGATGGGCTGCACTGGTCGTGGCTGAATAAAGAAGAGAAACAGGGTACTGCTTTTACTTTTTCTTTTCCTGAGAAGAAAGAAGAAGTGTACTTCAGTATGGGCATGCCTTACCTGGAAAGAAATCTTAACCTTTTTCTAAAAAGGCGCCTGGTTTCTGATTTCCTGAGAAAAGAGATTCTCTGTCGGTCCCGGCATGGCAGGGATGTAGAATGTCTTTTTGCCGGCTGTCTGCAACGCAGTCCGAAAGCCCGGGTTCTGGTGGTTGCCCGACACCATGCCTGTGAGATGATGGCAAGTTATGTCCTGGAAGGAATGATGGAATATCTTTTTCTGAAAAGCCAGCCAGCCAGATACCTGAGGGAAAATGTAGAATTTATGTTTGTCCCTTTTGTGGATAAGGATGGAGTGGAAGAGGGCGACCCTGGTAAAAACCGCCGGCCTCATGACCATAACCGGGATTATAGCGGCACCAGCATTTATCCCGAAGTTAAAGCTATCCGCAACCTGGTGCCGGAATGGTCTGCTGGAAAACTGAAAATTGCCCTGGATTTGCACTGTCCCATGCTAAGAGGGGAAAACGATGAAAAGATTTTCCTGGTCGGTTCACCATATCCAGCTATCTGGCAGCAGCAGCAAAAACTGGGTAAAATACTTCAGTACTTTTCGAGGAAAAGTCTACCCTACCGGCCAGAAAATGATATTCCCTTCGGTGTTGGCTGGAATAGCCCGAAAAGTTTTGAGCAGGGTACACCGTTTTCTTACTGGGCAGGCCAGCTTCCTGAGATTGTTTGCGCCAGTAGCATTGAAATTGCTTATGCGACTGCGGAAGGCGCAGAGGTGAATCAAAGCACAGCCCGGGCTTTCGGTCAGACACTTGCCAGAACCATTGCGGAATATCTCCAGAAAAAAATATGACAGATTAAGGAGGTGACAATGAAAAAAACTAAAACAGCAGATTTTCAACGGAAGGTGGTACTACCCCGATGCGGGATACTTTTTGGTACTTCCTTCTATATCACGCAGGCTGATTACCTCACCTGTTCTGGCAGAATTCATACCACATGGGTTCCCCAGAGTTTTTCTCCGGAAGAGATGCTGGAAAAATTTATGGAAAATAAGTTAGGTAATTTCATTCTTATCTGGGGACCTCCGGCTAACCGGCCTCTTGCTGTTTACTACTGGTGTGGACTGGACAAATCCCGTGTCAAACCACCTTTACCAGACTGGGAGAAAGGCCTGTGTCTTACGGTGGAAGATTGGCCAGAGTACCAGAAGTATCGGCATCTGTTTGGTGCCGGAATGCTCAACCTGGTGAAGAAGGCTGCCAGTCACAGTATTTACACTGCCATTATCTATGCCCGCTCAGAATTACAGTGGTCCAGAAGATTATCCGGGGCAGGCCATTTTTACCTTGGTTATAACTACGGAGAAAAATTTTCCTTTGGTCTGGATAATCCTTATCTGACAGAAAAAGACTTAACCAGTATCACGTTGAAAGAGATAGCCACCAGGTTAAAGAAAGCGGTTTCCCAGCATGTCAAGGAAAGAAAAGCAGCCGGCTGGGGAAATATTCTCAGCACCAGTGCTTCCTTCCACCTGGACTATGAAGTTTTAGCTGGAGTGGATATACCGGTGGTAGAAGACTTTGCTTTCTGCCATCTCAATTTTGCTTCGGCTCTCGCCAGGGGGCTTTACCGGCAGCACCGTTTACCTTTATGGGGAGCACATCTGGCTCATGAACACTACTCCTGGATTCCTTACAGCAGTCCTCACAAGTTTAGCCTTCTGCGTAGTGCCATCTACCTGAAATATATGAGTGGTTGCAAACTGATTGTCAATGAAAGCGGGGACTGGTTTCTTCAGGCTTCACTGTGTACTGATTCGCCGATGTTGGAGACACCCAGGGTGGAACTGGGCGATATCAGGTCTACTGACCCTCATCGGTTTTCTGCCTTTGTTGATGCAGCCAGACGCTGTTACCATAAGATTAACTACTCTTCGCCTATCTGTCAGCAATACCGCAAAGTTCTCTCTGATTTCTACAACTTTGTTAAAGACCACGGTACCCCGGCTGGTCAACCGGAAACTACACTGGCTATTGCTAAAGGCAACCTGGACTTCTGTCACCACCAGTATAACCCCAACCTGGCTGTAGCTGGTGCGTATCGCCTGGCTGATTTAAACCGGGACTGGCTGGAAGCAGCCCCGGAAAGAGGATGGGAGATTGTGAAAAAAGTTTTCTTTCCCAGACCACCGGTTTTAAGCCCTTACCACAACCGTTTTCTTTCCGGCACACCCTACGGAATGGTGGATATTGTGAGTTTTGCTGAAGACAGAATTTCAGCTGATTTTCTTTCTGAGAACTACTCCGGGTTACTCTTTTCTGGCTGGAATACTTCTTCCGAGAAACAGTACCGTATTCTCCTGAAATTTGTAAAAAACGGGGGACGCCTGTTTATCTCCATTCCTCATCTTTCCACCTGTGACAACCGCAACTATACTTCGTACACGGTGGCAGATTTGGTTCGGCAGGGCGACTTTTCTGACCTCTGTGGCGTGAAGGTCAAAGGTCGTGGTCGTCGTTTCTACTGGGCAACTGCTCCGGAAAAGACTGGACCGCTTGGTTTTAATCTGCCGCGACGTTTCGGTATTTTTGCCACCTGCCTGGGTGAGATTGAACTCTGCGATGCAAAGATAGAAGTTTTAGCCGTAGATGATGAGGAGATGTACCCGTTTGTTTTACGACATCGTTATGGTCAGGGAGAAGTCTTTTTCCTGAATTCCTGGGCTTACCCTGGAGCGCTGGATATTGATGAGGGACCTGGCAGTACCATAGATTCAGTGGGCCTGGTAGGCAGGATATACCAGTACATCGCCGGACTCTGCCGGGGACATGTCTGGATCAGTGATGACGGTAAAGGTCCCGGGACTGAGTGCCAGTTTATCGCCTATTCCTTCTTCCCCCGGGTAAAAGTTATCTGTCTGCTCAATATTGATTTGGAAAAACCGCATTCTTTTTACCTTCACCGGCAGGGCAGTGTAGAAAAAATTTCTCTGGCTGCAGCGGAATTCAGAGTGATTAAGGAAGGTAAAACGACTTCTGTTATTTGCCGGTAGCCTTTTTGCTTCTTGTGCCGGGAGGAAGAAAAATTCAGCAGCTGACAGGATAAACTTAAGGGAGGAAATGTCCTGTGAAACCAGAAGTCATTGCCCACCGTGGTTTTTCTGGAATCTACCCGGAGAATACTTTACTTGCCTTCCAGAAAGCGGTAGAGCTGGGAGTGGACGGGATAGAGTTTGATATCAAAATGACAAAGGATGGCTATCCGGTTATTATTCACGATGAGACAGTTGACAGAACCACTGACGGTAGAGGAAAAGTTGGTGATTTAACTCTTCCAAAAATTAAAGAGCTGGATACCGGAATCCGTTCCGGAAAGCAGTTTACCGGACTTAAGATTCCCACCTTGCAGGAAGCACTCCGGGTAATACCGGAAAAGGTGGAGTTAAACCTGCATATCCATGAAGTTTACCATCCTGAGCTACTGGAAAAAATACTTGCTGTTTTAAGGGAGGAGAAAAGAAACAATTTTTATCTGGCAATTAGCCCTTCCATGATCCCCATAGCGAGAAAAATTAACCCAGAGGTTAAAATCTGTAATATGGGTTCTCAGAGACAGCCATGGGAATATATAGAAGAAACAAGAAAGTTAGCATGCCAGCGGCTACAATTTTTCACCCCTTCCTATGAAGTCACAGCAGAGATGGTAAAAAAAGCACATTCTTACGGAATTTTTGTCAATGTTTTTTTTGCTGATACCAGAGAAGATATGTGTAAATACATCCGTCTGGGCGTGGATGGCATTTTAACCAACTATCCGGATATGTTAATATTGCTCAAGGAAAAATGAAAATCACAGGAGTTTATGCTGTTGCTCCCTCAGTACTGCGCCCATGTGAAGAGTTCAGCTTGAGGTTTAAAATTTTGACACCGGTGCATCCTGCTGGTAGTGGCTGCTGGACAAAAGTTCCGGCTTTGAAAAGCCCGTTCAATCTTTCGCCCAGAGGTATCAGGTATCTGGACAATGTTTTTGAGGGAAATATCGGGGAAATAGAACTGGAGCTGGAAGGGAAGATAATCAGGTTTTCTGACTATAAAGGGATTTTCTTTGATGACAGAAGAAAATTCGGTTGCGTGGAAGGTTTAAGTTTTCCTTCCGAAGGTGTCAAACTGATAAAAATAAGAAATCCTGATTTTGGGGAAGCAGTCAGCAATGTCATTTTGGTGAAAGAAAACTGCCGGGAGAGAATTTTCTGGGGTGATATCCACTGCCAGACATTTTTTTCTGACGGACTGCGCTGT
The DNA here is from genome assembly GCA_964645405.1 of uncultured bacterium. Taxonomy (GTDB): domain Bacteria; phylum Ratteibacteria; class UBA8468; order B48-G9; family DSTR01; genus JAMWDF01. The sequence continues at coordinate 2,944 of CAZYCA010000028.1, read as the reverse complement.
GTTGAGCAGTTATATTCTTTTGCCCGGGATGAGGCTTTCCTTGATTTTTTCTCTCTTTCTGACCACAGTGAATGGATTACTGACAGGCAATGGGATTACTTCTGTAATGTGGCAAATGATTTTCATCAGGAGGGAAGGTTTGTCACCTTAATTGGCCAGGAATGGACAGACCACAAAACCGGACACAGAAATATCTACTTCCCTGACCGGCGCGGTAAAATCTTAAGGGCTGATACTGATTCTATTGAGGAAGTTTACCGCACTGCCCACAAGTTTGGTGCTATAGTAGTACCCCATCACAGTGCCAGCAGCAGTATGGGTGTCAACTGGGAACTGGCACATGATGCGGAGGTGGAAAGGCTTGTGGAAATCTATTCTGTCTGGGGTAGCAGTGAGTTACCTGCGGCAGAAGGAAATACAAGACCTATCAGGGTGCTGGGTGGAGAAAAGAAATCACAGCATGTAATTGACGCGCTCAATAGGGGTTACCGATTTGGTTTCGTTGGCGGCGGGGATATCCATGATGGCAGGCCAGGAGATGAGCTTCACATCTACCAGGAGCAACCGGCTGATTACCGAAATTTATACCGGCAGGGGCTGACAGCAGTCTTCACAGAAAAACTAACCAGAAAAGAAGTTTTCCGTGCCCTCTATGAAAGAAGATGCTATGCCACAAGCAACATAAGAATGTTTTTGAAATTTTCCCTTAATGGAATGAGTTCAGGTTCAGTCCTGCGCAGTCCTGGCAAGCTTTATTTTCTGATAACCGGTGCCAGTGAGACACCAGTTTTCAGGGTTCTGGTAATCTCTGATGGTAAAATTTATAAGACATTTGACGTTTGCCAGCATTATTTTAACCTGGAGCTGGAAGAACCGTTTCAGGGAGAACATTATTTTTACGTGAAGGCTGAAAGAATGGATGGGGAACTGGCATGGGCAAGTCCTGTCTGGATAGAAAGCTGAGTAAGTATCCGGTCCAGATTGTAGCGCATAGAGGATTCAGTGGTCTTTATCCAGAAAATACGCTTTTATCATTCCAGAAGGCAAAAGAACTGGGTGTTGACTTTGTGGAGCTGGACATCAGACAGACAAAAGATGGCGAGCTGGTGGTACTGCACGATGAAAGAATTGACAGAACAACAGACGGAAAAGGTTCTGTCAGAGAGATGACCTTCAAGGAAATAAGAAGGTACGATGCTGGAAAAGGGAAGGGTTTTCCCGGAGAAAAGATTCCCCATCTGGAAGAGGTTTTTCCCCTGCTGGATTCCGGTCCAGGACTTTTAATAGAAATCAAAGAGTGTGATACAGAAAAACTTGCGTGCCTGCTGGAAAAAAATAAAATGACAGAGAAAATTTTTATCGGTTCTTTCCATCTTGAATATGTTAAGCAGATAAGGAAGTTTCTTCCGGAAGTACCAACTTCTTTAATTTCCGGGTCTGTCCCTGAAAATCTACACTGTCTCATTACCTGGGGAATAAGAAAACTTGATCTGGAATTTCATTCTTTGAAGGCAGACACAGCGAAAAAACTTGTTGCTTCAGGTTTTCTTGTTAATGCCTGGACCCCGGATTCCAGGAAGGATTTAAGCTGCACCATTTCCTGGCAGGTGCAGTTTATTACCACCAACAGGCCTGATATCCTGAAAAAAATACTTTCCTGAAATGGATATAGAAGAGGAACTGCGCAGAACGAAACCCGACTATGTTTTGTATAAACCTCACAGTCTGGATGGTTCCACCTGTGATACAGGCAATGAAGAAGTTTCTGTTTTCCATGGTCCTGATGGTAGTCTTATGGCAGTCTGGACTCAGAGCACTTTTGAGGGTGAACCTGACCAGAGGGTTGTTTTCTCCTGCAGCCAGGATAAAGGTGTTAGCTGGTCTGCTGCCCGGGTTATTGCTGGTCCAGTCCCACCAGAAAAAGGTAATATGGCCAGCTGGGGATTCCCTCTGGTATCAAAAACTGGCAGAATTTATGTGCTTTACAATAAATCTACGGGTGTAAGTGATGTTTTTGCTCATTCCACAGGTTTTTTAGCAGGTAAATACAGTGAGGATGCCGGGAAAACATGGTCAGAAGAAAAAATTATACCCATGCCCCGCAGTAAATGGGACCATCCTGATATTTCTGTTCCTCCCAACTGGGTTGTCTGGCAGAAACCAGAGCGCTTATCAGAGGGAAAATACCTTGTTGGATTCACCAGATGGGTCAGCCGGGCTGTAAGGCCACCTGCACCGATAAAAATATGGTGGGCAGAAGCATCAGTGGTGGAATTTATGAGACTGGAAAACATTGATGATAATCCTGATATTCAGGACATAGAAGTAAGTTTTTTTGCCCAGAACGATGAGGCTGTTAAGGTCGGACTGGTAGGTTTTCCAGATGTACCGCTTGCGCAGGAACCAGCAGTAGTGAAACTGCCGGATAAAAGACTTTTCTGCGTGATGAGAACCACACTGGGCTGTCCTTACTGGAGTGTATCTGAAGATGAAGGAAGAAGCTGGAAAATCCCCCAGCCACTGCGCAGGTATGATAACGGTCCTTTTATTAAACATCCCTGCAGTCCCTGCCCGCTTTACCAGTGGCAAGAAGGGAAGTACATTTTTTTCTTCCATAATCACGATGGCTATTTCCAGCAATGGACTCCATTTGATACGCATGACCACAGACGACCCGTTTACATCTGTACAGGAGTGTTCAGGGAGAAAGCCAGCCAGCCGGTATGGTTTTCTGAACCGTTGTTTTTTATGGATAATGATGGGGTGCGGATAGGTTATAAAGAAGGAAGAGCCGATTTGGCGATGTATTCAAGTTTCCTTATTGTTGATGGGGAATACATCCTCTGGTATCCGGAGAGAAAATTTTTCCTGCTGGGTAAAAAGATAAATCCTGAAGTTCTTTCTCGTCTGAAAGTGCCAGTCTGATAGTAAGTTTCCTCAGAAA
>CAZYCA010000027.1:0-2767 GCA_964645405.1 uncultured bacterium | reverse complement strand
CCACCATTGAGAAAGCACTGGAGTCAGGGATAAACTTTTTCGATACCGCGCCAGCCTACGGAGCAGGAAAAGCAGAGAGTCTTCTCGGCGAAACTATAAAAGATAAGAGTGAAGTAATAATTGCCACCAAAGTCCTTGACTTCTCTGAAGGTATTGAAGGCTCGCTGGATAAAAGTTTGCGGAGATTGAAAATGGACTATGTAGATGTCCTCTTTATCCACTGGCCAGTAGCAAGCGTGCCCATAAAAAAAATGATGGCAGAGATGGCTTCCCTGAAGGTAAAAGGCAAAATAAAAGCGATAGGAGTGTCCAATTTCAATCTCAAACAAATGGAGGAAGCAGTTTCCTGTGTGCAGGTAGATGTTCTCCAGCCGCCGTACAATCTTTACTGGAGGTTTCCAGAAGAAGACCTGATTCCCTTTTGCCTCAAAAACAGTATCGCAGTAGTGCCTTACAGTCCTCTTGCCCGTGGCATTCTGACCGGAAAGTTTACCAGGGACTGGCAGTTCAGGGAGGGGGATGACCGGAAAACTAATGTCTTATTCCTGCCGGAACACTTTGAAAGGGCACTGGCAGGCGTGAAGAAGATAAAAATTCTTGCAGAGAAGAAACATTCTACTTTAGCAGCTATTGCCCTGAAATGGGTAACCTTACAGGAAGGAATTACTTCCACTTTGCTGGGAGCACGAAACGTGAATCAATTGCTTGAAAATCTTAAGTTACTTGAAGTTTCTTTAACGGAAAACGAGTTAAAATATTTAGACGAGATAAGCCAGGAGGTCATAGGCCCGCTTAAACAGATAGGTTACGAGAACCCTTTTAACACCCAGGCGCACAAACGCATATGACAGGGGGATGCCGTGTACCCACTAACTTTAAATAGAGTATATTTTTCTGAGAGGGTAGAGAGGGATAAAAGAGCCTGGGAACGGATGAACAAGATGGCAAAGGCAATCGGTCTTAGCACCAGTGCCCTCATCAAAATTACTGATGCTGAACTCCCAGACATTGTTGCTGAAAATAACTGGCAGAATGCCTGGATTCCTCAGGGGATGCGAAAGGAACAAAAGAAGATTGATTTGGTTTTTAATGCTTTCAAATTCAACAACGATGAGAGACAGGTGGAACAAACACTCAAATCTTGCCCCTCAGGTACGCCCAGGGAGCTTGTTAAGTCCCTTTTAGGTTACTGTACCCCTGTTTATCTGTCACACTCCCGCATTTATGATAAAAAGGTTAACTGCGTTTGCTGGTCCGAGAATGAGTTCATTACCATAGAGGGTTGTCCGCATGGTTGCAAATACTGCCCTGCAGGTCAGCTCATAAATATTAACCTGAATCTGGAGGACTTTATTGAAAAGGTTGTCATCCCCACATTGAAACAAAATGCGTGGCAGAAATGCTTCCGGTGCAATACCACCGCATCTGATACCATATGTTTTGAACCTGAATACGGACTGCATGAGTTAGTTACAAGAAAATTTGCAGAGTTTAGAGATAAATATCTGTACATCCACACAAAAAGCGCTAATGTAGATTTCATCAAAGATCTAAAATATAGAAATCGTATTATCATGGTCTGGAGTATCACTTCTGATCGTGTAAGCAGGGAGATTGAATCGGGGACTGCTACTGCTCTGGAACGTGTTGAAGCAGCACGAAAATGTCAGGAGATGGGTATTCCTATCCGGTACAAATTTAAGCCGATAATTCCCCTTTCTAACTGGCGACAGGAGTATTCTGCTATTATTGAAGAAATGTTCAGACGGACAAATCCAGAGGCTGTGGGTTTTTGTGTCCTTATGTGGATGGATGCAGAAAGATTCCACAAGATATTTAACCCAGCAATGTTTGACCCCCTTTATATCAGTAGAATGGAAGAATCCAAAGAGGAAATGAAAGGTATATCAACTGGACCATTTCCCCATGATGTCCGCAAAGAAATTTATCAGTTTTTCATAAACGAGATAAGAAAAAGACAAAAGTCCGTCCCTCTTTTCATTTCTACAGAATCCAGAGAAATGTGGGATGACCTTAAGAACTTGCTGGGGGTGTCTCCATCTAAATTTATATGCGGATGCGGTCCGGTTTGTCTGCCTGGGCCGCGCCTGGCAAAAACAGCTACTTCTACTTATGGAAGGAGAACCCAAAAAAGATGCTATTGACAATAAAAAAGGTTAGAAATCATGGTCTTCCCAGCAAGGGGATATGAAAAAATGAACATAGTGCAGCATCTACGTGATAAAGCCAGCAGTTTTGTTTTCGCCTGGTAAGTTATTACCGTCTAAGAAAGCTTTACTCACAAAGTTCGTACAGTTACGGTATGTTTGGTCGGACACCGATATCGGTTCGGACACTGGTCTGGGGTGTGTTTTTTACTCTGGCAGTTGCACTTTCCTGTCCTTATGTGGTTATGAATATCCAGCCTTACGGATTAGCAGCTGATTACCTTGCTGCTGGGGCTCTTCTGCAACTGTTTATCTTTGTTCTTTTGATAAATCCACTGCTCGGCTTTTTCAACCGTCGTTTTATGCTGGGAGAAGAAGAGATGATTCTTGTTTATTCCATGTCGCTAATAGCCTCAGCGATTCCCTCCTGGGGTATAGTTTTAAATCTGATTTCTATACTCTCAGGGCTGAACTACTATGCTAATGCCCAAAACCGCTGGAACGAGATAGTCCTTATACATCTTAAACCCTGGCTTTTACCCCCACCTTCCGTCTGCTCCGGTTTTTTTGAAGGTCTTCCCAGGGGCACTCCTGTTCCT
>CAZYCA010000026.1:0-16173 GCA_964645405.1 uncultured bacterium | reverse complement strand
GTTGGTAAGAGCAATCCCTTCACCGTTTTTATCACCTATTTCTCTTTTTATCTTCAATGCCTGCTGGTAGTAGGAAAGCGCACGACTGTAATCACCAAGATGATCGTACGCAACCCCAATGTTGGTAAGAGCAATCCCTTCACCGTCTTTATCACCTATTTCTCTTTTTATCTTCAATGCCTGCTGGTAGTAGGAAAGAGCACGACTGTAATCACCAAGATTATAGTACACACTTCCGATGTTGGTAAGGAAGGTGGAAATCGCCTGCTTGTTCTTTTCCTTATTTGCCAGCTCCAGCCCTTTCTTCCACGCTTCCAGCGCTCCTCTAAAGTCTGATACTGCATATTTCTTCAACCCATCTTCGTAATAGTAGTTGATTGTCTGCCCTATTGTCATACCCGCCATAAGGAACATCATTACCACCATTACCCTGATGATATTACGAAAACAATTTGTACTTCTTTTCATAGTCCACCCCAAGTTATCGGACAATATCCCCCTCCCCACATAATAAAATAACCGTGCTCCTGCGCCCATTCACGTGCTGCTTTATCCAGTGTTTCATGACCGCAGTTTAAATAGGCTTCAGCCATGGTCTTTGTCCCTTCTTCTTTTAAGGTTTCAATAAGAACAGTGATAATCTCTGACTGTCCCAGGCCTATAAATCCATACAGGGCATTTTCTATAACAGGATACTCCTCAGATTTCACATCTGCCAGAAGAACCTTTTTTGTTTGTTCCCACACGGAAAGAAGTGTTTTCTTCCAGCGCCTGGCAACCCAGTAATGTACTTTTTCTTCCATAGATACAGGGATCCAGTCCAGTCTTTTCAGAGAATCTGCTGCGTATGGTCCTACTTCCCAATCTCTCAAAGAAGACACTAAAGCTGGAATGGCGCTTTTATCTCCTATATCACCGAGTGCTTCCACCACTGCTTTTCTTATACTTTTTTCTTCCTCCTTTATAATGGAAATCAATGGTTCTACTGCCCTTACATCTTTTATTTTTCCCAGTGTTTTTATCGCTTGAATACGAATATCATCGTCCTCATCATCCAGCACCGTTAAAAGAAAATCCACAGATTCTTTACCGTATTTCAGACATTTTCCCCAGTCCTGGCCGGCTATGCAGTGAAGAATCATCTCATTTGTATTTCCTGGTTTCCATCCGGATTTATCCAGGTATTGAGCTCCCTTCTTTCTTACCCTGCTATCTTTATCCAGTAAAGTTGCCACAAGATAAGGAATGGATTCCGGGTCATTTATTTTGCCCAGTGCCTCAACAGATGCGTGCCGTACATCTGCATCCGGGTCTTTCAGGCTTTTCAGTAGTGGCTTCACAGCCCTTTTATCTCCAGAGTTACCAACTACTTCTGCCACAGTAGCTCTCACCAAAGAATCTTCATCTGTTAACAGAGAAATAAGTGGCTGCATTGCTCCTGAATCATTTATCCTGCCAAGAGCCACAATGGCTTTTTTTCTAACACCATTACTCTGGTCTTTCAGCATTTCAATTAATGGTTCAACTGCCAGTGTACTTCCTATCTTTCCCAGGGCTTCTGCAGCCAACGCGCGAACTTCTGTATCCTCATTCTTCAGCAAAGGAATCAGTGCTTCTAAAGCACTTTTTTCTTTCATTTTACCAAGTGCTACTGCCGCTCCCTTACAAACATCCAAATCCGGGGATTTTAAAGCTGCAATCAGTGGTCCTGCAGCAGGTTTGCCTATCTTCTTTAGGGTGTCAGAAACAACTTCCATTTTCTCTTCCTCTCCGTATCCTTCAATCCCAAGAAAGGTGATTAGTCTGGCTACCGCTGCACTTCCCATTTTTACGCACTCATCCCATTTCTCCTGCGCAATATAACAGTCAACTTTCTCTTCAGCCGTGGCAGGTTTCCATCCCAGAATGTTTAAGGAAACAACAGCTGCTTTTCTCACATCCCAATACGGGTCTGTAAGAGCAAAGACAAGTGGCTTAATTGCTCTGCCATCCTTTATCTTTCCTAATGCCTCAGCAGCAGTCTCTCTTACAGAATAATCATCGTCTTTTAAAGCATCTATCAGTGAACTAACCGCGCGGGGATTTTTTATCTCCCCCAGGACTTCAACCACAGCACATCTTACGGCATCATTTTCATCCTTCAGGGCAGAAAGGAGTGAATCTAATGCTGAACTTCCCATTTTTTTAAGAACTTTTTTCGCTTTCTCTATCGCTTCATAATCTCCTTCCCTGATTGTTTGTAAAATTTCCTCTACCTTATTCTGTTGATTCTGCTGGGCATTTGAATAACTGGCAAAGAATAAGGTAAATGTAAGACAGAAGAATAAGGTCACCACCATAAGATTACCAGCAGCTAACTCTCTCCTTTTTCTGCCCATAGCTACCCCTTAAAAAGTTTCTAATCGTGAAAGAAGTTTACTACCTTTACCCAGCCACCACTACCTTCAACTTTTTCAATAAAGGAACTTAAAGTTGCGGGTTCTTGCAATTGTTCAAAAGTAGCGCACGAATTAAATTCCGATGGCTTTATCACTGCAATCCGTCTTGTCTTCAGAGCACTGATGGCTCCACGAACCTGCTCCTTCAAAGTAAGTCCCTCTATTTCAGTTTCTAAAGGCCAGGAAGTAACAAGAAAATAGATTGTTTCTTTCCCCTTAACGTCATCAAGAGTAAAACCTTTCCCAAAAGCAGGAAGCCAGTAATCTTTATCTTTTTCTACTGTCCCTTTTCCACCCTTTTCCGGAAAAATGAGGTCCACAGAATCAGCTGAATCTTCCTGCAAAATGTAAACATAGCAGTTTTGTTGCGGTCTAAAGAAGATGAAATAGTTATCTAAATGAGACCGAAGACGAGTTTCTTCATCCCTGATTACCTTGACTGTTCTTTCTTCTGCCATCTTATAAAAAAAACCTATTTCCATAGTAAGTTTTCTGCTGTTGGAATCTCTTTGGGTAATCTTCCTGGTTCTTTCTTTCTCACTACCTCCTGCTTCCTGGTATTTCACTACAATTTCCACTCTCCTGTTCAACGCATGCTGTCCTTCTGTTGTCGCTTTTGGAAAAATGGGAACTCTTTCCCCGTATCCTTTCGGGTCCAGCCTTTCTGCGGGTATATTGAAGTTCTTCACCAGGTATTCCGCCACTGCCCTGGCACGCTTTTCAGACAACTTCATGTTGTATTCATCAGAGCCACGTTCATCAGTATGCCCGGCAATCTCATAAACAGGATATCCTGCCATTTCCACTGTGATATCCTTCTTCCCTGCTATCATCCCGTTTAGCGCTTTCCCGATTTCGTTAAGCTGGGCTTTAGCATCTTCCCGAATATCATATTTGTCAAAGTCAAAAGGAATCAACCCTTCACCAAAAGTTAAAGAAATGGTCTGTGCGCGACCTCGTGTGGTTGGCATAAGTAATGTTTTAATCGTCTCGGCTTTTATCACTTTATTCCGTTTTATACCTGCCATCGCCCGGATTCTTTTTTCCGCCAGTTCATCCCCGAAACTAAGCTGTAACCCCTTTTTATACCATTCTGCAGATTTTTCCAGGTCACCAATCCTGAAATATACATCACCCAGACTTAAGCAGGGAACTGCAGAATCAGGCTTGAGCCTTGCCGCTGTGCTGTACTCTTCAATCGCTTTCTGGTATCTTTCCTGCCTTTCATAAACATCGCCAAGATTATTGTGGGCTTCGGCAAAGTCAGGGTCAAGCTCAATGGCTTTTTTGTATAATTGCTCCTTTAAAATGAGCGACTGTGGGTCCCATCCTTCTATCTCAGATGCTCTGTTATAAAAGTTTATCGCCTCTTTATTTATCCCTCCAAAGACATTCACCCAGAATGTAGCTATAATCACAGTAACCAGCCTCAGAAAGTAGAATTGCCCATTCATGTCTTCCCCCTCATTCATAGGTTCTAATTACAACTGTATCCTCACTCCATTCAATTTTTTCCAATTCTTCTGCGATTGCTTTAATCGGAACGACCCTCCTGAAAGAAATTGGTCCCTTGGGTTGACTATTTGTTTCAAAGACAAATTTGAACTTATCAATACCAAGTTTCTGCAGGTCAAGAGGTTTGGTGGTGGCTATAACCTTTATAATTTCTTCACCGGCAGGACTCTGAATCTGAAAGAGGAAGCTATTCTTTCTCATTTTTTCATCGGGGAAGGTATATGTTATTCCTGCCTTTGCTTTGAATTCCTTTCCATTTCCGTAATACTTGTTTGGAAAAATGACATCAAAATTGCCGTTAGAATCAAGATTGAGCATAACAATGTAACAATCTTTGCTTGAGCGCACATTAAATGTTATCAACTCACCAACCCTGAAATCCTGTCTTTCTTCATCAGCTACCCATGCCCTCACCTCAAATGGAGAACCGGGGTTTTTTAATTGCGTAAGCCTTTTTACAATAAAGGCATACTCTAAAGAAGGCATAAGATTTTTTACAAGGTCCTGGATGGTTTTTGCTTCTGGAATATCAAATGCATCACCTATGCGGTTTACCACCCTGATTTTAAATTTTCCTTTAACTACTTTACCACGGAGTAACCTGTCAAAATAGCTTCCACTTTCCACCAGTTTGAGATAAGATATTCTGCGTAATTGTTCTCTGATTTCGTTCACCTCAGCTGCCGTTGCTCCTTCAATGGATTCTAACGCAACAAGAAGTGTTTCGCTCTTCTTTTTAGTTTCTTCTAATTTAGATTCCACAGCCGTACTTTGCTGTGAAACCATGCCTGGGTCATGTTCTACAGGCTCAGGTGAAGCGACCTGGGTTGACACTGATGCTCCTGGTTTTTCCGCTGGCTGAGCTGCTGGTGTCGCAGTAGTTGGTTGTTGAGACTGAGAAAGCCCTGGTTGGGTCATCTGCCCCTGTTGCTGGATAAAAACCGCTTCCGAAGGTTTTGAAACCTCTTCCCTTTCTTCTATTGGTTGAAAAATTAAGAGTTTGTTGACCTTTTCTCCGGATAGGGGTATCAGCTGTGGTGTTTGTGGTAGAGAAAGAGGTGGTGCCTTCATATGCTTTCTTGTTCTCTCAAATAATTCCCTGTAAGTGATTTTGACATTCTTCGACTCCTGGAGAAGAGAGTTCGTAAAACCACCTATCCAGCCTTCTGCATCATTTATTTCTAATGCCGGTTCATCTTCCCGGCAAGCACAGATAAATATAAGCCCACTTGGTATATCATCCTGACAAGGTATGTCTCTACACTGGACGGTTGGCTCATATCCGGTTATTGGCAAATACCTGACGTGACGCGCGGGTGTCTCCTCCAGTGCCATTATCTTGTTTCCCACCCCACGGATAAGACCACCTGAATGACAGGCATCAATAATAACAACAACATCCCTGCCTTTAAGTTTCCTTAATATAACGCCCATCTCGTCGTCAGTAATAATATTTTTCCCCCCTACCGGGACAGTATCATAGGGACAGAAAACTTCATCTTTGCCATCCGCTTCATCCCCGTTGAAATCCTGGACCTGGGACCCATGTCCTGAATAATAAAAAATAACTAAATCACCATTTCTGGTTCCATCTATCAACCAGTTCTCAAAGGTGCTGATTATGTTCTGCCTGGTAGCATTTTCGTCAACCAGGATTTTTATTTCTTTTTCTGTGAAACCATAATTTTTTATGAGAATATTCTTCAGCATCCTTACATCATTCAGACACCCAAAAAGTTGCACAGAAGAAGATGCATACGGGTACTTATTAATTCCCACCAGAAAAGCCTTTTTCCCTGCAAAAACAGGCCAGCAAAACGGAAAGCAAAAATTCAGAAAGATGATTACCAGGACAATCTTTTTCATTGTGTCCTCCTTGAACAAGCGAAACACTTTTTTATTATCACTTATGGTTCTCACTCCTTGATTTTAATAAGCTTATCTATTGTGGTCCAGTATTGTCTTTTAACGGGATTAAAAGTAATACCCAGACTCCTGGCAAGTTGCTCTTCCGGCAGGTTTACTTCCTGAACTGGGCCAGCAGGTTTAATATCTTCTTTCTCCAGCAAAGGGACCCGGACTAAGGTGGCTATCCCTTTTATCAATTCCACACCTGCTGGTTTCACGGCCTTCAAAACAAACTTTGCCCCTTCAGGTAAAACAGAATATTCATTACCAGCCTTCACAAAATTGTCTTTGTGGTATTCATTGGGAAAAATGATGTAAACTTTACCACCGGCTCCCACACAGAACAGGGTAAGATAACAATCCTTATCAGTTTTAAAGTAAAGTTTTACTTCTTCTCCAACTTTGTAAGTTGCATCCTCTCTGTCAGTCCACAGTTGCACCCTAAATTCTGCCCCGGGGTTATCAATATCTGCAAGTTTACAAATCGCATCCACTTCCTTTCCTTCCGGCTCAACAGCAGAGGCAAATTTAGTCCCCCGGGCAAGGTTACAAACCACAAGCAGAATGGTAAAAACTTTTTTCCTGTGCATTTTCCACCTCTTTTCCTGTTAGACCCTTGGAAGAATTAGAAGGTTTCACCTCAGGCTCCATCAGAGAGAGGTAAAGGTAGTCATTATAACTAAGAAGTATCTGGCAGGTCATTGTTCACCCTTTGTTGGTGTCCAGAATGTTAGTGGATACTGGCACCCAAAAGGTTCTTACACTCCAGGAGCATGTTGAAGTATACAACCATAAAAGAAGGTTATCAAATTTTTTCTAAATCGCCTCTTGACAGACCTGAAGCAAGCTGGTATTCTGAGGTAAAAGGCAGAAAGAAGGTGGAAAACAGGAGTGAAACCTTTCCGGTGTGGAGATTCGTCTAACAGGCAAACGAACGAAAGGAGGTGAAAAACAATGGTTAGATACTGGTTCGCAGGTATTCTCCTGGCTGCCTTGACAATCACACTCGCCCCAAAAGAGTCTGCAGCAGAAATGAAAAAGACAAAGAAACAAGTGGAAGTTGTGCAGATTGAAGACATTGAAAACCCGCAGGCCGGTTTTAAGGTTGAATTGAAAGTGGATAAACCGGACGCCACCTATAAACCCGGCGAAAATGTCATTGTTACTCTCAAGACCAACAAAGACTGTCAGGTAACACTTTTCAATGTCGGTTCTGGCGGAAAAGTTCACATTATTTTCCCCAATGAGTACCAGAAAGACAATAAAGTCAAAGCAAACCAGGAGTACCGCATTCCGCCGGAAGGAGCTAAGTTCGCCTTTAAGGTCAGCGGACCTGCCGGGGAGGATGTCATCAAAGCCATCGCCACCCTGGACAATATTAAGCTCCTTGGAGAATCTGATACCAAACCGGATGGCGCTTTCCAGCAGGTTGCTCTCAAAGAAATTGAGGTTGTAGAAAAAATAGAGGACAACCTTCCGAAAGACCCCAAAAGGTGGGCTGAGACTGAAGTAACGATTAAAGTCGTTGCCAGTAAGTGAGCGAGTAAAGAGAAAGGGCCGTGAGTATCAGGAAGTTACTTACGGCCTTTTCCATTTTAAAGAAAATTATTCCAGACGGTGAAATAGACTACCTTATAAAGGTTTTGGTAACCCCCCTGCTGCCAGGTCAGTACCGTTTCCCACCACGGTGAGATAATATTCAATTTTGCTCCTTCCCGCGTGTTTTTCTTTCCTGAACCTCCTCTCAAAAACCAGGAGTCTAACGGGTAAAAAGGAGGTTAGAATGGACATGGTGGGCTGGGTTATAGGTACAGGAACACTGTGGGTGCTCAATGCGATTTTAGTGGCCCCGCTAGCTTCAGCAATTGCCAGGAAAAGCCTGCTAAAACAAGGCCTTCCCTTTTCTTTCAATGAGGAAACTATGAAAGAACTTGATGAGGAAACCAAAAGCAGGGTTCACCGTATTGTTACCAGAAGTTACATCCTGGTGGATATCTTAATTTTGGGAGGAGTTGGTTTTCTGGCTGGGGTTCTTTTTGGCGTGTATTTTATTGGTTTCTCTCTGAAACGAGAAGGCTGGCCCGGTATGATGATGTTTATCCTTTCCAGTCTTTTGGGGGCAACTCTTCATGCTGCGGCTTAAATTATATTTTCTCCTCAGCCCGGGCCTGAAATAGTTTTAAACAGAAACAAAGGAGGTGATAACCATGTCTAAGTCCCCAAAATCTCTCTTCTTCGGATTGGCTGTTTTAACTATTCTTAAAACTATGATCCAACCCCTTTCAGCTCAACAGGCTGAAGGTCGCAGCACACTTACCCTTATTAACCACTCCGGGGAGAACGCCCTGGTGAAACTGATTGGCCCTGCGAAAAAAATTGTGGCTGTAAACAACGGCGAAAACCAGACAGTTTCTCTCCGGAAAGGCACCTATCAGATTTATGTCCGTTATGGCCAGAACAATAATTACCGTTATGCCCGGGGGCAACCCTTCACTATTGAAGAAAATGCTCTGATGTATACTAAAGCCAGTTTAACACTTCATGGTGTAATTAACGGAAACTATTCTATGTTACCAATAAGCCGTGAGGTTTTTGAACAACAGTAAAACTGTGTATGAGTGCTAATTAATAAAACCTGGTAGCCACCAATAAACAGCCTGCCATAAAGTTCGTATTTTTCTTTAACCTGTTACACTCAGTCACACCATATTGACATAATTTACTGGCTTGGTAAACTTGTTGTAACAAAGCTAAGGGCTTGAGAGAAATAAAAAAGTGCTGGTGAACCTTTTTCCATCTTTCAGGAGTCTTACAATATGGAAGAAGAGGAATTCTCCTTTACGGAAGAGTTCTGGCAAGGGGATTTAACAACATTTGAGAACTTTGTGAAGGCGTACGAAAAGAAAATGTTCAATATATGCTACAGCATTCTCCTTCATCAGCAAGACGCTGAGGATGCAGCTCAGGAAACGTTTCTCCGTATCTACAACAGTCTCAAAAAATTTAAAGGAAAATCAGCACCGTTTACCTGGATTTATCGCATTGCCACCAACTGTGCCTTTGATGTTTTAAGGCGCAAACGCAGCAGGCTAAAAACACTCTCCCCGGAAGAAAACCCGGATTTCCCAAGCAGGGAACACCCCGGGGCGGATAAACCTGACCTGGAAAAACTCCTGAGAAAGCAGGATATTGGTTTGCTGGTCAGAAATATTCTTCTAAAACTACCTGTTAAATACCGACAGGCTATCACCCTGGTCTATTTACAGGAGTTGCCACTGAAAGATGCTGCAGAACTGATAGGTTGTCCGGTAAATACTCTCAAACCCAGACTCTGCCGCGGGCTAAAGATGATTAGAAAAATTATAAAGGAAAACCATGACTACCAGAAACAACTTGAAAGTTTGTGACAGAGTTCAGCGACTTTTGTGCGACTTTATCACTGACAACCTGACAGAAGACAACAAACAGGCAGTTGCCAGCCATCTGGCATCATGTCCGTTCTGCAATAAAGAACTGGAGGACCTAAAAAAAATCGTAGCTTTAATGAGAAAAGGGGCTGGTGTTCCTCCTGACCTATCCACCACAGTTATGAAAAGCATTCAACAGTCAGCCTCAGAGCGGACAACAAAACTCAGGCATCAACTATTTTTCTTTTTGTCACGGAAATATATCCTCGGTACTGCCGCTGTCCTGGTAGTGGCTGCTGTATTTTCCATCTTCATCACACAGGGCTGGCTACCTGCAATGCGACATTGTAAAAAGCTTGATCTTTTAATCCCCGGTGCAAATGTTAAAACTCCCATAACTATTCTTGTTGATGATACGACTATAGCCCGGGGAAGATTGTATAATCTTATTCATTCCCGCGGAGGTACTGTAGTTAAGGAATACGAAGTACAGGCTGGTGTAATGGTAGTGCTGCAGCTGGAGCGGAAGAAGGAAAAAGATTTTCTAAAAGAGATAGGTCATCTTGGTCTGATGAATCTTATTCCCAGCAAATTCAAAGACCGGATGGGGAATATCGTTATTGTGCTGCAAAGGAAAGAAACTCCCTGAAACTACCCAATCAGTAGCAGCCATTGCCATGTGGCAGATTTGGAAAGCAAGAGAATGGTACTATAAAAACAAAACCTGTCCTTTCTTTGTCACTATCTCTCTGGTTTGTATTATCTGCGTCCCGGTTTTTTCCGTGTCCAGTCCGGTGCTGGTAGTGAATACCTCCCATCCCAACTGGGTGAATAGCGTTGCCTTCAGCCCGGATGGACATCTTCTAGCTTCCGGTAGTGGCGACAAAACTATCCTGCTGTGGGATACCAGAACCAGAAGGAAATTGAAAGTACTTGCCGGCCACGCCGGTCCAGTCAATGCAGTTTCCTTCAGTAATGACGGACAGCTGCTTGCCAGTGGCAGTAATGATGGTACTGTACGCATCTGGAAAGTAAAAACAGGTGAAAACATTCGCACCTTCACCGGGCACACAGGAGCTGTCAAAGCAGTCTGTTTCTCCCCCCGTGACTACATTGTTTGTTCTGCAGGATACGATAAGACAGTCCGAATCTGGAACATCACCAGGGGAAAGGAAGTGCTATGTCTTACCGGACATAAAGACTGGATTGAAACAGTAGCCTTCAGTCCTGATGGTTCAAAAATTGCCTCTGCTGGACATGATAGAAATATCATTCTCTGGGATGCTGATACCGGCCAATTGTGGAAAAGTCTTTCCGGCCACCAAGATTTGATTACCTCTGTTGATTTTTCCCCAGCGGGAAATATTTTGTGTTCCTCAAGCAGGGATGGAACTATTAGAATCTGGGACTGGAACCGCGGTGTCACCTTAAAGACAATGGGAACATCTGGTAAAAGTATAGAATGCATCAAATTTGCTTCTGATGACCAACATATTTTCTCTGCTGGTCAGGACCATACTGTTACTCTGTGGGACGTAGTTTCTGCTCAAAAGGTTAAGACTATTGGCTCGCATGAAGCTACGGCAGTTTCCCTGGCACTTCACCCCACCAAACCCATCATTGTCTCTGGAGGACGAGATAATTTAATTCTTGAATGGGACCTTTCTGCAGATAAGAAAAAATGTATCTACGGTTGCGAACCAACAACAATAAGCCGGCTGGCTCTGAGCTCTGGTGGTGATTATTTAGTAGCTGGTCTGGGCGACAACTCCATCCGTGTGTGGAACCTCGTCTCTGGCCGACAGGAAAAAATTCTTTCTGGTCATAGTGATTGGATTGAAACAGTAGCCTTCAGTCCTGACGGGAAAACTATTGCCTCCGGTAGTCTTGACCGGAGTATAAAAGTGTGGGACATCTGTTCTGGCAAGGAAAAATATACTCTGGCAGGACATAAAGATTCCGTGCAGTCATTAGTCTTCAGTCCAGACGGAAAAATTCTGGCTTCGGTGAGCCAGGATAAAACAATCAAATTATGGGATGTTTCTTCTGGCCAGAGAATGTATTCACTCAGTTCCAACCGTTATTCTCCACTCTGTGTTGCCTTCCATCCCTCAGGGGAATATTTTGCTACCGGGGACGACAGAGGAAATATCTCCATTTATAAAACTGCCACACCAGCATTACAGAAAGTGCTGCAGCACGACAAAGAGGCTATCACCACCCTGGTATTTAGTCCTGATGGTCGCTGGCTGGCCACTGGCAGCAGTGGCCATTCCCCGGTAATTCTCTGGGATTTCTCCTCGGGCAGAATAACAAAGAAAATGTCCGGTCACCAAAGCTGGCTGGAATCCCTCTTTTTTAGTAGTGATGGCAATACACTCTGTGCTGCCTGCGATGACCATCTCCTCTACCTCTGGAATGTTGCCAGCGGGCGGCTGATAAAAACACTGGCAGGACATTCCAATTCTGTCAGGTCAGCCATATTACTACCAGGCAACTCCCTGCTTGTTTCCGGCAGCCGTGATGGTACCATCAGATTCTGGGATGTTGTCGCAGGCAAAAATACTTTAACAATAAACGTTTTCAGGGGCCGCGACTGGGTTATCGTCAATGGCCAGGGTGAATTTGATGGCTCACCTAACGGTATCGCAAACATGCATTACGTCCTGGATGAATCTGTTATACCTTTTGAATCGCTTACTCAGCAGTGTCATTTTCCTGGAATTTTAAGTACTGTCTCCAAATTACAAATAACACAAATGCCTGTCCCGGGTATAGATTTTCTCCAGAAAATAAAGTTACCTCCCCTGGTGGAAATTCTTTCTCCGCCAGATGGAACTGTCACAGACCAGCCAGATATTAACATCACGGTGAAAGCTACTGATTGCGGTGGAGGTGTTGCTGTCATCAGACTTTATCATAACGGCAAGCTGGTCGCTGAAAAACAGAGACGGATTATGGAACTTCCCACAACCCGGCAGCGCACAGAAAAATTCATGATTGAACTCTCTTCGGGGGTGAACCAATTCCAGGCTATTGCCTTAAACGAAGAAGGAACCGAATCTCTGCCGGCAACTATCTCTGTAATAGCCAGAAGAAAAGTTGCACCCTGCCGTCTCTTTGTCATTTCGGTTGGTATCAACGAGTATCCAAATGCAGCTGACAAACTTAAATGCGCTCAGGCAGATGCTCTGGCTTTTTCCCAGGCTGTCCAGGCCGGAGCAAAACCCATTTTTTCCGAAGTTGATATCCAGAGTTTGTTTGATCACCACGCTACCCGAAAGGGTATTGAATCCGCTTTTGAAAAAGTCTGTGCCTCTGCCAGACCTCAGGATGTCTTCATATTCTTCTTTGCCGGTCACGGCCTCCTGACAGAAGAAAGTAGCAAACCCGGGCAATTCTATCTGGCGCCATCTGATGTGGACAGACTCTCGGGTTTCCAGGCAACACTTAAAGAAAAGGGGATTTCCGCTGAACAGTTGCTTACTCTTTCCGTTAAAGTCCCTGCCCGAAAACAGCTTTTGATACTGGATTGCTGCGATGCTGCTGGAGTGCTTCGTCCCTTCCGTCTTCGTGGACCAGCTGAGGCCAGAGCCATAGCCCAGTTGGCGCGTTCTTCAGGCGTGGCTATTATTGCCTCCTCAGGACCTGGTGAAGCGGCAATAGAATCATCTGAACTGGGACATGGTATCTTCACCTATGCACTGCTGGAAGGGATGAAGGGAAAAGCTGATACCAACCAGGACCGACAGGTAACAGTACTGGAATTGATGGCTTTTCTGCATGATATAATACCGCAGCTCAGTGAAAAATATCGCGGTTTGCGACAGTATCCGCACACTTTCAGCCGCAGTTATGACGAAGGTGGCTACCAGGATTTCCCGATAGTCCTCAGGCAGTGAGTTGAAGATAGCGAAAAAATAAGGGAGGGCAGTTACTGCCCTCCCTGTCAATTTTGGTCTTGTTTAGAACCTGAAGCCAAGGCCCAGCGTTATCGAGCCGTAACCAGTATCTGCGTCACTCTGCCTCAGGTAGAGCCCTTCTAGTTGTAAAAACGTTCTCTCGTTAAGGAAACTCTTGATACCTACCTGTCCACCATAGATGAAGTCACTCACACTGTCCCCGTTCCCAAAGAGGTAAACACCAACAGTGGCTCCTACGTAGGGCACAACATTGCCTGAGGTCAGGAAGTGGAAGTTTGGACGGGCCTGAAAATAGAGACCATACTCTCCCTCGCTTCCCATACCCATGCCAGTAACTTCAATTTGAAATGCATCTGTTACAAAGTAACCAAATGAGCCCATCATCATAAAGGAGGTATCGCCTTCTTCAGGAAACATTACACTTGCAGTAATAGATGCTGTTTTATCCCCGGCTTTGGTTCCAGCAGAAAGAGTTGCTACACCGACCAGCAAGACCACCGTAGCTACTGCCATTAACATCCTCTTCATTTTTTCCTCCTTTTCTTTCTCTACTTCTTCTTTCTACTGCTCCTGCTTCCACACCAGCTACCTTAGACCTTCCCTCTTCTTTCCTTTCCCTGTTCTATAAGCATCACCTCCTTTGTTGAGAAAATGGTTTATTCTACCTGGTAGATACTAATGTCTGATTCCCCTGATATTAAAGCAGCTATTCTTCTCCCATCTGCAGAAACGGCAATCTTCTCCGGGAAAGATTTTCCTGGTAATTCTTTAATCAGCAATTGCCTGTGACTGAAAAAATCCCAGAGTGCCAGATAACCTTGCCTGTTAGCTTCGTGTCTCACTGCTAATAAAAGAAAACGCAGACCATTCTTTAGAAAAACTGCCTGTTGCGGTGTCCTCGTACGTGTAGGGTCATCTGGCAAATCTAACTGCACGGTGCGTCCATGCTGATCATAAATTCGTAGAAAATGCCTGGCAGCACCCATTGCACCCCACGCATCCAGTGTTCTTTCTACAGTTTTGCATCCCAGCATAAATTGAACGCCGTCATCGGCAATTGCTCCTATGGTATATGTCCGCAGCTGACCCGGTTGCTGGCTTTCCTGGTCCAGGTCAATCGTTTTTTCCTCTTTTTCCCCTAATCTGAAAAGAAATTTGTCTTTAAGCACATACAAGGTCCCTCCGTCATCCGGGGCAATATCCAGGAGAGAACCGGCAAAAGTCCTTTTGCTTCTCAACCTACCCTCATCATCCCACAGAAATACCATTCCACCTCCTGCACCCGCTATGAACTTCCCCGAACTGCTGAACCTCAATCTGGTAACATCAGCCTGAGTAGACCAGTCTTTAATCTTCACCGGTCCAGAATTTGTAAAACTCCATAACTGCACCTGTCCAGGCTGCGAAATGGCTATCTTTCTTCCATATTCGCTGGTTGCCACTGTGAGAAATAATCCAGCACCTACTTCCTTGCTTTCCCCAGTATGAAGATTGACCTGATAACATCCCCGGGAGCAGGTGTAGAGCAGGTGTTCATCCAGAAAAGCCATCGCCGCAGGTTTATCCGTGCACGTTACCTTCTGTGTTCCTGCCCACCGTAGATTGATATCCACCCACAGTGGCGTCTTCCACCAGGACATACCAAAATAGCTCATAACTTCACTGAGAGCAGCCTGAACGGCACTGGATTCTGCGCTCTGCACTGTTTCCCCAACCCAGCCAGGGTTGGAGGAGGTACCCATAGGAGCAGAGTGGACTGAAGAAATTACCTGGAAGGTGTTTCCATCTATGACATCAACAGCAACTCTTGCCGTACCAATAGCATACCTGCCAACGATATTTCTGGTGTTACTTTCCACAAAACAGCGGACAAACCAGATATTTTTGAACCCGGAACTGTACTGTTTTCTAAGAAGCTCAACATCCTGAAGTGCATTGCGGAAAGATTCTTGAGCCCAGTAATACAGGAAATCTTTTTCTGTCCAGCAGGGGATATTGTGGATTACCAGTCTTTCCAGAATCAGATTGGTTACCAGGGGGTCATAGCCATTAGCATCTGCTGAGCGATAACCAACAACCACCACTTTCTGGAAATCCGGATAAAAATTTTTTCCGAATAATGTTATTTCTTCTGCTCCCAGTCCAGCGCCGTTCAAAAGCAAAAATACAAGCAACAGCCGTGTCAGTTTCATCTGACATTCCCTGGCTGAAATTAGATTACAATGTTTTGTGACTGGTGGCAAGTCCTTCAATTTCATCCTCGCTACAGCTTTTAATCTGTACCTGCACCACCGAACCGGACACACGTTCAATGATGTCTGCCAGGTCTTCTTTAGAGCCGGAATAGGTGATTTCAAATTTGCCACAGCCATCTTCTAAACCCCGATATTTTACCGACGTGATTTCCAGACGCTGTTTCAAAAGGTTAGTAATTTGTTCGCTCTGCTGAAGGGATAAGCCTTTGATTCCCACCCTGTAGACAGGTTTCGCCACGACAGGGGTGCCAGCTCCGCTGACCCTGTAAGACAAAAATCTATCAGTAGAACCACTGTATTCCAGATTTCTAATTTTCCGGGTAAGTATCTCGTCTAATTCAAGGGGTGTTCCGTGATATCTGACATCAAACTGGAGTCCACCCTCGATGGCTACTGGTTCACCTGCGTATTCCACTCCGGAAAGAGCGGCAACCGCTGCATAAATTTCTTTGGAGATTTTTCCAGCTTCTACATTTTTTACCTGCACCGTGATCGTTCTTGGTTCATGCATCAGCTGGTACCAGGCTTTAACAATCTGCCCGACAATCTTACCCAGATTATTCCTGATGTTATCCATAACTGCTTTTAAGACCGCGGCATCAGGTGTTAAACCGCCTGGAGAACTACCCTCAGTCAGATTCTCGTAAAATCCTGCCACCTGAAGCTCGCTTCTGGGAAGTCCCACCTTTTTTACTTCCAGTTCCAGTGCATTGTAATAAATATAGAT
>CAZYCA010000025.1:0-5474 GCA_964645405.1 uncultured bacterium | reverse complement strand
CGACCTACAAACTTTATTCGCTCATCCATAACACCTGTCTCCCTCCATGGCATATTCCTCTCCCTTGTAAGAGGTTAATATACCATAAGGTGTAAACCATGTGCCCGGAAGATTGTGTTAACGATGTGCCCGGAATATACCTACCGACAGAGCGGAGAGAGAGGGATTCGAACCCCCGGTGCCTGGTAAGGCACACCCGCTTTCGAGGCGGGCGCTTTCGTCCACTCAGCCATCTCTCCGGTTACTCACAAGCTTATTTTACCTGATTTCCCGCGTTTGAGGCAGATACGATTTGAGAACTGCCAGGTCGTGGGGTAAGACAACTTCCGGGGGCCACATCTTAATGTATTCACCGGAGAGATAGCCCTGATAATTGATACCTGCCAGCAACTGGACTGCCCGGGCATAGGGAATTTCTCCCTGCCCCATTAAGGCAAGAGTAACTTTTCTTTCTGCATCGTAAGTACCATCGTGGATATGACAGTGGGAAACCAGGTCTTTCACTTCAGCAAAAGCTTCATCAATACTCATCCCCTGAGTGAAAGGATGCATGATATCCCAGTTAACTCTGATGAAAGGGTTGTTTGCTTTTCTCACTGCCTGACTTGCCATATCTGCTCTGGAGAAAAAGTCGTGGGTTTCCAGACACACCTTGACATCTGCTGCCTCTGCTGCTGGGGCAACTTCAGATAGTGCTTCCCCTACAATCTCCACTGCTTTCTGTTTATCCATTTCCACGTCAGGTTTTCCCCCGAAGACACGAATTCTCTTGCACCCGATATCGTGTGCCAGTTCCAGAAAGTATCTGCTCTGGTCAATCATTTCCTGCTGCGCTTTTTTATCCGCAAGACAGTACCTGAGGGAAGTTGCTATACAGGCACATTCAATGTCACTATCGGCAAAAATTTTTCTGATTTCCTGACGCTGGTGGCTTTTGGCCTCTATCTCCACTCCGTGCCGGTGCTGAGCCTGTGCTCTTGGTTCTACTCCCTGGTAACCATATTTTCTCGCCAGGGACAGCATTTCAGACAAAGTTGCTTGCGGACAGGAAAAACTCATAAAAGCAAATTTCATTGCTTTCTCCTTTCACCTGTTAATCTTTCTGGGACCAAAAATGGCAGTTCCCACCCTGACCATGGTCGCTCCTTCTTCCACAGCAATCTGCCAGCTATCGCTCATTCCCATGGAAAGAATCTTCATCTCCACATTTGTCAGGTTTAAAGATTTGATTTCCTCAAAAATTCTTCTGGTCAGACGGAAAAAGGGCCTCACCTGTTCTGGTTTTTCCACCAGCGGACCCATGGTCATCAACCCCTGGATACGCAAGGAAGAAAGACTTGCCACTTTTTCTACAAAGGGACAGGCTTCTTCCGGAAGAATTCCAGACTTCTGAACTTCACGACCGCTGTTTATTTCTACCAGAACAGGCAGTACCAGTCCTGCCTCCTGCGCTTTCCGGTTAAGTATTTCTGCCAGTTCCCGGGAATCAAGGGTTTGCACCAGGTCAAAAATTTTAATTGCCTTCCCGGCTTTGTTTTTCTGGAGATGGCCGATGCAGTGCCACTTTACTGACCGACCTAAGACAGCCTGTTTTTTCTCTGCTTCCTGAACATAGTTTTCCCCGATTACCTTCACCCCGGCAGAGATAGCCTGCTGAATTTCTTCCACGGTTCTGGTTTTGGTAGCTGCCACAAGCGTTACATGTGCTGGTAATTTCTTTAAGATTTCTTCCACCCGCTCAGCAATAGACATCTCGCCACCCGACTAAAGTTTCCAGAAAGCATTGATGGGTGCCTGGTAACTGTCTATCTTACCGCAGAGGACATCCTGATATTTTACTGGTTGCCCCAGAGTAGCGGATTCAAAACAACTTTCGCACAAAGCCATAGCCTGTAGCCCCAGTTCTCCATCAATCTCTGGCTGACGATTATTTCTGATAGCATCAACAAAATCCCAGACTTCCACTCCAAAGCCATCTGTGCAACCATAGGGGAAAAGAAGGTTTTTCTCTTCTTCTTTCAAAGCTAAAAGATAGTTAATCTGCAGTTGTTCCGCAGAAATCTTTTTCCCATCAGAAAGATAAATATCACCACCAGCCTGGAAACAGTGAAAAACAAAACTTCTGTCTCTAACCGTACCCTGACTTCCGTAGTAAGCACCTACCACCACAGGTTCCCCTGCAAAAGAACGGGAATAGGTCCAGGTAATTAGAGGACCATTGTTGTATTTGATGAGAGCGTGCCAGGTATCTTCTACATCTACTTCTGCTTCACCCACAACAGGTAAATCCTTAATAACACGTCTGTCAGTGGTTAACATGTTACAGAAAATTTCTTCTGGCTGGCCGAAAAGGTAAAGCAGCATATCCGCAAAGTGCGCACCACTGTCCATAATCATACCGCCGCCAACCAGAAGTTTTACACCCCGCCATTTGAAAGCCGGGTTTTCATAATCAAAAGGACCATAACTTAAGTGGGAAACAGTAACCAGTTTTACCTCGCCAATGAGTCTTGCCCGGGTAAGCGCCCAGGAAGTTGCACGGGCTGTTAGGTAGCGTCTGATGTTCTCTGCGGAAGCCAGAATTACTTTTTTTCTTCTGGCTGTCTCCAGCATCAACCTGGCTGCTTTCAGGGTAATACCAAGGGGTTTCTCTACCAGGACATGAATCCCTGATTCTAAAAAACTAACCCCAACGGTGTGATGTAAGAAATGGGGTAAACAGATATCTACAGCATCCACCAGATTACAACCAGGAAGTTTCTCCCAGTCTTTCACTATAGCAGGCTGCCGGGATTGGAAAGTTGCAATCTCAGCTGCCCGTTCCTGTGCTATTTTTTCGCTGATGTCACAGCAAACAGTGACTTCAAATTCTTTACATCCTGCTTCCATCAACATCCGGTAACCCTGGACATGGGCTCTACTGATACCGCCGCAACCGATAAGTCCTAAACGCACCTTTTCTGGCATGGTTCTCCCTTTTTAAAAACATGCTCTCGCGGTGACACCACGGTGGATAAAAAATTTTGGAAATATGAAAGCACTGGTTTCCTGCTGTGTCAAATCGTTTCCAAAAATAAAGGGGAGAGAAACAAATTCTCCCCCCTTTCAAGAAAAAACTTCCTTCCTAAAACATCGTTCTCATCCCAGCAAAGACCCGGTAGGATGGTGTGCCATAACCATCAGTCAGTCCTCTGCCACCTCCGAGAATAACCTTCATCGGACCAAAATCACGGCTGACAGATACTATGGCTTCCAGAGGTGTTCCTTTTCTTCCACCATCTATCCGGCCAAAGATTTCCACTGCTGCTGAAGTCTTTCCATCAGCCAGAAGCTGACTTAAGCCCACACTGCAAAGTAAAGCGTTGTCAATATTTAGTTGCTGTATTCTTTCCTCGTTTTGCCGGAAATATCCCACATTGGCTGCCAGATAAGTATGGTTACACCAGTTCCGGTCTATAACTATTTTAACCCCGCCAGAAGCAGAATCCGCACTGATGAGATTTTTGTAATTACCTGTGGGCAAATCCACAAAAGGCACCACAGCCAGACCAAAAGAATCTTTCCCTCCAAAGAAGCGGTATTTACCGCAAAGACTGATATTACCGAAGCCGGCGTCTTTTACATTAGGAAAGTTAAAGTTGTGGTTCTGGTGTTCAAGGGCTGGCAAAACCAGAGAAAGCTGGAAATTATCTGTAAATCCATAGGTAATACCCTCTAAAACAACAAGCTGATTCCTGGACAAATCCCTTCCTCCAACTTCAGCCATTTTTCTCGCATAACTGAGAAAGATATTCAAATCCAGCGCTCCCTTTGGGACATTATCAGAGGAGTAGGTTACCACAAAATGTCCTTCTCCAGGGACAGCCTTAAAGTGGTTAAGGTCAACTGCTGTTGCGGGACCTGCTAAACCTAAAGCCAAAACCAATATGAGTAGCCCCAAGCACTTTCTGCCTCCCACAATGAGCAAAACAAAGCCTGCTAGTATCATCCAGAACCAGTTACCAAGATGCAACATCATCCAAGCAAGCCCGTACAAAGGTAGCAACAGCATTCGGGTCACAAACCTAACTGCTGGATGAGGAGCAATCAACCTTGCCAGAGAAGGACTGTGCCGGTAATACCAGCGGACAAAGTTTCTTCCCAGCGGATTGCTGAGCAGGAATCTATCCCGGAACTGACGCAGTATCCAGACATGGTGTTCCTGATAGGAACCGAAGGCTGCAGTAGCGATGAAGCAACCACCACCGCCGGTAAGTTCTCCAGCCCCGATAAGCTTTGAGCCGGACGGGTCGACTATAATTCCATTGGCCACTCCATCAAAATCACCTGCGCCGCCATCCGTTAACTTAAGCGTCACCCGGGTGTAACCTGCCCGATCTGAACTGGAAAAACTTACATTGTTGTAAGGAGTAAAAGTGTTCGTGAACGGGTTATACTTCTTCCAGGAATCAGCATCAACCGGAACATCAAAAATGACTGTGGTAGTTCCACCTGCCACTACATTCTCCACCCGTATATCAAACAAACTATCAACATTTTCTCTACCAAGAGGTACGTCAGCAGGATTTAACTGCCTGATAATCACCCTGATATTACCCTGGTCTGCAGGAACGTTTATAAAGGCTGCTTTGTTGTCAAGTACATCCGGCCGCGACAGCTTCACTTCCTGCCCGGCAGTAAGCGATGTCTCCGGAATTGTCGCATCACTTGACACTGAAAAGTTGTAGGAACAAGCCCAATCAGACTTTAAGCTACCTTTATCCCAGCATTGAACCTTCCAGTAATAGGTAGCGCCCTGTTGCTTGTTTCCACCGGTATCTGCAAAAAGAGAATAAGGAAGATAAATCACACTCTGTGAGCCTTTTGTATCATCCCTCCATATAACGGAATTATCCCCAACCTTGTAAACCTCCCAGCTAGCCCCTGCAATAGTATCTCCAGGGTCTGGGTCGCTGAAAACTGCTTCCAACCGTACACAAGTTTCCACCGTAACATCTTCGTCCGCAGATTTTGCTGGAAATTCAATCATTGCTTCTGGTTTACTATTCTTTTTATATGTGGCTGTGGCGGTATCGCTTGGTGTCATCCCCTCTTTAAACGCCTTTGCTTTTATCGTTGTCGTTTCCGTAAGATTAATAGATCCAGCATACACTGCCGAATTTTCCGTGGGCTCACTCCCGTCAGTGGTATACCTGATGGTTGCTCCTGGGGTTGAACAGGTTATTGTTACCTGTAAAGTTTCGTTGAATATTGTTCCGGACGGAGGTGAAAATTCCGGTTTCTCTACCTTGGGAACTACTGGATCTGTAAGGGTTATGTTTACCCCTGTCTTCGTCTCTCCGGCTGCCACTAGTATCGGATTGTTTGGATAAATCCCTGCCGGGTCTGTTCCCGGGTCATACTGGTTGTTACCGTTTGCATCCAGATAGGCAGCAGCATAATAACTACCCGGGGTTATCCCTGTAATTGTGTAT
>CAZYCA010000024.1:0-30551 GCA_964645405.1 uncultured bacterium | reverse complement strand
ATGCTGTAAAACATCCCCAGCGGCTTGAAGTCATGATTAGTTTTTTCAGTTGCTTCTGCAATGAACTCCTGAAACCAGCCTGCCCAGTGCGGGTGCATTTTATACGCCATATGCCAGGGAATAGTAAGGTTTGCCTCAATTTTCCGCCGGGTCAATCTCTCGGCAAGCAGTGAGTTGTCATGCAGGGCACTTTCTGCTGAATCTGATGCAAGGAAGATGTTTCTTCCGTCGCCGGGAATTACCCGCACATAAGGGAATACCCCTTCAAGCGTATGGAAGATGCACGCGTTAAGATTTCTCAACTCCTGATTCAGGTAAGTGAGAGAACCGGTTAAAGTAATTACCAGGATGCCGGATTCTTTTAGTTTCTCTTTCGCCAGAGAAAAGAATTCCTCTGTAAAGAACCTGTTTGTCTGCAAATCTGACGGTTCTGACAGCCCGACTAAAATTAAATCATATTTACCTCTGCTGCTTCTGAGAAAAATTCTGCCGTCAACATGCCTGGTTTTCACCCGTCTGTCGTTTAATTCAGCCTCTGTCACAGGTGTGGGAAATTTTCTTACAAGGTCCAGCAGAAAAGGGTCAAGTTCCGCATATTCCACCAGTTCCACCGATGGATGTTTTAAAATCTCGTTTATCACCCCGCCTGCTCCGCCGCTCAGGACAAGCAGTTTTTCAGGGTGCGGATGCGAAAGAAGCGGAAGATGGACAAATTCTTCAACAAAGACTATATCAGGAACAGGCATCACAATATAGGGAATGCCGTCGTAGAAAAAAGTGTATTGTCCACTGCTTTCGGTGACGCAGATATTACCGTAGATGGAGTTCTGATAATGGACTACATTCTGGGTTTTCCACTGAGCATTTACTGATAAACGGTGCAGTCTATCCGCGCCTTTCCCAGAAATCAAATATCCGGCTGAGAAAAGCAATACAAATGATAGGACTGTAAGTGCTTTTTGATAAAACCCGCCGGTTTTCCAGTCAGGAAGAAGTAAAGCAGAACAGACGAAAAAATTCAAGGCAGACACACATGCTGCCATGTGAAAAGCATGGAGATAAGGGATTAAAAGATATGTCCAGACGATTCCCCCGATAATTGTACCGACTGTCTCGTAGATATAGACTTTGCCAATAGAGGATACACCTGTGCTGGAGAACATAGAGTATATCCTGCAACTGAAGGTAAAGAGTGCGCCGTGGGTTACACTTACGGGTAAAAGAAGGAGAAAAGAAAAATACAGCATCGGCAGAAATCCTATTCCTTCGCCTATGGAGACACCTAAAATGTTCCTTGCCAGGCGCGTCAAATAGACGGATGCTGGCAGGAATAAAGAAAAGAGAATGGTTATAAGAGCAAATTTTTCAATTTTGTTTGCCGTGTTTTCGGCTTTCTTACCGAGGAAAAAGCTTCCGCACGCCTCAAGAACAAGCCAGTTAGCAAGAATAATACCGATAGAAAGTTCGTTGCCAGAAAAAACAACCAGCATCTCCCTCAGCAAAAGCATCCGGGCAACCACTCCGCTAAACCCCATAGTTAATATAGCTATCCTCAGAGTCTTTCTCATCTAACCGGCTCGCAGGATGTTAATAGCCTCTAAAAAAATTGCCACAGCTATAAACCCAAAACACAATGCCAGCTGGAAAGTAACGAGATAGCTTATGCCGGGCTCATTCCGCATATGCGCCTGAAACCTGCCGGAGAGGAAAACTGCAAAAAGGTTCATACTTTAAATTATATCTTTTCTCAGGCGGACAGGGATACTTCCTGGGACCAGTTGCTGGTGAATCTTCAGCCTTGAAAGGGCAGGAAGATTTGACAACCACTGCTCCGGCTGAATTCGTTCTCACAGCAAAATTTTTATGGCCACTGCTGCATCAAGGTTTCCCTTTTTATGCTTGACAGAGGAAGAAAATTGCCTGATACTATAACGGGCAGATTTAATCAGAACATTCAGCAGATTATGTTTTAGAAACTGGCGGGAAAGAGTGGATAGTCTTGACCAGTCTTGTTTCCCGGAATTGCCAGAAGCTCTGGTTGAGGAAATGCTTTCCAGGAGTGAGGATGCTGGTGCCTTCCTTTATAATTCTTTCAAAGAAGTTGAGAAGCACAAAAATGAAATTCGTAACCTTCTGCAAAAACAGAATATTCTGAAACGAGATTCAGAGGTAACATATAAAGGTATACCAACTATCTGTGGTGTTGACGGCGCTTATGCTGTGGAGAAACTTCTTGCTGTTGATTTTATAGCCTGTGCTGCGGTAGCCATAGAAGGCCTGGACCCCTATCTGGAAAAAAAAGGCCTGGTCCCACCAAAATACGCGGTTTTTGTTGGTCCGGAAAAACATCATGCTGCAACGGAAACACTGGTAAGGGCGCTGATGGTTAAAATGGAAGTTGAACTTGCAGCAAAGTCTCCGCAGGAAATGGTTTTGCTGGATGGTTCATTCGTGACACCATTAATAGCTACTAAACAGGGAATGAACAGGTGGCAGGAGTGTGAAAATACTGCCATCTGTCAGGAGATGAAAAAAAACTTTTGGGAATTTCTCTCCTCCTACACAACAATTCTGGAATCCAGCCGCACAGATAAACTGTGTGTCAGCATACCAAAGTATTCCACCATGGGCGAAATTGCCCGTTTATTTAACTGGCCAACTCAGTATGACGATAAAACAATTCTTACAATGGTGTTATTGCCGGGGGAATTTACAAATCCTGTTCCGGCGGATAACGTTCTGCAAAATGTTGACTTTGAGAGTATGCAGGTTGGTAGCGATTCCCAGAAGATGTTAGAAAGAATCTGGGCTGCACTTGGAGAGATACATGTTGTTTACTACAAACCTTTCAGCTGGACCCCCGCTTTAAGGGTGGAAGTAGCTGCATCAATTGCAAAAAATTCTGCCAGGCTCTCCCTTATGCTCCAGGGTATTAAATATCAGTGTGGGACACCCGGTATTATTGAACCATACCCTTTGTATATTGCTGATAGAATGGTCAGAAGTATCGGGCATGCCCTTCCTGCATTCAGACAAATAGCAACACGGAAAATGGTTGAATTGCACAAAGATGACATAGCACATATTCTTTTCAATATGCATGGTTATAAGACCGAGACTGGAGGGTAACTCCATGAACAAAAAATGTCCTAAATGCGGTAAGGAAATTCCTCAGTACTGGTACTTTCATAAGGAATGTGGCTGGGATGCGGAAAAGGAACTACCGGCGAAAAAGGTAACAACTGAAGACAAAATTACCGAGAAAAAGGAAGACTTTAATCTGGTAATAGAATCGTCAGAAAAAATTGCAACAATCGGTTCTCCTTCTTCAACCAATAAGCTATTTCTTAATATTCTTGGTACAGCTGCTGGAAAAAGGCTTGTGGGCGAGCTTACTTTTTTTAAATTTATGCAGGACGGTAAACCACATTATGCAATCGGTCAAATTGCTGAAATTAAGCTTAGAAATATCTGGCTGGAAGATGCCACTATTAAGTCCGTTATAAGACAGAAAGGATATGTAAGTCCTCTAAGTGACCTTCAGGATACTCATCTTGGTGATATGAGTGTAAGCGCAATTTTCAAGCATGAGAACGACAAATTTGATGCAGGAATTCTTGGAACAGTACCTTCCACAGGAACACCAATCTACTTGATGACTGACAAAGTTCTGGACATGCTGCTGGCGAAACACAGAAGTGAAATCTTCTATCTCGGGAGTGTTTATGGGTCCAGGGTGAAACTTCCTTTTTGGTTTAAACATTTTGAGCCAGCCCCAGGGCGGTGCCGGTGAAGCCTACCACATCGGAATTTTCGGTAAAACAGGATCCGGAAAATCAGTGCTGGCTAAAATGGCTCTCACTGGATACGCAAAACATCCCCGGATGGCGATATTTGTTATCGACCCGCAAGGAGAATTTTCAAAGAATGTATCAGGAGATTTAACCGCAGAGGGTTTTCCCTTGAATTTTTCAAAAATTTTCCCCTTGATGAAAAGGGAAGTCATAGTTAAAAGCATAAGAAACCTGGTAGTTGATAAGTGGGACCTCTTTCCCGAAATTCTGTATGAGTCTCCTTTCTTTGAAAGGCTCTCTATTCCCAAAGGTGATAACAGAAGGATCGCCTGTGAAATACTGGCTGAAGAACTAAAAAAATCCGGCATTTTACTGGAAAATCTGTATCAAAAAGAATCCTTCAAAAAAGCCTGGCAGATACTTGATTCTCAAGATATTCAGGTACAGTTCTACAGAACGTATGCTTCACGAGAAAGATTCAAGACGGTTCTTAGAAAATCTAACCAGGAAGAATTTTTTAATAACTTCTGGTCACCTGTGGCAGAACTTTTTAAGATTAAAAGAAGGGGTGCAATAACAATTGAGGAACTGGTCAGACAGACATTTAACTTCTGGGGAGAAAGCAGACCAATCGTAATAATTGACTTATCCAGGGAAATGGCAACAGGGCTTTTCTGGAATGATACCGTTCAGGCAATTGTGATAAAGAGATTGCTGGATGCACTCCGGGATTCCGCAGAAAGTTTATATCGGGAAAGTAAATCTTTAAACACCCTTGTCATAATAGATGAAGCACATCGTCTTGCCCCCAAGGATAGAATTGAAAACGAAAAACAGGAGCATCTGAGAAATACTCTGCTTGATGCAGTGAGAACCACAAGAAAGTATGGCCTGGGATGGATGTTTATAAGTCAAACACTCTCCAGTCTGCATAGAGAAATTATCGCCCAACTTAGAATTTTCTTCTTTGGTTTTGGTCTTGCGTTTGGCACAGAATTTTTAAGTCTGATGGATCTTGCTGGCCATGATGAAGGAACACTTCAACTTTATCAATCCTTTTCTGACCCCCATAGTGCCCTGGATAGTACTTCCCGACAATACTCATTTATGACAATAGGGCCGGTTTCCCCTTTATCTTTTTCCGGAACGCCGCTTTTTTTTACTGCCTTCAATAATCCTGATACTTTTCTTGAAGTTAATGGACTGCTGGCGCCACCACGAAAGTATTAATGGAGGACTCAGCAGGGTATCCTAAAAAATTTATCTCCTGCCGATTAAGTGTGCAGTAAAAATAAGCAGGAAGGAAAAGGCAGAAAGAGGGCAAAAGGCAGCCAAGGGAATGGAAGAGAAGGAAAACTTGAACGATTGATAAGAAAACAGAATTTTAATATACAACGGGCTTTTTACCAGTGTCAGGTAGGGTGAACTGAAGATAACCACTACTTTTTCCTGCTTTCAGATGGAGAGAAGAATTTCTTTTTGACAGGGGGGAGGAAAAAGGATAAATTCAGGTAGAAAAAGTACCAGGGGGAAAGATGTGTCTGGCTGTACCTATGAAGGTTATCCAGAAAAAGGGATTGACAGCTACTGTGGAGTTAGACGGTGTCAGAAGGAAAATCAGGCTGGACCTGGTGGAAAAAGTCCAGTTAGGGGATTATGTCATTGTCCACGCTGGTTTTGCTATAGAGAAACTGGACCGGAAAGAAGCTAAAAAGACCTTAAATTTGGTTCAGCAACTGGTTCAGGAGATGAAGAAATAGTCCGGGCAAAAAATTGTTAATCAGATTCCCAGTCCACCCGGAGTATCTGCCAGACACCTTTCACCACCAGAGAAAAACAGACATAACCATCAGTGAAAGTAAAGGGTAGCTTCTTTTTCCCGGAACTTATCTGCAGTGCTTTCTTTCTGTTCCGGTGAAGTTTCAGGAAAACTTTTTGTGGCCAGGAAGTGACAGTTCTACCCCAGACTGGACCTCCTGTCCCAAAAATTTCTTCGCCGCTGTGATTGATAAGGAAAATCCACCAGCTTTTTTCTTTCTCCCGGAGGATTGCCTGGATTTTTCCTGAAGGAGAATCAACCTGCACCCTGAAATTTACCGGTAACTGCCGCAAAAATTCCTTCCACCAGAGAACCTGCTGCCAGTTACCGTGCCTGTAGTAATCGCTGAAGAAGGCTGCATTCAGATACCAGACCTGCCCCTGCTTCACATGGTAACAGGTAACACCAGCCTGGTCTGACACCTGGCAACTGGCTGGACCAATTCCCCAGCCATAAGGTTTTCCTGGCATGGCATGGTAAGGGAAAATCGCGGGTAAAATTTTTTCTGCTCCGTCCAGTTCTAACCGGTAAAAAGGACCCCTTACCAGAACAGGTAAACTCTCTTGCTCTTGCCAGCGCGGAAGGTAAACATGGTCGTGCAAGATTTCTTTTGACACTTTGACACCAGCCCAGTCCAGTGGCTGAGCACCAACTGCAGGCACAGAACCAACCATTACCAGACACCCCCCTTTCTCCACATAGTCCCGAAGAATACTGGCTGTCTCTGGTTTTAGACTGGTCAGTTCCGGTAAGACTACCAGCCTTACTCCTGACAAAGATTTTTTTAGAAAACATTCCGCACTGATAGCCACATTGGCGCCTGCTTCCAGTAAAAGACGATGGCTACCACCGATTAACTGCCAGGTTCTTTCCCGGCTTTTTCCTGTGGCAAACCATCTTTCATCGTCTCCATAGGCAACTTCTGGTGTGTGTAAGATGAGGATATCAGATCTTATCTGGCTACCTGTTTCCGGAGCCTGCTTTAAGACACGGTCTTTAACTTTCTTGATGAATTTTAAGGCAACCAGAGTCTGCTGGTCCAGAAAACCTTCTGGTCGGAGACGGTCACCAAGATAAAGTCTGGCTCCATGGCTCCAGATAGTTGCTGCCGCCTGTTCCATCCTGGCCGCAGGAGCCAGAGACCAGTCCCCCCAGCCCTGGTTGAAAATGGTAGGCATAATATCAGAGGAACGGTCAACAGTAACAGAATAGGCAGCATTGGTTGCCAGCTGAAGAGACTGTGGCCCAGGGGTTGGCGGGTCCAGGGTCAAAACTGTCACTTCCTCTGGCATACGTTCTGGATAAGGGAGGCTACCAATCTGATTGAAACCAACTTTCGCCTGAGGCAACCGCTGTTGAATAAAACCCGCTATCTTTTGTAGAAGCTTCCTTCCTCTTTCTCGGCGCCAGGAGCCAAAAAAAGGAAAGTCAGCAGAAGTTTCATCTTCTGGTATTTTTCTGCCTGTTTCTTCCTGGAAAGCTTTCCCGCACCACATACACCGGCAGGGTGCCAGAGCACTCATGGTATCAAAAAAGAAACCATCTGGCTGGTAAAGGCTTATAATCTCTTCAATCTGGGGTAACATCAACTCTTCTGTGTAAGGTGTGAAGGGACATACCTGCAGAAAAATATCTGGCTGGTCAGAAATTACAGTTTCTGTCTCCCATATTCTCTGCCACTGTGGATGTTTCCTGCCTGCCTGGCCATCCAGACCAAAACTGACATAAGCCAGCACCTTAAGATTAACTCTCCTGCAGGCAGCCCTGACTTCTCCAAACAAATCTCCGTTCATCCCGGGATGAACGGTGCCCACTTTAGTAGGGTAGTAGCTGTAACCAAAATGGCATTTGGCAAAACAGATTATTTCTTCCACTCCAGCCGTTTTCAACGCTTTTGCCATAGCCCTGTAATCAGGACTGATGTTCACCGGAACATAACCTGGTGTGTGGAAATCAAAATGCCATGCCAGTCTAAACATGATTTTCCCCTTTCGCTATTCAGAGCAACCAACATTTAGCGGTTTTTCAGTCAACATTATCAAGTTGAACAGTTCTTACCTGTATTTGCTTAAAAACAGCCTTCCCTTCCTGAACGAAAAGACCAAAACCATTATCTGTATGCTCATATGCTCTCACCACCAGAGAAAATTCATCGTTAACAAATATATCCAGCAAAGAACCACAGAAGAAGACAGACACGGAAAAACTTTTCTCCCCGGAAAGAACACCCGGTAGATACTTGCTGGTTATTGGCTCTCCCACTAATCCTTTTCTACCTGGCCTTACTATAATCTGGTCCATTACTAAATCCAGGCTGATAGCATAGCCGGTACACAGATGAGAACTGGTGCGTAAAAACAGGCCCACGGTTCTGGTACCTGGTTCGGGAAAGGCTTTAAAACTGAAGTAAATATTACGCGGTCCTTTTTCCGACAAGACTACAGCTAGCCCGCTGTTTTTGGAACTGACAGATTCCTTAGCTATTTTCCAGTCTCCGGATATGGAAATCCATTCCGGGATGAATTCTTTTCCTGCCAGGTTTAAAAATTCAGCAGGAAGCTTTGTCTTTAGATAGCCCTGCGCATCCTGTACAAGTTCCCTTATTACCATATGGCCTGCCCATTGTCGCCGGGAAAAGTCCTGTTCCCCTTCCAGCGTGGATACCCAGCCAAAAAGGAATCTTCTTTTTCCATCAAAATCAGTTTTCCCCGCGTAAAAAAAGTCAGAATCAAGCATCTCCACAGGCGGGGAAAACCAGTCTCCAGAAAGCTTTCTACTCCGGCGATAGAAAGTCCCACCTGAAGTGGAATAGATTAAGTACCACCAGCCATTCCAGAAGAAAAGGTCCGGACATTCATGATTTATGGAAATCCCTGGAGCCCAGAAAGGTGGAAAAAGTCTCCATTTTTTTAAGTCTTTTGATTTCAGTAAAGCAATACATCCTGATAATGGCAGTGGTTTATGCTTGAGCCTTGCTGTTATCAGCATCCAGTATTCTTTTTCCTTCTCATTCCACAGTATAAACGGGTCTCTCCAGGAATCAGGGGTATAGAGACGGCAGTCAGGAACAGATACGGGATTTTTCGTGTTCTTTTCCCAGGTGATGAGGTCTTTACTGAAAGCGTGGCAGATAGTTTCTCTTTGCTCGCCCCGGGTGTTGATGTATCTACCGAGATAAAAGAGGTGAAATAAATCATTCAGGTGAAAAACTGAGCCTGTACCACAGGAGGCAGAATCAATTTCTCCTTCTTTGCCCGGGCTAATGGCTATCTTATGTTTTCTCCAGTGGATTAAGTCCCTGGAGGAGATGTGCGCCCAGCTATGCCGTCCCCCAGGCTGGCTGTGGTGTCCAGCATCATAAAGGTAGAAGACATGGTGTTTGCCTTTCCAGAAAAAAGGAATGGGGTCACCAAACCAGGCATTTTTCGGACGGTAATGAAAAGTCTTCATGTAGTTTTCTGGTCAGGGCAAATGGCAAAACTGCGGTGCTACCTTAAAGTTTCAGGTTTAGTCGTAAGTATTACCTGCTTCAGTCTTTCCATGAAATAAAGGTAATTTTCCAGACTGACATTAGAAAGCGGAAAATGGTCTGGTCCGGGAATGTAACGACCCTTTTGAATATGTCGGGCTGCTTTCTCCATTTCTTTTTCCACTGCCTCTTTACCCAGAGCCATAGAGTTTTTCTCCAGACCACCTATAATGCCCACTTCCGGGTATTTCTCTCTCACCCTGTCCAGGTCATTACCAGCACCTACTTCATAAGGATAAAGTGCGGTCACCCCGCTTTCCAGCATCAGCCCGGTTAATTCTTCTATGTATCCGTCAGAATCTACCAGAACTATTTTTATACCCTGCTGCCTGGCAAAAGCAGCTATTTTTTCATACTGCGGTTTCAGAAACTCCCGGAACATCTTAGGGGAAATGAGACTGCCGTTTTTAGAAGCCATATCCTCCCAGCATTCAATCAAATCAAACTGCACCTGCTTTACCATTAAACCCCAGACAGAAATTGCCATCTCTGTGTAAGTTTCCATAATATCCCGGACTAAAGAGCCATCGTCATAAAAAGCATAGGCTAAAGCTTCATCTCCCAGAAGGTTGCGCGCAAAACCATAGACTCCGCCATGGGTCAACTGCAACGGATAATCCCTTCTTCTATACTCAGAAACAAGTTCCTGCCAGTTAGCAGGAAACCTTTCCGGGTCATCTGGAGAAAGATACTTTTTTTTAATCCTCTCCCAGTCTTTCCTCTCACGCACCGGATATTGAAGGACTTGCTTGTGATAATCACCAGTTTTTTCCTGCCGGACTATCGTTCCATCTGCCTGCTTGAGGATAACAAAAGTCTCTGTCTCCTTTAAGGTTACCGGCTTACCCAGTCCAGAAAGCCCCATGTTCACCGGGGTCGTCTGCCAGCCCCGGTAAGCTCCTTCAAAACCAATCAGCTGGTCTATAGAAGAAGAAATGCCGGGATGCTTTTCTTCCCAGAGAGGTAAAACGGCATTGCTGCCACCGAAAACCTTGAGGAAAGGCACACGATCAACTTCTTCTCCTGTCAGTACCCGGACAAACCGCTGGCGGGTAGTCATGGAAAAATAAATCAGGGTAGTTGTTTCTTTTTTTCTTCTTTCTCCCAGATACCACGGCCTAACTTCCGGGCTTCTTCATAGGCTTCTGTCAATTGTTTTTCATACTTCAGATTGGGTGGCCGCAGTAAGAGCCTCCCGTATCCTTCCCGCAGAAGGATTTCATTAAACATTTCTTTACCTTCTCTGTCCAGCCACAGATACACCAGAAGGTAACCTTCCCTGTCCCTTTCCATCCGGTCAAACTCCAGATAGACCTTCTGTCCTGGTGTTAATCTCTGGGTGGCAAAAATCCTGGCTTGCTGTGCCTGCTGCGGGTTATAGTAGTATTCCTGGCTGGCTGTTTTTATTTTTTGCTCCCGGGGAAGATTGACCCCGATTAACCTTGTCTGAACAATAGCACCTTTATACTCCAGCTTGTAAATATCTCCAGCCAGTACTCGTTTTATCTTTCCTTCCACCAGCTGCCCGGGTTGAGAAAATCCTTTCCCGAGAAAGAAAAGGGAGAGAAAAATAACCGATGTAGTTTTTCTTTTCATGACTACAGTTTAGCGTGCAAAAGGCAACCGGTCAAATTTTTCCCGGTTTTTGCCTTTTTCTCTGAGTTCGTTTATTATTTAACACTCACAGGGAGAAAAAATGAAGGGGAAACATTCTTTTGGTGGTGTGTATTCTGGTGAATATTTGAACCGTATTGCTTTTCCACTTGGCGGTATTGGCGCTGGCATGGTCTGTCTGGAAGGGACAGGTGCTATCTCGCATGTTTCCCTGAGACATCAGCCTGATTTGAACAACGAACCATGCCTTTTCTCTGCTGTCTGCATCAAAGGGAAAAAAAATAAAGCAAAAGTTCTGGAAGGACCAGTGCCTGCCTGGAAGATTATGGGAAAATCCGGGGCTGGAAATGGTCTTAGTTTTACAACCTATGGCCTTCCCCGCTTCAGACAGGCATCCTTTTTAGCCCGGTTCCCTTTCGCTACAGTTTTTCTGGAAGAACCAGATTTACCCATAAGCGTTTCTCTCACTGGCTGGAGTCCTTTCACTCCCCTGGAGGCTGATACCAGCAGTTTGCCGGTAGCAGCGTTAGAGTTTACTTTTCGCAACAGAGGCAGAGAAAAACTGGAAATCGTCTATTCTTTCCACAGTAAAAACTTTATGGCTCAGGGTAAGAATGGTTCTGCGGTGACACCCTGGACTAACGGTTTCATTTTCCGACAGAATCCTTCACCGGAAAACCCCTGGCAGGAAGGTCATTTCTGCGCTTTTGTGAAAGAAAAACCAGCAACTGTTAACCATGCCTGGTTTCGGGGAGGCTGGTTTGATGCTTTAACTTTAGTCTGGCAGGAGGTGGAAAAGGGAGAACCGGTCTTCAGACCGCCTTTTTCCGAAGGAAATCCCGGTCCTGGTGCCAGTATTTTTGTACCTCTCAGTCTTCCGGCTGATTCTGAAGAAAAAATTAGTTTGCTTTTCTGCTGGTATGTGCCAAAAACCAATTTAAGGGCAGGACCTGATTCTCCTGATGAAAAGGAGAAAAATACCTACCAGCCATGGTATACCAGCAGATTCAGCCGGATAGAAGAAGTGGCTGATTACTGGGAGAAAAATTATTCTGCCCTGCGGGAAAAAAGTGAAAATTTCAGCCAGTGTTTCTACGATACAAACCTGCCAGCAGAGGTGGTGGAAGCTGTCTCCGCCAACCTTTGTATCCTGAAATCACCTACAATGTTGCGACAGACAGATGGCCGGTTATGGTGCTGGGAAGGATGCAGGGAAAACCAGGGTTGTTGCCATGGCTCCTGCACGCATGTCTGGAACTATGCCCAGGCAATAGCACATCTTTTCCCGGAACTGGAAAGATCTTTAAGACAGACAGAATTTTTTGAAAACCAGGCAGAAAATGGACACCAGACATTCCGGGCTAATCTACCCATTCGTCCCACCAATCACGATTTCCACGCCGCAGCAGATGGTCAGCTGGGTGGAATTATGAAGGTCTACCGGGACTGGAGAATCTCCGGTGATACCCGATGGCTGCGAAATCTCTGGCGCAAGGTGAAAGCCAGTCTGGACTACTGTATTTCCACCTGGGACCATGATTACGAAGGGATTTTGAAAGAACCACAGCATAACACCTATGATATTGAATTCTGGGGACCTAATGGTATGACTGGAAGTTTCTACCTGGGAGCTTTGAAAGCAGCCATGGAAATGGGAAAAGCATTAAACGAACCTGTCAGTGTCTATGCTGAACTTTACCAGAAAGGACGGGCTTACCTGGAAGAGAAACTTTTCAACGGCGAGTACTTCTTCCAGGAAATTCGCTGGCAGGACTTAAAGGCTGCTTTCCCGGACAGCTGTGCCTCCCATTCTCCAGAAGACCTGGAGTTAATAAAAAAAGAAGGACCAAAGTATCAGTATGGTAATGGCTGTCTGGCTGATGGTATCTTAGGAGTCTGGCTGGCAGCTATGTGTGGTCTGGATGATATCCTGGACAGAAAAAAGGTAAGAAAACATCTTTCTTCTGTCTTCCGTTACAACTTTAAGCCTGATTTATCAGAACATGCTAATCCTCAAAGGCCTGGTTATGCTCTGGGCAAAGAACCAGGACTTCTCCTTTGCACCTGGCCCAGAGGAGGAAAACTAACTATACCTTTCCCTTATTCCCATGAAGTCTGGACCGGCATTGAATACCAGGTTGCCTCCCATCTAATTTTAGAGGGCAGAATCAAGGAGGGGCTGGCAATAGTACAGGCAGCAAGAAGCCGTTATGATGGCCGTGTCAGAAATCCCTTTGATGAGTATGAATGCGGCCACTGGTATGGCCGGGCTCTTTCCTCTTATGGTTTGCTTCAGGCTTTAAGTGGAGCAAGGTATGACGCGGTAGAAAAGGTGCTTTACCTTCACCCTAAAATATCCGGAGATTTCCGCTGCTTTCTGTCCACAGCAAAAGGCTATGCCACCGTTGGGGTGAAAAACGGTCGTCCCTTCCTGCTGGTAAGGCAGGGAACTATTGATATTGTCAGGATTGATTATAAAAAACACAAAGGTAAAAAGAAATAAGGAAGAAGTCCTTATACCAGCTGACCACCCGAACATTCCTGGTTTACTGCTTTCAATGCTTCCTCCAGATTTCTGTCCGGGGTATCCCTGCCAGGATATAACTGGACAACCATGGCACCAGAGTGAGCTAAGACCTTTATCCGCTGTCTAATCTGCCGTGGCGTAAGATAAAGTAACTCCGTAGGTGTCAGCTGCACCCAGAAATTTTCTCCCATAACCTTTCTCATCTCTTCAAAGGTAATTTTCTCACAGCCAGCGCCATGAAATTCGTTGATGTCAAGGTAATCCTTAGCCAGACGCAGATGCTGGTAAGTCAGCAGTTCACTGTGAAGAAATCTCCAGGTTTTTCCCTGATAAATTTTTTCATAACAGGGAATCAGGAATCTCTGGAACATCTCCGGGCAGACCAGCCCGGCAAAGTCATCCCCGATATAGCCATAAGATTGCTTCTGCTGGCCACAAATTTGATTGTCAAAGTCTTCCAATTTTTGATTCACTTCTGTCAGCAGTTTCATTAGAGAAAAAGCAGTTTCCGGTTCCTCCAGCAACCAGAGAAGAATTTGCGAGCCAGTTAGCTGACAGGCTGTGGTCATCACGGAACCATCGTACCCACCCAGCCGGCAATCGTAGCCACACCCGAGTAGATACTGCCTCACCTTTAATCTCCAGGAGAGGTTGAAATCAGTAAAGAAATTCTTCGGTTTCAGATTTTTGATATCTTCGGGTTTTTTCACCACAGGTGAGGAAAGGTCCAGAGCGGGTAGTTCATCCTCCCCGGAGAAAACTGTTCTCATTCCCAGGACTGAAGCAAGGCACCCCCCGGGAGCATCAACAAATGGTGGCAAACAATTTTTCAACCCAAATTTTTTCTCCAGTTCGTCCGCAGCTTTTAACTGGGCAGCCAGCATCTCTTCCGGAGAAGAGTAATACTGACGGAAAGAAATTCCCGCATAACGACAGATACTGATGTTCGCCACAGCAACATGCCACTTCGGATTCAAGATAAGCCCCTTTTTTACATTATAATACATTCATTCTTTCAGCCCACCAAAAAGTCGCCGGTACGGAATTAGATACCCTGCTTTTTCAGAATCATTGTGCCAGGGAAAAGAAAAACTGGAAGAGGAGATTTTAACCTTCCAGCTACCTTAAAATTGACAATGGGAAATATTAACCTATAACCAGGCAAAAGAAGTGAAGTTAAAAATACAGAATGTATGTTCTTCCTGTATGAATTGCTTATAGAAATGCCAGACGATATTTTATCTGTCTTCCTTTCTCAGGTAAAATACAGGATACGCTATTGCCTTTGTTTTGACCAGATTATTTTTGAGGAATGTCAGGGACTTGACAATGCTGTAACGATATAGTAAAATGCTACCATGCGCCAGAGATCTACTCTTAAGGACCTGGCCAGAGAAACAGGACTGGCAGTTTCCACAGTCTCGGCAATCTGCCGGGGAAAGGGATCTTCTTTCCGCATTGCCAGAACAACTCAGAAAAGGGTTTTAGAAACTGCGGAGAAAATTGGTTATCGCCGCAACAGTCTGGCTTTTTTTCTAAGAACAGGTAAAAGTACTTTTGTCCCTGTTTTAGGCCGAACCTTTCGGGTACCCATCACCCAGGAAAGGCAGAACCATATAGCCCAGTTGTTACTGCTGTCTGGATTCCAACCCATCCTTTATGACTTTCACTGGTTTGATGGCAGTGAAGAAAAGCTTCTGGAAGCGGTGGAAGAAATTCCTGTTGCCGGTTTGATTGTCTCCGATGTGCATATTCCTTCCCTCCACAAGCATTTGTTGTCAGTTTGCGGAAGGACACCCTGCATTCTGATTGACTCTGAGCAGCACCAGGGTTTTGATCATGTCTACCTTGATAGAAGTATGGTCTCCTATCTGGCAGCCTGGCATCTGTTAGAAAAGGGATACAAAAAAATTGTCTACACCATACCTGAAAGAAGCAGTTTCTGTCACCTGACTGAACGAACCCGAGGATTCATCCGGGCATTCAGGGAATTTGGCAGAGAGGTTAACCAGGAAAATTTCCTCTGGCTGACACAGAAAGAATCTTCCTACCAGATGGGCTGGAAAATTGGCCAGAAGATAACAGAAAATGGTTCCAAACCAGAAGCGGTGATGGCTTTAAATGACCAGGTGGCTCTTGGCCTTATCAGTTACCTGGAGAAAAAAGGAATACGGGTGCCAGAAGATATCGCTGTTGTCGGCTCGGAAAATCTCCCGGAAGGTGAATATCGGCAGCTACCGTTAACCACAGTCGACTTTAAGGTAACTGAGATATCCCGGCAGGCTGTGGATTTGTTACAGAGAAGGATTTCCGGAGACTGGTCAGATTTTCCAAAAGAAATAGTCATCTGGCCAGAACTGATTGTCCGGGCATCCTGCGGGTGTCACAAAGAAAAACAATAAAATGGAGGTGAAGGATGAAAAGAGGAAGAGGGAAGTGCCGGGGATTCACTTTGATTGAGCTGCTGGTGGTGATTGCTATCATTGCCATTCTGGCGGCTCTTCTTTTACCTGTCCTGTCCAGAGCCAGAGAAAATGCCAGACGGGCAGTCTGTCTTAACAATCTGAAACAGATTGGTCTGGCTCTGGCTATGTATGTTCAGGATTATGACGACAATCTACCACCGAGAACATCAGCCTATTCGGGGTACAATGGTAACTGGCTGTGGAGTCCGGCTTATGGTTATCATCCTCTCGGCTACCTGATTCAGGGCTGGAGAGCCACCGGCAGCGGTAAGTATTTAACCAAACCGCAGAATTTCTTCTGTCCCAGTGGCCGCTGGGGTGGAGGAACCAGGGCTGTCCCGGGAAACTTTTACGGGTGGTTTGAACTTACCTCAGGGGGCTCTCCTGCTGGCTTGGATGGAAGTGCTTCTACCTATGCCTATAATTTACGTGGTGGGCAGTACTGGTATGGCCCTTACTATGCCACCATTGCCGGAAAATTAAGCCGCTGCATCAAAGCCGGATTTATTGCGGTAGTGGATGCCTACAGACTATATTCTACCTATGGAAACAATTACATGGGCAAAAACCATGCTGGACGTGATGGAATCCCTGATGGTTTTAATGTTCTCTTCTTTGATGGTTCTGTTATCTGGTTGAGTAATGCTGACCGGAGAATCTGTAATACTTCAGCCGAGTCCTATTATGACAACTGTTACAATGTTTTAAGCTCAGCCATTTTTCTTTTAACCCAGAAAGATGTTTACAAGTGAGGAAACTACCTGAGCTGTTTGTATTTGCTCTGCTGCTGGCAACAGCCAGAGTTTCAGCTGCTGCCGGAATAGTTTTCCCAGGACAGTTTGTCTTTGATTTACAAGAAGCAACTGTGGAAGCCTGGGTACTTTTTGATTTTGACCCGGCAGAAGTAGAAACAGGCATCTGGCAAGCAAAAGGAGCCTGGTTTGAATTCAGCATTCCAAAGAAGGAAAACGATTTAGGTTCTTCCTTCAGTATTATCTACGGGTTAAAAGGCACTGGTCGCCGGACCCCTTCCGGAAGCGCCTGCTACATGCGGGTAGGCTTTGCCATTGACGGTAAGGAAGTACCTCATCCCTCTCTCATTGATTGCACCAGCTGGGGAAAAAACAACTGGCACCACGTGGCAGTAACCTGGAAAGAGGGCCGGCACTTAAGGGTTTATGTGGATGGCAAACAACTTGTTCAGCAGGAGTATCCCTGGTCTATTGTCCGGGATATTCCTTCACTGGCTCAGGTCGTTATTGGTTTCACAGGTTATCTTCCGGTAAATGCTGTAGCGGTAGATGAAGTTCGTATTTCTTCCATTGCCAGAGATGTGGAAGATTTAGGTTTTTTTCAGACTCCTCTCAGAGCAGACCCGGCAACACTTTTATTAGAAAACTTTGAATCTGTTTACGAGAAAGAAGGGAAACTCTGG
This sequence comes from uncultured bacterium, assembly GCA_964645405.1. Taxonomy (GTDB): domain Bacteria; phylum Ratteibacteria; class UBA8468; order B48-G9; family DSTR01; genus JAMWDF01. Next base: position 13,368 of record CAZYCA010000024.1, on the reverse strand, counting down.
ACAAAACCTGCAGTTGTGGTAGTCACTTCTGATAAAGCAGAGTATCCTGTCATCGGAGGAAGAATAGTGCCAGGTAAGGCAGGAAAAGGTCTTTTGCTACGGTAGTTACTCCTTACAGCAAGGGGGGAAAATGAAGTTCACAACAGCCGTTTGTTTATGTTTCCTTCCTGTTTTCTCTCTTTCCGCGGCTATTATCAAACCAAAAAATCCTTCTGAGGCGAAAGCTGTTACCTACCGCTGGCCGGTAGTGGTCATTCCGTTGATGAAAAAAGAACCGGTAGCGGACGGCATAGTGGAAAGGAAGGAATGGTTATCTGCTGCTCAACTGGCACCACTGGTAACACTGGAGAAAGGTTTAGCCAGCAGAGAAAATAACATCATTCTTATAGGTTACACCAGGCAGGCGCTTTACATTGCCTTTCAGTTTTACCGACCGCTGTATGCTCTCCTTCCGACCAGCGGCAGTGAACCTCTGGCTGTATGGAAAGATGATTGTCTGGAACTATTTCTCCGGCCAGAGTTTGGGAGTAGGTGGGAATACAGCTTTGTTGGTAATGCCGCCGGGGTTTTTGAAGAAGGCAGACGGCAGGGAGTAACTGACAAATCCTGGAAATGTGACTGGCAATATAAAGCCAGGAAAACTTCTTTCGGGTGGGAAGGAGAACTCTGCATACCTTTTGCTTCCCTCGGTTTAACCTGCCCGGAACCAGGCACTATCTGGGAAATGGCTCCGGTAAACAATCAGAAGACACCCTGGCAAGACTTAACCTGCTGGAGTTACCTCAAAAACTGGAATGCCTGTGAGGATTTCGGATATCTTGTCTTTGGCGGAGATGTCCCTGCAGTCAGAATTCTTCAGGCAGGAGAACTCTCCCGGGACGAGGTGGGAATTTGTATGGAACTGGCTAACTTCACTGACAAGGAGATGGAAACTTCAGTCCAGCTAACCCTCTATGAACCAAAAAGTAGCCAGCAGGAGTATTTTAAGGAAATAGAATCAGCTGCCAATCCCCTGGGACCGCAGGCTGAAGTTAAAGAATGGTTGTCTGCAGATAAGGTGGCAGAAGAAACGCTGAAAAACTATAAGCTTCTGAAGAAGGTTGACCAGCAGGTTTCAGTACCGGCTTCCCAGAGTCGCCGCATCAGTCTTGTTTACCCTTCCACCAGAGGACTTTATCTTTTGCATTACCAGGTAATAAAAGTCAAAGATAATTCCCTTCTGGCTGGTGGAGTTATTCCCTTTTTTCGCACTGCTTCCCTGGAAATCAGCATTGTTCCTTACCTTCTTTCCACTGGTAGTATTGAAGTAACCGCTGAGTACAGGAAAATTCCCCAGATAAGCCAGGATAACCAGGTTCAGGTGAAAATATTAGACAGGGAAGGGAAAAAAGTCCTCCGGGAAAAAACCGAAAAGGCTAACATCAGGGATTTAAGGACTGTTGTTGACCTGCCAGTAGAAGGGTTTACTGCCGGCCAGTATCAGGTAAATTGCCAGATAAAAAAAGCAACCGGTGAACTTCTCGCGGAAAGGACTGAACCGTTTACTTTGTCTGCTTTACCTTCCTGGTGGAAAAACTCTTACGGGAAACCAGAAGTGACGGATACGGTTCCGGAACCCTGGATTCCTGTACGGAAAACAACCAGCGGCTTTTCTGTCTGGAACCGCCAGGTCACTCTTTCCTCTTGTCTGCTGCCAGTAACTATTACCAATGGCTCTACCTCCATGCTGGCTGGTCCGGTTACTTTACAGGCAAAAGAATTAAGTTTTGGCCAGATAAGATTGAAGGAGGAGAAAAAGACCGGGCTTTTCTACCAGGTGCCGGTAAAGGGAGCTAATATCTCTGGTCAACTAACTCTCCAGGTAGAATTTGACGGCTTTATGCATTACCGGTTGAATCTTGTACCACAAAGGAGAGCATCTCTGGAAAGATTGGTGTTAGAAATACCCCTGAAAACACAACTGGCTACTTATTACCACCACGGAGGTTTAGGGACACCACCCAGCTATGCAGAACTAAAAGTGCAGAAAGGATACGGAAAACTCCCCGGGGAAGGGCTAAACCTTCCTTTCACGGAAACTCTCTGGGTGGGTAATGATACTCTGGGAATAGCCTGGTATGCAGAAACTGACCAGCACTGGTCAGTTGCTAATACCAAAGAGGCAGTCCAGGTAAAAAGAAACGAAGAGGTTACTACCCTTCTGATTAACTTTGTCACTAGGCCCCTGGAAATAAACCAGCCAGTCCAGTATGAATGGGCACTTTTACCCACACCCACCAAACCAATGAATCAGGAGTTGCTGCATCAGTTACGGTATGCCCAGTCAGGTTTCGGTTTGAATAAAGAATTGACGGATCTTTCTGAGGATTTCCCAAGGTACGTGGAAGCCATGGCAGAAGCTGGAGTTAATGCTTTTGGCCAGTGGGCCTGGTCAGGACAGACTTCAGTCTGGAATGAAGATTTCGGTGCTCCTGGTTACCGTCCAGCACCATTGAATGAAATCAGAAAAAAGGCCCTCAGGCAAGCAGTCCATTTTGCTCAGAGTAAAGGTATAAAATGGGTGACTGTTTACGCTATCTGGAACTGTTTTTCTAACTGGCCTGATGTCGGTGAGTTCTGGCGGGAACAGGCTCGTTATCCCCTGGTGCCAAGCCTGGGAGGTTACCTTTATTGCCCTAAAGAGCCCTTTGCTGACTGGTATATTGCTACCTTGCGCCGTACCATACAGGAAACAGACATCAACGGTGTTTACCTGGATAGTTCTGCGGCTCCTCATCTTTGTTCTAACCTCCATCATGGCTGCGGTTACCTTGATAATGAAGGTAAACTTCATGGCACCTACCCGGTTTTTGCCTGCCGGGAGTTTCACAAACGAATCTACACTCTTTTTCATGGTGAAATTAAGAAAGGTGGTCTGGTTTATGCTCATAACTCCCATTTCCCTTATATGGCCGTGGAATCTTTTGTAGATGTCCATCATTGTGGGGAAGGTTCCACCCTGGATAGGGACATTGCTATTCCGAAGTTTTATGGATACCCCTTTGGTCTGCCAGTGAGTTTTACCAGGTGGAATAATCCTATTTATCCGGAGACAAGAATGAACTCCTGGCGCTTTGTCCTGCAAATGGATGCCACTATAAAAGCTCATCCGGGTATGGTTATCAGCAAGAAAATAATGCCTGATTATAAAGGTTACGGTAGAGAATTTTATCTGGCGAAAGGATATGATGCTCAGGGAGAAGCAGTCTGGCAGGTATGGAATGCCTATAAGAATTTTCCCTGGGAAAAATCCTTCTGGGTTCCAGCCTGGAAAACTCAGCCATATCTTTCCGTAGAAGATAGCGATATCTGGACCTGCTTGCACCTTAATCCTGGCCGGGCTGCCCTGGTCACCTGTTCTTCTTTCCGAAAGGAAAAAAGCACAGTCAGGATAAAAGTAAACTGGGAAAAGTTAGGCTTTTCCCCAGAGAAGGTTTCCGTAACTGATTGTATTACCTTACAGGAAATCAATAGCTGTCTTACTCCTGATGGTTTAACTCTGGAAGTTGAGGGTAACCTTTTCCGGATGATACTTCTTGATGCTCAAAAAAAGGATAAGCTCCAATAATCTGTGGTGAGGTTAAGCCCTTTCCCAGGAACCTGCTGTGAAATTTGACAGCTGGACTTTTTTCTGGTATGCTCCAAGCAAAGGCAGTAAATTATGCAAAATATTATAGTGTGCCAGTGTAGCAGCTTCCACATGACCCATCTTTTGTTTATTCCAGAATCCTTTTTCCTTCCGCCAACCATTCCAAAGGAGGGGTCTCATGGTTAAAAAATTTTTTTCTTGCGGGAAAGAAGCTGGGTTCACCCTGATTGAACTTTTAGTCGTCATTGCTGTTATTGCTATCCTGGCAGCGCTTTTGCTACCTGTGCTGGAAAGGGCTAAATCTGAAGCACACAAGAACCGGTGTATCACCAATCTTAAAAGCATTCTCATGGCTGTGCATTTATACGCCATGGATTATGACAGTAACGCTCCGATGCTGCAACTTGCCAGCCCCGGGTTACAACTTCCTGAAACCTTTGACTATGTCTGGCAGTATCTTCTGGCACCTTATCTGGGAAGGAAAGACCTGCCGGCCCTGGGAACTGCTTCTTTGTGGAAAACCATGGATGTTTTCTGCTGTCCTGCCGGACCCTTCAACTATGGCTGGAATGCCTGGATTGGTGGCAGGACTGAAGAATACCAGATTGGTTCTTCTGCTAACCAGGCTTATAAGCTTAAAATGCCCGCAGGACCAGGAAAATGGAAAAGGTTACAGTATCCTTCAGAAACCATTGTTGTTTTTGACAATCATCTCCGGGGAGTGCACGATAACTGGGACTGGTTCTTTTATTATTTTCTCAAGAAGTACAGCGGGCTATCAACTGCAGAAAAAGATTGGTCGCACCATCCACCAGGAGGGTTGAATTTTGGTTTTGCTGATGGCAGTGCTAAATGGATTTGCTGGAGACATAAACGCTGGGAAAGAACCGGTCACGCCTACACCAATCCGACTTTTCCCAATAGTTCCACAGAACCAATCCAGGCAGCGACTGGAGAGTGGTTGCGCTTCTATTAAAAATTTTACAAACGGAGGCCAAAGATGAGAAAAACTGGGTTCACCCTGATTGAACTTTTAGTCGTCATTGCTATCATTGCTATCCTGGCTGCTATCATTCTACCAGCGCTTAACCGGGCAAGAGAAAAAGCCAGGCAGGCAACCTGTATGAATAATCAAAAACAGTTGCTGGTGGCTTTAAAGATGTATGTCCAGGATTATAACGGTTATGCCCCGCCAGGAGCACAGATTCCACCGTCCTATACTGCTCCGTGGTGGTGGGAGGATACGGTTCTGGGCAAATACACCAACGGTCAGGCAAGAAAAACTTTGCTTTACTGCCCTTCTTCTAAGAGAAAAAAACCTCCGGCTGTTTTTTCCATCATGGCCTGGTACCAGTTTATCTACGCAACCACTTCTGCTTCCGGGATGGAAAGGTATGTGGCTAATACTGCCAATGCCAGCACTGCTATTGTCTTTGCTGATTGCTACAGTTACGCGGGACAGTGGAGCCGCTTTGACACCTACAAATGGGCAGAACCTCTCACTCCTGCTAATGCTGCCAACCAGGAAGATATGTACCGGCACAATGATGGTCTCATTGCCACCTTCTGGGATGGCAGTAGCCGCTGGCTGAGCCGGAAGGAAGCCCAGTCCAACCCTGCCTACTGGACACGGGAAACATACTGATTCCCCGATGCAAGAGGGCATTTTTCTTTTGATAGTCAGTTATTCTCATTCTACCTGAGAGTTTCTTCTTTGTCCGGAAAGCTTCTCTTATGTCATAATAAGGCATTCTAAAGAAAAGATGGAAACAGGTGTTGAGGTAGGAAGATTGGCTGTAGTAAAAGGTGAAAGCCTGGTGGAAGATTTTGCTGCCAGGAAACTGCAGCAGGCTCTTTCCGAAATTTCTGGAAGAAAAATCCCGCTGCTGGTGTCTACCCAGAAAGTTCCCGCGACAACTATCAGGCTGCTGGTTGGTCATCCCCGGCAGGAAAACTACAAATTACCGGAAATCCCGGAAGGCACTATAGAAATCCGCCGGCTGAACAAAAATACTTTCCTTTTTCGGGGTAGCCAGCCAGCAGGTACACTTGATGCTGTTTACCAGTGGCTGGATTTACTTGGCTGCCGCTGGTTTCATCCTGAAGTGCAGGTTTTCCCCAGGCTAACCAGAGTAGAAATACCGGAAATGTTTTCCTACCAGCCATCTTTTGCTTATCGGGATGCTCTCTGGAAAGAACCTCTCGATGGAGACTGGGCCAGCAGAAATCACCTGAACGGTTTTTTCACCGGTCTGAAGAAAAAACATGGCCGGTGGTGGGACTGGGAACCTTTCACCCACAGCTTCTACCAGATTGTCCCACCTTCCGTTTATGGAGAAAAACACCCGGAATATTTTTCTTACCGGCATGGTCAGGGACACCTTCTAGAAGGAGCGCAGTTATGCCTTTCTCATCCTGATGTTTTCCGTCTCGCCTTAGATTTTGTCCTGAAAAAGATGGCTGCCCCGAACATCCGGGTGGTGGCTGTGGCGCAGATGGATTGCGGTAATTACTGCCAGTGTCCTGAATGCGAGAAAAGAGACAAATCTGGTAAAAGTCCAGCTGCCAGCATTCTTCATTTTGTTAACCGTCTGGCTGAAGAAAGTTCTCGCTTTTACCCGGATAAGTATGTGGCTACGCTGGCTTACCAGTATTCCCAGCTCCCACCTGTCTCCAGGAAAGCCCATCCCAATGTCATTGTGGTTTTATGTCATATGGAACCATCCTGCGATTTTCATCCTCTCAACTGTTGCCCGCATAACCGTTTCTATGTGGAATGCCTGCAGAAATGGACTGAAATTTGTCCTCATGTGTATGTCTGGCATTATGTCACCAACTTCTTGCACAACCTGTCTTTCCATCCCAATCTGGAGGCTCTGAAGGAGGATATTAACTTTTACCAGCGGAGTGGTGTCTGGGGAATTTTCTTTCAGGGGCAGAGACAAAAAGGTGTTTCTTTCTCTGAACTCCACGCCTTCTGTCAGGCAAGGTTATCCTGGGATGCCCGGAAAGATTATTTCCAGGAAGCCGCAGATTTCTGTCGTGCTTATTATGGGGCAGCCGGTGAAGCAATTATCCAGTTGATAAAAACCATTCATGAAAATGTGCAGCAGGGATTCCACGGTCATCTTTACACCCATCCGGCAGAAGGTATTTTCTCCAGAAAACAACTAAAAAAAGCAGAATTTTTCCTGAAAGAAGCTGAGGAGGCAGGGAAAAAAGACCCGCAGGTTAAGCTTAGAGTGGAACTTGTCCGGCTGTGGTTTAACTATACCTGGTTAAGTTCCATTCCTCCTGTGGAAAGAAAAGGAAACTCCCTTTCTATCCAGGCAGCACCAGAAGCCAGAGCTTTCTACCTGCAGATTAAGCGTTTAATGAAGAAACACCAGATTACACATGTCCAGGAGTTTCCAGCCAGCCACCAGAGTTTAGAAGAAAAAATTGGCTGGAGCCTGAAAACCAGGAAGCTGAAAATCTACAGGCTAACCGGGGCATCTCTAATAGTGGAAATAGTCCCCGAACTGGCTGCCATGGTTTGCACTATGAAGAAACCTGCCACCAGTTTCAATCCCTGCTGCCAGGTAGCGCCCTGGATATTGAGGTATCCTACAATGGGTGGATTGACAGAAGGATGTACCGAAGATAGTTTTGGAGCAGGTTTCATGGAACCTTACCAGGTCCTGGAGGAAGGAAGAAAGCATCTTACAGTGAAAGTTGAACTGGCTAACCAGGTGACAGGAGTGAGAAGTTTCATATTAGAAGAGAAGGAACCGGTTCTCAAAATCAAGTCACTCTACACTAACCATTCAGCGAAAAAGGTTAAACTTGTCTGGCATGTCTTTTCTGTCTGGAAAATGGGCAGTTTGAAGGACATCATCTTCTTCAGAAGAAAAAAAGACGGCAGTATTGTTCAGATGAAACCAGAACTTCCTCTGTCTACTGTTTCCGCTACCGAATGGGTTAGCTGGAAAAACGAAAATTTACCGGTGAAAACCTGGGGGTTTTTCCACCTGAAATTAAAATGCGGCATCCAGCACCAGATAGAAGAGAAAATTTCTCTCTGCCGGAGTAACGCTTACACCAGAGACCAGCGGGTTCTTTTAGAAGTCCTGGGAAAACCGGTTTTTGTAAAACCAGGTAAGCAGGTCGTTTTTCAGCATGCTTATTGCCTGAAAGAAAATGTGTAAGAAAGGGAAATACATCCTGGTATTAGGAAGTCTGAACGCGGATATTGTCACTGTAGTTGGCCGCAGGCCTTCTCCTGGAGAAACCATTTTCTGTGAAAGTTATTCCCTTATCCCGGGAGGCAAAGGGGCTAACCAGGCAGCTACCATTGCTAAACTCGGGGGCAAAGTTCTTCTGGCTGGCAAAGTGGGCGCTGACTTTTTCGGTGGTTTCCTGAAAGAGAATTTGAAGCAACTTGGTGTAGATATTGATTTGGTCCAGGAAGAAAGAAAAAGGATGACAGGACTGGCTTTAATCACCGTGGATAAAAAAGGCGAAAACAGTATTATTGTTATCCCCGGTGCTAACCAGTGTATCTGTCCTGGTGATGTTAACCGGCTCCAGAGTTACCTGCAAAACGCCTGCCTTCTTCTCTTACAGCTGGAAATCCCCCTGAAAGCAGTTACCAGGGCTTTAAGTCTGGCAAGAAAATTTTCTGTACCGGTAATTTTGGACCCTGGACCAGCCAGAAAGTTGCCCGCATCAGTTTTCCCTCTTGTTTCTTTTCTTCTGCCCAACGAACAGGAAACCCGGATTCTTTCCGGGATAAGAATTAAAAACTTAGCCACAGCCAGGCAAGCTGCAAAAACCTTACTTGGTCTGGGAACAGAAACTGTGCTTGTTAAACTTGGTGGTAAGGGGTGTCTGGTGGCTACGAAAAAAAAGATAATTCTGGTACCAGCATTTCCAGTGAAAGCCGTGGATAGTACTGCTGCCGGGGATGCCTTCGCTGGAGCTTTCGCTCTGGCTCTGGCTTCAGGAAAGGAAGTTGTTTCCGCGGTAAGGTTTGCCAGTGCTGCTGCTGCCATCTCTGTAACCAGGCTGGGTGCACAGACCTCCCTTCCCGGCCGGCAGGAACTGGAAAATTTTCTCAGAGAAAGGAATGTTACCCTGTGAAAACAGAAAATGATGTTAACCTTGCAAGTGATAGTTCCGGTAATCTTAATTTTTACTGCGGTAAAAAACTCCTGGCCACTGTTTCTGCTCAGCCAGATATTCTCACAGCGCAGGGAAAACAGCTTCTCAAAATCAAAAACAGCTATCACGACCTGACTTTTTTTCAGACAGCAGAAAACAAAAACTTTTTTTTCCAGCGGCAGGTGAAAAAAGAGAAGGAATTTTTTCATCTTGTCCATGAAATAAGGCTCAAAGAAAATCTAAGTTTAAGTCTTTTGGAGCAACCTGTTTCTGTCTTTCTGAAATCGCTGGATTTTGTCTGGACACCAAATCTTTGTCCGGAACCAGGTGACGTTATCGGGGATCATGTTTTTCGTTCTCCAGCAATTATTTTGCAGAACAGAAGTTTCAGTGTGGCTCTGATACCTGATTTGCATTTACTCAGTAAAAACCGCTTCTCTCCTGTGGGCATGGCGGATAGTCGGTTTTCTTCTGGAAAGAAAAGTCCTGCCAGTCAACTTCTCATGTTTTGCAGTTTACGTTTGTCGGGTGAAAGACAAACAGTTTCCCTCGGGCTGGCTGATTACACTTTTCGCGGTCATCTTTACTACCGGTTGACCGGTAAAATCCTTCCTTTCCCTGCTGGTGAGCAAATCGTTTTTGGTTTCCATCTTCTGGTGGCAGGAGACATTCCTCCTGGTGAGATTCGGCAAGTATTGTCCTTCCTCTGGAGAAGATATGCTACCAGATACACCAGAACTGTTTTGCCCCAGAGATTGCCTTTTTCTCACTACCGGGAAACTTCTCTGGAAAGCATCTGCCATCTCGGGGAACTGGTGGAGTTTGGGCTGAGAAATGGTAAAACTGGTGCGGGGCTGCGCAATACCAGCAACCTCACAGCCAATGATATTTCTTCTTCCTACTTCCAGATTCCGCTTCGGTCCATCTGGTTTCATGCCTGGCATAACAGTTTAAGAACCGGTTTTGGCATCTGTTACCAGGCTCACTGTACAGGTTCTCCGCACTGGAGACGTTTAGCTCAGGAAATCAAAAATGTTATCCTTTCCGCACCTGAATTTACTGATGCTGGGTTTATTCCAGCCATTTACGACTATGAGAGAAAACGCTGGCAAGCAGGAGTAACCAGGCTGGGTGCTGGCCCGGATATTCTGGACCTTTCTTCTACCTGTCATACTGGACTGTGGTTACTCCGCTGGTACCAGTATCTTCAGCCAGAAGTACAGTTTCTTAAAAGATGTCAGAAGATGGCGCGTGGCGTTTTAAGTCTTCAGGAAAAAGATGGTTCCTTCCCTGCCTATATTAATGAAAAAGGTCAGGTTCTGCCCCTTCTTCGTCGGAGCGCTCAGGCAGGAATGGTTTCGTTGTTTCTCTGCCAGCTCTATGAGACTACAGGTGATGTTTCTCTTCTTAAACCTGTTCAGGCAGCCTGTGATTTCTTCCTGACAGAGATTATTCCGGAACGACGCTACCATGACTTTGAGACTTTCTTTTCCTGTTCAGAAAAACCGCTTGATTTTTTTGATTACAGGACAAAGCAACATGCACAGAACACTCTTTCCCTTTTCTGGATAACACAAACACTCCTCTCTGCTTACAGGTTCACCGGGAAGAAAGAGTATCTTACCTGGGGGTGGCGCTGTCTGGACCAGCTTTCTCTTTACCAGCAGGTCTGGAACCCGCCTTTTCTTTCTCTTTATACCTTCGGTGGTTTTGGTGTGATGAACACCGATGGTGAATGGAATGATATGCGGCAGGCATTTTTTTCTGAGGTTTATTTTCAGGCATACTTACTTACTGGAAACAAAGAATACTTTCAGAGAGGCCTGGCAGCTCTGCGAGCTGGCTATGCGCAGATGAGCCATCCCTTACACTGGAAAACCAACCCTTTAAGATATGATACCTATCCGGCCGGGCTGGCTCCAGAAAACTTTGCTCACACCGGTACTGATGGCCGGGCAATCCGGTCAGGTTTTGACTGGGGAGCTGGTGCGCTGGTTACCATGACTGCTCTTACCGAAATACTTTACGGCGGAATTTTTATAGATGCGGTGAGAGGGATGGCTTCTGGCCTTGATGGTTTCCTGGCGTCAGAAATTCTTAAAAAGGGTAACAGATTACAGGTGGAAATCAAGGAAGCGTTGAGTGCAGGAAGGAAAGTAAAGTTAGTTTTCCGGAAGACTGATGGCTGGCAACATAGTTTTTTAATTTTCCAGCCCCAGGAAACAAAAAAGTTGACTGTAAATGTTGCAACCAGGGAGAAAAAATGAGAAGAAAAGCAGGAAAATGGCGCGGGTTTCTGGAAACAAAAAAGTTTGCTCAGGGGATTAAGGTTCGTTTACCTGTTCTCACCATCATCGGTGTCAGACCAGGACCATTTGTTTTGATTATCTCCAGCCAGCACGGCAGGGAAATTAATGGTATCGCTGCTATTGAAAAGGTCTGGAACAACCTTCATCCAGAAAAAATTAGAGGAAGAATTGTTTTCCTGCCAGTGATGAACCCTCTGGCAGTAAGGATGAGAAGCCAGGATTTCCCTGTGGAACAACCACGTTACCGACCGACAGGAATTGACGGCTGTCTTTACAACATGAACAGAAAATGGTCGTTCTCCAGGGAGGATGAAACCTATGCTGCTTCTGTGGCACAGGTAGTCTGGAAAACCTACTGGCGTTATGCTGATTTTTCTCTGGATTTACACGGCTGGACAGACAGAAGTCTTTCTTTAGCCTGGGGACACCGCCGGTATCTGAAACTTTTAAGAAGTTATGGTTTCCCTTACCATGTTGTCCTGGAAAAACTTCCTTCCACACCAGGGATGAGTGAGACAGCTGCTTTTCAGGCTGGTATCTGCCATCTGGTGAACGAACTGGCTCCCCAGAACAGAATAGTCCTGGAAATTGTTAACCAGGCTGCTACCTGTATTCTGAACTTGCTTAAATCTGCTGGAGTACTGGAGGGCAAACCTGTTCTTCCTGCAGTCCAGTATGAGTTTAACCAAAACCATGAAGAAATTCAGGCAAAAGCCCCGGTAGAAGGATTGCTTATTCCTGAGAAAAAACCCGGTGAGTTTGTACTTAAAGGACAGGTAGTAGCCAGAATTGTTTCCCTGGAAACACTTAAGACTATCTGGGAGTTCTCTGCCCCGAAAGATTCCCTGGTCTTCAACTCAGGAGGTGGTCCCTGGGGAGAAGACTACCTGGACAGTAACATCGTTTCTCCCGGACAACTGGTAGCCCTGTTGAAAGTGCCTGATACCATCTTGAAAAATGAAGGGAAAAAGTAACCAGGTCAGCTGTGGCAGGGTTGAATGGAGATGATGCAGGGCTGGCTTTGACCTCCAGCCGGGATTACTTCTTCCTGAAGGTAAAAACAAATCAGTGACCTGAGAGAAGGAAGGTTATCCCAGAGATGGATTTCAGCCAGATTAACTGCCTGACAGGTGACAATTACTGGTAAAAGCTTTCTGCGGGATATTTTTATCTTCACGCAGGAGGTATCTTTAACCTTTTTTAAAGTCCTTAAAGGTGTTTTCTCTATTAGAAATGGTCCTGGTTCTGTAACCTCCACCGCAGTTTCCTCACCTGAATTTTTCAAAAAAATCAGGCTGACATTGCCAGCAAAGGAAATCGGGTTTTTCGTATGATTTTGTCTCCCGAGACGAATCCAGAGATTATCTTTCTTCAGGACAATTTCCCTTTTCAAGAGCAACCCCTGCCAGGGAGGATTTTTAATCTGGTACTGCATGGTAAGTGCGTTCTCACTCCTGACAGAGATTTCCCAGGGTGAGAAATTGCTTTCAAAAGTAGGATAGGAAGCAAAAACCCGCGGTGTTTCCAGGAAGGTGGGAAAAACAGGTGAGAAAATCTGCTGTTGGCGATAAAGAAAGGAAACAATCTGGCCCCCGATTTCCGGAAGAAGACTGACTGAGGAACATCCACTCATCAGTGTTACCAGACTGCTTTGCCAGTATTCCTGTATCTGGCTGGTGTTCATCCGGGAAGGTGGAACTTCCGGGCTTATCTGAAAAATTTTACTGTTTCTTTTCTGCTGGCTCAGAAAGGCTCTTGCAGCTGGACCGGAGGAAACAATAAACTTCCTTTTCCAGGTAAGAATATCAGGATAAAAAGCAATCAGGTTTCCTTTTTTTAAGGCTGACAGGAAACCGGAAACACTATTTTCCCTGGCAAAAACGACCGTGAAGAAATTCTTTAAGGCAAAATAATCACTGTGGAAGTCAGCTGTGGCTAAAACAGGAGTTTTTGCTGCCAGTTTTTGATACCGGGTAGGAAGCTGTGGTGTACAGGAAACCATCTGGTCCAGTTCCACCGCCTGAAATTTTTTCCCAAAAGCAGCCAGTCTGTCTGTCCAGTCATCTTGAAAGGTGCGGTAAGGATGACAGAAAAACTGAAATCTTTTCCTCTCCGGAAAAAGTAAAGAAACTACATGGGCACTCTGAATAACATCTTCAAAACCGGGTAAAAGAAGAAGATTCTGAGGGCAATCTTTCCGGGCTAAAGCGAAAGCCTTTCTGGAATCTTCACGAGAATGGTCTGTAATAGCAGCAACATCAAACTTTTCTTTTTGCAGAAGGGAAAGAA
>CAZYCA010000023.1:0-37117 GCA_964645405.1 uncultured bacterium | reverse complement strand
GTTCCGAATCAAACTTCACAAAACAGGGATTTCTTCTGTCCAGAACCCTGCCTATTTCTTCCGGATAATAGGCAGCTACATGAAGAAGCTGTCTCACATCCTTCAACTTGCTTAGCATAAAAACCTCCTTCAGGAAAAAAGTTTCCCCAGAAATTTTGTCTGACTATTTTTTTACTTTCTCCGTTACTTTTTTCACCCTGTCCCTTGAGATGAGTGTACAGAAAACTTTTCCTCTTTTATTTGCTACTGCCCGGAGAAAACATTATATGACCAGCTTCTGGTAAGGTCAAAGCTGGCTCTTATTTAAGTTCAAACATACCCTGTAAACCTTCCGCAGAACTACCACCCACCAGAATTTTGAAAATTCCTGGTTCCACTGTAGTTTCTAACTTTTCATCCAGAAAAGACAAGTCCTGTCTCTCCAGGGAAAACTCAACTGTGGTCTTTTCTCCTGGTTTCAGATGGACTTTCTGGAACCTTTTCAGCTCCAGTACAGGTCTTGCTACCCGGCTGAAAACATCCCGCAGGTAAAGCTGGACTACCTCATCCCCCTCATAGGCACCTGCATTTTCCACCTGAACTGTTACCTTTAACTTTCTCTCGCCGGTCAGAATCTCCGGGGAAATTTTCAGCTGATGATAAATAAATCTGGTGTAACTTAAACCGTAGCCAAAAGGAAAAAGAGGTTGTTTCCCTCTCACTTCTACATAATCAAGACTTCTGACACAGGGTAGATGGTTATAATAAAGTGGGCACTGGCCTGTGTATCCGGGGAAGGTAATGGGTAGCTTTCCGGAAGGGTTGTACTCACCAAAAAGAATGCTGGCAATAGCATTTCCGCCTTCCTGTCCCGGATACCAGGCTTCTACTACTGCCTCCACCTCATCAATCCAGCCTTTCATGGTTACCGCAGTCCCATTGATGAGCACTACCACTACAGGTGTCCCTGTAGCAGCAACAGACTTAATCAATTCTTCCTGCACTCCTGGCAGGTTGAGATTGCATCTGTCCCTGTTTTCTCCCTCTGTTTCCGCAGAGCTTCCCATGACCAGAATGGCTACCTCTGTTTTCGCGGCAGCAGATACTGCCTTGCTGAACCCGGATCTGGAAAAATCGTTGACCTTACAACCTTCAGCAAAATAAAGTCGGGTTGTTTTTCCTGTCTTGTTTTTTATCCCTTCCAGAACAGTCACCACCCGCATCCCCGAGGCACTGTAACCACCAAGTCTTATCTCATCAGCATTGGGACCAATTACCGCCAGGGAGGAAATATTCCGTGAAAGCGGTAAAATACCTTTATTTTTTAACAGTACTACAGACCTCAAAGCTGCCTGGTAGGACAGATGTCGGTGCTCATCGCAGTTACACAGCCTTACTGCCTTTTCCACATCAGCGAAAGGATTCTCAAAAAGCCCCAGCCAGAATTTACCTGCCAGCACTCTTTCCACTGCCTGGTCTATTATCTCTTCTCTTACCTTTCCCTGTCTGACCAGACTGATTAATTCCGGGTAACAGCAAGCCCCTGGCAGTTCTATCTCCACTCCAGATTCCAGGGCTAATTTAGCAGCTTCTGCCAGAGAATTAGCCACACCATGGCTTCTGTAAAGACCGGAGACCGAGCCGTAATCTGAGACCACAAATCCGTTAAACCCCCATTCCTTCCTCAAAACATCAGTCAGAAGCCATTTACTGGCTGAAGAAGGTACACCATTGATGGAATTGTAGGCTGCCATCAGTGATAAGGCTTTAGCCTGCTGAACACTTGCCTGGAAAGCCGGGAAAAAAGTCTCCCGCAAAGTTTTCTCCGAGAAAAAAGTAGCACTGCTATCCCGACCACCATCTCCAGCAAAGTCAGCTGCAAAATGCTTCGGTGTAGCAATAACTTTTTCAGTCTGGATTCCTTTAATGAAACTTACTGCCAGCAAAGAAGTCAGATAAGGGTCCTCCCCGTAGGTTTCCTCCACTCTTCCATGCCTGACATCCCTGACCAGATTAATCGTTGGGGAAAGAGCCTGCTGGATACCACGGCTCCTTGTTTCCTTCCCGATGACTACTGCTATCCGGTAAAGCATCTCCGGGTCCCAGCTGCTGGCTAAAGCAATAGACTGCGGAAAACTGGTAGAACCTTGAGCCATACACCCGTGGAGACATTCGTCATGGATGATAACCGGTATCTTCAGCCTTGTTTTTTCTTTCAGTATCTTCTGAATCTCATTGGCTATCTTTACACCTTGTTCTGCTGGAAAATCTCTTAAAATCGGACTGATGTGTCCTGCACCGTTTTTCAGGTAATGTTCTGCCTTCTCCTTAGAAAAACAGCCACCCTCAAGCAACAAATTCCTTTCCACACAGCAAAGTTGTGCTACCTTCTCTTCCAGATTCATGGACTGAATAATTTTTTTAATCCTGGTTTGCATCTGTCCTCCTTTTTCCCTTGATAATATACCAATTTTTCTGGAAATGAAAATGGGAGTTCCAAAACGAAGGTAGCGGGAAATAAATAACGAAAACTTTCCCACACACTCACCCTGAGTCTCTCCAGAGGGTAAGAAGAAGACTTTGTGGACATAAAAAACTTAATGGCTTATATTATACAGTGTATTAAAGTGATGAAACGAAAGTTTGATGCAATAAGAATTGAATTTGCAAAATGTACCAGGGAAAAATATGACACCGAGAAAAAGGGTGGAAGCAGTTTTAAGGGGAGAAAAAATTGATAAAATCCCTTTTACCATCTATGAAAACAAACTTCCACAGTGCAGTGTGGAAAGACAGCTGAGAAACGAAGGGCTTTGTATTGTCAACAGACGCTATCCTGTATTCAAAGTTATTTCTCCGAACGTTTCACATGAAAGCCATTCTTACACAGAAAATGGCGTTGACTTTATAAGACACTTTATCAAAACACCTTATGGAGAACTCACATATCTTGTAAAACCCGCTGGCTTTACTTCCTGGACAATGGAAAAAATTTTCAAAGGACCTGATGACTATAAAAAACTCTATGCCATGATTGATGACCAGAGATATGAACCATCCTATGAAAGTTTCCTCAAGGCAGAGGAAGAACTTGGCGAAGATGTCATTTTAAGAGCAGGCATTGGTTCATCGCCATTACATCAAATAATGATTGGATGGATGGGAGTGGAAACCTTTGCCATTGAATGGGCTGAAAGAAGGGATGAAATTGAAAAACTTGTTGAGGTTCAGGTGAAGAAACTCAGACAGATTTATGAAATTGTTGCCAGAAGTCCTGCTTTAATTGCAAACTTTGGTGGCAATGAAACAGGAAATGTTATGGGAAGAGAAAGATTTGAAAAATATGTGCTTCCACATCACAAGGAAGCATCTGAAGTAATGCATAAATACGGGAAATTACTCGGCTGCCACCTTGACGGAAACAATAAAATCTGGGCAGACCTGGTAGCAGAATCAGGTCTTGATTATATTGAGGCATTTTCACCTTACCCTGATACTGATATGACCATGGAAGAAGCCTTTTCAGCATGGCAGGATAAGGTATTATGGATAAATTTTCCTTCCGCAGTTCAAGTGAGTTCCATTGAAGAAATAGAAAAAACAACACAGTATCTTATTGATGCAGCAAAAAATTATAGATTGATTATAGGTATTACTGAAGACATTCCTGAAGATAGGTGGCAGAAAAATCTACTTGCCATTTCCAGGGTGATTAACAAAAATATCAACCCAGTTTAAACCCGGGTTTTGAGATATAACTTATCTTTCCAGAAGAATTTTCAATCAAGTTCTTCCGGGTAGGGGCTGAAGTATTTCTGAATTATTAGATACTCAGTTCCCAATCTCCAGGCAAAATTTTTCAGCAGTTCCACAATAGGTGTCTTATCAATTTTTTCCTGCTCAAACTTTTTCACCAGATTCCTGAAATGTCTTTTTTCATTTTCATTGATTTTATCAGAAAAATACCCATAAATATGGTTGACAACATTTAATTCCCTTTTTATTCCTGGCTTTCTCTCCAATGCAGTATAAAAATTTGCTGAATATTCTTTTACCGTCAAATCCAGTTTTCCCTTTTTGTATGCGGCAACAATTCTTCCCAGTTCTGACAGTTTTTTCTGACTATAGAGCATCAGCAGATATTTGTACTTTGTATGAAAATCTATCAGTTGCTTGATTGACTTTATGTTTTTCTCCAGATTCCTCATTTCAGCGAAGGAAAAAACTCTTGTCAGAAAGTGCTGCCGAATTTGTTGATTTTTCAACCGTAATTCATCTTCCACGGGCTTATCTGAAAATTTTTCTTTCACCATCTGCGCAAACAGTCCCCTACCTCGTTTTACAATATCTTTTGCCTTTTTGTCCCTGTAAATTTTTGTCCCTGAATAACCACACGACGGTGATTTTCCTTTTAAAAGGAATCCATCAACAGCAGGTAAATTCTTCAGGAAGGATAAAGAAAATTCCCTCATTTTTTCTGTATAATCAACCTGTGTTGCGGGCTGGAAAATCCTGCAGGTATCACCTGCAAGATAGATTTTTATCGGTTCTCTTGGAACTCCAAGACCTATGGAAACTTCAGGGCAGACAGTGATAATATCAACAAATTTTTTCAGCTTTTCCACAAACACATCACGGATAATCTCCCTGTTGTATCTTACGGGCTCTGAATTCAGACACGCACTCAGAACAATCAAAGGTCTGCAAATATTACCTGCCTCCATATTTTCACCAGTATTATTATACTTCCGTCTCCATAAATCAGGCTCTCAGTTTCTGTCTTGTGTGAAAATCCACCCCAACTTTCCTTTTGAAAAGGAGGGAGAAAAATTTTTTCTTTGTAAACTCCATCTTCTTTCTTTCCCTTTCGCAAAGGGGGACTGTGAGGGATTTTTCCCTTTCATAAACAAAACTGCCAGAGTGATTTTCACAAAGCTGATGGTGAAATCCACAAATTTCCCCGTTAATTTTCTACAAGAAAAAAAGTCGTTGATTCATTAAAAAATATATCCTCAATAAAAAAGGATAGCCGGTTTTACTCTGTTTCTGCGCTAAAATAAGCCACAGTTTTCTGTATTAGCTGACCGGTTTCCAGATCTAAAACAAACTCCAGCGCCAGGCATTCTTTTACCCAGATTCTACCAAAAACCCATTTTTCATTTAACCAGGTGAGAGCCGGGTCTTTGAAAGCATGATTTTTCACATGAAGTTTCACAGCCTTTGTACCAGCAGGACCGACGAGGAAAAAACTGGAGTAATAAGGTGGGGGTTTCTCCTTATTATCCGGGAAATAAACGAAGTATGCTGATTTTTTCTCCGAGTAATGTTTTTCCTTTTCCACAGCATAAACTGCGACCTGGCCGGTGAGAATCTGAACTTGAAGGTGCTGGCTGAAAAGGTCGGTTTTATCCTCCTGGTAGGAAACAGCTGGTTTCTTCTGGCCTGCCTGCATGGGAAATGGAGAGAAAAGAAGGTATAGTCCCAGGAAGAAAAGCAGTTTGTTCTGGTTTCTCATTCTCAGGTTATTTTACCACAGCAAGCACACCTCTGTCTCTTGTCTTCATTCAGACCTGGTGATAATATTCTTCAAAAAGGAAATATGCCTCCACCTATAGGTATCCCAGGGCATCTTTTTCGCGGACTGGGCGGTCCCCAGGAGGAAGAAAGAGGTGGCAGGATTCACTGGAGACGGCTGGCCAGTTACCTGCGTCCTGCCGGGGGAAAACTTTTGATAGCCCTGGCACTTTCCCTGACTATCACAGGTTTATCTCTGATTCCACCCCGCCTGGTAGGTCTCATCATTGACAAAGCCATTGTCAATAAAAACCTGACATTGCTTTTGACCTTCACATGGATTCTCTTGTTAGCCTATGTGATGGAACACGGGTTGGCTGGACTGAAAGGCTGGCTTCTGGGAAAAATAGGGCAGAAAGTTATTTTTAATTTGTGGCAGGATGTTTATTATAACCTTTTGCGGCTTTCCTTTGACTTCTACGATTCTACCCAGACAGGAAATATCATGTCCCGTGTGATTTCCGATGTAGGTGCGGTAGAAAGGGTAATCGTGGAAGGTGTGGATATGCTGGTGGTTGCCTGTCTGACACTGGCAGGGGTAACAGTAATGCTTTTTCTGACAAACTGGCAACTGGCTCTTATCACACTTATTCCCATTCCCTTACTTCTCTTCGCCGCTTATCTGGCCACAGAACGAATGCACCGGGTTTACCAGCAAGTACGGAGAAAGATGGGCGAAGTAAGCGCTCTTTTACAGGACAGTATCTCCGGCATCAGGGAAATAAAAAGTTTTGCCAGGGAGGATCATGAACTGGAAAGACTTTGTGTCAGAAGTATGGATTACCTTTCCAGTAACCTGGAAGCCATCAAACTGTGGTCCTTTTTCTCGCCAGCCATCATGATTTTAACTTCTCTGGGAAGTTTCCTGGTTCTTCTTTTTGGTGGTCGGCTGGCAATTGTTTACGGCAGTTTAACTGCCGGGGAGATTGTTTCCTTTCTTTTCTATGTTGGTCTCTTTTACCAGCCTATCCAGCGCCTAAACTGGTTTAATCATATGCTGCAGCATGCCCGGGCTTCCAGCGAAAGGATTTTTGAACTGATTGATGCTGTGCCCAGAGTAAAGGAAAAACCAAGACCGGTAATTCTCCCGGAACCACTAAAGGGTGAAGTAGTTTATGAGAATGTCCATTTTTCCTATGTGAAAAATCAGGAAGTTCTTCATGGAATTTCCTTTCATGCTTCACCCGGGCAGATTATCGCTCTGGTCGGACCAACAGGTGCGGGTAAAAGCACCATTCTGCGGCTTTTACCTCGTTTCTATGATATTGACTCTGGTTCAATCCTTGTTGATGGTGTGGATATCAGAGAACTCTCACTCAAACAGTTGCGTCGGAATATCGGTGTAGTCATGCAGGAACCCTTTCTTTTTAATGGAACAATTCTGGAAAACATTGCTTACGGCAGGCCTGGCGCCACGCTGGAGGAGATTATAGAAGTGGCAAAGTTAGCCAATGCTCATGATTTTATTGTCAGGCTTCCAGAAGGTTATGACCAGCAGATTGGAGAAAGGGGAGTTAGACTTTCTGTCGGGGAAAAACAGCGTCTGGCTATCGCCAGGGCTCTTTTGAAAAACCCGCCAATTTTGATTCTGGATGAGGCTACTTCTTCTGTAGATAACCAGACAGAAAAACTCATTCAGGAAGCCATTGAGCATCTTTTAAAAAAACGGACTTCCTTTGTCATTGCCCACCGCCTTTCCACTATCAGGCATGCGGATAAAATTCTGGTGGTAGAAAACGGCAGAATTGTAGAAGTAGGGAACCACAAAGAACTTCTTGCTGCTGGTGGTCTTTACAGCAGATTATACGAAAGTCAATGGCGGTATCTCACAGTATCCCCCGGTTCTGAGAAAAATTAAAAAGAGGGAGGCAGGAATGAAAAAGACGGTTTGTTGTCTTATGTGGATTATTACGTCGTTTTTCTCCGTTGCGGAAACAGACAGAATTATTTTTAAAGAGCCCTTTGATGGAACCGGAGAGAAACCAGCAGGCTACACTGATGTCTGCTATATTTCTGAAGCACCGCCAAGTTTGAAGACTCTCTGTTTCCGACCAGCTGGAGATAAGCAATATGATGTTCATCAGGGTTTGTTTAATGTCCCGCCGTGTACAGACTACCAGCTAAGTTTTCGCTTTTCTTTCCCGCAGGAGAGTAAGAAAGCTTTTCTGGTAACTCTGGTCTCCGGTACTTCCGGGCAGAAGACCAGAAACATAGATGTGGTGACCATCTCAGAAAAGGTGATGGGTATCAAACCAGGAGTAACTGGAATTTTGCCTCCTTCTGGTGGAACAGATGAAGAACTGGATATACAGCCTTTCCTTCCTAACTGGTGGCATCAAGCCATCATCAGAGTCAGAGGCAAGACCATAGAACTTTTTGTGGAAAATAATGGCTGTCTGCGGAAGTTTGCCCAGGCACAGTCCAGCGGGCAGCCACTGCTGGGTTTCAACTTTTCAGGTTCTACCGCAGTTAATTTTGATGATATCCAGCTGATAAAAATTGAGCCTGCAACAGGTGAGTTTCAGGAAGAAAATGGGGTAAAGATAGCCCGCCAGCCTGCTGTTTACAGGATGGACATTGCTTCCGGAACAACTGAGGCAGAAGTTAGTTTCCGGGTGGGAAATTACCCTGGTGGAATAATAATTAAACCTGGCTGGCAGGATGGTACAGAGAAAATTTTGGAGGTGAAAACATTTGCTACCCGTTACGAAAAGGAAGTTTTGCGTCCGGTGAGTGAACTGGATAAGGATGGCCGACCGGTAGTCACCACCAGAGTCGTAAAGGAACCAGTCCGGCTGATTGATACTGGCCTGAGATTCAGGGAAAAGCCTGTGGCTTCTGGAAAAGCAGGCTGGAATCTTGATTATTATATCCGTCCGCGTCTTCAGTCTCGGTATCAGGGACAAAGAGCATTGCAGATTCTCTCCAATTGGTCATCCTTCCCTGGCGCTTCAGAAAAATTTGTGAGACTGCAGTTGCGACCTGACGAAAAAGGGGTGGAGATGTGGCTTGATAGTCGTTACGCTACCAGATGGGATAGTTCTGCCAGGCTTGCTTATCTTTCTCTTATTCTGCCGGCAGGTGCTGCCATTAAAAACCCCCGCGTTTCCAACAGGTTACTTCCCCGGAGATTTCTGCCACTGGATGTCAGAGAGATTGCCTATCCTGGAACCATGGCAGAGGCAAAACTGAAAATTTTTTCTTCCCGTAAGGTAGATTCTTTTGAGGTTGTTTCCGGTATTCCCATGATTGTGGCAAAAGGTCCGGAAAATGCTGATACTGGAGTTTGCCGGGAAAATTTGGGGAGTTTTTTCCTGGAATGTGATGGGTATCTTTCCCGGACACCTTTTGATGGCATGCCAGAAAGTTTACTTTTTTCTGTCCCGGTATGTCAGTATCATCGTGCCTGGGTGTTATGTGCTGTGGAAGACGACCCGGATAAAGTCCCGGTGCTGACAGTGCGTCTGACGAAATTTCTTCCCCGGTCCAGTGTGGGACGTGGTCCAGCCATTGCTGATACAGAGATAAATCTCCTTGAACCTGACAGGGAGGCCTGTGCAGGCATCCAGAAGGTAGGAGAAATTTTTCTTGGTGGCAAAAAATTACCACTTTATCTGGTAGAGGCAGTCCTGGACAGCGGCAATATTCAGGAGATTATTTACCAGGAAAAACCTGAGTGGCTGGATTTTGAGATTCTTGGTCTCCGGCAGAAAAAAGATAACTTTTATCTGGACCGTTCCCGCAAACCTTCTGATGACCCTGTCAGCGGAGTGCATGTTTTTGGCCTGACACTGGAAAAATCTCCGGTTCAGATGAAGATTATGCCGACAGTCTTTGGCAACATCTACCAGCCTGAGGAGACACCAGCCATGGAGATTACCCTTTCCAGTATAGAAAAAACTTCTGCAGGATTATCCTGGAAAGTTACTGATATTAACGGGAATATCCTGGAAAAGAAAGAAATACCGCTTAATTTTGCTACCCCTGGAGAAGAAAAAGTTATCCGGGCAGTCTTTCCCCGGAAAGAACTGGGCTGGTATCAGGTTGATTTTCTTCTCGCTGGTTCTGAAGGCCGCCACCTTTTGCAACACACTGCCTATTTTGCTCTGATTGACCGGGATAAACGGGAGGCTGGCTACGAATCACCTTATTTTTCCTGGAACTTTGGCGGTGCTCATGGCACTATTAAGGATATTAACCTCTGGGGACCCCTGCTGTTAAAGGCTGGCATCAGGCACACCCATGTAGCCAGTGAGCAGGCTGGTGCTGCCTGGAAGCTGACAAAAGGACAGATTCCCAGATTAAGGGTTAGAAGTAAAGACCCCCAGGAAGCAGAGAAGGAACTGGAAAAACAAATCAAAGAACATCTGGAGAAATACCCCCATGCCACCACGGCTTTGATTTTCCATGAAAGTGGTGGTGGTCCTTTCCCTTTAGAGCTTCTGGGAGAGAAAACTGAAGTGGATGAAAAACAGAAAGAGTATGACAGACAGAAGATGGAGGAAGCCTGTCTGGTTGCCCGAGCCTATCGGAAGTATGCACCCCATATCAAACTGGTAGTGGGTAATTCTGGAGGAGCAACTCCTGGTTTGATGGCTTCTCTTTTTCGGGCTGGAATACCGAGGCAGTATATAGATTACATTGGGGATGAAAGTGCTGGCATGACAGTTCCACCGGAACTGAGTGTTGCCAGGGAGTGCTGGATTTTGAAGGAGGTAGCCAGAGTTTTCGGTTACGGGGATATACCCATTGCTGCCTGTTATGAGTGGAAATGCAGACGCAGCCGACATCTTGGGTTGTTGAGGTATAGCCAGTGGCGTGTCCGGGATGTTTTAATTGCTCATGCCTGGCGTTTTCCGCTGATACCCACAGAAGGTCTGCCTGAAGTAGCCACCAGTTACCACCACACTGTCTGGGGTGATGGTGCTTTCACCCATTACCCGCAGGTTTACCCCAAACCAGTCTATCCAGCGATTGCCACTCTGACGCAGTTGCTGGATAGAGCCAGGTTTAACCGGGTTCTGGCAACAGGTTCTGCTACTGTCTATGCTCTTGAGTTTCAAAAGGATAAGGAATTTATTTATGCCTTCTGGACCGCCAGGGGAAGCCTGGAAGCCAGCATTGAATTTCCTCAGGAGACAACAGTCAGGTTAACAGAGATGCTTGGCAGTTCCCGGGAAGATAAAACTTCTGGTAATCAACTGACCATTCTGGTGGACGAAGGGCCTGTTTATGTTAGCAGTTCAGTACCATTGAAAACAGTGAGTAAACTGAGTAACCGGAAGTTTCCCCGGGAAGTTTTCCCTGCTGACAAACTGGTTGTTGTTTCCTCCATGGCAGATACCAGCCAGTGGAAGTTAATAAGCGGTGTTGACCCCCGTCTGGATGTGCCGGCAAAAGCACCGGTAATCAGCCGCTCGTTCAGGCGTCCAGGTAAATACATTCTCCGCCAAATCAACGCTTCAGAGGAACCAGCAGGTGAATGTCTGGAACTGGAACTTATCCCGGAATCTCCCTGTCCGGCGCTGATGCAGGAATATGTTTTTCTCAGACCTGTCAAACCACTGCAGGTACCAGGCAAACCTACCACTATTGGTGTGTGGGTAAAGGGTAATTCTTCCTGGGGAAAGATTTTCTGGGAGATTGAAGATGCAGAAGGAGAAAAATGGCTTTCTGTCGGTACCGGTGGTTATGGCTGTGATGTCTATGACTGGCCAGAAGTTGCAGGTATCAATTTTGATGATTGGTGCTTTCTCCAGTTTCCCATCACCAATAGCTCCCCGGTGAAAGTACCCAGTCCAGGAGAAAATGCCTACCAGTGGCAGCATGACGGTCGCGGCAACCGCAGGATTGATTATCCTGTAAAGGTAACAGGGCTGGCTGTTTCCCTGCCCAGGCAGACAGTTTATCTCTGCGAGATGGTACCGGTGAAGTTATCCATCAGGCTGAGAAACCTTTCTGTTTACTGATAGCCCCAACGGGATTCGAACCCGTGTCTGATGGCTGAGAACCACCTGTCCTGGGCCTCTAGACGATGGGGCCTGGGTATAAATAATAACGTTTTTCTGGCCTTTGCGTCAATCCCGGGGGTATCGTGTGGTAAAATGATAATCTATGCCAGCATACCATGAAGCTATCGGCTGTTTCCACGTGCATTTTTCTCTTTCCGGTGGCCGGCACGCTCTCCAGTATTTAGGACAGGAAGCCTCCAGGGCAAAACTGGACTTTCTGGTAACCAGCAGTCACACTCCCAGACATCAGAGAGAAAAAAAAGAAGCTTTGTTTAAAGAAAGTGGCTGGTACGGACAGACCCTCATACTGGTAGGAGAAGAGATTGATGATAACTTTCATAAAGATAGTCACTGTCTGGTAATCGGGTTAAACCACTGGGCAGGCAGGAAGTTACCATTTCCCGAGACTATCCAGCAGGTGAAAAAAGAAGGAGGACTGGTTTTTATTGCCCATCCTGATGGCCAGCACAGGTTATTTTTTCGTAAGGCAGACCACAGGTGGAAAAGATTTGACATAACAGAATATGACGGCATAGAAGTCTGGTCGCTTCTTTTTGACTGGGCATGCTTTACCAGTCCTTTTAACCTTCCGGCAAGGTATTTAGGTTTTCCTGCCAACCTTACCGGTCCTTCCCGGGAAACACTTTCTTTCTGGGACAGGAGAGCTGAGGAAAGACCTGCTGTAGGACTGGCTGGTCTGGACATTCATCCTTTATCCTGGCCAGCCCTGGATGTCGGTAGAAGGTTTCGCTACCGCAACGTTTTCCAGGTGCTGCGCAATCACCTTCTTCTTCCTGAACCACTTACCGGCAACGTAGAAACTGACCGCTGTCTTGTCCTGAAAACTTTAAGTTCGGGAAGACTTTTTTTCGCCAGGGATAAACTGAAAGACAGCCGTGGTTTTTTCTTTGGTTCCGAAGATGGAAAAATTTTACCCGGGGATAATGCTGCTTTAGGGACCAGAGTGATAGCTATCTCTCCTTTTCCTGCTTATCTGCGGCTGGTGGGCAACGGAAAAATTCTGAGGGAAAAACAGGGAATAGAGTTAAAATGCTGTCTGGATAAACCAGGAGCCTACAGGATAGAAGTTTTTTTAAATAATCAGCACTGGATATTCTCCAATCATCTCTATGTCAGAGAGGGGAGAAAGTGCTAAAATATAGTAAGTTAAACGGGAGAGAAGATGCCAGCAAAAAAAATTAAAGATGTGGTCTGCAGAAAGTGGCTACAGAAGGAAACAAAAAATGTGGTGGAGAAAGATGGACGCAAATACTTCTTCTGTAGCCCTGTCTGTAAAGAAAAGTTTGAAAAGGACAGTGAGAAGTATCTCAAACTGGTTGGCTGATGGCTGAAGTAGCCATTCCTGAGGTAGTTGCTCTGGATATTGAGACCACCGGACTATATCCTTCTTTCGGTGACCGTATCAGTGAAATTGCATTACTGAAGATTGAGAGAGACCAGGTTGTGGAAAAATTTGTCACTTTTGTCAATCCGGAGAGAGAAATTTCTTTTGCTGCCTATCTGGTGAACCATATTACTCCGGAGATGGTGGCTAAAAGTCCGAAGTTCCGTGAAATAGCACCTCTGGTTCGGCAGTTCCTTCAGGGGCAGACACTCCTGGTGCACAACGCAGCTTTTGACCTTGCATTTCTTAAAACCCAGATGGCTAACTGCGGTCTGAGTTTTCCGGAGACAAAATTGATAGATACACTGATAGTAGCGCGGAGATTTTTCAATTTCCCCAGCAACAGTCTTTACTCGCTGGTAGATACCCTGAAAATTGAAATTAGCTCTACCACAAGACACCGGGCAGAGCCTGATGCCTGGGCAGCTTATCTTGTCTTAAAACAATTCTTGAAGGATTTACACCGCAGCGGCATTGTCTGGTCTGATATAGTTTCCAGCACTGTCACGATTGATATTACTCTGAATGCTCTGGAAATACTCCCGCCGGCTCTTGCCAGGGCATTAGCAGAGAGAAAGACAGTACCGGTCCGTTACGTGGAGAACGATGACCGGATAGCAACCATGGAGGTCCAGCCGCTGGAAGTCTTGAGTGAAAATGGAGTTTTATATCTTTTATGCCTTCTTTACCCTTCTGGACAGGAAAGGAAGTTTCGTCTTGACCGCATGGTAGAGGTTATGGAAAATATAGAATAGTGGAGAATTTAACTTCATTTTTCAGCATCTAGAATGGAGGCAAGAGGTGAAGAACCATTCGGAGGAAAGGTCAGGGTTAATCAAAAGAATATGGAGAAACTTTTTTGTGCGGCCAGTTAAAAATACAGCAGAAGGTAACAACTGGCAACGGGGCAGGGTAAAATGGTTTAACAGGAGTCGGGGATATGGTTTTATCGCCAGGGACAACGGTCCTGATGTCTTCGTTCATTATTCTGCCATCTACGGCAAGGGTGAGCGGACCCTGAAGGAAGGGGAAATAGTAGAATTTGAAGTTATCCAGAACCAGAAAGGATTCCAGGCAAAAAAGGTAAAGAAGGTTTAAGTAGGGCTGGGGTCTTTCAGGAAGGCAGCGGATGAAAAATGAACACAAAGAAAAAATGGTTATTTGTGATGTTTTTTGTTCTGCCATCAGTTTTTCTCAGAGGCGAAGAAGCCACAGACTGGCTGAAGCTGGCAGTAAAAGCCCATCAGGAAGGTCTTTATGCTGCCTCCAACAGACAGATAGAAAAATTTCTCAAGTCCACCAGTGCTAACCATCCGCAGCGGGATTACGGGTATCTTCTTCAGGCTGTCAACTACCTGCAGTTGAAAAAACTAACTGAAGCAGAAAATTCCCTTCTTTTTCTTATTGCTAATTTTCCTCAATCCTCATATCTGAAGGATGGTTATGCTTACCTGATTTTGCTTCATCTCACCCAGGGAAAGTTCTCCCCGGCTTTCTCTGAATACCTCACATTTAAAAAGAAGTTTGGCGAGGAAGAAAAATTAAGTTCTCAGGTGGCTATGGCTATTTTTTCTCAGGCAGTGAAACTCTTCCAGCAAACTGATTATCGCGGCAGCCGTGATTTGCTGGAAAAGTTTTTAGCAGAGTTTCCAGAACATAAACAGGCAGCGCAGGCGCGTTATTATCTGGGACTTTTACTTTATCAGGAAAACAGTTTTGCTCACGCTGCACTTATCTTTGAAAGGTTGCTGAAAGGCAACCTCAGTCAGGAGGTTATGGCTGATGTATATCTGAAATTGGGTGATTGTTATCTTAATACCAGCAACCTGGAGAAAGCAAGCAACTGCTACCAGAAAGTAATCTCTGATTTCCCCTCTTTTTCTCTCCGGCCGGCAGCCAGCTTCAATTTAGCTGTCATTGCCAGAAGACAGGGTTCTTATGCCACGGCAAGACGTCTTCTGAAGGAGATAGTTGACAGTAAACCTGAACTTAGAATGATGGCACTTGCTCTGATGGAACTGGGTCGTATAAGCATGCTGGAGGAAAAATGGAATGAGGCTGCGGATTTCTTCAGACAGGTAATGGAAAACTACCCCGGGACAGAAGTTTTTCCTGAATCTTTGCTGCAGATGGGGATGGTTTACTTTAATCAGAACAGACTGGAGGAAGCAGCCAGCTATTTCCAGAAGTTTTTAGACAGTAGCAGTGATGAGAAACTGAAGATGCAGGGATATTTTGGCCTGGGTTACACTTTTTACAAACGAGGAGAGATTTCCGCAGCACGCAGCCACTGGGACAGAATTTTAGAAAAGATGCCGACCAGCCCGCTGGCTGCAGAATGTCTTTTCCTTCTTGGCAGGAAGGAATTTGAATCCGGTCACTACCAGGATTCTTCCGGCTATCTCCAGCGCCTTTTGAAAGATTTTCCGGAGAGCAATCTGGCAAAACTTGCTTTGCCCCTTCTGGTGGAAAGTTATCTGCAGGAGAAAAAACTGGCTGAGGCTAAAAAGCTGTGTGAGAAATACTTTTCTTCTGAACAGAACGAACAATTAAAGGTTCTTTATGGTAAGGTTCTTTATCTGAATAATGACCTGGAGAAAGCCAGAAAAGTGCTTTCTCAGGTAAGCAAGTCCTCCCCTGCCTTAAAAGCAGAATCGCTTTTTTATCTGGCTCAGGTAGAACTGGCCTGCGGGAGGAAGGAAGAAGCCCAGGAGAGATTGCTGGAAATCATCACCTTTTATCCCGGTGTGGGAAACTGGAGCCGTCTGGCAAAAGAAGCCCTGGATAAGAATAAAGAATGAAAAAGATAAGTGCCCGGTGGAACCTCATTTTGATTTTCTGGCTGCTTGTCTTTTCTGCAAATCTTCAGTCCCAGGATGTCCAGACACCTGAGGAATACATCTATGGCCAGGACCTTTCCATAAGAAAAACAGAGATAATTTTGCTGCCGGTGCCGGAAACAAGAATTGAGTTTCCCCCGGTTACTTTTCCTGAATGGCCCCAGCCTCCCCTTTCTGAGAAAACTATGCCGGAAACCCCTCTGGAAAAGCCAGAAGAGATAGTTTCTGAGACAAAATCAGCCACCGGACACCAGTTAGAAGTCGTTGCCGGTAAATTTTCCACATTTGGTCTTTCTTTTCTTCATCAGGAGAGAAATCCTGACTATAACCAGGAATTTTCTGCAGATGTAGAGAATAGTTCTGGTTGGCGAAAGCATCAGAGAAAAAAGGGTATCATTTTTTCCTGGTGCCGAAATCCTCAAGCCTGGCAAAAACCTTTTCTGACAGCAGATATCTTTCTCAGTGAGCAACAGTTACCAGGCCCTGTCGGGTCAGTTCTTGCCGAGGAAAGAGAAAATTTTGCCCTCCATTTTTCCTGCCAGAAGCAGCTGGAAGGATGGCCTGTAACTTTAAAGATGAGTGAAAGTTATTACCAGATTGACAGCATGAGGAATAATTATTTTAAGATTTCCCTGGAAGAAAAGTATGGTGTCTGGGATTACCTTCAGGAACTGGAATGGCAGCAGACAAAAGAAAATAGCCTGCAGATGGCTGGTGGCTGTAGCCTACGCTATGGGAGAAAGTTTTTCCAGCTGGGCTTGACCGCGAAAGAAATCCAGACAGGCGGTTTTAGAATACTGCCTTTCGGAAGTTTAAACCTGGCGGAGAACTGGAAATTTTTCCTGAAAAGTCAATACGGAATGGTTGATTTCTGGAGCCAGGTTCAGAATTCTGATTACCTGGAAATCAAACCAGCCAGATACAAACCAGAAGAAAGTTATTCTCTGGGAATGGAATATCTCACCGCCGGGAAACGCTGGTCTTTTTCTTTCCAGACCCGACAAACATGGTGGAAAAGTTTTTATACCTGGGCGGATGAGGATGGAAATTTTCTCTATGAGCCGGCAAGGCTCACCAATCTTTCCGCGACAGACCTGGAATGGGAGGCTACCTTCCTGCTAACTCCCGGGACAAGGTTTTTCCTTCAGGGCAAACAAATTTTCTTTGGCAAGAAAGTGCAATATCTTCCGGAAAGAGAACTTATCTCTGGTATTTCCTGGGGAAAAGGGCACTTTACGGGAAATTTAAACTTTGTTTATACCGGGCCAAGGGAATTCTCCGGGCATTCTCTCCCGGGTTATACCAGGGGGAAACTCCATCTTTCCTGGAACTGGAAACCTGATTTAACCTTTCTGGTAACAGTGGATAACCTTTCAGGAACTCGCTACCAGTGTGTACCTGGTAACCCGGCACCAGGCAGGTATTTTTCCGCTGGCTTTAGAATGAAATTTTAACCATCAAAATAGGGGGAGCCATGAACCTGTTTATGCTGACAGTCAAGGGCGGCTGGATTATGATACCCATTGTTCTCTGTGGGGCGCTTACTCTGGCAATTATCATGGAAAGGATTCTTGTCCTAAGAAATGCAGCCATAGATACAGAAAAGTTCCTTTCCGAAATGGAGAATTTTCTCAAAAGGAGACAAATCAAAGAATGCATGCAGTTATGTGACCGCTATGTTCAGCCTATCCCGCGTATTATTAAAGCAGGGTTGCTGAAATCAGACAGAACCCACGAGGAAATTAAGGAAGCCATCCAGGATGCTGCCGCCCACGAAATTCCTGTCCTGGAAAAGTACCTGGGGATTCTCGCTACTATTGCGACTGTGGCACCATTGCTGGGACTTCTGGGAACAGTTACCGGTTTAATTAAGGCTTTTATGGTTATCCAGAGTCACGGTGGTATGGTCAATCCAGCTGACCTGGCTGGAGGTATCTGGGAAGCTCTGGTAACCACAGTTGGGGGGCTGGTTGTGGCAATTCCTGCCTACCTTGGATACAACTATTTCGTCAGCCGGGTGAACAACATCGTTCTGGAGATGGAAAAAAGTGCTTCCCGGATTCTGGATATCATTTTTCTCTTGAAAACCCAGGAGGAGTAAATGCGTTTCCGACGTCATTACTCTATCATTAAAGGCGAATTGAATATGGCACCTTTGATTGATGTTGTTCTTCAGCAACTGATTTACTTCATGCTTACCTCCAGTTTTATCATGCAACCAGGGATAAAGATTCGTCTTCCAGAAGCAGTTACAACAGAAAAGGTGCAGGAAAGGGAACTTATAATTGGCGTTTCTGCCACCGGTGGTATCTTTCTCAAAGACAGGCAAGTTTCTTTAGAGCAACTGGAAAGATTGTTAAGGGCAGAAGCCAGTACGGGTCAACCTGTGACAGTAATCATCAAGGGAGACCAGCAGGCCCGACATGGGACGGTAGTGGCAGTGATGGATAAGGTCAGGCAGGCAGGGTTGAGTAAGATTGCCATTGCCACCATGCCCGAGATAGAAAGATGAAAGAAAATCACAGACTTTTGAAATTTTTTCTAATCAGCCTGGTAGGTCACCTGGGGCTGCTGCCACTTTTTTCTCTGACCCTACCGGCTGTCAGGAAAAAACTACCTGTGCTGGAAGTAACCTTGAGACAGTTACCCTCTTCTGAAACCAGAAAACTGGAAGTGCCTGTCATCAGGATTAACGAAAAGCTGCCCCGTTTTGCGACTGACGAAAGAATTTTCTTAAAAATGGAAGAAGCCATCACCCGGAGAATGACCAGGGAATCTCTCGGGATTCAGCGGCAGGCAGTGCTCACTGCTGTCCAGCCGGTTCCCGCGCCAGAATTCCATGTACACTTTCCAGCATTTCCTTCTCCACCAGAAGAGAAAGAAACAGTTTCCGGACTTACTCTTTCCGAAGAAATTACCGGTCCAGGTGGTCAGCGAAAAGTAATCTATCGGCACCAGTTTTCTTATCCGGAATGGGCACAGAAGAAATCTCTGGAGGGAAATATCAGGTTCAAATTCTGGTTGTCACCCGGCGGTCAGGTGAAACAGACAGAACTTATTGTTTCCTCAGGCTGGCCAGAACTGGACATTTTAGTGGAGGATTGTTTTCGCCGGTGGCTTTTTGAACCAGCCGGAGAGGATAAATTAGTCTGGGGGGAGATTGTTTTCCGGTTAAGATTGAAATAGACAGGTAGCAGGATGATAAGAATTGGACTGGATACAGCAGTAACTGTTTATCTGAGTATCGGAGTGATACTTCTTATAGTCTGGGTTCTGGTAGAAACAGGAAGAAAAACCCGACCAGAAAACTGGCCTGTTAATACTCTCTGGGAATGTCCGGTGTGTTTCTTCTGTTATGTGGATAGTCTGGCTGAAGGTATTTCCAGATGTCCCAGATGCGGTACACTTCACAAAAGGGAGGAAGAAAGAGTAAAATATAATGAAAGTAGCAACAGTTCTCAAAGCACAGGTGACGAAGTTTTCTGAGCAGGAGGCAGAATGATAACAGAGATTGGGCTGGTTGCAGGCGAAATCTGGCAATATCTGGATAAGTATCAGGAAGTTTCTCTGACAGGCCTTCTTCAGGCGTTGAAAAAAGACCGGGAGTTGGTTTTAATGAGTCTGGGCTGGCTGGGAAGGGAAGGTCACATACTTCTCCGTCGGGAAGGTGGCGATTTGAAAATTACTCTCCGCCGCAAAGAAGAGTGAGAAAAATTTCCCGGTTAAAATTAAATCTAGCGTTGGGGGATCGTCTAATGGTAGGACATCAGACTCTGGATCTGAGTGTCCAGGTTCAAATCCTGGTCCCCCAGCCAGTTGGGTATATTCCGGGCACATGGTTTACTTCCCTGCCGAGGCCCGTCCTCAAACAGGTGGACAGATGGACGCGATGTTGGTGATTTTTCCGTAGCAGTTGGGCAGCATCACCCGCGCTTCTGCCTGAGCGCACAGGAATGTTCCCTTGAGATTTATGGACACCTGCCAGTGCTATTCTTCCTCTGTGATTTGTAAAGCATCTTTGATAGGCAGGGAGACACCGACGTTATTGACCGCGATGTCCAGCCTGCCCCATTCCCGTATGACTTCCTTGACCATGCACTCAACCTGGTTGTTTCGGCTGATGTCAGCTGCGATCGCCAGTGATTTCCTGCCGGTTTGAGCGATCTCGGCCGCGGCGCTGGTCACCGCCTCATACCTGATAACGGCCAGTGCCACATTGGCACCAGCCTCAGCCAGCGCCAGCGCGAAAGCTTTACCCAAACACTGTCCGGCTCCGGTCACCAGGGCATTTTTCCCATCCACTCGAGACATCGCCGTGCTACCCATTTTCCTGTCCTTTTTGAAGTCGTAACTTATTCTTTTTGATTACTTCTGTTCAGGTTATTGTGATACCTCCATCCGCTACAATTACAGCACCATTGATGTAGGATGCTGCATCAGAGGCAAGAAATAGCGCTATCTTCGCGATTTCCTCAGGTGTTCCCCATCGCCGTAGTGGAGTGGTCTGTAGAAAACGTGCCTGGTCAAAATCGGGTTTATCAAGATTACTCTGCTGGACCATAGGTGTTCGGATGGCTGCTGGCGCAATACAGTTAACCCGTACCCCTTTTGGACCATATTCCACTCCCAGGGACCTGGTCAGGGCAATTGTTGCTCCCTTGGAAGCCGTGTATGCGTCGCAGTTGGGTATGCCGATTAATCCGGCGCTGGAAGCAGTGTTGATGACACAGCCGCCTCCGGACTTCATAATCAGGGGAATACCTGCGCGACAACAGTAAAACAGTCCATTAAGGTTTACTGAAATAATTTTCTGCCATGTTTCTGTTTTTAGTTCAGTGATGGCCGCATCATCCTTTCCCAGGAAGATAGAAGCGTTGTTGTAGAGTACATGCATTTTACCCAGACGACTGCTCACCTGGCCAAATGCAGCCTGGACACTGTCAGGGTCGGCAATGTCAGTGTGCAGGAAAAGTGCCTGTCCACCTGCCCGGGTAATTTCTTCTGCAGTTGATTTTCCTGCCTGTTCATTCACTTCCAGTATAACTACAAAATATCCATTTCTGGCAAATAACAATGCTGATGCCCTGCCAATACCACTGCCTGCTCCTGTTATGACAGCCACTCGCACTTCCATAGATCTCCTATTTTTCTCAATTTCCGCAATTACTGGCGCCAGCGTGAATGCCGCAAGACCAAAGCCAGTTTATTTTTTCCACCTTAAATTTAGAATTTTATTTGAAATCCTTCTTTACAATTTCTTCTGGAAGCAATAATTTTTTCGCATCAGGTGCTAAATATGGCGGAACACTAAGTAGTAGTTTCTGGTACCTGCATTTAAAAAACATCCATAATTTCCCATCCTTGCCTTCAGGGACATCTACTTTGAAATAACTGTAATCAGGTAATTTTTCAAATGAAAAAACTTCTTTCCCATTGCAATCAAGAATTTTTCCTGCACCAGAAAAAGAATACCCGACAATAGTTTTTGTGCCTTTTGGAATATAAAAATACAAGGACCACATTGTTCCAGGTCGGTAACTTAGTAGTTCTTTTACTTTTGATTCAAATGTCCAGGCAATATCGGGCTCGATAATGTCAACTCTTGTCCTATCTCCACCAGATGAAATTTTGAACCAGTGCAATCCATTATAGGAAGTTTTCATTACAATTTCATGTGGATTGCCATCAGGTGGAACACTTCTATCTTCTGCCACTGGTTTGTCAGGAAATTTTGCTGAAAACAATTGAATATAAACATTTCCATAATCTCTGTAATGGGCAATAAGTCCTCCTGTTACCTTAAGTTTTATTTTCACAGGTGCATTTTCAATCCAGGTATAAATTTTTTGTGGTGTACCACCCATTTGTATACCCTCATCACCTACTATCTCTTTATCTTTCACAACAATATTTTTAAGATTTTTCACAGGTATTAGGTTTTCGCTGAATGTCACTTGTTCAAATGAAAAAACAGGATTTGAATCAATACCAGTCTTCAATATTTGTTTGATTTCTTCTTCACTGAATGGTTCTTTAATCTTCCATGGATTTTTACCTTCAGGAATATTCCATTTTATTTCATCAGGCATTACCACATCTTTTGTCATTTCCTGCAATGTTATGTATGCAGAAACAAGATCAATCATCTGCGTATACCTCATTCTGTAAATGTATTTCATCAGTTGCTCGAAACATTCCTGTTTTTTACCCTTGTCTGCACGAATAAATTTCAAATAATTTTCTGCATACCCTGTGTAGACAACAAGGTCATGAATTCTTGCGCGCACAGCAGAGTCTCCTGTTTTTTTCAATGCCTCATCAAGGTGTCTGTACATCCTGCCAACAAGGTCTTCACTAAATAGCGGTTTTATGTCTTTTTTGTCAATTCTGTAAATCAATCTATAAAATTTCTCCATTGGTTGTTTTGCTGAACCAAACGATTTTTCAATAAAATCAGAAAACAGTTCATTTACCTTTTTTGTCTCATTGATATCCCAGATAAATCTTGAAAGCAAATAGTTTCCGAGTCCAGCAGGTCCCCAGCCATCTTCTGTCCATCCACTGATTAGCCTGATGCCTTTTTGATAAAATGAAGGTAAATTTTCAGTCAGATAAGTAATATCAGATACTCTGGGGCTTCCTGGAATTCCATAATCCCACAGATATGTTGCGAATGCATCACTGATTCCAACAATTGCTCCTTTTTTCTGCCAGTTTTCAATCAATTCATCAAGGGTATAACCACCCTTTCTTTGATGTGTTGTAATATTAACAATAACATTTGGTTCAACATTGATTGAGGGATACGGTGCATGATAGTGATACGCAAGCATTCCCACAAATTTGTTTCCATATTTTTCTCTGATTGCCTTTGCAACAATATTAGCCAGCATTACTGCTCGATCGCTGATGCTACCAAGTTTTTTGCAGTTTTCGCACTCGCACCAACCACCACCATCACTTGGCTCCATTGATAATCCATATGCATCAGGATTTTTTTCAAAATACTTTATTGCGTAGTCAACAACAATCTTTTGTAGTCCTGGATTTGATATGCAGAATTTTGATGATTTTCTCTCTCCATTGACAAGTCCTAAATATTCTGGATGCTGCTGGAAAATATCTTTGTTTGTTGCTATTATTGCCTGATAACTGTGTCCGCTTGGTACAAAAAAGTTTGATTTCATCCTGTTTTTATTCATCCAGTCATCCCATGTTTGTTTATTGTATGACCAGAACCCATGTTCTTTTCCAATATTCCTTCCATAAAATGATTGCTTGCCATAAATATCAAATTTAACAGTTAGATTTTTTATTTCAGGAATAATTTCCCAGTGTGGACCAGGAAAAAACTGTCTGTATCCCAGTTGATAAAGGAAATCCCATATTGCATGCTGGGTTGCAAGTTCTGTTGCACCTATAATATGGATACCGTTTTTATGGCTTGTGATAATATATTCATCCCTTTTGAAAACGTCATTGACATCAAATAGATTTGAATAAGGAAGTGAGGGGAAATCTGTAAAAGCACCAACTGCAATGCCATTTGTTCCATCACCAGTTACAAGACTAAAATTTGCTCCTGTGATTTTATTCAGATAAAAACAAAGTTGTTCTGCATTTTTCTTTATTTTCTCACTTGATTTTTCATTGACGACTACAGGGAAAAGTGATTTTCCATCCTTGCTCAGCATCACTTCTGTTTGAGAGAAAACAGGACTGACAAAAATAGTGAAAACTGTCAGAATAATGAATAATTTCATATGTGTGCTCTTGTTAATGTTTAATGGACTGTGCTATTTATAATTTGCCTCATTTCAGAATAAGAAAATCAAACTTGTCCATATTCAACCGCACTTTAAGTACATCATCTTTCCGTACCGTAACTACCTTCTGATAGGGGCTTTCTGCTCCTTTGATACCGCCCAGAAACTTTGTATCAAGCATTACTTCGCACCCAGATACCTTTCTTCCGCTATAGTTGACCAGTGATATGTACAAAGCACCAGACTCCTTGTTCTTCAGCAACTGCGCTTCCACCAGTGGTTCAGAGGTGTGTAGCGACGGGACAGGCAGGTATGAACCGAGCAGCAAGCGCATTGTCTGGAACACCTGCTGATTATACCTTGGGTAGTTATATTCGCTTAAGTCCTCTCCACCCCGGCCATAGGGCACCAACGGAAAAGCTTTATACAAATACGCTGTCCCAGGTAGTGTCCCTATAATCAGGGATTTGCCACGGCCATAGACATTGGCTACTGCCCCAATTTCTCCGTTTGCGTACCATCCCAATGGTTGTCCGGCTGCCGTTGTAAACGCCTGGCGATAACCCAGTACCGGCAAGACGGCCCCGTTCAGGGTCAAGGTGTCGAGAGGTACAGCGTGGAGTAATTCCATCTTAGGTCTCAGAGTCACCGCCTTCTTCACAAGGGAGGCATTTTTAATACCGAAAACTTCCTTCAGCGTTTCTAACGGCCGGTCATAGTGGTCAAACAGGCCGCCGCCAGCCACTGATATCAATGTACCACCCTTGCGCACCCATTCCCTGATAGCCGCGGCTGCTTCTGGGCGCAAATGGTCGCCAATTAGAATATAGGTTTTGTATTTGTCAAGATATCCTGCGGTTAAATCCGCTTCACTGAGAATGTCCACCCGTTGTCCCAGATGGCGCAGCAGGAGATAAAGATAGGTTCGTTCTCCTGCATAGATAGTGTTGCCTGGTGACAAATAGAACGGCTCCACTTCACCATCTCGTATGTCCCAGATATCAGTTGTCAGAGACCACCCCAGTGCGGTATCAGCAGGTACCACCCGGGCTGCTATAAGTTTATCTTCCACGACACCCAGACGATAGTTAATCCTCTTGATGGCTTTAAACATCTCAGGATAGCCAATGATACTGCACCCTTCAGGAAAATGCATTGTGTAGTAGTTCCAGAATGTAAATCCGTTGGCTGCGAGAGAATATGCAGTAAGTCCTACTATGTCCGGACGGTACCCGCGTGCTGGGTCGCTAATGACATAGGCGCCCATAGGACAGTCGTAGTATTTGGCCAGTGCCCGGCCGATTGCTCCTTCGTATGATTCCACTTCCGGTCCAATGTAATCAGGGGTGTTCATTCCCCAACTTATTTCGCTGGAGTAAGCAGTTACTCCCCGTTCGCTGAACAGTAGAAACGGATCAATACCGTGATAGAGCACAGGATTGGCGCCTATGCTCGGCAGGAAGCTACCTGAATGGGTACGGCTACCAGCCGGGAATATCTCTTCCACCAGTTTGGTTGCACCTGCACAGTTCCGGGCAAAAAGAAGGGTTCTAAAATAGGTAGAATGATAATAAAGCGCCGGATCTTTTTCCGTCTCTGTTCCCAATACGTCAGAAATAGGTGCCCCCTGTTCTTTCAGATATTGACGAAACTGTTCATTGATTTTGTCCCAGGTGCGTAAGGTACTTAGAGGAGGAGGACCAGCTTCCTCAATGAGTTTTATGGTCTGGGCAAGACCACCCAGTCCATTGGCTTTCAATTCCTGGTAACGATTTTGATAGATTTCTTTCAACTTAGTGTAATCACCTTCATAGCAGTATCGTCCTAATCCACGGAGAGAAATGTGGAGGTTTTGCAATGAAATATACCCCTGATTTTGGTTGAACCCGAACCTGGCACCGTCCGGCCCGTAAACTTCTGGACTGCTCTGCATGTACTGTCCAGTCAGTCCGGTGGCCGCTACAAGTTCCCGCATATCAAAATCGCCAATTCGTATCGGAAACGCACTTAATAACCCGAGCAGTTTAGGATGAGTGCCTTCCACACGGTATTCCCGAACTTTTCTAAGTAATTCATTCAAGTAATCGGATAATAACACCGCTGATTTTCCTTTGAGAATATTCTCTGCATAGACAGTGTGGCCAGTATCCACAACAATCTGGGTTTTTGCCCGCGTATAGTACTCAGAAAGCCATCCCTTGCTGTTTTTTTTGTCTTCTGAGGACGGTTTCAGAGGCAGAACAACTGGTTTTTCTTTTGCTGGATTACGGGTAACCACAAGTTCCACAGGTTGGTTTGTAACAGCAAATATGTGCGCCGGGTAGGATGATAACAACCTGATTTCTTGCCAGCCAGTTTCACTGCCTGGGGGTAAGAAAATATTATCAGGGGGGTTCGTCGTTGTAATCCCGTCTTTCGTAAAATAGTAGGTCTCACGTGGACCGTGAAAGTATCCCACTCCCCAGAACCGGCTTTCAATTTTCAACAAAGCCGGCGCTGTCGCAGTTGATGGAACGCGGATTTTGAAATACACTGGTTTTCGAAATCGGCTTAAAATAGGTGAGCCGGTACCCCCGCGTGGCCAGGCCCATTCGTTCTTAAAATCAGTCAAGGTGAGGTCACTTGTAAGATAGAGCAGGTCTATGATGCGTGCCGCCTCACGGCTGGTTGCTGGCGATTTTTCCAGCACGACTGTAGCCGGACCTGCTCCGAGTTTACAGGTAACCTTCTGGTACACATAATCCGTGTTATGATAATACCATGGTCCCTGCACCAACCAGCCGCGGCCGGGGAAATATTTCACATCGTCTTTCCGACCAAAAACTGCGGATATCTTTTCCTTTCCATTCTGCACGATTCTTACCCGGAACGGAATATCAAACCCGAAAGGACTCTCATATCGCACCCACAGGTTATATTCTCCATCTTGTGGCACCAGGATTTCTAATTTCGCCTGAGCCGTACCTGGACCAGATTCAGCCTTCAGGCGGTTGCCACTCCAGATATTCGGCTCAGCCGGGAAATAACCCTCATAACCAGAAATAACCTTCCATCCAGATTCTATTTTGAAATCTTCTGCCTCCATACAGACTTCACCAGCCCAGACAATTGCTTCCGTCAGCAGACACAATCCTGCCACTGATACCCAGCTCCATACCTTTTTCATTTTCTCCCCTGATAGTTACGGACCCAGCCCTCACCCCCTTAGTGGAACCTGTCAAAAGGTACCGGCGATGTAAAGTAGGTAGGCATTTGACTGATGAACACTCCCTGTGCGTCCGGGCACCATATTACCGCTCCATCAGAAAAAAGCGCGTTCCAGCCATCACCATGCGTGAAAGCCGCAAAGCCGAAACCAGTGTCACCGTAACCCTTATCCTGATTATCCCAGGCGATTGCCTTGTTGGCAATCCGGCTGATTCTTCCCCGATAGGCACTTGCGTAGGTACCGGACGTGAACCTTTCCTCCCTCGGATTGTACCAGTAAGAACTTCTGTTAGTGAAGTTACCAGTGGTTGCCTTCAGAGAGTGTTGCCGGTTGGTAGGACAGAAGAACAATGGACTGTAGTCCTTCTGGGCAGGAGAAAGGTCATAAGGATCACGGTTGAGAACATAGCGGTTCTTCCACATAATACCCCAGCCGCCGTAAGAATCAGGATTATGCAACCAATAACCTTTGTTATAAAGGGTCGGAGGTAGCCATCCTCCCCAATCGTCGCTATACATAATTAAGGACAAACCAAGTTGTTTCAGATTTGACGCGCATACACCCCGGCGGGCATTTTCCCGCGCCCTGGTCAGCACCGGTAAAAGCATCGCAGCCAGAATTGCGATGATGGCTATCACTACCAGGAGTTCTATCAGAGTAAAGGCTGATTCAGACTGTAGACTCTTGACTTTAAACATTGGACTTTCACCTCCTTTCTGTTTCGTAGCACAAATACCGCTACTGCGTTTTCTGCGATAAATCACACTGCTGCCTTCTTTACTTTTCATTTATCTCGCCTCCTTTCATTTTGTTATTTTTCTAAGCATTTCCACAATGTCTTTTTTTTGAGGAACACAAACATCTTCCAGGACCGGCGAAAAAGGAATCGGGATATTTGCGCCAGCCAGAACCAGGGGTGGTGCATCCAGGTAATCAAATGCTTTTTCCACCACCTGCCTGATAATTTCCGCACCGATTCCGCATCGTACTGGCGCCTCATGCAAAACAAGCAACCTGCCTGTTTTCTTGACTGAATTAACTATTTTTTCAATATCCAGAGACACCAGTGTCCGCGGGTCAATAACTTCCACTGATATCTCCGGAGCGACCTCTTCCGCAGCTTCCAGAGCTCTGGGAACCATATTTGATAGTGCAACAATGGTAATGTCAGTTCCTTCCCTTCTGATTTCAGCATTGCCGAAAGGTACAAGCCATTCACCGTCTGGAACAGTTTCTTTTTTGAAATAGAGCATCCGGTTTTCAATAAAGATGACCGGGCAGTCGCCCCTGATAGCGGTTTTCAAAAGGCCTTTGGCATCATAAGCAGTTGCCGGCATTGCCACTCTCAATCCTGGTGTATGGACAAACCATGCTTCTAAACTCTGACTGTGATGGCTGGCTTCTCTTGT
Organism: uncultured bacterium; assembly: GCA_964645405.1. Taxonomy (GTDB): domain Bacteria; phylum Ratteibacteria; class UBA8468; order B48-G9; family DSTR01; genus JAMWDF01. The sequence goes on along the minus strand of CAZYCA010000023.1, from coordinate 8,925 downwards.
GCCGATACCATAAGGTGCTCTGATTACAAGAGGAACTTTTACCTGGCCACCAGACATAAAATTGATCTTTGCAACCTGGTTTATCACCTGGTCCATTGCCGTGGTAATGAAGTCAAGATACATAATTTCCACAACAGGTCGCAGGCCAGTCATCGCCGCACCAACTGCTAATCCAGTGAAGGCAGATTCTGAGATAGGTGTCTGCCGAACTCTCATCGGCCCAAACTTTTTTAGCAGTCCTTTGGTTGCTCCAAAACCACCGCCTAATAAACCAACATCTTCTCCAATGACAAAGACATTCTTATCTCTTTCCATTTCTTCCTTAAGGGCTTCGTTCACTGCTTCAATGTATTTGATTTCACGCATTTTCAATCTTTAATACCGGCAAGGAAATCGACCGGGTTCGGATACGGGCTTTCCCCGGCAAACTTCTCTGCCTCGTCTATTTCCTTGAGAACTTCTTTCTCCAGTTGTTCCAATTCTGTTTTGTTGATAAGTTTTTCCTTAAGGAGTTTTTGCTGGAAAAGAAGTATGGGATCTTTCTTTTTCCATTCTTCTATTTCGGTTTTACAGCGTGTTTCTGAAATAACCATGCAGTGTGGGTCAACACGATAGGTCTTGCACTCAAGAAGAGTGGGCCCTGCTCCAGTTCTGGCTCTATCTATTGCTATCTTGCAGGTCTCAAGGACTTCTAAGACATCGTTTCCATCCACCACAGCTCCGACCATTCCGTAGTTTTGGGCCCGGACTCCAATGTCTGGTATGGAAACGGTTTCTGCTACCGGTGTGGTTACCGCGTAACAGTTGTTTTCACAGACAAACACCACCGGCAGTTTCCAGAGTGCCGCGATGTTTAGAGATTCATGGAAAGTGCCCTGGCAGCCCGCACCGTCCCCGAAGAAACATACCGTCACCTGGTCCGTATTCCTGTAAAGTGAGGAATAGGCAGCGCCGATTGCTAGCGGCAGACCTGCGCCGACAATGCCATTGCCGCCCAGAAAACCAATTGTGGTATCAAATAGATGCATGGAACCACCCCGTCCGAGACAGTAACCAGTTTCTTTTCCCTGCAGTTCTGCCATCATTCTACGGACATCACCACCCTTGGCGATGAAATGGCCGTGGCAGCGGTGGGTGCTCAAAACATAATCATTTTTTCTCAAATTCAGGCAAATGCCGACTGCAATTGCTTCCTGGCCTATGTAGGTATGCAAAGCACCCAGGAAGTTACCAGCCAGCATCTTCTGTTTGTAAATTTTCTTACAGCGTTCCTCAAAAAACCTGATTCTCAACATCAGTTTCAGGATTTTGACTGCTTCATCTTTTTTCATAATCAAGTTTCCAGTGTATTGTCAGTTGGCCATTGCATAGAAAAATTCATAGTACGCCGGAATAGCACCCCCAAGCAAAATGCCTTCACTTCCTAATTTTCCGGGTACAAGTTTTAAGGTGCGCATCTCCTGAGCAACCACGAAATTCCGGCACTGCTCTACTACTTCTTTCAGGAAAACACCGGTATCCTCTTCTATCACGAAACCAGTAAAGAAAACCATTTCCGGGTCCTGGTAATTGATAATGCGCGCAATCTCAAAACCAAGATAAAATGCGGCTTCCCTGGTGACTCTTGTTGCCAGTGCATCTCCATTCTGGCAGGCCTGGAAGATGCTCCGCACCGCCTGCCGGCCTGATAGTCCTTTTAGATTATCAGGTAGGCATGTATCAGGAAATTCGGGTTTCAACTCCAGGGCTCTTTCAATAATGGCTGGTCCGGATACAATTGTTTCCAGACAACCTCGTTTGCCACATTTACATAATTTCCCTTCCGGGATGACCACATTGTGGCCGATTTCCCCATCCATCCTAAAAGCACCGTGATAAAGCTGCCCGTCACTGATAATGCCCACACCTATGCCGGAATCCACGTTCACCCCTACAACATTGCGCATCCCCCGGGCAATGCCGAACCATTGTTCGGCAAGGACCTTGGCATGAGTGGAATGCTCTACAAAAGTTTTCAAATTTGAAAGTTGTTCAATTTTTGCTTTTAATGGGACATTCCGCCAGCCAAAATGAGACGCAAAAATAACCACCCCGGTTCTGTTATCTACTATTCCTTCACTGATAGCACAATTGGCGATGATGTTTTTTATTGGAATGCCATTTTTTGTAAGCAGGTTCTTTTCAATTTTCCATGCCCTTCCAACCAGGGCGTCCACATTGTGGTCTGTATCAACCTTCTCATTTATCCTGTCTACGATTTTTCCTGCCAGATTCATTATTCCAACGGTGATTTCCTCTTCCCCGAAAATCATACAACCTACGAACCGTGCTAATGGGTTAAGTCGGAAAAGCACGGGTTTGCGTCCATCCCTTGAAGATTTATAACCAATGTCCTCTATTAATCCCTCTTGACGCAGACATCTAACAATATTGGAAACAGTACCAGGGCTTAAACTGGTCCTGTGCACAAGTTCCACCTGGGAGATGGCTTCATTTTCATAAATCGTACGCAGGATAAGTTTCCTGTTCCATCTCTGGATTTCACCCTTGTTAGCAGGTAATTTTATGTTCATGGCTTTGCAGTTTTTTTATTACTTAAATTTACTGTTAAAATAATAAAACAAACTGATACTCCTGTCAAGTGGGTGATTTTTTTGAAATTATATTATCGCAGAGATGAGTTTATTGCATATCACACGTAACTCAGTGCTTGTTTCAAATCAGTCCTCAGGTCATCTTTGTTTTCAATGCCAACAGAAAGACGAATAAGATTATCTTTGATTCCTCTTTGACTTCTTTCTTTTTCTGATGAAAAGACAGCATGCGACATCTTTGGTGGATAACAAACAGGTGCCTCTACTCCACCTAAACTGTCGGCAAGCAAAAATTGTATTGGTCAAGCATAAATTAGAGTTTTTGCCTGATTTGTTTTTGTGTAGTTTCCCTCCGCCTTCCAGTATCTTTCTAAGTTAACTTTTCTTCTTTCTTCCTGGGCCTGGGCTAACTTTCTTCTTCTCTCAGCCAGTAATTTCTCTGGCTTTGCCCAAGTTTTTCCATTCCTTCTCAGTAAGGACCTCCCTTAAACTTCGGTGTAGTCTTTCCATTACTCCGTTTGATTCCGGATGCTGCATCCGAATCGTAATATGGTGCAGAGGTTACGGAATTCTTTTGAGGTAAATTGCGTCCCATTATCAGAAACAATCTCCGGTTGACAACCCGGAAAACTTCTCCAGGGCGGCTTGAGCCACCAGGCTTACATCGTCTGACTTCATTCTGGTCAATAACTCCCCATGCACAATATACCGGGCATAACCATCTAATACCCCAACGAAAAAGTACCAGCGGCCTTCTATCCACAAATACATAATGTCCGTATGCCAGCGCTGATTAGGTCGGGTCGGCTGTTCTAAAGGTATGCCCTGACTTTTACCGGGTTTCCACCCAGAGAGCACATTGACCCGGGAAAGAACCCTATACACCGAAAAAGGACAGCAATATGCTTTATCCTCGTCTATCATCATATAAGCCAGCCTTCTCTACCCATCCCGGGGATGACATAAAGCATAATCTATAATAACCCGCTCCTCTTCCGGCAATAACTTGTCCAGCTGCAACCTCTCCGGTTTTTTATCCTCTAAATGGCCTGTCCTCAACTTCTTTTTCCAGGAGAGATAGCTGGCCATTTTTAACCCCAAAACAGTAAGAATTCTACCCACCCGCCAGTTGCTCCGTTTTGCCGTTGTTCCTATCTGTCCCATAATCTCTTACTTTTCCTCTGAAGAAAACCGCTTCTTTTCTCCTATTCCAAAAACCTTTTTTTTAAGGTCAGGTTCTCTTCCGTAATTTCACTGATAACTGATTTTAACCGGGCTATCTCTTCTTTTAAGACTTCCACTTCCGTATCCTTCTTTCTTCCATTGCCCTTTCCTTTCAGACCCTCTAAACAACCTATCTTTGCCTGTTTCTCCCAGTGGTAATAATAAAGTACTTGAGATTTGATGCCTCCAGCACACTTCCGCTATGCTTGCCCCAGGATCCTTCCCTTCTTCCAGTATCTCCTACTTCTCTTCTGCACTCCATTTCCTCTTTTCCCTGTCCCCCCTTTTGTGGTAAAATTTTATCATAGCCGGAGCGGACATCTACACAAATCTAAAACTCTTAAAAACTCTAATTTATTCTAAAGCACAACTGGCGATTAAAAAGGTTCAATTATTAAAATACCATGGAGGGAAAAAATGATTAAAAAAAGTTGGCTTGTTGCATTCTTATTTTTTCTGATGATGTCTTTTGCAGAAGGATTTAATGCACCAATATTAAGAATTCCAAAATTTAAAAAGACACCAGAGATAGATGGGATTATAAAAAAAGAAGAATGGAAAGAAGCAAGCGCAATAACAGGGGTTTGTACATGGGCAGCAGAAGGTGAACCAGGTCAACCTGCAACTTTAGTTCCAGAGATACAACAAGTTATATGGTATCTTGGCTATGATGATGAGAATTTATATATTGGAATGAACTCACCACATCCAGAAGGAACTGTTTTGAAAGCAAATGTTAAAAGGAATGATGAAGTATTTCTAATATTATTTGAAGACCATATAGAGATACAAATATCACCTTATGGGAGAAAAGAAGCAGTTATTCCTGGATACGGATTTTATAAAATAATGGTAAATCCAAGAGGATATTATTCAGACCAGTGGTATTATAATGGAACTCCAGGAACAGAAGATGACTGGACATCTGGTGCAGAAATAAAATGTAATGTAGATAAATTAAGCTGGCAGATGGAGATGAAAGTTCCATTTAAAACAATGGGACAGAAAAAAACACCGGAAGGTAAAAGCTGGATAATACAACTTGTAAGGACTGATTTTTGTGGTGGTCTATATTTTGCTGGTTTGGTAGGAAGTAGTTGGATGGGCTGGGATTTATTCCCGGAAGTTATATTTGAAAAAGATACGCCTACAATTCATTTTAAGAGGATAGGAGATTTAGTAAATGGGAAACTTAATACAGAAGTAGAAGTAATTGGTAAAAAACCAGAAAGAATAAAACTTTCAATAATAATAAAGAATGCAGAAGGGAAAGAAATATATAGGAAAGAAGAAGAAAGTAATTTAAAAGAAGGAGAAACTAAAAAATTTAATTTTGTTGAAGAGAATATACAATTATCAGAAAGTAAAAAAGAAGGGAAATACCAGCAGAATTTTTATGAAATAAAGGCAACAACTAAAGAAAAAATAGAAGATGGAGAAAGAGAAAAAATAATATATTATGCAGAGATACCTGTAGTAAAAATGACAGAGAAATACTGGACGCAATTTATAAAACCCTGGCAGGAAAAAAGAGAGACATCAGGAGAATATGATTTTAAATTTGCTCATTATCCATATTTAAAGAAATTCCAAGCCTGGGTAGACCTTGACATATTTGGTGTTCCTGAAGATATAAAAAAAGCAGATAATTTTACAATAACAATAAAAGAGAAAAAGGGAAAAGTTATAAAGAGGGAAAACGAAAAGATAGAGAATTTAAGAGGGGAAACATTATTTGATATTGATTTAAGAGAAGGTAAATATGAATGTATAGTTGAAATTTTTGAAGGAAAAAAGAAATTGAAAGAGAAAAGGGAAGAATTTATAAGACAAGAGTGGCAATGGGAAAATAACAATATAGGGAAAGAAGATATAGTAATTCCACCGTATAAACCAATAGAAGTGAAAGATAACATCCTGAGAGTTATCGGAAGAGATTATGTAGTTGGAAAGACAGGACTGCCTGAGAAAATAATTGTAAATGGAAAAAATATATTAGGGAAACCAATCACAATTTTAATGAAAAGCGAGGGAAAAGAATATGAACTTAGTGGGAAAGAATTGAATATAAGTTATATAAGTCCAACAAAAGTAGAATTAAAAGGTAAATCAATTCTTGGGGAGATAGATATAATTTGTGAGGTAAATTTTGAATATGATGGATGGTATCTCATAAATTTAAAGATTAACCCCAAAAAACCAACAAGAATTGATGCACTTGATATGATATGGGAAAGCCCAGATGCAGATACACTTGTAATGCAAAGAGCAGATATTGTTGAAGGAGGTTATTTCGGTAAATTTCCAGAAGGAGAAGGTCTTTTATTTGAATCAAAAAAATTAAATCCAGCACCAAAACTTTTAGGAACATGGGTTCCAGCAATATTTATAGGTACAGGAGATTTTGGTTTATGGTATATTGGAGAAAGTGATGAAGGATGGGTTTTAGATGATAATATTTCTGCAATAACTGCAGAAAGAAAAAACAATATTCCATTTTTAAGATTCAGGTTATTTAACAGACCTTATAATATTGAAAAAGAAAGAAATATAAAATTTGCATTAATGGCAACTCCTGTAAAACCATTACCATCAAATTGGAGAAAAATTGCATGGGATTGGCCAGAAGCACAATATGTTCATGATGCAAGAGGTTATAGGTTTTATGGAGCAAGTGTTGATGGATTTGAATTATATACTGAAGAGGACTACAAGAATTTAAGAGATGTCTGGCTTGGATTGAAACCATCTCCTCCAAATTCCCATGGTGTAAGACCTTTTTTATCGTATCAGAGGCCTTTTGTTGTATATGGCAGTACAGAAATGACAGGAGTTTCAAAAGAATTTGAAACATTTTCAGGAGAATGGCTTGGAATAACAAATTATAAACCAAGACCACAATATCAGTTCAGAGATAAACAATCAGATGGAGGAATAGTCTGGAAGACAGATGAACAATTAGATAGCACAGAAGTTAATTTCACAAATAGTTATCTTGATTACTATCTCTGGTATCACAAAAATTTAGTTGAGAAATGTTTTATAAATGGAACATGGTGGGATAATTCATCAACATATTTTGGTGGAAGGGGAGAGCCAGAAGCATGGGTATTACTTGGTAGAGGATATGTTAGAGATGATGGGAAAATACAAGGGAAAAGCAATTTATTTACTTTCAGAGAACTTACAAAAAGGTTAAATGTAATGGGATGGCAATGTGGTAGACCTCCTTTATATCTATCAAATATGCATCCTGTTTTTTCATTTACACAACTTGGATGGCATATTGAAAATAGTTTTTATTCTCCATCAGATGATTTAATTGAAACATTAGGTTCGGTAGATGTTTTTAGAGCATTAATAAAAACAAAACAGGGTATAATTTCTCAACTTCATTCTGACAATCATGTTAAAGGAAGTTTAAAAGCAACAAGAATTGTTTTAGGTCTTTGCCTCCTTCATGATATTGGAGAAAGAGGCACTCCTTTTTGGAATCCGTATTTATTTCAAACAAGAAAGAAAATTCTGGATGGGCTGGAAGAAAATATTTCATTCTTTTCAGGTGACCCTATTTTTGTTCCTTACTGGAGAAATGATATAGTTAAATTTACAACTGATAAAGTATATGCCTCCTTGTATATGTATAAAAGGATGCAGCCAGCGGAGAGTAATTATTTATTTAAAAGAAAAAAGGCAGTAATAATTTTGTTGAATAACAAGAAAGAAGATACCTGGATAGAAAATTTTGATATTGATACCCAAAAAATTGGATTTGAGATTTCAAGGATATGGGATCTGGAAACAGGTATTGATATTCCTCTTTCTTATTCAAAAGAAAAAGGATATAAATTTGGAGAAACAAAACCTGGGAAAATTTTTATTAGAGGACATGATTTCAGAATATTGATAGTAGAATGATTTACAAATTTTACGGAAAGGAGATTTATGAGGATATTTTTATTTATTTTTTTATTTTTTTCTACTTTACTTTTTGCCACCCAGACAGCATTCTGGAGAGAGTATAAGGTAGATGATAATACTTATGGTTTATTTCATTTTAACAAAGATGATTTTTCTGATTATGAAGGAAAAATAAAGGAAGTTGAGAAAATAGGAGAAGTGTTTTATGAAGAGAATGGGAAATTTGGTAGTTGCTTGAAATTAGATGAAAAAGGAGCAATAAAGTATATTCCTTCAGAAATATTTCCCGGTGGTTATATATCAATAGAAGCATGGGTAAAATTAGACAGATATCCAAAAGATAAAGCATATATTGTTTATAGAGAAGCAGTTGTAGATAAAGATGCAAGATATAATCCAGCAGTAGATAAAACAAAAGGATTTTCATTATATATTGATTCAAAGGGTGCATTTCATTTAACAACAACAAACTGTTATTATGGAAACACACAAACTACATCAAGTCCAGAAGGTATAATTCCATTAAACAGTTGGGTTCATATAGCAGGAGTAAGTTGCGTTTTTCCAATATCTCATAGAAAGTTATTTTTAAATGGAAAAGAAGTCAGTAAAAACACACTTGAATTTGCACAGGGACTTGTTGTTTCTGAAGATGAAGAAAAAGAGCCAGGTGAGATTTATATAGGGAATAACAAAAAAGGAGATAGTGGATTTTCAGGATTAATTGATGAAGTAAGAATTCACAGACAGGTATTTAATTTCTGGGAAAAAGAAGATATAAGTTGGCTTGATACAGACAAAAACAAAGAAATACCTAAAAAAGAGCCATATTTTTTAAAAGGACATATTCCATTTTTCTATTTACCACTTGATGGGAATGAAACTCCAGAAATATGTGAAAGAGAAAAAATTAAAGTTTTATTAAAGGATGGAGAGTATTTAGATGGAGTTAGGGGAAAAGGGTACAAAGGTATTATATCGGTTAAAGGTGATAACATTTTAAATTTTGACCAAGGAAGTGTTGAATTCTGGATTTATCCATATGGAATAAATAACTGGTCCTGGGCCGATTGGAATATTCGTTTTATTTGGGCTGACTTAGGATTTACTTTTTATATATTGAATGGTGCCACTCCTCATCCACCTCTTTCCTTATATTTTACCAAAGATGATGGCTCATTACATT
>CAZYCA010000022.1:0-46775 GCA_964645405.1 uncultured bacterium | reverse complement strand
AGGTACGAGATAGCGGTTTGTGGTCCGGTAGAGCAACCTGTGGTGGAAAACCCAAAAGACTACACAGATGGAATGAAACTGAAACTTGTCTGGCAGGTTGACGCTGCGGAAGAACAAAAAGAAGGGGAGTTCATTTCCTGTGACGGACTGGGACAGGTCAGGGAAAGCAAGGTGATAAGAACACCCCTGGGAAGGTTCAGGACAACCTTTACAGAGGAACTTCTGACATATGGCTCCACAGGAAGCCCTTGTAGTTTCATCTCCTTTCTTTACAGGATACAAAACCCTGGCAGGCCCCATATAGCCATTGCTGAGTACCCCGATGATACTGTGAGAATGCAGGAGATGAGGGTGAATGACTGGACAGATTACGGAGGGGTGACAGTTCTTGGCAACGATACGGTTGATTTAGGAAAGGATAACCATCCCCTTACCAATACCATTCAGTACCACCAGTGTCTTTTCTTTCCCAATACCACCGCAGGTACTGTCTCCTTTTTCTCCTTCGGCGATCCTAAGAGCTGGAGCCCTGAGCAGGCAGCCAGGGTGGGGAAAATCTGGATTTACGAAGTTTTGAATGATGTGCCTATGAGGAAAATAGTTGATGCTCCAGGAGAACCGAAATGGATTGGACAGCAGCCTGAGGCAGGACCCAGACAGGTAATGCAGAGCTGTCTTTCATCGCCGCTTGCTCCGTATATGAAGAGATGGACGATATGCGGAGAGATTCCGAACTTCTACAGAATCTGGCTTTTGACATTCATCAATATGGTGAAAAGGTTAAGGTTTGCCGGAGAGAATGCTTACCATATGGGCCAGTTTATGTACGATGCACCTTTCTTTCCGAGCGAATACTCCGATGTTACACCTGCTGATTATAGCGACCATTCCGGGAGCCTTCGTGATTACGGGGTGCTGATGGCAAAAATTTTCGAAGAGAACAACCTTGGCTGGTTCAGCAGTATTGAAATGTGCGGCATCCACAGGCTAAAGAGGGTATGCACCGATTATGAGGTTGCGCGAGGATTCCCAACCCTCGGTCAGGTGAATAGAATGGGAAGGCAGGAGACATTTCTTGGAAGAGGAACTCTTTACCCTATCTGGTACCACCCTGAGGTTAGAAAACATTATGAAAAACTGATGAACGAGTTGATTGAGTTGTACGGAAAATGGAAGGGATGGAAAGGGATTACCCTTCAGGTGAATGAAGTACTTGGACCAACCCACTGGAGTGAATACGGAGAGCAGTTCTTTGCCAGTTACGATGACTACTCAATATCTCTGTTTGAGAAGGAAACAGGGGTAAGAATACCTGTGGATACCAGGGACCCGGAAAGGTTTTCAAAACGTTACGAATGGTTGATGGAAAACGCAAAGAAAGAATGGGCAGCATGGCGGTGTAAAAAAATGGATGAACTGTACGACTGGTTGAGAAAAAGATTGCAGGAGACAAGGCCGGACTTGAAACTTGTTCTTTACCCTAACCAGGTGAGCCTTATAGAAAAAGGGTATGACGAAGCCGCCGATAAGCAAAAAAGTGTTTACGAAAACGCTATCAACAGCGGGCTTGACATCAAAAGGTACCTGGAGGCAAAAGATGTGGTTGTTGCTTATACTTCGTATGGACAGCGCACACTGGAAAGAAATTGGCGGAATGTCTGGGAGGAAGACGAACTTTTTTCTGCGGTCAGCAATGACGGGAAGAATGGGATTACCGTACGGTATGGCTGGTCGGAAAATCAACCTCCGCGCATCAAGGAATGGGTCTGGCCTGATTACAACCACGCGGAAGCCTGGCCTTACCCGGCAGGAGAGTACTTTGCGCAATACTGGACAAACATCTTTGTGCGCACCAACCCCAGTTTAATATTGCATGCCATCCAGGATTGCACCATGTGGATGGGGAGAGAAACCAGTATGGGTGAGTTCGCGCAAGCATTCCGATCCCTTCCAGCGGGAAAATACCAGCGCCTTACCGGTAACGGCAGAGATAACAATGTCTGGATTGCTGTCACTCAATACGGAAAAGATGTCTACGGTTATATCGCCAACACCCAGTGGTGGAAGGTTAAAGTAGAAGTAAGTTTCCCTTCAGGAACTGAAGTTGAAGATCTTACAACTTACCGGCCAGTAAAAGGAGGAAGATGGGTTCTGGAAATGAAACCCTACTCCATCCACCCTTTTAAAGTACGCAACATCAATGTACTGGATGCTGTCAGAGGCTGTATTTCTGAGGTGGACAACAAAGGGCAGGAAATTGTCAGCAGGATGGTAAGGGAGGCAAAAGACCTCCTGGAAAAGAACAGGGGTATCCTCCACCAGCACAACATGATCTCCTCGCTTTCTTCCATAGTTGAGGGTGCGCAGAAATTCCTGGAGGGAAAGGATTATGTTCGGGCGTACGAAACACTTTTCTCTCTCAGGTACACCCGCGCCAAAGATATGGTGAGGGAAACAGCTGATTCTCCATGGTATGTTGAAGGATGGAAGGTTTCCAGACTTTTTCCAAAGACAAAACCTCTGAACCAGATAGAGTGTCCCTCTCTTTCCGACGCCGGAATGGACTGGAAGCCGGTAGTTGTTATTCCTGATTCAAACCGGATTCTTTCCTGGACCCGTCATGTTAACCGGGACGGCATCGCATTCCTTGGAGCAAAAATCTTCTTCCCGGAAACCAGGCGCTGGATAGTGAAATTGGGCAGGGATGGTGCGTGTGCGTTATTCATGGATGGGAAAATGATCTCCGCGCACCTTGTTCGTCACAACCCCATAAGAGAGGACTGCGACTGGGTAGAAATGGAGATAGAAAAAGGTACTCATGAGTTTGTGGTCGCCCTGGATACAGACAGTGGAATGGGATGGGGAATTACCTTCCGCCTGGAGGTCCCGAGGAGAAGGTTATTGAAACTCCTGCAGTTTCCGGTAGTGGAAAAATAACCCTCCATGCGTATTAGCAAGGAAAAGGGACGTGAACAACGGATGGGAAAAGCGACGGCATGAGATCCTGAAGAGAATGGAGGAGGTTATGGGAACCCTTCCAGGAGAAGAACGCCGGGTTCCACTCCAGGTGCGGTTGGAAAAGGAAACGGTTCTGGAAGGGTACACCCTTAGAACGATTACCTTTGCCGCAGAACCAGCCGATCGCGTTCGCGCACATATACTTTTGCCGGCAGGTCTCTCCGGGAAGTCGCCTGCTGTTTTATGTCTGCACCAGAGCACGTATATCGGAAAGGATGAACCCGCTGGAATTGCCGGGCTGGCTAATCTGCATTACGCACATGAACTGGCGCTCCGGAGATACGTCACCTGCTGCCCGGATTACCCGGGTTACGGCACATACACAATCAATCCTTATCTGCTCGGGTACCAGAGTACCACGATGAAGGCTATCTGGAACCATATGGCAGCGGTTGATCTTCTTCAATCCATGGAGGAGGTTGACCCGCACCGCATCGGATGTATAGGGCATTCCCTCGGAGGCCACAATTGTTTATTTCTTGCAGCGTTCGATGAGCGTATCAGGGCAGCCGTTACCAGTTGCGGATTCTGCTCATTCGCAACGTACCTGAACGGAAATATCACCAACTGGTCCATACCTAAATACATGCCCAAAATCGCTTCCGTATATGGAAATGATCCGGCCAGGATTCCCTTTGATTTCTCCGATATTCTATCTGCAATCGCACCGAGAGCAGTCTTCATAAACGCACCTTTGCGCGATTCCGATTTTTCAGTCGAGGGAGTGCGTGACTGCGTGCGGGCGGCAAGAGCCGTGTACGCAACGTTGAATGCGGGAGACAACCTCGTTGTCGTCCATCCAGACCAGGGCCATGCGTTCCCGCGGAAGATTCGAAAAATGGCGTACCGGTTCCTCGATTCCCATCTTTCTTCGGAAGGAAGTGAAAATACTGCGGAAGAAAACAGATAATGTTCCTCAGTGTCGCCGAGAAAAACCTGCTCTCAGCGCCGATGGAGAAAGAGGAGGACAAAATGTTAACTGTATTGATCGATAGAGGCGACCCTTTGCGTGATGAGATGCACCTTCGTGATATCCTTGGCGAGACAGTTCTGAAGTGTGTGGAGGAACCACGCTTTGAGAACCTCAAAAATCTTCTTCCACATATGAGGGAGACGCGGACCGTCATCGGATTGAAGAACTACCCTGTCGCCGTTGGTGTTGACTGGGACGGCACGATCAATAGAGGTGGGATGGGGTACTTCGACTGCCGGCCGGCAAACCAGATTGGACCCAATGATATCATTTTCTTCCGTATAGGGGACCCGGCCAGACCGGTTCGTCATTTCGGATGGGAACACACCAGACGTTCTCTTGCGAATGGACTTCCTATCCTGACCACCGAGGTTGAGTGTCAAAACCTTGTATACCGGCAGACGGTTTTTGCTTTCTCGGAAGGGATGTCCTCAGAAAAAGACATAGAGGTTCTGGTGCGCTGGCAGGTGGAAAATCCAACGACGCAACGCAGGCGGTACAGGATTCATATGTGTTCTGACCCGAAAAACCCGAAAATCATCAAGAAGTATTCTGGAACCATATCTCCAAAAGAGACCATAACCCACTGCTTCAGGGTGTTATACCGCAACAGTAAACAAAAAAGGGAGTTGACCGCTCTTTTAGGGTATCCTTTTACCGGCGAGCTTTTCGGTCGCTGGAACATCAGACCAGAAATCTCTTCAATTCGTGAATCTTCCTTTGAAAAAAAACTCTTCGCCTGCCGGAATTTCTGGGAAGACCTTTTATCAAAAGGGATGAAGGTGGATACCCCGGAAAAAATGGTGAATGATGCCTTCCGTGCCTGGCAGGTTTACAACCGGATCAATACCCGTGCAATTAAGATACACGGCAGAAGTTGTGCGGTGCCACATGACGGATCAGGTTTCTACGGCGACGTGTACGCGATTACGGCCCTCGGCGCTGTGCATGCATTGATTCTCACAGGTCACTTCAAGGAAGCGTTTGAAGTTCTTTGCGCTCTCCTTTTTTATCAGAAAAAGGACGGGCTTTTCTTCCATAAGTACGGCCTTTGTGATAATGGAGGATTTCTTTTTGTCGTCGCCCAGTACTATCTTACATCAGGGGATCGGGAAGGGTTTGAAAAACTGCTTCCCCATGCGCGGAAGGCTATCGAGTGGTTGAGAAAGAACCGGGAGATGAAGGACAAAAACTCACTGGTATACGGGCTTATCCGCAGGGGCCAGTACACAGCGGATATTCAGGAAGAAGATAGTTGCTATATGAGCGATGCCTATAACTGGCGTGGCATATCTGAGATGGCGCTGGCATTAAAACGCGCCGGGATTGGGTCGGAAGCATCCCGCCTCGCACGCGAAGCACAGGAATACCGCAAAGCCATCATTAAATCCATGGAAAAAGCCTCTTTCCCTGAGAAGGATCTGGTGGCGCCTGGACAGAGAATTCCAGAAGGCTCCTTTCTCTGGCACCACCGCGCCATCGTGAAGCGAAGCGAGCTGACTGTGGTTCCAATGACGCCTGTCTCCCGCTCTCTGGAAAGACGGTTTCTTGGAGGGTACTATTACTCCTTCGCGCTCGGACATCTTCTTGAAACCGAAATCCTTGACCCGGAAAGCGATCTGTGCCGGCAGGCAATAAGTTATGCGGAAAAAAGAGGGGCGATCCTTCTCGGATTGCAGAGGTGGTGCGAGTACGCGGGGATTGACCATGCCTACTCCTATGGCTATCTGCTGACGAAAATTCGTAAGGACGATATCCCGGGTGTCCTTCTGGGGTTTTATGCCATGCTCGCTTACGGTATGGACCGTGACACCTACGCGGGCACAGAGGTTGTGGACCTGATTGAAGGCAATCCTCACTATGGCCAGAAGTTTCATTACCAGCCTCACACCCTTTCCAATGTTATGCAGATTCGGCTCCTGCGGATGATGCTTGTGAGGGAAGAAGGATCCACACTGCACCTTGCTTCAATTGCACCCCGCCACTGGTACACAGGGCTCAAGGTAGAAAACGCTCCTACGATTTGGGGAGCGGTGTCTTTTGCGATCGAGGAGAAAAATGGTTCAATGGAAGCCACTCTTGATTTTATGCCACATTATGGAAGCAAACCTGAAAAGATTTTATTACGCATCCGGGATCCGAAACGCCGATCAATCCGGAGTGTTTCCGTCAATGGGAGGGAATGGAAGGATTTCTTGAGTGACAAGGAGTTAATCAATCTTCCAGGAACGCTTTCAAAAGCAAGCATCCTTGTTCGTTACCAATAACATATGAATGAATCTGCTGGCACCATCAAAATAGGCAGTTTCTTTTTCGATACAGAAAAACTGAGATGGTCTTTCCTTTCCGGTTTTCCACTCATTTCTCTTCAGAACGCAACCTGCAGCCTCGAGATAGACGGAAGGTTTTTCTCCCTCTATGAAGCCTCAAGCAGGAGCTTCAGAATTAGAAAGATCAGCGATGTCCTCGGAGAGAGACGTACGCTGGAAGGAACGTTTCAGTTCAGGGAGCCCTTTTTTCGCTGGGTAATACGCTGGCAGGTTTCCTTAAGGGATGGTTTTCTCATCGTGAATTCATTCATCAAAAACCTCTCTGGAAAGCCGGTACGTCCTGGCAGGTGTTTCCTGATTGACGCAATCGCTTCAAATGGTGGAATGGTCCTGCTGGGGAAAAACCTCGAAAGAGCAACGTTCCTTCAGTTCGGATTCTGCGATTCAACACCCATCCTCTCCAGGGAGACAGGGGTGGAGGAAAGGCTTCCGCCTGCCGGCCAGAATTCCCGGGTGAAGATGTTGACCAGCGATGGAGGGAACCATTATTCCAATGAGATATGCCACCTTTACAATCCTGAATCCGGGAATGCGTTCCTTTCCGGTTTCATCTCCTTTGATAGTTTCGGGTGCCGCCATCATGTACGTTACGCAAGAAGAAAAGGGATCGCTGAACTGCGCGCCTTCTGCGACCTTGACGGAACAATGATTCAACCGCAAGCATTTTTAAAATCAGAGCATCTTTACATCGAGTTCTCGCACAACCCTTACACGGCGCTCGAACGCTGGGCAGATGTGGTGCGCAAGCGCTACCGCATTCGTCTATCCGCACATACTCCTGCTGGATGGATAGGAGGCGCATGGGTGGATGTTTTCGGTAAAAAAGGGGAAAGTCCGCAACATGTTGTGGTGGAAAACTGTAAGGCGATCAGGAAGAGGCTTGCCGGATTTCCTTTTGATTATATCTGGATCAGTCTTGTAAATATCCATGATATGCTTCCTGGAAACTGGTTGGAGTTCAACAGAAAAAAGTTTCCCGAAGGGTTTGGCAAAACGCTGAAGAAAATCCGGCGTTACGGATTCAAGCCAGGGCTCTGGGTGGCTCCTTTCTGGGTCTTCGAAGATGCAAAAAGTGCTTTCCACCAGGTGCGTTCAGCGATACTTCGTATGCCGCAGGGACTTCCCTGGATCAGAAAGTTTGTCTGGCCTTACACACACGTGAGACCCCGCAGGGGGAAAGCTTTCAGGGTATACACTCTCGATGGAACGCACCCGCAGGCACACGATTTTATCCAGAAGGTTTTCAAAAGGTATCGGAAACTGGGGGTCAGGTACTACATGCTGGACTTTCTCGGTGGCACAAAAGGCGTTAAACTTCATAACCCCTCACTGTCTCTGCGGGCGGCTGAACGATTGCTGATGACAAAAATACGTCTTGCAGCCGGCCGCGATACACACATTCTGACAGCAGTCGGTTCAGGCATGCATTACACTGGAATTGTGGACGCCATGCGAGTATCCACAGATTATGGGGAAGGCAGACCTCTGTACCCGCCGTTTCGAGATTTTTTCACAGCAACCTTTGCCCTCAACGACCAGGTCGCCTCTAACCACCGAGACACACTGCGAAATGCAGCATGCTCCTTTTTTACACACAGGAGACTTTTCATAAACGACTGTAATCTTCTCACAGTGGACAAGCCCGTTCCTCTCAACGACGCGCGCATTGCAACAACTATTTTTGCCATCACCGGAAGTCCTATTATGCTGGGTGATGATATCCGTAGAATACACCAGGAGAGATTGAATCTGATTAAAAAGTGCCTTCCCAGGACATTCGAGATGGCTTGCCCTGTTGACCTTTTTAGAAACGTTTACCCTGACGGTTATCCCCGTATTTTCTCCCTGAGGGTGAAGAAAAACTGGGACGAATTCTTCGTGGTGGCGGTGTTCAATTTTGATGAGTTACCTTACCGCACCGTTTTGAAAAGTCAGGAGATTGGAGCCGGAGACGAAGGTTGTTTCTGGCTTTATGACTTCTGGAACGAAAGGTATCTCGGGTCATTTAAAGAAGCGTTTGAATGCCATGTACCGCCTTGCTCTGTAAACGTGTACCGCATAACCCGGGTGCGAAACCATCCATGGATTCTGAGCACCGACATGCACCTGCTTCAAGGTGCTGTGGAGATTCTATCCGTCTTTTGGGACCATCGGAAAGCGGTTCTGTCCGGCGTTGCGGTCAGGCCAGAGGGTGAAGTTGGAAACATCTTTTTCCTGATGCCACCGGGGTTCCGTCTTCGCAACCATCAGGGCCACTGGCTGGCGAGAGATTACAGAGATTCGTCAGTCATAATCAGGAAGGAAATTCATTTCTTAAAGAAAAAAATGTACTGGTCGCTTAAGTTCGTACGAGATACAAGGGCTGGCAGGGAGGGATGAATGAAGGTGGAGAGGCGGTGGGAGGAAGGAACACTGGATATAGAATATGCAGGTATTTCAGCCAGGGACATACGATGCGGCGTGGTATGGATTGATGCAGAACGTACTGAGCACAGAATGGAATCCACCGCTGCCAGTTACCGTTGCGTATCCGATAATGGAAAATCGGCTGAGTTCTCTCTGCCAGGGTACCCGCTGATTCGCTGGAAGACCTGCCCGGGCGAAAACAGCGTTCGGTTCAAACTTTGCCTGCGGAACACAACCGGGCGACCTATTCGTATTTTGTCGCTTGAACCTTTTGTGCTCAACTTTGCCCGTGGAAGAAGCCCGGGCTTCACCTCTGCCCTTTCCAGAGCATGGATCTTTGCCCAGAGGAAAGGATGTGGAAACGTACGTCCGCTTTATATCTGGGAGGAAACCTACCTTAGGACCCAATTCTCAGCGGATGGGATGGTTTGTCTCTACACTCCTGAGGAAGCGATGGTTGCAGGGTTTGTTACAGCTTCGCGGCAGTTCGGAAAGTTTTTCCTGAGTTTTGATGAGAGAAATCCGGAGTGTTTCCGGGCTCTATGTGACGCAGAGGAAACCGTTCTTATGCCTGGGGGGCAGGTACATTCTGAGGAACTTGTTGTCATTCTTGCCAGATCTGCAAAAAAAGCGATTCTTGACTGGGCAGAGGAAACGGCAAAGGCGGCAAATACCCTGAAAGATTTTTGTTCACCATCTGGCTGGTCCACCTGGGACTACTACTTTGGTGACATATGCGAGGATGCCGTTCTGGAGAACGTTCGTTACCTGAAAAAGTACCATGACCGGTTTCCGGTTGAGTACATTCAGATCGATGCCGGTTACTGCAAACCGGAGGGTATGTGGATAGAGTGGGATCAGGAAAAGTTTCCGCATGGACCAGCATGGATTGCCGGTAAGATACGGGAATATGGTTTCAAACCAGGTATCTGGCTCATACCGTTTTTCGTTCACCCATCAAGCGGTATCGCGAAAAAACATACGGAATGGCTGGTGAAAGATTGTGAAGGCAGGTGCATACGGCAACCGGTTCTTGGTTCTTCTTTTGTACTTGATGGCACACACCCCGGGGCACAGGAGTACCTCAGACAACTTGCGCACATAATCACCTGCGAGTACGGATTCCAGTATATCAAGATGGACGGCGCATCCGCCATCGGCTACGTCCGCGGCATCCGTCACGATCCGGAAGCGACCGGCTGTGAGGCATTCAGGAAAGGACTGGAGGCGTTTCGATCCGGTATGGCTGAGAGGACCTTCCTCCTGGGAGCTGCGGGCTTCGGACCATCTCTCGGAATCTGTGATGGAATGCGTGTTGGAGAGGATGTTGGCGCACGGTGGGACTGGAGCAGAGTAAATGTCCACGCTGGCGAAAGGGATCGTTACCACGGGTCCGGAAATGTAAAAAGATGTATTGAATCTCTTCTCAACAGCCATTATATGCACAGGCGGTTCTGGATTAATGACGGTGACTACCTTGTTGTGCGGACAGACCGTTCCGAACTGTCCCTCCGTGAGGCGGAAACCTGGGCATCGGTAGTTGCGCTTTCCGGGACCAGCGTCGTCCTGGGTGACAGGATGAAGACTTTGCCGCGGGAACGGCTTGGCATCATCTCCCGAATACTACCGGTTTATGGGAAAGCAGGTATTCCAATTGATTTCCTCGAGAAATCTATCCCGGAGGTACTTGTACTCAATGTTTCCAATAAAGATGAACGATGGAAGATCGTAGGTCTTTTCAACTACTCCGATCAACCCGCGGTGAAGAGTGTAGAGAAAAGGAGGCTCGGGCTGAAAGGAGACCGGTACCACGCGTTTTCCTTCTGGGACCAGAAGTACCTGGGGTGTATCCGGGAAAAACTCTCTGTCCGTCTTGAGCCTCACAGTTGTGCCGTCGTGTCGCTGCGGAAGGACACAGGGTACCCGCAGGTTATCGGCACAGATATCCATATCACACAGGGAGGAATTGAGATTCAGGAAAACCGGTGGGAGAGCGCTGGAGTTCTCCATATCTCGCTGTGCGGAAGTGGAAGGACCGGTATTCTTACACTGCATGTCCCCGGAACCTGGCGGATAAGACGTGTGCAACCAGAAAAGTTTTCCGTGCGCCAGACACACAGGGTTGTAAAGCTCAGCGTTTTGTTTGATAATACGACCACTGTCTGCATAAACTTTTCCCGCAAAAAAAAGAAAAAAGAATGACGAAAAAATTTGTTTCACTTTCCAACAGGTTTCTGAAAAGGGAGATAATGTCTGGTCCCGATGGTGTCCGGACCGTATGTTTTGTCAATCTTCTTACCGGAAAAAAATTTCCTGTGCGCTCGGAGGAGTTTGTTCTTGTCCTCCAGGGCGGAAAAATCCTGACAGGCCAGAACTTTCGCTGTCTCTCCCTCTCATTTTCCCGTTCATCAAAGGAACAGTGCCTTCGTACAAGGTTGCTGAACGAAGGCACCGGGATTGGCGTTTCCATCACTTATCGGCTCGGCACGAATGATTTTTATACCAGAAAACAGATTTTAGTTGAGGCAGGGGACATACTTGTGCGCAAGATCGAGGTGGAACATTTCAAAACACAGAGGCGTGCCACTTTTTGTTTCGGTGGCTTCGGACAGCCTGTTTTCTGGGATGAGCAGATATTTCTCGGACTGGAGTACCCTGCAGGGTACAACCTGGCTCACAGGGATGGGACCGTCTCCCTGGTTCACCACCCGGGCAGGAAGGGAACGATTCAGAGCAAGGTAGCGGTCGTTGGGGTCTGTCCTGACACAGTGAATAACAGGATTCGGAACTGGTTTTTCCGCTACATTGATGAAAACCGCGCCAGACCTGTCCGAAAATTCCACACCCAGTACGGTGCGCCTTTTCATAAAAAAGGTATTGATCTTTCCGAGGAAGGGCGCTTCTTCAGAAAGTACGGGATTTCTGTGGATGCTATCTATGTACTGGCGGATATCGGATGGTTTGAGCCAAAAGGTATCATGCTGGTTCGTCCTGAGAATGAACAGAAGTTCTCCCTCAGCCAGCTAGCAAAGAACGCAAAAAAGGAGCTTGGAGCAGAAATGGGTTTTCATTGCAACACCGGCGGTGGCCGCGCTTCCGGAGATTGTGAGTGGTACCGCCAACATTTTGATATGATTACCTCTCGCTATTACTGCCTTGCTGATCCCCGCGTTCACGAACAGCTGAAAACCAACCTTCTGACACTTGTAAAACGGTATGGTTCTTCCCTCTTCTCATTTGACTGGCTCTGGTTGCATACAGCGTGGGACTGTCCCCACGGTAACCACAGAGGACATATCGCAGGGACGAAATTCGGAAGGGAGGCCATTACAGATAGTTTCATTGAAATCACAAGAGCCCTTCGTGAGGCGCAGCCAGAAATCTTTCTTGAGGATCTCGAAGTGGAACACAGCCCCTGGTGGCTGTTTCATGTGGACGCTCTGTGGAGTTATGCAGGCGAGGGAAGTGGTCTGCGGCATGAGTTTATAGACGGAAATTTAATCGGCTGGTGGAAAAGAGGTGTTTTCCCCTTCTCTTCCATCTGGTACGCCTGTGTTCCTCCATACAGCTTGTTCGGACCAGAAGAGAAAGACGGGTATGACCTTCGTACATTCATAGATGCTGTGGTGATGGCTTACCTACGCGGTGGTCAGGTGGAGGAAATGTGGCATTACATTCCCAATTTATCAGAGACCTATCGCCAACTTTATGCCAAAGTCATTCAGTGGGCAAGAAAACGGGCAGATATTATCCTGGCAAATACTACACCTGTTGGTGGTGATCCGAAGTCTTACCATGTTTATGGATATTCTCATTTCAATCAGGATAATTGTGGAGTTATTGGACTTTACAACCCGGCTTACTGGAAGGACCAGAAAATACAACTTCGCCTTGATGAGAAGATGCACTTCTACAGAACGAACAGACTTTATTCTGTAGAAATTACCTACCCGTACCAGAAACGGTTGCCAGGAATTTACGGCTACGGTGACGTATTTTCCGTTCCGCTTGCTGGCGGGGAGCTGGTTGTGCTGGAGGTGACACCATCAGGCAAGAGGTATAAAAGTTGTCTTTTAAATCAAGAGGTTTGTTCTGCCTGTCCGTTCGTGGAATCACTCCGCGTCCAGATGGGGAATAATTCTGAGAAAGAAAAAAAGGTACAGGTTTGTTTTCATCTTACATTGAATGACGGAGAGATAGCCTTTGTTCGGGCTCTGGTTGATTTGCACCTGGAAGAAGAGATGATAACCCCAGAAGACCGCAGTAAAATGGAAGAGATAAAGAATTCTTACTGGACAAATGCAGGGAAACGCAAGCAGGTCGGAAAGCGGGAGATTATTCCCTGGAATGCAGTTGCTGATGGCGAGAATTTAGCCGCAGGAACAGTCCTGCAGGAAAAAACTAAAGATGTTTTCACCTTTTTTGTAGCCTGTCAGGGAAAGGAGGTATACCGGGACGAGACATTCTTAAAAGACTTTGGCAAACCTCAGGCAGAACTTTTATCAGTAGGCCGCCACCCTTACCGCAGAATTCGACCTATCATCCGGATGTCAGGAAGTTATCTTGTTCCTTCAGGTTACGTATCGGCAACTTTACGTCTGCGCTGGCCAGGCGCGTTTGTAAGTATCTGGGTGGAAAAGATTTCTAAAAAAAGTGAAAAGGTAGAGAAAAAACCAGCCTGCTTTTCTCTGCCGGATTTCTGGGCAGGGGAAAGAAAAACAACTTATACGATTATGGACCGCAGATACATTAGCAGGTAACTGTCCATAGAAAAAAGGAGAAGCCATGGTAGAAAAACAGAAATACTGGTGGGAGAAGAAACCTCTGCGAATTGTGGAGATAGCTTCGCTTCTACAAAAGGACTGTGCCGGAGTCTTTGAAAGGGTAGAAACTGAGGTAAAACTTTTGAAAAAACTGGGGGCAAACGTTTGTCATTTTCACTGTATGATGCATATTACCCCTGACATTTCAGGTGCTGGTATGAACGAGTACGGTTTTCTTTTCCGGACAAGGCTTGCTGTTAGAGAAAACCCGGACCATCTGGCAGCTTTTCTACCTTTAGCGCATCAAGCTGGTATCAGGGTGATTGTTTATTTTAATGTGCACTGGTACCACACTGATTTTGGCCGCAGACACCAGGAATGGATACAGATTAGAGAAGATGGTTCGCCGGTAAACAACATGTACCAGACAGGTGTCACTCCTTGTATTAACAGTCCGTTTCGGGACTGGGTTTTCCAGGTTCTGACTGACCTCTGTGCGTATGATATAGATGGTATTTTCTATGATGGCCCAATCTTTCACCATAATAGTTGTTACTGTCACTGGTGCCAGCAAGCTTTTGCGGAAAGAGGCAATCAGGAATTGCCGAAAAAATCCGACCGGAATGATGAAAGATGGAAGGATTTGATTTATTTTCAGTTTGAGAGTATTCAGAAATTTCTGGCTGATTCCAGGAAAACCGTTCATCAACTTCGTCCTGATATTCTTCTCTGTATGAATGGGAACAGTAATTGGCCTGGCTGGCCCACCGGAGTGGACAATCACCGCAATATTGTTTATACAGACCTTTTAGGGGCAGAGGGAGGTTTTCTTTACGGTGACCTTAACCAGGTTCCTGTTTATAAACCAGGTATGGCTGCCAAACTGCTGAGAACACAATCTCAGGGTAAACCGGTAGTTGTTTTTAACTGTGCAGGCTGGAAACCATGGAGTTTTTACACCCTGTCAGCAGCAGAAATATCCCTGCTGCTGGCGGAAACCCTGTCCGGTGGTGGTAATTATTGGGTAGCGTTTTTTGAAGATGATTTGAAACAAAAGGAGGTATTAGAAGTTATCCGCAGGTATAACCGCCTGCTAACCAGATTTCCAAAAGCTTTTTCCGGGACAGAATCAATGGCTGATGTGGCACTTGTCTGGCCTTCCGTCTCAGCTGAATTTTATGCTGGTTCCTCAGTTCCTCTCAGGGATTTTACACCGGAAATTAAAACAGCGCACATTGGAGATATCTCTCAGGAATTTTATGGTTTTTATGAATTGCTGGCCAGGTGCCAGACACCTTTTGATGTGATTGAGGAACTACCCACAACAGATTTATCCCGCTATCGTCTGCTGGTCTTGCCCAATGTAGCCTGCCTGGAAAGTTCCATGGTAGAAAAATTGAAAGACTTCGTCCAAAATGGTGGAAACCTGGTGGCGAGTTTTGAAACCTCTCTTTATGATGCTGGTGGCAGACGTCTGGAACGAATGGGGTTGGAAGATGTCTTCGGCATAGAGTATGCAGGAAGTGTTATTGGTCCTTTTTCCTGGGATTATATCTCCCCGGTAACTGAGAGTAATCTTTTGAAAGGGATTACCAAATTTTTTCTTCCATCACCCCAGTACGGACTGGCAGTGAAAGCAAAGGAGGGGACCGTTCTGATTGCTTTTCGGAAGAAGATGAAAGGCAGATATGATGGTGTTCCGATGCTATCAGAATATCCATTTACCGTGGTAAACCGTTACGGTCAGGGTAAAGCTGTTTACCTGGCAGGAATTTTTGGCACTGCCTTTTTCAGGTATCATTTCCCCGAATATCTTCAGCTGATGAAGAATATCTGCCAGCAGTTCAGCTCAATGCCTGTTACCGTGGAATCTTTTCCAGAGGTGGAAGTAAATCTGCGGCGCAACAGAGAGAAAATTTATCTCCATCTCATCAATATGACAGCTGGCTTGAAAAGACCGGTGACAGGCATTACGACTTTGCATGACGTAAAAGTTATGGTTAATAAAAATATCCAGGTCTTAAAAGTCAGATGCCTGAAAACAGAAGCTAAAATCGGTGTGAAATTCTGCAGACAGGGAACCATTCTTACTATTCCCCAGCTTTGTGACTATGAGATTCTGGAATGGGAGACATAGCAAGGCAAATTCTCATTCCAGAATAAGGGAGTTATCAGGGAAAGAGGAAGTATTGACAGCGTGTTTGAGATGGGGTATAAATAGCAAAATGGCTATACGGCTATCTACCGGTGAACTGGAGTTGCTTTTTAAGGCACTGGCTAACCGCAACCGCATCCGTATCCTGAAGATGCTGCAGGTTAGACCCATGTGTGTCTGCGAGATAAGGTATGTTTTAGGGATAGCCCAGCCGACAGTGACCCGTCACCTGCAGATATTGAAACAGGCTGGTCTGGTAAAGGACAGGACGAGCAACTGCTGGGTTGATTATTATCTTTGTGAATACCCGGCCAGACACCTGCTTCACCAGATGATGAAATTTCTTTCTCTGTGGGACGACCCTGTATGCTGTGGAAGGGACAGGAAAAGAAGCAAGAAGGCTAACCGTTATGACATCTGCAAGGAGAAAAAGTGAACATTGGCTGGAATGAAAGAAGAAAATTTTTTCTGATGGTTTGTGTTTTTCTTTTCTTCTATTTTGTGCCCTTTAATTTCCCGGTGAGCAATCCCCTGGCTGAGGCATTAATGCTTTTGCAGTGGTATGCCAGGGAGCATGTACTTCTCTGTCTGGTGCCAGCTTTTTTTATTGCTGGAGCGATTGCTGTTTTTGTCAGCCAGGCTTCCGTTTTAAAGTATTTCGGACACAAGGCTAATAAGGTTTTAGCTTACTGTGTGGCTTCTGTCTCCGGGACGATTCTGGCAGTCTGTTCCTGCACGGTACTGCCTCTTTTTGCTGGTATCTATAAACGGGGAGCAGGGTTAGGACCGGCTACAGCCTTCCTTTATTCCGGGCCAGCCATCAATGTTCTGGCAATTGTTATGACAGCCCGCATTCTCGGCTGGAAACTGGGTCTGGCCAGGGGTATCTGTGCAGTAGTTATCAGTATTTTTGTGGGTTTGGTCATGCACCTTATTTTTTACCGGGAAGAGAAAAAAAGAGAAGCTGATTTTTTACTTGTAGGGCAAAGTGAAGAGAAACATCCCTTATGGCTGACAGCGTTATATTTCTTCTTTATGGTGGCATTTCTGGTTTTTGCTAACTGGGCAGAACCAAAAGGTATCATTGTCGGTTTCTGGGCAGAGGTAGCCAGGGTGAAGTATCTTCTGGCAGGATTATCCCTGTTAGGTCTTTTCTTTGTTGTTAAATACTCGTTTGACCAGGAAGAAATTCAGTCCTGGGTGGAAGCAACCTGGGGATTTGCCAGGCAGATTACACCGTTGCTTTTTCTTGGCGTTTTTATTGCCGGGGTGTTTTTAGGACGTCCAGGCCAGGAGGGGCTTATCCCTTCCAGAATTGTAGCTGCTCTGGTCGGAGGTAATTCCCTGAGGGCTAATCTTTTTGCTTCTATCGTGGGGGCTTTTATGTACTTTGCCACGCTGACAGAAGTTCCCATTCTTAGCGGACTCTTAGGTTCTGGTATGGGACAGGGACCTGCCCTGGCTCTGCTTCTGGCTGGACCGGCACTGAGCTTACCAAGTATGCTGGTTTTGCGAAGTATCATGGGTACGAAGAAGACTGTAGTTTATGTTATTCTGGTTGTCTGTGTCTCCACAGTTTCCGGGATGTTTTATGGGCGGCTGGTGAGGTAACAAGGAAAGAAAGGGAGAAAGGGGGGCTTATGAAGAAAATACAGATTCTGGGGACAGGGTGTCCCAAGTGTAAGAAACTTGCTGAGAATGCAGAGGCGGCGGCCAGGGAACTGGGGCTGGAGTATGAACTGGTCAAGATAACCAGCATTAATGACATCATGAATTTTGGGGTAATGATGACACCAGCCCTGGCAGTGGATGGCGAAGTTAAAGTTTCTGGTAAGGTTCCTTCTGTGGAAGAGATAAAAAAACTTCTTCGGTAAGGAAAAAGAGCTGATGCCGACGAAAAAAAGGGTACTTTTTGTTTGTATCCACAACAGTGCCCGCAGCCAGATGGCAGAAGCGTTTCTGAACCACATGGCAGAGGGCCGGTTTGAGGCGGAAAGCGCAGGTCTGCAACCAGGAAAGTTGAACCTGCTGGCAGTGGAGGTGATGAAGGAAATTGGTATTGACATCTCCGGCAAGCAAACACGCAGTATTCAGCAGGTAATCAATTCCGGGAAAAAATTTGATGTGCTTATCACTGTCTGTGAGGAGGCAGAATACTGTCCTGTGGTGCCTGGAATCAGAGAGAATCTTCACTGGAGTTTTCCTGACCCTTCACGGTTTGAAGGAAGCTGGGAGGAACGGTTGAACCAGACAAGAAAGGTAAGGGACCAGATTCAGGCAATGGTTTCTAAATGGATTGCTGAAAGGAGAAGAGAAAATTTTTAGACGGATACTTGTAGCCACAGATTTGTCACCTGCTTCCTTTGTGGTAGTGCGGCACATGGGAGAGTTAGCGTTTCTCGGGGTGCAGGAATGTCTGCTGGTGCAGTGCGTTAATGTTTCGGAAGAAGGGGTATTAGTGGAAGGATTTCTGAAGAAAGGAGAACTTGCAGAACAGGAAGAGATGCTAAAGCAGCAGGGGTATGCTGTTACAGCTCTGGTTCTCCCGGGGATGGCAAGGCTGGAGATTGACCGCATTGCCCGGGAGAGAGGCTGTTCTTTAATTGTCGTTGGTTCCCACGGGCAGACCCTTGCCAGAGATCTTTTTCTGGGGAGTGTAGCCAGTGAAATCATCCAACGTGCGACCCGGCCGATCCTGGTAATGCGGCTTTCCGTGACAAAAGATTCCGGTAAGATTGACGTCCGGTGCCTCCGGCATCGTTTCAGAGAACATGTACTTTTTGCGACTGATTTCTCAGAGAATGCCGGTCTTGCCTTTGCCTATTTGAAACACATGGTTGCCTGCGGGTTAAAACATGTCACGCTTGTTCACGTACAGGATAAGAACCGGCTGGACCCACACCTTTTATCCCGTCTTGAAGAGTTCAACGAGGTTGACCGCGGCCGTCTAGAGAAGATGAGGGAGGAACTGAAAAAGGAAGGAGAAGTTCAGGTGACAGTTGAAATTCCCTATGGTGTACCGATTGAGGAACTTTTGGGCCTGGTGCGGAAAAGAGATGTACAGATGGTGGTGATGGGAAGTCAGGGCCGAAGATACATCCAGGAACTTTTCCTTGGAAGTGTCAGTCATGCTCTCGCACGTTTTTCAGAAGCAGCGGTCATGCTGATTCCAGCCAGGCAGAAGGTGAATAATTCTGGAGGTAGTGAACATGAGGTGCAGAAAAAAAGCAAAAGGTAGGGTAGTTCTGGTGGTTTTTGCAGTGTTCTTCTTTCTGAAACCTTCGGGCTTGCCTGTTGCTGCAGCTGGATCAGAAGAAACGCAGCAGGAAATTAACCTGGAAGAGGCAATTAAAATAGCTCTGGCAAACAATCCAGACCTGGCTGTTGCCCAGCACGAGCTCCTGGCGGCACAAAGCAGGGAGAAGTTTGCCCGGGGCGCCTGTCTACCTAAAGTAACAGCAGGCGTAGACTACACCAGATTTCTGGACAATCAAAGATTAATTCCAGCTCGGTACAACGGGGAAACGGGGCTTTTTTCCAGAGATATTTCTTCTGGCGGTCTTACCTTTAGTGTCCCGCTTTTCACTGCTGGCAGACTGAAAAGAGAATTCCAGGTGGCACAGTTATTGAGTGAGGTATTACGGGAACGTCAAGAAAGACTCAGGGACGAAGTAATCTTTAATGTCTCGCATGTTTTCTATACCATGCTGGCACAGATGAGACTGATTGCCTCGCTGGAATTTTCCCGGCAGGCACTTCAGGAACACCGGGACCATACAGAACAATTAGTTGCTGCCCGGAAAGCTGCTGGCGTGGACCTTTTAAGAACAGAAGTGCGTCTGGCTGATATTCAGCAAAGGATGGTGCGGGAAAAAAACAACCTGTTTGTTCTGGAAAGAATTCTGGCCAATCTTCTCGGTCTGGGGGAAACAAATAAACATCTGCTGCCTCAAGGAAAACTAATGGAGGAAATACCTGTTCTGATGGAAGAACAGGAAGCAATTAGCCTGGCATTAAATCAGCGGGCAGATTACCGCGCTGCTAAATATGAAGCAGAGGCGCAAAGCAGGCGGGTAACTGCAGCCCGGGCAGAGCTGTGGCCAACGGTGATTCTGGTTGGCAACTACGGATATCGCTGGGCGCTGGATTCTGGCAGCAACGCAGGAAGTAGCAAAAGATTAGACGATACCGGCTCCCTGAAGATAGCCGTGGAGGTGCCGGTTTTTGATGGCAGCCGTATCAGATCTCGCATCCGTGAAGAGGAGGAAAAAGCCGCCGCTGCCCTCCAGAGGCTGCGGAAACTGGAATTACAGATTCGGCTTGATGTCCAGACAGCCCTGGCCAACGCTCGTTCTGCCCAGGAACGCGTGGAGACAACAAAGAAAGTTATTGAACAGGCTCGGGAAAGCCTACGCATTGAGCGTCAGAAATACGATTTTGGTAAAGGAACGATTTCAGACGTGCTGGATGCCCAGGCAGCCCTGCTGGAGGCTGAAGCCGCATTTTCTCGCGCTCTGGCTGATGTGAACATAGCGCATATTCAGTTCTCTCTGGCAACAGGCAAGGTAATTCAATGAAAAGGGGAAAAATATGAAACCGCGGTTTACAGAGGTATTCAAATTTATCTGTCTCAGTGGACTGGTGCTTATCTCTGGCCTGGCTGGTTGCATCAGGAAAAAGGAGATGAAGGGAACACAGGCGCAGAAGAAAGTACCTCTGGTAGCTGTGCAAGAAGTGAAGAAAGGTTCCATTTCTCACAGCCTCAACCTTACCGGTGAGGTGGTCCCGGTGGATACGGTGCAGATTACCTCCACAGTGGAAGGTCCGATTAATTTTTGTCCCTGGAGGGAAGGAGACCATGTTTCAGCCGGACAGCGACTGATTGAAATTGATCGTGAACTTATCAGGGCAGAGGTGAAAGCGGCTGAAGCTGCTGTCTCCTTGGCGAAGGCAAAACTGGCTGATATGCAAGCAGGAACCAGACCTGAGGAAATTGAGAAAGCCCGCCAGAACGTCCGGGAAGCAGAAGAGACAGTCGCTTTTGAAAAACTGGATTACGAACGTATCAGCCAGCTGGTGAAAACTGGCGCACTTGCCGGGGAGCAGGCAGAAAAAGCACGAGTCAGGTACGTGGCAGCTGAGGCACGGCTTCAATCAGCCCGCAAGCACCTGGAAATGCTGGAATCAGGATTCACGGCAACAGCCTTAGCCGTTCAGGAGGCAGCGGTGAAAGAAGCCGAGGCACGGCTAAAACTGGCACAGGCGCGTCTGAACGAGTGTATCATCAAGGCTCCGTTTTCCGGGGTAATCACAAAAGTTTTTGTCCGGCCAGGGGATTTGTCAGCTCTCCGGATGCCTCTGGTGGAACTGGCAAATCTTTCTTCGCAGGTCATAAGGTGCGCTGTACCTGAATCTGTTGCTGGCAGGGTTCATCCGGGTATGCTGGCAGAGGTTAGACTTGACGCTTTCCCGGAGAAACTTCTGCGCGGGACTGTGAGCCGTGTTTTTCCAGCTCTGGATGCCCAACTGAAAACCCGAACAATAGAAATTGCTGTTGGTGGTAAAATTCCCCTTTCCCCTAATATGTTCGCCCGTGTGCGTCTTTTGCTGGAAACAGCTGAGAATGTGGTAGTTATTCCTGGTCAGGCAGTGGTGGTTTCTCCGACAGGGGCAACCCTGGTTTTTGTTGTTAAGGAAGGAAAAGCCGTCCGGCGACCAGTAAAGACTGGAATAGAAGAAGAAGGCAGAATTCAGATTCTTTCCGGTCTGTCGGAAGGAGAACAACTGGTTATCTCCGGACAGGAAAAGTTGAAGGATGGTGTGGAAGTGCGGGTGGCAGGGAAGGAGAAACTTTCTGTCTCACCGTCTCAGCCACCCGGGAAGAATAAAGAGACGAAAGCGCCATGAAACTTACCTATTTTTCAGTACATCGCAGGTTTGCCGTCGGTGCTATCCTGTGTGCTTTGCTGGTACTGGGTATTTACGGTCTTTTAAATCTGCCGGTAGATTTCCTGCCGGACATCACCTATCCCATGATTAAGGTCCACATCTGGTGGCGCGGAGCCACGCCGGAAGAAATTGACAGAAACATTGCAGACCCCATAGAACGACAGATGATGAGTGTGGACAACCTTGACTATCTGGAATCCTCCTCCATTGAAGGGATGTATACCCTTCTGGTTAACTTCAAATACGGTGTGAATGTTGATACTGCTTACCAGGACGCTCTGGCTGCCATGGCCCGGGCAGCCCGGCAGTTACCGCCGGACATTGACCCACCGATTGTGATCAAGGCTGACCCCTCACAACTGCCTGTAGTGCAACTGACAGTAAGCAGTGATATCTGGGATCTGGTGAAACTCCGGACCTGGACAGATCAATGGCTGCAGGACCAGCTTCTGGCTGTAGCTGGTGTTGCCGGGACAGAAATTGTAGGTGGACTGAAAAGAGAGATTCGTATCCAGCTGGACCCGGACGCTCTGGAGAAGTATGGGTTGACTATACCGGGAATAATAAGAAGGTTGCGGCAGGAAAACATAGAACAGTTTGGCGGTCGGGTAACGGTTGGTCCAAAGGAAATTATTGCCCGCACTACCGGCGAATTTACCTCCCTGGAAGATATCCGTAATGTTGTGGTGTCGCAGAAAGGTCAAGTTAGGGTTTATCTGCGTGACATCGGAGAAGTGGTGGACAGTCATGAGGAAGTGCGGGTGATTACTCGCCTCAATGGCAATCCTTGTGTGAAATTGAATGTTATAAAACAGGCGGATGCTAACACTGTGGAGGTGGCCCGGGCTGTTAGCCGCCGGATTCAGGAACTGGCTGCTTCTATTCCAGAGGGAATCCATCTTGGAATGGTGGAAAATCAGGCGGATTATATCCAGGCGGCGCTTACTGGAGTGCGCAATGCAGCGGTTGAGGCAGCTATTCTTGTGCTTATCATCATGTTTCTCTTTCTCGGTTCCTGGCGACAGGTTCTGGTTTTGATAATCGCGCTTCCCGTGACCCTGATCCTGAACTTTGGTGTCATGAAAGCAGCTGGTTTTTCCCTGAACATTTTTTCTCTGGGCGGGCTGGTGATTGCCATTGGAGTACTTTTGAGCAATTCCATTGTGGTCATTGAGAATATTACCCGCTGGCGCAGTATGGAAAAGGTTAGTCTGCAGCATACTTCTGCAGATACAAGTTCCATGGCTGATTTGGTTGTGAATGCCACTTCCGAGGTTGGTTTGCCGGTCCTGGCAGCTACTCTGGCTTTTTTAGCACTTTTTACTCCTTTCCTGTTGATACCCGGACTGATAAGCCTTCTCTTCCGAGAATTGATTCTGACCGTCACAGCCATAGTGTGTCTCAGTCTTCTGGTAGCGTTGACTGTCACTCCCATGGTCTCGCTGTTAGTCCTGGAGGGGATCCGGGAAAAAAGGGTATCCAGGTTTGAACAGTTTTTTAACCGGATCTCAGATGGCTATGGTAGCCTCTTGCAAAAGGTAATAAAGCGGCGCCGGTTCACCATCACGGTTTTCATCATAATTTTAGTAGGTGCGGCGCTGGTTTTCAGGCAGCTGGGTAGCGAGTTTCTTCCGCAGATGGACGATGGCCGCATCATGGTTAAGGTGAAGTTGCCCACAGGAGCAGCTCTTGCGGAAACCGACCGGATTCTCTCGCAGATTGAGAAACAGATTGGAGACGATAAACGTATAGAAAGTCTCTTTACACTTGCTGGTGGGAAGGTGTGGGGGTTATATACATACGAGATTGCCAACGAAGGGGAACTGAACATACAGCTGGTGCCTCGTTCCTGGCGTAAGGTCAGTACCAGAGGCTATATCGAGAAACTGAGGCCTGTAGTAGCAAAAATTCCGGTGCCGGGTGGCAACGCTATGGTCATGCAGATGAAACTTAAAGGAATACGGAAAATTGGCGAGGCAGACATTGAAGTGAAAATCAAAGGAGAGGATGTTGGGACTCTCTTTGAGCTGGCAAAACGTGTCCAGGCAATTATGAATGAGCAGACCCACCTTACCAATGTTTATGTTTCTCTGGACATGACTAAACCTGAATATCAGACGGTCATAGACCGGCAGAAAGCAGCGGAACTTGGTGTTTCTGTGAATGACATTGCTGAAACGTTGCGTTCCCTTATCAGTGGTGCCATAGCCACCAGGTTCCGGGAAGGTGATGAATACTACAACATCAGGGTTCTCGTTCCGGAAAGCAGGATGGTAAGCCGGCAGCAGGTGGAAGACCTGCCTCTGGCGTCCAGTCGTGGTGGGTACCTCCGGGTAAGGGATGTGGCAAAAGTAGTGCCAGCAACCGGACCGGTGGAGATTATTCGTGAAGATCAAATTAAAGAGGTTATCGTACGGGCAGACGCAGCCGGTGTCAGTGTTGGCCAGGCTCTAAGGGAACTCCAGAACGCCATGGCAAAGGAAGACTGGCCTACCGGGTATGAGCTGAGCTTCGGTGGTCAGGCGCAGATGATGGCGGAGATGGCACGGGTTGTTCTGGCAATTCTGGGGTTTGCAGTTTTCTTCTCCTTCATCATACTGGCCGTTCAGTTCAACAGTCTGTTTCTTCCATCACTTATTCTGGTTAGCCTTCCGTTTTGTCTGGCTGGCGCCATTTTTTTTCTGTTTTTTGCCGGGCTTCCCCTGGGAGGGACAGTCATTATCGGAATCCTGGTGATTGCAGCGGCTATAGTAAACGATGGGGTATTGATACTGACCTTTGCTGGTGAAATCAAGGAAAAGGAGAAATTGCCGGTAGAGGAAGCTGTGGTGAAGGCAGGACAGATAAGGTTGCGACCGATGGTTATGACTACCGTTTCTACGCTGATAGGTTTCATTCCTCTTGCTCTGGCTCTGGAAGAGGGTGGGGATATGCTGCAACCAATGGCAGTAGCGGCTATCGGTGGTTTATGTATGGAGATTCTTGTGAGTTTGTTTCTTCTGCCCTGTCTTTATACCATTGTCTCCAGAAGTAATCAGACTAAAAGGAAAGAAATCTCCTAACCAGGAGGAAAACATGAAAGTCTCTTTGCCGAAGGAGTATGCTCAGTGGAAAGGCATACCACGAGAGGAGATAAAATGGCACCCGACCGTTAATGAAAGCAAATGCACAGGTTGCGGTATGTGCTTTACCAGTTGTGGAAGAGAAGTCTTCGGCTATGACCGGGAGAGAAAGAAAGCTACGGTAGCCAGACCTCTCCAGTGTCTGGTTGGATGTACCTCGTGTGAAACCTGGTGTGTATTCCAGGCCATCAGTTTTCCGGAGAAAGATTACATCCGGCAGGTCATCAAGAAGCATAAAATACTAAATCTGGTAAAGAAACAGCTGGAGGAAAAATTGCATCAGACAAAATAGTAAGGGAAAGGAGAGAGATGAAACAGAAAATTATATGGGTGCTTTCAGTGCTCGCATTAGTGTTAAATTGTTTCGCTGAAGAAAGAAATCGTCCTTGTCTTGCAGTATTTGATGAGGAGGTAGCAGTCTGCCGCAGGGTGGTAAGGCAGTCCTGTGCGCTTTTACAGGAAATGATTTCCCGGCCCAGCATGGACCAGCAGAAGAAAGACCAGGTGCTTAAACTTCTGGCAGAAGCAAGGAAACAATGGGCAAGAATTCAATCAACGTACAGTCATAATCCGCCACAGGAATATGCCAGGGATGCCACATTCCCACACCGCCTGCAGGATATTGCCAATGCGCTGGAGGATATGGAAAGGGCGATGATTAATAGCGATGCCCGCCGATCTTTCTCCGCCTGCGGGTACGGCTGCGGACTATTCGTGAAGATGCATATTGACAACGGGCTTTCCTATGTTCTTGATACTCTCTTTTCCCTGCGTCAAACAGCCAAAACTACGGAAGCACTTATGAAAACAAGGGGGTTAGAATCTATCCGCAAGATGCTCTTACCACTTATGGAACAGCGCGACAGGGTTCTGGCTTCAGGGTTGCCCTGGCCAGAGCCGGATGAAAGAAACCAGTCTTACCTGGAGGCGGTGAAGGAAATGTCCCGCACAGTAGACGAATTATCCCTGGCAGTTAGTAGCGGCCAGCAAGGCGATGTCACGCAGATTATATCCAATCTTCTTATCCTGATAAACAAGGCATACGGACTGGCACTTTAAGAACGGTATGTTTCTGGAAGCGAACTAATTGAACCAGGAGGAAACTATGGCGAAGAAATGTTGTGAGGGTGGAAGTCTGAGGCTGCTTTTTCCCTGTTCCGGAGGCTCAGATGTAGGCGCCCTGACAGACAGCTCTGCCCGGAGACTGACCAGGGAAGGATGGGGAAGAATGTATTGTCTGGCAGGTGTCGCAGCGCATCTGGAGGGGTTTGTGGAAACGACAAAAGCGGCTACAGAAATTGTTGCCCTGGATGGCTGTCCGGCAGCGTGTGCTTCAAAGACGCTTGTTCATGCCGGGTTTTCCCCGAAAGTCATCAATCTGAAACAGCTGGGATTTCTTAAAGGTGAATCACCTGTTAATCAGAAAAACATCCAGCTTGTTTGCACTCTCATCAAACAGACTGAGGAGGAGCAGAATGGAAAAAAGGGAAAAACCACACTTGCTTCAAAAAAAACAAGCGGTAGCTGTTGTGGTGCTGGGAATAGTGATTGTTACACTTCTGCTGATAAAAACAAGGCAAAGTGAAAGAGATGTTTCCCAGCCCGATGTTCCAGCAACAGAAGAATCTGTGATGGAAAAGCCAGCGGAAAGCACAACAACGGAGCCCGGTACTGAGAACGTGAAAGAAAAGAAACTGCCGCGGCTGGTGGATTTAGGCGCCAACCAGTGTATCCCGTGCAAGATGATGGCTCCCATTCTGGAACAATTAAGGAATGAATACCGGGGAAGGCTGGAAGTAGAAATTATTGATGTCTGGCAGGACCCCCAGGCCGGGCAGCGTTACGGTATCAGGGTTATCCCCACGCAGATTTTTTATGATGCTTCCGGGAAGGAAGTTTTTCGTCATGAAGGTTTCCTTTCCAAAGAAGATATTTTAGCTACCTGGAAGAAACTGGGTGTGGACCTGGAAGGTACAGGACCATGAGAAGCAAAATTCTTTCAATCTGTGTTTTTGTCTTTGCTCTGTGGCTACAGGCAGGATGGGCTGAAGACAATCCGGGCAAACCAGTAATAGATGTCTATCCTTACCTGCCTTCCGGTTGCCTGAAGTATGCGGTTCTGTCCCAGATGCCAGCAGGTGTAATCCTTAAGTCTGGAACCTGCGAAATCACAGAGAATGATTTGCAAATCAGGATGCAGGGGTACCCCGAAGAGATAAGAAAACAACTGCAAAAAAACGCTTTTTTCCTGCTGGAGCAGGTAGCCGCAGAAACTTTGCTTGTCCAGGTTGCCACCCGCCATTTTGAGGGAAAGGAAGTGAAAGGAAAAAAGGACAGGGAGTTAGTAAATCTCTATTTTCAGGAGGCAGTGAAAGGAGTTTCCGTAACTGAGAAGGAAGCCAGACGTTTCTTTGAAGAAAATGCCTCTATGATGGGTGGGGCAAAGTTCGAACAGGTGAAGACTGACCTGATAGGTTTTCTTACCCAGGAGAAAAGGAAAAAGGTGGTACAAGAACTGATTGAAAGTATCGGAAAAAAGCTTCCTGTGGAAGTGAGTGCTTCCTGGACAGAAAAACAGGCTTTATTAGCCAGGGATAATCCGGTGGATAGAGCCAGAACCAGTAGTCTGCCCAGTTTAGTGGATTTTGGGGCTGATGGTTGCCTTCCCTGTGATATGATGGCACCAATTCTGAAAAAGTTAGAGCAGAAGTATAAGGGCAGGTTGAATGTAGTTTTTGTCCATGTGCGAGAACAACAGGTATTGGCTGCCCGTTACGGGATACAGTCCATTCCGGTGCAGATATTTTTTGATAGGGAAGGCAGAGAAGTTTTCCGGCATACCGGTTTTCTTTCTGAGGAGGAGTTAGAGAAAAAAATTGCGCAGCTGGGAGTGAGATGAGATGGAAGAACTTTTTACCGTGCTGACCAGAGCGGTTGAGGGAACGCCTGCTATTGCTGTGGCAGCCTCTTTCATCTGGGGAGTTTTAAGCATCCTTTTAAGTCCCTGTCACCTGGCGAGTATCCCTTTAATTGTCGGGTTCATTGACCAGCAGGGCCGTATCTCCACATCCCGGGCGTTTATCATCTCCTTGCTTTTCGGGACAGGGATTCTTATCACTATCGGTATCATTGGTGCTGTCACTGCAGCCTTTGGCAGAATGATGGGGAATGTTGGCCGCTGGGGTAACTATGCGGTGGCTGTTATTTTCTTTTTAGTGGGACTGCACCTGCTCGATATTATCCCGGCTCCCTGGTCTGGACCGGGACGTATTCCTCTGAAGCAGAAAGGACTTCTGGCTGGGTTTTTTCTTGGTTTGATATTCGGTATTGCGCTTGGTCCCTGCACTTTTGCTTACATGGCACCGATGCTCACCGTGACATTCCGTCTGGCAAGTACTCATCTGGCTTACGGATTGATTTTACTTGCTTTTTATGGTCTGGGTCATTGTTCGGTACTGGTCGCTGCAGGGACATTTACCGAGCTGGTCCAGCATTACCTGAACTGGAATGAGAAGTCAAAGGGAGCATTAATCCTTAAAAAAATTTG
Source organism: uncultured bacterium (assembly GCA_964645405.1). GTDB lineage: Bacteria > Ratteibacteria > UBA8468 > B48-G9 > DSTR01 > JAMWDF01. The sequence goes on along the minus strand of CAZYCA010000022.1, from coordinate 18,512 downwards.
TGGCTTCCTGGTAATAATAGCAGGTCTTTATCTCATTTACACTGCGTGGTGAGAGAAAATGGTGGAGGCTCTCATGGAAGAAAGAAGACTGACGAATATCTTTGAGCGGTATCTCAGCATCTGGGTCATTCTTTGTATTCTTGCTGGGATTCTGCTTGGAAGGATAGCACCAAACGTAGCCAGAACCCTTGATGCCATGTCCATTTCTGTTAAAGGGGCACCTGTGGTTTCCTTGCCGATTGCTGTCTGTCTTTTCTTCATGATGTATCCCATCATGGTTAAGATTGATTTCACCGAGGTTGTCAGGGCAGGAAAAAGTGGCAAACCGGTACTTCTAACCCTTTTTGTCAACTGGGCAATAAAACCCTTCACCATGTATGCTATCAGTTTGTTTTTTCTGGGATTTGTTTTCCGGGGATTGATTGGAGCAGAAGCCACAGACCTGGTGAAAATGCCTTTTGGTCTTGATTTACCTGTGGGCGCTATCCATGGAGCAGGCAAGGTGGTACTGAAGGAAGGAGTGAAGATGTTAGAGGTGCCATTGTGGCGGAGTTACTTTGCTGGCTGTATCCTTTTGGGAATTGCTCCCTGTACCGCGATGGTTCTGGTCTGGGGGTATCTTGCCAGAGGCAATGATGGTTTAACCCTTGTCATGGTAGCCATCAATTCTTTGACGATGCTTTTACTTTATGGACCACTTGGGGGATTTTTGCTGGGAGTCGGCAGGCTTCCAGTACCCTGGCAGGCACTACTTCTTTCTATTTCCATCTATGTGGCTTTGCCTCTGGTGGCGGGTTACTTTTCCCGACGCTGGCTTATTCAGGTCAAAGGTGTGAAATGGTTTGAGGAAAAGTTTCTCCATTTTCTGACTCCTGTTACCATCACTGCTCTTCTGGTTACTCTGGTTCTTCTTTTCAGTTTCAAGGGAGAAACCATCCTGAAAAACCCCCTGACAATTCTCTGGATTGCGATTCCGCTGTTCATCCAGACCAACCTTATTTTCTGGCTGGGGTACTGGTGGGCGAAACTTTTAAGACTTTCCTACCGTGATGCTGCTCCTGCGGCGATGATTGGTGCCAGTAACCATTTTGAAGTGGCAATAGCGACTGCCACGATGCTTTTCGGATTATCTTCCGGTGCTGCGCTGGCTACAGTGGTCGGGGTTTTGATTGAAGTCCCGGTGATGCTATGGCTGGTGCACATTTGCCTGAAGACGGAAAGATGGTTCTCCCCTGTGGAGACAGAATAAGTAAAGAAAAAAAGGAGGTAGTATGTTTACCAGAATGCTGGTGGCAACAGACCTTTCAGAAGTATCGGATAAGGTTATCTGTTCTCTGGGTGGGTTAAAAGCGATCGGGACGCAAGAGGCAATACTCATCCATTGTTTCAATATCCGTGATGTGGGTACACTGGCAAAAACCCTGATGGAAATTGCTACACCTTCGTTTGAAAGACAGAAAAAAATGCTTCAGGACCTCGGTTACAAGGTGACAGCCAGAATGGTTCTGGGGCTACCTCAAATGGAAATCAGCCGGCAGGCAGACCAGCACAACTGTTCGCTTATAGTCGTGGGTTCAACCGGCGGCACCATGGCAGGGGAAATTCTGCTGGGCAGTGTCGCCAGTGCCGTTATTCACAGTGCCACGCGGCCGGTTTTAGTTCTGCGCACTAAAGTGAAACAGGAAGGCGGACAGATAATCTGCAGTGATGTTTCGTGCAACTTTCTGGAGCATATCCTTTTCCCGACAGATTTTTCTGACAACGCGGAATACGCTTTTGGTTATGTGCAGAAGATTGCGTCATACGGCGCTAAGAAAATCACGCTGTTACATGTCCAGGATAAGGCACGGATAGACAGACATCTGAAGGATAGACTGGAGGAGTTCAACCGGATTGATACCGAGCGACTCAACCGTTTGAAAGACGTATTGATGAAAGCAGGAGCCAGGGATGTCCAGATAGAAATTCCTTATGGGTCCCCGAAGAAAGAAATTATAGCCTGGACAGGACGTGCTGGAGTCTCCCTGGTGGTAATGGGCAGCCAGGGACGCAGTTACATAGGGGAAATTTTTCTCGGTAGTGTCAGCCACGCTGTCGTCCGTAGTTCCGGAGTACCCGTACTTCTCATCCCGGCAGTACGGTAGAAGGAAGAAGCAGTTTTTATCCGGAGCTTGACGTTTTCCTCTCGCTGCTATTAAATAACGCTTTAACCAGGGGGAGAAATGAAGGTGGCTATTATCGGTCTGGGTATTGGACAGGTACATCTGAATTATTTTAAACAGCATCCTGAAGTGGAAATTACGGGTGTAGTAGATACTAACACTTCTGTTTTAAAACAAATCTGTACACGGTATAAGGTACCGGGTTTTTCCTCAGCACACCAGCTTCTAAGACAGAACCGTCCTGATGGTGTGAGCCTTTGTACTCCACCGTGTTCCCACCGCAGCCTGACAGAACTTTTTGCTTCCTCCGGTGTCCATATCCTCTGTGAAAAACCTATGGCACCAACGATTTCTGACTGCGAGAAAATGATAGAAGTCTGTGAGAAAAATAAGGTTTTCCTGATGCTTGGTTTCAAAAAAAGGTTTTCCCCGACATACCGGTTTTTAAAGCAAAAGTTTGAAAGTGAGTTTGGATTGCCAGACTGGATTCTAATCAGGTTTGCCCTGGGAAGAGTAGATAAGAAGTGGTTCTGGGAGGAGAAAGACGGTGGTGGTCCCCTTGTAGAGAATACTGTTCATATGATAGACCTGCTACATTTTTTTCTGGGTAAGGTGGAGAGAGTTTATGCGGAAGGTGGAAACTTTTTCCGGCCTGATTTTTCCCCGCAGATAGATACAGCTATTTTCACCCTGAGGTTTGAAAAAGGGGCTATCGCGGGAGTAGGAGCCGGTTATGCCTCCGAATGGGGTTTTGCCAGGGAAGAGATAAGTTTTGCTACCAGTAAATTTGCTGGCCAGGTAGCCGGTCCGTTTGATAGACCGGAAAAGATTCAGTACATTCAGCGAGATAAAGCAGATGAAATCCAGGAAAGGAACTTTATCAACTGTGATGGTTTTTCTGAGGAAATCAGTCATTTTCTTTCCTGCCTTCAGGGAAAAAGTAAGCCAGCGGTGACAGGTAAGGAAGGACTGGAAGCCCTGAAAGTGTGTCTGGCAGTAAAAAAGTCTATCCGCCAGCAGAAACCTGTAAAGCTGAAAGAATAAAGTTTCTACTTTATGAAATACCGAAAGTTAGGTAACAGTAAGTTGAAAGTTTCGGTTATTGCTATGGGCGGGTGGTCTATTGTTGGTGACTTTACCTGGGGACCACAGGAGGCTGAAGATTCTCTTGCTGCTTTGAAGGCAGCCTATGACTGTGGCATAAACTTTTTTGACACAGCTGAGTCTTATGGTGATGGTTACTCCGAACAACTGTTAGGAAAGGCGCTGAAAAATGTCAGGGATAAAATCGTCATTGCCACCAAGGTTTCCCCTTCTAATTTTGCTGCCCCGAAACTTATTTCTTCCTGTGAACGCAGTCTCAAAAATTTGCAGACAGACTGGATTGACCTGTATCAACTTCACTGGCCTGACCCCAATTTTCCTCTGCTACAACTTCTTCCGACACTGGAAAAATTGAAAGAGAGCGGGAAAATAAGATTCTACGGAGTTTCTAATTTTGGCTGCAGAGATCTGTCTGAATATCCAGCCAGTCATTACAATATCATCTCCAATCAGCTGGCTTATAACCTGCTTTTCCGCGCCATAGAGTATGAAATTCTTCCTTTTTGTCGCTGCCACGGCATTTCTGTTTTGTGTTACTCACCGTTAATGCAGGGTTTACTTACAGGAAAATTTAAAGACCCTGACCAGGTGCCGGCTACCAGAGCCAGAACCAGACACTTTTCTCCACAGAGACCTTATATCCGGCACCAGGAACCCGGGTATGAGAAAGAGACCTTTGAAGCAATTGCCTCTATTGCTGAGATTGCCAGCAACGTGCATTTCCCGATGGCACATCTGGCTTTAGCATGGTTGCTGGCTCAAGAAGGGATAAGTTCCGTTATTGTTGGTGCCAGGTCCAGAGAACAGATTGAGCAGCTGGTTTCAGCCAGTGAGATTGTTTTACCAGAGGAAATTATTACAGCCTTAAATCAGGCAACAGAGAAGCTGAAAGAGAAAATCGGCCCCAACGCTGACATGTGGCAGACTTCTTCCCGTATCAGTTGAAAATGGGAAAACCATTCCGTCTTCTGGTTCTGGCTGATTTACATTTAGCAAGCCAGTCCGATTACCGGGATACCTGTCCGGAAAGGAAAACGCATCTTTCGTTAGAACTCTTCAAGCAGGTCTTATTCCGCTACCGGGAAGACCCCCCTTCTGCAATTATTGTGTTAGGGGATTTTTTAGACCAGCCTTCTTTGCCTGGTGCCAGGGAAGATTTTCACAGGATTGTTTCTTTGCTGAGAGAAACTGGCTGGCCGGCTGTTATCGTCAGGGGTAATCACGATTTGCCAGAGGAAGATTTTATGGCGGTCGCTGGAGATTTAGCCGTGGAGAAAGAAATCTCTGGCTTTCTCCTTTACCCTTTTAGTGACTGTTACCTGTCCGATGAAAGTTGTTTCCGAACTGAGGAAAGTTTGAAAAGATTCCGGAATCTTTGCCTGGAAAAACCTGGCCGGCCGGTGATAGCCCTGCAGCATAATGTGGTTTACCCTTTGCTGGAGCAAAACTATCCGCTGAACTTTAACAACAGCCAGGAAATTATTTCTGCTTACAGTCAGTTGCCAGTCCGACTTTCTTTAAGCGGTCATTACCATCATGGTCTGCCATGCCAGGAAATGGCTGGTGTCCAGTATCTGTGCGTTCCGTCTCTTTGCGAACCGCCTTTCTCCTACCTTATGGTAGAAATAGATGACCGACTTCAGGTAAAAAAAGAAACACTGGTGCATACCTTTCCTCTACCTGATGTTCACTGCCACACAGAGTTTGCCTACTGTGCTACCACGGTTAATGCCAGGCTTGCTGTGGAGAAAAGTCAGCTTTTCCAATGTAGATGTCTGGTATTAACAGAGCATTCTGCTCAGCTTTATCTTTCCGCAGAAGACTTCTGGCAGGCTAATTTCCTGAAAAAACCAGGTCTTATCAGGGTCAGCCGGGAAAGAAAACAGGACAGGATGGAAAAATTTTTGAGCACGGTTAAACCTCTCCGCTCTGAGTTTACCCTCCTGGGACTGGAAGTAGAACTGGATTATGAGGGTAACCTTACTGTTCTGCCTGAGGACAGGGAAAATTTTGATTTACTGGTTGGTGCGGTCCACTGGCTGCCTGAAGATTCTGTCAGCCAGGGTAACAGGAAATTGGGAAAAAGTTTTCTCTCTGCCTGCGAAAAACTGTGTGTTTCCGGGATACAGGTCCTGGCGCATCCTTTCCGTATTTTCCGTCGTTACCACCTACAGGCGGGAAAACATCTTTATTCTCCTCTGGCAAGAATTCTAACAGAAACAAAGGTAGCAGCAGAAATTAACTTCCATACCAACATCCCGGAACCAGAGTTTTTCCAGCTTTGTCTGGAAAAGGGGGTGAAACTGGCTACCGGAACTGATGCCCACTGTCGGGAAGAAGTCGGGGATTTAAGGCGGCATTTTCAGTTTCTTACTGAAAAACTGCAGGTTAAAGACTTGAATTCTACTCTTTTTCAGCCGGAGAGAAAAATTTTTCCCTAAAGTTTCATCTGTCTTAACTTTTCTTCACTCAGTCCCAGGTAATGTCCAATCTCATGGAACAGCACCTGCTCCACCTTTTCTTCCAGCTGTTGCTGGTTCTGGCAGCTGCGTTCAATCGGTCCCTGATAAAGAAAAATTTTGTCTGGCATAACAAGAGAATAACCAGGATTTTTCCTGTGCGGAAAGGGCACTCCCTGGTAAAGCCCAAGAAGGTTTTCTCCTGGAGGTTCCTGCTGCACGAATATCTCCACATTTTCTAACTTCTGCCGGATAATACTTGGCAGAGACTGGAACTTCCGGTAAACTATCATTTCAAAGTTTTTGCGGGAAACTCTCATTTCATTTAAGTATAACACAGGAGAAAAAGATGATTATTATCGGTGAAAGGATTAATGCTACCAGAAAAAGTATTGCCCGGGCGATTGAGAAAAAAGATGTTGCCTTTATCCAGAAAGAAGCCACCAGACAGAGAGCTGCCGGTGCCCATTACCTGGATTTGAATGCAGGGCTGGGAAAGGGTACAGAAAAGCAGGATTTAGCCTGGTTGATTGAAACGGTTCAGCAGGTAGATACCGGTGCCCTCGCTCTGGACAGTTCTGACCCGTTGGTTTTACAGGAATGTCTGGGCCTGGTCAAAAACAAAGATGTTATGCTTAATTCTATTACCGGGGAGAAAAAAAGAGTGGAGGGAATGCTGCCTCTACTGCGCAAACATCCGGAGGTGAAACTGGTGCTTCTGACCATGGATGATAGCGGTATCCCGCAGACTTCCGAAAAGCGCGTCCAGATCGCTGAAAACCTTATCAAACTTATCACCAGCCAGACAGACCTTTCTCTGGAGAATATCTTTGTGGACTGCCTGGTTCAGCCTATCAGTGTGGATGTTTCTAATGGCCTTATTTTCTTTCAGGCTATCCAGCAACTGAAGAAGCTTTACCCCTGTGTGAAAACCACCTGCGGCCTTTCCAATGTCTCCTTTGGATTACCGCAAAGAAAAAAGATTAACCAGTATTTTCTGGTGGTAAGCCTGGCCTGCGGTCTTGATTCTGCTATTATGGACCCCACTGAAGAAGAAATTCAGGAAGCCCTCTGTATCAGCCAGACAGTTTTAGGCCAGGACGAATACTGCCTGAATTACATCCAGCATTGCCGGCAAAAATAGGAAAGATTTAACTATTTCTGGATATCACTTTATTCGGTATCAGGGGAGAAAAGATAAGAAGAATATGGTTTCTGTCCCTTTATGCAGGAGGAGAAAATGAGGGATATCCGGGTAGCGGCAGCTCAGTTTGAAGGGCGGGACAATGACAAAGAGTATAACCTGTCTGTTATCAGAAAATTGACCAGGATGGCTGTGGAGCAGGGTGCAGAAATTGTCTCTTTTCACGAAGGCTGCATTCCTGGTTATACCTGGATACAGCCTTTAGAAAAAGAGGAATTAGCAGAAGTGGCAGAGCCAGTCCCGGATGGGCCAGGTGTGCAAAGATTAATAGAAATTGCCAGGGAATTTAATACCGTGGTGATGGCTGGTCTGGTGGAGGAGGAAAACGGTCGTTTTTACAACTGTTATGTAACCGTGGGTCCAGAGGGTTATATCACCAAATTCCGCAAACTTCACGTCTTCATTAATCCACATCTTTCACCGGGTGACAGATACAATGTCATCTCCTTGCGCGGGTGCCAGGCAGGTTTTCTCATCTGTTACGATAATAACCTGGTAGAAAATGTGCGCATCACGGCTCTGCTGGGAGCAGAGATAATTTTTGCTCCACATGTGACCGGGGGGTTACCTTCACCTATGCCTGGTCGGGGAATAATCAAGCGCGAACTCTGGGAAAATAGGGAACGTGACCCGGTACCGCTGAGGTTAGAATTTGATGGGCCAAAAGGTAGAGGCTGGCTGATGCGCTGGCTGCCAGCCAGAGCATATGAAAATGGTGTGTACTATGTTTTTTCCAATGTGGTCGGATGGGATTATGATACAGTGAAACCGGGTCTGGCTATGATTATTGACCCTTATGGTGAGATAATTGCTGAAAGCCGTAAACTCGGTGATGATGTCGTCGTGGCGCTTCTTACACCGGAAAAACTGAAAAATGCTTCTGGACGCAGGTATCTAAGGGCTCGCCGGCCAGAACTTTACAGCAAACTGGTACAACCGCAGATTTCCGTGACTGAACCAGGCTGGAAACTGCAGAGAAAAAAAACGTAATTATAAAACCCTTTTTTGCGTAACCGCCAACGTGGCACAAGTGCGCAACGTTTTTGAAGGAAATTCCAGCTGACCTTATATCGCCTGCGGCGACGTATACTGCCCACATTCCCCGGTTGGCTGGCGAGCCGATGACCTGTTCCTTTTTAACAATGAGCTTCATACCAGTACTGACCAATAAAACTTCCTGACAATTTACCTTGTTGAAACCCCTCCCCATGAGATGTTTTGAATATTGTAAAGGATGAGTTTGATCAGGATGCTCTTGTTCTTCTTTTTGGTTAGCACAATCGTTCAAGGCTAACTATTCCTAATTGTATCTAATTGGAATTATCAAGGAATACCAAGAATACCAATTCAAAAAACTGACATTATTTATTTGTTGACTCTTCATGTCCAGGGAGTGGGACGATTAACACACCCTTGCTGCGGGCTGTGTCTGTTCTAAATGACAAAATTTTTATTGGAGGCTACTGAGTTTATATTTTTGCTCACAGGCCTTTGATTTTATTATAAACAATTGTTTATGAGAATGACCTTCAAAATACGTTGGTTGCCTGCATCGACAACTAAACCCTTTGTCCCGCGGAGCGCTACAAGGGTAGGACAGTTTAACCGATCAGGTCCGTTCCCGGGCACATCTGTTTTGCCAAAAACTGAAAGCACCTGCCAGTCTGTCCATCTTACCCATAAAACCCTGTGTCTTTCCGTATCACTTAAAAGCAACCACTGTCCGTCAATGGCAAATCTTAAACTTTTTCCCAGTTTCATTTCAGGAGCATCACCGCCGGAAAACTCGTCTGAAACAATATATTCTTCCCTGTCAGGTTTAAACACCAGTATCCGACCTTCATCGCCTACGATTATCCGTCCATCGGTCAAACCAAATACATCAGTAGGCTGTTTAAGTTTTCGTCCTTTGACAGGTACAGGTTCCCATTTGTAGTCCACAACCTCTTTTGGCTGTCTCGGCAGGATAAACTTTGCTTTCCATATCTGTTTTGAATCGCTGTCGGTAAGAAGCAAATAACTGGTTTTATTTTGTAACTCCCAGAGCGAAAGACTGACAGGGTTTTTCATCGGGACAGTATTTCCTACTCTGGTTACAATGTTTCGGCCTTTTGGGTGGGAGTCAAAAATGCCAGGAATATGGTTATACAGAGAAAAATATCGTCCTTTGATGAAGAAACCCTGTATGGCAGACGCAGCCCTATCCGTGTTACGTGGTGGTGTATCAGGACTGTCGTCCCACCTGTACCAGAGTTGTGTGCGTGCGGTGCCAATGGTTATCATCCCGTCATCAGATAACCCGAGACTGTTGATGACAGGTAGACAACCGATTCTTCTAACTAATTTAAACTCATTCTTACTCTCATCCCAGCGTGCAAGGTAAAAGGCATCAGGAATCCCTGTGGAAAGAGCAAGTAACTGTAGAGGTCCATTTCTGCCTATCTCTATTATCTGACTATTATGGGCGCCAAATTCCCAGTGGTAATTATTAACTATGCCCGGAGCATCATTCCCTTTTAGGTCCACACGTCTGATTTCTGGATAACCTGCCAACCAGAAGGCATCTTTTATAAATGAGAGCATACCCCTCACCTGTCTGTATTTCGAAGTATGAAATATCAGGGGATAGCCATCCAGTAGATTGCCATTTCTGTCTACACCTATAATGCTATAGACAGGTTGTCCTGTTGTTTGGTCCACAGGATAATGTCCTATGTAAATGCAGGCAGCCCCCCTTCCTTGGTCTACAGCCACACCACTCATGCCCCTTACCGGCAGCGAAAACAACAGTGAAAGGCACGTTAAAGGTTGAATGGAAACAGCATAGATACCTAAATGTCCCCGCGGCAATTCCTGTGAGTGCTGGGCAATGATTATTTGCCCGTCAAGGTGCTGCGGTGATAAGAAGGCAGAGGAATCCAATTTTAAGGGTAAAGGTGTTGCTTTTGAGCCGCTTTTCATAGGCAGGCTGAACAACCTTGTCTCCTTTGTATCAGGAGGTGCACCCAGAAAATAAAGCGTATCATTAAGGGCAGTAAATGTCTTGCTGTTTACCACACTTCCTTTGGGCAACAAGGGAAACTGCTCAATCAGCTCTCCGGAAAGGGTGACACGATTGATAACACGACCGCCCCCCACCCAGAGGGTCATATCTCTGTCAGCCCATATGCCGGAAATACCCATTTCGCCTTTTTCAGGAAGATTTAAGATAAGGGATGTGCCTTCCTGACCACTATTGCCCAGATAGCCTGCAGGTTTTATGCTAAAGTTCGCAAACGACGGACCAGACAACGCCCACAAAAAGCATAGCACTGTTAGCAGGATAAGCCGGGAGGCGTTTAGACCAGTCATTGTATCTTAACTATACCCCATCTGTTTGGAGTTAGTCGCACTTCGGAAGGCACGTCATCAATTATAGCTGTCTCTTTATTGTAATAGCACACCCTCTGGACATTAATACTTCCTCCCTTATTGGAAAAAGGGTTCTGCCAAACTTGGCTATGTTTTAAGTAGTGTTTTTCTTTGTATTTCAATGGTTTTATATGTTTTTATAGCCCTCACCACGGCCACAGTTCGGAAACTTATCCCAGGGCAGTTTGTAGTAGCCGGTCGCTGTGTGATAGTACGATGCGACCCATTCCACGTTTCCACCTATGTATAGAACATTGACTCCATCAGCCCAGTGATTACCGCTATCCATTACTCTTAAGAATCTCATCTCTATATCCGAGTACCAGGGGTCTGCGCCGGACCTTTTCTATCCGCGACAAGAGCTAACTTAGGGTTGTCCTTATCTCTGTATCCCCGCCACCCTGTTTGCCTCCCGTCTGATCCGGAATAAGCGTAGGAACACCTTTCACTTCCAAGAAGCCCTGTTTCGGAAGCGGTAAGTACAGTGCTGGGGCAGATAAAAATTTCTGGATTTTTGAGATAAACGGCTCCTTCCCTGTCGTTAGAAGTCAGGTTAATCTGCCCGGTTAAAAGGGAGAAACCCCGCGTGCAAGACCATTTTTTCGTTTCATAAGCCACCGGAAACCTGCCGTCAAAATCCTGTGCATACATAAATAGAGACAGCCCGATCTGCCTCAGATTATTCATACAGGCAGCTTTCTGAGCCTGCTCTCTTGCCTTGGTAAGAGCCGGCAGCAGCAGACTTGCCATGATGGCCATGATGGCAACCACCACCAGTAGCTCTATCAGGGTAAAACCGGTCCTCAGTTTATGTTCGGCAGTTTGTAGCCTAAGAAGAGTGAAGGACGAACAACACATTCTTCTGTTTTTCTTCGCCATTTTTCTCACCCCCTCCGCGCAGCAGATTTTTTACAGTTTCTTCTATTCCCTGAAGATTGTTTATCAGGTTGTTCATTTCAAAATTAAAAACTTCATTTAAGTATTTATGAAATACAATATCTTTGACATCATAGTTTTCTCCGTTTTCTACAAGAAATATCTGCGCTTTCTTATTTTCATCTGGTGACGTTTTGAAGAAATTGGAATGGGCGACTGACTTCAAAACAGGAAACTGGCCATTTCCGGCGATTATCTTTTGCATGTCAAAGGACAACATTCTTGTTATGATTTCTGCAGACAGGGAAGGTTCTTTGCAGTCTGAAGGGATTATCCAGTATGAACAATTGACAGGAATTTTATAATCTTCTTCAGGGTTTACGGGGACAGGCAGAATATGATAGTTTAGTTTTGATTCTTTCAGCCAGGGGGAATAGAAAATAAAACTTTCCATTAAAGGAATTGCCCCTTTTAAAAATATTTCTTTGGGATTTGCCATCCGCAGGTATATGTTCCTGTCTAGATAGCAGTTGTTTTCAGCCATTGTTTTTAAATCAGAAAAGATTTTTAAGACCTTTTTGTCTTCAAAATTCAAAATCAGATTGCCGTTTTTCACATCAAACGGTTCAACCCCGTTTAACACGAAATAATAAAAGGGAGAAAAAGAAGAAAGAATAAAACCGTCCTCATAGTTTTGGGTTATATTCCTGAACTTTATGCAAAAGTTTATGTATTCGTTCCAGGAAATTCTCGTTTTCCCTGAATATATGAGTTTTTCAAACTGTCTGTCGAATTTCTTATTGAAATAAAGCAGGGGGAAACATACTCTTGATGGCAGACCGAGGATTTTTTTCTTATCAACTATTCCTTTCAGAAAAACGCTGTATATGTCTGAAAAATTTATCTTGTTGATTGATTGGAAATTGCTTAAATCCATAAATTTTTCGCCGTGACCTCTGATTTGACCGTAGGATACCTGTCTGATATCTGTTTTTTCATTATCCCCTGTTATCCTGAAAGTTATAGTCTTGATGTCCTTTTCTATTTCCGAAAAAACTTTTTCCCATACCTCAATCTGTGCGGTATGCATGTCAAGCAGTCCCACTGTGATTGTTTTTTTTGTCAATATATAGGGCAGCGGCATATTTGTTATTGTTTCACGCAGGTTTAATTCGTTTTTTTCTCCTCGGCCAGGTTTTTCTGATTTTGTTATGTTACCTGAAACAAACCACCCTGCACCTTTCCGGGAATAAACTAACCCTTCTTTTCTCAGCTCTATAAGGGCTTTTCTTATTGGTTTAAAACTCACCCCTAACTTCTTTTCGAAGTATTTTACAGAAGGAAGAATTTCGCCTTCTTTAAACGTACCATCCAGTATCAACCGTTGCAGTTTTTCCTTTATCTGGTAGCTTATTGGTTTGTAATTTTTTTTATCAATTTTTATCATTGCCCTGCCGTTACCTTTTGCCCAGTATTTACCCACTTCTAACCTAATTGTAACATACCTATAACTATCTGTCAAGTGCTGCTGGTAAATGGTCATAGAGATGGTTACCACCCCTGCTTAACTAATTTTGAAGGCATGATTAAAATAGCCGGTATACCGGCCGAGTATAAGAAGATGTGAGACATAGACAAATTAGAGGTTAGGAAGATGTTCATAGCATAAGCTATCAAAAGAGAAAAAAGCAGATTATTCTGGCAGGTCTTAAATCGGAAAGCGCAGCGGGAGAACTGTGCCGGCACTATGCTGTCCACCAGAGCCAGTATTATCGCTGGAAACAACTTTTTATAGAAGGGAGAACCGAGAGATTGAAGAACAATGGTAAAGTAACCTTTAGAGAAGCCATTTGATTAGAAAAAACGAGGAATTGAGGCAGATTATCGGAGATTTAACGATTGAGAACCGGTTACTAAAAAGAACGCAAAGTTAGAGTTAAACTATGATAAGTTGGAACAGGTAAGGAAAGAAGAAGGAATTTCCATTAACCGGGTGTGTAGAATTATTGGATTGAGCCGTACAGTTTATTACCGGAAGGTATTCGGGATGAGAGATTACCAAGCAAGAGGGCAGTTAATTAAACCGGTGGTGGAACTGGCCAGCCATTAATATTCAACTAATGTTTTGGACTATTTCAGCCGGTTTTTCTGGTGTGTCTGGTAAAGCCGTTTTATACCGCGGATGAGCTAATAGCTGCGTTAGAATTAGCCCGGGAAGAAGCCAAAAGAGTATCAGGAGAAAACTGTTTCCCGGAGCAGATAATTTTGGTAATAGACAATCGTCCGGCAATGAAGGCAAAAAGATTTAAGAAATACCTGGCAGATTCTATCTTTCAGGAGGTCTTTGCTGGGGTCATCACCCGGAAACTTTTGGTATGCTGGAAAGATTTCATGAGAGCCAGAAGTACGAGCGGATTTATTTTTGAGAAGTTATCAGGAGCCAATAAAAGCAAAACATAACACAATACCGGAAAAAGTACAACTATTACTGGCCGCATCAGGCATTGGATTACAGGGTACCGGCAGAAATTTGCTCGATAAACAACCTGGTGGATTACACATTAAAAACAGGATAAGTTGTTCCTGATTTGACAGACTGGACAGATGTTTTCGCAGTACCTGGAGCTGACGTGCCACTTCAAGTCCCTGCCGGTCCTCACCAACTCCCTGGGAACCTGACGTATCTCCCACGTCTATAGCATATCCCACTCAAAAGATGTCCCGCCCCGTTTTTCCCCTTCTTCAGAATCCCGCAGGGCGTCAACCAGGACTTCCCGTCCGTGCTTAAGCTCCGTTCCCACGTGTGCGTCACCGGATACCCAGATTGTAAAGTTTCCCTGGCACAGACTTCGCTAATTTTTTTATATTTCTATGCGGTAGCGGTAGTAGTCTGCCTCCTGCCACCGTTCCTTCCCTTTCTCTGCAAGGCGCGTCACATAAACAACCACGTCTCCTGTGAACATATCCTGGTAATACCTGAAATTGGACAGCATAAGAAAAGGTGAGTCATTGTAGCCTTTTTCATCTATGACCCATATTGTATCGTTTTTCAGGGCAAACGGCTCTTCCTGTATCTCGGCAATTATAAGGGGATTACGAGGGAAATTGCCTTTTGCCCTTTCCCCGCCCAGACACAGGTTGCCTATCCAGTAAATCTTGTTGTTTTTAACTGAACGGAAAAGGGCAGAGCCGCTGGAACTGGATTCTAACGTCTTCTGCGTAAAGGGAAGTGGCTGGGGTGTTGACCAGGTCTCACCGTTGTCTTCAGAAAAACTTACCCACTTGTAGCCGGGTTTTTCAGGAAACATACTGTTGTCTCCCCTGAGTATCATTGCCAGGCGTCGGTCAGAAAGTTCGACTATTGCAGGTTCGTAAAAACCCCTTGATGTCCTGTCCAGGTCAGGTATAACCGGCCTGCTTTTGTGCCATTGTATCTGTCCTTCTTCATTGTAATCCCCAAGAAGAAGAACAATTATCCCCGCTGCGCACCAGCAGCCTTTATAATGGAGTGGTTGCCCCTTTTCGTCTAAAAACCAGTCCTGGGCAGGGAAAATGACACGCCCGGAAGAGGTTTTAATTGGGAAAGAAAAACTAACAAACGGAGCACGACTGTCAGGGAAGCTTAATTCTTCTCTTCTGCTCCATGAGTTACTTTCAGGATGATAAATATCACGGACCAGGCATCCTTTATGGTCAACGTCCAGCCGGTCGCCAGGATAAAGAAACTTGTTAGTCAGGACAACAAGTTTCTCAGTATCCCGGTCAAAGAATGCTGCCGGCTCAACATATCTTACTTTTCCCTCCTGAACAACTTCACTTTTCCAGTGCAGATAGGGTTCTGCCAAGGTTTTTCCATTGTCACGGCTGACGGTTATTGCATAGTCGTCATAGGCATCTGAATAATCTTCCCATCCATAGCAATGCATCAGCACAGGCTCAAACCTGCTGATATACGTAACGAATCCCGGGACAACACAACGGCCGCGTTGATGCCTGACAATCAACTCTTTAGATAATAGTTTCATCAGTCCCCTGGTTTTAAATTAAGGGTAGCTTCATTATTGCACGATGAATGTTCCTTTCTTTTCTCTGCTTTCCTTATAGCCGATTCTTACTGCCTTTGCCCTTAAAATTGTTTTTCCTTTCTGTAGAGGTATCGGTCCTTTATATAAAAACCATCTCGGATTATCTCCTTCTTCAAGTGTATATCCGATAGATGCTCCCTGTGTGGCACAGAAAAGTTGCATAAAAACAGGCTGTTTCAATCTATACACCCCTTCATCCCTGATATAGCCAAGGCCCGGGTTTTCTTCGGAAACAGGGACAAAAACCGGTGCAGCGGTTTCACGCTGTTCCCCGTCAGGGTGCCACATCCTGACCATCTCTGATTCCTGAATCCTGCCCATATCTCCTACTTCTTTCAGCCACTCGTCCAGTACCTTTCGCAACCGGAACAGTTCTTTTCTATATTTTAGATTGCCAGCAAGGTTATGGATTTCATACGGGTCTTCTTCGGTGTCATACAATTCCTCCGGAGTCCTGGGTTGAAACATCAGAAGTTGCGGGCCTGTAAGCCTGCGTGCCATAAACTCCTTCCAGATCTCCTGCATAATCGGATGACGGTAAAGATATGGTATCCAGAGGTTATAAGGCAATTCGGGACAAAAGTTCCTGATATACTTGAATCTTTTATCTCGCACCGCCCGTACCATATCATAGGCTATGTCTTGCCTGTCTCTTGACGCGTATATGTATCTCCTGGGCGGAGCAGCCTGGTTACCGAGAAATGCCTTTCCCTGTATGTGTGACGGGATAGGTATGCCGGCGATTGAAAGGACGGTCGGTCCCAGGTCAATGGTGCTGACCAGCCTGTTGCTGGTACTTCCGGGTTTTATATATCCGGGCCAGCGGATAATCAGGGGAACATGGATGCCTGAATCGTAGAGCCATCTTTTCCCTCTGGGCAGGGGTCCGTGGTCGCTCCAGTGGAAAACCACAGTGTTCTCCAGAAGTCCATCTTCTTCTAACTGACTGAGAATTTTTCCCAGAGCACGGTCATTAAGTTCAATGTTGGTATACATACGGGCGAGTGCTTCTCTTACTCCCGAGGTATCCGGAAAATAAGGCGGAACCTGCATCTTTCCAGGGTCAAACATAACTTCAGGGCATTTTTCCGGCCACATGCCGCTTTCATGGGTTCTGTTCAGGTTGAAAACAGCAAAGAATGGCTGTCCGGATTCAGGGCGGTTCCGCCAATGTGCTTCTTTGCTGCACTCATCCCATGCGGTAAACGGCGGGTCAAACTGGTAATCAGTCTTGCCGTTGTTTGTGCAGTAATAACCTTCTGCCCGGAGGTATTCCGTAAAACACTTGACATAATGGGGTATTACTGCTGAATAGGGCGTGGGTAGTTCCAAAGCTGCAGGGTGTGTGTGGGAGGTTCTCATATGATGGGTGCCTATAGACACCGGATACATACCTGTAATGATAGCAGAACGGGCAGCAGCACAGACCGCGGCGGTGGAAAAGCAATGCGTGTACAGGCATCCCTGTCTGGCAAGATTGTCAAGGTTCGGTGTTCTGGCAACAGTGTCTCCGTAACAGCCGTAAAAAGGGTTGGTATCCTCAAAAGAAATCCAGAGTATATTAGGTCTTTTTCTTTTAACCATATTGTCACTATCCGTTGAGAACAACGCGATGCACCTTTGTCCCTCCCTGAAGTGCGGCTATCCGCAGCGGTTTTTCATAGCAATGCTTTTTCTTATGCATTGTTACCTCCAAAACATTTAATGAAATTCAATAAGATAATCGCCGGGGTCAATATTAAGAGAGAACCCTTTATCGGTTATTCTGCCAGAAAAATCCTTCTCCTCAGGGAGGGAAACTATTTTTTTAACAGGTTTTTCCATCAAGATAGGTTGATTATGCTCTATCCATTTTCTCAAAATACACCCCTTTTTGTGTAACCTTGTTGACCAGCCTTTCCTGTAAAGCCAAGCTACTTCTGCACTGGTAAGAAATCTAACATCCGGCGTTCTGGAAAGCAGGTCCAGCATCCTTCCCAGTTTTTCCAATCCTTCACGCTTTCTACTACCGACATAATGCGTTCGGTGCGACTGGATTATGGCAGGTTCGTTGTTGTCCCATCGTTTTTCTATCACAGACCGTACAAATTCAGTGGTGAGGTTGCTGTCCCTTGTACATTCAAAGAAAACATTCCTTGACAGGTAGATGAGGTCGTAAAACCTGTTGTAGGCACCCATAGGAACCCAGGGATTCTGGTTGTTCCAGGGTTTTGTGTCATAAACCACAACCTCCCCGTAATTGTTCCTGCTGTTCTTAATCCCGACGGCCTTTATGCCGTGTATTGACCATATTATTTCTGTCTCCGGATATGCGTCGCTTGTTACGGCAACAGAGGCAGGGTATCCCACAGCGTCGTAAAATCTCTCCAGTCCGGTTTTTACCCACTGGTTCATCTCTTTTATGTTCATACCCTGGAATTCAGGGATATGATATCCCTGCCCATACCTCTTCTGGTTGAACAACTCTCTTGCTTTTTCGGCGGCATTCCCCTGTCCTTTCAAAAGTTCCATCCATACAACAGGGCTGGTGTGGTGAAGATTGGAATGGTACTCAGGAAAGAAAACACCTCTTTCCACTCCCTCCCTCCATTTTTTGCAGACAAGTGAATTTCTATCAGGGCCGGTATCAATAAACCTTGTAAATCCCGTAGTCTTTATGGCATCATAATCCGGGTTACTCATACATGCAAAGGCGGTAAATACCGCTGGCTGGTTATCGTACCCTCTTTTTTTTCAAGAAGTCCATACAGCTCTTCAAGTTCTTCAGCGGTTTCCAGTCCATATCCCGGGAGGCCTATTCCCCAGTCGTCACTCTCAATCACAACTGTTCTGTACTTTTTCCAGTCAACTGGAACCGGGGAATCATAACTGAATGTTGTTCTGATGACGCGGTCAGGGTGCTGGTGTCTCATTCTTCTTACCTGTCTTCTTTTACTATCTTATAACTGAATTTTGACACATTTCTAACTTAACTCAAATGACCTTAGTAAACCTCCAGGGCATTGTTTTAACCGCGTTCCCGCATTTTGCAACAGCAGAATATCGAATCCGTCTGCTTTATTGAAACATGCTGTTCTTTCTGACACATAGTTTACACTTTATTCCTGGCAGATAGTTTACACTTTTATTCATATTTTGTTCAAATTACTAACTTAAAACCAAACGGGTCATCGCTGGGTGCGAACCTGTTGTCTACCTCATCAAAGAACCC
>CAZYCA010000021.1:0-33054 GCA_964645405.1 uncultured bacterium | reverse complement strand
CGATAATTTCAACATTAGCAGGAATGTTGCTTCCTGCCTTAAGCAGGGCAAGAGAAAACGCAAGACGAGCAGTATGCATGAATAATCTAAAACAGATTGGTTTGGCTATGGAGATGTACGGCCAAGATAATGAACAGATGTATCCTAATACTACTACAGGTAATTACGCAAATAACATAATTTATGGAACTGAACCAATCGGGCTAGGAAGATTAATCAAAAATGGATATATCAATAATGCAGAAATTTTTTGTTGCCCTAGTTCAAACTGGATAAAACCAAATCAAGTTAAAGCAGATTGGGAAAGATCTGTAGCTAATGGAATAGGGCCTGCAGATTCAACTTATCTATATAGAGGATTATCAGGAGGATTAACAACTTATAAAATAGATTCACAAGAAAGAAGAGAAAAACCAGCATTGATTATGGATTTTAATGTTACGGGAAATTATAATTATTTTAATCACAAAGGTGAATACAAAAATATTCTTTTTACAGATGGAAGTGTTAAAGGTTTTCCTGATCCGCAAAAAGTTTTAACATCAACAGATGTAAGTCCACCAGAAGCAAACAGAGTTTTCTTAGAAGCAGATAAATTATATAGAAAATAATGCTTGCTCACCTCTAACGAGCTTTGCTCATAAATAATTTTATAAACTTCTTTTCTCTTATTAATTCATGCTAAAAAAAGGTTTGGTTTTTCCTATAATTATTGTTGTTGCAATTTTTATAACTTTATCTGCAAGCATAATTTTATTACAAAATAAAAAATTAGTTGGGTTTGTTATTTTGGGAAATACTTGCCCCCAATCAATTAATTCTCCCGGTTTTTATGAGATGAATGAGAATATTGGACCATGCCATAATACTAACGGAATAAATATTGGGGCCGGTGATGTTATTTTAGATTGTAAAGGGCATAGTATAACTGGAAATGCTGAAGAATGGACAACAGGGATAAATATAACTTCAAATTCATATACTAATATTACAATAAATAATTGTTCAATCATCAATTTTAAATTAGGAATAAATAAGAGGGGTTCTCAAATTACAATAGCAAATACTTCTATAACAGGAAATGATGAACAAAATTGTGGAACAGCTCTTCCAACAGGTTGTGTTTGTGGTTTTTATACTGATGGAGGAGGAAATGGCGGTTGTTTAGGAGGGGGTTGTGTTGAAAATATTGTTAATTCAACTCCTACGGAATGGGTTGATGTTGGATGTGTCAATAATGATATGAACCAATCAAGAAACTTTACAGAATATGATGCAAATGATTGCGGAACTTTTGAAAATATAACTCATTTTGAATACAGATTATTAGAAGCAAACTTGGAAAATATCACTAGTGATTGGGTTGATGTTGGATGTGTTAATTATGATATGAACCAAACCAGAAATGTTACTCAATATGACAGCAATAATTTAGGTTGTTACGAGAATGAAACATTTATAGAATACAGATTATTAGAAGCAAACATAACTTCTACTGACTGGACAGAATGGCAGGATAATGTTTGTCAAAATAGTCAGATGAATCAGACAAGAAGCAGGGAGTGGTATGATAGCAATAATTTAGGTTGTTATGAGAATTATACTGAATATGATTCAAGGTTAGTAGGACCTGAATGGCAATATACATCTTGGAGCGAGTGGCAGAATTTGACTTGTTCTGGTAGCAATATGAATCAATCAAGAAGCAGAACAAAATATGATTCTTATTCTTGTGCTGAAAATATAACTGAATATGATTATCAGTTGGTAGGGCCTGATTATGTTAATGTTTCTTTTGGAGAATGGACAGATTTTTCTTGTGTTAATTCAACAACAAAAAATCAATCAAGAATAATATCACAGCAAGATTCTTATGGTTGTTCTGATGACAGGAATATAACAGAATACAGAAATGTTGGTTGTGATTCAGGTTATTCTTGTTCTAATGGAACATGTGTAGCCTCCTCCTCTGGCGGTTGAGGTGGAGGTGAAACTTGTACTAATGAATGTTCTTCTGGAGAATGAAAGAATATGTGTAAATTCAACAACAATAAAAACAAAAACCTGTGGCAACTATGATTCTGATTCTTGCTTGGAATGGAGCAGTTATAGTTACAGCAGTTGTTCTGATAATGAAGAATGTAAAGATGGAAGTTGTGTAAAAATAGAAATTAACTGCACAAATGAATGTAATGTAAAAGATTATCCAAAATGCAAAAATGAAAAAACAATAGATGGAGTTTGCAAGATTCAAAAAACGCAGCAGATAGAAGAAATTTAAAAATCAGCAATTCGTCTTATGGTATAATTTAATCAGTATGAAAAATTATCCTGTGTTTCCTGATTTTAAACCGATTGAGTTGTCTGACCGGGACTTTATCAGGGAAAAGTTCTGGCATTATCAACCAGAGACAGCAGAATTAACCTTTACCGGTTTTTTCATCTGGAGGACATACTACCAGTTTCACTGGAGTATTCTGGACGATTGTTTTGTCGCTTACTGTCGTGACAGGCAGGGACGCTTTTTTGCCACCGAGCCGGTAGGAAGTGGTGAAAGAACAAAGGTTGTTTATACTTTGTTAAAATTTCTGCAGGAAGAGAAAGGACAAAAACAACCAGCGATAGAAAGGGCTGACCGGCGGCTGGTAGCAGAGCTGGAGAAAACCGGCAGTTTCCAGATTGAACCGGTCCGTGATTACTTTGACTATGTCTACAGAACAGAAGACCTGATTAAACTACCGGGAAGGAAGTATCACCGCAAACGTAACCACATCAGACAATTTCTGAAACAGTATACCTATGAGTACCGACCATTAGGTAAGGAAGAGATTTTAGGGTGCCTGGACCTGGCAAGGAGGTGGTGTCAGGCAAAAAGATGTGAAGAAGATCTGGGATTGCTGGAGGAAAAGGAAGCTGTCCTGGAATGCCTGAAACATTTCTTAGAATTAGAAATTCAGGGTGGCGTAATTTTAGTTCACAACCGCATAGAAGCGTTTGCCGTGGGAGAACTCCTGAATAAAGATACTGCTGTCATTCATGTAGAAAAAGCCAGCCCGGAAATTCCTTCTCTCTATGCTTTAATTAACCAGCAGTTTGCTGAGAAAACCTGGTCAGGCACAACCTGGATTAACCGGGAGGAAGACTCAGGGCAAGAAAACCTGAGGAAGGCTAAGGAATCCTACTATCCTGACCATCTGGTGGAAAAATTTACTGTAAGGTTACTTTCCTGAACCAACCTTAACACGGGGAAAAAGATGAGCCTGGCAAGCAGAAGAAAAGAGAAAGTGGAGCATCTGATTAGAAGAGAAGTAGAAGATATCATCAGACGGGAAGTTTCTGACCCCAGGATTGGTTTCTTTACCATCACGCATGTGAAAATCACCGGGGACTTAAAACTGGCAAGGATTTCAGTTAGTTTTCTGGGAACAGACCTGGAGAAAAAACGTTCCTTTGAGGGGTTACAAAGTGCCAGTCGCTACATCCATCACCGACTGGCTGGCCGCCTGGTATTGAGGTTTTGCCCCCAGCTGGAATTTATTCTGGACCAGCGTCCGGAGTACCGGATTGAAGATTTGCTTTCTCAGATAAAAAAGGAAAGACAGGATGAAGGAAATCAGGGAAAAACTGATTGAAATATTGAAGAAAGCCCTTAACCAGTTACCAGAAGAAGTATGTATGGGATTCTCTGGCGAGATAAAACTGCTAACTCCGGAGAAAAAGGAATTCGGGGACTTTGCCACCAGCATCGCCTTCAAACTGGCTAAGAAAAATTATCCTGCTGAAGAGATTGCCAGATTTTTAAAACAGGCAATTTCAGCTGAAAAACCAGCCTTTCTGGAGAAGATAGAGGAAAAAGCAGGGTTTCTAAATTTTTTTCTCAGGAAGGAAGTGCAGGTTGACTTAGTCGGAACTGTTTTGAGTAATCCTGAAACTTTTGGTTCCTCCCGGCGTGGTACCGGGAAAAAAATTTTAATTGAATTTGTCAGTGCCAATCCAACTGGACCTTTGACCATTGCCCATGGTCGGCAGGCTGCCGTTGGTGAAGCGTTAGCCAGAATTCTTTCCTTTGCTGGTTATTCTGTGACCAAAGAGTATTACCATAACGATGCCGGCCGTCAGATTCGGCTCCTCGGAGAATCGTTGAAGGCGAGATACGAACAACTTCAGGGTAAACAAACCAGCCTTCCGGAGGATGGCTACCAGGGTGAGTATCTTATGGAGATTGCCAGGTTGATTACTGCTGTCCCGGAAGACCAGCCTGACTTTTTTGAGAAGTTTGCTGTCCAGGAAATATCCCGGGGTATAAAAGAAGACCTGGAAAGGTTTGGCGTAACATTTGATTCCTATGTGAGCGAACAGAGCTTCCACCAGAGCGGCCTGCTACAGGATACCCTGCAAGCCCTGAAAAAAGCTGGTTACCTGTACCAGGCAGAAGGTGCCATCTGGTTTCGGTCCACTGCTTTCGGTGATGACAAGGACAGGGTTCTGATTAAAAGCGATGGTACACCGACGTATCTGGCTCCTGATATTGCCTACCACCGGAACAAAATACAGCGGGGTTATGACCTGCTGATAGATATTCTGGGTCCAGACCACCATGGCTATGTCACCAGACTGAAAGCTGCCTGTGCTGCTTTAGGTTTTTCCCCGGAAAAAATTCATATCATCATTGTGCAACTGACAACACTTTTCCGGGGAAAGGAAAAGTTGAGAATGTCCACCAGAGCCGGAGAGTTTATCACTTTAAGGCAACTGATGGAGGAAATCGGTCCTGATGCGGCTAAGTTTTTCTTCCTTTTCCGTCGGGCAGAAAGTCACCTGGATTTTGACCTGGAAATAGCGAAGAAACAATCATTAGAAAACCCGGTTTATTACCTGCAGTATGCTTATGTGCGGATGCTGCACATCCTCCAGTTTGCTCTCCAGAAAGGTTTTTCTCCCGAACAAACGCAGACTGCTGATTTTTCTTTGTTGCGGGAAGAAGAGGAGTTTAACCTGATTAAAGAAATGGCGCGCTTTTCTCAGATTGTAGAACACATCAGCCAGTCTCTGGAAGTCCATCTGCTGGCGGAGTATCTTCTTTCCCTTGCCCGGCTTTTCCACAGTTATTACCAGCACCACCGGGTAATTACTGCGCAGCGCGATTTAAGCCTCTCCCGTCTGGCGCTGATAAAAGCACTCTTTTCTGTTTTCTCCCGGGCACTGTGGCTTCTAAACATTTCTTTACCGGAAAAAATGTAGCATTATTTCTTTGGTAGTGGCAAATGAAGGGGGTTTTATGTGGAAGGAATTTAAAGAATTTGCGATGAGGGGCAATGTGATAGATATGGCTGTGGGAATTATTGTGGGTGCTGCCTTCAGCACCATCGTTAATTCTCTGGTCTCAGATATCATCATGCCACCCATTGGTTTGCTGCTGGGAAAGGTTGATTTTTCCAATCTCTTCTTTGTTCTGAAACAGGGTTCCACCCCTGGACCATACAGTTCCCTGGCACAGGCTAAAGCAGCGGGCGCAGTGACCATGAACTATGGTCTCTTCATTAACCATATTATCAGTTTCCTGATTGTCTCTTTCTCTGTTTTTTTGCTCATCCGGGCGATTAACCGGATGAGAAGGCAACAGGCTAAATCTGTGCCGGTGACCACCAGAGAATGCCCCTTCTGCTTTTCCACCATTTCTTTGAAGGCGGTGCGCTGTCCTTACTGTACTTCCTCACTGGAACTATCCGGTCAGAAATAGTTAGATAAAGCAATTTTTTTCTCCACCCGTAAAGAGAAGCCTGGAAACAGAAGTTTTTTGACCGCAGATAAAAATTTCCTTAGAATTACTGTTTTCGGCAATTTTTATCCAGAGAAAAATTTTTCAAAGTTGCCGGTAAAAAATTCTGTCTGCTGGGCCGCAGAAAAGTTCAGTTTCTCGCAAAGATGCTTATCTCTCTGGAAGTGTTCCTGCCAGGAGGTAGCAAGCGTTTCCAGAATCCCTTCCTCACCGCTGACCAGCATGTCAGTCCCGAAGATTAGTGCTTCGCTGGCACCAAAAGAGAGTACTTTCTCAAAAACATCCCTCCGCCAGGCAGGGGGAGTACCAGCAGTACTATCCAGGAAAAGTCTGGAACTTATTTCCCCCTTCTGGAAAAGACTCCGCCACTGCCCGTAAAAAGCTATGCATTCATCAGTCCAGGGCCAGCTCAGGTGAGCCAGAGCAAACCGCAAATCCTTTATCTTCAGGCATTCTTCAAAGAAAACCGGCCGGCAGTACCTGGAAGAAAAAGTGGAAAAATAAAGGATGCCAGAGTGAAAAAGACAGGGGACATTCAGTTCTGCTATGGTCTGGCAGAAGGAGAGAACTTTTTCCTCACAGGGATACCATTTGTTAGGAATCATTTTAAAACCCCGGAATTTGTGCCGCTGTACCAGTTTTCTACCAGAAACTCTAATTTTGTTCCATGTGCGGGTTCAATCCAGGCTAGACCATATATTCTGTCCGGGGCTGCGGAGAAAATTTTCTCCACCTGCCTGATATTTTCTTCCTGCTCTTCCAGGTTAGCACCATACCAGGAGAAAAGTGCTATCTTTTCCACTCCAGACTTATCCATAACTGCCAGTAGCTGGCTGGTATCTACTTCTTTTTTTCCTGGTTTGTGATGAAGATGAATGTCACAGAACATAAATGTTTTATCCCTGTTTAAACTTCGGGTCAGTTTCCCGGACTACCTTGATAACCTCCTTTGGCCGGGAAGACTTTTTCAGTTCTTCCATCAACCGGTCATACCGGCGACGGCTGACAGGAAGCTTTACAGGCTTGCCTGTATGCCCGGAAAGTATCATCCCGTTTATAAATTCCACCGAGTTTAACCCCTCTTTCCCCGGAGAAAGAAGTGGTTCCTGGTAGAGAATTGCCCGGGCAAAGTTTTTGATGATGGCACCATGTCCTGTAAGGACATTTTCTGGTAAAACTACCTGTTCTTCCTTCACTTCCAGATTCGCCCACATACCTGTGGCAGCAAAAGTAAATTCCTGGATGGAGGGACAGCAGCTATACCATTTCAGTTCATTACCCCTGATAACCAGTTTTCCCCTGTCTCCAGCAAATTCCATATGATATGGACCAATCGCCTCGTTGGTGGTCACATAATAGTAACCCCAGGCACCATCAGGGTATTCTAAAAGGGCGCAGGCTTCATCTTCCACTTCAATCCGGTGTAGTCTGGTTCTTGTTTTTGCCTGGATAAGAGAAGGAAGTCCACCTAAAAGTGTAAAAATATCAATACCATGTGGCGCCTGATTGATAAGAACCCCACCACCTTCACCAACCCAGGTTGCTCGCCAGCTGCCACTATCATAATAAGCCTGAGTCCGGTACCAGGGTTCTACACAGAGAGTTCTTCTTATCTCTCCTATTTTCCCTTCCCGGATAATTTCCAGAGCCTTTCTTATCATCGGTTCTGCCCGGCGCTGGTACATAACGGCAAAAACTTTCTTACTTTTTCTGGCTGCCTTAATCATTTTGTCTGCATCAGATACCGTCACCGCGATAGGCTTTTCAGAAAGGACATGCAACCCTTTCTGGAAGGCATAGATAGCTATTTCTGGATGCATCCAGTGGGGGGTTGCCACCACCACAGCATCTGCCAGATTGCTATCTATCAGGGCATGATAATCTGTGAAAAACGGGACATTCAATTCCTGCCCTTTTTTTTCTGCTACAGAAGCGTCCACATCGGAGACACAGGTAAGTGTGGTTTCCTCTATTTCCCTGATTTTCTGACAGTGGGCTGAACCCATGCCCCCAACACCAACTACTCCTATTCTCACTTTTTCCATCCTTCCTCCTTCGGTTGACCATGACATCATACCACAGAAGACTATCTCCCATAAAGAGCTTCAAAAAAAAGTCAATGGTCCTTTAGATTGTTACTCCCCCTGTTTAAATAATATGGGCTGGCATTTGTAGTTTTGGTTATGAGCTGGTTAAGGGCATTGGATAGAAGAAGTGGTATTCTGGCAAAGGACAGGATTTGGTGGAGATAACCAGGTTAGGTGAGTTAAATGAGAGATACTATAAACCCTTTCGCACCAGATTAGAGAGGGCAATCTGGTTACAATTTACCCGTAGAATTCTGTGCTTTTCCTCCAGTAGTCTTAGATAAAATTTCTACCTTTTTGCCTCAGGGGTGCAACAATCTACTGTGCAAACATTCCATAATCCGCTTCTGTCATTACCGTTCCTTCCAGGAAAGCTGCAGACCTGTGTCCACGCCGGCATCGCTCAATTCCCAGGCTGGAATTCCTTTGCCTTCCTGAAATCATAAATTGTCAGTTCCTCAGGAAAACACAAAAGGAAGAGTGCCCGGGTAA
The DNA here is from genome assembly GCA_964645405.1 of uncultured bacterium. Lineage (GTDB taxonomy): Bacteria > Ratteibacteria > UBA8468 > B48-G9 > DSTR01 > JAMWDF01. The sequence continues at coordinate 24,696 of CAZYCA010000021.1, read as the reverse complement.
AAACTACCAGGAAAGGATTCTTTCGAGGTTTTTCAGGTATTGGTAACAATAGGGAATGCCTTCTCTGGGGTTTTGATGGACTTCGTACTCTAAGGAAAGAAAATTGCTATAGCCGGCTTGCCTCAGTGCTTTCAGGCAGCCTTTAACATCTACCTCGCCCTGACCTAAGAGACAGCCTTCCAGTTTCCCCTGCCGCCTGACGACATCTTTGACATGCACCATGACGGCATAACCGGCAACCTTTCCTGTGGCTTCGACCGGGTTTTCCCCGGCAAAAAGGAAATTGGCGATGTCCACCAGAACCCGGAAATAAGGTGATCTTACCCGGTCCAGATAGTAAAGAAGATGCTCTGAGGTAGCAGCCAGACCATGGTGGTCTTCCAGAGCCAGGACTACATTTTTCTTTTCTGCATATTCTGTTAATCTCAAGAAACAATCAGCCACTAAAGGTGCTCCCTCCTCAAAGGAAAGACCATCCCGGCCACCAGCAAAAATCCTCAGGGCAGGCGCTCCCATAATTCTGGCATCATCTATGGCTTCTTTCACTGAATTTATCTGTTCTTCCACTTTGTCTGTGCCTGCCACTGCACCGAAGTTGCTTCTGGTGATGGCTCCGGAAATGGTTAAATTGTATTTCTCCAGCCAGTGAGGAAGACAGAATAGCTCTTTTTTCTTATCCTGCCAGAAGTAACCCAGGTCCACACCAGTAAAACCTGTTCCGGCAGCAAACTCCAGAAACTTTTCCACCGTCATGCCTTCTTTCTCCACCAGTTGCGCCACACTGTAAATCGTCAAACTAAGTTTCATGGTGGCTCCTGTCTAAGCCAGTTGCCTGGCTACCTTCAAAAGACGTCTGATTTTTGGTTCGTCACTTAACCGGCACAGACTGAAAGAAATGGTTTCCGGGTGAAAGAAACTCAGTACCCTGTACAGGTCTTCCAGCTGTTCTTCAGAAAGGTCGCGTACCTGCCAGGAAAGAATGCTCAGGTTAAAAGGACAGGGGCAATAAGTCTTCAGTAATTCCGGTGTCAGGTACTGGTCAGCACTGGGGTCAAAGTGGTCAATTTTTACCAGACTGAGCAGCCCTAAATGGTCTGAATGAAGCAATTCACTGTGTAGATGCCTTTTAGTAGCCATAAGTCCCTGGTACATTTTCTCCCAGTAAGGAAGGACAAATTCGTTAAAAAGGCCCGGAGGAATAAGACCGGCAAAATCGTCCGGTATACCTACAGGTCCTGGCTGGGGTTTACCTCCCAGAAACTGGATTATAGTGCAGGCGTAATGCAGGGCGCTGGTGACACAAAAATCAAGTAGCTTATGGGCACGTGCGGGGTCATCATAAATAAGGTAGAGAAATTTTTCTCCCAAAAGAAGCATGGCTGTGGTAACTGGTCCTTCATAGAGGTGACCTATGGAGTTAACAGTTTCGGGATACTTTTCCTTTAACCGGGCAAGAAGTTCCAATCTCTTCTGGACTAAAGGTGCGACAAGATAATCAGCAGGTTCCTGGAGGTGATCAATTTCTTCTGCTGTTTTTAAAAGGGGTAAAGGTTTTGGTTCAGAATTATCAGGAAAAACTATCTCTGCTCCCAGACTGGCAAGGTGGCAGTAAGCAAAACCAGCCAGATGTGGTTTCGGTGGCTGGACTCCCAATCGTTCAGCCACAGGTATGATAGCCTGGTGGGCTTTAACGATGGCCTGGACATCCCAGTGTAACTGGGTGAGACTGACACCAGCTACTTCAGCCAGAAGTCCATCTGAAAAACCGAAAGAGTATTTCTGTCCCATCTGGAAAATTCTGTTTCCTTATTAGTGTATTATACCCCAGCCAAACTTTAGCCATCAATTCTGGTAATCTGCCAGCCACCCGGCACTTTTATCTTTTGTCGTTTCCCTTTTCTGATTTTTACTTCAATTTCGCCATCAGCACAGGGTAGAAGAATATCAGCAAACTCTACCTCTGGAAATGGTCTCATTAAAACAAGTTTCTTCTTCAGGTTATCAATTTCTTTCAGTCCGGCAACTAACCTGGGTAACCAGTAGGCTGGTGCACCGGCTACTCCCTGACAGACAGCCCGGGAAGTTCTGTTTATTTCCCTGGTTTCCCAGAAAGTGGTTTCTCCCTTCTCCAGCATGGGTGAAAAAATTTCTCGCAGCAGGAGATACGCCTGTTTGTGATACCCTTCTTTAATCAATGCCTTTACTGTAAAGAAAGCAAACATCACATCAGTGCTAAAATGGCGGCAGGAAATTTTCTCTGCCAGATTCTTCATTCTTCCAGAAATAGCCCCGGCTAAGGTAGCAGTTACCAGGGCGTGTTCGGGTAGATACTGCTTTCTCAGCTGACAGCAAACAGTCTCTTTTTTCCTTTTTAACGCCGAAGAAATATCCTTTTGTCCGGCTAAAGAGAAAAGTTCTGCGGCTGTTCCCAGAGCCAGACCATAGAATCCGTTTAAAGCCAGCCTGGCTGCTTCTCCTTGCAGCTGTTTATCTTTTCTCTGCCAGTCAATAAAGTTCCAGATAACCTTTCCCCCTTCCCGGTGGAAACACTCCTTTACAGTAAGCAGTTTATCCCTGCCTTCCAGCGAAGAAAACCAGGCAAAAGATTTCTCCACAAAAGGTAAATACTCTCTTACCGGAGAAAACTCCCGGGTATGTCTGTAATATTCGCCGAGGCTTTCTATCCACAAGAGAGTCCAGGCAGGTATTACCTGATTCCAGCACCAGGGACCACCAGACTGGTGACTACCATCTTTACCCTGACCCTGAGCAAAGTGACGGAGAAACTGCTTCCAGAGAAGAAGGTCTCCAAATAACTGATAGGCATAAAGAGCCTGAATGTACCCATCACCTCCGTATTGCTGTCTTTCCCGGGTAGGGTTATCCAGATATGTATCAGCCAGGCAAAGACGTACGGTCAAGTGTGCTGTTTCCCAGCAGTGGTTCAGCCAGCTGTCACTGGTTTGAAAGAAAGCTTTGTTAACACAGGGATAAACTACCTCTACCGGTCGTAACTGGAGGGAACAAACTTCTGCCGGTATGCATGTGACATTCACATAACGATACCCGCGCAGGGGGAATGTTCCATACCACTGATGTCTGCCGGCAGGTACTTTCAGACAGTCAGCAGAACTGTTGGTGTTTTTCTTATCTGGTGGTACTTTAATTTTCCCATCTTCCAGACGGTCACCATACCTGATTTCCAGCTGTGTCTTTTTTTTTGCCGCTACCTCCATCTGGATTCTTCCTGAAACCATCCGGCAAAACCGGTAAACTCTGAAGTTTTTACCCTGGTTGATAATCTCCATGGGTTCCAGCAAAGTTTCTTTTAGTGGGGGAATTTGCCTTCTTTCGAGGAAAACTTTTTCCTTTTTTGCCGCAGGTAAAACTGACGCTTTCTGCCAGCCAGGGTTATCCTGACCCTGTTCCCAGATAGCCGGTTGCCAGCGGTCCAAATCCACATTTTCTGTAAAACCCTGATAAAGGTTGATTCTTTCTGAGGAAGATTTCCAGGCATCCAGCTCTACAGCTTCCCAGAAAGCCATACCTGTAGAAAGCGCAACATCCTGCCACTGACCGGCAAGAAAAAAACCAGGTTCTGTAAGAGGCCAGCCGCCGATATCCTCACCAAAGTAATGAACCAGAGCACTGATAACATTCCGTGCTGGCTGTAACAGCAGGCAGATGTCGTAATGGTCCAGCCCGGCATGTCCTGGCCATTCCCGCACGGGTCCCCGGCCCAGGTAATGCCCGTTGACATAAAGCAGATAAAGATTGCCGGCACTGACTGAAACCGGTACTGGACCAGCCGGCGTGTAATCTTTTAGATTCAGTACCAGCCGGAAGGCAACATACTGATTCCTGTGTCTGTTTTTTACCCAGAGCCATTCAGCCTTTTCTGCCAGCCGGCTAATAGATTCTTGTCTCATCGGCAAGTTTGATTATAACATAAAGGCTCCCTGTTTTGTTTTGCCAGCAGAGAACAAAATGCGTAAAATTTAATGTTATGCCTGTGAAAGCGGTTATCTTTGATGTGGATGGGGTAATTTTTGATTCGGAGAATCTGCACGTATCTTCCTGGGAAAAGGTGTTTGGAGCCAGAGGACTTTTTTTTCCGGATACTGTTTACCAGTCAGGCTTTGGGGTCTGCGACAGGGAGTTTCTTTTAAACCTGAAAAGAAAGGGTAAACTTCCAGCAGGTATAAACATAGAGGAACTTCTTCAGGAAAAGGTAAAAACAACTTTACAGCTTGCGGGAAACTCTGTCCCTACCTTTCCTTCTGTTGTGGAAACCATTCTCCAGTTGAAAAAGCAGTACCTTCTGGCAGCTGCTTCTAATTCTGATGAGCGGCTGGTGCATCTTCTTCTGCAGAAGGCAGGTATCCAGCATTGTTTCACCACTATTTTAGCCAGGAATGATGTAACAAGACCTAAACCTTTCCCTGATATCTATTTTGCCTGTGCTGAAAAACTGAAAGTAAGTCCGCAGTTTTGTCTGGTGGTGGAAGATTCTGTGGTTGGTGTGGCAGCAGCCAGGGCTGCTGGAATGTTCTGTATAGCTGTTACCCATACAACGGCAGCGGAAAAATTAACCCGGGCAAACTTAATTGTGGATAGACTCTCTCCTGACAAAGTTTGTAAAGCCATCAGTATCCTTCATGAGCAAGAAACAAAATTATCGTAAGATTTATCGGGAATCCCCGACAAAAGGTAACATTTACCGGGACAAACTTTACCGGCAGCTGCAGGATTTAATTAGAAAAAAACAAAAAGAAGCTGACAGCCACCGGCAACATTTTTTCCAGCCGGATTTATCTTCTTTAAAAACCTATCTTTCTTCTGTAGAATGCTACCGGGAGAAGTTAAAAGAACTTTTAGGGTGGCCGTTAACCTTAAAGACAGAAGGGAAAACGCACCTGCTCTGGCGTAAGAAGGTAACAGTTGATGCCTGTGGCCAGATAGAGAGAATCTGGATAGAAACAGGACTGGGAACTGGCATCTACGGACTTTTCTTTCAACCTTTTTCAGCAAGCAGGTGGCCTCTGGTTATCAGCCAGCACGGGGGAGGAGGAACACCGGAACTGACTGCTGGTTTTTTCGGTTCTGCCAACTACAATGAGATGACCAGGAGAGTCTGGAAAAAAGGGATTGCTGTCTGGGCTCCTCAACTTTTTCTCTGGGGAAAAGATTTCGGTGTACAGTGCGACCATCTTTCCCTTGACAGGAAATGGAAACATCTCGGGGGTTCCCTGGCTGCCTTAGAAATTTACCGCCTGCAGAAAAGTTTAGATGTTCTTTTGCAATTTCCGGAGATTGACAGGAAAAGAGTGGGGATGATTGGTCTTTCCTATGGTGGTTTTTATACGCTGTTGCTGGCTGCTCTGGATACCAGGATTAAGGTAGCAGTTTCCTCGTGCTGGTTCAACAATCGTTTCCTTTATGATTTCGGTGATGCTTCCTGGTTTGATTCTGCTAAATTTTTTCTGGATGCGGAGATAGCCTGTCTCGTCTGTCCCCGACCCCTTTACATAGAGGTGGGCAGGAAAGATCCGTTGTTTCTGGTGCAGCATGCCAGGTCAGAGCAGAAAAAAGTGGCTGCTGTTTACAAAAAACTACAACGGCCAGAGAATTTTGTCTACCGCGAGTTTGCAGGTGGGCATGAACTGGATATAGAAGAAAAAAATATTGATTTTCTCCTCAAACATCTTCAAGGTTAATAAGGACCTTTTCGGCTGCCTTCTGGCAGTAATGGCAACAGGAACAGTTTTTTTCGCATTTGAGTACCTGCCGGAACCATTCCTGCGGAAACCTTCTATTGTCAACAATAACTGGCCACCACTCCTGGCTGAATCCTGGTTCTAACAAATCAAGAAGGTTTCCTTCATAATAGCCCTGGGTGTAAGCAGCCAACACCAGCCTCGGATGTTGATGCATTCTGGTAGCCAGCTTATATGTTCCCTGGAAAAATGCGTGATGAACAGGAACATCCTCCGGTCTTATCCAGGAACTGTTCTGGAGAAATTCCAGACGGTGAGACTTTTCCCGGTAAAAATAGCGGCACAGCGTGGGTAAGTCCGGGAAAGGTTCCATCCCTTTCATCTGTTTTTCGTGGGCGACAGCATTATCGTGGAAGGTCTGAAAGGAACAGAAATTCAGGCACCCACTATTGGCCAAGATTTGTAACTCCTTGCCTTCTTTCTCTGCCCATTCTTGAATTTCCATAAGTCTTTTCCTGTCCCGGTTATATTCTCGCTGTAAACAGTAACCTTCAAAAAAATCAGCCACATATTTTAAAGAGGCTATTGTCCCCAACCGCATATTCACTGATGCCCGTCTTTTCAATTCCGGGAAATGTTTTTTTATCGTTTTCGCCACCAGCGGAGACATTGTTGTCACTGTTTCCAGCCCGATTTTATCCTGCAGGTATCCTACCAGGGAAACAACCTCCTGTGAGAAAGAGAAAGAAAGAGCCCTGTTTCCATAACAGGAGGCGTTTAAGAGAAGGTTAAGGGAGACACCCAGACGTTTTAGCTGGTTCAACTCCCAGAGAATCTGTTTTTGAAACTTTTCCTTCAAGGGAGCCCGTCCGGAAGGCTGGCCCGGCCAGGCAAAATAAACTTCTGCTACCATTTGTTTAAAGTCGGAAACTATTTCCGAGAAGAATTCATCTTCCAGAACCTGGTAACCAACAGAAAACTTCACAGACAGCGCATTTTTTTCTCGCATGTCTCATTTTAACCTTTAGCTTTACTGGCAGCAACGCTTTTCTTTGCCTTGCCGGGATAACTGGAGTAAAATCTAAAATAATGGAAGTCTTCCAGAAAGAAGACAGGGCTTTGATTATCTGGGGTAAAAAACGCTGGCTGGTAGATTTATCCCGGGGAAAATTTGGCACGCATCGGGGAGAGATAGACCTGTCCCGGGTAATCGGCCAGAGAGAAGGGTTTTCCCTGCCCCTGGGAAGAGAAAAGGCATACTTTTTCAAACCTACCCTTGCCGAAAGTCTGATGCGGCTGAAGAGAAAGACACAGCTTATTTTCCCCAAGGACCTGGCTGCAATGCTCATGACCTCTGGAGTCCAGAAAACAGATAAAATTCTGGAGGCAGGCACAGGTTCTGGAGCAGTCTTGATTGCTCTGCTTAACCTGGTGACAGAAGGTCAGATTATCAGTGTGGAGAAGAATCCTGAGTTTCAAGCATTAGCCAGGGATAATGTCGCCAGATACTTTGGCGAAATTCCAAGAAGGGTTCGCTTTGTTCTGGCTGATGCCTACCAGGAAAAATCTTTCCCTCTGAGAAAACACTGGGCTGACCGTATTTTTTTAGATTTACCAGAGCCCTGGCAGGCTCTACACCTGCTCAAGTATTTGAGACCTGGTGGTTTTCTGATTGTTTTCAATCCGCAAATTTTTCAGATTCAGAAAGTAGCTGTGGCACTCAAAGGTACTTTCCAGGATATCAGCGTCTGTGAAATACTGGAGAGAAAATGGCTGGTGGATGAGGAAAGACTCAGACCAGCGGAGCTCATGCGAGGACATACTGGCTTTTTTCTCACAGCGCGCAAAATCCTGGAGGGACAAAAATGATAAAGACAGGCGTTTCCAGGAGAATGATTGTAGAAGGGTTGAAAAATCTGGGTTTGAAAAAGGGAGATGATGTGCTGGTTCATAGTGCCTTAAGCAGCCTCGGTTATGTGGAAGACGGTCCAGAAACGGTCATTGAGGCTCTTTTAGAAGTTGTTGGTCCGGAAGGCACAGTGATGATGCCCTGGCCGTTAGGCAACTGTTATCTGGCTAAAGTTTTTTCGGAAAGACCGGATGTTGTGTCCAGCCGGCATCCCACCCATGCAGTTAGTGCCTGGGGAGCTAGAGCCACTTTCTACATCAGGAACCATCTGGATTCTCCCACTGCCTGCGGCCCGGAAACTCCTTACGGACGTTTAATAAAAAGCAATGGTTATATTCTGTTACTGGGTGTAGACCAGGATAGAAATACCACCCTGCATGCGGTAGAAGAAATGGCTGATTTGCCCTACCTTTCTGAGAAAACAGTTACCTTTGTAGATGAAAAAGGCGAGGTCAGACAAAAGATACTGAAAAAGTTCCCTGGACCGCATCGGAACTTTATTGGCCTGGATAAGATTTTTCAGAAGCAGGGGGTGATGAAAATTACGCGGATTGGTTCAGCCTGGGTCAGACTGCTTCGTGCCGGGAAGATGGCAGAAGTAGCTTTGAACCTTTTAAAAGAAAACCCGGCTACTTTTCTCTGCGACAACCCCAACTGCGCTGATTGTGTCTGGCAAAAGGGTCGGATTAAGCAGGCACGACTTAAGGAGGAATCATTTATTTTAACAGCTGTTTCCGACCAGGTGGTCTCTGATTTAGAAGAAACTCTGATTATCCTTCAGGGCCAGGGTATTAATCATATTGAACTGGGAAGAATTTCTGGAAAACTGCTTACCGAAATGGAACCAGCCCAGATAAACCAGCTGAGGCAGAAACTGCTGGAGAATAAGTTTTCTGTCTCGGCTATCTCCTCCGGCTATAACCGCTGGCCGATTACTGCAGACTGCGACCCTGAATTATCCTTTTTCCGCCAGTTGCTCAAACTTTCACAACTGTTTGATTGTCAGCATCTGGTAATTTTTTCTTTTCAGATGCCGCCTGACCAGGTAAAAAAATTTCGCGACCAGGTCTTAAAAAGTCTGGAGAAAATGGTGGTACTGGCCAGGGATGCACATATCACACTGCTTCTGGAAAACGAGCCAAACACCTATGCTTCGTCTTCCCGGCTTTGTGCTGACGTCATAGAAAGCATTGGCTCCCTTTTTCTCCGTCTGGCTTTTAATCCAGCTAATTTTGTGCGGGTGGGGGAAAAACCCTTTCTCGGTATTCCTTCCCATATCAGGAAGATGACCGGCCTTCTTTATATCAATGATGCTACCTTTTCTGGTTGCCCGCAATTACCAGGCAGGGGGAACGCTGAAATTAAAGAACTCATCTCTATTTTACGCTGCCGCAGTTTTAATGGTTATTTCTCTCTGAAACCGGACCTGGGAGCCGGGAAGGAAAAATTCAATCAAGCAGCTGACTCTTTCTGGCAGCTATTAGAGACTATGTGAAAAATGAAAATTATTGATTTAAGCCGGCAAATTACAGAAGGTATCAGCCGTCGTTTTGTGCCTCTGGAAATAGAAGGGAAAAAATATCAGGGGGTGATCTATGAGTTGACCCTTTCTTCCATGTCAGGCACCTACATTGACTTTCCAGGTCATATTGCTGAATTTGATAATGGTCTTGATGCTACCAACTACCCCTGGAAAGACCTTTTCCTGGTGGAAACTACAGTTTTGCGTCTGGACCGGCAGGGCCGGAAAAGAGAGATTGAAGTTTCTGAACTGAAAAAGTACCAGGTATCCACTCCAGGACTTCTTATCAATACCGGCTGGCAGGGAGAAATTTTTGACTCTGATGTTTACTTTTATAGCAAACAGGCAATTGACTGGATTGTGCAGAAAAAAATCCGTCTTTTCCTTTCTGATGTCTACGAAAATCACGCCCAGCCCCGGGGTATTTTTGTGGAACTTTTTAGGGCGGGTGTGGCTACGGTTTGCCTTCCCACCAACCTGGACAGAATTACCCGGCCCGTGGTGAAAATCTGTGTTCTACCTCTCTGTCTGGCTGGTGCCACCCAGGTTCCCTGTCGTGTCCTGGCAATAGAGGATTAAATCTTGGGGATTTAGCCTTAAATGCTATAATATAGATAAGCAAATGGAACCTCTCCTTCAGGTAGCACTGGATTTTGTAGATTTACCCCGGGCTCTGAAAGTAGCCAGAGAAGCAGTGGCTGCTGGTGTGGATATCCTGGAGGCAGGTACTCCCCTTATCAAATCCTGCGGTCTTCAGGCTGTGAGGGCGTTACGGCAACAATTCCCCGGGACAAAAATCGTCGCTGACATGAAGATTATGGATACAGGAAGACTGGAAGCGGAAATAGCTTTTAAGTCCGGGGCTGATATTGTGGTGGTTGTTGCTGCTGCTTCTGATGCGACTATCCGGGAAGCTGTGGAAGCCAGCCGTAACTATGGCGGTCAGGTTATGGTTGATTTGATGGAGGAATCAGCCAGACTGGAAAGGGCGCTTTCTGTGGCTGCCTTAGGGGTCCACTATTTAGGTGTCCACATCCCTATTGACCAGCAGATGACCGGGAAAATATCCTTTGCTTTTCTCCGGGAAGTCGTCAGCAATGTTTCTCTACCGGTAGCGGTAGCAGGAGGATTGAATTCCGAAAATGTGGTGGAAGCAGTAAAAAATGGTGCTTCTATTCTGATTGTGGGAGGTGCCATTACCAAGGCAACTGGTGTCGCCAGTTCTGTGGCCAGCATCAAGCAGGCAATAACTTCCGGCATTCCTGTCAAAACACCTCTTTACTGGCGTGCCGGTCTGGAGAAAGTCAGGGAAGTTCTTACCATGGTTTCCACAGCTAACATTTCTGATGCCCTCCACAGAAGAGGATGGCTTCAGGATATTAACCCGGTTGTGCCAGGTGTAAAAATGGTTGGTCAGGCTGTCACAGTCCGGACATATCCCGGGGACTGGGCAAAACCTGTGCAGGCAGTAGAGTTCAGCCAGCCAGGCCAGGTAATCGTGATAGATGCTGGTGGCTTGCCACCAGCAGTCTGGGGGGAACTGGCCACTCATAGCTGTGTGACCAGGAAGCTTTCTGGAGTGGTAATCAATGGAGCCATCAGAGATGTGGAAGAAATAAGAAAGATGAATTTTCCTGCCTTTGCCAGAATAATAACTCCGCAGGCCGGGGAACCAAAAGGACTGGGGGAAATCAATATTCCGGTACGGATAGGAAACCAGGAGATTTTTCCCGGGGATTGGCTGGTAGGGGATAACGATGGGGTGGTGGTAATCAGCCAGCAGAATGTAGTGGAAGTAGCCAACCGGGCAGCTGATGTTCTGGAAAAAGAGAACCGTCTGCGCCAGGAAATAAAAGATGGTGGCACCTTAAGCAGTATTACAGAACTTCTCAAATGGGAGAAACCCCGTTAAAAACTTTTCTTCAAGAAAGGAAAAAATGAACAAGATTGTGAAGAAGGAAGTCTTAGCTAACAACATCAAACGTTTCCAGGTAGAAGCACCACTGGTAGCCAGAAAAGCGTTACCCGGCCAGTTTGTGGTTTTAAGAGTGGATGAAGATGGTGAACGAATCCCGTTGACCATTGCTGGTACTGATAGCCAGGCAGGAACGATTAGTATTATCTTTCAAGAGGTTGGTACCAGTACCATGAAACTGGGATTATTGCAAGAAGGAGAGAGTATCGCCAATCTTGCTGGTCCTCTGGGTAAACCGGTAGAAATACAGCATTTCGGTCAGGTGTGTATTGTTGCTGGTGGGGTAGGTGCTGCTTTTGTCTTCTGGATGGCACAATCCTTTAAGGCGAAAAACAATCGCCTGGTGACAATTCTGGGAGCGCGGAGTCAAAACTTGCTTGTCCTGGAAGACGAATTGCGTGCCATCAGTGATTTATTTTTGCTGACTACTGACGACGGAACCAGGGGGGAAAAAGGACTGGTAACACAACCGCTGGAAAGATTGCTGAAGAAAGGAGAAAAGATTGATTATGTACTGACAGCAGGGCCCATTCCGATGATGAAAAATGTTGCTAAAATCACTGCTTTTCACAGGATTAAAACCATTGCCAGTCTTAACCCCATTATGGTGGATGGTACAGGGATGTGTGGTTGCTGTCGGGTTACAGTGGGCGGCAGGGTCAGGTTTGCCTGTGTGGATGGTCCTGATTTTGATGCCCACCAGGTAGACTTTGATGAGCTGCTTCGCCGTAACTCCCTTTACCGTCAATACGAAGAAATCTCCAAACAGCGTTTCCATGAGTGCCGACTGAAGAAAATCACCTGAAAAAATGGAACCGGTGAGACTGGAAGAATCAAGATATGCCGAATGGGCTGACATTGTGGGGAAAAGAATAAAAGAGGGACAGGTAGTCATTTGCCCGACAGACACTGTCTACGGTATTGTTGCGGATGGGTTAAATGAAGAGTCCTGCCAGCGCATCTATACCATAAAGCAGAGGGAGAAAAGTAAACCCCTTGTTGGTTTTATTCCTGATATAAAAACTGCCAGTAAGTTCGCTGTTTTTCCACAGCGATATCTTGCCCTGGTGGAAAAATCCTGGCCAGGACCTGTTACCTTCATTCTTCCTGCCCGGGAGAACCTGCCTTATCTCACTTCTGAGAAAAAAGAAATTGGACTGCGCATTCCCAACCATCCTTTTCTCCAGAACCTTCTTCCTCTTACAGGCCTTCTGGCTTCTACCAGTGCTAACGTTTCTTCCCAGCCAGATGCTTCCTCTCTGGAAGAAATTCCCTCCCGGGTAACTGAAGCCGTGGACCTGGTACTGGATGGTGGTCGGCTCTGTGGCCAGGCTTCCTCTATCTGGAACCTCGCAGGTGACAAGCCCCGTTTAGTCAGGGGTCTGGTGCTGTTTATCTGTGAAGGAAACTCCTGCCGCAGCCCTATGGCAGAATGTCTTCTGCGGCAGAAGTTAGAAACTTCCGCCATAAGGGTGACTTCTGCTGGTTTGAAGGTAAGTTATGGGGGCAACCTCTCAGAAAAAACAGTCCAGGTACTGCAGGAAGCAGGGATAAGAATTTTTTCTTTTTTAACCAGGCCAGTCACAACAGATTTGATGAGAAAAGCGGACTTAGTCTTTGTTATGGAAGAATCCCAGAAAAGATATCTGGAGGGAATCTTTCCTCTGGCAGGGGAAAAAGTCCGCAGTTTAGATATCCAGGACCCGGCCGGCGGTGATTTACAGCAGTACCGAAAGACCTTAAAAGAAATAAATGAGGCAGTGGAAAAAAAAGTCTTACCGCATCTTTTTCTATAATGGAGAAACAAATGAGAATTGGAATTGCCAGTGACCATGCTGCCTTTGAAACCAAGGAATTTCTCAAGCAAGCCTTAAAAAAAGAAGGGTATGAAGTCATTGATTTTGGCCCGGAAATATGCAAATCAGTGGATTATCCTGATTATGCGGCTAAGGTCGGCTATGCCCTGCAAGAAGGAAGGATTGAAAGGGGAATTCTTCTCTGTGCCACTGGCCAGGGAATGAGTATCACCGCAAATAAGTTTCCTGCTGTCCGGGCAGCAGTGTGTAATGACCTTTACCTGGCACAGATGGCAAGGCAACACAATGATGCCAATTGTCTCACCATGGGTGGCCGGGTAGTAGCGAAGGAACTGGCATGGGAAATTGTAAAGGTCTTCCTGGAGACTCCCTTTCAGGGTGGCCGGCATATGAGAAGGGTTAACAAGATTCGTAAAATAGCTGATGAGTACAATCGTCACTGAGCAACTTCCTTATCTGTGCCCGGAGAAACTTTTTCCCTTCCTGTACCAGGAACCTGGTTTCTGCTGGCTGGATAACGCCTTAGGAAAAAGACTGACTGGCTGTTCCGTTTTTACCCGGCAACCATTTCTTATCCTGAAGGCTAAAGGGAGAAAAATAAGTCTGGTCCGGGATGGCTACCAGTATACTTTTTCTGGTTCACCCTTTCAGGTTTTGCGACAGCTTTTGAGGGAACATCAACTACCAGAGAAATCTTTCTGGGGACCGGGGTGTTTTGGTTACTTATCTTATGACCTGGGCCGGCAGATTGAATCCATACCGGAGATAGCTACAGACGACTTAAAAATTCCGGATTTATGGTTAGGCTTCTATGATAAAATCCTGGTCTTTTCTCACCGCGACAAACAGCTCTGGTTGCAAGGTGCTAATCTGGCGCGAAAAAAAAATTTCCAGTCAGAATGGAAACAAACAGTTATCTTCTGGAAAGAAAAAATAAAGAAAAGTTCTTCCCTGGAGAAAATCTCTTTGCCCAGAATTGATTCCCTTTCCTTTAATATGACTCGGGAGTTCTATCTTAGGGCTGTGAAAAAAATTAAAGATTACATTGCCGCGGGTGATGTCTACCAGATAAACTTTGCTCAAAGGTTTCAGGCCAAAGGGTTTTTCCCTGAGACTCTCTATCTCCAGATGAGAAAGGTCAATCCTACTATGTATGGCGGATTTCTCCAGACCGGGGAATTTTCCCTTCTCTCTAACTCTCCAGAACTTTTCCTGAGAAAAAAAGGCCGGGTTGTCATTACCCGACCGATGAAGGGCACCAGACCAAGAGGCAGCAATCCCGACCAGGATAGACAGTATAGGGACCAGCTTTTAAGAAGCGAAAAGGAGGCCGCAGAACTTTTGATGATTGTTGATTTAGAAAGAAATGACCTGGGCAGGGTCTGCCAGACAGGAACTGTTACTGTGAAAAGATTAAGGATTCTGGAACAGTATCCGACTGTTTTTCAAACCACCTCTTTAGTGAAAGGTATTTTGAGACCCGGGATGGACGTGACAGATTTAATTCTGGCTACCTTTCCCGGTGGTTCCATCACCGGAGCACCAAAAATCAGAGCCATGGAAATAATAGAACAATTAGAACCACACCGCCGTGGTTTTTATACAGGGTGCTTTGGCTATCTCGGATTCAACGGGTGTCTGCAACTGAATATCCTTATCCGCACGATAATGCTTCAATCTTCTAATCTTTACTACCCGGTCGGCGGGGGAATAGTCTGGGATAGTCTGCCGGAACAGGAATATGAAGAAACACTGATTAAAGCTCAGGCTCTTTTTCTTACCTTAGGAGTCAGCCGTGAAGGAAAGTCTGTCAGCCTGTCTGTTTAACGGGCAGATTCTGCATCCGGGACAATTAACCTTACCGGAACTGGCTCGCGGTTTTATGTACGGAGATGGTGTGTTTGAAACCTTGCGTGCCAGAAATTTCGTCATTTTCCGCTGGCAGGACCACTGGGAGAGATTGGTGAAAGGGTTAAGGCTGTGCCAGATTCATCTGGAAAAAGAATGTGACCAGATAAGACAGGAGATTGTAAGACTTCTTTCCAGATACCAGCTGTATGATGCCTATGTACGGGTCAATGTCTGGAGGAAGCAACCGGACATTTTTGACCCGGGAAAGGAGGAAGGAGGACATCTCTTAATTTTTGCCCGTCCTTTCTTTCCTTACCCGGCAGCTGACTACCTGCGGGGGATAAGTTGCCTTGTCAGCCGGCGGTTTCAGAAAAATGAAAACTCTGCCCTGGCCTGTGTGAAATCACTTAATATGCTGGAGAATATACTGGCCCGGTTGGAAGCCAAACAGTCCGGCTACCAGGACGCCTTTCTCTGCAATACCAGGTCTTACCTGAGCGAAGCCACCACTGCCAATATCTTCTTTGTGAAAAATGGTGTTATCTGTACTCCTGATTTAGAGTCTGGAGCGCTTCCCGGGATTACCAGAAAAATTATTCTCTCCCTCTGCAGCCAGAAAAACTTACCAGTGCAGGAAGGTAAGTTTTTTCCTGACCAACTGAAAACTGCCAGCGAGGTTTTCCTTACTAATACCCTGATGGGTGTAATGCCGGTAAGAGAAGTAGGAGGAATTTTTTCTGGCAAGAATTTTCCTTTTGCGCATATGTTACAGGATGAACTTAACCATCTTTTTCTGGAGGAAACCAGTGAACAATATCAGAAAAATACTTGAAGACTGCCAGGCTATCTTGAAAGGTCATTTTCTTCTTTCCTCAGGGCTGCATAGTGATACCTATTTCCAGATGGCCCTTGTTTTTCAGAATCCCGACTACGGTCAGTACTGTAGCCGGATGCTGGTGAAAAAAATAACCATCAGGCAGGTGGAAACAGTTATCGGACCAGCTTTAGGTGGAATAATACTGGCCTATGAACTGGGAAGGTTGTTAGGAGCAAGAAGTATGTTTGCGGAAAGGGAAGCTGGGAAAATGAGTCTCAGACGTGGTTTTTCTTTAAAAGAAGGGGAAAAAGTGCTCATCTGTGAGGATGTGATTACCACCGGGGGCTCTGTAAAAGAGGTAATGGACCTCATCAGAGAGTGGAAAGCTGTTCCTTTAGCTGTTGCCTGTCTGGTCCAGAGAGGCAAGGTGGACCTGGGAATACCGCTTGTAAATCTCCTTCAGGTCAAAGTTGCTCAGTACCGACCTGAAGACTGCCCTTTATGTCAGCAGGGCATTCCTCTGGTAAAACCTGGCTCCCGGCATTTAAGGAGGAGAGATGAAACCGAGACCTGATTTCCTGGAAGAAAATTCACCGCAAGGAATAGAAGTCTTTCAGCTCACCGAGGAAGAAATCCCCTGGTCCCATCTTTATATGGAAGCCCAGGTTTTCACGCCTGATTCCCGCTTTCTTCTTCTGCACCGGGCTGCCACTGCCCATGGTGGTAACCGCAAGGACCCTGCCCACCAGTACTGGCTCTGCGACCTTTCTGACAGGGGCAAGCTTTCTCCGCTGACAGAGGAAACTGGTGCCTGGGCACCATCTGTCTCCCCTGATGGCAAATGGGTTTACTATTTTGTTGACAGAAGTCAACCTGCTGGTGGCAACATAGAGTTGAAAAGGGTGAAAATTGATGGTACAAACCGTGAAACACTGCTTTTTCTGGAGAACATTCCCGGAACAAAAAAGATACCCAGCCGTCTTTATCCTTTGTCCACTATCTCTTCTGATGGCCAAAGATTGGCCATCTCTGCTTTTTTAGGTGATGGCAGGACCCAGAATCCTCCTTTTGGACTCCTAATTTTTGACCTGGTCAAAGGCACTTGCCAGCTTATCTTAGAAGGTCCCACCTGGTGCAACCTGCACACCCAGTACTGCCGCAGTCTGCAGCCAGAAGAATCCCACGACCTTCTCCTCCAGGAAAACCATGGCTGTGTTATCCAGCCGGATGGTACCTGTACCCTTTTAGTCGGTGAACCAGGTGCTGACATCCACCTGCTCAGGGATGACGGTACAAACTTCCGCACCATGCCCTGGGGACGGGACGGGATAGAGCACTGCCAGGGACACCAGTGCTGGCGTGGCAGGAGTTACTGGGCAATTACCAGTACCACAAACTACCGACCCCATGACAGCACCTGCAGAAAGGAAAACCATCTCCTTGAAAGCCAGGCCTGCCCTGATAAAGGGCATCTGGGATTAAAAACCCCTGGTGGTTGCCGGAATGTACTCAGCCGGGATATCCCCCAGCCAGGTTTCTGGCATTTTGCTACTGATATCTCCGGGCAACGGTTTATTGGTGATGTTTACCGGCCCGGGCAGTCACCTGTCCTTTGCCTGGCAAGACTGGGAAGACCTGGAATTGACCCTCTTCTGGACTATACCTACCTGTTCAGCACCAGAACCAGTTCATCCAAAAATGCACATCCCCATCCATTTCTTTCGCCTGATGGCAGGCTTGGTTTTTTCAATTCTGATGAATCCGGGGTTGTTCACGCTTACCTGATTATTCTGCCCTGATAAATAGCCAGAAAGGATAAGCAACCATTCCGAGAGTCTGGCTGTCAATCAGGGAATATCTTTTTTTCCTGCACCAGAAAACCTTTTTTCTGGAAATATTTCCCTATTTATATCTGGTAGCCTGTCTTCCAGTACTCCCGGTTATTTCTTATACAATGTAGCTTCCGCATCATCCAGCAGTTGAATTATCTCTTCTACAGCAGGGTCAAGATACTCCTTTAATGATTTAGCAACATCCCCGTATCCCTTTAAGCGATTACTTTTAATCTCATAGGCTGTTTCCCAGAGGGAAGCAATACGACTGGAGATAAGCCGTTTTGTTTCGTACCTCTTTTTTTTAATGCTTAAGTTTTTTGCCATATCCTTTATTATCTCTCTGAGCCTGTTGATATTCTCCATTAACCTATTCCTGACTTTCTCATCCAGGTTATTCACAACATCATAAACGATGCCGTTTCTCTCCCCGGTAAGACACAATTTTTCTATCTCCTCTATTGTCTCCTCAAGGATTAATACCACAGAGGAGATGGAATTTTTCTGTGCCTCAGTGATTTTTATTTCTTTCATACCTCAAATACCTTAAAACGATAAAAAAATTTTTAAAGGCTGGTGCCCCCTTACAAATGGCAAAAAACCTTTCTCTGCTTGATCAATTATACCACACTTATTTTTGCCAGCACGTGCCTGGAAGGATAAAAAACCATACCCCTGACTTACTTTCAGAAAAACTATACTGCCTTTACCTTCCTTTCTCCAGGAGCGGTTGCTTCTTCCTTTTGTAAAACCTCTTTTTCTTTTTTTCCTACCACCCCTCTTTCGCAGAGAACGGTAAGGAAAGATAAAACAGCGGACTCTTAAAAAATCGCGTTATAAGCTGAAGAATACTGAGGGAAAATGGCATCTGAGTTTTCCCGCTTCCCCTGAAGCGTGCAGCAATTGCTTGACTTGTCATTTATTTGGCGTATCATTTAAGCATCTTACTGAAAAGGAGGATGGTTCATGGAAGAGATTAAAGTTGGTATTATCGGGTTTGACACTTCCCATGTTGTAGCTTTCACCAAACTTTTATCTGACAGGCAGGACCCCAACTATGTTCCCGGGGCAAAGGTAGTAGCCGGGTATCCTTCTTTCAGCCCGGATTTGCCTTCCAGTGCCAATCGTGTAGAACAGTACAAGAAGGAACTCACTGAAAAATGGGGTGTGAAACTGGTCGGTTCTATCCCGGAACTTCTGGAGCAGGTAGATGCAATCTTACTGGAAAGTGTGGATGGCAGGCGACACCTGAAAGAGGCAGAACCTGTGCTCAAAGCCAGAAAACCAGTATTTATTGATAAACCGCTGGCTTCTTCTTATTCTGAAGCTGCTGCTATCATAAAAATGGCCAGACAATATTCCTGTCCTATGTTTTCCTCTTCTTCTTTACGGTTTGACGCCAATATTGCTGCTGTTTGCTCTGACCCGGAACTCGGGCAGGTATCAGGTTGTGATGCCTTCAGTCCTGCCAGTCTGGACCCGACCAACCCTGGCCTTTTCTGGTATGGTATCCACGGTGTGGAAATTCTCTACACTTTTATGGGTACTGGTTGTGAGAAGGTTATCACCACAAAGTCTGATATCTATCACCTGGTAGTGGGAAGCTGGTCAGGAGGAAGGATTGGCACCATGAGAGGTACCCGGGCAGGAAGTCATTCCTACGGAGCGACTGTTTTTGGAGAGAAAAAGTTTGTTCAGGTAACATATTCTGCCCAGGTCCCTTTTTATGCCCAGCTGCTGCAAAAGATTATTCCTTTCTTCCGGGGGGAAGCATCCCCGGTTCCCCTGGAAGAAACAGAAGAAATAATGGCTTTCATGCAGGCAGCTTTAGTCAGCGAAGAAGAAAAAAGGGAAGTCGGGCTGAGTGAGGTAAGAAAATAGGTAATTTTCTACCCTATAAGTTTTAATATCAAATCCCTGTCTAATAGTCTGAGTTCACTCTTATCTTCTATAAATGCTTCCACATCCTTTCTAACCTTCACAAAATTAATTCTGGCTAATTTTTCTTTCAAAAAGTCATTAAAGTTCTCTGCATTTAGATTCATTTTTTGGTGCTGTGTTTGTTCTATAGCATTGTTGAGAAGTTCAAAATTGGGAAGTATTCTTTTTCCAAAATACCAGATAAGGTCATAAAAGTCTCTCCCTTTAGTGTACTTTCTGAAAAAACAGGCGTGTAGTTTTGTGGCATAAAGAGAGGCAAGGTCAAAATGTAAAACAGAAAAAACAAAATATCTGTTTACCAAAGAGAGCTCTGTATTCCATCCCTCTGGCGGATTTGCATCTATCTCCATCTTGATGAATAATTTTTGACTTTTCTGTTTAGATAGCCCCAGAAGATATAAAACCTCCCTGAACTTAAACATCGCCGAGTGAATAACTCCTTCTGGGTTTTTTTTAATTTCTGTTGCAAAACCTGCTTTCTCTAATTCATAAGCAACCCTCTCTAAAAAAACATCAAACTTATAACCCCTGTTATTGATAAGTGAAAAATCAAGGTCTTCAGAGAACCTTCTTAAATTATATAGAAATCTTAATGCTGTTCCTCCCACAAAAGAAAGATTCCGAAAATAACCTTTATCATAAATAGCCTTCAACATCAGTAATTGCAAAAACTCTCTTGTCTTATGAATCTTTGTCTCACTGTCCGGTAAAGTGGAAATCTCTTTCCTGATCACATCCAGCATAAGCTCACCTTTCTTTCTTTATAAAGCAAAAAAAGTTATTTACCACAGCAACAACTTCCCTGTTTTTATATTGTCTGGCAAAGTCCCTCAACTTTTTCTTTCTCAGTATCTCTAAATTTTGAAATCTATATGAGATACTGAAAACATCGTCACCTTTACCCTGGAAATCCTTCAAATTCAAATAAATAAAATCAAGGATAGCTTTTTCTGGCTCTGCCATGAGCACAGAAAATCCATTTTCATCTTCTATCTTTCTAAAGCCAAAAAACAGGTCTATTTTTAAGTGCTGATAAACAAAACTTCCAAATACATTTGTAAATTTAGCTGTCTTTTTTGTAGTAACAGATGTTACATCCGCCACCTTTTCCGGAATTAAATCATAGTACCCAAGGGCATAGGCAGTGCTTACATAAGAAGGTGAATATAGAAAATTGGCAAGAAAAATTCTTGATGGCTCAATTTTTCTATCATTCTCATTTAAAACATAAAGTCCCCGTTTTAACCTGACAACCAGCCCTTTTTTCGCCCAGTTGGTCAACTGTACCCGAAGAATACCCAGATGAGAGATATGGGTTGGAGAAATAACCGGGAACCTGGAGACAGCATTTTTAAACTCTGAGTATCTCATTTCCGTAGGTTATAAAAATTTATTACTTACAGAAATGATATCATAAACATACATCCGGTGTCCAATCCCTCTTTTTCTCCGGGAATGAATAAGCCCTGATTTCCTGCGGTATCTGTTTACTTCTGCCCATTAACTGCAAGATAAGGAAGCAGTTAGCGGAAGGAAAAGGCGGCGGACAGTTTTTTATCTCCGACCCAGCTGCTCCTGGAACTTCTTCACTTCTGGATAATTGTTGATATCTTCAACCAGTTTCAAGTCTTCTATAATTTTTCTCTCCTGCCGGGATAGACGGGAAGGTAGATAAATCCTGATTTTAACAATCTGGTCACCCTGACCGTGACCACCCAGCCTGGGAAATCCTAAATGCCTTAACCGGAGTAAAGTGCCATTCTGTGTTCCTGGTGGGATTCTCATTTTTACTTTTCCCGTCAGTGTAGGAACTTCAATTTCATCCCCGAGAAGAGCCTGGGTCATAGTGACAGGAACCTCGCACAGGACATCATAACCATCCCGCTTGAAGAAAGGGTCTTGCTGGACAAAAACAGTAACATACAAATCTCCTCTTGGACTACCAGAAGGTCCAGCATCACCTTCCCCTTTCAGGCGTAGACTGGTACCGCTTTCAATACCAGCAGGAATCTTAACCTGAATACGGTGCTGGACCTTCACATGACCCTGACCCCAGCAGTTAGAACAGGGCTGCGTGATTACTGTACCTTCACCCTGGCAGCGGGCGCAGGTCTGAGCAAAGGTAAAAAACCCCTGCTGACTTACCACCTGACCGGTTCCACGGCAGGTAGGACACACACTTCTTCCTTTCCCTGATTTGCTACCCGTGCCGTTACAGACTGGACAGGTATCTCTTCTGGTAAAGTTCAGTGTTTTTTCTGTACCAGTGGCTGATTCTCTTAGAGTGATGACCAGGCGATATTCCAGGTCAGCTCCCTTTGCCCGTCTGGTTTTGGTACTGGACCTGCCACCAGGACCACCAAAAATGCTGCTGAAAAAATCAGAGAAGACATCTCCGAAGATATCAGAAAAATCTACATCAGACCTTACCCGGGAGAAATCCTGTCTCCAGTCAAACCCCTGCGGTCCAAACCCGGCATGGCCAAACTGGTCATAGGTAGCTCGCTTCTGAGGGTCACTTAAAACCTCATAGGCTTCAGTAATTTCCTTGAACTTCTCTTCTGCTTCCTTGTTCCCGGGATTTCTGTCCGGATGGTACTTTAATGCCAGGTCCCGGTACGCTTTCTTCAGCTCCTCCAGAGTAGCGTTTCTATTAACTCCCAGTACTTCATAGTAATCACGTTTTTCAGCCATTTTTAAGCCTTACCTCCGTTTATATTTTACTCCTTTTCTAATTTAGAGGAAAACTGTGGTAAGAAGGTACTCATCGTGATATAATAATCCCGGATAATCTAACTTTTTTAGATGCTTCAAGGAAAAAGGAGGCTGTTATGGCCAGCACGCTTGGTCTTTTCCTGGAAAAAAACATCCCCCTGTCTGTCACTGAAGTATTCTCCAGACAGATAAATTCCCGCAGCAAGGTGACGCTGAAAGTCAACCAGCCCGGCGAGGTTAACCTGTATCTGAAAATTCAGCCTGCCCTTCCAGAACAAAGTTTTGTTATCCAGGATGCTGCTGGGGGTATCATCATTTCCGGGCAGGACCTTTCAGGACTGGTGGCTGGACTGGGTAAGTTTTTACGGACAAGTGCTTATGCCTGCCAGGAGTTTTCACCTTCTTCCTGGAGAGGAACCAGCACTCCGGAAAAGGCTGTGCGGGGAATTTATTTTGCCACCCATTTCCATAACTGGTACCACATGGCACCAGTGGAAAAAATCAAAGATTATATCCAGGATTTAGCTCTGTGGGGATTTAATGCCATAAATGTCTGGTTTGACATGCATCACTATCACGGGAAAGAAGACCCGGCTGCCAGAGAAATGATAGCCAGACTTCGTTTTCTTCTCCAGGCAGCACGAGACACAGGAATGAAACCTTCTTTTGCCCTTCTGGCCAATGAAGGCTACGCCAACAGCCCTGTTCACCTGAGAGCAAAGGATACTGGCCGCAGCCATTTCGGAGTAGAAATATGTCCCAGCCTGCCTGAAGGAAGACTTTTAATTCTGGACCAGGTACGGCAGGAGTGTGAGTTTTTCTCTGATTTGGAACCTGGTTTTGTCTGGATATGGCCTTATGACCAGGGAGGATGCTCCTGCCATCTTTGCTCTCCCTGGGGAGCCAATGCTTATTTAAAAATCAGTCAGGAAATATCCCGGATTATCCGCAAGATGCTACCTTCTGCCAGAATTGTCCTTTCTACCTGGCTTTTTGATGACCAGGAATGGGAAGGTCTGGCTAAAGCTTTTATCAGGAAACCGGAGTGGGTGGATTATCTTATGGCAGATTCTCACACTACTTACCCTGAATTTTTGCTGAAAAATCCCGTCCCTGGTAAGTTACCATTACTGAACTTTCCGGAAATCAGTATGTGGGGATTATCACCCTGGCCAGGTTATGGTGCCAATCCTTTACCGGAAAGGTTTCAGGCTCTCTGGGATAGCGTAAAACATTTAGTTTCTGGTGGTTTCCCTTATTCTGAGGGTATTTACGAAGATATCAACAAAGTCCTTTACTCTCAGTTCTACTGGTCGGCAGAGAAAAAAGCCAGCGCTACTTTACGGGAATACATTGCCTTTGAGTTTTCACCGCAGGTAGTGGAAGATGTTCTTGCTGCCATTGCCATCATGGAGAAAAACCATCGGCACCGGGCAATCACCAGCAGAGAAACTTCCTTTACGGAAAGGATAGAGTCTGAAGTGACAGAAAGCGCTCTGGAATGTCTCCACCTTCTCAGCACAGCCGAAAAGGTTTTGCCCGGGGAGAGGCGAGAGCAATGGCGCTGGAAAATACTGAAAATCAGAGCAACCATTGATGCTGAACTTTACCGCGGAAAGGGCAAACCTACCAGGCTGCTGGAAGACTGTTTTGACCAGTTAAGGCAACTTTTCTATGCGGAAAGCGCTGATGGCAGCTGTAGGATTCCCCGGTTTCAAGTTTAGATGCCAAATCTGGAAAGAAGGCAAAAGTTATCAGGTATTCATCCAGTTCCAGCGACGGCTTTCTTCTTCTTCAAACCAGTCACCGGTACCTGTCAGGTAGAAATGAACATTCTGGAGTGATTCCAGGTGCTGTTTTTCCTGCTGAAGCAACTGAGTGAAAAACAATCTATCTGATTCCGCGCTATTTTGTACAATTTCCCGGTACATGGTTAAACCCGCTTGCTCCATTTCTATAGCTGTTGTAAGCGCCTCAATGTTGTCTGTTTCCTGTCTTTCCCTCACTGGCTGCCAGCGAAGAAAGAACTCCTTTATACTCTCTTCCACTTCACCGGTTTGCATGGTTTTCACTGTGTCACCGGCTACAGGAAATTCCAGGATGAAAACCAGATGGTCAATTTCTTGTTTTGCCAGTTCCAGAAAAAGTTTCTGAACAAGCAGATTACTGGCAGAATAGCCTTTCTCCAGGTAAAAGCTAACCATAGCCTTTTCAAAATCCATAGCCTTCTTTACGAATTTCTCGTCCATTTTTTCTCCAGGAAAATATCTGCTGGTTACTTGTTTTTGAGTTTTAAAAAATGACAGGGAAAAGTAAAAGGGAGGCAACAAATCATATAGTTTGACTTCTGGGAAGTACCCGGGCTTATAGTTTACTCCTTGAAAGGAGGTGATCCAGCCGCACCTTCCGGTACGGCTGCCTTGTTACGACTTCGCCCTCCTTACCGAGCATACCTTGGGCACCCTCCTTCCTTGCGGATTGGAAAAGGTGACTTCAGGTATCCTCGACTCAGTTGGCGTGACGGGCGGTGTGTACAAGGCCCGAGAACGTATTCACCGCGGCCTGCTGATCCGCGATTACTACCGATTCCGGCTTCATGC
>CAZYCA010000020.1:0-89924 GCA_964645405.1 uncultured bacterium | reverse complement strand
TGATGATACCACAGAAAATGTTGATGAAGGAGCCAGTGCCGGTGATACCATTACTTTTTACATCTGGGACAGCAGACAGCAGAAAGAATATGTAGCTATTGCCTCTGTTAACCCTGTCTGGCAACCAATGGCTGACCCGCTATGGGTAGAACTTTCCACTGCTGTTTCCGGGGATATCAATGGTGACAAGCGCATAGATATTACGGACATTGTTGCCTGTTGTCGGATAATCCTTGGTATGACTTCAGTAGTTCCGAACCAGGCTGATACAAATGGTGATGACAAAGTTGATATCCGGGATGTGCTAAAAATTCTTTCCCTGATAAAATGAAAGGAAAAATTTTCCTTTTCCTGGCAGTTTTTCTGTGGTGCATTTGTTGTGCTCAGGCCGCCACTACTGCTGTAAGAACTATGCCTGATACTTTTATTCCCGGAGGTAGCCTCCAGGTTAACATCAGTGTTAGCACTGATGCGATAAGTCCACCTGCTGGAGTGATCATCAATGAAATCCTGCCTGAAGGATGGGTTATTACCAGCAGTAGTCCAGACTATATCAGGGTTATCGGCTCTACATACACCTGGCTTATGTATAATCAGACAGGAGTCCCTTCCTTTGTAATCAATTACACCGTCAGGGTACCGTCTTCAGCTACTGGGACTTACCAGTTTACTGGAACCGTGACTACCGCAGCTGAAGGGAAACAGTCTATCGGTGGAAACCAGATAACCACACAGATAAATACTGTAATTCAACCAGTATTTTCACCTGCACCTAAAATTTACTATAGCCCTGTCAGTGTCTCCATGAGTTGCCAGACACCCGAAGCTACTATTCGCTACACTCTTGACGGAAGTGAACCAACAACCAGTTCCACTGTTTATACAGGTCCTGTTTTTCTAAGTACCACCACCACTGTCAGGGCTAAGGGTTACAAAACCGGGCTTAACCCCAGCAGCACTGCAGCAGGAACGTACACCATTCAAATACAACCAGGTTCTTTATCCGGAATTGTTACCTATGAGGGAAATCAAACTGGAGAGATACTGGTTCATCTTTATACCACCAGTTACTATTCTGACCAGCCTGTGTTCACCCGAATTCTTACAGGACCAGGTGCTTACCAGTTTTCTCCTGTTAGTCCTGGAACTTATTATCCGTGGGCTTTCCTTGATACCAATGCTGACGGACTGTTTGATGGACTCGGGGAACCTTCTGGAGAATATGGAAATCCTGTTGTGGTAAACTCCGGGCAGTCAGTTACCAGCATCAACTTCTCTTTACTTGACCCGAGAGAAAAAAAAGGAGATATTAATTTTGATGGCAACATCACAGTTACAGATGTTATTAACTTTCTAAGAATTATTGCTTGTTTACCGGTAAAGGTAGGTCAGGTTAACTATAGCTACCCTTATCCGCAAAGTCTCCTGAGAGTTACTGATGCTAACAGTGACGGCAAGATTGATCTTCTTGATTTAATTTTCATTTTACGTCTTTCTGTTGATTTAAAATGAAGAAAATACTGGTTTTTGTTTATCCGGGTTTAGTTTTGATGGCCTGGGCTAAACCAGCAGAATACTCATCAATTTTAAAGAGAAATGTTTTTACTGAGCCAGCCCCGGCGAAACCTCCTGTCCGTTACAGTATTCTTAAACCTGCACCTCTGCCATCTCTGGATACTCTGATAGAAATAAAGGGTATTGTTTACTCTGCTTCCGGCGAATCAGTGGCCATTTTAAAACTCAAAAGTCAAAATTATGAAAGCATCTTCCGCACCGGGGAACTTGTCTGCCCGAATGTCACCATCCAGCGCATTGAAGAGAAGAATGTTATATTTGATTATGACGGAAAACAGGTGATTCTGACTTTACAGGAAACAGGGCAGGCTACATCAGTTGCTGTGACCCTGCCAGCCAGAGAAGGAACCACAGCAATAAAAGCTATCGTGCCGGGAAGTGATACTCCTGCAGCAGCACCGGAAATTCCAGCAGCAGCAGAACCAATACCGGTCTCTGTGGACGGGGTTGTCACTGAGATTAGAAAAGACCCTCACCTTATAGAAAATTTCGGGGTTGCACCTAATGTGCAGGAAGGAAGGATTGAGGGTTTTCGGGTAAGCAACGTTCCAGAAAACAGTCTTCCCTATCAGTATGGACTGCGCAGTGGCGATATCATCCGCCGGGTAAATGGTGTTTTAATTGATAGTCTGGCACGGGCTTTTACTGTCTACCAGCAGATTCTAAATTCTAATGTTAAAAGTGTTACTGTGGAGGTCCTGCGGAATAACAAACCAGTATTACTCACCTACCAGCTACAATGAACCTCGCCCGGATTAGAAAAAGGGATGGTTCCTTAGAAACTTTTAACCCTTCCAGAATCTATTCTGCTATTTTCAGAGCACTGGCTGAATGTAAATTATCCCGGCCAGAATTAGCTAAAGCTTGCACAGAGAAAGTGCTGAAAATTTTGAGAGAAAGACCAGGAGGTTATCCGGATGTGGAAACAGTGCAGGATGTTGTGGAAAAGGTTCTTATGGAAAACAAGCTACCGCAGGTCGCCCGGGCATATATTCGCTACAGAGACCACAGACGCCAGTTAAGAGAAACTAAACAACTTTTTGGAGTAACCGACAGACTTAAGCTTTCTTTAAGTGCCCTCGCGGTACTCAAACAGCGGTATTTACTCAGAAAGAAAGGGAAAGTGGTGGAAACGTCGGAGCAGCTTTTCCACCGTGTAGCCAGGCATGTATCTCAAGCAGAGAAACTGTTTGGTGCTTCTGCTTCCGAGTACGAAGAGAAGTTTTATTCTATGATGAGCCAGCTGGAGTTTCTTCCGAACTCACCAACACTGATGAATGCCGGCACCAACCCTGGACAGTTATCAGCCTGTTTTGTTTTGCCAGTGGAAGATTCTCTTCAAGGTATCTTTGAATCTCTTAAGAATATGGCCTTAATACATCAGAGTGGTGGCGGAACAGGCTTTTCTTTCTCCAGTCTGAGACCCCAGGGGGACCTGGTATCCTCCACCCAGGGTATTGCCTCTGGACCGCTTTCCTTTATGGAGATTTTTGATGCGGCTACTTCTGTGGTAAAACAGGGTGGTCGCCGCCGCGGGGCAAACATGGCTATTCTCCGGGTTGACCATCCGGACATCTTAGAATTTATCACCGCCAAAAGAACCCAGCGCTTCAGCAATTTTAATCTTTCTGTTTCCGTAACTGATGCCTTTATGAAAAAAGTTCTTGCCAGGGATTCTTATCCCCTGATAAACCCGAGAACAAAAAGGCCCACCAGAAAACTTCCAGCTGTGGAAGTCTTTGAAATGATGGCGCAATCAGCCTGGGAAACCGGGGAACCCGGACTGATTTTTATTGATACCATCAACCGTGCCAATCCCACACCTTCTCTGGGACCTATTGAAGCCTGTAATCCTTGCGGGGAACAGCCGCTTTTGCCTTACGAATCCTGCAACCTTGGTTCTATCAACCTGAGTAAGGTGGTGGAAAAGGGAAGGGTTGACTGGGAAAAATTGAAAAATCTTGTCCACCTCGGTGTGCGTTTCCTGGATGATGTCCTGGAAGTGAACCAGTTTCCTCTTGCTCAGGTGGCTGAAAAAACAATGGCTAACAGGAAAATTGGCCTGGGCGTGATGGGCTGGGCTGACGCTCTGGTAAAACTGGGTATTTCCTATGGAAGCGTGCAAAGTTTCCAGTTAGCTGAAAAAATCATGCGTTTTATTAACCGGGAAGCATTCCGTTACTCCAGCTACCTGGGCGAAAAACGTGGCAGTTTTCCCAATCTGTCTTTAAGTATTTATCACGGGAAAATTCAGTTTTTACGCCACGCCACCAGGACTACCATCGCACCTACCGGTACCATCAGCATCATCGCGGGCTGTTCCAGCGGAATTGAACCTTACTTTGGTCTGGCTTTTGTCCGGCGCATCCTTTCCCATCAGACCTTTCTTGAAGTTAACAGTTTTCTGGAACAGGAAGCAAGAAAAGCAGGAATAATGTCACCTTCCTTTCTACGCCAGCTTATCAACCAGGGAAGTTTAGCCAGGATACCAGGTGTACCGAAAAGGTTGCGGCGTCTTTTTGTCACTGCCTTTGACCTTACCGGGACCCAGCACCTCAGGATGCAGGCTGCTTTCCAGAAGTATACCGACAATGCTGTCTCCAAAACAGTGAATCTACCTGAAGAAGCAACTGTAGGCGAGATAAAAAGAATTTTTCTTCTGGCGTGGAAACTTAAGTGCAAGGGTATCACTGTCTTCCGTTATGGTAGCAGAAAACAGCAGGTACTTTATCACGGCCAGGATGTTGAATCCCTGGAGTGGCTGGCAGGTGAGGAAATGAGCTGTTTAAAAAACACCTGTGAGTTCTAAAAACTGATTTCGGGAGGAATTATGAAAGAGGCTGTTTTATGGGAGAAAGAAAAAGAGCAGGCTGTCAGGTGTAATCTCTGCCATCAAAACTGTTTCATCAGGGAGGGGAAGACAGGTTTTTGCGGGGTAAGAATAAATCATGGCGGACAGCTTTACACGCTGGTGTACGGAAGGCTGATTGCAGAAAACGTTGACCCGATTGAGAAAAAACCTTTTTTCCATTTTTACCCGGGTTCTCTTTCCTTCTCCATTGCCACGGTTGGTTGCAACTTTGCCTGTGTTTTCTGTCAGAATGCTGACATTTCCCAGGCGCCTAAAGAAGAAAGGTATTTAGCATTACCAGCCGAGGTACCACCGGAAAAGGTAATTCAGCAGGCAGAAAGGACTGGTTGTCTGAGTATTTCCTATACCTATACAGAACCAACCGTTTTTTTTGAATATGCTCTCGATGTAGCCAGATTAGCAAGAAGCGCTGGACTGAAGAATAACTTTGTCACCAATGGCTATTTCAGTACCCGGGCTCTAAAAATGATAGCACCTTTTCTGGATGCAGCTAATGTGGACTTAAAAGGAGATGATGCTTTCTACCGCAGATTGTGCCAGGCAAGACAAAAACCAGTTGTGGAAAACATCAGTGTCATGAAATCTCTTGGTATCTGGGTGGAAGTGACGACGCTTATAATCCCGGGTGAAAACGACAGGGAAAATATTATTAAAAGCCTGGCAGAAACTATTGCTTCTATTAGTCCGGATATTCCCTGGCATCTCAGTCGTTTCTTCCCCAGATATAAAATGGAGGATAGAACTCCCACCTCCTGCCCGGTAATAAGAAAGGCCAGGCAGATAGGTCTGGAGTGCGGTCTAAAATATGTGTACACTGGAAATATGCCTGGAGATGAAGGAGAAAATACCTACTGCTCTAAATGTCATCAACTTCTTATCAGGCGTCAGGGTTATGCTACAGGAATAGTTGGTCTCACTGGCAACCGGTGTGCCAGCTGCGGAACTTTACTTCCAGGACTTTTCTGAATAAACAGTTTCAAACCAGCTTCTGTCTTCAGGTACAGGTTTAACTGCTACCAGCTGGCATTTCCCTTCTTTATCTGTAAGAATCTTGAACTTTCTATCAGCTAGACGTTCTTTCCGGCAACGCAAAATTTCACCTTTTTTATTGAAGACAGAGAAGGTTTCCTGCCTGTCACATTTATCTTCAGCAATCACCAGATAAGAGCCACGGCTACCACCACCATTTTGAAGATAGAAGTCTATGGAAGCTAAAAATGCCAGCTGTGTAAGCACCAGGTTTTTACTTTCCCATGCCCGGACCAGGTCAGTTCTTCCTGCTGAAAGTTTTCTTTCTTCTATTTCTTTCATCAGCTTTTTCGTTTGATGAAGTGCCCTTTTTACTGCTGAGGGATAACGAATAAACCCGGCAACATCACTCATCGTTTTCTGAATTTCTTTTCTCACCGCGTAGTGGTTTCTGCCGCCACCGGAAAGCATCAACCGACTTTCTGCTAAGACTTCTCTGGCTGCCTGCTGCAGTAATTTAACCTGCGTGTGAGCACCGCTTATTTTTTTCTCCAGCAGGTAACCAGCCACCCGCCGACCCCCAACCTGTCCAGAATTTAAGGCTGCACCACCAGGCCGTTTCACCCCGTGAGTACCTGCTAGTTCACCAACAGCAAAAAGCCCCTGGATACTGGTCTGCCAGTGATTATCTACTGCCAGCCCGCCATTATTATGCTGAAAACAAACACTCACCGGAAGTGGTTGCTTCAAATCAATCCCGGCTTCTTCATAGATTTCTATGGCTTGCGGATTCATATGGTAAAGTCGTTGATAGGGTGTTTTTTGTAAAGCCCCGGAACGTTTCAGGTAAGAAGCTGCTTCTGGCCAGAGAACAGATATACTGAATTTTTCTCCGGGATAATCAGGATTTCTGGTAAAATCAACCAGCACCTGGTGACTGTTTTTCTCCTCAAAAAATACTGCTAAATCAATCAAGGAAGAACCATAGTTTTCAACTCTCTCCGCAGAGAAGGGCCACTGATATCCTTTTAAGAAAATGTTGCTGGCTAACTCTGGAAGATTCCTGTACCATTCGCTCAAAAAATTATGCCGGTGACAATAGCCAGCAGTACTGAAGTAGGAAGGAATGACCTGTTGATATGTTCCGGAAAGGTTCCAGCGAAAACTGGTGGAAGCAAGACCAAACTGGGATTCGCCCAGGTTTACTGTCAGCGCACCGGCTTCCAGAGCTACACCGTGCAAGCTCACCTGTCCAGCAGGATAAACACTTTTTCCATAGAGTTCACCTGGACCACCAGTGGCTAAAATTACAGCACAAGCCTGGAAGACCGTAACTCCCAGATTTCCTGTTTCTACCTTTTTTTCTTCCAGAGCAACAACACCAAAAATCTTCCTTCTACCAGTATCCGTAACCAGCCTTACTACTGTGATGCCTTTCAGGATTGGTACTTTTAACCTTTTTACTTCCCTCAGAAGAACCTCCACCATAAAACGAGAAGTTTTCGGTCCGGCACTGGTAGCTCTCTGTCTGGGGTCATGATCGGTTTTATAACCAACAAAGGCCCCGTACTCATTGACCGGGAAAGGAACACCTTTCTCTACCAGGCGGTAAAAACAGGGAAGACTTTCCACACTCTCTATATAGGCAATATCACCATCCATCCCTCCACCGGCAAACAGTGCCTGAGCCATAGACACTGGAGAGTCCTGAGTATCACCAAAAACACTCAGCTTATAATATGTCTGTTTGTCTGAACCAGAACTAAAAGAGGTTCCACCTAAAAGACGGCTGGTAACAATAACCACATCTTTTCCTGCCTGCGCCAGATATAAAGCACAGTTTAAACCAGCCGCACCGCTGCCAACGATAAGAATCTCACAGCAGTAGGCATCTACACTTACTCCTGCTCCTATCCGCAGCTTAAATTTCTCCATTCCCTTTCACAGTCTTCGCAGATGAAAACCACCATCCACATCAAAAACCATTCCGGTAGAATAATCAAAATAACCTTCACTAATAGCTAACACCGCGGCTGCTACATCCTGAGGTTTTCCCCAGCGTGATATCGGCAAAAGGTCTTCCTGGAAAATAAGCCGGTCATACTTTTCTTTTACTGAAGCAGTCATTGGCGTTGCTATGATACCCGGTCTGATTTCGTAGACAGAGATACCGTATCTGGCAAGACGGTCAGCAAAAAGTTTAGTCAGCATACTGATACCAGCTTTGGAAAGACAGTATTCTGCTCTGTTGACAGAAGAAGCGTAGGCGGAAATAGAAGAAATATTAATAATCTTTGGCTGCTGAATTATCCCTGATTCCACCAGGCTTATAAGGTAACGAGCCAGAGACTGTGTCAGGAAAAATGTCCCTTTCAGATTGATATTCATGACACGGTCATAACTTTCTTCTGTTGTCTCCAGTAGATCCATCCTCTGTAAAGGTGCGACACCTGCGTTGTTAACCAGTAAATCCAGTCTTTTTGTCTCTTTCCGGAGAAACTCTTCAATTTTTTTTCTTCCTTCTGAAGAACCTATGTCAGCCTTAAGGTAAATATGTCCTTCCCCTTTTAACCCTGAAATCAGATTTTTCCCTTTTTCTTCCTCTGCCAGGTCTACTGAGACCACTAAAAAATTCTTCTGTGCCAGACAATTACAGATTTCCTGGCCGATACCTCCAGCCGCACCAGTAACACAGGCAACCTTTCTTTCCCCGCTCATTGTCCATCCTTTTTTAAGGAGGAAAGAATGGAGAAAAGATTTTCCCTGATCGTAGCCAAGGAAGGAGAGTTATCAGGAAGGTCTAACAGTCCGCGGCCTTCTTCACTCCGAAGAAGTAATTCCCGGTCAAAAGGCAAATAAAAACGCGGCAGGGAAAGATTATCTCCAAATGATTCTGCTGCCTGACCAGCCATTTCATTGACAAGCAGATAGATTTTTCCTACCTGGATATCCAGGTTTTTGTCTTTTACCATTGCCAGAATACGGCTGGCACTGAGAAGAGAAGTTTTGGTAGGAATGGTTGTAAGAAAAAGAATATCCAGTTTTCTGGTGGTCCGACGGGAAAGATGTTCCAGCCCGGCCTCATTGTCCATTACCACGAAGGGATAGTTTTTTTCCAGGCGGTCAAGATGCTCGCGCAGAAGATGATTGGCGTAGCAGTAACAACCTGGTCCCTCTGTTCTACCCATAACCAGTACATCATAATCCTTATTTTCGCTAATAGCCTGACGAATACGGTACTCTAAAAACCTTTCCTTATCCATACCTGCTGGAACAGAACCAGTTTTTTTGGTCACTTCATCCACAATATCCACCAGTGTCTGCGGGCAACTGACGCCTAAGACTTCACATAGCATACTGCCGGGGTCAGCATCAACCGCCAGAATCGGAACCAGGTTTGCCCTTTTCAAAGTTAGAATCGTCAGAGCGCAGACTGTGGTTTTACCTGTCCCGCCTTTACCAGCAACGCCAATGCTTATCATTTTCTCAGTGAAGGAAAAAGATTTAAATCTGTATGAGGGATGAAAAGAGCCGGGAGATACTCTTCCATATAGCCTGAATCAAGAGAAAGTTCCAGTGGTGTCATCAGGTTAACAATCTCCCTGCTCAGTTGCCGGGCATAGCGGCTTAAAAGAAAATAACAGGCTCCCTGCAGGGAGGTATTACCGACAAATCTAAACCTGTTCTCCGGCAAATCAGGCAACAACCCTATTTCCATAGCACTCCTGATATTCATTCTGGTACCAAAACCTCCGCCAATGTAAATTGTTTCGATGTCGTTAAGGCTGACCCCAGCCCGACGAATGAGACAGGATAATCCGGCAAAGACTGCAGCCTTTGCCCGGAGTAAATTCTCAATATCCAGCTGGGTAAGAACAATAGCCTGGCCATGTCCTGAAAATTCCGGTTCTACAACCAGATAGGCTTTCTCCTCAGACTGCCCACATATTCTTCCACTTTTTTCTGTAAAACGGCCCGCCCGGTCAATTATACCATGTTTAAAAAGAGCAGCCAGAAGTTCCATATATCCGGAGCCGCAAATACCCATCGGTGGCCTTCCTCCTATAGTTTCCACCAGCACCTTCTCTTTACTTCCTTCCTGGATAATCTCAACGGAATCAATGGCTCCCGGAATAGCTCTCATTCCATCTTTCACTCCGCTTCCTTCAAAAGCAGGACCGGCAGAAGCAGAACAACAAACTAACCAGTTCTTGTTACCTAAAACCATTTCCCCGTTAGTTCCTATATCGACAAGCAAACCAAGAGAACTTCTTGTAGCCAGCCCTGTAGCCAGAACACCAGCAGTAATATCACCACCAACATAAGAGGAAACACCGCCCACTGTTGCCAGTATCCCTGCTGGATTAATTCTGATACCCACTTCAGCCGCATTAATAACCGGGAAAAAATTGCTCGTGGGGACATACGGCTCTCGTCGGAGGAAAGAAGGGTTTATCTTCAAGAGAAGGTGTATCATGGTCATATTACCGGAACAGGCCATTGCCAGCACATCAGTCAGGTTTACCCCGCAAGATTCTACTAAAGCTTTCACCAGCTCGTTAACTGTATCCACGACTGCATGGTGAAGCTTCTCCAGGCCTTCAGCTTTTTCCGCCAGAATTATTCTGCTGATGATATCTTCTCCAAAGGAAAGCTGCCGGTTAAAAGCCATTTCCGTTCCTAAAAGTTCCCCGGTACCCAGATGGAACAAACTGGCAGAAACAGTAGTAGTCCCGATATCCACAGCCACACCAAAGTGAGACAAACTGGTATCACCGGATTCAATCAAAATTGCTTCTTCCACCCCTTCTTTTTCAGCCACAGTCACAGTAATTGTGTTTTTGTTTTCCTGCAGTACAAGAGGTAAGTGCCGTAAGGTGGAAAGACTGACTGAAAGATGCTTGATGTCGTATGTTTTCAGAAAACTCTCAATCCGGCCGAAATCGCTACCGGGCTGGCGACCGGCCGCGCTGGAAGAAAGAGAAACTACGAATTTTCTGGTCAGGGGCAGCAACGGAAAGGTAGAAAGACTGAACATCTTTTTCACTTCTTCCCCTTGTTTTCGCTCAATAATTTCCACCTGGGGTCTGGCGGAAACTCTTGTCTGGGGAAGAATTTCTACCTCCACATCTCCTCGTACCAGAGTGCGGCAGGCCAGACAAATACCTGCTTTTCTTTCTTCTGGAGATATTTTTCCTGTGGATTCATCTTCTATCTCACCCCTGACAACCTTTATCCGGCAACGTCCGCATACTCCTTTTCCCCCGCAGGAAGAAGAAAGAAATAATCCTGCTTTCAGCGCGGCAGTCAACAAATCTGTACCGACAGGAACAGATATACTAATTCCATCCGGATGAAAACTTACTTTTACTTCTCTCATCAGTTAAAAAGTTCTGCCAGACGAATATTCTCCTCTACCAGTCGCCTGGCCCTTTCTATCTTTTCTGTATCTTCAGGTCTGATTTTCACCTCCAGGGAATGAACCAGTGAGGCAATCTCATAGGTTCCTTCTCCGGAAATCATGGTCGGAATATTTCCTTTCGCCAGAAGTTCCAGAATAGCTTTATGAGGATAAAGTCCACCTGTAAGCAAAATTCCAGAAATCATGCAACTGTTTTCCGAAGTTGTACTGGAGTGAGTAAGGGCAGCCAGAATAATATCCTCCCTGTCGCCCGGAGTGATTAACAGGGAACCAGAACGGAAATAGTCCAGGGCATGTCTTGGTGTCATAGCACCAACCACCACATTACAAACCTGTCGCTTCATTCTTTCGCCGCCAACAATTAACTTGCCTTTCACTGCTTCAAAAATCTGGCTGACAGTGGGATGGGCTAAAAAGGGCAGATAAGGTATCACTCCTAAGAGGGAAAGATTAAGACGCGCCAGACCAATCCCTACATATCTTTCTACCACTGTCTTTTTCTCAGGAATAACCTTGTTAATCAATACACCTCTAATAGACACGTTAAATCGGGAAAAGAAAGCACTGTTTAACGCGATCTCGTCAATAGGACGACCAATCCCACCAATAGAAATCAGTATCACCGGTGTCTTCAACAAATCAGCCACAGCTGCGTTACTTAAATCAAAAACCGTTCCCACTCCGCCATGGCCGGTTCCTTCAATTACTACAACTTCTTTACCATCAGCCACCCGGATATAACTTTCCTTGATTTTCTGAAGGAGTGGTGCAGGGTCGGGTTTTTCCAGGTAGCTTCTGGTGAAACCTTCTTCTACTGCTATCGGATTGATATCCTTCAGATTTTCTTTTAAACCGCATACTTTCTTCATCAAAATAGCATCTTTGTCCACTTTTTCACCTTCTATTAGCACATATTTTTGTCCCACTGGTTTGATAAAACCGACAGAGCGATATTTTTTCTGTAAAGCCAGCATTAACCCTAAACTTAATACTGTTTTGCCGTCATTCTGCCGGGTGGCAGCCACAAAAATGGATAAAGGAGTGCTTTTATTCATGCCTGTATTTTAACACTCTGCTATCTTACTTGACAACCACCAACCTGATAATTTACACTCAATGCAAATGAAGATTGCGGTCAGTGGTAAGGGTGGAACAGGAAAAACAACACTGACGGCAGCGATAGCCACAATACTCTGCCAGAAAGGGTATCGGGTTATTCTTATTGACGCTGACCCGGATATGAATCTGCAGATAACCCTCGGACTGAAGGGAAAAATAACGCCTCTGGCAGAAATGAAGGAACTTATCCAGGAACGTACAGAGACCAGAAACGGTGAGCCTGCCTTTGTTTTCAAGCTAAATCCTAAAGTTGACGATATACCGGAGAAATACTTTCTCAAACAGGATAACCTTCTTCTTGGCGTGATGGGCACTATCCGCGGGGGCGGGTTAGGATGCAGCTGTCCGGAAAATGCCTTTCTCAAAGCCTTACTGCGACATCTGATTCTTCTGCGAAAAGAATTTGTTATCTTGGACATGGAGGCAGGTATTGAACATCTCGGTCGGGGTACCACAGCCGGGATTGATTGGTTGCTGGTAACAGTAGAACCAGGGGAGAAAAGCGTCCAGACGGCAAGGAGGATTGAGTTTTTAGCCAGTCAGTTAGGAACCAGACAGATTGGGCTGGTAGGTAATTTTATCAAGAACAAAGAGGAGGAAACTTTTCTCCGGCAGAAACTACCCGACGGAAAGTGGCTGGGTTTTCTTCCTTATGAGGAGACAATCAGGCAGTCAGAGATGGACGGCTTGCCTTTCTGGAAGAAGGCACCCTGTTTTCTCAAGGCAGTGGAAGAAGTGATCAATAGATTGGGGGTAACCGATGGAAAAGAAAAAGAATAACGAAAGTAACATTTTTCAGCCCGGCAAACCAGAAAAACCACTCTCCTGGCTGAAAAATGTTACTGACCGTGAGCAGATGCTGAGCTATTTGAAAACAGCTGAACGCTACTGGTTCGGAGAAGGGTTTGGAAGTGAAAGCAGAAAAACACCGGCTTAAAAAAGAATGGGGAGAAAGATGGACCTGAAAATTCCTTTACCTGCCTATTCCGGGTTTATCAAGGAAGTTACCATTGGTGCTGGTGAAAAAGCTGTTACTGTGGGAGGTCAGAAAGTTTTAAATTATCATTGTTTTGATGGAGAATTTCCGAGACTGCCGCTGGTGGCTCTGGAAATATGGGATAGCAAACCGGAAAACTGGCCAGCAGGCTGTCAATCTCCTTACCAGGATGTTTTGGACCAGCCTGCAGCCTGGGCAAAAAAATGCCTTCAGGAATACCACGCACAGGCTATTGCCATCCAGCTGGTAGGCACAGACCCTATGGGTCAAAACCGCTCCGCTGCTGAGACCTGCAAGATAGTGGAAAAAGTTCTGGAGACTGTAGATGTACCTGTTTTTATCTTTGGCTGTGAGCACATGGAGAAGGATGCTGAAGTTCTGAAGGCTGTCGCTGAGGTAGCAGCTGGTCGCAATGTTGCTCTTGGTCCGGTCCAGGAAAAAAACTATAAAGCCATTGGTGCTGCTGCCATTGCTTATAAACATACGGTGATGGCCTGTACACCTATTGATGTGAACCTCGCTAAACAATTAAATATTCTTTTACTGGAATTAGGCGTTCCGGAAAACAAAATTTTGATTGACCCTACTTCAGCCAGTCTGGGATATGGTCTGGAGTACACCTATTCTGTCATGGAAAGAGATAGACTGGCAGCTCTCACCCAACAGGATGATAAATTAGCTTTCCCTTTAATCTGCAACCTGGGTAAGGAAGTATGGAAAACAAAAGAAGCAAGTCTACCCCGGGTGGAAAACCCTGCCATGGGCGATGAACTTAACAGGGGTATCATGATGGAGGCAATCACGGCTGCACTGCTTTCTTTAGCCGGTGCTGATATTGTAGTGATGAGACATCCTCAGGCAGCAGAATTGTTTAAAAACTGGAGCCAGCAACTCATCAAATGAAAAGAATCTATTTTGACCAGGAAAGGTGTCTGGCCTGCAAAAACTGTGTCCTGGCTTGCCTTTTGAAACATTCACAAACAAAAAACCTTCTTTCTGCCTTACAGGAAAGACCGATACCCAGGGCCAGAATCAGTTTATTAAACCAGGCAGGAAAACCACTGGCAGTTCAATGTCGGCACTGTGCAGACCCTTACTGTGTTTTTGCCTGTATCTCAGGAGCTCTTAAAAGGCAGGCAGGCACACTTATCCTGGATAGCAAAAAATGTGTCCACTGTTATTCCTGTATCATGGTTTGCCCCTACGGTGCTATCAGGATGCTTCACGAATTGAATCAAGCAGCAAAATGCGATCTGTGTGCAGACCAGGAAACTTTAGCCTGCGTGGAAAGTTGTCCCACAGGTGCACTTTTTTACGGAGAGCAGGAAGAGTTTGAAAAGTTAATCCGGAAAAGGAGAAAGACTTGCACTACGTAATTGTGGGCGGATGTGCCGCTGGTCTTAACGCTGTAGAAGGAATCAGAGAAGTTGATGGTGATGGCGAAATTACCCTGATTTCTGCTGAACCGTATCTGCCTTATGCGCGCTGCCTGATTACCAATTTTCTTGCCGGTACCCATAACCGGCAGGATTTAATCCTGCAACAGAAAGAATACTTTGAGAAGAAAAAGGTCCATCTGCTTACCGGTGAACCGGTCACGGAAATCTCTTACCCGGAAAAAAAGGTAAAAACTTCCTCAGGGAAAAAATTTTCCTATGACAGACTTTTGCTGGCAACCGGTTCTAAACCAAAGAGCCTCGGTATCCCTGGCGAGGAGAAGGAAGGAGTTTATCATTTCTGGACACTGGAAGATGCCAGAAAAATTTCGGAAAGAGCAACAGGAAGCCAGCAGGCACTGGTTTTTGGAGGAGGGCTTGTGGGAATAAAAGCAGCCTGTGCCTTAAAGAAAAGAGGCATTGACGTTCAGCTGCTTGTCAAATCAGGACAGATTCTTTCCCAGCTAATCAACCCGGAAGCAGCCACTCTTATAGCAGCCTGTCTTCAGGCTAACGGAATAAAGATAAGGACAGGAGTGGGTCCACAAGAAATCATTGGCAATAAAGAAATGAATGGTGCCAGACTGGATAACGGGGAAACAGTTCCGGCACAGATAGCTATCATAGGCAAGGGTGTCAGCCCTGATAAAAAGTTAGCCTGCCACGAGAAGATAAACTGCCAGCACGGAATCACCGTAGATGAATATCTGCAAACAGGGCTGTCTGATGTTTTTGCTGCCGGGGACGTAGCAGAAACTAAAGACTTTATAACCGGTGAACCTGCCGTTCATGGTCTGTGGCTGACTGCCCAGGAACAGGGTAGAATCGCCGGACTTAACATGGCAGCAGCAAGGAAAAAATATCCTGGTTCTCTGGCAGCCAACGCTACAGAATTTTTTGGGCTGCCGCTGGTAACAGTCGGTATCGTCAGACCAGAGAAGACTGATCAGATTATAGAATGGCAGGATAGGGAAACCTGGCACTACCGCCGGTTTATCCTGCGCAACGATACACTGGTCGGATTTGTAATGATTGCTGGCCAGGAAATAAATCATGCTGGCTTTTATACGGCGTTAATTCGCAGCAGAGTTAACCTGAAAAACTACAGGCACCTTCTGGGTAAGGATTACTTTGACTATGCTGACTTGAGGGAGAAAATTGAAAAAAATACAGGTTTCAGAGAATCTCTCTCACCTGAGGGGAAACAAATCTTTTTCATTTAGGAGGTAAAAAGTGAACCAGAAATTGCCATCTGAGGCTAAGACAGAAAATCTGGAATTAGCCTGGGAAAGACTGGAAAGACAAAAACCTCAATGTGGTTTTGGACTGTTAGGACTCTGTTGTCGTAACTGCGCTATGGGTCCCTGCCGGATTGACCCTTTTGGTGAAGGAGCTTCACTTGGTGTCTGTGGTGCTAATGCTGAGACGATTGCTGCCCGTAACTTTCTGCGCATGGTCGCTACAGGTGCTTCCGCCCATTCTGACCACGGCCGGGCCGTGGCGGAAACCCTTATTAAAGTCGCTAAAAAACAGGCACCCGGCTATCAGATTAAGGATGAGTATAAACTGGTAAAGATAGCCCTGGAATCAGGACTGGACCCGACAGGAAAATCTGTGGAAGAACTTGCTCTTAAGGTTGGAGAGTGGGCACTGGGTCAGTTTGGCCAGCAGGAAGGAAAACTTTTCTTCCTCAGAAGGGCTCCTCTGAAAAGGCAACAGTTGTGGGAGAAGTATGGACTGCTGCCCCGTGGTGTGGACCGGGAAGTGGTAGAGGCGTTACACCGCACTCATGCAGGAACTGACCAGGACTATCAGAGTTTAATGAGACAGGCCAGTCGTTGTGCTCTGGCTGATGGCTGGGGTGGTTCCATGATTGCCACAGAGCTTCAGGATATTTTGTTCGGTATTCCTCAACCGGTAGTCGGCCGGGTTAACTTTGGTGCGTTAAAGAAAGATTATGTCAATATCATTGTCCATGGCCACGAACCCCTTCTTTCCGAAATGATTGTGGTGGCTGCTGAAGACCCGGAACTCATCCAGAAGGCAAAAGAAAAAGGAGCCAGAGGAATTAACATCGGCGGTATCTGTTGCACAGCCAATGAACTTCTCATGCGTCACGGTATACCACTGGTAGGTAATTTCCTCAACCAGGAACTGGCTATTACTACAGGGCTGGTGGAAGTTATGGCTGTGGATATCCAGTGTATTATGCAGTCTTTACCCACCGTAGCGGCCTGCTATCATACCAGAATAGTAACTACTTCCGAAAAAGCAAGAATACAGGGTGCCACCCACATCGAGTTTACTGAAGAGACTGCTCTGGAAAAAGCAAAAGAAATTGTTCTGCTGGCTATTGAAAATTTTACTAAAAGGAAGAAACAGGATGTCGGTTTACCGGAAGTAGTTGACCTGGTGGCTGGTTTTTCCCACGAAACCATTGCCTACCTTTTAGGAGGGATGTTCCGTTCCTCCTATCGTCCGCTCAATGACAATATTATTGGCGGGAGAATCCGGGGAGTGGCTGGTGTCGTCGGTTGCAACAATTGCAAGGTGGAGCTGGACGAAAACCATTTAACTCTGGTGAAGGAATTACTGGCTAACGATATCCTGGTGCTACAAACAGGTTGCTCTGCTATTGCCTGCGCCAGAGAGGGACTGATGGATTCCGTGAAGGGCCTGGATTACTGCGGAAAGGGATTGAGGGAAGTCTGCGAAGCCGTGGGTATTCCGCCGGTTCTTCATCTGGGCTCCTGCGTTGATAATTCCCGGATACTGGTAGCAGCAACAGCGATGGTAAAGGAAGGCGGGCTGGGTGATGACCTTTCTGAACTCCCTGTCGCCGGTGCGGCACCGGAATGGATGAGCGAGAAAGCTATCAGTATTGGTCAGTATTTCGTTGCCTCCGGTGTCTTCACTGTTTTTGGAGTAACTTTCCCCACCCTGGGCAGTAACATCCTGAGTGATTACCTCTTCAGAGAAATAGGAAACCAGCTTGGTGGCAGATGGGCTTTTGAACCTGACCCTGAAAAAATGGCTACACTTATCATCAGCCATATTGATAACCAGCGTAAAAAGTTAGGCATTGATAAAGCAAGAGAAAGGGTACTTTATGATATGGCTATGAGAAGAGAGTTATGAAAGATTTTACAGGCTACTTTTCCCGGAGGAAAGGATGTCAAAGATAATAGCAGCATCAGCTATCAGAGGTGCACACCAGATTGTCAGCGACTGTGAAGAAAAATGGAAGAAGGCAGTAGAAAAATATGGAGTGGGGGCTCAGGTAGGCTTTCCTGAAACTGCTTATTTTCTACCCATCACTTACGGTCTTCTCGGGTTACCTGTTAAGACGCTGGGAGATATGGAAAAGGTTTTTGGCATCTGCCGGAGACTACTGCCACAACCGGTTTACGAGAAAGTTCATCTTCCTTACCTTGGACCTGTCCTGGATGCCGGGATGGCTACACTTTTTGCGGAGGAAATGGTAGAGGCTATCACCTATCTGGAAAATCCTGATTTCTATGTTACTGAGGAAGAGGCACCTGAGGGAAAAATGTGGCTGGGTGCTGCCAGCGATATCATTCTCAGAAAAAGGGGAATTGAATTTGTGGATGGAACTGCACCCGGGTTTGCTGCGGTAGTGGGAGCAGCTCCAGACCAGCAGACAGCCTGCAAAATAGCCCAGGAGCTTCAAGAAAAAAATCTTTACGTCTTTATGTGTGGCGGCCATCAGGGTGTTACCTTTGCCCAGCAACTGAAAAATGCTGGTATGCAGTTAGGATGGCCAGTGCGCCTGGTGCCATTTGGTCCAGAAATTAACCAGGCGGTCTTTGCCTTAGGATTTGCTGTAAGGGCAGCCATGAGTTTTGGTGGTATCCAGCCAGGTGATTTCAGAAAAATTCTTATCTATAACAAGGACCGCATTTTCGCTTTTGTCCTGGCCCTGGGAAAGGTCACTGACGCCTGGTATGCCAATGCTGCGGGCGCAATCAATTTCGGCTTTCCTACAATTGCAGATTCTGATATTCCCCAGATTCTACCTACAGGTATCTGCACTTATGAACATGTTGTTTCCGGTGTTGCCCATAACGAAATGGTAGCAAAAGCTGTGGAGGTTAGAGGATTGAAGGTAGCGGTCAGCAAGATACCTATTCCCGTTTCCTATGGACCGGCGTTTGAAGGAGAAAGAATCAGGAAAGAGGACCTTTATATAGAGGCTGGTGGTACAAAAACTTTAGCCTGCGAATGGGTTTCTTCCCTACCCATGGGAGAAGTAGAAGATGGAAGGATTGAAGTCTGTGGCCCTGACCTGGATAATATTGCAGAAGGTAGCCAGATACCACTGGCGGTGGTAGTACAGGTAGCTGGCAGAGAAATGCAGGAAGATTTTGAACCTATTCTGGAAAGACATATCCACGATTACCTCAATTACATCAATGGTGTCATGCACATTGGACAGAGAGATATAGTCTGGCTGAGAATCAGCAAAAAATCTCGCGAAAAGGGACTTCTTCTGAAACACCTCGGAGTTGTTCTTCATGCTAAATACCACGAAATTTTCGGCAACATTGTCGACAAGGTCCAGGTAAAAATCTACACCGAGCAGGAGTCAGTAAACAAAATTCACCAGCAGGCAAAACCTGTCTGGGCAAAACGCGACGAACGACTCTCCGGAATGACCGATGAAGATGTAGATACTTTTTATTCCTGCACTCTGTGCCAGTCATTTGCCCCCAGTCAT
Organism: uncultured bacterium; assembly: GCA_964645405.1. Classification (GTDB taxonomy): domain Bacteria; phylum Ratteibacteria; class UBA8468; order B48-G9; family DSTR01; genus JAMWDF01. The sequence continues at coordinate 70,796 of CAZYCA010000020.1, read as the reverse complement.
GTGTGTATCGTCACCCCGGAGAGGACGGGGCTGTGCGGAGCATTCTCCTGGCTGGACTGTCGTGGTTCCCATCGTATCAATCCGAAAGGTCCCAACCAGCCTGTGAAAAAGAGTCTTGTGCTTGATGCCCGTCTGGGACAGTTTGATGGCTGTAACAATTTTGTCCGGCAGGCCAGCCGGGGAGCAATTGAAAAGATTAGCATTTACAGTCTGATGGTGGACCCTATGACTACCTGCGGTTGCTGCGAATGTATTGCGGTCGTCCTTCCTCTGTGTAATGGTGTGATGACTGTTCATCGGGACTACAAAGGAGAAACACCCTGCGGTATGAAGTTTACCACTCTGGCAGGAACAATCGGCGGTGGCAGACAAACACCCGGCTTCCTTGGTCACTCCAAGTTCAACATTACCCAGAAAAAATTTCTTTCTGCTGAGGGAGGTATTAAGAGACTGGTGTGGATGCCCTCATCCCTGAAACAGGAGATTATGGACAGACTGAAAATAAGGTGTGAGGAAATAGGATTACCTGATTTACCGGAAAAAATTGCCGATGAAACAATAGGGGTAACAGAAGAATCAATACTACCTTTTCTTCAGGAAAAGAAGCACCCGGCTCTGGAAATGGAACCTATAATGTAGAATGAAAGGAAGGCGGATATGGCTCTGAAACCACTGGATATTTTCAAGTTTTTGCCAAAGACAAATTGCAAGGAATGCGGGTTTCCTACCTGCCTGGCATTTGCCATGCAGCTGGCACTGGGAAAGACGGAACTGGCAAAATGCCCCCATATCTCTGAAGAAGCCAGAAAACAGCTGGCACAGGCTTCAGCACCCCCCATCAGGACAGTGATTGCTGGACCAGAGAAAAACAGAATCAGCCTGGGAGGAGAAACTGTTCTTTTCCGACACGAGAAGACCTTCTATAACCCACCCGGGATAGGAGTCCATATTCAGGAAAAAATGCCTGAGGAAAAAATAGAAAAAAGCCTGCAAGACATCTGTCAGCTTTCTTACAACAGGGTAGGGCTGCAGCTTACTGCTGAAGTGATAGCCATTCAGGACCAGGGACAGGGCAAATTTCTGCAGCTGGTAGAGAAAGCAAAACCTACCGGCAAAATCCTTCTTTTGATGAGTCAGGATACCAAAGTCCTTAGAAAAGCTGTAGAAATCTGCCGGGAAACAAGACCCATCCTTTTTGCTGCTGAAGCATCAAACTGGCAGGAGTTCGGGAATCTGGCCAAAGAATTTTCTTTACCTCTGGTCATCAAGGCTGGAGACCTTGAATCTTTAGTTGATTTGTCAGCAAAACTTTCTGCTGCTGGCTGGGAAGAGCTTATCCTTTATCCGGAAGTTAATTCCCCCGGGCAATTGTTGCGATATCTGGTGCTTATCCGCCGGGCTGCTATTTCAGGCAGAATCAAGGAATTAGGGTATCCAGTTCTTACCATCCCAGGTACTTTTTGTCAGGATTCTTTTCAGGAAGGACTTTCTGCCGCTCTGGCTATTGCTAAATATGGCAGCCTGATCCTGCTCTCAGAACTGAAGGGAGAAATACTTTTTCCCCTTCTTCTGGAGCGACTCAACATTTTCACTGACCCGCAGAGACCAATGGCTACACCGCAGGGAATTTATAAAATCGGTCAACCTGGACCAGAATCACCGGTTCTGATTACCAGCAATTTTTCCCTGACCTATTTCATTGTTTCTGGTGAGATTGAAAATTCACGGGTACCTGCGTACCTTCTGGTGCTGGATACAGAAGGACTTTCAGTTCTGACGGCCTGGGCTGCTGATAAGTTTAACGCAGAAAAAATTGGTGAACTGATTAAACAGACGAAAATAGAAGAAAAAATTTCTCATCGTAATCTTATTCTTCCAGGTGTGGTTACAGCCATCGTGGGAGAACTGGAAGAAGAGTTACCAGGATGGAAAATCATCCTTGGACCAAGAGAGGCTGTTTACATTCCAGTTTTTCTGAGGAACTGGAAATCGGTTTAAATAAAAGGAGGCGGAGGTTAATATGTTGCTGATTGCTGAAAACATCAACGTGATGAATAAGAAGTTACAGGCTGCCATGAAGGAAAGAAAGAAAGAACCAATTCAACAACTGGCTGTTAAAAGTGAGCAAGCAGGAGTAGATTATCTTGACATCAACATAGGTCCAGCAAAAAAAAATGGACCTTCCCTGATAGAATGGATCATCCAGACTATCCGGGAGGTGAGCTCCTTACCACTTTCCCTGGATACAACCAATATAGAGGCAATCAAGGTTGGGCTGGAAATGGAAGGTAGCAGTGCTTTAATTAACTCCATCCAGGCTATTCCGGAACGGATGGAGGAACTCTTTCCTCTGGTACAAAAATATAAATGCAGTTTTATTGCTCTTCTTTTGGGAAAAGAAGGTATGCCACGTGATGCCAACGAACGCGGGGCACTGGCAGCAGAAGTAGCAGCCTGGGTTGACCAGGCAGGGATTAGCCATGAAAATGTTTACTTTGACCCGATAGTTCTTCCTGTGGCTTTTCAGCAGGAACAGGTTGTTGCGGTGCTGGATTTCATGAAGATGCTGCCAGAGTTGTTACCTGATTTCAAAAGCACCTGCGGGCTCTCTAATGTCTCCAACGGAATTGAAGAGAAACTCCGCGGACTGGTAAACCGGACATACCTGATTATGTTAAGTCAGTACGGGCTTTCCAGTGCTATCGTTGACGCCCAGGATAAAGAACTGATGGCTATCGCCAGAAGGCAGCGACCAGAACTCTCTGATATCGTCAGACGTGCGATGGAAGAAAAAATTGATGCCAGCAATCTTGATGAGGAAAGGCGCAACCTGGTAAAAACAGCAGAAGTTCTCTGTGGACGTTCCATCTACTCCCATTCCTGGCTGAGAATCTAATGAGAGAAAAATCAAAAACTTTTGACTTATTACGACAGGAATTTTGTGGGAAAGATTATGGTAAATTAGCAGACCAGGCCGGGGCTTTATGGGATGCTGATTCTGGCGTGCTGACCATTTCCTACCTTACCCATGGCTGTAAAATAACCCTACCAGATTTAATCTTCAGAGACGACCAGTGGCTTACGGAAAAGGAAAAAGTTCTCATCTGCCACTATCTTCTTGATAGCCGGGGTTTGCCCTCTACGTCCCTGGTTAGTTTTAAGGAAATGGAAGCAGGTAACTTCTATTTTCCTTCCTTTCAGAACAGAGTGATTAATCCGCTACTGGAATGGTTTGGTGGAAAACCGGAAATGTTTCTGCCAGCGACAGAAAAAATCGGAGGCAAGAGATTTGAGGATGCGCCTCTGGGCGTTGTAATCCCTGCCTTTCCAAAAGTCTCGGTTTATTTTTTACTTTACCCTGCTGATGAGGAATTCCCGCCTGAACTGAAAGTCCTTTTCAGTGGCAGCATCAAAAAGTATCTGGACACGGAAGACGCTGTGGTGCTGTGTGAAGAGATTGTTGCCAGATTAATGGGAGAAAAATAGCTGTTGTTAACAGGAAGCATCTACCTTTATCTGCCAGAGATCTTTCCAGCCCCTCTGAAGCAAGAGTGGAAGTATTCCTTCCCCAGGGTCAAAATAAAGTTGGTAAAGAACTTTTTCTAATTTATTTCCACACTTTCTCAGCCAAGGTGACCGGACTTTTCCCATCAGAAAACTTAACAGTTGAATATTACTGGCACCTGCCTGTAAATAATCAAGAACATCCCTTCCGCAGTAGACCCCACCGGTACCAGATATACTTAAACCCGGAAAAGAACGAGAAATTTCCTTCACCTGAATCAGATTCCGTTCTCGCAGTTTTCTACCACCATAAGCACATTGTATCTTTTCATCGTAAATGCGGTTAGCCACAACCAGACCATCAGCACCGCCCTTCCAGGCAGCTTCTGCCATCTCCAGTTGAAAGTCCAGCCCCCAGTTTAAATTAAGCAGCTTGGGGAAAACAGCAATCTCTCGCTCCACACTTTTGATTATCTCCGGTACCTGGCGATACCAGCGCAAGATATTTTTTTTCTCCATTAAGTTGTGTTCTTTTACCAGGGAAGGACAGAAATCTACTTCCAGAGTAGAAAAACCAATCTGACTCAGTTTCTGGACTGTAAACTGCCACTCTTCTCTTTGGAAGTCCTCGGAAGGAGCCGGCAGGTGGCAGAGGAAAGAACCTGCTACAAAAAAGTTTTTCCCCTCCAACTGTCTTGCCTGAGCAGCAAAGGTGAGATACTCCTTCAAATTCCTTGTGTCAGCCCGTCCATCCCAGTGAATAATGGGATACCGACCAGACTGGTCTTGTTCTTCATAAACAGTTTTTATGTATGTTGCCTTCTGACGCTGGAAGCCCATACTACAGGACCCCAGACTATTTTCTCCGACCAGAGACTTGAGAACACATCCGGCATAACCTGCCTTCTTAATCTCCGCTATCTGTTCTGGTCTTAGAGTGAGTTGACCGGGAGCCACAAGAACCGGGTGTTTGAGCCATCGCTTTCCATAGTAACAGTCAAGTTCTATACCCAGGTATTCTTTCACCAGCTCTGGAAAATTTTCGGGCCAGTTTCCCTGGCAACATTGCTGCCTCAATTGCTCCAGTTTTTTCTTCATAGTTATTTCTCATTTTAGCACAATCACCTGAAGTGGTAGCAATTCCTCGTGTCTTTCAGCCGGCAACTTGACGGAACTTTCTGAATGGTTAAAATATAGGCTAATGGCTGAAGAAATTTTTTTGGGCATAGATTTAGGTGCAGAGAGCGGTCGGATTATGGCAGGAATTTTTGACGGCCACAAGTTATCCCTGCAAGAAGTGAGCCGCTTTCCCACCCAGAATGTTTTTCTCCTTTCTCATCTTCACTGGGATGTTTTATCCATATTTGCCTGTATCAAGCAGGGAATTGTTCAGGCTTTTCGTCAGTACAAAAATATCTCCGGGCTAGGAGTAACAACCTGGGGAGTGGACTACGGTTTGATAGGTCCCGGAGATATTCTTCTCGGCAATCCTTTCCATTATCGGGACAGGAGAACTGAAGGAATTATGGAGGAAGCCTTTCTGAAAGTCCCCCGGGAAGAAATTTTTAAGGAAACAGGTATTCAGTTCATGCCCCTTAATACTCTTTTCCAGCTTCTGGCCACTCAGCGGGACCATCCCCAGCTTCTTCACACTGCCAGACATCTTCTTTTCATGCCCAACCTCTTCTCTTTCTGGCTGACCGGAGAAAAGGTGGCAGAATACACCATTGCCAGTACTTCCCAGATGTATAACAGTTCAGCTCAGACACAGCAACAGGCACCCCGCGGTAACTGGTGCTTTTCCCTTCTGGAAAAACTTGGCCTGCCCACCCATTTTCTCCCTGAGGTTATCTCCCCGGGTCGCCAGTTAGCATCTCTACATCCTTCAGTGAGAGAAGAACTATCCCTTCCTGAAATTCCAGTTTATGCGGTCTGCAGCCACGACACTGCTTCTGCGGTAGTCAGCGTCCCGGCCACGGCCGAAGAGGGCAACTGGGCTTATCTGTCTTCGGGTACCTGGTCCCTTTTAGGGGTAGAAATACCAGAACCAATCATCAACGAGAAAACTTACCATTACAATTTCACCAATGAGGGCGGGTTTGCCGGCAGTATCAGACTTTTGAAAAATATCATGGGTCTATGGATTTTACAGGAGTGCCGGCGCAACTGGGAAAAGGCAGGAAAATTTTATTCTTATGATGACTTAACCCGCCTGGCATCCGAAGCCAGGCCTTTTACTGCCTTTATCAACGTGGAAGATACCCGCTTTCTTTTTCCGGGAAACATGGTGGAACGTATCTGTCAGTACTGTCAGTCTACCGGCCAGAATGTTCCTCAAACTGAGGGAGAAATAACAAGAGTGATACTGGAGAGTCTAGCTATGGAATACCGTTATGTGTTCTCACAACTGGAAGATATACTGGCTCGTAAGATAGATGTTTTGCATATTGTAGGGGGTGGTTGCCAGAACAAACTCTTATGCCAGCTGGCGTCTTCTGCTACCAAAAAGACTGTCATCAGCGGTCCTGTGGAAGCTACCGCTACCGGTAACGTTCTGATTCAGGCTTTAGCCAGGAAAGAAATTGCAGAGTTGTCAGAGCTGCGGACAGTAAGCAGGAGTTCTTTCCCGCTGATAATTTTTCAACCGAAAGAGACTTCAGCCTGGGACGAAAAGTACCTCAGTTACCAGGCCCTTAAATCCACAAAGTGACAGAAAAACGTAAGAAGGAGGATATGAATGCTGTCAGATTTAGAAATTGCTCAGCAGGCAAAATTGAAACCTATCAGAGAGATTGCAGAAAACTGTGGTATCAGTGAAAAATTTCTGGAGCTTTATGGAAACTATAAAGCCAAGGTTTCTTTAGAACTGGAAAAAGAGTTAAAAGATAGACCTGTTGGCAAATATATAGATGTTACTGCTATTACGCCTACACCTCTGGGGGAAGGTAAAACTGTTACTACTATAGGACTTTCCCAGGCTATAGGGAAACTGGGCAAAAAGGTTTTCACCTGTATCCGCCAGCCCTCTCTCGGCCCGGTCTTTGGCATCAAGGGAGGAGCAGCTGGTGGAGGGTATTCCCAGGTTGTGCCGATGGAAGATTTCAATCTGCACTTAACCGGAGATGTCCACGCGGTAGGATTAGCACATAACCTTCTGGCTGCCTTCATTGATAATTCTCTAACTAAAGGTAACCCGCTGGGAATTGATTTGCATGCTATCACCTGGCCCAGGGTGGTTGATGTTAGTGACAGGGCTTTAAGACATATTGTCATTGGTCTGGGAACTAAAGATGACGGCGTACCCAGAGAAACGGGATTTGACATTACTGTTGCTTCCGAGGTCATGGCAATTTTAGCATTGACCAGTGACCTTTTTGATTTACGGAAGCGTCTGGGACGAATCATTGTGGGTCAGACGATTTCTAAGAAACCTGTCACTGCTGAAGAGTTGAAGGCTGCTGGAGCCATGACTGTAATTATGCGTGATGCCATCAAGCCCACACTTCTGCAAACACTGGAATATACACCTGTTTTTGTCCATGCAGGACCATTTGCTAATATTGCTCACGGTAACAGTTCCATTATCGCTGACCGCCTGGCTTTAAGACTGGCTGAGTATGTTGTCACGGAAAGTGGCTTTGGGGCTGACTGTGGTATGGAAAAATTTATGAATATCAAATGTCGTGTGAGTGGGTTGAAACCTGATTGTGTAGTCATCGTAGTCTCTGTAAGAGCATTGAAAATGCATAGTGGTCGGTTTAAGGTAATCCCGGGAAAACCACTGGACCGCTCCCTCATTGAGGAAAATATCCCCGCAATTAAAGAGGGCTGTGGAAATCTAATCAAACATATTGAAAATGCTCATCTTTTTGGAGTACCTGTGGTCGTCGCCATCAACAGGTTTACCACTGACACAGAGAAAGAAATTAATACTGTTGCTGAAATTTCTTTGCAGGCAGGTGCTGAAAATGTGGCTGTCAGTGAAGTCTGGGCTAAAGGTGGGCAGGGTGGACTGGAACTGGCAGAAAAGGTTTTAAAAGCCTGTGAGAAAGAAAAATCTTTCCGTTTCCTTTATCCGGATGACTGGCCCATTAAGAAAAAAATAGAAACCATCGCCACTAAAATTTATGGAGCGGCAAAAGTGGACTACCAGCCTTTAGCCGAAGAGAAAATCGCTCTGTACACAAAATGGGGTTTTAGCCATCTTCCAGTATGTATGGCTAAAACCCATCTTTCACTCTCTCACGACCCGGCTTTGAAAGGAAGGCCGGAAGGTTTTACTCTGCCTATCCGGGATGTCAGGCTTTCCGCTGGTGCTGGTTTTCTTTACCCCCTGTGCGGAGAGATGAGAACCATGCCGGGACTTCCTTCGGTTCCTGCTGGAACCAAGGTAGACATTGACAGCCAGGGCAGGGTAGTGGGGCTTTTCTAAGAAGAGTGCAGAGACCCTTTTGTGCCATAAGAACGTACCAGCTTTGTCAGTTTTCTCAAGGTATCCGGGCTAACCACATGCTCAATGAGACAGGCATCATTTTCTGCAGTCCCTTTGTCAAGACCGAGAATATCCCGCAAAAAAACAAAAAGCGCCGAATGTTTCCTGATAATTGATTGTGCCTGCCGATATCCTTTACCGGTCAACAGAACCTTTCCGTAAGGTGCGTGCTTAACAAGACCATTACGCACCAATGTGTTAAGTGCTGAAACAACCGAGGAATTTCTCACCTTTAGCAGCCGGCCGATGTCTTTTACCCGTGTGCCTTTCCCTGTACGGTCAAGAAGAGAAATAGTCTCCAGGTAATCTTCCAGCCTGGCAGTTAAACTTCCTTTTTTTCTGCCAGGTGGAAATTTCCTCAACTTTTTTTTCATAAAAATTCCTCCACGAAACTCAGATTCTGTCAAAAACTTCGCCCCACCATTTCTTACCCTACCAAGAACTCAACCAGCTACATCAAACTGGCCAGCTGATAAAAAATAGTCGCTGCTGACCAGCCCACCAGTAGCGACCAGATAGCGCTTACGGCTGCCCATTTTACTCCTGCTTCCTGCTTGATGGCAGCAATCGTTGCCAGACACGGAAGATATAGAAGTGTCATCAGGAGAAAAGAATATGCAGAAACAGGGGTGAAAACCGTACCAAGAACCTGATTGAGACCTGCTGCACCACCATAAAGAGTCCCCAGGACACCGATTACTGCTTCCTTGGCAACCAGCCCACAGGTAAGCGCTACTGCTGCTTCCCAGAAACCAAAGCCAGCAGGTTTTAAGACCGGAGCCAGAAAAGCGCCAAAACGACCAAGAAAACTGTGGCGACTGGCATACTCACTCCCGGAGGGAAACCAGGCCAGTAACCATACTACCAGCATAGATATCAGAATTACTGTTCCCGCCTTGCGTAAAAAAAGAAGCGTCCTGTACCAGGCAGAATTCAGCATATTGCGTAAAACCGGCACATTATACGGTGGCAGTTCCATAATCAGGGGGGCAGTTTCTTCCTTAAAACATAGCCAGGAAAAAATCCTTGCTGTCAGTACTGCCATAACGACACCTATCAGGTACAGCGAAATAACAATAGCCCCCTGATAACGAGGGAAAAAAACACCGCAGAAGAGCAGGTAAACCGGTAACCTGGCAGAACAACTCATAAAGGGATTGATGAGGATGGTTAAATATCTATCTCTTGTTGATTCCAGGGTGCGGGTAGATAAAATAGCCGGAACATTACAGCCAAAACCTAAAACCATAGGAATGGCACTACGGCCGTGGAGACCAAGACGATGCATCACCGGGTCAGTGATAAAAGCCACCCGTGCCATGTAACCTGAATCTTCTAAAGCAGCGAAGAAAAGAAAAAGCAAAAAGATATTGGGAAGGAAAGAAACGACAGAACCTACCCCATTAAAAAAGCCATCCGTAAAAAAAGAGATGAGCCAGTCCGGGGCGTTCACGCTTTTCAGCAGAAACCCAGCCGAACGTGCCATTAGATGGAAAACTCTTGCCAGAAAAATCTGAAAAGGTGAGCTCCATTGAAAAACAACCTCAAAAACCAGAGCCATCAAAAACATGAAAACTACCAGTCCTGCCCACGGATGTGTAAGTATCCTGTCCAGCCGATTGGTGAAATCCACCCTGGCCTGTCTGTTACTTTCCAGACTGGTACATTCCATAACCAGGCCGTGGCTGAATCCGTACCTTTTCTCCCAGAAAAATTTTTCCGGGTCCTGCACAATCTCCTTCAGAGAATCCAGCAGCATCTTTACCCGGCCGGAAGCATCATGCTGTTTGAGCCATTCCTTCATCTCTCCATCATTCTCTGCCAGTCTTAAAGCTACCTGACGGGTAGGGTAGGGCAGACGAAAATGTTTCACTGCCTCTTCCACTTCCGCAAGTAAACCTTCCACCTTTTCCCCATAGTTAACAGGAGGAAGAGGAAGTGGCTGGTTAAAAGCAAGGGTGATGCTTTTCTTCAATTCCTCAATACCGATAAGTCTGGTAGCCACTGTAGGCACAACAATTACCTTCAGAATGGAACCAAGACGTTTATAGTCAATTTTCAGTCCCTGTTCACAGGCTTTGTCATACATATTAAGTGCCACTACCACCCTCAGCCCCATTTCCAGAACAAGAATTAAAAGGTACAGGTTTGTCTCTAAGTTGCAACTGTTAAGCACAACCACTACCACATCCGGTTTCTCCTTGAGCAGATAATCCCGGGCAATTTTTTCATCAAGAGTGTGCGCACAGAAATCATAAGTACCAGGCAAGTCCACCACCTGATAGGTGACCCCCTCCCATTCGTAGGAACCCTCCATTTTCTCCACTGTCACACCAGGCCAGTTACCAATTCGTTGATGACTGCCGGTTAAAGCATTAAAAATGGTTGACTTGCCTGTATTGGGGCTGCCAGCAAGAGCCACTTTCACGACCTTCATTAGAGATTCTCCCTGTTTTCCTCCACCGGCTTGACCAGAATCCTGCACGCCAGTCCCCATCCTATTCCTATGCGCATATTTCCTTTTAGAAAAATTACTGGCCCAGGACCGGGTTTGATTACCTGTACCGTGTCTCCCGCTTTCACTCCCAATCTTCTCAAACGGCCACAGATAAAATCAGGCTCCAGTGCAACAATACAGTAGCGACCAGCTGGTACCTCCGCCAGAGATAAAAGTTGCCCGTTACTTTTTTTCTCCTGCACTTATCATTCCCCGAAAGTTAGATACATCTAACTTTTATCATAGCCTTTTGTTTTCTCTCCGTCAACCCGCCAGGTCTAACAACTGTGGTATAATATAAAAGGAGTTTTTTGCCATGAACCCATTCAATACAGTTTCTAACTGGCTGGTGAAAAAATCCCGACTGGAGAAAAAACCATCCTCCTTCTATGGTTATCTGGAAGGGTGGCTCAGTATTGTGGTGAACCTTTTGGTCTTTGCAGGGAAATTTATTCTCGGAAACAAGACCGGAAGTATCGCCTTGAAAGCTGATTCTTTCCATACTCTCAGCGATGTAGCCACCTCAGCGCTTATTATTGTTGGTTTTTTCCTGTCTTCCCGGCCTGCTGATAGCAGACATCCTTTTGGTCATGGAAGAGTAGAAAAAATAGTGGGTATCATCATGGCCACACTTTTGTGTGTGGCAGGATACGAATTTTTCGTGACTTCTGTGCGAAGATTTCTCCATCCCTATCCGGTGAGACTAAGTCTGGCAGTTATTGTTATTCCTGTTTTGCTAATTTCTATTCTCCTGAAGGAATTTTTGGCAATTTTCGCTCTGACTCTTTACCAAATTTCTGGTTACCAGTCCCTCAAAGCAGACGCCTGGCACCATAGAAGTGATTCCTTAGCCACCGTCCTTGTCCTGATCAGTTTTCTTCTTCTTCCTTTTGGTGTGGTAAAGATTGACGGTTTGCTGGGGATGTTTGTCTCTCTTTTGATTGTTGTTACAGGTATTCAATTGATTTTTGAAAGTGGGAGTGTATTGTTGGGAGAAGCACCCCATCCTGAGCTGGAAAAAAATATTCGCGCTATTCTTTCCGCAATGGGCATCCAGGACGTGCACCATATCCATGTCCATGATTATTCAGGCAGACTGGAAATTACCATGCATGTACGTCGTGCTGGAGGTAGTAGCCTGAAAGAAGCCCATGCTGAAGCCAGCCGGATAGAAGAGGCTATCAAAAAGGAAATTCCTGACTGTGAAGTTACCGTCCACTCAGAACCGCTGAGATAGAAAATTCCGTATTCTGGGTGTAGAAAAAAGAAAAGGGCAGAGCGTTAAGCTCTGCCCGAAAAATTTGAATTTATGGTCAAGCCTCACGGTTATTAGTACCCCTCAGCTTAAACCCTTACGGGTCTTACACACGGGGCCTATCAACCCTGTAGTCTTCAGGGAACCTTCAGTCCGCCTTGCGGCGGAGGGAGGTCTCATCTTGAGGCAGGCTTCGCACTTAGATGCTTTCAGCGCTTATCCTTTCCGGACATGGCTACCCAGCGCCTACTCCGGGCGGAATAGCTGGTACACCAGAGGTCCGTCCATCCCGGTCCTCTCGTACTAGGGACAGCTCCTCTTCAAACCTCCTGCGCCCACGGCAGATAGAGACCGAACTGTCTCACGACGTTCTGAACCCAGCTCACGTACCGCTTTAATGGGCGAACAGACCAACCCTTGGGACCTACTCCAGCCCCAGGATGCGATGAGCCGACATCGAGGTGCCAAACCCTGCCGTCGATGTGAACTCTTGGGCAGGATCAGCCTGTTATCCCCGGAGTACCTTTTATCCGTTGAGCGATGGCCCTTCCACTCGGTACCATCGGATCACTAAGCCCGACTTTCGTCTCTGCTCGACCCGTCAGTCTCGCAGTCAGGCCCCCTTTTGCCTTTATACTCAACGGCTGATTGCCAACCAGCCTGAGGAGACCTTTGGACGCCTCCGTTACTCTTTAGGAGGCAACCGCCCCAGTCAAACTGCCCCCCTGCCACTGTCCCTGGCCTGGTTGTACAGGTTCAGGTTAGAATTTCAAATCAATAAGAGTGGTATTTCACTGACGGCTCCTCCCGAACCGGAATCCGGGATTCACAGCCTCCCACCTATACTACGCATATTGAGTTAAAACCCAATAGCAGGGTACAGTAAAGGTTCCGGGGTCTTTTCGTCTTGCCGCGGGTAAATCGAGTCTTCACGAGTATCACAATTTCGCCGAACCCCTCACCGAGACAGCGCTCCCGTGGTTACAAGATTCGTGCGGGTCGGAACTCACCCGACAAGGAATTTCGCTCTACTCTGTTACCTTCCCCTGACTGAACAGGGACGAGCCGGTCATTTCTGCCGGCCTCCTCACGTTGCCGTGAGGTACGGACTGTATCTTATCCATCTGTGGACTCTGGCGTACAGTCTCTGAGGATTTTTCTAACCTCTGGAGTATTTCTTCTTCCGGGTATTTTCTCTTACCGCCTTCGTTCATTTCTCTCCGTATTTCGAGAATTTTCTCTATTCCGTCCCTGGTAAGATGAAGATTTTGTTTCATCATCTCAGCCACCTGACAGAACTTTGAAAAGTCTCTTTTTTTCTTAGCAGAGAGAAAGCGGTATTTCTTGAAGAAAGGGATAACCTTTTCCAAGAGCGCGTTGAGATTATTCACTTCATAATACCACACGCCATCCGGTCTGCTTCTTATCGTTCCGCAACCCAGATAGCGTTTGAAAAGACAAAGGATAACCCGCTCTTTCTGTGATATATTGAAGCAAAGTGATACCTTCCAGGGTATCTGAAAATCCACTCTTGGACTGAAGGATATGTTGAAACTTCCCTCTCCATCGGCAAAACCAGCCAGATAATACCCAATTTTCTCCGGCACATTATTCATACCAATCTCCTCTGGTTAGAAATCTTTCCTGCTGATTATCCCTATTCAACGGATTGTTACAACTCACTACTTCGAGTTTGTACCGCTGACTTTGCGGGATTTCCCAGCATATAGCCAGATTTTACTAAGGCATGTTCATACCTTAGGACCGTTCATAATGTTACTGTTCGCCTGGAGCGAACGGTGGGATTGTTACCCACTCTGTCTGTCACCAGACAGGTCGGACTATCTCTTCCCCGACAAATCGGGGTCTGGCGTATAGTCTCTGAGGATTATCACCAGACGGTGATTCTTTCCTGCTGATTGTCTCTACCTGACCTTTGTTACTGCCAATGCATACTGCAGCTGGCGAGTAGGTCAGGACTGACGAGATTTCCCAGCATATAGCCAGATTTGTTAACGAAACTACAGCGGTCCACTCTATAGTTACGGCCGCCGCTTGCCAGGGCTTAGGTTTGTTGCTTCCCCATCTTGCGATGGTTGACAACTCCCCTTAACCTTCCGGCGCCGGGCACTTGTCAGACCCTATACTTCCTCTTACGAGTTAGCAGAGTCCTGTGTTTTTGGTAAACAGTCCCGGGAGCCATTTCACTGCGGCCCTTTCAGATGATATTGTGGTTAAACATCACCTTACTCAGGCACCCCTTCTCCCGAAGTTACGGGGCTATTTTGCCGAGTTCCTTAGTGAGGGTTCTTTCGCGCGCCTTAGGGTACTCCCCCAGCCTACCTGTGTCGGATTGCAGTACGGACACCTGACAGACTCCCTACGAGGCTTTTCTTGGGAGCATGATTCGACCACTCACCCTTCCTTGCGGTCGGGCTCGTACTCCTCCTTTGGCCCTTGTGCCCATGGATTTGCCACAGGCGAACCTCCAGAGTTGAATCGGCCTTCGCCGTCTGGTCTATCCTGCTCCGTCCCCCCTTCAGTGATAACGTCTATCAGGTGGGGCCGGAATATTAACCGGCTGTGCATCACCTACGCCTTTCGGCCTCGGCTTAGCTCCGCCTAACCCTGGGTGGACGAACCTTCCCCAGGAAACCTTAGGCTTTCGGCGTTCCGGATTCTCACCGGAATTTTCGCTACTTATGCCGGCATTCTCTCTTCCCTTGGCTCCATCCCTCCTCACGGAGAAACTTCGCTGCCAGGGAATGCTCCCCTACCGCTGTCTTACCGGAGTAAGACAACCCATAGCTTCGGCTTCAGGCTTGAGCCCCGTTGAATTGTTGGCGCAGGATCACATCGACCAGTGAGCTGTTACGCTTTCTTTAAAGGATGGCTGCTTCTAAGCCAACCTCCTGGTTGTCTATGCAACCCCACCTCCTTTACCACTTAGCCTGAAATTAGGGGCCTTAGCTGATGGTCTGGGCTGAATCCCTTTTGAGCATGAAGCTTAGCCCTCACACTCTCACTCCTGCGTATTCAACGATGGTATTCGGAGTTTGAAAGAACTTGGTTTACCTATGGCAAACCTTGCCCTATCAGTGCTCTACCCCCACCGTTGTTCGCGCAAGGCTGACCCTAAAGTCATTTCGGGGAGAACCAGCTATCACTGAGCTTGATTAGCCTTTCACTCCTACCCACAACTCATCCGAGGTTTTTGCAACAGCCACCGGTTCGGGCCTCCCCCATCCGTTAAGATGGGTTCACCCTGGCCATGGGTAGATCGCTCAGCTTCGGGTCTACTGACTGCGACTGATGGGCCCGGTTAGGACCACTCGCTTTCGCTTCGGCTCCTCCGCTTGGGCGGATTAACCTTGCCACAGCCAGTAACTCGCCGGCTCATTCTTCAATAGGCACGCCGTCATCTGCCTTGCGGCAGACTCCGACTGCTTGTAGGCATACGATTTCAGGTTCTATTTCACTCCCCTCCCGGGGTTCTTTTCACCTTTCCCTCGCGGTACTTGTGCACTATCGGTCGAGACCGTGTATTTAGCCTTACCCCGTGGTCAGGGTGGATTCCCACGAAGTTCCTCGGTTTCTTCGTGGTACTTAGGTACCTGACTCAGGCTCTCCAGAATTTTCGTTTACGGGACTTTCACCCTCTCTGGTTGACCTTTCCAGGTCATTCAACTAATTCTGAAGACTTTTGCACCTGATGAGAGAGTAGGCTCCCTCGTGCCAGGCCCTGCAACCCCGGATACCAAACGCGCCTACGCTATCACTGCTATCCGGTTTAGGCTCTTCCCGTTTCGCTCGCCGCTACTCAGGGAATCAAATACTCTTTTTCTTTTCCTCGGGGTACTGAGATGGTTCACTTCCCCCGGTTCGCCTTCCGTCACTATGGATTCATGGCGGAATACTCTGAATTACTTCAGAGTAGGTTACCCCATTCGGGAATCCCCGGATCAAAGGTTGTTCGCACCTCCCCGGGGCTTATCGCAGCCTACCACGCCCTTCATCGCCAGGTCTCGCCAAGGCATCCGTCGTATGCCCTTCGTAGCTTGACCATAAATTCAAATTGTCAAAGAACAAGTTTTTATTCTGCAGTATATTATAACAACCTGAGACATCCAGTGTCAAGAGATTAAGGATACACCTTCTGACAGCAGAGCTCAAGACTGCATTTTACACTGCTTATTTTACCCCTTCCGGACTCCCCTGTCAAGCCTTGCTGACTGTACCTCCAGCAACTCTCTGGTGATAGTCTTCTCGTAGGCTCCACACTTTTCCGCAAGAAAACTGATTATTTCGTTTACTGCCTTCCTTGGGCCCCGGATCATAATAACAGCATTTTCTACACTCAGCGTTTCCCGAATATCAGGAATCGCTATAGCCAGTTCAATCGCACTTTTCAGATTATATTTGTTACGGTTAAAAAAAAGATAGCTGTCAGTATTATATCTGCTTGCAATCTGCGTTAAAGGCATAATTGGCCGGATATGGAAATCCTCAATCCTGTATCCAGGAATAACTAAAGCCTTTGTTTCCAGAATATATTCCTCAGGATCACTGCCCATTGACCTGAAGATAATACTGCTAACTTCTCTCCCTATGGAAACGAATTTAACCGCTTTCTTGAGTATGAAGTTTTTGACATTGTCCCTTATTTCAGTTTTATCAACCAGATGCGCGATTTTTGAGGAGAAATAATCAAGTCTAATCCTGTTGCTATGTCTCTCATAAAAATGGACTAAGGCTCTCCCTATTTCCAGCAGATGCAGGGGAACAGAAACATGGCCACGTACTTTTTTTAATTCTGGTAGCTGATTTTCCGCCCGTGTATTCTTAAGAAAAGAATCATAAAGTGACTGGATACGGTTGAAACCCGAGCGGAAATTTTCCAGCCCTTCCTCCGTAATATCGTCCGGGGTGCGGATGGAGTCTGTGTAAAAGGAAAAATCTTCTACTATCTCCAGGAACTTTTTAAGAATTTCAATAACTGCCTGCTGTTGATTGCCCACGGATTCTTCTCCCAAATCAGCCGGTAAGCTCTTCCTTTCCAGTCCTAAAGCGTGGCTTCCCTGGTAGGAACCTTCAGGAAGGGTCAGGTTCAGTTTTCTGGCTTCCTCCTGTAAAGCTTTCCCGAGACGAAGTAAACTGGAAACATAAAAGGATGTTGCCTGTTGAAGTTCGGATAGAAACTGCTTTTTCTCTTTAGCGGTCAAAGCCAGCTCATAACTGTCAATCCGGGCTTGAATGTGCACCGCATGAAAAATAGCGATGTCCATCCAGCGAACAGAAGCAACCAGTTCTCGGAAATAAAAAAACTTTTTGTTGTGGGTAGCACCGTAGTCATCAAGAAAAGTTTCTACTCTGTCCACTTCCTTGCTTAAAGCAAAGCATAACTCCCTTCCCAGGTTATCTTTCCTTAGTGACAATGCCTTCAGAATGCTGAACAAATTGGAACTGACAGCCTGCAATTCTGGAAGAAACTGTTTTTCAATCTCTTCTGGTGTCATAATTCTCACCAGAGAATGGACTTCTTTTTTCCTGCTCACCTTAGTTTTATCCAGAACTTTATCTTTTTCCACTCAGTACTCCTGTCTAATTCCGGTGGAGATAGCGGGAGTCGAACCCGCAACCTTCCGCGTGCAAGGCGGACGCTCTCCCATTGAGCTATATCCCCTTTGGCTGTGTCTCCTTAATATTATACAAGTTTTGCGCCTGCAGGCAAGTGCTGATAAACCCAGAGCAAAATTGCCAGACAGCTGAAATCTTGAATTTTCCCTGACCTGCGGTATAATAAAATTAAGAAAATACAGGAGAAAAAGATGAAAACATCTCTCAGTTTCGGTTGGCTGCCGGATTATCCTGATTATCGCGACTATACAGAACAAACAAAACAAATCCAGGGACTTTTCCAGAATATCACCAGGCCAGTGAAAATTTCAAAAAAAGTTGATTTACGTTTGTGGTGTTCCCCGGTAGAAAACCAGGGTAGATTAGGTTCCTGTACTGCGCACGCCGGGGCAGGTGTCATTGAATATTACGAAAGGAAATCCTTTGGTAAGCACCTTGATGCCTCCAGACTTTTCCTTTATAAAGTCACCCGCAATTTGATGAAGGTTAAAGGAGATACAGGGGCTTTCTTAAGAAGCACGATTGGCGCGATGGTTCTCTTTGGTGTACCTCCTGAAGATTACTGGCCATATACAGATGACCCTGATTCTTTTGATAAGGAACCCCCTGCTTTCTGCTATGCTTTTGCGCAGAACTATCAGACTATTCTTTACTTCCGACATGACGCCACCGGGTTATCAACTACGGCAGTATTAAACAGTTTGAAATCATACCTGAACCAGGGGCACCCGGTTATCTTCGGCTTTACCGTTTATAGTTCCATAGACCAGGCAGAAAAAACCGGCCAGATCCCTTTCCCTTCTCCGGGAGAGAAAATTCTGGGCGGGCATGCAGTAATGGCTGTCGGCTACCACGATAACGTCCGCATCAGGAATAGCTACAGCGGAGAGGAAACTGAAGGTGCATTGTTAATCCGCAACTCCTGGGGAAAAAACTGGGGCGAAGAAGGTTACGGATGGTTACCTTACCAGTATGTTTTAAAGGAACTGGCAATGGATTTCTGGTCCGTGCTGAAAAAAGAATGGATTGATACCGGCCAGTTCCAGTAGTCCTTATTATCCCTGCGGTGGCGGCAAAAAAGGGCAAAACGATGAAGCATTTTGAAAGAAATACGCAGGAAGAGAAAATAAGGCGCTGGCTTGAATTGTGTGATTTTTCTTTCGAATTATCAAAAGGAGGACCTGGAGAAAAACCCTCTGTTGCTCAAAGAAAGGCCTTTTATAAGTCGAATAGTTTAATAAAGAAAAAATCCAAACTTAATCGCCGGGTTTTTTCTCAACTATCATGATTTCCCTTTCTCTTGTGGAGATCATCAGGAAGATTCTGAAAATATCAGAAACAAAACAGCTAAATTTGGCTTTTATGGGAGGAATTGCCTGCAGCACCCGGGGAAATCCCAGGGCCACTTATGATATTGATATTCTTTTAGGGATTGAGACGAGGGATGTGAATCAATTTTTGAAGAAAGTTGCAGGGGAAAACTTTAAGTATGACAAAAGAAAGCCAGTGCGTTCTCTTAAATGAATATCCGACAGGGAAGGGAGGAATTTATATAGATGTTTTTATCGCAAGGGGAGAATTCTCTCATTCAGTTCTTTTTAGGAAAAGAAAAATAAAGGTATGGGATTTGGAACTTCCACTTATTTCTCCAGAGGATTTGATACTTTATAAACTGATTTCAAGAAGACACAGGGATTTGGAGGATGTAAGAGATATACTAGAGGCACAAAAAGGTAAGCTTGATATTAGACACATGAAAAAATGGGGGGAAATTGGGGGTTCAGGTATTTCTTGAGGATGAATTGAAAGCCATTTGTTCAACTCAAATAAGTAAAAAAACGCCGGGAGTGGAATTTGAAGGTATAAGAACAAAAGTAATGACGCCAGAATATCTCTTAGCATTGCTTTTGAAAGCGGGCAGGGACAGAGAGAAGATAAAAAGAGAGATGTTTCCGAAACAAGCAGTATAGATACAAAGAAACTACGGGGAAGCTCAGCTAAGTATGTTTTAGCTGGAGAATTTAGTCGTTGCATAAGGAAAAAGTGAAAGATGGATGAGAGCAAAATAAAACTCCGGGTAATCGGCAATAAGACAATGACCTTGAAAAAATCATTTGCAGGAAAAGAGAAAACAAGAAAACAGCAGTCCAGACTCCTTTTGAGGGAAAAATGAAAACTTTAGTTTCGCTCCAGAAAACTGCTTTCCGGACGCGGTAAGAAGGAGGCGATAGTCTGGAAGATATGATATTTCGCCTTTGACGTTTTGAGGAGACTGTTTAACCTGATTAAATTTAGATGGCCAGAAGATGTGATGCCAGAAATAACTTCAAGAACCAGCGTTATGGTTGTTACCCGACTGAATTTCTGTTGTCAGGAGGTTGAAGAATTGAAGAGTATCCTTGCCCGAAACCAATAAGGTGAAAAATATTAATTGCTCCAGCAAAACACAAAATCACCGGTACTAAAACTATGGGGTAAAATTCTCCTTCCGAAATAGCATATGTAAAAAAATAGTTTTTCACCGATGTCATTCTGGTTTTAAAAAGTATCTGGCCAACACCTCATGGCTGTTCCTGGGCAAAATAGCTGAATCTGCAGTGGGGCTTCTCTTTGGAATCTGGCTGGCGAGATATCTTGGCCCTCAACAGTTCGGCTTATTCAGTTATTCCCAAAGTTTTGCTGGACTATTCACGGCAATAGCTGTTCTCGGCCTTGACTCCATTGTTGTTCGGGAAATCGTGAGGGGTGTTACCAAAACAGAGACAATCCTTGGCACATGTTTCTGGTTGAGAATCTGTGGTAGCTTGCTGATGCTTCTAATACTGGCTTTTGGTGTTAACCTTACTTCTGATGATACTTACACCAGGATACTCATTTTTGTCATTGCTTGCGGAATGATATTTCAATCCTTCAATGTAATTGATTTTTATTTCCAGGCTAAGGTTCTAAGCCGCTATGTTGTTTTTGCGCAGCTTAGCGGATTACTTCTCTCCTCTATTATTAAAGCAGTACTAATCCTAACTAAGGCGCCGCTCATGTTGTTCGCGTTAGCTCTGTTAGTAGACTCCATTATTCTGGCACTTGGGTTAGTTTACTTTTATTTAAAAGTTGACAACACTTTCCAGGGATGGTATTTTGATATAAAGGTAGCTAAAAAAGTTTTGAAAGAATCTCTTCCTGTTATGGTATCCTTCCTGGCCACTACTGTTAGCCTTAGAGTAAATGAAATAATAATCAAACAGCTGCTTGATACCAGAGCTGTCGGCCTTTATGCTGCTTCTCTGAAACTTGTGGAATTGTGGTATTTCATTCCGGTATTACTTTCCCAGTCCGTTTTCCCGGCCTTAGTACGAGCAAGGGAAGAAGCAGATTATCAGCAGAAGGTTGAGGCTGTTGCTAGTCTGCTGTTGGTATTTTCCTTCTGCATAGTAATCATTCTTGCAGTTGTGAAAAACTTTGTTATCATTCGACTTCTTGGCGCAAAATATGCTGCGTCCACAGAGCTGATTCCCATCCTTATGGTGGCAATTATTTTCGTCTTTTTTGCTTCGCTTAGGAAAAAAATCCTTCTGGCAGAAGGAAAAACCTGCTTTATTATGTATT
Source organism: uncultured bacterium (assembly GCA_964645405.1). GTDB lineage: Bacteria > Ratteibacteria > UBA8468 > B48-G9 > DSTR01 > JAMWDF01. The sequence goes on along the minus strand of CAZYCA010000020.1, from coordinate 49,808 downwards.
ATTCGATATTAACGGCAATTATTATGTCCGGGACAGGTTACTTTCTCACAAAAAGTTATGGCCTGGTGGGCGCATCTTTGGCTTACGTGCTTACCTGGGGCTCATCGATTCTGATCTTGCCTCTGTTTTTGGGAAGATTCAAAGCTGAAACATTTATTTTTGTGAGAGCTTTCAATCCTTGTAATCTGCGTACTCTGTATAAGCTTACTGTGAGAGAACAGTATGAAGATAAAAAACGAGGAAATTAATTATCTGCAGATAAGAAGAAGGGATAAGATTGGCGAATTATTCGAGTATCAAGGCAAAATATTAAGAGGCATTTTCCCCCAGGCCGCAAATATGGTTAGGGGATTTTTTACAAGTGGATTTGTCCCGGAACTCATAGAAAAAAATCTATTTCCGGATACCTGGATCACAGACTACACCTGTGGCAACTACGATTTGATAGTGGAACATAAGAGGATCTGGCCAATTATCTACCCTCAGGAGTGGAGTTTCAGTATGTTGAAGGACGCGGCTCTTACAGTTATTAAGGTTGCTCAAGTAGCGAGAAGGTATAACTATAACATGAGCGATTGCCACGGGTATAATATCCTCATAGATAGGAACAATCCTAAATTTATTGACCTGGGGAGTTTCCACACCTGTCAAAATGGTGTGACCGGCTGGGAAGCTTATGAGGAATTCCTCAGATTTTATTACTACCCTCTTTGCACCTGGAAAGATGGCCTTGAATATACTTCCAAGTTAAGCATTTTCTCAGCAAACCTGACGCCCCACGTGGAACATCTGATGTATCACTATCCATTTTTAAGACCCTTCTCACCTGAACTGTTGTCCAGATTCATCAAGGTGAGGTTCCTGCTTTCTAACCTGTGTTGCCGCTCACCAGATGAACTAAAACAGAAACAAAGGCAAAAAAGTACTATCGGCAGATCAGGGCTGAAATTGCTAAAATTCTTAGCCGACCATACAAATTTAGCTGGTAGCAAAAATCTTGCCTGTCTGGAAAAAAGAATAAAGAGTATAAAAAGAAAGCATACCTCCTCCCCGTGGAAGAACTACTACACAGGTACTTCCCAAAAAATGGCAAGGTTTGACAGGATTATCCACCTGGTAAATAAATTTTGTCCGGATATAAAAACGGCAATTGATATGGGCGGAAATTGTGGTTTCTTTGCAGAAAAAATACTGGAAATGACGCCGGTAGAGAAAATAATCTGCCAGGATATGGACGAACAGGCAATTGATTCCGGCTATAATGCCCACAAAAATTCACGTGCCAGTATTTCTTATGTTCATTTCAATGCCATTGCCCCGATTGTGAAAATAACATATCCCATGCCCTGGGAGAGATTCTGTTCCGATATCGTGTTTGCTCTGGCGCTTTTGCATCATCTTATACTGACACAGGGCTTTGCGCTAAAAACCATTCTTCAAGAACTGGCTAAGTATACCAACAAGTATATATGTGTAGAATTCATGCCAAAAGGACTCTGGGTGCACAGTGACGGAAGCAAAATTACTGTTCCTGGCTGGTACACTACTGACTGGTTCAGACAGAATTTTACTAAATACTTCACACTCCTGACAGAGGAAATTGTTGGAGAAAACTACATTGTTTTTCTTGGCCGAAAGAAAGGAATTTGAATTGCTGCTGGAAATCTGGAGCAAAATAGTTCGTGAAACCTTGCACTTTCAGATAGAGGTTGGAGATAAAAAGGGATTAATTAGAAATCCTGTAATCAACGATTTTTATCCCCGGGAAACAGCTTTTGCTGCCAAGATATTTGCCACAGAATATCACCGGAGTAAAAACGTCGTCTACCTGCAAAGAGCCATCCAGGCAATGGATGCCCTTCAGTCCCTCTGGAACTCCTGTCCCGCTCATTCTGGACTGAATGAACCTGTATGGACTCCGGAAGGAGTTAGATTTCGCACCGGAAGCATTCCAGCCAGCATCTTATTTCTCTATGCAATTGACGAAACCTGCCGGTTGATTCCCTATAACTTCACTTACTCCATAGAAGAAGTCTTGAAATTCATAAAACTTTGTTATTTAGGGGCAGGGAAATTTACCCATGACCGGAAAAATTCCACGATAAAGAACCCCAAAAGTATAGTAAATACTACCTCCATGGCTTACTTTTTTCTTCAACTTGCCAAATCCAAAGGAGTGGAATCCACTTTCTACAGAGAGGAAATTGATAAGGTGGAAATGGCTATCAGAAGTGCGCAGAGGGCCGATGGTTTCTTTCCTTATATACATCCAGATAGGTTTCAAAAAACTATTTTCCAGATGAGGTTTTTTTTGCCTCCCTTCTTTACAAAAACATATAACAAAATACTTGGTGACAGTTCTATCTTTTTTGGCGATGCTGTTCACCATACAATAGTTGTTTACTACTTTCTTCTTGGGAAAGCTAAACTATCCCTTTCTCTCAATCCGGATGAAAAATGGATGGTTACTGCCGCATTCAATTTTCTGAAAAATAATTTTGTCACACTAAAAGATAATAGCATCATGTTTGACTTCTCCTGGGAACCAAAACCAGAACGATTGCGTTACTGTAACTTTATAGACACTTCTACCTATTTTTACCTCTTAGCTCTTCTAAAACATCTCCAGGATTTCAGCATATTAACAAAGGAGGAAAGAGAAAAATACACTATCGGTCTTCTGAGCTATATTAGAAATTATTTACTGGTGGACTCGGTGCCATGCATAAAGCCATATCAAGGTGGAGAAACATTCCGCAAGAAAATTATACGTCGTGCTTCGGAAACTGTCTTTGACAAGGGATTTTTGCTTTCAGGAATTGTGGACGAATTAATATTTGCATGAAAAGAGAAAATATTACATTTGTTACAGAAAACAGCCTGTGCTTCGGGTGTGGAGCGTGCGCAGCAATTTGTCCGGAGCGCTGTATATCCTTTTCTATGACGAATGCGGGTCGCCTCCATCCGTCTATTAATTTCCATCGGTGCACCGGCTGTGGTAACTGTTACGCAGTCTGCCCGGGATACAGCAGCAATAATTACATAACAGCGGAGGATTTATCCCGTGGATGGGAAGGGAAAGTACTTGGTTGCTATATGGGTAGAAGTCAGGACGAAAGAACCTACAGAAATTCGCAGAGTGGTGGTTTAGTAACGCAAAGTCTGGCTTACCTGTTTGAAAACCACCTGATCCAGTATGCTCTCGTTACAAGGACAGACTATGCCTTAAGACCACATCCACATTATTTCTGGGCAAGGTCCATTAACGACCTCCACAGTTCTCAAAAATCTATCTACGCTCCGGTCTCTTTACTTTCAGCGCTGAGGGATATCGAAGAGATAAAAGGCGACATAGCAGTTGTAGGTCTTCCCTGTCATATTGAGGGAATTATTTCTCTTGAAAAGTTTCATCCTCAAAAATTTCAGAGAATTAGATACAAACTGGGATTAATATGCGAAGGAAATTTGTCACTTTTGGCCACAGATTATCTATCAAAGAAAGCAAATGGCGAGCACAAAATAACGTATAAAAACAAGCAGTGTCCAGACTACCTGAACGCAAATATAACCATAGAACAGAAAAATGGCAATTTCCTGGTTGTTCCTGCTGAGGAAAGATTTTTGTTGAAGGAATTTTTGACTCTGCCCCGGTGTTTCCTCTGTCCTGATAAAATGAATGCTTATGCGGACCTGGTTTTTGGTGATCCCTGGGGAGTACCCGGCTATGATAAAATCCATGGTAACTCTATAGTGGTAAGCAGAAGTGCACCTGGCCAGGATATTTTGGCGAATATGATAAAAACCAGCAGCGTGGAACTTAAGGCAATAGATTACCAACAAGTTCTTCAAGGACAGCAAGTTTCTGAAAAAATGAAGAAGGTTTCCTCGTCTGCCCTGGTTTACAAGAGTCTGGATCTGAAACTGCCGACCTATCTTTCTCCATTTCTAACAGAGAAAAAAATTTATTCTGCTGACAAAAAAAGAATAGTTAACTTTCTCAGAATGGAAGCCAATTCTGCGGAGAAAAACATCAACAGTGTTGTAAAAATCATGTCCAGAAAACTTTTCCAGAAAAAATGGCAACGTTTCGTTAAGAAAATCATAGGGGGGAACTATTGACAAACGGGTGGTAGTGGAAATCAGGGGAGTCGGGTCTCACAATAAAGGCTCGGAAATGATGCTTCTGGCGATTCTGCAGGAGTTAAAATCAGAAAAGGTAAAATTCACTGTTGCGCCGCAAAAAGATATTTGTGAGTATGGCTTTTACTCCAAACTGGGACTATATCCAAAACTCTGGTGCACATATAAGAAAATTCAGCTGGGGAGACTTGGCAGGTATCTACCGGTAAAGATAAGGAATCTGTACGGTCTGGTAACCGAGGAAGAAGTGAACCTGATTCTGGACGCCTCTGGATTTGCCTATAGCAGTCAATGGGGAGAGCAACCAACCGCAAACCTGGCAGTAAGCGCCAGCCGCTGGAAACTGGCGGGAAAAACACTGGTCCTTTTGCCTCAGGCATTCGGCCCCTTTAACACTGAAAAAATTAAGCGCTATATGAAAATTATTATTGAAAATTCTTCCCTCATTTATGCCAGGGACGAATTCTCCTGTACAGCACTGAAAAATATAAAAGAGGACAAAAAAATAAAAATGTGCCCGGACTTCACAGTGTTGTTACAGGGAGTTAAACCACCATATGTTGATGCTTGGAAGCATAAAGTCTGTATTGTCCCCAATCAAAGAATGATAGATAAGTCAGAACAGTCTCCCAATTACGAAAGGTTTCTTGTCAAAGTTATTAAAACCTGCCAGTCAAAAAATATAACGCCGTTTTTCCTCATCTTCGGGGGAAAAGAGGATAAAAACCTGGCAAGCAGAATAAACTCTTTGCTGGAAAATAAAGTTGAAATCATTGATGAAGAGAATGTTTTTCATATAAAGGGAATAATTGAAAACTCCCTGCTGCTGGTTGGCTCCAGATATCACAGTCTGGCTACCGGTCTTTACAGTGGAATCCCTACTTTCGGGACAGGCTGGAGCCATAAATATCAGTATTTGTTCAAGGAATTCGACTTTGAGGAAGGGTTGATAAACATTGACACACCAGAGACACAAATTCATCGGATTTTCTCCCTGGGGTTGAATGAGACCAGCCGAGCTGATTTACGGCAGAGGTTTTTGAAGAAAGCTGAGGATATGAAAGTTGCTGTTAAGGAAATGTTCCGAGAGGTCAATCAACTAATTAAAAAAAACTATGAAAGTCTTACATCTTATCGGCGGTGAGCTCACCGGTGGTGCTGCCAGAGGCGCCTACTGCCTGCACTGCGGATTGAAAAAGCTGGGTGTGGAAAGTAAGATACTAACTAACAGCAGAACAACATTTACCGACGAAGACATTATCAGCATTGCGAAAACTGCCAGAGAAAGAATCATCAACAGTATCCGCATTACCCTTGACCAGCATCTTGCTTTCTTCTATCCAAACAGGAAAAGTGGTCTCTTTAGCAGTGGTTTATTTGGTTTTGACTTCACCCGTACAAAGGCTTACAGGGAAACCGATATTGTTCATCTGCATTGGATAAATGCTGGTTTCGTCAATATTAAACACTTAAAAAAAATAAATAAGCCTGTTATCTGGACCCTGAGAGATATGTGGCCTATGACGGGTGGCTGTCATTATTCTCTGGAATGCAGTAATTATAAGACCGGCTGCGGAAATTGCGTCTATCTGGCCAGCCACTCTAAATATGACCTGTCCCGCTGGATTCTATGGAGAAAGAAAAAATATTTCCCCAGGCATATGAAAATAGTGGGCGTTAGTCACTGGTTAACACAGGCAGCCAGAGAAAGCCAGATTTTCAGAGAATTTGACGTCAGGACAATTTTTAACAATATTGATACCACAGAATTTTTTCCAGTTGACAAACCTTTAGCCAGGAAAATTCTCGGCATTGTAACAGGCAAAAAAATTATCCTGGCTGGCTCTATTGACCTGGCTGATGCGTACAAGGGATTTGATAAATTTCTAACAGCCCTGAACCTGTTAGATAAATCAAAGTATCTGGTATGTTCATTTGGAAATCTTGACAGTAAAAACAGAAAGATAATTAGTGATTCCGGTTTCCAGCACAGACACTTTGGTTACCTGTATGATAACATTTCCCTGAGATTAATCTATAGCTGCGCAGATGTCTTTGTAGCACCAAGCCTGGCAGAAGCATTTGGCAAAACATTAATTGAAGCGATGGCCTGTGGTACACCGGTGGTAAGTTTTGATGCTACCGGCCCCAGAGATATCATCAGCCACAGAGTTGATGGATATAAGGCAAGACCTTTTGACCCCGTTGACCTAGCCCGGGGCATTGAGTGGATTGTTGATTTGCCAGACTATGATATCGTGGCAAAAAGTGCCACGGAGAAAGTAAAGAGGGAATTTGATAGCCCGGTAATTGCACAAAAATACATAGAACTTTACCGGTCGGTTCTCAATACTGGATAACGTTTTTATGTTACCATTAAGAAATAAAAAAACTTCTTGTAATACCAGACAGGCGGGGTAGGGGACATGAACAAAATAGCGCTTATTACCGGAATTACCGGGCAGGATGGAAGTTACCTGACAGAGTTTCTTCTTTCTATGGGATATCAGGTTCACGGCGTTATCAGGAGAGCCAGTACATTTAATACGGAAAGGATTGACCATCTTTACGAGGACCCGCACCAGCCAGGGAGAAAACTTTTTCTGCATTATGGCGATATTTCTGATACAGAGCAGCTGAGTAATTTGATTTATAATATTAAGCCAGCAGAGATTTACCACCTGGCTGCCCAGAGTCATGTCCGCGTCTCGTTTGACATACCTGAATATACCGGCAATGTTACCGGTTTAGGCACCACCAGACTGCTAGAAGCAGTGAGAAGAAGTGGCATAAAAACTAAATTCTATCAGGCTTCTTCCTCGGAAATGTTCGGTTCTGCCCCGCCTCCGCAGAATGAGAACACACCATTCCAGCCACAGAGTCCTTATGCCTGCGCTAAAGTTTACTCCTTCTGGATGGTGAAAAATTACCGGCAGGCGTATAAAATTTTTGCCTGTAATGGCATCTTCTTCAACCATGAATCACCCCGCCGCGGAGAAACATTTGTAAGCCGAAAAATCACCATGGCTGTGGCACGTATCCTGGCAGGAAAACAAACTGCACTTTACCTTGGCAACTTAAAGGCAAAAAGAGACTGGGGATTTGCTCCGGAGTATGTACAGATGATGTGGAAAATGCTACAGCAAGAAAAACCGGATGATTACGTCATCGGTACCGGTGAAAGTCATTCAGTTGAAGAGTTTGTGAAAGAAGCTTTCAGTTACGTCGGACTGAACTGGAAAAAATATGTTCAGATAGATAAAAGATACTTTCGTCCCCTGGAAGTAAATAACCTTATTGCGGATTCTTCCAGAGCCAGGCAGAAACTTGGCTGGTCGCCAAAGATTAGTTTTTCTCAGCTGGTAAAAATCATGGTTGATTATGACCTGCTGAAAGCCGGATTGAAACCCATCGGTGAGGGCATTAAAATATTAGAAAAAGCTAATTTTTCCTGGAGTAAAATATCATGACTGCAGATGACAGAATTTTTGTCGCCGGACATACCGGTCTGGTGGGAAGCAACCTTGTCAGGAAACTGCAGGAGAAAGGTTACCAGAACCTTATCCTGAGGAAAAGAACGCAGCTGGACCTCAGGTGCCAGCAGCAGGTTGAAAAGTTTTTCCAGAAGGAAAAACCAGACTATGTCTTTCTGGCTGCTGCCAGGGTAGGGGGTATTTTAGCCAACCGCGATTATCCAGCCGAGTTTATTTATGATAATTTAGCCATCCAGACCAATGTCATCCACGCCTGCTATCGGTATCATGTGAAAAAACTTCTGTTTCTCGGGAGTTCCTGTATCTACCCCAAGCATTGCCCCCAGCCAATGAAAGAAGAATATCTGCTCAGCGGTGACTTAGAAGAAACCAATAAACCTTATGCTGTGGCTAAAATAGCCGGAATAATAATGTGTCAGTCTTACAATCAACAGTATGGAACAAACTTCATCTGTGCCATGCCCACCAACCTTTACGGTCCTGGAGATAGATTTCATCCCGAAACATCCCATGTGATACCAGGACTAATCTACAAATTTCATCAGGCACGGATTACCAGAAAACAGTTTGTGGAACTGTGGGGAACCGGAAGACCTTTGCGGGAGTTTCTTTTTGTTGAAGACCTGACTGAGGCTCTAATTTTTCTGATGGAAAAATATGATTCCTCAGAAATTATTAATGTGGGAACAGGCGAGGAAATTTCCATCAGAGGCCTTGCTGAGCTGGTAAAGGAGGTGGTAGGCTATAAGGGAAAAATTAAATTTGATACTTCTAAACCCGATGGTACTCCAAGAAAATTGCTGGATATCTCGAAAATAAAAGCCCTGGGCTGGCAACCGGCAACAACACTAAAACAAGGGCTACAGATTACTTACCACTGGTTTCTGCATCACTATGGTAAATAATGAAAACTCTATTGCTGTCTTTCTGGCAAAAATCATTCCGGAAAGACAATTCCTGCCTTTTCTCCAGAAACTTCAGGAAAGATACACCGGCTGCGAAATATGGCTGGTGAAAGACAATGCATTCTTGAATTTGAAAGATGTAGCATGCCGGGACAAAGACACCACTGAAGGAAATTTATTGACAGCCCTAAAACGAGCAGAACAGACTTCCTTCTGGAAAACTGTTTTTCTCCTGAGAAAACAGCAGTTTGTCAAAGGTATCATTCCTCTGGACACCTCAAAGTATCAGTTTCCCCAGTTTTACCGTAAGCCGTTATGTTTTGCCTTTCTCAGCAAAGCAAAGAAAATAAGAGTTTACCATCTGGATACCAGTAAGTGTTCATGCCTCACCAGACACAAAATCTTCAAAACCCTTTTCCTTCCTGAATTTTATCTTCTGGGATTAGCCTGCCTGACCTTTCCGCTAAGTGTCTTTTTTCTGGCAGTCTTTGCTTACACCCTGATACAATCTAACCAGAGTAGAAAGTATCTGAAAACTGCCGGGGACTGAGTTATGGTCACCATTTTTTCCACTCCCAAAAAATTTGCAGGCCACATCCAGGTCATCCAGACCAACGCTATTACCAGCTGGACACATCTGGAACCATCCTGCGAGGTTATCCTTTTAGGCAATGAACCAGGCACAGCAGAGATAGCCAGAAGGCTTAACATAAAACATATTCCCCTGGTACCCACAAACAGATCTGGTACCCCTCTGGTTAACCATCTTTTTCACCTGGCAGAAGAGAACGCCAGGTATCAGATTCTGACATATGTAAATGCTGACATTATCCTGATGAATGATTTCCTTGCTGCCTTAAGGAAGGTGAAAATTCCTCGTTTCCTTCTCACGGGAAGAAGAAGGAGTTTGTGGTTGAAAGAATATCTTGATTTTTCTGATGCTTTATGGCAGGAAAAACTCAAAAAACAGGTGAGAAAATCAGGATATCTGGAGTCAGCCCGTGCAATTGATTATTTTGTGTTTCCTAAGGGATTGTGGAAAAATCTTCCTCCCTATACTATTGGCAGGGCAGGTTATGACAATGGACTTCTTTACGATGCGTACAGCAGAAACATACCGGTAATAAATGCCACCAGGCTTATCTGGGCTATTCATCAAAACCACACTTATTTCCATCACCCGCAAGGAAGAAATGGCGTGTATTGTGGCCAGGAAGCAGAAGAAAATCTCAGTTTCACCGGCTACGGGCTGTACGGTCTAAATATCAATAATGCCTCGTTTATTCTGACAGAGTATGGTTTGCTTCCTGCCTGTACTTTCGGACATCTGCGCACAGTCTTCAGAGTAACTACAAAAAGATTTTCGTATCCACAATTCTGGCTTAACCTGATAAGAAACATAGGAGAAAACAGCAGTCTGTTAAAATGTCTGGAGGAAAAAGAAGCAGATTAATTGTCCTATGCCAGGAAAAATTTCTGTTATCATCAGGACTTATCGCCGTGTGGAATATCTCAGACAGGCAGTAAGTTCTCTGCTGCGCCAGACTCTTCCACTTCAGGAGTATGAGATTATTGTAGTGGATAACGACCCGGAGGGTTCTGCCAGAAAGCCGGTCCAGGAAGTTATTTCCTGCTACAGGGTAAGCAATGTCAGATACATCCAGGAACGTAAGATTTCGGCTTCCAGAGCCGCCAATACTGGAGTGAAAAACAGCACCACCGATTTAATAGCCTTTCTTGATGATGATGCTATTGCAGAAAAAGACTGGCTGGCAAAAATACTGAAGAATTTTTCCCGTAAAAGGGTTGACCTTCTTGCGGGAAAGATTGTTTTAAAAATTTCACGAAAAAAGTTACCAGCCTGGGTTAATGGGGAGCTGAAAATTCTTCTGGGTGAGTTTGATTTAGGCAGTAGCGCCAGGGAAATAAAAAAAAGAGAATTTCCCCTGCTATCGAACATGGCTTTGCGAAAGGACGTTTTCTTTTCTGTGGGTGCATTCCCTGAACATATTGGCTTTCAGGAAGGAAAACCTTACGGCGGTGAAGAAAATGCTTTAGTCCTGGCTGCTAGAAAGAAAAAATACCGTGTCTTTTATGACCCGGAAGTTGTTGTCTATCACCTGGTGACACCAGACAAATTCAAAAGGATGTTTTTCTTGAAAAGAAAATCCTGGGAGGGAAGAGCCAGATTCAGAATAGACCGCATGTTTGAACCGCTGCCTTTTATTCTGGGGATAGTTTTCTTTCGTCTTTTTATTTACGTTCCGGTACTTTCCCTGTTGCTCTTGTTTTGCCTTCTTTCCAACCTGCCTTATGATGTTTTACTGCTGGGTAAAATTTTTAGAAATATTAACTACTTTTTGGAAACCTTTTCTCTGATGCAAAATATCCTGCGGAAAAATGGACAGAAAAATTCTGGTCGGCATTGATGCTCATGCCATTGGCAGAAAACAGGGTGGAAACGAAACCTACGCCCTCGGACTGCTCCACGGTCTGGTGGAGATAAGTCCCTCTGATTTTCGTTTCCTTGTTTTCCTTTCCCGGTACACAGATGTTCCTCGTTTTCTCCAGGCTCACCCTCTTTTTGATTTTGATTTTGTTTCTACGTACGCAGGAATGAGAATCTTTCAGTTATCCAGGAAGGCAGCAGAAAGAAAGGTAGCTTTACTGCACACACAATACCATATCCCTTTTTTCTGTCCCTGCCCCTCGGTTATAACCTTTCATGATGTATCCTTTTTGCGCCATCCAGAATTCTTCCCGCGTTTTCTTTATTGCAGATTAAAATTTTCTTTGCCTTATGCCGTACACAGGGCAAAAAAGATTATCACGGTTTCAGAATTTTCCCGAAAGGAGATTCTGACATTTTATAACATCCCGGCAAACAAAGTCAGGAAAATTTACAACGGGTATTCTGCTGTTTTTAAACCAGTCACTGAAGAGAGAAAGCCGCAGCTTAAGAAATTTGGTATCAGCAGGCCTTATATTTTAAGTGTATCCAACCTTCAGCCGAGAAAGAACATAACGCGGCTGATTCAAGCTTTTCTCTCTCTGGCTAAAAGCGATAAAACTTTCCTTCACGACCTTGTTATCGTGGGAAGGAAGTTGTGGCTTTATGATTCTATCTTTAATGAAGTAAGAAAGTCAGGGTACGAAAACCGTATCATTTTTACAGACTATGTTCCTGAAGAAGACCTGGTGGTTCTCTACAATTTTGCTGACTGCCTGGTCTATCCTTCACTGTACGAAGGTTTCGGGCTACCTGTGCTGGAGGCGATGGCCTGTGGCTGCCCGGTGATTACGTCCAGCACCTCTTCCCTGCCTGAAATTGCTGGTAGTGCAGGTATCCTTGTTGATCCCTACCGCAGCGAGGAAATTGCCCATGCTATACGCAAACTGGTAGCTGACCCGCAACTGAGGAAAAAATTAAGAGATGCCGGGTTAAAACAGGCAGAACAATTTTCCTGGAGAATAGCGGCCAAGCAGACAATGGAGATTTATAGAGAAGTTCTTTCCTTGAAAGGCGGAAATTCAGGTGAGGCTAACGCGGTACAACTCCATCAGTCCATGAAGAAATGAAATAGATTTTGTACCTTTAGAACTTACCCGGAGTCTTATACAGTGGTAAAGTCTTCCTTTATAAATTTTTTATAGAAGTTCTCATACTCTTTTGTTGTCGCCAGATGAATCTGGAACGGATGGAAAGGAGGAAGGACTGATTTAATTTCATGTTTTATTAGTCGCAATTTTTCCCACTCTTCAGGTATGCTTTCCGAAACTACAAGAATATCTATATCACTATTCAAAGCATGCCAGTCTCCCTTTACAATTGAACCGAAAACAATAACCTTTGCCTCTTTCAGAATCTTTTCTGCCTGGTTTTTAATCTTTAAAGCATAGTCTAAGTAATTTTCAAAGAATTTCTCCCTTTCTTCTTTTATTTCTTTTAAAATCTGAATATGACTTTTGTTCACAGGAATTTCTCACCGATCGTTTTTTCTAAAAAATTTAAAAACCTATTACAATTTTCCGCTATCTTTTTAATATGATTTTCACTGAACAGTTTGGAAAAATATCTGGAAGTGAAATAGGCATCTTCCAGGTCGCTGAAAAAAATCTCATTTTCATTATAAAATTTCATTATCTCCTTACTATTATAAGAATTAGCCAGTTCTTTCATAAGAACAGGGAAGTAATGCGTCTTGGGCCAGTCTCCTACTTTCTTCCCGATTAGATATTTAATCCACATCTGGATTGCCTGCTCAAAATCAAATGCGGAAAGATTAAGTCGTTTTTTTTCCAGGTCTTCAAAACCTCTTTCCCAGAATTCCTTAGCCCTTTCTTTCATAAACTCAAAGTTACTCATAGCTTTATTATATCAGAATTGGGAAAACTGACAAACGATTGATTCTTCCCCCCTTACAGTAGTTTACCACCGCAGGAGTGGTAACTGGGTTTTACATTGTGGTAGAAGAAAAGTTGACTGAAAAGAGCGGGTGGAAGTAAAATAGCGTATGATTAAGAAGAAGAAAATAGACCATGAAATTCCGCCCCTTTTAGAGAAATTAAAACTATCGTTGGAAAATGACCCTGATATTATTTTCTGCTTTCTTTTTGGGTCTTACGGGAAAAACCAGATTTCTCCGCTCAGCGATGTGGATTTAGCCTTTTATCTCCGGGAAGATGTTAATACCTTTGAGAAGAAACTTGATTTAATAGAAATTACAGGTAGATTGCTTGGGACCGATGAAATAGATCTGGTAATTCTTAATGAGGCGCCGGCAACACTGGTTAGAGAAATAATAAATACAGGGAAGGTTCTTATCTGCAAAGACGAAAACAAAATGATAGAATTTGAGATTAGAAAACTCAGAGAATTTTTTGACACACAGTTTTTGAGAGAATTTTCAGAGAAGCAGCTTATTAGAAGAATAAAGAAAGGGCAATATGGTTCTTCCTGTCCCTGTTAAAAGCCGGCTGGAGCGGTTGGAAAAAACTTTAGGAAAACTTGAGGAAATTGCCAAGATACCTGAGACTGTTTTTCTTGAGGATTGGAAATCACAGGATGTTGCCTTAAGAAATTTCCAGGTGGCAGTAGAAATATGTGGAGATATTGGGGCTTTTATCCTTGCATTCAAGAATATACCTGTTCCTGAAACTTATGTTGGAGTTGTTGAAACTTTGAGAAAGAACGGAGTTTTTACTACTGAATTGGAGGAGAACCTTAAGCAACTGGTGAAATTCCGAAATATAATTGTGCATGAATATCTGGATCTGGATTTCAGAAAGGTTTATCGCAATTTGCAAAATCTAGGTCCCTTTAAGAAATTTAAGGAATATCCGTGAAAAAAAGGTAAAGTTCTGAATAAGTCTCCAGCAACGCTTCAGGAACAGTCTTCACAACTACAGCCACGTCTAAATCTGGCTACAGGCCAGCACACCTCGAAATGAACCATAGACAAAAACCAGAGAAATTCCTCTGGTATCAAGTTGCCTTTTTATAGTATGAGAATATGTTAGGCTAAATCCTGTAAACAGTCAATTCTGTGATTCACTAATGGAAAAAAGAATTCGGAGATACGGATTTTAAATGCCAGAATGAAGATGCGCTTTCTGCAGGCAGTTTTCCAGCCCATTTCTAATATAGGAGAAATCAATTCTTTATGATAAGATTTAATGTGAATATGAAGATAGCAATTGTGGGTACCAGAGGAATCCCTGCCCGGTATGGAGGATTTGAGACCTGCGCTGAAGAACTGGCTCTGGGACTTGTCAGAAAAGGACACCAGGTTCTGGTTAGCTGCCGCAGGTATCTTTATCCAGAAAGACCCACATCATACAGAGGAGTAAAGCTATGTTATCCAGCAAGCCTTCCCGGGAAAATCACTGATACCTTTTCACATACATTTTTCAGTTTTCTGACGGTACTCTGCTGGAACCCTGACGTAATTTTAGTTTTCAATTCGGCTAACAGTCCTCTGTGTGTTTTGCCCAGATTACTGCGAAAACCTTTTATTATCAACGTAGATGGTCTGGAGTGGAAAAGAGCCAAATGGGGATGGTCAGCCAGAACTTATTACCGGTTTGCAGAATTTTTCTCCTGTGTGATAGCTAACCAGATTGTTGCTGACGCCAGAGCTATCCAGGATTATTACCGAAAAAAATATAATCGGGATACGACCTTCATCCCCTATGGAGCTCATCTTTTTTACAGCAAAACACCAGAAATTATTCAGGAGTATGGACTGAAAGAAAGGGAATATTTTTTCATCGGTAGCCGTCTGGAACCAGAGAATCACCAGGATTTAGCAGTGGAAGCCTTCAGAAGGGTACAGACAAACAAACTTCTGGTAATCGCTGGTGCCGCTAACTGGAACAGTCCCTATGTTCGCAAACTCCGCCAGGTGTCTGATGAAAGAATCCGTTTTCTTGGCCCTGTATATAAATCAGGGCACATAGAAGAACTTCACTGCCATGCTTATGCCTACATCCATGGGAATGAGGTTGGCGGGACAAATCCTGCTTTGTTAAAAGCTATGGGTTGCGGTAACTGTATTCTGGCTCTGGATGTTCCCTTTAATCGTGAGGTGCTTGGTGAAGCAGGTATTTACTTCTCTCTTTCCCCATCTGATTTGAAAGAGAAGATAGAACATGTCCTGAAAAATCCACAACTAACCTATCCCCTGGGAGAAAAAGCCCGACAACGGGTCAGTGAGTGCTACCAGTGGAAAGACGTCATAAACTGTTATGAAAGACTCTGCCAGAAAGTCAAACGCCATTAAACATGTCAAACAAAAGAACGCTTCTTTTTGTTGACTCAGTGGGTATCTTCTCCTTTTTCCTCCTCGGTTACTGGCTGCGATTTACCTTAAAAGTATTTCCTGAAAAAACTATGGCTCCTCTTACTCCCTACCTGCAAATAGCCATCTTTGCAGCATTAGCCTGGGTTCTTATGCTTTCCATCCTCGGTCTTTACCGCCATCAGCTTTTCTCCAATTTTTGCTCGGAACTGGCGACAATTCTCCAGGCCAGTTTCTGGGCTATGGTTTTCATTATGGCAGGAACTGCTCTTTACCGTGGTTTCTCCTATTCCAGACTGGCGCTGGGATTAGCCGGATTACTTTCGCTTGCTGGAATATCATTCTTCCATTTTCTGTGGCATTGCCGCTTAAAAACTGAAAGGAAAAATGTCCTTTTTGTAGGCAGTAAAATCAACTCCGAAAAAATTCTTAAACGGTTTCGTTTACATCATCCTTATTTTTCAATTTATTTACTACCGGAGGAAACTTCAGGCATAGAAGAGAAAATCAAAAAAATTATGCCAGATTTTCTCATTTACTGTGGTACCAGTCCGGAGACAAACCGTGCAGTCCAGGAAATAGCTGAACAATTATCCACTGGTCTCTATCTTCTTCCTCCATTCGGTCATTATCTTTTTTCTGGACAGGTAGAAAATATTGATGGTTTGCCCCTTCTTACCTCAGGGCAGTTACCCTTAGAGCGCTGGTCATCTTCCTTTTTAAAACGTTGCACAGATTTAATTTTGGGCATAATCCTCTGTCTCGTTTTCTGTATCATTCTACCACTAATTGCTTTTGCCATCCGCCTGGATTCTCCCGGACCACTTTTTTTTACTCAGATACGTGTGGGGAAAAATCGTCAGCTCTTTAAAATGTTTAAATTTAGAACAATGAAGTATCCTTATTCTTCTTTTCCCCCTTTTACCCGGGAAGAAGACCCGAGAATCACCAGGCTGGGACGTTTTCTCCGACGTTATAACCTGGATGAGCTTCCCCAGATTTTCAATGTTTTAAGTGGACAAATGTCTCTGGTGGGGCCAAGACCTATTTCTCTTGACGATACATTCTTCTTTACTCTTCCAGATTTTCCCCGACGCCTGCGGATTAAACCGGGCCTTACTGGATGGGCTCAGATTCATGGATTGAGAGGAAGTCATACGGAACCTGAAGAGCGGGTTTACTATGACCTTTATTATCTTGCGAACTGGAGCTGGTGGCTGGACCTGGCTATTATTCTCTGTTCTCCCTTTTCCTTCAAAAATGCGTATTGAAAAATTTCTTCTTTGCTTTTATAAACTGCGATAGACAAAGAAGAACGTCTTCTGTATAATCTTGAGTTATGAATGAAACTCAAATGCGGTATTACCGGTTAGGGTGTCTTCTCCTTTTTTTTGCAGGTGGCATTCTTGGCCTTTTCAAACCAGCCTACGACTATACTCTTATTAAAAATGTTGTTGGCTTTGTCTTCTGTCTTTTAGCCTCTTTAGGCTACGTTTTTGAAGGCAAACGGTTTTCTTTTTCCCCGCTCGTTTTTTCAGCCTTCACTCTTCTGGCTGTCTGGAATCTTGTCTCTGCCTTTCTCGCACCGTGTGGCTATGCTGCTGCGGCTATTCTGGAGCAGTTGCTACTTTATTATATGATTTTTCTCCTGGCTACCCAGCTGGTAGTAGAGAAACTCTGGATATATTTCTGGCTCGGTTCTGCTTTCCTTGCCACAGTCATTGCCCTTGTGCAGGATGCAATGCCTTCCCACTACGGCATTAGCACCTTCGGTAATCCTAACTTTTTTGCCGGTCATATTATAATGCCATTACTGCTGGCAGTGGCACTTCTCCGGCAAAAACAGATGGAGTCAGTGGAAAAATTTTTCCTCGCTATCTTTATCTTATCAGGAGTATCAGCCTTAATCTTGAGTAAGTCCAGAGCAGCCATCAGTGGTTTTGCTTTTGGTTTAGCCAGTCTGGCTTTCTTCATTTATCCCAGGAAGGGAAAATCTGCCTGGAAAGCCTATGCAGGTATGATTGTTTTTTTTCTGGCCACCTGGCTACTCTGGCCTAAAATTCACACCTGGTTTCTCTCCAACATCAGGTATTACATCTGGCAGGGAACCTGGAGAATGGTTCGCCTGAGGCCAGTTTTGGGCTGGGGACTGGGTAATTTCCAGATTTACTATCCGTGGTTCCGTTTTCGGGAATATTTCCGGCAGGCTGAATCCACTCCAGTTACCAACAATCCACATAACCGCTATCTGGAAACATGGTGTGAAACAGGATTGATAGGCTTAATCCTGTTTTTAGGTTTCATCATTCTTCTTTTGTACTTAACTGCAAAAAGAAAGCCATCCCGGACAGAACAGTCTTCTCATTTAAACACGGCAAATCTCAAAAAATCAAAAAAGACGTATACGGATAAAAAGAAAAAAACTTCCGGAGAGGAAGATTCTCTGGACGAGATAGTCTGCTATGGTCTGGCTTGTGGTATGCTGGCAGTGCTGGCTGATAATTTTTTCTCTACCAACCTGGGAAATGCTTCCACTGCTATGTACTTCTGGTTTTCTCTGGGCATTCTGGCCAAACAGGAAACAGTCAAAACAGATAGTGGAGCTATCTTTTCCAAAATCTTCTGGATTGTTCTGGCAATAGTCTCCTATACCATGACAGTTTTTGTTTCTTACTTTCGTATAACTTCACAGGTTTATCTGAAGAGAGGCATCTGGGCAAAAGAAGCCAGACAATACCAGGCAGCCATTGAGTACTATTCCACTGCTTGCCGCATCTGTCCCAGCGACTTTGTCACCTGGTATAAACTGGCTTATGTCTATGGGGAGACAAATCAGTTAGAGCAGGCAAGAAGGATTTATCTTCACATCAATGATTATCTTTTGCCTCATTTTGCCAAAACGGATATGAACCTTGGTACGATTGCTCTCAAACAAGGGAAAATAGCAGATGCTCTCTACCACTATCGCTGGGCTGAATGGATTAACCCCTATGATAAAGATGTACTGTGCAGTATTGCCTCTATCTATTTGATATATTACAGAGACGTGGAGAAAGCCGCCTCTTACCTGAAGAAAGTCTTGACATTGGACCCACAAAACGAGTATGCTAATACTATCTTAAAAAGATTGAGTAGTGAAAATAAACCTGTACCTGTAAGGTAAGCCAAAAAAAGGAGAAAAATGTCTAACATCTGTCAGCTATGTGGAAAACAGGGAACTTCTGGTAACCGCGTGAGCCATTCCAACAGGAAAACAAGAAGACGCTGGAAAGTAAATCTGCAAAGAGTTGCCGTGGAATTTAAAGGCACCAGGCAAAGAATGTTAATCTGCACCAGATGTCTCCGTTCTGGAAAGGTACGTAAAGTTCTGCCCTCAACTACCGGGGTTACTGCAGTCCAGCCAGCAGAAACAGGCAATCAAGATACAGTCTGAAGTGCGATTAAGAACTGTATTTATTTTTTTCCGGAACAACCATTTTGACATCCAGCCAGAGTTTGCGCAAGGTAGTTGCCTCTGAGATTCTTGGTGTATAGACCAGACCAACACTTTTCCCTGGAATAATTTTATCGCTGTCTTCTTTTTTCTCTAAAAAACACTGGAAGTAGGAGGATTCTGTCCCTACCCAGAACTGGAGTCTATTTTTTCCCTTAAAGAAAATCTCCTGAATAGTAACTTCCGGTTCCAGAAAAAGCGGCCTGGGATTACCGGGGCCACATGGTTCCAGAAGACTCAACTCAGCCACAGTTTCTGCAGTCAGTTCCTTTAACCGAACAGTAGCCTCAGGAACCAGTAAAGACGTAGAAGGCTGGAAATCAGAAATGGCTTCCTTCCATATCTCTTCTATTTCCTCCAGACACTCAGCAGCAAAAGTAAAACCTATTGCCCGGCTATGGCCACCGAAAGAAATAAACTTCTCCCTGTATTTCCACAAACGCCAGTAAAGGTCAAAACCACCAGCACTTCTTCCTGAACCCCTGATTCTTTCCCCGGTTCTGGAACAAACCAGGACCGGGCGGCCTGTTTTCTCCACCAGACGGGAAGCAATAATCCCGCATAAACCAGGCGGAAAATCTCTCATCACTACCAGCTGGTTTGTCTCAGGCTCCTGATTCAACATTTTCATTGCCCTGACTACTATGGTTGACCTTTTGCGGTCATATTCTTCAATGTCGCGCCATAGTCCTGGTAGATCTTGCTCCCTGTTTTCCAGTAATATCTTCAAAGCTACTTCCGGACGACCAAACCGACCTGGAGCATTCAGCCGGGGATTGATTTTAAACGTAACATCACGACATTTAATCTCACCAGCTATACCAGAATTTTCCAGAAAGTATCGCAGACCCGGAACCCGGGTAGTTGTTAATCTTCTTAAACCTTCTTTCACCAAAATCCTGTTATCTCCTTTAAGAACAACACCGTCCCCCAGGATACCCAACCCTGCCAGTTCCACTAAATCACATGTCGCTTTTTCTCTCAGTCCTGGAGTTAACGCTTCCATCCCTTGAAGAAACATAAAGCTGATACCCGCAGAAGATAAATTCCTGCTACCTTCAGGCCAGTCGCACATACTGGGGTTAAGATAAATATGCTGCCGGGGCAAATCAGCCCTGCCGCAGAGGTGATGGTCCAGGATAATCACATCCATTCCCAAGCTGGCAGCTTTCTCCAGTGCCTGCCAGGAAGAGGTACCACAGTCAGCAACTAACAGAAGAGTGTAACCTTCACTTGCCAGATTTTCCATTAAACTCTCTGCAATCTCAAACTCTTCCAGACGGTGGGTAAGATAGAAATCACAGGGAAGTTCCAACGCTTCTGTCAGCCGCCACAGGAGAGCCACAGAGCAAAGACCGTCAACATCTCCGTCCCCATAAATAAAAACTTTCTCTCTGCGTTCCACTGCCTTCAAAAGACGCAGACAGGCCTTTTCCATCTGCGGGATAAGAAAAGGAGGCGTCAGGTAAGAAAGGTCAGCGTGGAGAAATCTAATCTGCTCTTCGGGCTGAATTATACCGCGCCTTTTTAAAATTTCTGAAAGGAAAGGAGAGATAGCCACCATTCTGTAAACTCACAAACAACTCTTCTGCTTGCTTTCTTTTAAGGGTAAACTTACAAAGCGCACCAGAATCCGGCTTTCTTTAATAAGTTCTTGTGCCATAGGGTCAGGATAACCTTCCATGGTGACAACTTCGCTGATACCTGCATTGATAATCATTTTGGCACAGACACTGCAGGGATAACAGGTGACATAAAGACAAGCACCTTTGATGGAAACTCCATAACAGGCAGCCTGAATAATGGCATTCTGTTCCGCGTGCAGTCCCCGACATAATTCATGTCTCTGGCCAGAAGGAATTTTCAGTTTCTCCCTCAGGCAGCCTTTCTCCAGACAGTGAGCCAGCCCGGATGGCGCTCCGTTATAGCCTGTAGCCAGCACCTTTTTTTCCTTGACTATAACGGCACCAACCTTCCGCCTGAGACAGGTGGAACGGCTGCTGGCTAAAAGTGCCATTCTCATAAAATATTCATCCCACGAAGGCCTTTTATTCTCCTGGCCACAGGGGGAAGCCACGAGCAAACCTCCTGATTGTTCTTTCCAGTTTTTTAAGATGCTTTTCGTTATCCTTATTTTTTAACGCCATGTCAATCCATTCAGCAATTTGCTCCATCTCCTTCTCTTTCATACCCCTGGTGGTAACCGCAGGTGTGCCCAGTCTGATACCACTGGTTACTGCCGGAGGCAACGGATCGTAAGGGATGGTATTATGATTTACAATGATACCAACCCTTTCTAAAATCTTCTCTGCCTGCAGTCCTGTCAATCCCTTTCCCCTGAGGTCTATCAAAAATAAATGGTTGTCGGTTCCACCGCTAACGACTCTGTATCCCCGGAGAGATAGACCTTTACATAGCACGGCCGCATTAGCAAGGACCTGTTTTTGATATAAGTTAAACTCAGGTTCCATTGCCTCCCGGAAACATACTGCTTTCCCGGCAATCACATGGACCAAAGGTCCACCCTGCAGTCCTGGAAAAATAGCATTATCAATTGCCTTACCGTATCTGCGCTGACAGAGAATCAACCCTCCTCTGGGACCGCGGAGGGTTTTATGGGTAGTACCGGTAACAAAGTCTGACCAGGGCACCGGTGTGGGGTGTAAGCCGGCAGCAACCAGGCCGGCAATATGGGCAATATCAGCCATCAGGAAACTACCCACTTCTCTGGCTATCTGAGAAAAGGCTTGAAAATCAATTGTTCGGGAGTAAGCACTGGCTCCGCAAATGATGAGATGAGGACGCACCTGCCTTGCTATTCTGGCTATTTCCTCACAGTCAATCATTTCCGTATCCCGATTCACGCTGTAAAAATAACATCTGTAAAAATGACCCGAGAAATTACTTCCCCGGCCATGAGTGAGGTGACCACCCGCTCTCAAACTCATTGCCAGAATGCGATCACCAGGCTTCAGCATGGCAAAGTAAACAGCCATATTAGCCTGACTTCCCGCATGCGGCTGAACATTAGCATACTCTGCCTGAAAAAGACGGCAGGCACGTTCCAGAGCTATTTTCTCCACCTCATCAACGTACTGGCAACCACCGTAACAACGTTCTCCTGGATAGCCTTCTGCGTATTTGTTGGTAAGAACCGAACCAACAGCCTGTAAAACTGCCTTGCTCACATAATTTTCCGAGGCTATCAGGTTTATCATTGAACGCTGTTTTTCTTGCTCCCACCTGATCGCCTGGTATATTTGCTTATCAGTTCTTTTCAACATTTCCTTTAAGGTCCTCCACGGCGATATGAGAAAAGTCCGCCATAAGTAAGAAAACATCGTTAATGGCTTTCAGTAATCCCAATCTATTCTCACGTAAAGATTCCCGGGGACACATCACCAAAACTTCATCAAAAAAAGTATCAATCGGCTGCCGCCATTTCTTCAGGGTGTCCAGAAATCCTCTGTAATCACCATGAGAATAAATTTTTTTAAGCTCTCCACTTTCTTTCTGCCAGATACGAAAAAGATTTTGTTCCGCCTCCTCCACCAATCTATCCTCTTGCACTAAACCGGCAACCAGTCCTTTCTTCCGCGCCTGCTGAAGAATGTTCGCCACCCTGGTGAAACCCACCAAAATTGCCTCACCTTCCCCGGAAGACAAAAATTCTCTTAAGGCTTCAATCTTCTCTCTGAGGACAAGCATATTTTCCTTTTCCACCGCCAGCACTGCTCGCCTTATACCCGCACTGATTCCTTCGGCAGAAAGAAGACTGTCAACACGCTGGATTATAAAACCCACGATTTTCTCTTTCACTGATTCCCCGGGTCCCACCTGGAAGCTTTTCAGGGCAGATTCAACCAGACGGGATAACGAAAATGACAGTCTTTTTTTCCAGATAATTTCAATCATTCCGTTCGCGGTCCGTTTCAATCCAAAGGGGTCTCCTGCTCCAGAAACCTCTTCTGCTTCGAGGAAAAAGCAACAGAGAGTCTCCAGCCGGTCAATAACAGAAATAACGGCGCCAGTTAAGGTTTCCGGAATTTTGTCTCCCGGTCCTTTTGGCCAGTAGTGCTGTTCAATTGCCAGGGCTATTTCTTCCGGATATCCCTCTTTCCGGGCATAAATCCGACCAATAACTCCCTGTAAAGCAGGAAATTCTGTTACCATCTGCGTGGCTAAATCATTCTTACACAATTTAATAGCTGTCAGTAAATTTTCTTCCTCCATTTTGCCCAGATGTATCTGCTCGGTCACAGCACCTGCTATAGCAAGAAATCTTTTCACCCGGTCCAGAACCGAACCCCAGCGTGGATGGTAAACAATCCTTTCTAAATCCTGACTGTATTGTAACAAGGATTTCTTTGCATCCTGGGAAAGGAAAAAACAAGCATCCTGAAGCCTGTCAGAAAGAACCTTCTGGTAATTTTCCTTTATCTGCCAGTTACCCACTCCGTCCAGGACTATCCCGAAATGAACGCAGGCACCTTTCTCATAAACAGGTATTCCTTTCAATTTGTTGATTACCGCCTCTATCACTTCCACCGCAAGATGCTGAAATTGCTCGCTCACCTTACCCACCGTTACTACCGGATATTCTACCAGCCGGCAGACTCTTTCCACAGCTACAGTATCAAAGTAACTGTCTGGACTTATCTGCTGACTCAGGGCAACAGTTATCATCTCCTGCCTCTTTTTCCAATCCAGGACTACAGAGAATTGATCCAGTTTCTGTAAGTAATCCTGGATGGAAGATACGGAAAAGGATTCAGGTGCCAGCACCCTGTGTCCATAACTTTTCCTGCCTGTTCTCACCCCCAAAAGTTCACCCCTGACAACACGCCCGTTTAACAGAAGGACTACCCACCTTACCGGTCGAATGAAACGAACTGGTTTATCATTCCACCCCATAGCTCGTGGAATCTCCAGTTTTTCCAGGCACCCGCGTATGACATCAATAATTACGCTGGCAGTAGGCTTTCCTGGTAAATGTTTTATCGCGACCAGTACTTTCCGGCCTTTCTTTTCCCGGGAACAGAGTTCTTCCACCTTCACCCCATGGGCAGCAGCAAAACCTCTGGCTACTTCCGTGGGACAACCTGAAGAATCAAAAGCCACTGAGACAGGTGGACCGGTCACTTCTTGCTGAATTTCTTCCTGTTGCAGAGCCATTTCGTGACAGAGAATTACAATCCTTCTGGGAGAGATAAAAAGTTCCAACTGCCCGTAAGAGACCCGGTTTTTTTCCAGTTCTTTCCCCAGAAGAGGAGGCAGCTGCTCTAAAAAGGCAGCTGTCCATTCCGGAAGGTCCTCACACCCAATCTCCAGAAGAAATTCTCCTTTATCCATCGGCGAGATTATATCCAATTTTTACTTTTTCATCAATTCCTCCTGCTGCTGTCATGAGGGAATAAACTCCTGCCATAACTACTACCAGAATATGAACCATCCAGACACCGAAAACAACTGGAAGTTGCCCATTTTTTGCCAGGGCAATTCCCGTCGAGTATAAAAAATAGCAGCAGAAAGAAAAAAGAAAGGAGAAACTAATCACAAAAAATCTACTCAGCTTTTGCCTCCAGAAAAAAAAGGGAAGACTTGCCAGAATGAAGAACAAATTCAACAAAGGATAGGCAAATCTTTCCTGAATCAGTGCATTTAGAACCTGCGCAGAAAGACCAATCTTCACCAGCTGCCTCCTGATAGTCAGCAATTCTTTTATCTTACAACCTTCCAGAGATTGCCCCAGAAATGCCAGCATCTGGGCAGTTACCGGTAAATTAAGCCGCATGCTCCGGAAAAAGGCCTCTTCTGTAAGCCGTCCCTCAGGATTGAATTTCCAGGTGTGCCCATCCCCAAGTAACCAGAAATCCTGGCGAAACCATGCCTTTTTCGCAGTGAGGGCAAAAATATCACCCTCTGGTAAGACCTGAGAAACCTGGATATTCTCCACGTAATCAGGAGGGAAAAAGTGTTCACAGTAAAGGAAAAGAGTAGGTGAACACAGCTGTACACTTTTCATGGCAGTCAGAGGTTTTATACGACGGTAAGCCACAGGACTAACAGTTTCGTTCACCAGAAAGACCACCAGGGTAGAGAAGAGACCTCCTGCCAGCAGCATGTCGTAAATACGTAGCGGGAAAATACCTGATAGTTCCAGGACCCTGATTTCGTTTCTTTTCATCATCTCTGTCAGCAGAAAAAGGCTGGCTAAAAAAGTGAGAACCGGAGATAACTGCACAAAAATTAAAGGCATCTGCCAGAGGTAATTTTCCCAGTTTAACGCACTTTTTGCCTGAAGTTTTTCCGGCAAATCACTCACAATCTGAACAACCAGAAAAAGAGCCAGAAAACTGAGATTGACTGCCAGCAGAAGAAAAAAGAATTCTCCCAGCATATATCTTTTTCTAATCATGGTTATTCCTGGCTACTTCCACAAAATCCAAGAAAGTCCTGCAAAAATTGCCACCGGCAGGTAAAGTGAAAAACAAAAGCCTGCCTTTTGGGCGAGGATTTCTCCCAGACTCATAATCTCAAAAAAAAGAAGTCCGGACAAGGCTCCCACCCCGATGTGAAAACTACGATTCTTATGCTTCAACCGCAGTCCCAGTCCTGCCCCAAAGAAAACGAAGACCACAGGTGCAAGAGCAAAAACATTCCTTCTTGTTAATTCCAGACTCTTCTGTAAATTTTGTTTCTCCTTTTTCAACTGGTGAAAGGTCATCTCTGCTACCTTTAAAGGAATGGCCTGCTGATAGTATCCCGGTAATGGTATCTGCAGCCGATAACGCACAAATTCCATCCTGCTTACCTGGTCATGTTTTAACCCCGAGGTAGCCAGCAACCATCCATTTTTTAAATCAAACTCCAGGTATCCATTGCTTCCCTTGAAGTTAACAACAGCCGTTTCCGCTCGCAGGAAATGGGTTTGTTTACTGGTATTCTGAAAAGAGATAAAAACATTTTCCAGAAGTTTGCCTTTTTTCTTACCTACATAGATAGAAAAACCAGGTATATCGGTGACAGCCATACCCTCACGCAAAAGGTTGAGGGGATTTCCTGAACGAATCTGGTAAAGCATTTCCCTTCTGGCGTGTCGTGTCCCGGGCAAAATAAACTGATTGAAATAGAACAAAAAAAGAGAAAGGATAAAACTGGAGACTACCAGCAGAGGAAGGAGTCGGGTCGGTTTGATACCGGCACTCATAAGAGCTATTATTTCTCTGTCTGCAGATAAACGAGTAAAGAGTGTGATAGCTGCACATAAAAAAGCCAGAGGAAGGACATACGGAACTGTGGCACTGACGGTAAGAAGAAAAAATTTTAAAAAGGCAGGAAGCGTAAAAGTTTTTCCTATCACAAGGTCCACTATGCGCAAAAGACTTTCCAGACAGAAGAGAAAAAGAAGAATTGCCAGGGAAACAATTAAGTTTGTTCCGAATTCCTTTGTGATATACTTATTCTTTAGTTTTTCCATCTGTTTTAAGGATTAAACCCGGTGGAAAAAGTTCCTTAGAACCCAGCACCATTGTAGATTAAAGCGATGAGACTGTCCAGACTTGGTACCTTCTGGAGCAAATGTCTGGATACTTTCTGGCCAGAAAGATGCGCTGGCTGCGGCAAGTACGCTGAACTTTCTCGTTATGGATTCTGCCAGACTTGCCAGTCCACGATTGTCTTCTGGCACAACCAGCCTGACAGTACACTACTGCACGGCGCCCGTTATGAAGGGGTAGTAAAAAACATAATCCTGAATTACAAGTATCAGAGGAAAAAATTTTTAGCTCCCAAACTGGCCAATCTTCTGGCAGACACATTGGCAGGAAAGATAACGACATCCTTCCCTGAGGCTATAATACCCGTGCCACTTTTTTGGTGGAGGGAGCTTGTGCGCGGCTTCAACCAGATGGTCCTGATTGGTCTTTATCTGGAAAAACTGCTTGGTATCCCTCTTCTCGGCAATGTCCTTATTAAACCCCGACCAACACTGTCCCAGGTGGGGCTTGACGGACCTGCCCGCAAAAAGAACATTCAGGGAAGTTTCCGGATAAGTTTTCCTGCAAAAATTAGAGATAAACATCTTCTCCTTATTGATGATGTTTATACCACAGGTGCTACGGTTTCCGCAGCAGCAGACTGTTTAAAATCAGCCGGAGCCAGAAAGGTTACAATCTGTACCATCGCCCGTGCTTGAGGTTCGTAAAAGATACCAGCTTTTAATTTGACGGCCACCTTCTCCTTGAGTTACAATATACAGGCAGGTTAAGTTCTCTCACCGCAACCAGGAGGAAAAAATGGTAAGAGTGGGTATTAACGGATTTGGTAGAATTGGAAGACTTGTTTTACGAGCAGCAGTGGAAAAAAACATTTCCGGGCTGGAATTTGTAGCTGTGAATGACATCACCGATGCAGCCACTAACGCACACCTGTTCAAATATGATTCCAACTACGGATTATTTCCCGGTGAAGTTAGTGTGGAAGGTGATAATCTTCTGGTAAACGGTAAAACCATCAAGGTTCTTTCTGAAAGGGACCCTAAGAATCTGCCCTGGAAAACCCTCGGTGTGGATTTTGTAGTAGAATCTACCGGACTTTTTACCGAGGCGGAAAAAGCAAAGGCGCACATTTGTGCAGGGGCAAAAAAAGTTTTAATCACAGCCCCGGCAAAGGGTGAGGATATCACAATTGTCCTTGGTGTCAACGAAAGAACCTATGACCCGGATAGACATTCCATTATTTCCAACGCTTCCTGCACCACAAACTGTCTGGCGCCAATGGCTAAAGTGCTGGACGAAAAATTTGGTGTTGTTCGTGGATTAATGACCACTATCCATTCCTATACCAATGACCAGAGAATCCTTGATTTGCCTCACAAGGATTTGCGCCGGGCAAGAGCCGCTGGTCTTTCCATGATTCCTACCAGCACCGGGGCAGCCAAAGCCATTGGAAAGGTATTACCCAGACTTAACGGAAAGATGAATGGCATTGCCATTCGTGTACCTACTCCTACTGTTTCCCTGGTTGATTTAGTAGTCCAGCTGGAGAAACCAGCTGATGTTGGGGCAGTTAACGCAGCCTTTAAAGAAGCAGCAGAAACTTCTCTCCAAGGTTATCTCCAGTATTGTGACCAGCCTCTCGTTTCCAAAGACTTTACCAAGAATCCCCACTCCTGCATTTTTGATGCCCTTTCCACTTATACCATAGATGATATGGCTAAGGTTTTCGGCTGGTATGACAATGAATGGGCTTACAGTTGCCGGGTGGTGGATCTTCTGCAGTATATGGCCACAAAATAAAAGCTGGGCTTAAAAAGGAAGATAAGCAGGAGGGTAATATGAACCTGGAAACGGTTGGCGAAAAGTCCTATGAAGGCAAACGCGTATTTGTGCGAGTAGATTTCAATGTTCCCTTAAAAAAAGGTGTTATTCAGGATACCACGCGGATTGATTCCTCCCTTCCTACGATTAAGTTTTTGCTGCAGCAAAAAGCAGCAGTAATTCTGGCTTCTCATCTTGGCCGTCCTGAAGGGAAAGTTATTCCGGAGCTAAGCTTGAAACCAGTGGCAGAATATCTGACAAAAGCCCTGGGTGTTACGGTGAAATTCGCTCCAGATTGTGTTGGTGAAGAAACAAGGAAACTGGCACTGTCCACAGAGCCAGGTGAGATTCTATTGCTGGAGAATCTCCGTTTTCACCCGGAAGAAGAAAAGGGCGACGAAAACTTTGCCCGGGAACTGGCAAGTTTAGCAGTTGCTTATGTTAACGATGCTTTCGGCACCTGTCATCGGGCACATGCATCCATCGTAGGAATCGCCAGGATTCTCCAGGAAAGTGCAGCCGGGTTCCTCATCCAGAAGGAAACAGAAGTACTTTCCCGTCTTTTGCATAACCCTGAAAAACCATTTTTACTTATCTTAGGAGGGGCCAAGGTTGCGGATAAGATTCCCATGATAAAAAATCTGCTGAGCCGGATTGATATGTTTATCACCGGGGGAGTGATGGCTTATACCTTCATTAAGGCAAAAAACTGGGAGACCGGCTCCTCTAAGGTTGAGGAATCAGCCATTCCTCTGGCGAAAGAGATTATCCGGGAGATTAATAAACGACACCTGGAATTTCATACTCCCTTAGACCACATCATTGCTGACCGCATAGCTGCTGATGCCCACTACTTTCCTACCGAACGGGGGACAATACCGCCTGGATGGATTGGTGTGGATATAGGACCCCAGGCGATAGAAGAGTATACCGATTGCATTAACCGTGCCAGAACCATTTTCTGGAATGGCCCGATGGGTGTTTTTGAGATTGAAGTCTTTGCCAGAGGAACGATAGAATTAGCCAGAGCAATCGCCAGCACCAACGCTTTCAGTGTCATTGGCGGAGGAGATTCAGCCGCAGCTGTAAAGCAAGCAGGTGTGGCAGAACGTGTGTCTCATGTGTGTACCGGCGGCGGAGCATCTCTGGAATTTCTGGAAAGTGGAACATTGCCTGGACTGGAAGTTCTGGCTAAAAAATCCTGAGGAAAAAATGAGAAAAACATTGATTGCTGGCAACTGGAAAATGTATAAAACACCGGAAGAATCAGTCCGTTTTGTCCGGGAGTTATTACCCCTGTTAGAGAAAAGAGAAGACCGGGAAATTCTAATCTGTCCTCCTGCGACCTCTCTGACTATTTTAAAACCGCTGGTGGGTAACTCTCCTGTTCACCTGGGAGCCCAAAATGTTTCTTCAGAAGAGGAAGGAGCTTTCACCGGGGAAATTTCTGCAAGAATGTTAAAGGAAGCCGGAGCAGAATATGTGATTTGCGGGCATTCAGAAAGAAGAAACATTTTTGGAGAAACTGATTCTATTATCAACCGGAAACTTCATCAGGTGTTACGTCACAACATGAAACCAATTCTCTGTGTCGGGGAAAAGCTTCAGGAAAGAGAGGAAGGGAAGGTCCAGGAAGTAATAAGACAGCAGTTAGAATACTGTATGGCTGAAGTAACAGCAGAACAGGTACCCGGAGTAGTCATTGCCTACGAACCAGTCTGGGCTATTGGAACGGGTAGAAATGCCACACCATCTCAGGCTGAGGAAGTACATCTTTTTATCCGGACCTTTCTCCGTGAACGTTTCAGCGAGAAACTTTCCCGGCAAACCGTAATCCTTTATGGCGGCAGTGTTAAACCAGAAAACATCGATGACTTGATGGCGCAGGAAGATATTGACGGAGTCCTGGTGGGCGGCGCAAGCCTTGCTGTGCCATCATTTTTGCGGATTATCAATTACAAGAAGAAAGGATAACTGAAAAAGAGGAGAAAATAATGTACCTGGCATTACTTATCTTACATCTGTTCGTTTCCGTACTATTGATAGCAGCAGTTTTGATTCAATCAGGAAAGGGTTCTTCCCTGGCAAATATTTTCGGTGGCGGAGGCATGGAAACAGTTTTTGGGGCTGAAACCCCTACCATTCTGAACAAAATCACCGCCGTACTTGCTATTATCTTTATGGTAACCTGCGTTCTTCTGGGTACCCTGCCAGGAAAACTCACCAGACGCAGCCTCCTCCAGCAGGAAGCCACAAAATCTGCTCCTGTTAAACCACCTGCTCAGCCCGCGCCAACCGCCCCACAAAAACCTTAGGGAAAACCTTTATGAAACGGTTGGTACGTTTGCCCAGGAAGGGAAGGGTGGTAGTTGTCGGTGACACTCACGGGGACTATCAGGCCAGCCGCCTGGTAGTAAAAAACTACTTAGACAGGAATACTTTTCTGATTTTTCTTGGCGATTATGTTGACCGGGGACCTTCTTCCCGGGAAAATATTGACTATCTTTTAGAACTCAGGGAGAAAAACCAAAATCTTATTTTGCTTGCTGGTAACCACGAAACTTATCCTGTGCTGGAATGCAGTCCTGCAGACTTCTGGGATAGTCTGGTCACTACCCCGCAACTCAAAAATTATTACCGGGATGTTTTCCTGAAACTGCCACTGGCTGTAGCGGGAAATGGATTTCTGGCTCTTCACGGAGGGCTACCAGATGTCAAGACTTTAAAACAAATTGATGAAATTGAAACAGGAGATGAAAACTGGTTTAGAATCACCTGGGCAGATTTCAGAGATAAACCGGGTGAGTACCTCGGAGACTTTTTAGGTCGGCCGAAACTGGGAAAAGACTATTTTCAGAGAGTAATGAAAAGTCTCCGTCGTAATGTTTTAGTACGTTCCCATGACCCGCTGGCTCCTGAACGGATGTTTGACAACAGATGTTTAACCATTTTCACCTCTTCGGCCTATGGAAGAGAAAGAAAAATTGCGATAACCAATCTTAACCGTTGCGTGCATTCAGTAGAAGATTTTGAGATTATTTCCTTTTGAAAGGATAATTGATGAACCCGCGGTATTTCGGTGAATATATCCTGGGTGAGTATCTGGGAGGTGGACTGTACACCAAAGTTTATAAGGCTCATTCCCCAAGGGCAACAGCAAAATATGGCAACCCTGTAGCCATCAAAATTTTGCGCTGGCAGGGAAATTTCTGGGAAAGGAGAAGACTGGTAAAACAATTTGAAAGAGAAGCCTTTATTGCCATGCAATTGAACCACCCTAATTTAGTACGGGTTTACAATGTAGGAAAATTCTTCCGTCACTATGCCATTATCATGGAATACGTACCTGGCAGAAACCTAAAAGAATACCTTTATGAAAAACAAAAACTCCCCTTTCCAACCCTGCTGAAAATTTGTTACCAGGCAGGGCAGGGTTTAGCTCATATTCACGACAATTTCATCGTGCACAAGGATGTCAAACCAGATAATATTCTGGTCTCACCTGATTTCCATATTGTGAAAATGACTGATTTCGGGATCGCCAAACTCCCATACCGGTTACTGAGTAAAGACATTTTTCCAAAAGGCGGCACGGTGACCAGGTATGGAACAATATCTTACGTTGCACCAGAACAGATGTCTGGAAATGCGGAATTTCGTTCTGACATTTATAGTTTCGGGGTAACCATGGACGAAGTTATTTGTGCCAAATTAGATATTCCCGGCAAGAACGATGAAGATTACTTTGCCAGAATAGATTTACGCGCCCAGAGAAAAAACTCAGGTCGTCAGCCAATTATGTCAGCAGACCTGCCCATCCCTGAAGAGCTAAAAAAGATTCTTATCAAAGCCACTCAGAACGAACCTGGACTCCGCCATCAGACGATGCATGAGCTGCTCCATGACCTGCAACATTTTATTTAAAGAAATTTCTTTTCCGGCTGGCTTTCTCCAGAAAAAAGGAATACAAAAGTTTTGTTGTCTGGCAGCAGCATTCTTATTCTTGTTGCCCCCGGGAAAAGCCAGTACCACCAGCCGCAGAAACGTAGCAGAAAACCGTAATATCCTGGTGCTGTCTACATCCTCAGATCCGAAGTCCTTCAATCCAATTCTGGCCAAGGAGACCAGTACCACCATGGTCACAGGATTCCTTTTTGAAGGACTAACCCAGACAGATGGTGTTACACTGAAAGTGAAACCTGCTCTTGCCAGTCACTGGCGTCACAGTAAAGACGGCAAGGAATGGATTTTTTACCTGCGTCAGGATGTCACCTGGCACGATGGTACTTCTTTCACCGCGGATGATGTTGTCTTCACCTTTCAAAAACTTATCTTCAATCCTGATATCCCTACCAGTAGCCGTGATGTATTCCTGATTAAAGGAAAACCTTTGAAAGTGGAAAAAATTGACCGCTACACAGTGCGTTTTATCCTGCCGGATTCCTTTGCTCCTTTTCTTCAGCTTCTTAACCAGGAAATTTTACCCCGGCATCTTCTGGAAGAAAAGGTATCCAGAGGCATTTTCAACAGTTCCTGGGGAGTAAATGAGAAGCCAGAAAGAATTGTGGGAACAGGTCCCTTTCGCCTGGCTGACTACCGGGCTGGAGAATGGGTAATCCTGGACAGAAATCCTTATTACTGGAAGAAAGATGCTTCCGGCAGAAGACTACCTTATCTGGAAAGAATTGTGTTACTTATCATTGCTGACCCTAATATGGCTGTTTTGAAGTTTAAAGCCGGAGAGATTGATTCTATCTCTGTCCGTGGTCAGGATTATCCTCTTCTGAAACCTCTGGAGAAAAAAAGTAATTTCACTATCTACCAGGTTGGCCCCTCTCTGGGCGAAGAGTTTCTTGTTTTCAATTTAAGTCAGTCTTCAGCAATTTCAGAACACAAAAAAGCATGGTTTAACAACGTCCTTTTCCGGAAGGCAGTGGCTCATGCCATTGACAAAAACAGTATCATAAGAAATGTTCTGGGGGGCTTTGGTGTACCCCAGCACGGACCTCTGAATAGTTCCTGTGGTTTCTTCTTCAATCCCGCCATTGTTCAATATGATTACAACCTGGAAAAGTCAAGCCAGCTACTGCGCACAGCAGGATTCAACTGGCAGGGGAAAAACCTTTACGACAGTTCAGGTCATCCGGTAGAATTTACCATTATGACCAACAGCAATAACCCCCAGCGGGTACAGACAGCCAGTATCATCCAGGACGACCTTAAAAAACTGGGTTTCAGAGTCAACCTGCTGCCGGTGGAATTCAACACCCTGGTTACCAAATTAACTGTGACCAGAGACTGGGAAGCAGTAATCATTGGACTGACCGGGGGAATTGAACCACACGGTGGAAAAAATGTCTGGAGCTGGTCCGGACAGCTTCATATGTGGAGTATGGGTCCAGGTGCCAAACCTGCGCCCTGGGAACTGGAAATAGATACTATTTTTGAAGAAGGAGCAAGGGAACTAAACCAGGAAAAAAGAAAAAAACTCTATGACCGCTGGCAGTTGATTGTCAGCGAAAAACTCCCTCTCATTTACACTGTAAACCCTCTGGTGATGTATGCCGTGCGCAATAGATTTATTAATTTGAAACCGACCGTTTACGGTGGAATTTTCCACAACATAGAAGAGATTGCGGTAAAAGGAGAAAATTAAAAGTGGTTCTGCAACCAGTTTATCGTCTCCGGCTTTTTTATCAGAAAACAGGAATTTCGGCAGCCATCTCTCAGCTTAATTTTGCCAGAATTTTTGAGAGAACATTGCGCCGGCTGGATTTTCCCTTTAAATTCACTGAGGGTTTTCATCCAAGACCAAGAATCAGTTTCGGTCCTTCTCTACCGGTAAATATCTCCGGATTAAACGAGGCTGTGGATGTGTATGCTGTCAAACTTATTGAGGAAAATAAAGTTCTTACAGAAGCCAACCGTTTGCTACCTGAAGGAACACATATCCACCGGGCTTACTGGATACCACTTCACCTTCCTTCACTCCATCAGTCCGCTTCATCTGCTACCTACATTTTTACCGGTGATGTAAGTAACTGGAAAGAAAAAATACTCCGCCTGGGGACACCTGTTTCTTGCAGTACAAACCGCCTGGAATTAACTGTGCATCTGGCAGAATTCAGCCACAAAAGTCTGCGGGAAATCTTACCCGTATGCCATGTTGAAAGATATATCCACTGGAATGGTTATGAAAAAGAATGAAGTAATTTTGATCAACTGCGAACATTTCCTTACCAGAGTAGTTCTTCTCAGGGACAAAAGATTAGAACAGCTTTTTGTGGAACTTCCGGAGGAAAATTCTTGCGCTGGTAATATTTATCTGGGAAAAGTTGTAAATGTTCTTAAAGGAATTGATGCTGCCTTTGTGGATATCGGAACGGAACGAAATGGATTTCTTCCTTTTGAACAACCTGACGAAACCTATGTGGCTGAGAGTATTGAGGAAGAAAAACAGGAGGAAAAGTTTGTTTCTTACCAGACCAGCCAGGAACTCATAGTCCAGGTAGTCAAACCACCATCAGCGCTGAAAGGGGCCAAGCTGACCACCAAAATTTCTCTCCCCGGGAGATTTCTGGTTTTAATGCCCTTTTCCTGCCGCCGGACTGTTTCCCGCAGGATTGAGGACACAAGCGAACGAAAACGGTTAATTCAGATATTCAATCAATTGATACCAGCAGACTACGGGTACATTATCAGGACCGCTGCTGCAGGTAAAACAGCAGAACAAATTAAGAGGGATGTCAGGTTTCTTCTGGATACTTACAGCAGCATCAAAAAGCGAGCCAGGAGGTGTCGTCCACCGTGTCTTCTGTGGAAAGAATTAGATTTGCCTACCAGCGTCCTGCGTGACTACGTTACAGAAAACACTGCCCGGATTATAGTGGATGAGGAACATACCTATAAGAAATTGAGACAGTATCTGCGCAATTTCATTCCGGAGATTTTACCATCTTTAAGCCTGTACCGTAGCCGTGTGCCTGTTTTTGTTCATTTTGGAGTAGAAGAACAAATGCATTCTTTTCTTGAAAGCCGAGTCGGATTGCCTTCCGGAGGTTATCTTCTCTTTGACGAGAGTGAAACACTGAACAGTATTGATATCAACACTGGCAGCAGCATGCGGGCAAACCTGGAAGAAACCATTTTCCATACCAACATGGAAGCTGCCAGAGAAATTCCCAGGCAGATTGTTGTCCGCAACCTTTCCGGACTGATAGTGATAGACTTTATTGATATGCGCAGTGAGGCTCATCGTCGTAAGATATTCCAGATTCTGGATAAGGCTCTGGAAGAAGATAAAGCCAGAACCAAAATTCTGCATATTTCCAGGTTAGGCCTGGTAGAAATGAGCAGAGAAAAAGTCGGTCTCAGCCTGAGACAGATTCTGCTGGATAAATGCCCTCACTGCGGTGGAAGCGGCCGCATCAATTCTTTAGCCTGGAGCGCCCTGCAATTAAAAAATGAGCTTATGAGTAAAATAGCCGGTCATCCCAGGGATAAATTCAAACTTGTCCTGTCGGAAACGTTGGCTCAATTTCTCCGGCAGAACCGCGTCCTGGAGCTTAATTTTCTGGAAAGAAAGAGGATTGATTTTCAGATAGTAAAAGATTCCAGTTCTGGTTACTTCTCCATCACCCAGCGGACCTGATTTTAGAGGACGGGCCTCTGCAGCAGAGGCCCGTCCTCTGCTGCAAACTTCTGGCCTTGAATAAAAATCCCCTTGAAGATAAAATACTATAAACAAGGACAAGGAGAAACCATGGGCATAATCACAGATTTATTCTCACTGGAAGGTAAAAATGTGGTTGTCACCGGCGGGGCAGGGGTGCTGGGCACAGCTATTGCCAGGGGTTTAGGACAGGCCGGTGCCCGGATTATCATCTGTGATTTGAAAAATAGTGAGGAGACAGCCAGTAAATTCTGTGAGGAAGGAATTAAAGCCACCGGTTTTTTTATTGATGTCCTGGATAAAGAAAAAATCAAACAGACCCATGAGCTGATTATTAAACAGTTTCAGAGAATAGACGTTCTGGTTAACGCAGCCGGAGGAAATATTAAGGAAGCCACCACCTCAGCTGAACTATCTTTCTTTGACTTACCTTTGCCAGCACTGGAAAAGGTTATCGCCCTTAACCTTTTTGGAGGAGCAATTCTACCCGCTCAGGTTTTTGGCCGCAGTATGGTGCAAAACCCGGAAGGTGGTTCCATTATCAACATCTCCTCCATGAATGCCTTCAGACCCTTGACCAGAATCCCGGGTTATTCGGCAGCCAAAGCCGCGGTGAGTAACTTCACCCAGTGGCTGGCAGTACACCTGGCACAGGAATATAAACCCAGTATCAGGGTTAACGCTATTGCTCCTGGCTTTTTCCTTACGGAACAGAACAGATATCTTTTGCAGGACGAAAAGGGAAACCTGACGGCACGAGGTCAAACTATTATTCAGCATACCCCGGCAGGAAGATTTGGCCAGCCTGAAGACTTGATTGGTGTCTGTATCTGGCTGGCGAGTACCGCTTCTAAATTTGTCACCGGAACAGTCATTCCAGTAGACGGCGGTTTTAACGCCTATTCAGGAATTTGAAGCAGAGGACGGGCCTCTGCAGCAGAGGCCCGTCCTCTAACAGGGAGGAAAAAATGAAACAGGCTGATATCGGTATTATTGGAATGGAGGTAATGGGCAAAAATCTGGCTTTAAACATGGAGAACAAGGGCTATACTGTGGCTGTCTTCAACCGCACCGGAGAGAAAACAAAGGCTTTTGTGGAAGGACCAGGCAGAGGAAAAAATTTTATCCCGGCATATGAACTGAAAGATTTTGCAGGCAGTTTGAAGACACCAAAAAAGATAATGTTGATGGTAAAAGAGGGCGCACCGGTGGATAGTTTCATAGAACAACTCCTGCCTCTTCTTTCCCCTGGAGATCTTATCATTGATGGAGGTAACTCCTTTTTCAAAGATACCATGAGAAGGAATGAGTTCCTTGCTTGCCGGAAAATTCTTTTCATCGGTACCGGAGTTTCTGGAGGAGAGGAGGGTGCTTTGAAAGGTCCTTCCATGATGCCAGGAGGGCAGAAAGAGGCTTACCAGCTGGTGGAAGATATTTTTAAAGCCATCTCTGCTAAAGCCTATGATGGAACACCCTGTGTTGCCTATATTGGACCGCATGGTGCTGGTCATTTCGTCAAGATGACCCATAATGGTATTGAATATGGCGACATGGAATTAATCGGAGAAGTAGTCTGGTTTTTCAAAAATGCCTTCCACCTATCTGCTGGTCAGATAGCTGATATTATGGCAGAGTGGAACCAGCCGCAGGATATCCTGCGTTCTTACCTGATTGAGATCACTGCGGACAGTCTGAAACAGAAACATCAGGAAAACCCGGAAGAGTTTCTGGTAGACAGGGTAGCGGACATCACCAGAATGAAGGGCACCGGTACCTGGACAGTTCAGAGCGCTCTGGAACTTCTGGTTCCTATACCAACGATTGCAGCCGCTGTCTTTGCCAGGGAGATGTCCCAGGATAAAGATTTAAGAATGAAGATGTCCGGCTGCCTTACACTACCCGCCACCAAATTTGAAGGGAAAAGAAAAGAACTTATTGACCTGGCTCACGATGCTCTTTACCTGGCTAAGATTTCTTCCTATGCTCAGGGAATGGCTCTTCTGCAAAAGGCATCTGAACAATACGGATTCTCTTTAAAACTGGGAGAAATTGCTCGTATCTGGCGGGCTGGTTGTATTATCAGAGCACAGTTTCTTGATGAGATTACCCAGGCTTATAACCAGCAACCGGATTTACCCAATCTTCTGGCAGCCACCCGTTTTGCTTCTTTTGTTTCTAAGAATTTACCCAAACTGGCTAAATTTATCAGTGTGGCACACCAGGCTGGTGTCCCGGCTCTGGCTATGAGTGCTTCCTATGACTATATTGTTCAGCTTGCCAGCCCCATTATGGTTTCTGCCCAGGTGGCGGCTCTTCAGCGGGACTATTTTGGTGCTCACGGCTACTTTAAAATTGCCGGAGTAAGCAAACCGGAAATTCTCACTGATGCCAGTGGAAAAGTAAGAGAATTCCATACTGACTGGCTGGTACCCGGTCGTCCGGAAAAAGAAATAACAAAATAGCGATGGCTTACCAGAGATTGACAAACAGCCAGATTGAATCTGACCCGAAGCAGCAACTCCGCACCCTTACCAGGAAACACAGGTTTCTGGTAGCGGTGGACAGTGACGGTTGTGTGGCTGACAATATGAACGGGAAACAGATTCTCATCTTCCACCCCCTCTATATGGAATTTTATCAACTCTGGGAGATTGAAACCTACTTCCGGGAAGTTGCAGAATATTACAGCCTTTTTTCCCTGCACCGTGGCTGTAACCGCTTCCTTGCTGTTTTGTTTTCACTTCGGGCTTTGTGTTCCAGACCTGACGTAAGACAAGCAGCAGCCAGCCAGAAAGTCTGTCTTCCACCTTCCCAACCATTAGAAGATTATATCAATTTTGCCCAGAGCAACCAGCTGGGACTTGGCAATCCAGGTCTGGAAAAATTTTTGACTACCAGACCTATGGACTGGGGTCTGCACAAACTTCTTAGCTGGAGCCAGGCAGTCAACCGCACCTTCCCTTTTTTAGAAATACCACCGTTTGAAAATGTCCGCCAGGCTCTGGCGCTGATGGCGGAGAAGGCTGATTTGATAGTTGTTTCCCAGACACCGTATGAGGACCTGGCTAATTTCTGGGAAAAGTACAATCTAACCGGATACATTCAACTGATTGCTGGCCAGGAGATGGGTAGCAAAACTGACCATATCCAGTTAGCCAGAGAAGCTGGAGACTACCCTGCTGAATGTGTCCTGATGATAGGTGACGCTGACGGCGATAGAAAGGCAGTAAAGCAAAACCAGGGATTTTTTTACCCGGTACCACCAGGACAGGAAGAACAGGCATGGAAAAATTTACCTTTCTTTTTTGAACAGTTCGTTCAGGGCATTTACGGGAAAGAGGGAGAGGAAAAACTGCTGAGTGAATTCTCCAGGGTGCTACTTTCTTCACCACCATGGGAAAAGGCTGATTACAACCATATTAGCGCTTACCGTGAAAAACAGGAGTTAAGATTAAATCTTTACCGACGTTTCCATCCCTCAGGGAGGCTGAAGATAATTTGAAACTTACAAAGAGGATATGATGGTTACAGGAAAAGGGAGAACAGACAAACCACTTTCGGAAATAGAAATAGTCCAGATGTGGGAAAATTACTGTCAGTCTCAGAATTTCAGTGGCAAGAAAATACTGGCGATTATTCCTGATACTACCCGTTCCGGGCCTACTGCTTTTTTCTTCAAAATGCTCTGTGAAACTTTGGCACCGCAGGCGGAAAAACTTGCCTTTCTTGTGGCTCTCGGTACCCATCCTCCCCTGAATCACCAGCGACTTGCCAGCCACCTGAAAATTAATGCCGTGGATAAAAAATTGTTGCAGAAGGTAGAAATTTTCCAGCACCAGTGGGATGACCCGCACCAGCTAACATATATCGGCACCATAACTGCTGAAGAGATGAAGGAAATTTCCTCTGGCCTTCTGGAAGAAGAAACCCCTGTCACCATCAACAAATTAGTCACTGACTACCAGGTGATACTGCTGGTTGGACCGGTTTTCCCTCATGAGGTAGTGGGTTTTTCCGGTGGCTACAAATACCTTTTTCCAGGTATTTCAGGACCTGATTTTCTCCACCGTTTCCACTGGCTGGGAGCGCTGATTACCAATCCTAAAATCAATGGAACAAAAGATACACCGGTAAGAAAGGCTCTTAACCGGGCAGCTTCTTTTCTTTCTCAACCTATCCACCAGCTTTGCTACGTAGTGCAAGAAAAAAAGCTTTATGGTTTTTTCGCCGGGGATAAGCAGGCATGGGAGCAGGCAGCAAACCTTTCCAGCCAGCTTAATATCTGTTATGTAGAGAAAAGCTACCACACGGTTTTATCCTGTGCTCCTCCCATGTACGAGGACATCTGGACAGCTGGTAAGTGTATGTACAAACTGGAACCTGTAGTTGCAGATAATGGCACTTTAATCATTTACGCTCCGCATATCAGTGAGGTTTCCCACACACACGGTGCGCTTATCAGAAAGGTAGGCTATCATACCAGAGATTACTTCCTGAAACAATGGCAAAAATTCAAAGATGTTCCTGGATGTATCCTGGCTCATTCCACCCATGTGAAAGGCATTGGCACATATAAAAATGGGGTGGAGAAACCAAGGATACAGGTCGTTTTGGCTACTTCTATCCCGAAAGAAGTCTGTCAGGAAATAAACCTCGGTTATCTGGATCCGGGAAAAATCAATCCACAAGAATACGCAGGCCGGGAAAAGGAAGGAATACTTCTGGTACCCCGGGCAGGTGAAACATTATTCCGTCTGGCTCATGGGTCAGTACCAGATATTGATTACCTGCAGGAGTAATGGAAAAGTATAGCTTAAGTATGTTCTCTCCCCGGGGGAGAGTTTTCATTTTTATTTTCCCCTTTCGCATCCTTCATTTTTGTTTTCCGCCCCTGGCAAAGGGGGATGAAAGGGGATTGAAAAGAGGGTAGGGGACCATAACTAAAACAGGGATTCTCCCTGAAAGGAAAAGACAATGAAAGAAATAGAAAACTTTGAAAAAAGGTATCCTTTCCAGGTGTACAAGAAATCAGTTCAGAAACTGCAGGATACTTTTTTCTTCCTCGCAAAAAAAGAGGGAGAAAAATACCTGGTGGTGGGCAAGGATTCATTCCGGTTTTTCCAGACACCAAAGGAAGCAGTAACTATACTGCAAAAAAATTTCCCCTGGCTCAAACCTTCAAGGTGCGGTCTGAGAAAATCCTTCGGGTTTGGAGACAGACTGGGTCTGGCTACACCAGGACATCTCCAGGCTTTGAAGGGCTATGATTTTTTCCCGGTTTTAGCCCAGCAGTCCATCAGGGAACTGGAAAGAACAGGAAGAGATTTTCACCAGGTTCTGGAAACAGCTATCATTGGTGCCTTCCAGGAAGGTTATCAAGGACCTTTTGGTGCAGATGCTGACCACATAAAAGACATTTCTGGTTTGAAGCAGGCGGCAAAAGCTGGTTTTACCTTTTTCACCATAGACCCTTCTGGAGTAATCAAGCACCCGGAAAACATTAACCCTGAAGAAAAGAAAAAAATTCTTTCCCGCTACTGGAAATCCTACCAGACTTATGAAGGAAAAACATTCTCTTCTGGCAAACATTCCCTTACCTGGAATCAAAAACTACTGGAAAATTTTGTTGTTACCTACGCTGCAGCCATTGATTTCATCCAGGAATGCTACCTCTGGTTGAAACAAAACCTTTCCTCTTTTGACTTTGAAGTCTCTGTGGATGAAACACCCCTGGCAACCACCCCAGCGGCACATGTCCTCATTGTGGAGCAGTTACAGCGGCGACAGATTGAATTTCAGAGCCTGGCTTTACGGTTCCCCGGCAAATTTGAGAAAGGACTTGACTATCAGGGGAAAATTTCTGAATTTCAGGAATCTCTGCAGATACACCAAAAAATTCAGGAAAAATTAGGTCCTTACAAACTTTCTCTTCATTCCGGAAGTGATAAATTTTCTGTTTATCCTGTTTTCCAGCAAATCACCAGGGGAAACTTTCATGTAAAAACATCAGGTACCAGCTGGCTGGAGGCAGTAAGGACTGTCGCTTTGCTTGACAGAAATTTTTTCATAGAAATTGTCAGGCAAGCCCTGACTGATTTTGAAAAAAACGCTGCCTCTTATGAGGTTTCTGCCCGGCCAGACAGTATCACGGAAAAACGACTTTCTACGGAAAAAATAGAAACCCTTTTCTCAGATACCAGTTTGCGCCAGATTATGCATATTGCTTATGGTTCCATCCTTAACCCGTCAAGCCTTTTCCGGGAAAGGTTTCTGAGAATCTTACGAGAAAATGAAAGTTCTTACCATCAGGAAGTCAAAAAACATCTGGGTAAACATCTGAAACTACTGAGTTAGATTATAAAGATGCAGAAAGTATAACCGTTTCAATTTACAAGGGAATGATGTCGGAATACCTACTGCAATCGATTTATCCAGCTGGGCTTTGTCCAACGCACAATTACCCTTGTTCCTGGACCAGAACCACTACCACTTCCAGGGTCTTCAGGAAAATTTATATCTCGCAAAGCCACGTCATAATGAACAGAAGCATTATTTACGAGAGTAAGAGTTTTTGAGACTATACCCCCAAAAAACTGACTGTTGTTTGCCAGTGTTACTGATGAGGTCGGAGCATATATAACACCATTGAACGCCAGTGCATTGTTCGCCAGAGTGAAATTTGTATTACTACTTGCTACATAGATTCTCAAATTACCAGGGACTGATGATGTGTTATTGATAACGGAATTGTTGGCAAGAGTCGGTGTAAAAGTTGTTCCCT
Organism: uncultured bacterium; assembly: GCA_964645405.1. GTDB lineage: Bacteria > Ratteibacteria > UBA8468 > B48-G9 > DSTR01 > JAMWDF01. The sequence continues at coordinate 7,203 of CAZYCA010000020.1, read as the reverse complement.
GATTGCCAAGATACCAGATGATAGTGCTATTATTTTGAATAATTACCTGAGTATTGTTGGAAAGAGTAAGAGCAGATTCAATATAAAATCTTGAATTTCCTGTTATGTACATCTTTGAATTATTATTTAGTGTTATTTTCTTAAATCTAAAATCTCCACCGGAGACTGTGACAACTTTATTATTTCCTACAGTTAAAATACCATTGGAGAGTGTATACTGGCCTGTAATTCTCTGGTCTCCTTGAATGGGGTATGGTAATGTCATTAAATCCTCTGGAACAACTACTGGGGGAAGATTATTCAATGGGTCGCCGAAACTATGATAAACTTCGCTGTCACTAACTGTTGCTCCCTGGGAAATTGTTAGATACTGTGGACCATTCTCAACCATTGCTGTTCCATAAATATGAGCATTATTATAAAGATAAATTGAGCCTTTGCTTCCTGTATCTCCTTGATTTCCTCTATTCTGTGGTCCGTAAGGACCTAATCTTGAATCATAACTGTCAATCCAGGCATTGTTATAAACTGTAACTGATTGGTATCCGAATAAACCCTGGCCGAAGGAACCGCCTGTTCCTCCTCCACTCCCGCCTGAAGTTCGATATGTTGTTATTGAAATGCTCACCGAACTATTTTGATAGGAACCTGTAGAAGTAAAAATAATAGTTTCTCCCTGGATTGATTCACTTACCTGAAAAGACCCGCCTCCAAAAATAATTGCATTTTGTTCAGGATGCCATGACTCATTTGCTTTTTTATACGCAAATGCCCTGTTAATACCTGCTTCTGCGATATAAAATGCTTTCTCTTGATTGTACCTTTTTATTGCCGCAATCTCCTCATTTCCACCCACATACAAAATGCTCATACCCATAATGAGAGAAATCAAAATGAAAATTACAGCCATGGGTAAAAGATATCCTTTATTTTTCATGTCTTAATTCCTCATAAAGACAGAAAAAGAATTACTGATTACTCTGGTTCCTTTCTCAACTTCCAGAGTTACCTTAACCACATTACTTTCCTCGACAAAATTTATGCTCTTCAGTGTGGTGAGAATTTTCTCGGTTTCACCGGTTTTTGTATTTTTCCAGATGAGGGTTTTCTGGTTTGTGGGATCAGGGTAAAACTCCTGACTCCAGTAAGGTAGATTACTGGCAATAATATGGTCTCCTGTTTCATTTACAAGTACACTATCTGCTTCTTCCAGAATACTCTTAATCATATGACTTGCGAGGTCAAGATCAGCTTGAAGAGAAACAACATCCTTGCTTCTCTTCCACTCTGCATATGATTCAAAAACAATACTGCTTAGGGAAAAAATTCCTAAAGAACCAAGAATCAAAACCACCATCAACTCAATGAGAGTTAGTCCGCAGTAATTTCTATGAACCTTTTTTACTTTCATTGCTTGGCAATCATGGTAGAAAGGGCAACGGTGTTATTATCCCACAGTACTTGCACACTAACTGTTTTTAAAGAAATCGACGTGTCTTCGGTAACAGTAGTGATTCTTTGTGCCTGGATGTCTCCAATAGTAATAGTTTCCGTTGTTGTTCCGTTGGGTATTTGAGAATAATCAGTTCCTTTCACTGTTTCAAGTTTATCTATGGCTTTCCACGTGGCAAACCTCCTCAACTGAGCCCTTACCATACTTTTACTATTAACATAAAAGAAAGCCGACGTTCCTACCAGCCCAATTACTAAAATAATTAGGCCAAGCAAAAACTCAATCAACGTAAAACCTTTCTTCTGCTTCATCTCACTTTTCCTTTGCCCTTTCCTTAGCTTCTTTATCCATCAGCCTTAAGTCTTCGTCCTTTAAAATTCTGGGCGTCAGAAACATGACTAAATCTGTTTTTTTCGTGAGGCTGCGTCTGTTGCTGAAAAGGCCAGGAAAAATTTTACCTAAAACAGGTATTCCAGTTTTATCCTTAGTGGCTTCTGAACTGAGAAGCCCACCTAAAACCAGGGTCTGACCATCCTTTACTGCCACCTTGGTTAAGGTGGAACGTTCATGAGTATCAACTGCATCCTTAAAAACTGTATTTTGTTTGGCAGTCACCACCTTGGGTTCTACTTCCAGGACAATGTTCCCCTCAGAAGTCACATGAGGAACCACCACCAGTGTAATACCAATATCCCGAAACTCATACTCTATGGTTCTGCCACCAGCCTCAGTTGTCTCTGTGATTTTCGGAGCCACAGGGATATTACTTGTTATTCTGATAGTCGCAGGAGAATTATTCATGGTGGTCACCCTGGGATTGGCTAAAATGTTGGCTTCACCTTTTTGTTCTAAAAGACGCAAGTCTGCGGTAAGACTTTGGAAGGATATTTCTGTGCTGGCTTTTGTATCCTTACCAGGAGCCAGGGGAATACCGAAAAAGTAATTCCCTGTAATCTTGCCCAGACTTCCATATTCATCTGCCCACTTCACACCAATATCCTTCAAACCTTCATTGGTCAGTTCCACCAGAACTGCTTCTATAGCAATCTGGGGTGCGGGTTTATCTAAAATGCTAATTATTTCCTGTGCTTCTTTAAGGAAATCCTCGGTTCCCACCACGACCAGCGCGTTGTTTCTCTTGTCCGGAATTATAGAAAAACCATCTCCAACTTCACTGGTTAGAGTTGTCTTTTCCACAATTCTACCAGCACCGAGGGAAACAAGCTTGCCACCTAACAAACTGGACCTAACATCAGTAGTTGTCCCCGCTGTTGTAGAACTGGAACCTGTTGTGGAAGTAGAACCTGTTGTGGAAGTAGAACCTGTCCCGGAAGTTCCTGCAGTTGGCGCCACCTGTCCTTCTCCTACAGGTGCACCGGTAACTTCAATGGTGGTCTTAATGGCTGTTTCTTTTTCCTGAGGAACATTCCTTCGTAAAAGTGCGGGCAGGAGAACCCACAAATCAAGAGCATCTATATGTTTCAACTGGAAAAGTTTTACCTTGATGGGTGAAGAACTGTAGTCCTGGTCCAGGCGGGAAACAAGGTATTTAAGTTCTGCTATTCTATCCGGGTAATCTCTGATAACGAGGGCATTCAACCGGCTATCCACAGTCACAGTTTTTTCATAACCAAGAGCTTTTAAGGTTTCGTAAACATCCCTTACGCGCGCATGCTTTAAGGGTAAACACTCTGTCTGGTAAGCTACCTGTTCAGCAGATTTTGGCGCTGCCTTGATAACAAAAATTTCCGTGCCAGGCAGTTTCTCCCTGGTTAGACCATTAGCAGAAAAAATGGCATCAATACCTTCCTCAGCGTCAACTCCGTCCAGGTAGGCACTTATCAGTTTGTCCGCCAGTTCAGTACTGGTAACAAGTTTCATCCCGGTTTTACGGCTGAGCATTTCCAGAACAAAACCTAATTTTGCCTGATGAAAAGTCAGGGTTAGCTTTTCCGCGGAAAGATAACGGGAAGGTCCGATGGTTGCCAGCCCGATTAAGATGGAGATAAGAACATACCTTTTCATTTTTCCTCCTTAAAAATATTTTGTTCTGTCACAAACACTGGTTAACTTTATCTCTTTTTACCTTCTCCCTTGAGGGTGCCACCACGACCCTGCCCCGGATTTCTAACTGTTTGCTCCCTCTGTGTAATTTCCTCTTTCTCCACCTGACAGGTAAACAATTCGTTCTGGAAGGTAGTAGCCCGTGCGGAGGAAACTGTCTGCCCTGTACTGTTTCAATTCCTCCAGCATATCTGTCAGAAACTCTTCCTTCCGCATCCAGCAACCAATTCTCACCGCATAGAATCCGTTAATGTTCTCCACTCTTACATCCGGATAACCATGCTGGGCTAATTTTTCCGCCATCTTTACTGCTTCTTCTTTTGCCTGGCTTTCGTAGGAAGCCACCTGAATGGTCAAAATAGTTTGCCTTTTTTCTCCGGATTTTTCTTCAGCAGCATAATCTGGTCTGGTTTTTGCTATCTCTTGCTCTCTTTCCTCTACCTTTGCTACCTGAAACTCTTCCAGAATCCTTCCTTCTTCGCTCTTTTGACTAACTTTCTTAATGAAAGCAGTAGGGTAGAGACCCGCCAGCTTTTTCCAATCAGACTTAGCATCATAAAAATTTTTATATGAACCCGAACGTAACACCACAAATTCATCATCCTTCAACAGTCTTATCCTCTGAAAACCTTTTTGCACAAGGTAATTAGCCTGTTGTTTTGCCCACTGCATATCTTCAACCGGTACAGATAAAACCTGAATTGTTCTAAAGCACACATCCAGAGAACCACTTTTCGTTCCCCCTGCGGCTGTAGAGCACCGCGATTCATCAGGTAAATTATTAACTCCAGTCGTTTCCACCCTTTTTTGTTCTGCAATTATTTTTTGCTCTATTACTTCTGTGCCACCGCTGGCAGACAACTGCAAAGTGAGAGTGTGCTCCTGACTTTTCAGTACAACGCTGTCGGGTCTAATCTGGTAAACCTGGAATCCCTCAATCTGTTCACTTTCACTGCAAACCTTTTCATTGATAATGGCTAAAGGTCTGGCACGGTCATAAAGGATGCCGGAAAGGACAAAAGAAGGTAACCTTGCTGGTTCTTCCTTCAAAATGCTGTGCGTCTTTTCAGGAGAAACTGGTTGTTTTGATTGCATCCGACGAAGAAAAGGATCCTTCCCCGCAATCTGGCTAACCCCCTGATTCTCCTTTTCTTCCATTGCAGTGAGAAGTTCCCTGACCTGTTTAACTGTCCTTTCTACTTCCTCCAGCTTAAAATATTGCTGGTTAGATGGGCTAATCTGGCTGACTACATTGTCTGGAAGTTTCCCTGGTAGCGACTTACCTATTTTTTTCTTCCCCGGGGAAAGAACAATTGTCCAGGAAACAACCAGCACTATTAACAAAATCCCGATAAGTATAAGTTTTTTCTTTTTATCCTGCTCCATACTTCACCCCGCTTTTTTCAGGCCAAGAACAGTCAGGTTAAAAACAGTTTTTTCTCCAGGGGTAATATCTATCCGGGTGATTTTCAGGTATCTTTTTCCTCTTTCCAGCTCATTCACTGCCTTAATCATATTCTGGTAACGTCCTTCTACCCGGACAGTCCAGATAAAATACTTCTTTCCTGATTCTTCATCTTTCACTTCGTTCATTTCCTGCAAAACAAGTTTATTCCTGCTTAAGATGTCAGAAATATATTCAAAAAAGGATAAATTTGGGTCCAGAGAGTTTGCCAGCCAGGTATACTGCAAAACTTTTTCCTGGACTTCAACCGCAGTCTTACCCACCTTTTCCAGAAAAAGCGGAGACTTTTTTAGCCTTAGATAGTCGTATTCCAGTTGCTCCTTTTCTTCCTTCAGCTTCTGAATCTTCTGAACTTTGTGCTGCAGAAGACAGGAACCCAAACAGAACCAGATAAATACATAGGAAATAATCGCTCCCAGAATATACCAGCGAACTTTTTTTACCAGTAGCATAAGTTTAATTTCACTCTCCTTTTTTTAACAATCCACACTCTACTGTGAAAGTTATCTTATCCTCATCTCTGCTACCTTCCCTTTTTACTTCTTTTAATGCCACCTTAGAAAACTCCTGGGAGCCAGACTGCAAAAGATTTTGAATAAACCTAAAAATAGCCTGTTTTTCATTCACCTCCGGAGAGACAAAACCCTTGATAAGAAAGATAATCTCCTTTCTTTTATCCCTTGTTTCCTCCCTGGTAGTAAGTGTTCCCAGCCAGACACCAGCCGGTAAAGCACTGGCTACCACAGCCATTTTACCTGCCCAGAATACCTTGCTGGTTGCTTCTTTCTCGCATAAACTTAAATCAGAACTGGCTTTTGTTAGATATTCTTTATATTTCTGTAGAGTAGCCATTAAACTCTGTTCTGATGCCAGTTTCTGCTTAACGGATATAATGTCCTTCTCCAGCCTGACAAGATAGATATCCTCCACCATTACTCTAACCCAGATAAAGAACAGAATGAGAAATAAACCAGCCAGGTAAAAGAAAGTGAGACGAAGAAGTATCTGCCGCATTTTCCACTTCTGAGCCCTCACCTTCAAAATATTAATCTTTATCATGGCAGTTTCCAGAGAAGCAATCCTGAAGAGACAGCAAAAAGGTTACCCTGTTGCTCAATTGGACCAGGAACACCTGAGATGTTCTGCAAAGGATTCCAGATTTCCCCTGGCAAATTCAGGTTTTGTTCCAGCGTTTCTTTCAATCCAGGCAGAACCGCTGAACCACCGGAAAGAAGGAACTTTTCAGGTTTTTTACCAGTCCGATTGGTAAAGTAACTAACAGCAGTTTTTACCTCTGATACCATCTCCACAGAATTCTGTCTAACCAGTTCCTTCAACCATGCTATTTCTTCCGGTTTCTTTTTCCTTGCCTCAGCCTCAGAGAAAGAACAGCCGGCTTGCTGGCTGATAACTCGGGTGATGTCGTTGCCCCCAAAACCGATATCCCTGGCCAGAACAAAACCATCTCTTTCTACGAGAGCCATACTTGTCAGTCTTGCACCTACATTTATCAGAAATCCTATTTCTTCATTTTGCCTGTTTACCTGGAAATAAAAAAGATTTGCCAGTGAAAGACTGTCCAGAGTCATCAGCACCAGCCGCAATCCACACTGGGAGAAAATCTGAATAAGGAAGTCACACCTGTTTTTGGGATAGCCGGCAAGAAGAACTGTTTTTTTGCCAGAGGAAGAAAGAATCTGATAGTCAAATTCCAGGTTAGCCCAGCCCTGGGGAAAAACTTCGGCAAGTTCTGTCTCTACTGTGCTCTGGATTTCTTCTTCCGGTATGTCTGGTAGGTCAAAATAGTGGACCAGTATTTCCTCGCCGGCTATTCCGCACATAGTCAGACTGCTTCTTACTCCTAAGTGCTGCAGGTAACTGCGGAGAAATTTTGTGAAGGAAGCCTGTTCCTGCAGACTTGCTCCCTGCCAGAATTCAGGTAGGGGATTTTTTACCACACCTGCTCTGGTGACAACTAATTTCCCCCGGCTCATCCCCCCTTCTATAACTTTTACTGTGTCCGAGCCAATATCAATAACCAACCTCAGTTCTGGCACTCTGCTCCTCAACATGCACTACTTTTAGATACCACTATAAGTGATGGCTGCACCAGCAGTGTTGGTATAAGTCATATAAACAGTGATTCCGGCAGCATCACCAGTTCCAGTGGTATGGGCTGTAAAACCATTAGCATCAGCACTGTCCACAGTGAAACTGGTAA
>CAZYCA010000019.1:0-105185 GCA_964645405.1 uncultured bacterium | reverse complement strand
GAAAAAATGAACTTAATTTTTATTATGCTGGACAGTCTGAGACAGGACCATGTAAGTTTCTACCACCAGGGAAAATCCGCTTTCCTTGATGTTCCTGCCTGCCAAACACCTTTTCTGGACGAGTTAGCCAGAGAAAGCATTGTTTTTGATAATGTCTACCCCTGCGGGTTACCCACTATTCCGGTGCGTTACGAATTGATGACAGGATATTACTCCTTACCTTACCGACCATGGTGCCCTCTTACCCCTTACGATATGACTGTAGCCAGTATTCTGAAAAAGGAAGGCTATACTTCAGCCTTTATCACTGATACTTATCACTACCGGGCACCTGGTATGAACTACCATAACCATTTCACTGTCTATCACTGGGTCCGTGGTCAGGAATACGACCCGGCTGCTATCCCTCTTCCCCGCCGGGAACTAAAAGATTATGTGAATGCCTGTTATCCAGAACACTGGAAGAAAAGGGTATGTCAGTTTCTGGCTAATACTGACGGGTTGACCGAAAAAACGTGGTTCACTGCCCAGCTGGTGGAAAAAGCCATTGATTTCCTTAAGAAAGCACGGTCAGAAAAAAAGGTTTTTCTCTGGTTTGATTCTTTTGAACCTCATGAACCCTGGGACCCCCCTGAACGTTTTGACGTCTATACTGACAAAAACTATCGTGGTCCAAGATTAATACTGCCCATGGGTGGAAAAGCCTCTGACTGGGCAAGTCCGGAAGAAATCAGGTTTATCCGGGGTCTTTATGCCGGAGAGGTTTCTATGGTGGACTACTGGGTGGGACAGCTTCTTACTGCCTTAAAACAACTGGGATATTATGAGGATTCTGTTATTGTCCTTACCTCTGACCATGGCCATCCCCTTGCTGACCACGGTAAATTTCTCAAAAGCGCTGACAGGATGTACAGTGAACTTCTGAAGGTTCCCTTCTTTCTCCGACTGCCGGGTAAAAAAAATTTCCATCGCCGGGTCAAAGCTTTAGCCCAGTTTCCTGATGTTTTACCTACTATTTTACAGATTCTTGGCTATCAGACAGATGCCATCCCTTTAGGTGGCAAGAGTTTTGCACCAGTAGTTTTCGGAGAAAAAGATAGTTTCCGGCAGGCTGTAATTTGCGGGTACCATGCGAGAACCGAAAGATGTATCCGCAACGAAAAATGGAGTTTCCTCCAGACACCAGAAGGAGAACCTGATTGTCTTTTTAATCTGGAAAAAGATCCGGCCGAGAAAGAAAACATTATTGACAGGTATCCGGAAGTAGCCCGGGAATTAAATGCCTGTTTTGGTAATGTTTTTCGCATCCAGGCGCCAAGGGTAATTAAAGGAATTCAGGGTGAATACGAAATGAGTTCTTCCTCTTTAGAATAATTCCATCTTTGCGTCCGGGAACATACTCCCGGTTACCGGCTGTATTTAATTTCCGAAGGGATAAGGGCGACCAGGGGTAGTCTGCGTTTAAATTCAGTCTTTTTCACTATCTCCACAATCCGCCTTACAACTTCTTCCTTCAGACCCGTGGTGCGGACAATTTCTTCTGGAGGTATTTTTCTGTCCACATAGGCCTGTAGTACCGCATCAATTTCTGTGTAGGAAAGACCGAGTTCTCCTTCGTCAGTCTGTCCTGGCCAGAGTTCCGCACTGGGTGCTTTTTTAATAACTTCAGAAGGAACCTTCAGATACTCAGCTAATGGATACATTTCTGTTTTGTAAATATCACCCACAGGATTCAAAGCACATGCTAAATCTCCATAAAGGGTGCCGTAACCCAGATATCTTTCACTTTTGTTGCTGGTACCTACAACCAGAGCGTGAAAGTGCCTGGAAAGGTCGTAGAGAACCGCCATTCTTTCCCGGGCTATCTTGTTACCTATCCTCACCCTATCAGCCTGGGGGAAATTCCTGAAATACTCATCCACCTGCCGGCTGATGTCTATCTTCATATATCTGATACCCGAAGACCTGGCTACCAGGTAGGCATGGTCCAGCGTTACCCTGGCAGTCTCACGATAAGGAAGAATGATGCCAAATGTGTTGGCTGGACCCAGCGCCCGGGCGCAGAGATTCACTACCACCGCAGAATCCAGGCCACCTGATACACCTACCAGAGCGCACCTATAATTGGCCTTTTTAAATTCATCTGCCAGGAAAGCCACCAGGTAACTGGCGACCCTGGCTGCGTTAAAATTTTGCGCCGCCGGTTTCATGTTTTTATGATACACCAGAAGAAAACTCCTGACAAATGTACCAACCACCAGTAGTGGTCATTTCCATTTGACCTGATTGCTTCTTGCCTATTAGAATAAAACCATGTTAGCCAGAGTTCATTCCTTTACCGTCTGGGGAATTGACGGTTACCCGGTGGAAGTAGAAGTGGACATCGGCAGCGGATTACCCGGAATTTCCGTAGTGGGGCTTCCGGACCAGGCAGTGAAAGAAAGTCGTGACCGCTTGAAACCGGCTGTGAGAAATTCTGGCTTTGAGTTTCCTGCCCATAAAATAGTTGTCAACCTTGCCCCGGCTGATTTGAAAAAAGAAGGCCCTTATTTTGATTTACCAATTGCTCTGGGGATTCTGGTGGCCTCAGGAAAAGTTAAACTTAACAATTTGCAGGATTTCTCTTTTGTTGGGGAACTGGCACTGGATGGTTCCCTTCGTCCAGTAAAGGGTATGCTGCCCATAGCTCTTAAAGCCAGACAGCTCAAAAGGAACTGTCTGGTGGTACCTGTGGAGAATGCGGAAGAAGCCTGCCTCCTTCCCGACTTATCTGTTTTTCCTGTAAGTAGCCTGAGTGAGTGCGTGGACTTTCTTCAAGGAAACAAGAAAATACCTGCTTACAGCGTGGACATAAATGAACTTTTCGCCAGCGTGAATCGTTATGATGTTGATTACAGCGAGGTCAAAGGACAATCCTGTGCCAAACGCGCCCTGGAGGTGGCGGTCAGCGGAGGTCATAACATTCTGATGATAGGCTCACCCGGAGCAGGTAAGTCTATGCTTGCCTGCCGGCTACCAACAATTCTTCCCTCCCTTTCCCTCGAAGAAGCTATTGAAATAACCCGTATCCACAGTGCCGCGGGTCTGAATCAGGGGAAACTGGTAACCACCAGGCCGTTTCGCAATCCTCATCACACTGTTTCTGATATTGCCTTAATCGGTGGTGGTAATATACCAGGTCCAGGAGAAGTGAGCCTGGCTCATAACGGTGTTCTCTTTCTTGATGAATTACCAGAATTTCATCGCAATGCCCTGGAAGCCTTACGTCAACCTATGGAAAACGGCCAGGTGACTGTCAGCCGCGCCAGAGGAAGAATGAACTTTCCAGCCCGCTTCCTTCTGGTGACTGCCATGAATCCCTGTCCGTGTGGCTGGTATGGAGACCAGAACCACCCCTGCCGTTGTAGTTTAGCCCAGATTATCCGCTACCGGCAGAAAATTTCCGGGCCACTTTTGGACAGAATAGACATCCATTTAGAGGTCACCAGTCTTCCTCCTGGACTTCTCCTGAAAGAAAGAGCCGAAGAACCTTCCTCAGAAATAAGAAGCAGAGTGGAAAGAGCAAGAAAAATACAGGCAGAAAGATTTAAAAATGAACCTATCTACTTCAATGCTCATATGTCCAGCAGTCAGATTAAAAGATACTGTCTGCTGGATGACCAGGCTCAATCTCTTCTGGCGCAGGCCCTTTCCCGGATGCATTTTTCAGGCCGCGCCTATGACAAAATAAGAAAGGTTGCCAGAACTATTGCTGATCTTGACTCTTCTGAAATCATCCAGACCCACCACATTTCAGAGGCAATTCAGTACCGGAGCATGGATAAAGAAATATTCTGAAAAACTTTTCTTCTGATTTCTACTTCCCTACCCCGCATAGAAACAGCGGTCAGGTTTTCCATCCTGACCCGGTGACTGCCGGCACCAGGCAATTCTCGCATTTTCCGGGTCTTTCTCATACATGGGACAGTGAATCAGAACAGTTCCTTTTTCTGTTGCCATCGCCACACTGTCCACCACCAGACCATCTTTATTGGGAACCAGCCCTTTCTCGGTCAGACAAAAACCGGAGCAGCGCAAAGAACAACATCCCACCACCTTTATTACTTCTACCGGCATAAACACCTCCTGGTAAAAGTCAGTTAATTCTCAGCGTCCTTGTTTTATGATACCATTACGCCGGCTTCTGGCAACAGGAAAAAGGAAGGAAAGGCTCTACCGGCGAAGGAAATAACCGTCAAAGAAATATGAGGCATAAACTTGACACCAGCTGCTTTATTTTGCTTTCTGCCAGAATCTTCCTGCCTTTTTTGATGACTGTATCAGTCACAGGACAAATTCTGGCTCAGAATCAAATACCGTCCCGGGAACAAAGTGGCAATCAGGGAGAAAAAGCCAGACGCATTCTGGCTGATTTAGGGTTGACAGGTAGCATCAGCCCGTTGGGTTTTGTAGTGGAAAAAGTAAAAGAAAAAAGTCTGGCGGAAAAGGCCGGGTTTAAACCTGACGATACTATCACCCTGGTGGACCAGGATACTATCGCTGAATTATCCAGTCTGAGTGCTGCCCTGAAAAAGTATCAGGAAAGTTTTAGAACATCCTCGGTTATCATCATCAGACCTGGCACAGTGAAAGAAATCGCCTGGCCTCCTTTTGAGGAGCAAGATGCTAACGAAACTGGATTGAAACAAGCAAAAATTAGCCATGAGTTTGGTTCCAGAGCCTTAGCCGAGGGAGATTATCCCAAAGCAATTGGTTTCCTCCAGAGTAGCATTCTCGCCAGCATCAATTATCCTGCCCGGAGTGAAGTATTCCAGCAACTGGCAGAGGCTTATCTGGCAATGATAAAGGAGATTGGAGAAAGGGAGAAAAAGACCTATCTTGTTCCCATCAGCACTCAGATGACGTTAGAACAGGCAAAAGACAGACTTGCTTATGCCCAGCAAACTGCTACCAGTATCCAGAGATACAGCGAAATTGTTCGTGTCTACCTGCGCCACAGCCAGCTGGAAAGAATGAGGGCTGGTTCACCTTTAACCGCAACTGCGGAAGAAAAAGATGATGCCTGCCTCAGAGAATCTAAACAGCTAACCAGTGCCTATGAAGAAGTTTTCTTCCCTTATCAGAAAGCCCTGCTGGCTTACATTGAGGCTCTTGATTTTACCAGGTGGCTGAAGGCAGAAATGGAAAGTGTCTGGGAACTTTACGATAGAAAAAGCCTGGCGAGAAGAACACTGAGTTATCTCACCGGCCCTTCTCCTTCCCCCGGAGGTAGAAATGTACGGGAAACACAAACACCTTTCCTGCAGGTACTCTTTTCCCCGGTAGCCCGTGTAACCCTGATTAATCTTTCCCGTCAATATTCCTTCTGCGGTCAGATTGAGGTTCAGTTCCGGGGTAACCAGAATAACCTGAAAGCCAGCCAGCAGGTCAGCCTGGCACCAGGAGAAAAAAAAGAGTTTCTCCTGGAAACAGCAAAAAAATTTGAAGGAACCGAAGTTATCAGTTTTAATCCCGGCAGGGAAAGACTGACAGCCGAACTACTTCTTCAAAATCTTAAACCCTGGCAGGCTGAATTGTTTATCAATGGTAAAAGTTATGGCAGAATCCCCATCAAGTTTTAGTTTTTCTCAAGGCAGGGAAAAATGTTACCTGCTCTTTTAAACTTTCAGTTACTCTGGTATAATGAGTTCGTTAAGTAACAAGTTTTTCTGCTGATGAAAGCCCTTTTTCTTACCGGAACATTTGATGTCCAGAAGACACAGAATCCGCTTATTCTGATGGAAAAACCGGAACCAGTTCCCCATCCGGGTCATATTTTAATCCGGGTTAAATTTTGCGGTGTCTGTCGCACGGAACTGGATGAGATTGAAGGCCGGGTCAAACCTGCCTACTACCCAATTATCCTCGGGCATCAGGCAGTGGGCGTGGTGGTAGAAACAGGAGAAAAAACAACCGGATTTTCTAAAGGAGATAGAGTTGGGGTAGGCTGGTTTTACTCGGCTTGCGGCCACTGCAGCTACTGTGTTTCTGACAGGGAAAATCTTTGTCCTGAATTTAAAGCAACCGGCAGAGACGCAGACGGTGGCTATGCGGAATATATGGTTGTCCCTGAAAGTTCTGCCCATTTACTTCCGGAAAATCTTTCTGATTTACAGGCTGCCCCTATTCTTTGTGCTGGTGCGATTGGTTATCGCTCTTTGCTGCTGTCGGGTTTGAAAAACAGACAGCTGCTGGGTTTGATTGGTTTCGGTGCGTCCGGTCATCTGGTGCTTCAAATGGCTAAGTACCTTTTCCCTGATTCTCCGGTTTTTGTTTTCAGTCGTTCAGAAAAAGAAAGAACTCTGGCAAGAAAACTTGGTGCTGTCTGGACAGGGGAAATAGGCTGCTTTCCTCCGGAAAAAACTGATGTCGCGATTGATACCACACCTGTCTGGAAAACAGTACTGACAGCTCTGGAATACCTGAAACCAGGAGGAAGACTGATTATCAACGCTATCGGGAAAGAAGAAACTGATAAAAGCTGTCTTCTGCAGCTGGACTATCCCAGACATCTCTGGTTAGAGAAGGAAGTAAAAAGTGTGGCTAATGTCAGCAGGAAAGATATTGCTGGCTGTTTAGCTCTGGCAGTAAAAATTCCATTAAAACCAGCGGTACAGGAGTATTCCCTGGAGGAAGCCAATCTAGCCCTGACGGAAATTAAGACTGGCCTGATTCAGGGGGCGAAAGTGTTAAGAATTTCTTCCTCTTGAACTCCCCGGGCAAAGAAAGGAAGTGCTGCCATACTGACAAAAGGAGAGAAATGGAAAAACTGGGAGAAAGATGGGAAAAATCAAGACTGAGACACCAGGCCTGGTGGGAAGGTGAAGTACTGGACAGGGTTTTACTCCAGGTGGTCGCACCAAAGAAAAATATACCTGCCAGTGAATCTTCCAGGAGAGACTTGAGGAAACTGTGGCTTGACCCTGATTACAGACTCGCTAACATGGACAGGGCTCTGGAAACAACTTACTATGCCGGGGATGCCTTCCCCTATCTTAACACCTCCCTGGGGCCAGGTACCTTCTGCCTCTATCTGGGTGCCTGTCCGGAATTTACACCCCATACAGTCTGGTACCATCCTTGTTTTGAAGATATCTCCACAGCCATCCCTCCTGTTTTTGACGAAAAAAATATTTACTGGCAGTTTACGATTAATCTCTGCCAGAAGGCAGTCAAACAATCAAAAGGACGTTACCTGGTAGGTTATCCTGACTTAATTGAAAATCTGGATACACTGGCTTCCCTTTTCGGTACTGAAAAGTTGCTGCAGGCTCTTTTTGATTACCCGGAGAAAATCCACCAGTTACAGAAACATATCCTGCCAATCTACCTCTCCTGTCATAAACGCATTTACGAAATTATCCGGGATGAACATGGTGGTTCCTGTTTTTCTCACTTTTCCATTTACGGCCATGGTCAGATTGCTAAACTGCAGTGCGACTTCAGTGCTATGATTTCCAAAAAGATGTTTGCAGAATTTGTTCTTCCTTACCTGGACCAGCAATGTCGCAGTTTAGATTATACTGTCTACCACTGGGATGGTCCGGGAGCACTCCACCATGAAGCATCTTTACTTTCTTTATCCAGTCTTCAGGCCATTCAATGGACACCAGGAGCCGGGCAGGAGCCGGTTGGTCACCAGCGCTGGTGGCCAATGTACCACCGCGTACGGAAGGCCGCAAAGTCACTTCTTTTGCTGGGGGTAACACCTGCCCAGGCCCAGGCTCTGGTGGAAGAACTTGGTCCGGAAGGATTAAATCTCCTGGTGACAGTTGATACACCACAGCAGGCAGAAGAGCTTGTCCGGCAGGCTAAAAACTGGAAGAAGAAAAGAATCTGGTAAGACTCAGGTAAGCAAAAAATATAAACAGTCGGCAGGCTTCTGGATAAAAATTTTCCTTCCTTCTCTTCTTATGCGCTCTGTTATATCCCTTTTTATAATGACTGCAGTTCCAATGCCTGCAGATACCGGGATATCACCATCTTCTCTTTCATTGTCCCCTATGTTGACGATTTCTTCCGGATCTACCCCAATTTGAGCAATTGCTTTCTTCCACAATTGTCTCTGGCTCTTCTGCCCACGCAAAATATTTGCTCCCAGTATTCTTTTAAAATACCTTGAACCTGTTAGTTCTCCCAGACCAGCAACTTTCAAATTCAGAAGACATCCGGCTACTGGATTATTGCTCACGATGAAAAGTTTTTTCTTTTTTTTATTTAACGCTTTTACTAACTCCACTGTATCGCTGTAAAAAATTTTGTATTGATAATGCCAGTCATAAATTCTTGCCCAGGTCTTTCCCACAGGAAGGTTAAACTCAGCAATAAAATCAGGATAATCCCACCAGATAATTCTATGCGCGTATTCTTCTATTTTACTTTTTGCTTCTTCAGACTTCCATCCTTCCTCCACCATAACATCTCTGATAACCCCCAAAACCGGATTACCCCAGACAAACTTTTCTTCAGAATATTTTTTTTCCGGATTGTTATCAGTTATTGTCCCATCTATATCTATAAAGAAGTAATACATTCTTTCACCCATTCAACTGTTTCCAGTCCCAAGTCCACTATACAGCTGGCAAGAAATATTATCCCTTCTATCCTGCCTTCTTGTAGCCATTTGAAACCTATCTCGCATTCCTTCTTAAATAAACCAAAGGGCATCTGGTTGTTGTTGCCATAGTCCCACATGTAAATCCCCAGTGCCTTTCTTTTTTCAGGGACGATTTTACAGAATCTCTCAAAACATTTTTCCAGTTCCTTTATTCCTTCTGACTTCCATACCCAGTAAGTTATTAAATCAAACCTTTCCAGATAATCTTTTACCTTTAAATCTAACTGATGCTGATATAAAACTGTCCAGAGTTCCATTCCATTTTTATTCAGTCTTTCTTTTATATCTGTAATCCCTTCTGGTTTAAAAGGTGGTTCCTTTACAAAAAAATCGTCCATTATAGCACCGCTTATATTTTTATATTTCTTCTTTAATTCCATTACCCTTTCTATTTCTCCTTCTTCATAACTGCAACCTGCTCCCACAACACTCCAGATAACCTTCTTCAAACTCTTAAAACTATCTGCATACTTTTCATATTCCTCCGGGGCCGGTTCACCGAATTCTCTGACTAAGATTATGTTTTCTATACCGAGGTATCTACACGCCTCAGCAGGAGAAATTTTTGATTCTTTTGGCAATCCCCATCTGTTATTCTGCATCCCTTCCTTATGCGCCCACAGATAAATTTTTTCTTTCATTTTATTTCCTGTTGATTAATCTCCCTGCCCTTGTCGCTACCAGCTGACAGGGTAAGCAGTAGGGAGCAATTTCCCTGCCTGGTGGAAAACTTACCTGTTCATAGGCAGTTAGATGTCCTTCGGCTTGATGATAGCAGATATGTCCATAAAGGGAAAGCAAAAAATCTTTTTTCCTGCCCAGGTACCATAGACCATACAAATAATCGCATAATGGCCAGTCATCCAACCGGTCTAAAAATCTGGTCATCCCGCAAAATTGCCCGCCAAAATTTAATCTGGCATCAACTATTCTGTTTGCCAGCGGAGAAGGTAAAACACCGCTTGAAAGTAACTCCGGCCAGTACCTGTAATTTGTATACGATGCTTCCCTTGTCGCTGTCAGAGAAGATGGCTTTTTCAGTTCTTCTACCAGCGGTGGCAACCAGTAGTCATCAAGATTTACCGGCCACTTCTCCTTGATGACATTTAAAGTATCACTCCTTAATCTTTCACCTGCCTTCTGGAAAACAAAAACTGTTCTCTGAGGAAGAGAACCAGTTTTTCTGCAGGCCTGCGACCATCTTAAAAATCCTTTTGCTGCCCAGGCATTGTTATGAAAATATTTACCGGTTTTATCTTTTTCATCTGCCTCTGGTCCTCCCTTAATCAGTCCGTCTTCTTTCTGCGCCTCTTCCCATAAGCCGTACAGATGAAAGGCAAGTTTATTCAGTTTTACAAATGAATCTGCCCACCAGCCCTCAGTCCCTGCTCTTTTCAGAAGCAGGAAGGAAATATTCAATAGCTGGCCATATTCACTTATTGAGGTTCCGTAGTAATTTATGGAACCATCCTGTCTTATAAAATTTAGCACATAATAGTGGAAAATCTCCTTTGCTCTCTCCTTGAAACCCCAGAGTGTTAATGCATCAACTGCTGAAATTATTGTTGGGGGGAATCCATCATGCCTGGTTTCAGCATAATTTTTTATTCCGTATCTGGGATGCTTCCCCTGAAAAGTGGCGTCTATGTGAGCAAGACCTGTTTTAACAGCCAGGTCCAGGAAGCGATTGCCTGTATCCACTTCTGGATTTGTTTTCAGTTTTTCCACATTTTTCTTAATATAATCAGGGTCAAAGGCAGGTTCTCCTTTAAGACGGGGGAATCTGGTGGCTATTTTATTAAAGGATAGCCGGCCTGACTTTAGTACTGTCTCTTTCACCGGGTCTAGCAACAGTTTTTCGTAGTGATAAAGACTTTTCATTTTACCTGTTTAAAATTTCATACACATGCCTCTGGTATGGCAAAAATTTATCTCTTATCAAACCAT
The DNA here is from genome assembly GCA_964645405.1 of uncultured bacterium. Lineage (GTDB taxonomy): Bacteria > Ratteibacteria > UBA8468 > B48-G9 > DSTR01 > JAMWDF01. The sequence continues at coordinate 94,582 of CAZYCA010000019.1, read as the reverse complement.
CTTTTATTTCCACTTCTCTATTTTCAAAACTAACCTTTGCTTTCCTACAATTTTTAATCTCTTCTGGTAAATTTATCTTGCCTGCTATTTCCTGACTGTTTATATTTACGGAAAAGATATAACATTTATTCTCAAGTTTTCTTCCCATTGTAAGTATATCGGTATGATTACTTTCTATCCCCTTCAGTTCTTCGCTGAATATAACAGGTGCCAGTAATTCTGTTTCTTTGCTTAATTGCTTCAGTTTCATCCAGTTTTTATAACCAAATATCTCTCCGTAAAAATACATTAGCCCTGTACAACCTGAAATAATCGCACCATATGTTTGAGCCTCCTGTTCTTCAGCAGTTGGTTCCCTGTAATGATTGTACATATTATTTCCCACCAGCCACATCCATACCCACATATTTTTTTCTCTCGCAATTTTATCTTTTAATTTTACCAGTTCTACGACTTCTCTTATCGGTCTACCTGTCCCTCCTGTTATATATAAATCAGTGGAAATAATATCTCCAGGCAATCCCGCATATTTCATACCTGGACCAAGAGGAGTAAAATTCACAAAAATAGGATGTTTTGGGTCTGCCTCTTTTGCTCTTTTTACTATTTCTCTTATTTCCTCTGGTTTTACATCTGCCTGAATCTCCGGTTCATCCGCTACACACCAGGCAATCAAACAGGCTTCATTCTGAAATTTCTCTAAGAACTTTTCAAAATTATTATCCATTCCCTCCTTTGGTCTAAATCCAGGCCAGGCAATTATTTTTAAATCATATTTATTCGCATACTCAAAAAGTTTTGCCCATCCTTTTTCTGCGACTTCAGATGGAAAAATCTTACTGCAAACAACAACACTTCTAAATCCTTCATCCTTCCAGAACTTTATCTTTTTCTCTATTCTGTTTTCCCAGTCATCTTTATAGAACCATCCATAACCAAAGAAAAATTGTTCCAGAGGAGCGAATACAAAAAATGGTTTTCCCGCAACTACAAACGGTCCTTTTCTCGGCAGTTTCTTATCTTCTGCCTTTTTTACTGTGATAAATTTGTTGAATAAATTCTTATCCGGGAAAACAAGCAGGTTATAATTTTCCACGTCATGAAAATTCAAGTATTTTGTTGGAGATGTACAGGAATATTCATTCACTTTATGATTTTCTCTGCCAAGATTAAATCCCCAGGTCTGACTTGTTAAGTTTGTAAAATTCAGTGAAGAAAAGGGTATTTCAACCTCAGCTACCCAGTGGTCACTTTTCATGCTAATTGCTCTATTTATTTTGCCTGTAAACGGTTGATTATTCTCTTTATCAATTACATTTATTTTGCCGAGAGAATTTATTGCCATGTGGTAGTATGTCTTTCCATCAAGGTTTGTATCTAAAAAAATTTCCACACAATCGTCGCTCCATACAGGTCCTCCGTCTTCTTTAATAGTTGCCTTTATTTTATCCATTTGAGAATCAAAACACTGGAAAGCAATGTACAAGCTTCTATTGTCGTAACATAAATACGCTTCTGTTTTCTCTTTGGGGGGTATCTTCTCTCCCCTTTCTCCTGCTATCAAAAATTCCTTTATCCTTAAACTTTTGTTCCAGGCAGCGTCGTTCAATTCTCCATCTATTACGGGTGGCTTTTCTGTTTTCTTTAGCATATATTCTTCTTTTTTTACCTCCTTTTTCTTTTCCCTGCCCTCTCCCATTTCAAAAGGTGATAGAGTATAGTCAGTTGCTTCAGTCCCTTTTTCCAGTTTAACAGCATCTACCCACAGAACTCCTTCTTCTTTCAGTTCTATCTTTACCCTTAACATACCTGTCTGATTTGTCTCTGCTTTGCAAACATACCTCTTCCATTCTCTATCAACCTTGACTGCTGCCTTGTGAAGTTTCCCTATATTCCATTCCCAGATAGCAAGCTCCACAGCTAAACCCTCCTTATCAGATTTCATATAAACTGAAAAAATATATGGTACTCCTTTTTCTGCAGAGAAATAAAAGGAATAAGTTCCTCCTTTGCCCATTCTTAATGATTGTTTTCCATGAAATTTTTCACCTGTATCTACACACCACAGTTTTAAAAAGCTTTCCATACCACCATAGGTTAAATTCAGCGAGCCTGCTGGAGACCAGTAGAAAGGTAGATTGTCCTGTAATATCTCAAAGGATGAGTTTCTTATTATGTTTAAATTTCCTGTTTGTCTTTCTGTTTCAGTTTTGTAAATTTTCATATCATCATATGCCATCTTAAATCTCCACGCGTGAAATCCAGCTCCCCCCTTCATAGCAGGTTCAACTAACTCACATATCTTTTGGTCATCTACATACCATTCCAGCAATCCCTCTATTCTCCTGATAATTTTAAAGTGGTACCATTTATTAAAAACAATATCTGCTTTTTTAAAACCACCTGAATATCTATCCTCACCTGGTTTTTTATAAGGCCACCAGAAACCATCTTTCCTCAGCACAAAATTTATACTGGAGACCACCATTCCCCCAAAACCTCCAGAAAGTTGCGGGTCTGCTTCTATTGCCATGACCTTAGCTTCTACTATTATATCCTCCGGCAGCTGTTCTGTTATGGTTGCTGAACCGCCGTATTTTGACGTCTTTAACACTCCTTCTTTTATTTCCCAGGAATGTGGTGAATCCAATCTCCATGTCTGTGATATTTTTTCTCCACTAAAATTATCTGAAAATATCAATATTTTTTCTTCTCCCCTGACTCTCAAACTGAAAAACAACCAGCATACAGAACATAAAACTATACAAACCTTATTCATTTTTTGCCTCCGTTATCAGATTTTCAAAACTTCTCCATAACATCACCACTATTTCCAGCAGTTTCCCGTGGTTTTCTATTCCTCTTATTCCTTCAAAAACGACCGGGTATGTATAATGGATTTTATCCAGGATTTCATTCACACTAATCCAGTCTATAATTCCTAGCCCGGGGACTAAATGTAAATCGTAGTTTGAAACATTTACCTCATCTACAATCTCACCATTATTTCCCCGATTATCATGGAAGTGTGTCGTCAAAAGCTTTTTACCTGCTTTTTCTAATTCTTCATATACTGAATCCGTTGCGATGTGACTGTGTCCGGAATCAAAACATATCCCCAGATTTTCTCTATTCACCATGTCAATTACCTCCAGGATATCATCAACGGATTTAGCATACGGATAGGGAAGATTTTCCAGAGCAAGAGAAATCTTAAACCTGGCAGCATAATCACAGATTCTCTTTAGGACCTCCACCGTGGCCCTATCAAACTTTTCCTTCCCCACATTTTCAATTATGGTCCAGGGGTTGGCTATCCCCTGTATTGAACGATGATGCAGCACATAGAAAGATATCTCCCAGTTACTTATTTCCTCCACAAGATTTCTTAAGTAACAGAAAGATTCTTCCACATTCAAGGAAGGGAGAAGTATGGGATTGCTGTGGTGGGCAATAAACTTCAAACTGTACTTTTCACACAGCTTTTTTGTTTCCGCAATTTTCTTCCTTCTCTCCGCTTTAGACAGACTGAGCCATTCTATGGAATCCTGAGTGGCTAAGTATTTAAAACCAGCGACTGATGCCTTTTCTATAAACTCTTCAAAATCAGCACTAATTTGATTAACGTAAATTCCCAGTTCCCTTCTCACCTCTCCTCCGCATTCCCCCTTTTTACCAGCTATCTCATATAATAAGGTGGATTACACCCGTTCCAGTTGGCACCCCATAAAAAACGTAGCCACTCAGGCGCAATGGTACTACCCCAGTACCACCCACCATCTTTTAACATAAATACATCCTTTTCTTTTTTCCATTCCACATGACCATCGAAAAATAAAGCATTGCATCCACCGTTATGTCTGAATCCTGGAGCATAGGACCAGGAAGCAGGCGGAACTGTATAGTCAGGAGCGTATCCAGTAACAAACATATCATAATAACCATCACCGTTGGAATCAGTAACAGCAATCACTCCTGAGGTTCTTCTTATACTTGCATATTTCGGCGGACATCTTACATCCGCGCTATAGGGAGGGTTGGCGGTATACATAACATTTGTATTGCATCCATAAGAAATTCTGGTATAGGCAAAGGCATGATTTCTATTACCCGGACATTTCCAGACAGGATGGGGATAGGTGCAGGGAGTATACGGCGGACTTGCCTTGCCCATACTTATATACCTGTTCAGTTTCTGATACCAGAACCTCCCCACCGCCTCTGATTCAAAACTATCCCCTGATGGAACCCTCTCATAATCATCAACATACATCAGAAGAGCAAGGCCTATCTGTTTTAGATTGTTCATACATGCTGCCTGCCTTGCCCTTTCTCTTGCTTTATTTAAGGCTGGAAGAAGCATTGCTGCCAGGATGGCTATTATAGCCACCACCACCAGCAATTCTATCAATGTAAACCCTCCTTTTCTTATATCTTCCATCTTTCCCTCCTGAACCTTTATTCTCCCTATCTCTCCATACAGCTTCTTTGCTTCTCTTGCCTCTTGTCCTTGACCTTTCTCCATGTCCTGTCACCTCCTTTCGTAATTAGCAATCAAAGACCACTTAACGTTTATCGAAAATTTTCTCCTCAGGCGCTTTCCCTAACAATTATCTCCGGTTCTATCAGTATCTCCTCTTCTTTGTTTATTTTCCCTTCAATCCGGTTAATCAGTCTCTCGCAGGCAATTTCAGAAATTTTTTCCACTGGCTGGTGGACTGTGGTAAGCGATGGTTTTATTAACGCAGAAATAAATATGTCATCAAAACCACACACAGCAATATCATCAGGAACCTTTAGACCACTTTCCTCTATTGCCTTGATTGCCCCAATAGCCATTAAGTCATTCCCGCAAACAATTGCCTCCACACAACCTATTAACTCCTTTGCCCATCTCCTTCCATATTCAATTTTATAATCACCTTCACACCTCACTAAATCTCTCTTGAATTCAATTCCCTTTTCTTCCAATGATTTTTTATACCCTTTCAATCTCTCTACTGTTGCCCACAGTCTGCTATCACCGCTTATAAAGCCAATTTTTCTTCTCCCTGTTTTAATCAGATAATTTGTCATTTTATATGTCCCGGCTGAATTATTCACACTTACCACATCAACCTTTAATCCGTAACTATTTTTTCCTGTGAATACAATCTTTATTCCATTACTTAACATCCTTCTAAATATCGGCATTAATAAACTATCGTCTTCTCCTTCACAGATTCCCAGAATAATTCCAGCCACTCTTTCTCTTTCCAGCATCTGCAAAATATCTCTTTCTTCTTCTATCTCCCGGTAGGAGTTTCCTAAAATTAAGTGATATCCTTTTTCTTTTAAGTAATCATGGATAACTTTAACCGCAAGGGAGTAGATTGGATTAAGAATATCCGGGATAATAAGACCTACTTTTTTGGTCTTTAATTTCTTAAGATAAACTGCTCTGCTGTCGGGAATAAAGTTTTCTTTCTTTATGACTTTTAAAATCTTCTCCCTTGTGACACTCCTGACAGGTCCGTTATTGAGAACTCTTGAAACTGTAGCTGGAGAGACTCCTGCTTTCCTGGCAACATCATGTATGGTGGTCATTTCTGTAATTGGTTTCAGCTTGTTTTATGTTACTATTATAGACTTTTAAGAATTTTTTGTCAAGAGTTTTGAAATTGATTTCAAAAATTTCTGCTTTCCTTGCCAGAGCCTGGAACTAAATAAAAGCTCACCAATGTTACCGTTTTTGAAAATTGTTTACAGGTAAGGAGGCATTAAACAGCCTGTTTTTTCAAAGTCTCTAAGACTGCGTCTCTGTCAAACCGGAATTTATTACCTATTTTAAAGGCAGGGATTTTTTTCTCTCTGGCTAATTTGTAAATAGAATAAGGAGAAACACCGAGAAACTCCGCCAGTTCCTTCACAGAAACGATTTTCCGCTCTTCAGTCTGACGAGCCTGGCCAGACATAGTTGGTATGGTAGGAAGATGGTTTTTTCATCCGCCCATACTTTTCCAGACATTCCTTCGGCACCCAGCCGACAAGATTGGTCGGGAAATTGTTATGTTTGGTAATGGCTACCCGCACAGCAGGACCAACCACTTCCAGAATACGAAGTTCATCCCCGGGATGAAGAAAAGTAATTAAGTTTTCCAGATGGTGGAGACCGTCAAACAGGCTTTCCCTGGTGTGGGCAAGTGCTACGTTGGCTTTAACAGTATAGGTACAGTCAGCAGGAAAGGTAGCTTCCCTGACGGAAAGATACTTCCAGGCAAGAAATGCCACACACGCCAGCCCTACCAGACCAGCAACACTGTTTGTTTTCCTTTTCCTCTTTTTTCGCATAACACCCCCATTTTATAGAATTTTATCGTATGATATTTTTTTGTCAAGTTATGTATTGTTGTGATTTATTTTGTGTCATTATATTATGTTTTATTGCGAATTGTAAAAACAGAGAAATCCTCCAGGGGAAGAAAATGTGAAAGGAAAGAAAAAGGATATTACCTACCTTTTAACTTTTCTTTTGCCAAACTGGCAAGGGGATGAGCGGGGTATGCACTGATTATTTTCTGATAATATTCCTTTGCCTTAGCCTGCTGTCCAAGACCTTCCAGTGCTTCAGCACTCAAAGCCAGGGCCCAGATTAGATACGGATTATCCTTTTCCGGACCACTGCGCTGAAATAAATCCAGTTCCTGCCAGGCTGATTCGTAGTCTTTCTTTAACAGGCATGCCCGGCTATACAGAATTGACCACTGCCCCCGGCATTTAACCGAAGGAAGTTCTACTGCCCAGTCTTCCAGTCTTTCTAAAGCAGTAGAAAAATCCTTGCTCCTCAGTGCATCCAGAACATTCTGACTGTGAAAACCATTCCTAACTGCCAGAAGCTTAGAATCCGTAAGCCTCTCGTATTCCTTTCTGGCTGCAGAAAAATCACCTTTTTCCCTGAGAATGTCAGCACAACCAACCTCAGCTTTCCGCCTTATCTTTGCAGACACCTTTTCTCCCCTGCTGATAATTTCCTGATACTGACTTGCTGCCCGATCAAACTCTCTTTTCAGGAAATAAAGGTTTCCCAGTTCCAGAGCTACTTCCGGGGACCACTCTTTTTTTAGAAAGGAGAGATAAATTTTCTCTGCTGCTGGATAATCCTTCTTCATTACCGCCAGTTTCCCGGCAACCAGACAGACCTGAATTTTCTGCTCTGCCTTAAGTTCCCGGGAGAGTAATTCTTGGTAAACATTGAAAGCCAGGTCATAACTATCATAGCTCATCAGAATTCCTGCCATCCGAATAAGGTTCTCCGTAGAACAGGCACTCAATCTCCAGGAGGAAAATTCATCCAGGTACTCAGTAACCTGCCGGGCAGGTAAGACCATTTTGCCAGGGTCAGGTATGACTTTTATTCTCATCTGGATTGTATCCATTTTTCCAGAACTATCCTTTATCTTCAGACTTACCAGGTACTGGCCTTTAGCCAGGTAAGTATGGGAAACGGAAGAACCGGAACCAACCTGTCCGTCCCCGAAATCCCACTGATAATCAACCACTTTTTCTAAGGAAGAGCACTGCTGCTGAAATCTAAAAGTAATGAGTTCCCGGTCTTCCCGGCAAAGGTAATGGGTATTTTCCCAGGAAAAATCAGCTACCAGCTGGCTATTTTTTTTCTCCACTGGCCCTACTTCCACCCTGGCAACAGGCAGGAAAAACTTTTCCGGGATAACCACAAACTTTCGCTCCGGACCATCAGCCACTGCTGCCGCTGCTATTTCCTGTCCTGGCTGTCCGATGTGGTAATAATTCAGCCGGTGCAAGCCAGGGGTGAGACTGATGGAACCTTCCTGGGGTGGTCTGACAAAAGGCACCGCACCATGCCAGCCAGGCCAGGAAGCAACCAGTTTGTCGTCTATGGTCAAAAAGGAGGCACCGGCGGAACTGGTGGCAAAAAATAATTTTTTTGCTTCCTGACAATAAAAAAAGCCGGTATAAATCCGGACTACATCTTTTTCTATTCCCAGAGGATTACTCCCATCCCAGATTTTCGGATGAAAGGAACGACCCAGCAAAGGACCTTTTTTACTTTTCTCAATCAAAATTTCTGCCTCTTCCCAGGTATCACATTTCCATCCCTGACGGGGATAGACTTCCAGAATTAAACCCCGGTTTGGCTGAAAGACAGTTTCCTGTTCTGGTGCTGAAGGGTTACCATAATACAAAAAATATTTTTCTTCCTGAGGAGAGAAAGCCACCTGATAAGAATTTTCCTGCCTTACCGAGACCACCCAGCAAGGGCAAAACTGGTTATCCTGGCTCACAATTCTGATGTCCTTTCCCTCAATGTTTGCCGGTCCTGAGAATTCCAGAACAGCCACTGGCGGAACCGGAAACCTATCCTTCTGCCAGACGACCTTAAGCACCCGGCGATAAGTCCAGCCCTCCAACCAGCTATCCCGGGAAGCAGCAAGCGGAAAACTAAAACTCAATATTAAAAGCCCGAGTATGATAACCATGTATACTTTTATAGTGCCCCATCTAAAAGGCAAAATCAACTTTTCAGTTTTTTCATGCTATAATAACACAAAGAGAAAAAATTTTCCGTATAACAGGGAGGAGAAAGTGGCTACCTTAGCGATAGATGGAGGTAAGCCGGTTTGCACAGAGAAGTTTCCTATGTGGCCATCATTTTCGGAAAAAACAATCGCCAGTGTGGCTGAACCGCTGAAAACAGGAAAAGTTAACTACTGGACTGGTGAGATAGGAACAAAGTTTGAAGAAGCGTGGGCTAAATGGAATGGTGTGCGTTACGCAGTCACCACCACCAGCGGTACCAGTGCCCTGCATACCGCTGTGGCAGCGTTAGGGATAGGCCCTGGAGATGAGGTTATCTGTCCCTCTTATTCCTTCATTGCCTCCTCATTCTGTATTCTCCAGGCAGGCGCACTCCCGGTTTTTGCTGATGTTGATGAATCCCACACTCTGGACCCTGATGATATTGAGGACAAAATCAACGACCGCACCAGAGCCATTCTGGTAGTTCATCTCTACGGAGTGGTTGCTGATATGGACCCAATACTGGCTATTGCCAGAAAACACAACCTTTTTGTTATTGAAGATTGTGCCCAGTGCTTTGGCGGAATCTACAAAGAGAAAAAAACCGGAACCATTGGCGATATTGGCTGTTTCAGTTTCTGTCAGAGCAAACACTTCACCACAGGGGGTGAAGGTGGTGCCGTGATTACTGATAATGAAGCCCTGCACTGGGAATGCAAGTCTTTCCGGGACCACGGCTATGATGTGCAGGAAAGATTAAGATTGCTGGAACTGGAAGCTAAACTTACCTACATTCATAGAAGGGTAGGCTTCAACTACCGCATGACAGAAATCCAGTCTCTCATAGGGTTATGCGAACTGGAACGTTTTGATTCCTGGAACCTTCCCAACAGGCGACGCAACGGCCAGTTCCTGAAGGAAACACTCAAAAATCATCCCCTGGTTCTCTATCCACCTCTGGACACTCCTGAAAGGCAGAATGCTTACTGGTGGGCACCTTTTGTTCTTGATGCCGACAGGTTAAAAGTTCCAGTGAAAAGGTTTGTTCAGGCCATGGAAGCAGAAGGAGTCCCTGTTTATGGTGTCCAGTGGCCTGAGATGTACCGGGAGAAAGCCTTTGTTGAGCAAAATGGTTTTGGCCGCCTGAGGTACCCTTTCCGTGACCCGAATGCCAGAAGAATTGATTATACCAGGTTCAACTGCCGGAAAGCCCAGTGGCTGGAAGCAAGAACCATGAACTTTTTCTGCCACCCTGTTTACCAGCAGCGTCATATGGAGTTATATGTGGCAGCTTTTGAAAAGGTGGCTAAGGCTTATATGAAGTAAGCTTAAGTCACAGGCCTGGCATTGTCAGGAAACTTTTCACCTGCCTGGATAGAACAGAAATATAGCCAGGGTTGGTGCCGCAACAACCACCAATAAAGCAGTCACCACCCGCAACTATCTGGAGACAGTGGCTGGCAAATTCTTCCGGTTTCTCCGGATAGATTACTTTCCCTTCGTGAAGAAGAGGCAATCCAGCATTTGGTTTAAACCAGAGAGCAAGACTGGTAAGCTTTTTCACCTGGCTGGCCACTTCCACCATTTCAGCTGACCCCAGACCACAATTGAAACCAAGAACAGGCAACTTCTCCTTTTCTGCCCAGGCTGTAAGTTCTGTAAGGGATTGGCCCATCATCGTGCGGTATTGCTTACCAGCAGTTAGAGAAAAGGAAAGTACTACCGGCAGGCTGCAGACTTCCTTAACAGTCTCATAAGCCAGGGCTGCCTCCGCTAAGTCAGAAAATGTTTCCAGAAGCAGAAAGTCCACTCCGTTTTCCACCAGGATTTCTGCCTGCTGCTGGAAACAGGCACAGGCCTTCTGGCTGCTCAGTTGTCCCCAGGGTTCCATTAACTCACCTGTGGGACCCATATCCCCGGCAATCAGTATCCTGCTGTTTTGCTTTTTAACCTGCCCTGCTAATTGTGCTGCTTTAGTATTAAGCTTTCCCAGTTTGTCTAACAGACCTTTCTTCTCCAGTCTGAAGCAATTAGCACCAAAGGTATTGGTAAGAATTATCCTGGCTCCAGAGTCCACGTAATCCTGATGAAGTTTCTTTACCAGTTCTGGATGGGAAAGACAGGCTATCTCCGGAGTTATTCCTGTGAAACCAAGCTGGGACAGATATGTTCCGGTAGCACCATCAAGAATAACAATCTTTTCCTCTAACAAAATCTCTCTCAGGACATCACCACCTTTTTTTCTCTCCATCTTTATCAGCCCTCTTTTCCCCTGTTAAACCTTTCAGAAAACAATAAAAAGCAGCTCCCATACTCTCAGGATGATAGCCGCCTTCCAGAACAACAAAAATCCTTTTGTTAAGTCCTGCCAGATAACCACCAATTCTTTTATAGTCCAGGTCAGTAAGCCGCAGGTCAAGGAGTGGATCCTTCTCATGGGTGTCCAGGCCAAAAGAAACTCCAACTAAATCCGGACCAAAGGATGATACAATCTCCAGAGCTTTTTCCAGAGACTGTAAATACTTTTTACCGCCAGTACCCGGCGGCAGTGGAAAATTATGACAATTTTCAAAGGAGTAAAGTCCAGTACCAGGATAGGCTGGACTCTGGTGCAGGGAGAGATAAACAAGATTTTCTCTTCCCCGGATAATCTCCTCTGAACCGTTACCATGATGACCATCCAAGTCAAGGACAGCTACCCTTAACCCTTTCTCACAGGCTTTCAGGGCAGCCACAGCCATATTATTGAAGTAACAGAATCCACCTACCCGACGAGAAGTAGCATGGTGGCCTGGTGGCCGGGCTAAGGAAAAAGTTAGTTTTTCGGTTAACGCTGCCTCCATTGCCTGGACTGCTGCTGCACACGAAAGTAGAGCATAGTTGTAGATTCCTGGTATAGCCGGTGTATCCGGGTCAAAGAAGTTCCCCCTTTTTACCTGAGACAATAAATCCACTGAATGCGCCACAAGCAGGGTTTCCTCAGGACAGGCCATGACTTCTTCAAAAAAACTTTCTCCCTTCTTTTTCAGGTAATCCACCACTGCCTGGAGACGTTCCGGAGATTCTGGATGCCCCTGTTCTCTATACTCCAGAAACTTTTGAGAATAGAAAAATTTCATGTTTTCCTGTAAATTTTACCATAAAAAGACTGTCCAGGATTCAGGAGGAAATGTTGAATACAGACTAACCCCATTGTAAAATACCATAGCAAGAGTATGAGCAGAAGAGAAATTTTTCTGAAGGCATTAAGGAGGCAGAAAACACCACGGCCAGCCACCGGAAGCGCCACCTCAGTTATCACCACGGACTTGATGGAAAAAAAAGGAATCTTCTTTCCCCAGGCCCATTTAGACCCTGTATTGATGGCCAGACTTGCTGCTGCCGGGTATGAACAGCTTGGTTTTGACAATGTGATGCCTGTTTTTTCTGTCTGCCATGAATCAGCAGCCCTGGGTTGTGCGGTAGACTGGGGTAGCCGTTACCAGATGCCTTCCTGTAAAGGGACTTTAGCCAGAATAGGAGAAGAGATTAAAATTCCCCCTAACTTTCTCCAGAGTCCAGAATGTCAGGTGCCGCTGAAAGCCCTGAAATATCTGAAGCTGCACTACGGCCAGGAGGTGGCTATTGTGGGTAAGGTTTTTGGCCCCTGGACTCTGGCTTACCATGTATTCGGAGTAGAAGAATTCTTGATAGCTACTCTCCTTCATCCCCGGCAGGTTTCTCATGCCCTGGAACAGCTGAAAAAAATAACCATTCTCTTTGCCCTGGCTCAGATAGAAGCAGGTGCTGATGCTCTCTGTCTGGCTGACCACGCCACTTCAGATTTGTGCTCACCCCTTGCCTACCAGAAATTTCTCCAGCCCATTCATACCGAGTTAGCAGAAAAAATACCCTGTTTTCTAATCCTGCACATCTGTGGAGATACCAGTGACAGAATTTCCTCTATCTGTCAAACAGGAATTTCCTGCTTTCATTTTGATTCTGCTGTTTCTGACACGTTAGCCAGAAAACTGGCTGGACCACGCCTGGCACTCATGGGGGGAACCAGTAACCTTGAGATTATCAGAAAAGGAAATTTAGAAACAATCACTCAGGAAGTCAGGAAAAAAGTAGCTGCCGGTATTGATATCATTGGCCCGGAATGTGCTGTGCCCCTGGATAGCCCGGCAGAAAATTTAAGGATGCTGGCTTCAGCTGTCTGCCAGATTCAGAGCAGGTAAACTTTTTCTGTTTTACTACGCTAACAACCGGTGATAAACTGAGGAAGAGAAAGTGCAGTCTTAAAACAGGCAGGAGGTGGAAAATGAAGCGTTTGCTACTTTCCCTTTTGTTCCTGATATTCTCAGGAACGTTAAGTTTTGCCTGGGAGTGTGGGAAGGCACCGCCCACTCAATCCCCCCAGCGTCGCAAGGCAGGTGAAGCCTTTCCCCCCTTACCCTTACCGGCTACACCCTTACGCCGGTCGGAAAAGAAAAACCCGCCAGCCCCCCCTGTTCTGGTAGGTAAGGTTATCTGTGGTTCCAATGAATCCTGGACCAGGGCGGAAAATGATATCGATAACCTTTTGAAAGTGGCTTCTGCGCAACTGGGTTTTTCTTACCGCGCCACCAAGGTTGATTTGAACTCTTTTTCTTTTGACCCTGAGGAAATACCCATCCTTTACATTACTGCGGTAGAATCTTTCACCCCTGAGGAAAAAACTTTACCCCGGCTCAAGAATTACTTAGAACAGGGTGGTTTCATCTGGGCTAACGCCTCCTCAGGAAGCCCGGCTTTTACGGAAAGCACCACCAGATGGCTGGCAAGAATCTTTCCTGACCGCAACCTTTATCCTCTTTATTCTAACCATCCCTTAAAAATGTGCTACCAGACCCTGGACCAGGTAAACATTCTGCAGGAAGGCAAGGAGAGTCTTTCTCCCATTAATCTGCGGACTCTTAACCTCGGCTGCCGGGCAGCAGTCATTCTTTCACCCTGGGACCTCGGATGTGGCTGGGCAATGCATACCCATCCTTTTGGTATAAGATACCAGCCCGCAGAGGCAATAAACATTGGGCTGAATATGCTGGTATATTCTTTAGCCTGGATTGAATCCGGTAAACTTTATGGACAATTGCCTGTTTACACCGAACCTGTCAAGAAAAAGAGCGGTAAAATATATCTCGGTCAAATCATCCATTCCGGAGACTGGGACCCTCACCCTTCCTCACTGGGTAAGATTCTAAGACAGCTGGGAGAACAAACCGGTTCCCCGGTTTACGTGGAAAGGCTGGCAGTGGATCTGAAAAGAGATGATTTAAAGGATATCCCTATTCTTTACCTTACAGGTCATTATGACCCCCGTTTCAGTGCGGAAGAAATACAAAAACTGAAATCTTTTCTCCAGGGTGGGGGTACACTTCTGGCTGATAGTTGCTGTGGCAGCCAGGAGTTTACCGAAGCCTTTCGCAGCCTGATGCAATCTGTATTACCACAGGCTAAGAATATCATCTGGCAGGAAAAAAATCCTGTTTACCAGTTACCCTTGAAAATTGATAAGTTCCTTTACAATGTACCTGTAGAACGACCACCCCTGGAAGCTTATCTGCTGAAGGGTTTACCGATAGTGGTTTTTTCACCTTTTGGCCTGGGTAGCGGCTGGGAAGGAATTCCCCGTCCGTTTACCCCCACACTTGTGCCCGGCCAGGCCAGACAGATTGGTATCAACGTCCTTACTTATCTCATGACCCATTAAAAGGAAACTTAAGATGGATGACCTGAAACTGCTGGACGAACTACAGGAAGCCAGAACCAGGATTCTGCAACAGGTTCAGAGAATTATTGTGGGTCAGACCAGAATTGTGGAAGACCTTCTCACAGGACTGTTTTCCGGGGGTCACTGCCTCCTGGTAGGAGTACCAGGCCTGGCCAAGACTCTCATGGTCAGAACCTTAGCCAGAGCCTTGGATTTAACATTTAAGAGGATTCAGTTCACACCGGATTTGATGCCTTCGGATATTACCGGAACAGAGGTCATCCAGCAGGATACAGAGACTCTTCGTAGAGAATTTAAATTTGTTCCTGGACCCATCTTTGCCAACTTAGTGCTGGCTGATGAGATAAACCGGGCTCCACCAAAAACTCAGGCTGCTTTGCTGGAATCAATGCAGGAATACCAGGTGACCGCAGGGGGTATCCGGTATCCTTTACCGTTACCTTTTTTAGTCCTGGCAACCCAGAATCCCATTGAACTGGAGGGTACTTATCCTCTGCCAGAAGCCCAGCTGGATAGGTTCATGTTCAGTATTTACCTGGACTACCCTGCCCCTGAAGAAGAGAGAAAAATTGCGGAGTTGACTACCACGGATTTAGACTCAGAGGTAAGCAAAGTTCTGGATGCAGAAAGAATCCTGACTTACCAGGCTTTAATCAAGAGGATACCTGTTTCTCATCATGTGGTGGACTTTGCAGTAAGACTGGTAAGAGCAACCAGACCAAATCATGACACCGCACCTGATTTTATCAGGGAGTTTGTTTCCTGGGGCGCAGGACCACGGGCCTCCCAGTACCTGGTACTCGGTGCCAGAGCAAAGGCAGCCTTACGCGGTGACGTTAATGTTTCCACCTCTGATGTCAAAGAGGTGGCGGAATCAGTTCTACGGCACCGGATTTTTACCAATTTCAATGCAGACGCAGAAGGTATGGACGCAGCCAGGATTGTGGAGAAACTTCTGCAAACAATACCAGAGATTTGTTAAATATCACTTCTTATGAGTAGCCAGGTTTCATCCAGTATTTTTGACCCGAAAGTGTTGAGCAGACTTTCGGGATTATATCTGGTGGCTAAAACCGTGGTGGAAGGTTTCATCACCGGTCTTCACCGCAGTATGCACCGTGGATTCAGTGTGGAATTTGCCGGTCACCGGGAGTACGTAGCTGGTGATGATTTACGCTATTTTGACTGGAAGGTTTTCGGCAGAACTGACAGGTCCTATATAAAGGTTTTCCGGGAGGAAACAAATGTTAAAACTCATATTCTTCTGGATATCAGCCAATCCATGGATTATTCCAGCCACCAGGTCAGTAAAAAACAATACGCTGTCTGGTTAGCAGCCAGCCTGAGTTATCTCCTGATTAGCCAGAAAGACGCTGTGGGACTTATTCTTTTTGATACAGAAATAAGAAAGATGGTGAAACCAGGTTCCACCAGTACCCATTTAAGACAGATACTGACAGCCCTGGAAAACCTGCCAGAAGGCAAGAAAACTTCCCTGGCTTCTGTACTGCACCTTATTGCTCCTAACATCAAAAGGCGAAGTCTCATCATCTTAATCTCTGATTTGTTTGACGAACCAGAAGCAGTTATCCGGGGACTGGCTCATTTTCGTCATCACCACCATGAAATTATTGTTTTCCATATTCTGGACCAGGCAGAAGTAGAATTCCCCTTTTCCGGGCAGTTTCAGTTTCTGGATATGGAGACAGGAGAAAAGATAGATGTAGATAGTTTATCCCTTCAGGCAGGTTACCGGCAGGCTATCACTGACTTTCTCCTGCGTTATCAAAGGCAGTGTTCGGCTACTAATATCAGTTACGCCCGTACTGTCACCCAGAATCCTTTTGACCATTTTCTTTATCATTACCTCAGTGTAAGAGCTAAAATAGCATAAAAATGAACATCTCCTCTGGTAAAATAGTCCGCCTATGACATTCTTACAACCTGTCTTTTTATGGGCAGTAGTAGCTGCAGGGTTTCCTGTATTACTCCATTTCCTTGCCCGCAGGAAAGCCAGAGTCTACCCCTTCAGTACCCTGCGTTTTCTCAAAATTTCCCAGCAGATTACCGGTAGAATCAGAAAGCTGCAAGAACTTCTTATCCTCCTACTCAGGGTACTCATCCTGATTTTTTTGGTTTTAATTCTTGCCGGGCCGGTAAGCCGGAAAGCATTTCTCTTTCTCAGTGAGCAATCCGTTGTTTTCCTGCTTGATGATTCCTTAAGTCTATCCGCCGGAGAAGAATCACCCTGGCGACAGCTTCAGGAATCTTCTCTCCAGGTTCTGGCCAATCTGAAAAAAACAGCCCGGGTTGCCCTTGTTTTCCTTTCCGGAAAGAGTGTTTCTTTCACTTCCAACCTTGAAGAATGTGGAAAAATAATTAAGGAGAGCCAGCCTTCCTATTTTTCCGGTTCCCTGCAATCCGGCCTGAACCAGGCCCAGAAACTCCTGCAAAACAGACCTGGCTCCAGAACAATCATTATCCTTTCTGATTTACAAAAATATGCCTGGAAAGATGTTTCTTTACCCGGAGCTGGCCAGCACCATATCAGGATAGTAGTAATTGATGTGGGCAAAGATTGCCAGGATAATCTGGGGGTGAGAAATCTCGCCCTTGTTCCTGCCAGGAATTCCTGCCAGGCAGAAGTCATTAACTGGAACAACCAGACAGTTACCACAGAGGTAGAACTTCATTCTGGTTCTCTGGAAAAAAAACTTCTCACCATACCAGGCAGAAGCAGCCAGTTTATACAGTTTAGAATAGACCCGACAGCCCGCTTGCTGAAAGTGAAACTGCTCCGCTCCGACTTTCTGGCTGCTGATAACATTTTTTTTCTGCACATCAATCCTGCGACAGGCTCCCGTTTTCTTTTAATCACCGGTAACCCTGAATCTGCATGGTCTCTGGAAAGTGCCATCAAAGCCTTTTCTGGCCAGAGTAGATTAGAAACTTCTTTTCCTGAAACTCTCACTCAGGTTAATCTTGCTGATTACCAGACAATCATTCTTTACAACACCGGCCGTCTCCCCGGTCAGACAGTCCGCTTTCTCTACCAGTATGTCCGGCAGGGCGGTCACCTTCTGGTCTTCACCGGAGAAAAAGACCTCCCTGAGAATTTTAACTCCGACTGGGAAATTAAAGAAGAAAAAACTTTTTTCATGCCTGCAAAACTGGAAGAACTGGTAAGTTTTAAAAACCCGGCCAGTATCATCTGGGGAGATAACAAGCACCCGTTTTTTGCCCCCTTTGCAGACAGGTTATTAGAATACTTAAGAAACATATCTTTTTATCAGGTTTTCCGCTGTAGCACCACTGAGGGAAATGTTCTGCTAAAACTGGACCGCGGATTCCCGTTGCTTCTGGAAGGACAGCGGGCAGCAGGGAGTATAATTCTCTGCCCTTTTCTTCCAGACCTTTCCTGGACAAATCTCCCGAAAAGACCATTCTTTCCAGTTCTGATAGAAATAATTATGCGCCATCTTGCTTCTGGTGCCAGTCCCAGTTGCCTGGTAGGCCAGGCTATCTGGGCTCCCCCAGAAACAGAGACAATGGAAGTTGTGTCCCCGGAAGGTTGGAGAAAAAAAGTCCCGGCGTCAGATGTTCCACCCCTTAAATTTGTCCCTGATAAACCAGGGTTATGGGAGTTTACCTTTTCGCCCCGGGGTATAAAAAGGTTTGTCTCTGTCAACGTTGACTGGCAAGAAGGAGACCTGGCCAGGCAGAACCCAGCCAGTATCTACTCCTGTTTTCCTTCCGCCCGGGTAAGTCTGATTACTCCCGGTAAACTGCAGCAGTTTCTGCTCAAGGAGGCAACATCAACCGATTTTTCCGGAATACTGCTGCTGTTAACTTTACTACTTTTCTTAACCGAGGTAGCCACAAGTAATTTTTTTCACTGGAAGAAAATCAGCAAAAAAACTTCCTTTTCTCCCGGGGATAAGAAATGAATCTCTCTTTTCATGCAGGCATCTCCACTTCTCTGGCATTACTGGTAGTACTGGTAGCTGCCTGTAGTATCTGGCTGACCTATTACTACTTTTTGCCTGAGAAAAGATTCAGAATTTTCTTATTCCTGGATACACTGGCCGCCATCCTTATTACCATGATGTTACTGGAACTGGAATTTTCTATAAAAATTCCTTCCCGGCAGCCGGGCCGCTGGGCAGTACTCATAGACACCTCCAAAAGTATGGGTCTTGGCCCGGGTAATAGTACCCGTCTGGACCAGGTGAAACGGTTTCTTCATCAGCAACGAATCATCCGCCATCTTCAGCCAGTCTGGTTTACTTTCGGTGAGACCTGGAAACAAATAGTCGTGGAAGATATACCAGGGCTTCAGCCCACCGAAAATTCCACCCGGCTGGGGGAAGCCATCAGGGAAGTCAGTCGGCGTCTGGGTCAAAATGCTGCTGGTATCATTGTTATTTCTGATGGCCAGGAGACAGAAATCTTCCCCTGGGAAAATCTTGCTTCTCATCTTTTCTGCCCTGTCTACTGTGTGGCTGTGGAAGGCGAGCCTCCTGGAGATACTGCTGTCGCTGACGTGGTGACCAACAGCCCTGTTTATGCCGGGGAGAAAGTACAACTGCATGTTTCTCTCAGGCAATCTCACTTTGATGGCCGGAGTCTGCAGGTCACGTTTTCCCTGGCAGGTAAAGTGTTAGACCAGAAAACAGTTCAGGCCACCCAGCCGTTATGTTCCACCGAGTTCGTCCTGCCTGCCCTGGGCCCAGGAGAATATCCGTGCGAAATATCCCTTGCTGGACAGCCAGAGGAAAAAGTCTTGAGTAACAACCGCTACCAGTTCCTGGTCCGGGTAATTTCTGCGCGGCTGCGCGTTCTCTATGTGGAGACTGCCCTTCGCTGGGAATATAAATTTCTCAAGCGATATCTGGAATCTTTGACACATTTGCAGCCTGTTTTTCTCATCCGGGTGAGTGAAAATGTTTTCCAGCAAACTGGTGGCGAAAACCTGCAAATCCCTCCTGATATCTTTACTGAGGATTTCCTGCAACAGTTTGATATTTTAATCCTGGGAGATTTTGATTTCGGCACGCTTACCAGAACACAGATGGAAGCTCTTAACAGATATGTCCTCAAAGCAGGGAAAAGCTTGATTCTCCTTGGAGGAGAACATTTTCTCCGGGGATGCCAGGGTTCTATCCTGGAAGCAGTTTTGCCGGTAATACCGGGTAATCAAGAAGGTAGGATGACTACCGGTGAATTTCTTCCAGTTCTGACAGAGGAAGGGAAAGCTTTCCATCTCTGGGAAGAATCCGGTGCTCTTCCTGCTTTAGACCGAATTAATGAAATTCGTTCTGTCCGTCCTGGAGCCAGCATCTTGCTGGTGAAAAATAATGACCCTTCTACAGCCTTAATGGTTCTTTCCGCTCCGGGGCAGGGTAAATGTTTGCTGTTTGGTACTGATGCCACCTGGAGATGGTACTTCGGTCCGAGCCAGCAGAAGAAAGCGTACGAATTTTTCTGGGGACGTCTTCTGGCCACTGTTTGCCCTCCAGAAGATTATCTCGGTCTGGGCCGCAGTTTACCAGAGCTAATCAGTGGCCGTCGCATTTACGCTGTCAAAGAAAAAGTGGAAGTTACACCAGTCTTTACGGAGAAGAAAGAGCACAAGATAAACTTTTCCCTCCGCACCCCTGATAACCGGGTTTTACCTTTATCCCCGGTGGATGACAAACTGAGCTTTGTACCTGATAAACCAGGTGCTTATTTTCTGGTGGCAGAAGCAGAAGGCAAAAGCAACATCAAGGAAATAATTGTGACCGAAGAAGGAACAGAACTTTTTGACCCTTCCATCAATGAGACTCTTCTGAAAAAAATTGCTGAAATTTCCCGGGGAGCTTTCTTCCACCTGAACGAAGCCAGGAAACTCCAGGATTTTTTGCTGGAAAGACGTCACTTTGTTACCAGGAACTTCGGCTTCGGGATTCCACACCGGAAATACTGGGTGGCACTTGTTTATTTTATCCTCAATCTTTGCTGGTGGAAGAGAAGAAGGGAAAATATGGTATGAGAATTTACCGCCAGGGTATAATAACACTATGGACGGTCTGGAATTTATCCGGAATTACTTAGAGAGCTTCCGCCTCCTGGAGAAAAAACGTTGCCAGCAGGAAGGATTACTTTCAGGAACATTTATCCTTCTTGCGCTGGTAACAGTTCTTGTCTGGGCACGCATTCTTTTAATCTGGATACCTTCTCTTCTGGTTGCGGCCAGACTTGGCCTGACCATTGTTTTCTTCCTCATTTTATTTCGCCTGGTCTATCATAATCGTTGGTGGGCTAAACAGACTGAGGAATACCTGGCACTCCGTCTGGAAAAGTTTTTTCCGACCCTGCGCAATCATTTAATCAATGCCTGCCAGCTCGCCCACCAGAAAAGGTATCCTGCCAGTCTGGTGGAAAGACAGAGACAGCAGGCAGTGGCCGTTTTAAAGCAGCATCACCTTCTGCAAGCCCTGGACAGAAAAAAAACGATTTTTTATCGCCGGTATGTGACTATTGTAGTTACCCTTTTTATCCTGACTGCTATTTTCTTTCCTCGTAATTTTCTTTCGGGCCTCCGTACTCTTTTTCTGCCATCTTTTGCCTGGGACATCTCTGTTCTGGTAGAACCAGGAGACTGCTGTGTACAACCAGGCAGCGAATTGACTATCAGGGTTAGCTGGCCTCAAGGGGAAAGTCCACCCGCTCTGGAGATTAACAGCCAGCCCGGACAACACTTTCAGATGACCGGACAGGGCAGCCGTTACATCTATGAGATTGGTTCGGTGAACCAGCCATTTTCCTACCGTGTTGTGGGCAAAGACAGGACCAGCAGATGGTTTCGCGTAAACATTAAAGAAAAACCAGGAATTACCAGACTTAAGGTTATCCATGACTATCCGTCCTATACCGGTATGAAAAGGAAAGTGGAAGAAATTGCACTGGGTACAATCACCACCCTTGTTAACAGCAGGTTAACACTGCAGGTAACCTTTACCAGGAATGTAGGTGATACCTGGCTGATCCTGGGAAACGGAACAATTTATAAAAGCCGCGGCTGGTCTGCCACTAAAATTTTTGTCTTCACCGCCAACCAGTCCACCCTTTTCCAGTTCCGTTATTACGACCCGCTGCTACGACAAACCATGACCAGCTCCCGAGAAAGACTATCCGTTTCCTTTGACCAGATTCCTTTTGTTTCCATTACCAAACCGGGAAGAGACCTGGTCACCACCCTGCCAGCGACAATACCACTGGAAATTTCCGTCCATGATGACTTTGGTTTAAGAAGTTTAGTCTTACGGTATCATCGGGGAGAAGGAGAAATTTCAGCTGCAGACCCGGTTTTCTTCCGTACTGAACTAAACGGTGTAAAGAACGCTACTGTGTCAGCTTTTTTGAAACTACCAGGTAAAGATAACCAGCACGTGGCCTACTATGCGGAATGTACAGACAATGCTCCTGCACCCAACCTGGGTCGTTCTTCCATCTACTTCATCTATCCACCATTTTCTGCTCCCAATTTTTTGAAGCAGCAAAGCAACAGTCCCGGGGAACAATTAGAACAGAGAATTGACCTGGCGAAACAGCAACTGGAAAACTTTATTCAGGAGCAGAAAAAAATATCTGAAGCCGCCAGAAAACTTGGTGCTATCAGGAAGGAAGGCCAGTATGGTGACTTAACGCAGTTGGTCCAGGTGCAACAGAAATACCTGGAAATTTTCCAGAAGATGGTGGAGGACCTTAACAAACTTGCCAGACAAACACAGGGTAAGTACACCCTGGCTGATGAGCTTGTGGAGATGATTTCCCATGTCCAGAAAGCCATGGAAGGGTTGAAAAAACCTGATGTGCACATGGTCATTGCTGAATCCCATATGGGACTGGAACTGGCTCAAGAAATCACTTCCAACCTGGAGCGGTGGCTCTCTGAAGACCCGGACCGTTTCAAGTGGGACATGCAGGAGCCAACCAGACAGGCAAGTGTGCCGGAGGCTGAATTACCTGAGGAACTGGAGGATATCATCGGAGAACTTCTGGAACAGGAAGAACAGATGAGGGAAGAAATTGAAGACATTACCAGCAGCTGGATGGACAGTCTGGATAAAGGAGCTGGCTGGACCGCCATGGATGGACCTATCAGCAATATGAGCGCCAAGGGCATTACAGGTAACCTCATGCCTAACCAGCAGGAGGTTGGTGGCCGCTCTGGTGAAGGAAGAACTGGTCGTTCTTATGGTGAGATGGTGGAAAAAACAGCTCAGGGTAAAGGGGGTCGTAAAACACCAGCCCGACTTACTCCGGATAATCTGGAACCCGGCATCATTCAGGATACCAGCAAAGATTCCCCACAGGGTCCCACAGGAGGTGGAAAACTGAGTGGCTGGGGACAAACAGGACTTCGCGGACCGGTTCAGGACCTTACCTTCCGTTATGATTTACTTTCTCAGAAACAAACCCAGATTATGGAAAAAGCTGAGAAATTATCACACGAACTGAAAATTCTTAATGTTTATAATCCGCAGCTGGAACAATCCATCAAAGCCATGAAGAGTTTCCAGTTCCAGTTAAAGGAAGGCAAGTACAGTAATCTTTTGACCACAAAAGACTATATTATTGAGCAGCTGCGTACTTTACAGCAAAACCTGGTGCGTCAAAGTATCGTTAGGGTGGAAACAGAAAAAGGAGAAGAAAAGTCAAGCAGGGATATTGGTACTGCCTGGAAGGAAAAAATTCCTTTTGGTTACGAAGATACGGTGCGAAGATACTTTGAACATTTCATAAGGAAATAAGAAGTTTGTTCCATGAAAAATTACTGGCAAATTTTTTTAGCATGCTGTCTGTTTCTACCTTGCCTGAAAGCTGGTACGGAAAATACTATTTCCCTTCATCTGGTCACTACCAAAACCACCTATGCGGAGGAGGAGTATATCTTTCTTCCTCTGGTGGTAGAAAACACTTCCGCACAGACCCAGATATTTTCTCTTCCATACCTGCAGCCTAAAGAAAAAAAATATCTTTTTGTGGGAGACCGTTTTTCTCTTCATGTCTTCGCCCAGGACCAGATAATTCCATCCTTCACCAATCATATGCCACCCCAACCGCGTCCTGGAACTTTACAAATCAGCCTGCCACCAGGAGAAAGCCTTACCTGGGAGATTCCTTTTCCTTATGACTTCTATCCAGTGAAACTACCCTGTTATTTCCGCGTTTTTCTGGTCTGGGAAGGGATTAAATCTAATGAAGTTTGTTTTCAGGTGATGAATTCCGGGGGCAAAAGCCAGTCTGATAGTCTGGTAGTCAACAGCGATTTTTCGCAAGGAGAAACCTTCCCCTGGGGGTGGAGAATAGAACACCAGACAGTCTCCTGGAACAAGCAGGAAAAAATGCTCTGCTTTTCCCTGGATGTACCAACTGCCACCGGGGAGGGGCTGTGGGTTTACTCACTTTTTAGACCTATCCAGTCTCCTGGTACTTACACCCTGCAGCTTACAGCCAGAAGCCAGGGTCCGGAAATTATTGTTTTTGTGGAAGGATGGGGACTGGTGGGAGCACGGCGACGGCGGCTGGAAAGAAACGAATGTTTTGCCCATCCACCCAACCAGGATTGGAAAGATTACAATTTTCAAGTTGTCTTCACCAAACCGGAAGTAAAATGGTTCCGGGTCCGTCTTTTTACTTATGGCCAGGCCGGTTCTGTCTGGTTTAAGAAACTTATTCTCACCCAACAGGGTAAAACTGAATGAAGCTGGTGGAAATAGCTCCTGATATTCCCATAGATAAAACCTTTGACTACCTTCCTGGAAAGTTCGCCCTCCAGTTAGAGAAAGGCTGCCGGGTGAAAATACCTTTTGGCAAACAAAAAATAATTGGCTGGGTCGTGGGGGAGAAAGAAGTGGAAAAGCCAGCCTACCAGTACAAAAAAATCTTCAGGTTATATGACCAGCCAAGTCTTCTTCCTCCGGAGATAATGGAACTGGCAGGATATCTGGCTTACCGTTACTGTGTTTCTCTGGGTCAGGCTTTAGCCGCCATAACTTCCGGTTTTTCCCTCCGGAGTAAAGCTTGTACTGAGGAAAAAGTTCCTCGGCTTGAAGAAAACCAAAAAATGCAGGAAAAAACAGAAATGGTCTCCCTGCCCACAGGTGTAAACATTGCAGTCTGCGGGAAAAAGCAGGACAAGGAAGAATTTCTATCTTCTTTATCTCTGGCAAATACTGGCTCCTGCCTTTTCCTCTTTCCGGAAACTTATCAGGCGCTCTCCTTCTATCAAATCCTCTCTAAACGCTTCCCTTCCAGAACCCTCCTTTTCCACGGGGAAATGTCCGGGTCTTTGCGCCTGGAAATCTGGCGCAGGATGCAAACAGGTAAAAAACTTCTGGTGGTAAGTACCAGAACAGGAATTTTTGCACCTGTCCTGGACTTAGAACTTATTGCCCTGGACGAACCGGACCACCCGGGGTATCTGGAAATAAGACAGCCTTCTTATCATACCTTAGAAATTGCTTCCTGGAGGGCGGAGAAGAAAAACATACCCCTGGTTCTGACTCCGGGATGCCTTTCTGTATCACAGTACTACAGCGTATCTAAAGGCCAGGCCAGAATTGTTGCCACTTTTTCTACCACGAGAGCTAAACTGCATGTGGTTTCCTTATACCGCGCTAAACGTGATAAAAGAATACCCTTTCTCACACCTGATGTTGTCTCTCATCTGGAGGAATCCATTTTAAGAAAGGAAAAAATTCTTATTCTGCATACGCGGCAAGGTTCTTACCGCTTCCTTTTTTGCCAGAAATGCGATTACCGTTTCCCCTGTCCAGATTGTTCCGTACCCATGGTGCCGCTGGACAAAACTAATGCTCTTTTTTGCTCCTTCTGTGAGAAGAGTTTTCCTTTCCCTGAAAAGTGCCCTGTCTGCAAAACAAAAAAAATAGTCCAGCGGGGAAGAGGGTTGCAGAGTATGGAGACAATTCTGCAAAAATGTTATCCCCAATGGAAAATAGTAAGGCGGTCGGAAGAAGAAAGGGTTGATATGGCTTCTGCCCAGATTCTTTTGGGAACAGCAGCCACAGAAAAAATAATAGAAGAGTTTTCTCCGGGACTTCTTCTCATTCCTGCAGCAGATACCTTTCTCAACCTTCCTGACTTCCGCAGTGAAGAACGCTTTTTTTGTCTGATAAACCGCTGCCGCCAGAAGATGCCAGAAGATTCCACAGTCGTGATGCAAACATATAACCCTAACCTTCCTCTGTTTAAGGCTCTGGTTGAAAACAAGGATGAAATTTTTTACCAGAAGGAACTCCAGATTCGTAAACAGTTATCTTATCCTCCTTTTTCGCGATTGCTAAAAGTAGAGATAGAAACAAAAAAAGAAAAAGTGCTGGCTCAGCGAAGAATGCTCCTGGAAAAAAATTTTTCTGCCTGGCAGATGGTGCCTTTCTATAATGGTCCAGGCTACCCTCCAGTTTTCCGGGGTTGCCACCGCTGGAAGTATTTGTTCAAACTGGAAAGTATGGCTCTGGCTGAAGAACTAAAAAAACTGCGCAAAATTCCAGAGGTCAGTCTCTCTTTTGACCCGCTGGAAATATGAGTTTTTTTCGCCTGAAAAAACAGCAGGGAAGAACATGCGGCAACGGCCGCTCAGGGTTTCTCCGCTTTCCACCAGCAGAAAAATACCAGTCTCCTGAATCCTTACTTACCGCTTGCCCTTTCTCCTGAGCCAGAACCTAACTTTTCTTCCAGTTCTCTGATTCTCTTCAGTAATTTCTCCCTTTCTCCTCTCTTAGACAGCCGCAACATCCTCACGATAATTCCTAATGAGATGAGGGAAATAACAATCCCTGTAGCCCTGACCAGGTCCTGCTGCTTGATAAATGTGTCTGCCAGAGAAAGGAATAGCCCCATCAAAAAAATCAGAATAACCCAGACAAGCATCTTTCCCCCTTTTGTTGCTATTTCCGTTTTTATCGGAGAAACCGTTTCCAGAAAAAGAATACCACAGCCAGCAGAATAATAATAAGAACCACCCTAAGGGAAAAACTCCGCTGTTTGCCACCAGGTTTCCTTTCCTCCATCTCTTTAACCCTTTTAGCAAAAACAGCAAAACTTTGCCGGCA
Source organism: uncultured bacterium (assembly GCA_964645405.1). Lineage (GTDB taxonomy): Bacteria > Ratteibacteria > UBA8468 > B48-G9 > DSTR01 > JAMWDF01. The sequence continues at coordinate 68,167 of CAZYCA010000019.1, read as the reverse complement.
TTTTTCACTGCAGAAAATACCATCCTCTCCCACGACCCGGCACTGGCTGCAAACAGGACGTCCACATTGTTTACACCTGGCAACTGCTGGCCGCCCGGTATGGAAAAAACATTCTGCCATAGTATTTAGCCCCTCCCCTCTCTTTTTTTCGGCGAACTGTAATCATATCCCCATTTTAACGCTCTCTGGTTCATAAGAAAAAATTTCTCCGGTACGGTTAACCTCAGAGCCTCAAGAAGCGAGCCTGAGGATAAAGGCAAAAAAGGACCGGTCACGCCTAACATTAAAGTATTCAAAACCTTAACAGAACCCAGTTTCTTTGCCTGAGATGTGAAATCATCAGCCAGAACTTTAGCCCCTGTCTTTTTCACCAGAGCCACCAGTTGCTCCTTGCCCGGGTAGGAAGTCTTCCAGCCAACAGGTTTAATCTCTGCCGTGTTAACAACAGCCAGACCATCAGACTTCAGGTAGTAAGCATATCTGGCTGCCTCTAAGGGCTCAAGAGCCATAAGCAAATCAGCCTTACCCACCGGTACTTTGGGACCAAAAATGTTACCAATCCGCAGATGCGCCTCTACCGAACCTCCCCTTTGAGCCATGCCATGAGTCTCTGTCCCGGTTACCGGCAGCCCTTCCAGTAAACAGGCTGTACCCACCAGATTGGAAATCAGAATAATTCCCTGACCACCTACCCCGCAGATAACCAGATCAAGACTTTTTTTCATTCTTGCTAATTGCCTGGTAAGGACAAAAACTGGCACAAAGACCACAACCAGCACAAAGTGGAGAAATAACCGGTTTATCCTGCTGCCATTCCAGAGCAGGACAACCAAGTTCCAGACAGAGTTTACACTGACGACATTTTTCCGCATCGACCTTTACTTCTAAATGTGATTCCTGTTTTCTCAGAAGAAGGCACTCCCGCTGGAAAATGATAACCCTCAATCCTTTCCCCTGTTTTAATTTGTTGATTACAGCCATTGTTTCTTCCACCCGGTAGGGGTCCACTGTCACAACCTCATCAGCACCACAAGCCCAACACAACTTCTCCAGGTTTATTTCCTTAAATTTCTCTCCTGCTGCTGTCTGTCCAGTACCAGGATGCGGCTGGTGTCCTGTCATAGCTGTCGTGCGGTTATCCAGGATAGCAACTACCAGGTCAACCTGGTTATAGGCACAGTTAATCACAGCTGGTATCCCGGCATGAAAAAAGGTGGAATCTCCAATAATGGCTACCACCGGCCGGGATTCTTCCCTTCTGGCTATCCCGGACCCTATACTGATGCCAGCTCCCATACACAAACAGGTGTCAATCGCTCCCATATTAATGCCCAGGGTATAGCAACCAATGTCCCCCGGGAAAATCGCAGAGCGGCCGAAGACTTTCTTCAATATTTGAAAGCTGGCCCTGTGAGGACAGCCCGGACATAATACCGGTGGTCGTACTGGCAGGGAAACTGGTGCGGAAAATGTTTTCCGCACCTTACCAGAAAGACGATAGATAGCCTCCTGTACCAGCTCCAGGGAAAGTTCACCCTCTCGGGGTAAAAAGCCATCAAGTTTACCATGAATTTCTGCTCCTGGATTTACTGAACGGCTGAGCCTTTCCACTATTTCCTGCAGTACTGGCTCCCCTTCTTCCAGGACTAAAACCTGCCTGGCATCAGACAGCAACATTTTTAGTTTTTTTTCTGGAACAGGATAACTTGCAATTTTTATTATTCCCCAGTGGGAGTTTTCCTGAAAGGCTACTTCCCGGGCGTAATGCCAGGAAAGACCAGAAGTAATAATGATTGTCTCACTCTTACCTTCCTCAATCTGGTGATAGGGTAAATCTTCCACAGCTTCCAGTAACTGTTTTTGTTTCTCATTTAACTTTTTTCCTGCAGTTCTGGCATTGGCTGGCACCATCACAAAGCACGTCGGGTCCTTCTTAAACCGGGACTTCCTGTTTACCTGCCTGCCAGAAGCATTAATCTCTACGTCTGCCTTTCCATGCGCTAATCTGGTTACCGTACGTAGCATCACCGGTAATTCAAACTTTTCTGAAAATTCAAAAGAAAATTTAGCCATTTCCAATGCTTCCTGGGGACTGGCTGGTTCAAAACAGGGAATCTTAGCAAACAAAGCATAGCGTCTGGAATCCTGCTCGTTTTGTGAGGAATGAATGCCGGGGTCATCTGCCACCACCACAATCAGACCCCCTCTCACACCGGTATAAGCTGAAGTCATCAACGGGTCAGCAGCAACATTCAGACCAACCTGTTTCATGATGGCGCAACTGCGGTAACCGCTAATGGCTACCCCATAAGCATTTTCCAGGGCAACTTTTTCATTAATGGACCACTCCACGTAAAAATTATATTCCCTGGACAGCTCTATTAATTTTTCTGTAATTTCCGAAGAAGGTGTCCCCGGGTAAGCAAAAGACGCCGCCAGCCCTCCTTCTGCCAGACCATAAGCCAGAGCATGATTACCAAGCAGGTATTCTTTTTTCACGGACTTCACCTTTCCTTTTCTTGATAATTGTAAAAACCCTGTCCAGTTTTACGCCCGAGTTTACCCTCTTTCACCATAGTTTTTAACATAGGACACGGCCGGTACTTATTATCTTTCAATCCTTTTTCCAGAGTTTCCAGGATTCTCAAACATACATCCAGACCAATGAAATCAGCAAGCTCTAAAGGACCAAGAGGATGGGAAGCTCCTAATTTCATGGCAGTATCAATATCCTTGATGCTGGCTACGCCTTCAGAAACAAGAAAGATTGCCTCGTTAATCATCGGCATAAGTAACCGGTTGACAATAAATCCAGGAGATTCCTTAGCCAGTACTGCTGTCTTACCCATTTTTTCTACCAGACTTCTGGTAATAGATAGGGTTTCTTCTGCTGTTTTTTCTCCTTTTATCACTTCTACCAGCTTCATCACGGGCGCCGGATTGAAAAAGTGTAAACCGATAACTTTTTCTGGATTTCTGGTAGCAGAGGCAATCTCGGTGATGCTGAGAGCAGAAGTATTACTGGCCAGGATAACTCTACCAGAACAGATTTCATCCAGCCTGGAGAAAAGATTTTTCTTGGCCTCCATGTCTTCAACAATAGCTTCAATGACAAAATCTGAATCCCTGCATTTCTCCAGACTCTCAGTAATCTCCAGACAGGATAAAATTTTCTCTATCTCTTCTTTGGAGCGTTCTTTTTTTTCCACCTTTTTCTGAAGTCTTCTCTGGATATTCTCCTGACATCTTTTTCCAGCCACTGCATTACTGTCATAAACAAAGACTTTCAAATTTGCCTCTATTAGAACCTGGGCAATACCTGTACCCATCGTACCGGCTCCAATTACCATGACTTTTTCCACTTCATATCCCTTGCCCATTAATCAACCCTTTTCACAATCATGGCTATCCCCTGACCTCCGCCCACACATAACGTAGCCAGACCAAACTCCACTTTTCTTCTTTGCATCTCATAAAGCAACGTCACCAGAATTCTGGCACCGCTGGCACCAATCGGGTGCCCCAGCGCGATAGCCCCACCGTTAACATTTACCCTTTCTGTATTCCAGCCCATTTCTTTGTTAACCACCAGAACCTGAACCGCAAAAGCTTCATTCAGCTCTATTAAATCAATCTGTCCTGTGTCCAGTCCTGTTTTTTTCAGCACCTTTTGGCTGGCCAGGACCGGGCCCAGTCCCATTAATGAAGGTTCCAATCCTGCTGTTGCCCAACCCACTATTTCTGCCAGGGGCTTAAGCTTAAGACCCAGGGCTTTTTTCCGGGACATAACTACTGCCACTGCGGACCCATCATTTATACCAGAAGAATTTCCTGCTGTTACCGTCCCATTTTCTTTGAAAGCAGGTCTTAAATTGCTAAGTATTTCCACAGTAGTTCCTGGTTTGGGGAATTCATCCTGGTTGAAGGTTAGCAGTTCTCCCTTTCTTTGAGGAATGCTTACCGGAACAATCTCTTCCTGAAATTTTCCTTCTCTCACAGCCTGGTAGCACTTTTTCTGAGAAAGGCAGGCATACTCATCCTGCTTTTCCCGGGTGATATTATAATTTTCAGCCAGTTTTTCCGCATACAAACCCATGTGGCAATTATTGTAAATGTCCAGCAACCCGTCCTGAATAACACCATCAATTAGTTTGCCGTCACCTAAACGGTAGCCAAACCTGGCGCTCTTCAGCAAATACGGTGCCTGGCTCATACTTTCCATGCCACCAGCCACCACCACTTCAGCCTGTCCACTTAAAATTGTCTGGGCAGCCAGACAAACCGCCTTTAACCCGGAGGCACAAACCTCGTTTATGGTACAGGCAGTAATCTTGACTGGCAGCCCGGCCTTTAACCCTGCCTGCCTTGCCGGATTCTGACCACTTCCAGCCTGCAGGACCTGTCCCATGATGACTTCCTCTACAGAATCTGGACTTAGAGAAATTCTTCTCAGAGCTTCTGCGATAACCTTAGCACCCAATTCCACTGCCGGTATGTCCTTCAAAGAACCTCCCAGATTGCCAATGGGAGTCCTGACAGCACTTACAATTACAGCTTTTTCCAAAGTTCCCCCCGCCGTAACTTTACAAAACTATACCCATAGGTTCCTGCTGAAAAATTCGGCTCTCCATAAGTTTTAAGTTCTTATCTATCAAGGGAGAAAAGTCCATCTGAGAAAGTATATCCCTGGTTAAATCCACACCTGGTGCTATTTCCACCAGAGTAAGTCCCTCCTGTTTTAATTCTAAAACTGCCCTTTCTGTGACGTAGAAAACCTTCTTGTTTCTCGCTCGAGCAAAGTCACCACTGAAAGTAATCTGTTCCACTTGACTTATAAATTTCTTGTATTTCCCTTCTTGAACAATCCGCAAATTTTTCTCTTTGATTTCTACCACCAACCCCCCGGCTGTGAAGCTACCGCAGTAAACCAGTTTTTTAGCATTTTGAGAAATGTTAATAAAACCACCAGCACCAGCCACCCTGTCACCGAACCGGCTAACGTTCACATTACCTTTCCCATCCACCTGCGCCAGCCCGAGGAAGGCCACATCAATACCTCCGCCATCATAGAAATCAAACATATAAGGCTGGTCAATGATGGCTTCTGGATTATAGGAAGCACCAAAACTTAAACCACTGGCAGGAATTCCGCCTACAGTACCAGCTTCTACCGTGAAACACAATCTATCCAGAATTCCTTCTTCCCTGGCGACCATAGCCACACCCTCTGGAATACCAATACCCAGATTAATGACCCCGTCTGGAATAAGTTCTAATGCAGCCCGGCGACAGATAATCTTCTTTTCATCCAGAGGTATACTTCCCTGGAGAAAACTTCCTAAGGCTATCTTTTCCTCTCCACAGTAAGCAGGATTATACTTTTCAGCAAAGGTCTGCCAGTGATTTTCTTCTTTAGCCACAACAAGAACATCAACCAGGATATGAGGAATTTTTACCAGCCAGGGGTTTAAACTGCCTTCCGGTACAATTTTTTCTACCTGGACAATTACCAGACCACCTGAGTTTTTGGCAGCCTGGGCGATGGGCAAAACCTCTAAGCTTCCTGCTTCTTTTTCCAGAGAAACATTACCTTTGACATCCGCACTGGTTCCTCGCAATAAAGCCACATTGATCGGAAAGGCCTTATAAAAAAGCCATTCCTTCCCTGCCAGTTGTATTACCTCCACCAGGTCCTGTCTGGTACATGCATTGAGCTTACCTCCGGAAATCCTTGGGTCCACGAAAGTATTTAAACCAACATGAGTAATTGTTCCAGGTTTACCAGCAGCAATATCCCGGAAGAGATGAGAGATCACTCCCTGCGGAAAATTATAGGCTTCTATCTTTCCTTCCGTTGCCATCTTTCCCAGTGCCGGGGCCAGATTCCAGTGACCCCCAATTACCCTTTTTATTAATCCTGGGTGGGCAACATGGTTTAACCCGCGAGTTTTTCCATCACCCTGACCTGCTGCATAAACAATAGTCAAATCACGAGGTTGCTCTGTTGTTAGAAACCTCTTTTCCAGTGTAAGAGTGAGTTCTTCTGGATGCCCATTTCCTACAAAACCACCCACCGCTACGGTGTCTCCATCTCTGATAAGTTCAATTGCCCCTGCGGCAGTTTTTATCTTGCTGGACATATCAGTCGGGCATGTAAAGCCCTCCATTGACATTCCACACCTGACCGGTAATATAACTGGCTGCTTCTGAACACAGGAACACTACTGCGGCCGCAACTTCCCGGGGAGTGCCAAATCGTCCCAAAGGTATACAGGAAAGAATCTGGTTTTTTCTTTCTTCGGGCAAACCTTTCAACATGTCTGTTTCTATAAAACCAGGAGCAACAGCATTGACGGTGATACCCTTTCCGGCAAGTTCCCGGGCAACAGACTTAGTAAAGCCAATTACCCCCGCCTTGCTGGCAGCATAGTTACTCTGTCCCACGTTACCGGTTTGACCAATGATGGAAGCAATATTAACAATGCGACCGCTACCCTGCTGCCGCAGATAACTGATTACAGCAAAAGTGCAGTAGAATATCCCTGTAAGGTTAACAGTGAGAACTACTTCCCAGTCTTCCCTGGTCATTTTTTTCAAAGTGACGTCACGGATAATTCCGGCATTATTAACCAGGATATCTATTTTACCAAAAAAAGACACAAAATCTTTGACCATTTTTTGAACCTGGTTTTCCTCAGCCACATCAGCCTGAAGAACAAGAGCCTTCCTGCCCAGAAGCTCTATCTCTTCTTTAACCTGCTGAGCCTGATGGAGATTGGTTCCTGTAGGTTCATCCAGATAGTTGATACCGATATCTGCACCTTCTTCCGCCAGAGATAAAGCTATTGCCCTGCCAATTCCTCTGCTGCTACCGGTGACGAGAGCTACCTTATGGTAAAGTTTCATCCTTCATCATTATATCATGGACAAATTCACAGGGATATTCTGTATCTTTCTGCTTTCCTCCTTTGACAGAAAGAAGCTGTAAAAGTAACATACCGTTAGCTTAGCATTATTGCCGTCAATTATAACCAGGGGGAAATAATGGACGTGGTCGTGGTTGGGGGAGGCTTAAGCGGTGTGGCAGCGGCAGTATCAGCGGCAAAAGAAGGAGCAGATACAGCTTTAATAGAAAGGGCTGGTTTCCTCGGCGGACTGGCTACTGGAGGCTGGGTGGGACCGATATTAGGACTGACTATTCCCTCTACTGGTCAACCAGTAATCAAAGGGTTTTTGAAAGACCTGGTGGACCAGCTACACCAGAAAGGTGGCTGTTATTCATTTGAGGAATGCCTGAAAAGACATTGTGTAGAGTTTAACGCGGAAACTCTGAAAATTGTGCTGGATGAAATGGTAACCCGACAGAGAATAAAACTTTATCTTGACACTGTTTGTATCGGTGCCAGGGTGGAAGATGAGACCATCAAAGCAGTTGAATTTTACACCCGGAAGGGCCGTTTACTACTGGAAGGAAAAGTTTTCATAGATGCCACCGGTGATGGAGAACTAATTTTTCTTTCCGGAGCTGATTACCGGCTGGGAAGAGAGGAAGATGGCCGGGTGATGGCAACAGGTAGTTTCTTCCGCATAATTAATGTCCCCCCTGTCCCGGAAGAGGAAAGAAAAAAAATCACCAGAGCGATTGAAGAAGAAAGACAGAAAGGCAACATCTCTGTTTACCACGGGAGTATCTGGGGAAGAGGAAGCTTTTATGACACTGATGGCTACTGTCCGAATATGACCCGTTATGGGGGCAGCCCTGTAGACCCGGAAGAGTTGACAGCCGGGGAGATTTTTTTGAGAAAGCAGGCATGGAAAGTTCTGGAAATCTGCCAGAAGGTCTCCCCTTTTTTCCAGGAGGCCAGAATTATGTTTGCCCCGCAGATAGGTGTCCGGGAAAGTCGCCGTCTTGTGGGGATGACTGAATTGACAGAAAAGGATATTCTTGCTGCTACCAAACACCAGGATTCTATCGCGCGTTCTACCTACTGGATTGATATCCACTGCCCCTTAGGCCGTACCAGAGATAATGTTCACCTTTGCCGGAAAGGCTGTCCCACGAAAGAACCATGCGTAATGCTGAATAAATATCCTGAACGTTTAGAAGAAAAACTTGCCCCTCCAGAAGGTGATTACTATACTATTCCTCTGGGCTGCCTGGTTTCCGCCAATCTTTCTAATCTTCTGGCTGCAGGTAGATGCGTTTCTGCCAATCCGAAGGCTCTGGCAGCCATCAGGGTAATGGCACCCTGTATGGCAATGGGTCAGGCAGCTGGTGTAACCGCAACGTTGGCCAGTTTATCAGGAAAGAGCATCAGGCAAATCCCTTACCAGGTTATCCAGCAGCATTTACAGATGCAGGGAGGACTGCTTTAATAGCCTGTAATCTTTCTCCGGTTCCTTTTCACCATTTTTTCAGATTATCTCGCTGCTGAAACGTCTGATGAGTATTTCATCAGTAATAATTCCCGGTGGCTGCTGCAGCAGGAAAACAACTGTCCTGGCAATATCTTCAGGCTGGATTAAGGTTTCCGGAGGAATATCAGGTCTTATTCTGGTTATAAATCCTGTATTAACCCCACCAGGACAGATAACATGAACACGAATACCATGGGGCTGTCCCTCCATAGCCAGGACTTTGCTAAAACCAATAAGGGCAAACTTGGAAGCACAATAGGCCGCCTGATACCGATAACCCTTTTTCCCGGCAAGAGAAGCAATGTTGATGATGGTACCAGCTGTTTTAGTAGCTACCATTACCTTAAAAACTTCCCTGGAAAAAAGAAAAGCACCCAGGGCATTGGTGTTCATCATCACATTCCAGTCTTCCACCTCTGTCTCCACAATAGCCCTGGCATAACCCACCCCGGCATTGTTCACCAGGATGTCAATCCTACCAAAGCTATCCCTTACCTTACTGACAGCCTTAATAACCTGCTCTTTTCTGGTAACATCAACCATCAGAGGCCAGGCTTTCCCGTTACCTTTCTTAATACTTTCAGCCACACCAGTAAGGTCTTTTTCCGTCCTGGCAACAAGAAAGGTTGAAACCCCTTCTTCAGCTAATCTTCTGGCAATGGCAGCACCTATTCCCCTGCTGGCACCTGTTACAATTGCTACCTTCCCTTTAAATTTCTCCTCTTCCATGCTTTTATAATGTATACCTCATCCGGGCGGGACAGGCAAACTTTTTCGTCATCTCTCATAACCCCTGATAAAATAAACGGCAATCGGCAAGAATGTAAATGGGCCAAAAAGAAAACAAACATCTAAGCCAGCCAGCCTGTTCCTTTTCTTTTTAACTGTGGCTATCGGACTGGCAATTGATTCCATTACACTTTTACTTGCATCCAGCAGCCAGCTGGTGGATGTAATTACCGGTTTTTTCTATCATAAATTCATTATCACGCTTGACCTGGAACCAAACGACCGTTACCATTCTGGTTTTGCCAAGTATGAACCACTGACTGCTTTTCTTTCTGGAATCCTTATTGTCTCTTCCTGTATTCTAAGCCTGAAATACGCCATCCAGGATATCATCCATCCAGAAGAAGTAACCAATTATCTGGCGGCAATAGTGCTGGCATCCATCACAGCTGTAGTAAGTTTTATCCTCGTGCCAGTTTTAAAAAGATACGCTGGGGTCTTCCATTCTTCTATCATGAGAGTAGCGGCTGCTGACTGGTTCAACGATGGTATTTCTGCCCCGGGTATCACTGCTGGTTTTCTTGTCGGCACGCAATTTTCTCATCAGGGACATACCCGTCTGGCTGCCTACACCGACCCGGTGATGAGTATTATCCTGGCTGGTTTCCTGGTGGTGGAACCGATTAAAATCATCCGCTCTAACATGGAAGCTCTGCTGGATGTTAATCCCGGCAGAATTACTGAAGAAAAAGCACAAAACCTCGCGGAGAGTTTAAGGCAGGAGTTCAATCTTTTTGGTATTCAACAACTGCGGCTGAGAAAAGCAGGCCGGAAGGTTTTCCTGGAGATTAAGTTTTTTATCAGACCAGAAACCAGCGCTGAAGAATGGACAAGACTGACCAATCAGTTAACTGCTGCCGCCAGACAGACCTTTCCCCGCGTGGACCTGACCGTCAGTCTGGCAACTGTAAGGAATCCAGAAATAACAAAGTGAGACTTGAAGAAATTTGCTGGATAAAAAATGGGGGTAAGCAGTGAGAAGAAAGTTGGCCTTCTATGGAGGTCAGCCTGTCAGGGACATCACACAAAAGCCCTGGCCTGCCTGGTCTATCTTCGGCGAGGAAGAAAAAAGGAATCTGCTTGCTGTTTTTGAAAGCGGAAAGTGGTTTTTTGGCGAAAGGGTAAAGGAATTTGAAGAAAAATTTGCCGCCTTTCAACAGGCTAAGTTTGGTATCAGTTGCACCAGTGGAACAACAGCTCTGGAAATGGCTCTTTATACCTGGAGATACCTCCAGGTTCAGAAGTAATTATCCCCCCCTTACACTTTCATTGCTACTGCCAGCGCTGTCTTGAGGATGAATGCTATCCCGGTTTTTGCTGATATCCATCTGGAAACCCGTAACCTTGACCCGGAAGATGTAGCGAGAAAAATTACCGAAAAAACCAGCGCTATTATTCCCGTCCTTGTAGCGGGACTTCCTGCTGATATGGATGCTTTCCAGCAACTGGCAAACAAGTTTAACCTGAAAATTATAGAGGATGCCTGCCATAGCTGGGGAAGTCAGTGGGAAGGAAAAGGAACAGGAGCTTTAGGAGATTGTGGGGCCTTCAGCTTTCAAATGAGTAAAAACATTACCAGCGGACAAGCGGGAATACTCCTCACCGACCGGGAAGAAATTGCTGAACTGGCAAGGAGTTTTTCCAACTGTGGCCGAAATGAAACCGGCCAGTGGTATGAACATTTTCGCCTGGGTACTAACCTTAGATTAACAGAACTTCAGGCAGCGATTCTTCTTGGGCAGTTATCCCGTCTGGAAGAACAAACCCGGCACAGGGAAAAAACAGCCAGAATCCTGGATGAAGCGTTAAAGATTATTCCTGGAATTAAAACTGTACCTGAAGAGGAAAGGGTTACCAGGCGAGCGTATCACCTCTATGTCTTCAGATTTATTGAGGAAGACTGGAAAATCAGCCGGGATACATTTCTGGAGTTATTGAATGCTGAATATTCCGGCAGCAGCAGGTTATCCTCCAATTTATAAAAACCCGCTCTTCCAGAAAAAGAAAAAAGAATCTTTTCCCTGTAGCTACAGATGCCCTCTTTCAGGGAAAGAGATTGATTATGCCAGTGTTTTTTGTCCGCGGGCAGAGAAAGCCAGCCAGCAAACAGTCTGGTTGCCACACCGGCTACTTCTGGCTCCGGAAGAAGAAATGGAAGATGTAATAATGGCTATCCAGAAAATCCGTGCTGTGTTCTGAAAAAGAAGTTGTGAGAATTTCCCTGGCGCTCTACCGGGATTTGACGGACAAAAGATAAATGTGTATAAATATCTAAGCTTTTCCCCTGCTGGAAGGAGAAAAAAATATGAAACTGGGAAAAGAAAAACTGGCACTCTTTGGCGGTAAAAGTATCCGTTCCATCCCCTTTCCCGAAAGATTTCTTCTCGGCGAAGAAGAAAAAAAGGCAGTGGCAGCAGTTTTTGATAAAGCTATAGCCAGTGGGATTGCTATCGGTTACCAGGGGCAGGAAGAAGAATCCTTCTGTAATGCCTTTACCCGGTTTATGGGTGGGGGCTATGCTGATGGTGTTAATTCCGGTACCAACGCTCTGTTTGTTGCCTTGAGGGCTCTGGACCTGGAACCATTCACAGAAATCATTGTCAGTCCCATTACCGACCCCGGTGGAATGATGCCCATCGTAATGAATAACTGTATTCCAGTGATTGCTGATACCCAGCCCTACAGCTTAAATACAGGCCCGCAGGAGATAGAAAAACTTATCACCCCTTACACTGCTGCTATCGTGGTAGCCCACATTGCCGGAGAACCCTGCGATATGACCGGAATTATGAAAATTGCCCGGAAGTACAAAATCCCGGTGATAGAGGACTGTGCCCAGGCGCATGGAGCCACTTTTAAAGGACGCCTGGTGGGCACATTTGGCAAGGTAGCTGCTTTTTCTACCATGTTTGGGAAACATTTCTGTACTGGCGGTCAGGGCGGTATTGTTTACACCCGCAGTAAAAAAATCTGGCAACGTGCCAGACAGATGGCTGATAGAGGAAAACCATTTGGCCTGCCACCAGGCGCAACCAACTGCGTGGCTTCTCTCAATTTCAACCTCAACGAACTTCAGGCAGCCATCGGTCGTGTACAGTTAAAGAAGCTACCGCGGATTGTTCGTCGCCGTCGCCTTTTTGTTTTCAGGTTAAGACATGTCTTTAAGAACTTGAAAGCTGTAAGTATCCCGGACCCATTACCGGGAAGCAAGCCAAGTTACTGGTTTTTAAGAATGCGCTTTCATCCCGAGCAGGTAAGATGTGATAAGGAAACTTTCTGTAAAGCTCTGGTGGCTGAAGGTATGCCTGTAGGTGCCAGTTATTTTCATCTGCCCCACTTTCAGGACTGGTATCGCTACCGACGGGTTTTTGGAAAAAGTGGCTACCCCTGGGCAAGTCCTGATTACAGGGGAGACAAAACAAGAACCTTTCCCTGCCCCAACGCTATTGCTGGTGAAAAGATACTGTTTCGTCTTTCCATCTCTGAATCATGGGGAGAATCTGAAGTGAGAGATATCTGGCGTGGATTTAAAAAGGTAGAAGATTTCTTTCGGAGGTAAAAGGAGGGCAAATCCCATGAGTGATAAACTGGCTCTTTTTGGCGGCAAGAAAACTGTGGAGAAAGTGCCAGAAGACCTCTTCCGCTGGCCAAGAGTGAACAGACAAATGGAAAAGGCAGTTTTAGATGTTTTAAGGGCTGGAAAAATGTCCGGTTCTGATATCACCATGGAATTTGAAAAATCCTTTGCTGCCTGGCACGGGAGAAAATTTGCTCTGGCTGCTAACAACGGAACAGCCTCCTTACACTGTGCCATGTTCGGTTTAGGTATAGGGAGAGGGGATGAGATTATCTGTCCCAGTATCACTTACTGGGCAAGTTGTTTACCGGTTTTTTCCCTTGGCGGTACTGTTGTCTTTGCGGACATTGACCCGGTAACTCTCTGCCTTGACCCTGATGACCTGGAGCAGAGAATTTCCAGCCGTACCAAAGCAATCGTGGTAGTGCACTACTGTGGTAGACCAGCAGAGATGAAAAAAATTATGGCCATTGCCAGAAAAAAACGTCTGGCTGTGATTGAAGATGTCTCCCACGCTCATGGTGCCTACTATCATGGACAGCTGGTGGGTACTTTCGGTGAAGTTGCCTGTTTTTCCCTGATGAGCGGAAAATCCTTCGCGATTGGAGAGGGCGGTATAATGCTTACAGATAACCGCAGAATTTACGAACGGGCAGTAGCATTCGGTTATTACGAAAGAAGTAACCAGTTAACCATTCCGGAGCTGAAGAAAGCATCCGGTCTTCCCTGGGGTGGCTATAAATACCGTATGCACCAGATGTCTTCAGCTGTTGGTCTGGTACAATTAAAAAAGTATCCGGAAGAAATGGCAGAGATAGATAAAGCTATGAATTATTTCTGGGACCTTCTGGAAGGAACACCAGCAGTATATTCCCAGCGACCACCAAAAAACTCTGGCTGTACTATGGGTGGCTGGTACAACCCGCTGGCGCTTTATAAAGCTGAGGAACTGGATGGTCTTTCTGTGACCCGGTTCTGCCAGGCTTTACAGGCGGAAGGTTTTCCAGCCAGGCCTGGCTGTAACAAAGCTTTACATCTCCATCCCCTTTTTAACACCGTAGATATATACGGGGATGGCAAACCGACCCGTATTGCCAGCAGTCCAGAAGACATCAGAGAAAAATCAGGATGCCTGCCAGTAGCTGAAGGGATTCAGAGACGCGTTTTCAGTATTCCCTGGTTCAAAAGGTTCTATCCGCAAGTAATTGAAAGATATGCCGCTGCAGTAAAAAAGGTAGTGGCTAATTACCATCTTCTGTTGAAGGATGACCCTGGCGACCCCCCGGATGGTGGTAACTGGGGTCTAACATTCAGAATTTAAAAAAGGAGGCAAAGATAATGAAGATTGCGATTATTACGGATTTGGAAGGAACAGCCGGAGTGGTAGACTTTGAAAGTCAGACCTATCCTGGTGCCCGTTACTTTGAACAGGCAAAACTCTTAGCCACAGAAGAAGTTAATGCTGCTTGCGCCGGGGCATTCCAGGCAGGGGCAGAAAAAGTACTGGTAATTGATGGCCATGGACCAGGGGGGTTGCTGCCAGAAAAAATCCATGAAAAAGCTCTTCTTCTTCATGGCCGGCCTGTCTCTCGTTTCTGGTTTATGGATGAACCCTGGGATGCTCTTTTCTTACTCGGTCACCATGCGATGAATGGCACAGAAAAAGGTAATCTTAACCATACCTATTCCAGCAAAACTGTTGTGAATATGTGGCTTAATGAGAAGAAAATAGGGGAGATTGGTATTAACATTTATCTTGCTGGCTGGTTCGGTATTCCCACAATCCTGGTTACCGGGGATGAAGCTGCCTGCCAGGAGGCAAAACAGTATGTTCCAGAGATTGAACAGGCAGTGGTAAAATGGGGAGTGAACCGCACCTGTGCTATCTCCCTTTCCCATAAGGCTGCCTGTGAGTTGATTAGAAAAGCAGCTAACAGGGCAGTAAAAAATATCAAAAAGTATCAGCCGGTTAAGATGAAAGGGAAATGTAGCCTGGTAATAGAATTTCTCTCCTCAGCCGATGCGTTTGTATGGCAGCAACGTCGGGAGGCAGAAAAGGTGAATCCGACCACAGTTCGTTTCACCGGGGAGAACTTTCTGGAAGTTTTTGAAAAGTGGCGCGGTTAGGAATGAAAAATAGAATTGGTGTTGTCTCCTGTCACCTGAAAAGCATTTTCCCTCTGGAAGAAACATGGCAGCGTCTTCTTTCCTACGGCATGACAGAAATAGAATGGTTTGTCGCCACCGATTACGAAGAAAGATACGGACGGGATGTTTTCCAGAAAATTAGAAAATCTCAGGAAGATTCAGGTATTATTGCCAGTTACCACGCTCCTTACCTTTCTGAGTGGAACCTGGCCTCAGGCAGCAGACAGCAGGCAGGGCAAAAAATGAGAAAAATTGTAGAACTGGCAGAAAAGCTGGATGCCACAAGTGTAATTCTCCACCCTGGGTCTTTCCAGCCTGATTTAAATGTGGAAACAGCGCGTCGGAAAGCAATTGACCGGGTAGTGGCACTGATTGAGGATATTCTCCCGGAATTGATTAAGAAAAAGTTAACTCTCTGCCTGGAAAATAACAGCCTGTGTTATGACCCTTATGCTCTTGGTACCAGCATGGAAGATTTTAAGATGTTTTTTGAAAGACTACCTGCAGAAGTGGTTGGTCTGAATCTGGATACCGGACACAGCCATCTGCTCGGGATTACTGAAGAATTAATTTCGCATTTTTCCAGCAGGCTTTTTCACACCCATCTTCATGATAATGACAGGCAAAGTGACAGCCATCTCCCTTTTACCTGTGGCACTTTTAACTGGTCAGACTTTTTCCAGAGACTGCAGCAAAAAAATTATACCGGGCCACTGATTTTAGAATTCCCGGAGAAAAGTGGTTTATATCCTGATTTTGTTGCTTTTATCCGCAGGGCGTGAAATCCTGCTGTCTGGTTTCTTTTTTATCCCCGCCAGCCACCCGGGATAAAACCAGAGGAAGGTAAAGATACCAGGCAGTTCCTGAAACTCCAAAGTAAAAAAAGGGCAACCAGAAATTTTTTAAATCACTTAAAGGATAAATCAGAAAGGGAAAGGAAACAGCAGGGCACAGGGGAAGACAGAAGAAAAGAAATAAAGAGAATGGCAAGTCCAGAAAAACCAGAATACCCCAGGCTAATGTCCATCTTGGATGACCGGGCATAAGTACAAAATAAGATGTAATAATGACAAAAACAGAAAAATAGAGCAAAGATAAAAGAAAACCAAACCGGTAAGCTAAAGGAATCTGACGAAAACCTTTCCAGATTTCAGACCAGCTTAGGTTCCAGGTTGCTACTGCACCCCTTGCAATCTTTTCCTTAACCATTTTTCATTCTGTGCTTTACCCTCTGGTAGAAATCAGGGATTTTCAGGCAAAGGTGGAAAAATACTGTCCAGCCTTTTCAGAAGAGAATCTTCCAGCCTGATTTCTGCAGCCTTCAAATTTTCTTTAAGTTGCTGCGGAGTCCGGGCACCAAGAATAACACTGGAAACTTCTTTCCGTCGCAAGCACCAGGCGATTGCCACCTGGGATGGAGTAACTCCCATCTCCTTTGCCAGTTTCACCAGGTCCTGAGATTTTTGTTTGTTTTCTTCTGTCCAGTACATCTTCATCAGCACCCTGTTAGCCTGGGAATCCGCAGCCCTGCTCTCAGGGGGGACAGGCTGGCCTGGCTGGTATTTGCCGGTGAGCATGCCATGAGCCAGTGGTGAAAAAACAACATTACCGATTCCTTCCTGCTCGGTCACTGAAAAAAGTTCCCTCTCCGGGTAACGATACAAAAGATTGTAACGTGGCTGGCTCACAGAAATAGCTCTGGCATTTAGCTTTTCAGCAGTCCGTTGCGCTTGCAGGAGAAGAAAAACTGGCCATTCACTGACACCCCAGTAAAGAATTTTTCCTTCCCGGGCTAAGTCATCCATAGTACGGATGGTTTCTTCCAGAGGAGTTTCCGGGTCAGCCCGATGGCACAGATATATATCCACATAATCCATCTGCAATCTTTTCAGACTGGCGTGGCACTGTTGTCTGATATGTTTGGCTGAAAGCCCACGATCATTTGGACCTTCACCCATCGGTGCCCAGACCTTGGTTAAGACTACCAGACTCTCTCTCGGGTAATCCTTAAAAATTTTTCCCAGTACTACCTCTGCTTCCCCATTGGCGTAAGCATTGGCTGTATCAAAATAGTTAATACCGGCCTGGTAGGCTATTTTTACCAGCTGGCGGGATTGTTCTTCGTCACAGCGGAAACCGATGGTCAGGTAGGAGCCTAAACCCAGACAGCTTACCTTAAGACCCCATTTCCCCAGCTTTCTGTATTCCATGTAACATTGTCCATTGTAGCAGCAGCTTGATTACCGGTCAAGCAGTTTTGGTAAATGGTCCTGGAGGTCGTTACCACCCCTGCTTAACTGAATTTGAAGGATTGATGAAAATAGCCGGTATACCGGAGTTTAATATCACGGAGCACTTTAATATGCTCCGGAAAAAGGTATACCGGCCATGGAGATATACTATGAGAAGATGTATCCAATAGATAAATTTCAAGCCAGAAAGATGTTGGTAATGTATGGTTTGATATTATCAGGAACAACATAGTAAGATAGTCCTCCGTCAGGTTGAAAGGGGGACAAAGTGGCTGTACTGCACCCCATTTGTCAAGTGTAAAATAAGGGAGAATGTAAAGGCACATTGTTTATTGAATTTTGTTTCATCAATTGCTCAAATTTTACTGGCGTCATGTAATTCAAGGATGAGGGTGGGAAATCTGTGTTATACATCATCACCCAGCGTTCCAATGCTTGTTTGAACTCCATCACATTATCCCATTCTCTTACCCACACCTTCCTCCTCTTTCATCGTTCGTATCAACCTCTCTGTATCTGCATTACCTTTCGGATTATCATAGCTGGCAAATATCTGTCTTATCCCCAGCACACTTGTTTCTTTCATGAATCTTTGTGATGTCGGTTGACTCCCATTATCACTGATAAGATTAACTGACTCATAATTCCTGATACCTTCAGGAAATTGGTTCATCACTGCCATGTTTAATGCTTTCAACCACTCCTCTGTCCTGGAAATGTTATCAACCTGGTAACCAACTATCTTTTTGCTGTACCAGTCAACAACCATTACTACATATACCCAGCCATAATTTCCTATCATCACCTTTGTCATATCTATCCCCCAGATTTCATTTACTCTTGTCGCCTTTATCTTCCTGGGATACCTGACCCTTTTAGCTTTCAATTCCTTTGTATTTTTCACCAGCAATTCGTTCTCCTTCATTAATCTGTAGACTCTTTTCCTGTTTATTTCATACCCCTGTTGAAACCTTAAATATGCCCGGATCCGTCTGTATCCCCATAACGGATGCTCACTTTTTAGTCGGTCTATCTTTCCCAGTATCTCCTGATTCCTCTTTTGCACCATCTCTGATTTTTTCCTTGCTACTGGTAATCGTTTTTTTTAATTCTGTCGTTAATTCCCCTATGATTGTTTTCAATCTGGTGTTCTCTTTCTTCAACCGTTCGTATTGCTTGTCCCCATTTAACCCAAATATCTCCGGTCCTTTTGAAAAAAATTCATCCCTCCATTTGTAACATAATCCCTGGCTGATTTCATACTTATTGCATATCTGTGCAATCTTCCCGCTTCTCAACCCTTCAAGTACTATCTCAAATTTCTCCTTCCCCGTCCATTTCCTTCGTTCCATTTTGCCCCCTTTCTATTCTACCTTATTGTTACTTTCTTCTTAATGGGGAGCAGTATAGTTTTACATCTCTTGACAGACTTTCTGGGGTGTAATAAAGCTAAGATGTTAAAACTGGAAATAGAAGAAGCCGGCGTTTTGTCAATTTCTTATGTCGGAATTTTAGACTGTGTCTTAGCCGTGACTTGCCGGAGGGAGTAGTTTGTGTTATAATTATGTATAAACATTTAGACAAATATGGGGCATGGTTTGGAAAGAGAATACGGGATAAGTCTGCACTACAAGATTAGGAAGGAGATAGAAAAATTTATAAGCCAAGGCAATTTTAAAAATCATAGATTGCCGGCGGAAGAAGAGCTCACGAAAAAGTTTAAAGTAAGTAGAGGGACAGTGAGAAGAGCTATGTTTGACCTTGTTCACCAGGGTGTTTTATATAGGGTTCCCGGGAAAGGAACCTTTGTGAACCCCAAAACCCTTTCCATAGAAAGAATAACTATTTTCTCTCCCTGGCGTATCGAGGAAGAGAGGGAAGTGATGAAGGGGACATATGTAGATGTTCTGTTAACGGAATTGAGGAAAGTTACGCTGAAAAGACGGTACAGTCTGGTTTTAAAAAATCTGGAAAGAAAGGAAATAGAATTTGCGGAAATATCAAAAGAGTCAGCGGGGATTATCATTTTGAATCCTAACAGAAACGACAGGGAAATGATTAACAGAGTGAGCAAATTTTCTCTTCCCTGTGTTTTCATAGGAGCAAATTTGGAGAGGAAAGATTTGAACTATGTGGCAATAGACAATAAAGGCGGGATAAGGAAAGCAATCGAGTATCTGGTTTCTCTCGGCCACAGAAGTTTATTTTTTGTCGGTGGAAGTCCTGAAACTTATGATACCAATGAAAGGTATGAGGCATTTGTAAACTATTGTGAGGAGAAAAACATAAAACATGCGGAAGCCATGATTAAGAGCAATACTGATTGGAGAAAAGAAGTGGAAAGTATTTTGTTCGAGCTTTCCAGAAAGAAAAATTTACCGGATGGATTTATAACAGGAGGATTACACTTAACGCTTTATTTAGCGGAGGCCGCAGGTAAAAGAATACCGGATGAGTTCTCACTAATCGGATTTGATGACTTTCCGCTATTTTCTTTTCTCCATCCTCCTGTCACAACAATTTATCAACCGGTGGGTAAACTGGCAAGAAAAGGGTTTGAGATACTTGTAGAAAACATAGGAGGTAAAAGGGGGAAGAAACAAGTAATACTGGAGACAGAACTGAGAGTAAGAGAAAGCATAAAAAGGAGGTGAAAAGATAGGCAACCAGAAAGATTTTTATATTACGGGAGAACGCGGAAGTTAAAAAAAATAGCTATAGGAGTAAAAAAGGGAGGGTAATAAAATGGACGCAGGAAATAAAAATTACGGCTTTACTCTAATAGAATTACTGGTTGTGGTAGCCATAATTGCTATTCTGGCCGCCATGTTATTACCAGCCTTGTCAAAGGCACGGGAGAAGGCAAGGCAGTCGCTATGTATGAGCAACCTGAAGCAGTTAGGAACTATGGTTGCTTTTTATGCTCAGGACTATGATGAGATTATTGTTCCTTATTATCTGTATGACAATATCTCACTGGGAACTACTTGGTACGGCGTTTTTATAAGGGCAAAGTACGTACCAAATGTCTACTACAATGCGGAAAAAAGACAAATCTTTCATTGCCCGAGTGAGCCAAAAAGTTATGGATATTACAGACATGGTAAATCTACTTCTCCGAACTGGAACCAGGCAACTGACTATGCGATGAACAGACATGTAGCACCTTTGATACGACTTGCCACCGGGGAAAGAGGGAACAAACTTAGTAAGGTTACCAATCCGAGTGAAAGATTTATCATCTGCGATGGTGATGCTGTCGCAGTGGGTTTAAGCGGATCTTCTTACTGGTCTCAATATAACCCGAATCCGGATATCACTCCCTACGGCTGGGAATTAAGACATTCCGGAGGAATGAATTATCTTTTTCTTGATGGTCATGTAGAATGGAAAATAGGTCCACCTCCCGTTAACTCACCCCCATGGTAATTCAAAGTATAAAAAGAAGAAGATTTCAGAGTATTTGTGAAAGGAGAAAGAAGGTGGAAAGGCGATATCTGACTTTGTTTTGTTGTTTGCTCCTGGTAAATCTGGTGAAAGCAGACGACAGGAATTTAACTTTTTACACTTCTTTTGATAGCAGTATTGAATCTGCTGATGTCGCTCTTGGTAAGAAAGAGGGCAAGATAATGGGGGAAGTGGTTCAGACGGATGGCGTGAAGGGAAAAGCAGTGAATGTGGGTGGGAAAGGTAGTATTTCTTTTGAAGCTGAAAAAAATCTTAATTTTTCCACAGGAACAATCTCTTTCTGGTTTTCTCCTCAGGACTGGGACGCTTCTTACGAAGGAACGGTTATTTTCCTCAGAATGGTAACCAGAGAAGGGATAAATGTTGCCTGGTTAAGTAAGGAAGCGGATAGGAAGACCTGGGGTAATACCTTATGTGTAGCTCTTTACGGTCCAGCCGCAGATGGGAAGTGGGGGTGGGGTGCAGTAAGAGGAAGATGTGCAAGCGCCTGTCTTCTTAAAAAGAAACAGTGGTATCATTTTTTAGTCACCTGGGATGAAAATTACATGTATATATATCTGAATGGAGAAAGTCAGGGATACGGGGATAGAAAGCTTTTCAGACAGCCTGATAATTTCCAGATAGGACCAGGGTATGTTGATAAAACTCAGCCCCAGACATTAATTGATGAGGTAAAGATATTTGATAAGTTTCTTAAGGCAGAAGAAGTCAGAAAATTATTTACAGGGGAACTACCCAAGAAGGAAGATAGTGACCAGAAATTTTAGTAAAAAAATAATCGCTTTTTTTTTCAGCTTTTTCTGGGCTTTGACTGCTACAGAACAGCTAGTTTTCTCACCGGTTTTTCAATTGACCATGGAGAATTCTCTCAATCCAGAAATCGGGTCAGTCCCGGCTGTTTTTGATTTTTCTCTAAAAAAGGTGACACCAGAATTTCGAATGGCATACCTTGGTAAGGGGATTGTTCTGCTTCCTAAAAGTTTGATGGAAATCCCTCTGGAAAAACCACTTGTCGCTGGAGCAGTGGAATTGATTTTCCTTCTAAATTCAAAATTGCCTTCTGATGAAAGTATATCTATTTTACTCAGTTACGATAACATAATTCTTTACTATAGACGCGGGCTGCTGTATTTAACAAACGGAGAAAAAACAATTTTTCTTCCAGTGTATCACTGGAACAAAAAATGTGTTACGCATTTAGTTATTTCCTGGCAGGTAAAAGATATATCAATGTTTGTTGATGGCAGTGAGGCGATACCCTGTCCCAGGGCAAATTTAGAAAAATGCAGCAGAAAAGGCGAAAAAGGGAAACTTTTTATCGGTAATTTGGAAGGCAGGTTAGACATTTTGCTGGATAATATAACCATTTTCAACCAGCCTGTGCCGAAGACACAGATTATTGAGAGGTATCAAAACATTCTGACCAGATCCGTTACATTTAAGAGGAGTAGTGTCACCATTCCATTTTTTTCCACGTCTCCAGTAATAGATGGGGAAGTTTCTGACGTTGCTTGGGAAAAAGCAACAGAGATATCTTTCTTTTTACACACCGGTACTTACAAAGTCATAGAAAGGAAATCGCCCAGGGTATTTTTAGGATATAACAGGGAAGGATTATATATAGCATTTGTTTGTTTTCAGCCAGAAGGAGTTATGGGTGAGGTTGTTCCCAGAGATGATAGAAGGATTGTAGTGGAACATGACACTTTTGAATTTTTTCTCAGACCAACTATGACCTGGGAACACAGTTATTACCAGATAATCGTAAATCCGGCTGGTTCCATCTATGATGGTAAAATTCTTGATTCTTCTTGGAATGGAGAAATTATTTATAAAACCCAGTTGAAAAATGGAACCTGGTCCGGAGAACTGAAAATTCCCTTTTCCACATTTGAAAGTGTACAACCCAAAATAGGGGACAAATGGACATTTAACATTTGCCGTAATTTTAAGACAGGCGGAGTAGAATTAAGCCAGTGGATGAATACAGGAGGTTCTTATCACAGTCCAGAGAGGTTTGCGGAGGTAAGGTTTGGGGAAGAAGATGATTGGATTAAAGAAAAAGAAATTTCATTTCAATCGGAAGAAATAAGAATCTGGCTGGAAGTATCTGAAGAAAATGAATGTAAGGGTACAATGACAGTTTATCCCAGAGGGGAAATAACTCCCTTTAAAACTATATCCGTGAAGGGAAGGGAGATAACCATTAGGCAAGGAAGGGACAAAGTAAAAAACGGAGTGGCAGAAATTTTTTTGCAGAAACAAGGCAGTCAAAATTTAGTTTATCTGAGGATGTTTGAATTTTAAGGTGGAAAAGGAATTTCATGAAAGCAAGAATGAGTTTTCTCCCTTTTTTTCTCTCCATTGTTCTTCTGGGAGCAGATGAAGTTTACAAGCCATCAATACCAGAAGAGAAGAACCTCCAGCAGGCAAGGGAAAGAAGAAGGCTGTGGGAAAATAATAGTTTAGGAAAGGAGAGCTGGGTACCT
The DNA here is from genome assembly GCA_964645405.1 of uncultured bacterium. Classification (GTDB taxonomy): domain Bacteria; phylum Ratteibacteria; class UBA8468; order B48-G9; family DSTR01; genus JAMWDF01. The sequence continues at coordinate 45,026 of CAZYCA010000019.1, read as the reverse complement.
TTGCCCTGGACACCGGTAAAACTGGAAGGCCAGATTGTCTCTGTGTGGGGAAGAAAATATATATTCAGTAATTCCCTTTTCCCGGTACAGATAGAATCAAAGGGAACTACCTTACTCCACAGACCTATTTTTCTGGAAATAAAGACTGAGAAAGAACATACAATGGTTTATTCAGGTAAGATGCACGTTGTTTCTCAAACAGAAGAAAAAGTTGTCTTAACTGCCACTGCCGAAACCGCAGGGGTGAATATAAAGGCGGATACAGAAATAGAATTTGATGGAATGGCAAAGGTTTTTTTAAAAATAGCTCCTTTAGAAAAACCGGTTAAAATTGAAAAGCTTGCCCTGCGTATTCCTGTTTGTCAGAATCTGGCAAAGTATTATCACTGGGAGTATAAAGGATGGGACCCATCAATTTCTTATTCCGGTAAAATTCCGGAAGAAGGTATTTCAGGAAGTTTTAAATACCTGGTCTGGGTCGGCGATGAAGACAGAGGAATAGCGTGGTTTGCTTCTGATAAAGAAAACTGGGAAAACCAGAAGTTATATGAAGAAGTAAGGATATTCAGGCATAAAAGTTATAATGACTGGAACATAAGAATTAATTTCATAGATTCTCTATACGAACTAAACCAGACAAAAACTATTGTCTTTGGTTACCAGGCAACACCTGTTAAACCTATGCCAGAAAAGTATAAACACCTATCCTTTAAAATTATCTGGCACTGGGCTCGTGGTTATCTGGATCCCATACCGGGAGAAGCAGTGACGTTAAATCCAAAAACAAAGACGACTCTGGAAAAAGCCGTCAAATGTGAAGCGGAAGATACTATACCTTTACTTGCTCTTGCCGGGGGTGCGTGTGCTCACAGTGATTATCAGGGATATGTTCTCCCGGAGAGGTGGCTTTATGCCGAGGAGTGGAGCGGAGAAAAGGATACACGGATAAATTTTCCGCTGAACGATTGGGCAGGTCATGTCTATTATGGTCCTGCTCGTCTGGACACTTCTTTTCAGGACTTTATGGTTTATTACATTAACGAACTTATAGAGAAATATAACATCCAGGGAATATATTTTGACGGTCATGGGTCACCCTTATGGGCGGCAAGAGATTTTCTGAAAAGGGTATATAAACTATTCAGAAGAAGACACCCGGAACAAACATTTATTCTGGTCCACTCTTCTACGCAACTGCAAAGTCCCGTCCTGGCATTTGCAGATTTCCAGTGGAATGGAGAAAACTTTAATGCGGGGATACTGAGGGTTGGTGCTCATTACACAGAAGTTCTTCCTATTGACAGGATATTGGCTGAATATACAGGTAGGCAATGGGGCTGGGTTCCATATTTTTTACCCGAACTTGATGAATACTACAGGAAATTGATTGCACCTACCAGGGAAATGATTGCCTTACTGCAGGTTCACGATGTTTTCATCTCAGGTGCCTGGTGTCATTATCCAACATTTAATCATTTTAAAAAGGTAATGCGTGAGTTTGATATTGCAGACACAGTTTTTTCAGGGTACTGGGAACAACCTGTTTTTCATACAAACTCACAAGTAAAAATAAGTATTTACAGACACAGAAAAGGGAAGAAAATTCTCCTTTTTGCGGCCAATTTGACTGATAAAATTCAGGAAACAGTGGTATCACTGGATAGGAGAAAACTAGGTTTTTCTCCGGATTATGTAAGGGATGTTGAAAATGATTTCCCGCTTCTTAAGAGAAACGGCAAACTGCAGGTTTTCGTTAACAGTATGGATTATAGAATAATAGAAGTTGGAGAAAAATAAATAGGGTGAAATAAAGACTGCCGCAGGTCTGAAATTTGTGTATAAGATCAGACCTTCATTTCATTTATTAAAGCTTTTCTTCTGGAGTAATTAAAACTCGCACGATAAGCAGGTTTTTATGATGCTGCTTCCGGGCTATCTTATTTATCACCAAACTCAACCAGACTAAACTTCTCTATCTGCCAGCCAGTATGATAAAATGCCATCTAAAAAGCAACTGCGGTAAAAATGAAATCTCTCGGCATTGTTATTCTCACGGTAGAATCATGCCTGATATCTCTTTGTTTCTCCCAGGAAAAGATAAAAAATCCTTATTTTGACACCTGCCGCTGGAAAGTCTGGTTGCTGGATGATACACCGGTGACTGTTCCACTGCCGGGTCCAAGGCAAGCCCCGGAAAAAAATGAAGAAAGAATCTTTCACATGCCGCCGCCTTCAGAAAGACTCTATCCGTGTCTTAACAGCTCCTTTCTTTCCTTCAGTCCTCAGGTTAATCCTGCTACTGCTGGTTTTGCCGACGATGTTTATTTTAACTGGGACAAAAAACATGCCTACCTGCGGGACAGCTGGCCAGCAGGTGAAAATCCAGTTTTTTCCGGTTTGCTGAAGGCTATCATCCATGACAGTGACCTTGATTATGGCTGGCCCCCGCGCACAGAAAATTATCCCTTTATTCTTCACCGGATTGGAGTTAACTTTGTCAACCAGTCAACAACAGAAGTTGCCCATGATATTACCAATTCTGCTTCCCACATGCAGAAATTAGAATCTCTTTTCTACTTTGCCAATATCCTTTTTGCCTCGCCAGCCCATATTTCCTTTATGGACAGGCAACTTAATTCCTCCGTTGATAAATATGAAGCACTAATACCCTGTTTTTTTAATTCCGTTGGCTCTTCTGGTAGTGAAACAATGGCTCTGGTGAAAATGATTCTGGCTGCAAGCTATTTACCTGAATCTACTAAAATCCTGCTGAAAAAAAACGGCCTTTATGCCTCAACTTTGCTGTATCTCTGGAAAGCAGCACTCCCTTATGATGTACCCTATGACAACGAACTGCGCCACCGCGTGGCTTATAATTCTTCCGGGGACCATCGAGACTATCGTGGTTCCAATCAGACTGAGGTAAATGAAAACTATCATAACTATGATGAACTGCAACATCTTAAGAACATGGTCTCACTGGCAAGTAAAATGAAGCAGACTCCACCAGTAGCGCTTTTGAAACTTATCTCGGTAAGTTCCGGCCAGCTTATCTATGCCCACAAGACAGCCATTCTACTGCACCAGAATGTATCTGCTGGAAACCAGATGGAACCGGTGCATTTTCTGGTAAGTAGCCAGGAAAGTTACGACCTTTTTTCCCGGGTTCTTCGCTTTCGCTGGAAAATACTATACGGCGATACCGGAACAAAAATCATAGACAGAGGAAATTTTGTCTACGAAATCATTGTACCAGGTAATTTTTGTCTGCCCAGTGGTCGTACTGCCATTGCCCTGATTGCTAACAACGGCTTATATGACAGTAACCCCGCCATCATAAGTGTTTACCGCAAATATGGTTCGGAGAATCTCCGTCCCCTCTTTCTTACTCTTGAGGAAAAGACTGTCTTACCAGGGGAGACAGTGAACTGGCCGCTTCTTGCAGTTGACCCGGAAGGTTTCCCTGTGCACTTTTATCGCTGGAGTAACCAGGTTGGTGAATTAAAAGGAAACTTATTTTTCTGGTCGGTCCCGGTCCAGACACCAGCTCAGAGCTTCCCTTTAAATTTTATTGTCAGTGACGGTTGTGCTGGAAACAGTTATAACAGTCAAGCCACTTTCCTTCATGTCTCACCTACCGTGGCAGAAATTTCCTGCCAGGAGAAGGAAGGGATTGTTCCTTTTACTGTAAAATTTTCCGCCCGGGGAAGCCGCGATAAAAAAAGGGGTTTACTCAAATTCTTCTGGGATTTTGATGATGGTAACACTTCTACTGAATTTTCCCCTTCTCATACCTTCACCAGACCGGGATTTTATCAGGTTTCTCTCACTGTGACAGGTCCCTCAGGAAGTCACACTGCAAAAACCATTATCCACGCCCGCCACCGGTGGCCACCAGCTATTAACTGTGGCTGGTCAGGAGAATCTCTGGACGAAAAAATCTGGAATAAAATACCGGGAACGGAAGCAGCTGTCAGTGTAGTAAAGAGTAGCTCCGGACATCTTCTGCGTTTGTATCAACCAAAGGCTAAGGAGCCCTTCCTTGGTATCCGCACGGTTAAAAAATTTGCCCCTCCTTTTTATCTGGAGGTTGTTTTTCAGCATTATCTTGATGCCAGCCAGCCTGGTACCGGACTGGAAATTTCTGGATCGCTTTGGGGACATATTCCCGGTGACACATCTGGCCGCAGCGTCGGTTTTGGTTTCCCGCAAGAGAATGAAGAAAAAGTCTGGCATTTTATTCCTCTTTGCCAGAAAGTCCGTTTCCCCTGGGCATACAGCCAGTTAAGAATGTACATCACTGATGACCTGAAGCATCCCGGGAAAGTAAGGTATGCCGGATGGTTACACACGGATAAGGAAAGCAGATTCTTTATCCTGGATAACCAGGAAGGCAAAGCAGCACCTTTAGGTATCGTTTCCACCAGTTCTGATAACAGGTTAGAAATCTACCGCTACCAGGTCTGGTCCCCGGAAGGCGGGTATGAGGGACCGGTGATTAAGGTTCAGGGAAACGGGGAAAATCTGGAAGAAAAGATGCCTCAAAAAATTCAGGAAAAAGCCGGGTGTTTCCTTTTTTCTGACAACTTCAGAAAGAAAACAAGCTTTTCCTTCACAATTTTTAATGCTGGCTCACAGGACCTGTGTTTGGGGGAAACAGCTGTTAGCATCCAGGGTAAGGATGCTGAATTTTTCCAGATTATCTCCCGTCCGAAAAGGATTATTCCTGCTGGTAGCAAAACATCTTTTACTGTCCAGTTTCATCCAGGCGAAAAAACCTACCACACTGTAAGAGTAGCTATCCCTTCCAGTGATTCTACCAGGCCTCAAACCTACTTTGACCTGTACGGATTACACCCTGCTTTCAGTCAGATTCCAGCTGTAAAATCCTCACTCCCCAGGGACCAGCAAGGTCCACCTTAAGCCGGATTTGTTGAGAAAGGGAAGGATCCCCGGTACGGGAAAGACCTCCCAGAGGAATATTTTTCTCCACATCAATGAACTGGTAATTTTTCAGCGGAAAACCAAGACGCTCGGCGTAGAAAGTTAATTCTGGCCAGATTTGCTTTTCCTCTGACCAGGAAGAGAGAACAAGTAACATCTTACGTTGGGCAGGTTTTACCAGAGCCAGCCATTTTACCTGGTCAGGAGTAACTTCCACAACAGGCTTTTCTTCCCAGTAATTGTGTACTATGACTTCTGGCTGACCATAGCCAAAATCCGTTAAAATTTTTTCCAGAGTACCAGCTCTTTGAATCTCATGAACAGCCCGCATTCCCCATTCAATCCTTTCCTGCTGCTGTTTGGGTAAGTCTTCTATAACTTTGTTTCCCCTGCCAGAAACCGGATAAAGAGAAAGGGGATAATTACCCACCTGCCGACCAATCGTTTCCGTGCGCAGCCATTCTGGTGAGAATGGTTTTTTGTTACCGAGTTCATGGTCCAGGTTAACTGTAGCCCAGGTATGAACAGGCAGCATCAAGGTATTGGTCATGTGAATGGTCCACTCCAAAGGTTCCGGCCTTTTCTTTCTCCATTCCTGAAGAAGATGCCAGACCCTCTTCTGATACTCCCTCTGGTTCCAGATGATCAAACATGGCTGGATAAAACCATCTTCACCTACATAGGCAGCTGTGGTCCTGGTATTGGTAGCCAGTTTACAATAGGTATTGTCCCAGTAAAGACTCACACCCCGTTTCAGCCATTCATTGGCCATCCAGGTGCCAAAATCAGCGTAACTACGAACAAAACTGATACCAGCACCGCCACCAAGGACGCTCTGACCCTGCCCCAGTTCCTTAATGGACTCAAAAGAACGTTCCTGGGGTCCATCATTCAGTTTCCATTCATCCTGGAAAACATACCATTCCGGCCGGGCTGTGGAGGCTGCCATTTCTTCCTGATAAACAGCCAGAGGTTTGTTCATCCCTACAGCAGAAGCCCGACCGGCAAAATGCTGGACACTGTTAACCCAGTCCCAGGTACCATGGACTAAGGGAGGTTTATTCTTTTCCGCGTATTCTTTTAACCACTGGTTGTCAAAGGGCTTACCCTGACGTGCTTCCAGAATCTTGTCCACAATCGTCCAGTCATCCCGGAAAGGTCCCTGGGAAGGACATTGCAACCCACCCCAGGGAACAACAGCCAGGCCACCTGGCATATCCTGAATTTTGGTGCGCCAGTTTTCCGGCATTGGTTTGGTAGGAGAAGCCTGAAGGCCAAAAACAATTTCTCTTTCTTCAGTCAAAATTACTGGCCGGTTAATAAGAAACACCTGCAAAACAATTTTCCCCTCTTCTCTTACAAGCTGGACCACAGGTTTTTTACTCTTTCCCTTTTCTGTGACCCATCCCTTATCATTTTCTGCAAAAAATGCCAGTCCTCTCTCCTCAGCACCAAGCCAGATATAAGGAACAAAAAGGTTCCGCCACGCAGGAGACCGGGAAACATTAGAACCATCCCAGACAACACCTGTGCCCTGCGGAGCTGGTCCGGAATAGTTACTTCTTAACCCGTCTCCAATGGTATGCATCAGAGGCACTTCCGATGATTTTAAAGGAATCTCTACCCACAGGGATTTAATTTCCTCTTTCTTTTGCCCGGGTTTCAGTCTTAACTCCACCCTGATACATCCATCTACTTCTACTGTGGATTCTGTAATGTACTCCAGGAAATCTGTTTTGCCGCTGGCAGAAAATATCGCTGTGTTAGGTCTGGCTATCTTCCAGGAACCCTGCTGATTTTTCCAGGTTCCTGCACCAGCAGAAGTCTCATAGCGGATGACTGCCGGAGAAGACAGAATATTCCTTCCCAGTGTGACAACTTCCTCCGGTAAACCGAATTGGTTGAACTGATAGGAGCGAGAAACAAGATGTACTCTCTTGCCGGTTACTTTAAGTGGTTGAAAAGGAGGGTAGACTTCTCCGGTTATACCCAGGTTATTGTTTTCCCAGACAAAATGTTTCCTCACAAAAGGCAGGATAGCACCAGGTAGTTCCTTGCCTTCAGTGGTCACAACTGTGCTTACCAGCTTGTAGTCACCATCAGCAAGGTTTCCTGTCTCCAATAAATAATCCGGCTTGCCAGGCTGGAATTTAGCGCTGCGGATAACCCTGCTGGTACTGTCAACCAAATCTATTCTGATTTCCCTGATATTTTCAGCAGGTACTTCTGGCAACAAACGGAGAAAAAAGTAGTTCTGACTGGGAAAATACTCACCCATAACAGCCACTGATAAAGCCTTAACATCTTTCACCAGTTGAGAAACATCACGGTACCTGGCCCAGGCATTGGCTGCTTCCTCCGGCAGAAGGGCTTTGTGATAAATCTTTATTTCATCAACAATAGCATTCTTTCCGTAACCGTTAAAAACAAGGCTTTCAGCATATTCTTTACGAAAGGCTGTCTGAAATCCCTCTGTTAGTGTACATCCTGCCTTTTTCCCGTTGATGTAAAGACTGATATTTTTTTCTTTCCAGGTAACAACCACATGGTACCAGGCTCCAGGGTAATAATCTGTTTGTAGGGTATCGTTAACAAAATGCAAACTCCCATCAGCTTTCGGAAAATATAGAGAAAGGGGTCGGGGTGGACTTCCACCGTTAAAAATGTAAAGGACAAAAGGTTGATTGATAATACCGACATTTCTGTCTGAGTGATTGTTGAAACCTACCGGCTGCATCCAGAACTCAATTGTCCCTTCTCTTGCCGGAAGAAGTTTTGGAGCAGAAACGCTAATTTTACCACAAAACCCCTGTTTTCTCACTCCTTCCACATAACTTCCTTCCCCTGTTTTTACAGATACATTTTCCAGACTACCTTGCACTTCCAGGGAGCCATCCAGAGAAATGGAGACAACTGGCTGGTGCTCTTTCAGGAAATAGGGCGGACCATCAACTATCTTCTGTTCAGCCAGAGCCTGACACCAAAAAGTTTCCTCTTTAGGCCAGAATTTAAAGATATTGCGGTGAATCCTCACCTGGTCAATGCAACCCGCCAGACCTGCTGTACCCTTATCATTGTTTCCAATAAAAACTGGCCCTGGTTTTTTCTCTTCCTCTCCGGAGACAACCAGACCCTGTCCCCAGGCTATGGGCTGGGCACAGACTTCTTTGCCATTAACATAAAGACGTCGGAAACTAATCGGGAAAACAGCACTGACGCCAGCCACATGAACCCACTGACCAGGTTGTATCATCCCGGGAACGCTTGATGTCCTTGTTTTGTTTCCATAAAAACAATTAGTTGTCTCCAGATGTAGTGCTCCCTTGCTGTCAACAAGTAAAGCAAAACCTTTGGTGACATCAATACTGGGGTCATAGTGGGCTGATTTGTCAACTTCTGCTGGTCTGAAAACTATGGCCGCTTCTTTTTCCGGAAGGGAATCCAGTTTCACCCAGGCTTCAATGGCAAGGAACCCACCAGGGAAAATATTAGCCGGCTGGCATTTCAGACTACCCTTGCCTGATAATTTCAGACAGCGGTTAAACTTTCCTTCAGATTCATAGCTTACTTCCCCGATTTTTTCTATGGAAGAAACAGCGCCTTCTGCGTCTTTACTTTCAGGGTCGTTTAGTGGAAGGTACAGATAGACATTTTCATCATTTTTCTGGGAAGAATACTCCTTCCAGAAAGCCACATCTGTGCCTGCCCATAATAAGGCACTGAGCAAACCGAAAACTGTAACACCAAAAAAAGGACGGCCAAAGTATTTCATTGCCAGCCTCCTGTTTTTTTCCGAAATTTATTATACAATAGTTTACAACATGGAGGGAAAATGATCTGGGCAAACCTGCTTCATCTAAGTTTTAATATGTGGGAGGAAGCAGAAGTCAGAGCGCCTGCTGGTTCTCCGGAAAGGACCAGGCGGCTTCTACACATCAGAAGAGCCAGACCCTATCTCCGTTTCAGCCAGTCTCTCTGGTTGCAACTGACAGAAAGAATGAGTAAATCTGGTCTGAACATGGTGGTGATAGATTTGGGTGATGGTATCCGGTATGAAAGTCATCCGGAGATTGCAGTAAAAGGAGCCTGGTCCACCGCAGAGTTAAAAAAACAACTTCAGAGACTGCGCTCCCTGGGGCTGGAACCTATTCCCAAACTTAATTTCTCCACCACTCACGACACCTGGCTTGGTCCATACTGCCGGTGTGTCTCTACCGATGCTTATTATGCTGTTTGCCGGGACTTAATAACTGAGGTTTGCTCTCTTTTTTCCAGACCCAGGTTTTTCCATTTAGGAATGGATGAGGAAACAGCCGAACATCAAAGGCTGGCACTTTACGCAGTTATCCGTCAGCACCAGTTATGGTGGCACGATTTTTATTTCCTTCAGGACCAGGTGGAGAAAAATGGAGTCAGAGCCTGGATCTGGTCTGACTACCTCTGGCACCATTCAGATATTTTCTTTAAAAAAATGCCAAAAACTGTGGTCCAGAGTAACTGGTATTATGGCAACATCTTTCACTCCCGGATTGACTACGTAAAAGCATTTCTACAGTTGGACAGCCACGGCTACGACCAGATTCCCACAGGAAGTAACTGGAGTTTCCCGGAAAACCTGGAGAAACTTGTTTCTTATTGCTTGCCCCGTCTTTCCCCGGAAAGACTACTTGGTTTCCTGCAGACGGCCTGGTTTCCTACTCTTGCTTCGTTCAGGAAACAGCATCTGCAGGCGATAAAAATGGTCGCCAGAGCCAGACAAAAAACAGGGAGATGAAATGAAGCAAACAGATAAAAACATCCTCAGAGAACTGGCAAAAAAGTACAGGGAAATTTGTTCCCAGGAGGTGTACCAGGAGCGAAGAAAACTGTGGACAGACAAAAACAGTTTGCTAAAGACAAGGACTCTTGTTCTTGTCAGTTACGGCATGCACAATGTCTGGTGCCGCCAGGTATTTGCTGATAGCAATCTTTCCTGCCAGGATGAGTTTCTAAGGACCTACGAAAGACAATTAAAAATGGCTCTGTTCCATCACGAAATTGAAGATGACTGGATTGCTGAACCATGGCTGACTGTCCCGGTTACCCATCAACTGGACTGGAGCAACTTCTGGGGATTACCCATCAGAATGGAGCCAGCCCCTGAGGAAGGGGGAGCAGGAAAGTTTGACCCACCATTAAAGGACTGGAACCAGATGAGCCTGCTTGAGGTTCCCCACCACCGAATTAACGAAGAAGAAACAGAAAGAAATTTTCTTCGCCTGAGTGAAGCGATCGGGGACATTATCCCGGTACGGGTGAACAGAAGTCCGGTCTGCCTGGGGTTCAGTATGGATATATCCACCCACCTGGGCAGACTGCGCGGTCACCAGCAGATAATGCTGGACATGTACGATAATCCGGAAAATCTTCATCGCCTTCTTTCCTTTATGAGAGATGGAATCCTTACCAACCAGAAGGAAGCAGAAGAATCCGGGGATATAACGCTTCTCAGTCATGTGAACCAGGCCATGCCTTACTGCCACCAGCTGGAACCACCAGCCATTGATTCTGGCCCGCGTCTGAGAAAGGACATCTGGGGATACGTTGCTGCCCAGGAGTATACCCTCATCTCTCCAGCCATGCACGAAGAATTTCTTCTTCAGTATCAGTTACCAATCTTGAAAAATTTTGGGCTTACTGCCTATGGCTGCTGTGAAAACCTCACGGAAAAAATCAAGATGCTAAGAAAAATCCCCAACCTCAGGATTATTGCAGTAACACCTTCAGCTAATGTTCACCGCTGTGCGGAACAGATAGGAAAGGATTATGTTTTATCCTGGAGACCCAATCCCGGTGACATGGTCGGTTATGGATTTGAAGAAAAAAGAATCCGGCAGATAGTGGCTGATGCCTGGCGTTCCCTCCGGCACTGTCACACAGTTATTGTTTTAAAAGACATAGAAACAGTCCAGGACGAACCTGAAAGATTGAAAAAATGGGTAAGACTAATCAGGGAAATAGTTCAGTGAAAACAGTTGCTTCCACCATTATTCTTCTCTGTCTCCTTCTCAACCTTACCCAGGCAGCAGAAGTTTGCCTGGATGAAGAAAACCTGACTGGTGTGGTCAAGACAGGTCAGATTTTCCTCATTGAAGTTTCCTCTAATCCTACCACCGGTTACACCTATGAGAAAAGCCAGGATTATGATAAGTGCCTGGTGCGCTTTCTCCAGTGGAAATACCTTCCCTCAGAGAAACCACTGTTAGGTTCAGGTGGAAAGGAAATCTTTGTTTTCAAGGCTTTGCGGCCAGGGAAAACAGAAATTAAGCTGGCTTACAGGCGACCCTGGGAAAAAACGGAAAAACCTCTAAAAATCTTAATTTTTAAAGTCAGCATCCAGTAATCATCCGGAGCTAAACTCACCTGGATGTCTTCTTTTCAATTCCTCTATCGCCCAGGCACGTCCGGTTTGCCTCAGGTAATCACAGTAGTATTTCAGTCTCCCCCGGGCATGTGCCGGGCCACCTTCCCGGAGAACAACCCACATTGGATCTTCAGCCGATTCACTGGAAGTTATCATTTTACTGTGCCAGCTCTCCAGACGTCTGGCTGCCTCTCCACAAACATCAGGGTGGTTTTCTGCAAGATTTTTCTGCTCATGCGGGTCCTCTTTCAGATGGAAAAGCATTTCTTCAGGGAAAAGGTGGTACCCATCATGATAGGTCCTGATATAAAGCCAGGATCCAAAACGTACACTTCTCTGGCAAACATGTGCACACTGACTGAGGATTAATTCTGTGCGACCGGTTTCAATCCCTTTCAGGATGGAATCTGCATAACTTTTTCCTTCCCAGTTAGGGTTTACCTCTTTTTTTAGAAGACAGGCCAGGGTTGGCGGCCAGTCCAGCTGGTAATGTAAACCTTTATCCACCTTACCCTGTAAACCGCCTGGCCAGCGGATAATCATGGGAATATGGCAGGTAGCCTCATCAGCGGTCGCATGCTCAGCATAGATACCTAACTCTCCCTGATTCTCGCCATGGTCAGCAGTCACAATTATGGCTGTTTCCTCCAGTACCTTTAGTTTATCAAGTGTTTCTATAAGTTGACCGATATGCTGGTCCATGTAACGAATACCACAGTCATAATTATCCAGATGAAACTTTAAATTTTCCAGACTTTTAATCTCACCCAGGTAGCGCGGATACTGAGACAGTGTCCTGTTATCGTACATTGCCAGTTCCCTGGCACCATGAGGACCTACTAAACTGCGATGTTTTTCCAGAACTTCAGCTGTCAGCCAGTCAGGTAAAGGGTCATGCAAAAAAGGATTACCAAACTCTGCTGGTGCCCGGTAAGGTGTATGCGGGTCCCAGTAATTAACGTGGAGAAACCAGTTATCCTGCTGTCCGTAATTTTTCAACCAGTTTAGAGCCAGGGGAGTAACATCTTCTGCTGATTCCATACCCCCAAGACCAGGATTGTACATCTGCGTAAAACCAGCATAGAACCACCAGGCACCATGTCTTTCCGCAAAAGGAGAAATAGTCACTGTCTGAAAACCAGCCTGTTTCAAAAAAGCAGGCCAGTTAGAAACTGCACAGCGGTCTCTAAAACCCCTGTTTTTCCCTTCTAACCTTAAGTCAGCAGCTGTCCCACCATGACCTACCACCCCGGTGTGAATACCAAAACGGCCAGTCATCAGAGCCGCCCTTGATGGCAGACAGGGAGCATCAGAGCAATAGTAGTTTTCAAATCGCACTCCCTGCGAAGATATCCAGTCAATATGGGGAGAAGTTTTACGGTGGTAGCCATAACAGGAAAGATGGTCTGCCCGTAATGTATCTAAATCAAGAAAGAGTATTCTCATCTTACCCCTTGTTTTTCCCGGTTCTGCCAAAAACTCTGGCTAACTTTTTTCTTAATCCACTCCCTACCGGAGAAAATTAAGTTTTAAAAACCTTCACAGTTTATTTGCCGCTAAACGCGAAAATTCAAACTTTGGTTATTTTACCACAAATTCCTTGTCTATTCCGCACTCCTGGAGCGAAACTTACCGGGCAGGATAATGGAAGGGACTTTTATCCGGCGCTTCCCTGTAATGGTTGTAAACCTTTAATACAGTCTCCTGACGCTCCAGAAATACTTCCACCAGCTTTGGGTCCATGGTCTTCCCGGCTTCCTGCAGCATAATCTCAAACGTTTTCTCCAGTCCTAATGCTTCTTTGTAAGACCGTTTGGAAGCAAGGGCATCAAAAATATCTGCTACAGCAGCAATCCTTCCGTAAAGGGGTATATCTTCCCCTTTCAACCGGTACGGATAGCCTGAGCCATCGTAACGTTCCTGATGGTAAAGGGCAATCACCCTGGCTGCCTGTAGAATCGCAGAAGATGATCCTTCCAGAACTTTAGCCCCAGTAATTGGATGCTGCTTGATAATAGCAAATTCTTCATCTGTGAGACGCCCGGGTTTCAACAGGATACTGTCAGGAATGGCAATTTTCCCAATATCATGAAGAGGCATGGCACTTCTAATAAGTTTTACCTCTGGAACTGGCAGCTTAATTCCTTCTGCCACAATTCCAGCATACTCGCTTACCCGGTGGACATGTAAACCAGTTTCTCTATCCCGGCACTCAATGGACATAGCCAGCCGGAAGATTGTATCAAGCTGTGCCTGTTTTAGAGCTACATTTAACCTGGAATTCTGGATAGCTATGATAGCCTGCAAAGCTGCTGTCTGCGCCAGTTTTACATCATCAGGAGTAAATCTGTTGGTTTCTGAAAAGCCGGTAATGCTTTTGTTCAGAAACAATCCCACCAGCTGAAATGCTTTATCGGAAACTACCGAGAAAGCCATCAGGTTATAAATTTCCGGAGAAGAAAACCATTCGTTTCTGCCGCTCTGCTGGTTCACCAGCAAAGGAGTTGAAACAGTCTCCATCCTTTTTCTGATTGCTTTCAGGTTTGTTTTTTCCCACAAGTTTCCTACAGAAGCTATAACCTGAAAATTTTCCTCAGGAGTAAAAAGAAGTAGAGCACCAGAAGAGATACCCAGCGAAGTGAGAATCAATCTCCAGGTAAGAGCTGGTGTTTCCTCCATCATCTCCTCAGAAACAAAGGGGGAAACCTGGCAGGAAGATGAAGGACTGAAAACATCAGAAACTCTAACCAGACGGGAGAGTTCATTCTGGGTTTCCCCTAACATTTTCAAAGCGGTCTCTTTCTGCAGAATTTTCCGGATAGCCCTGGCAAGGGAAACACCAGTATGTCGGAGTGTTTCCACTGTGTAAACAACCACAATACAACCCAGAGGATAGACCATATTGACTGCAATACGCATCTGCCTGAAGACCCAGAAAGCTGCCAGTGTATAGCCAAGGAAGAGAAAGCCAGCTAAGATAGCTCCCTGAAGTAGATGTTTAACCCGGGGAATAAGAATTGTCAGAAGTGTGCCGAAAAAAAGGATGAAAAAAACATTAAGCCAGAAGTAATATCCGGACTGGTGTATAAACCGATTTTCCAGGCAGGTGGCAATCGTCAGGGCATGTATTTTAAACCCGGCTGTTATGTTACTAACCGGTGTAATCCAGTGATCCCGCATCAATCCCGGGTCTGAGATACCAACCAGGACAATTTTCTTTTCAAAATTTTTGACGTTCACTCTGCCTTCCAGAACATCCACAAAGGAATACGTAGGAAAAGAATCCAGCTTTCTTGTATAGTCAACCCACAGAGAAGCATCCAAATCCACGGGTATCTGCCTGTCACCAAGCTTCAAACTTTCAACGCCTTCACCTGACATTCCTATAACCCTGAGTGAGATACCTGGTTGTCCGTAGTAGACATTCAAAACTTCCAGTGGAAAAGCAGCAAACCAATCTGAGCCGTGCCTCATGACCAAAAAACTTTTGCGGACCACACCGTCAGCATCCGGGAAAATATTGAGGTACCCCTGCGCCAGGGGTGCTGCAGAAATAAGTTCGGTGCTGGTCTCCACACCGTAACCAGAACGGACACAGGGGAAACACCTTTCTCCGGGCCGAGCAGACTGTACTATGACACCCTGAAATTCTTCTACAAGGATTCTGTATTTCGGACCCTTCCCCTCAAGTTCTTCTGCCGCTGCCCCTGTGTCTTCTTCCAGCAAGAAGTAGTAGCCCAGAACTACATTGCCAGCCTTTGCTATGGAGCGGGCCAGCTGACCGTCATAATCGCAAGCTTCCCTGATTTTTCTTAGCTTTACTCCAGATAGTTCTTTCTCCGCCTCTGGAATAGCAAGAATCTTATCCAGAGGTGAGACCTGCTTTTCCGCAAAGACAATATCAATCCCTATAACTGCTGGCTTTCCCATGCTCACCATATCAACAAGTTCTGCCATCTTACTTCTATCCCAGGGCCAGCGACCAAGACGATCCTCTGAACGGTTATCAACAGCAACCAGGACAATATCAGATGTTTTTGGACTGCGCTGAGCAGATAAAAACCGGGTATCCAGAAGCTTCAGCTCTAAAAAATTAATCAGTCTGATGGGTAGAAAAAAAAGAACGATTAGCAAAACAGTTATGTAAAAACCTAATGGTATATGGGACAGCAGACGAAATATCTTTCTCATCAACTTTTTGTTTTCAGAAGAACCTGGCAGATACGGACTACCGGAACCAACATCATTCTTACAGTCTTTCTGAAGAAAGGATGAGCACGGAGAAAACCTGCTGCTGCGGGTGAATGTCGGTAATAAAAGGAAACAAACCTTTTTCCCAGCCAGTGCGGCATCAGAAACTGGTCCCGGAATTTTCTTAAAATCTGCACCTGGGAAGCCATAGGTGAACCAAAGCAGGCTGTCGCGATAAAGCAACCACCCCCGGAATCTCCGGAAGGAACAAGAGCCTGACCTGGAGGCGCTGGTGGTTGCGGTTCAGCTTTGGCTACAGAAACTTTTCTGGTGGAAGTTTTCCTATTTTCCTTCAGGGGTGGAATGGAAAGATGCAATACCTCTAAAGGGTCTGGATTCCAGACCCAGTAACCGGTCCCGGGTTCCAGATGTGTTGCTGGCAGATACTCTCCGTTACTATATTTCCACAGTGTATGACCTTCTGAAGCAGGGTAGGAGTTTTCTCCAGTGCTGGCTACAACATTACTCCAGGCCACAGGAAAATTGAAGGGACAACCAATCTGGTTCCACCCTGGCCGCAGGGAGAGAATAAAATTTTGTTTTATACTGGAGGGGGTCCCGGTGCCGTCAATCGTAATAGGAAAGCGGGAAAGCACCCAGTAAGCCTTCCCTGGTTCTATATCAAAGAAATCATTGTCCGGGCTGTATTCTTCGTATCCTGGTGGATTGGCATCTGGATTCCAGCGAAAGAGACGCCACCGTGTCGGGTCATAAGCACCCAAATCATCTGCTACCGTGGCTAAAAAATCAGCATCATCAGGGGTGAAAGGGAAAGAGACCATCACATAAGAAGCAGTAGTTACCCCTCCGGCAACATTTACATGGAAGGGCAAAATAGAGACAGCAACCTCAGAGATATCACCTGAAACCACATGGTCATATACATCTTTTGCCTCATCTACCTGCGCACTGTTGACAGTAAAAGCTACTTCTTTCCGTGCCTGAAAAGTTATCGTCAACACCAGCCCATCTCCTGGCGCAAGTGTATTTTCGCCAAGAAGGTTATCTGATTGCAGCTGTCCTGGAGAGATTACATTTAGCGGCAAAGATGAAGAAACAAAATCAAGGAATTCCGGGTTATAGGTATCGCGGAAAGGAAGTGTCTTAATCGCAAAGGGAGAATTGTTGGTAATTGTTATCTGGAAAACCACCTCTTCTCCAAACTGAATGTTGCTGCCAGGAGGAGAAAGACGAGTCTTGACTACAGTAATTGTTCCCTGACTTTCGATAATGAGATTGCAGGTACTCTGGGTTTCAGAAAGAGTGTTACCAAAAATATCCTTAACATCCCGGGCTACCACAGTATTCACCACAGGATTAGCACTCTGAATGGCTAAAAAAGTAATCTCTACAGAAACAGAGTCACCAGGTGCAAGGTTATCCTGGCCTGTAATATCTTCCCAGTTAAGCTGTCCCTCTTTTTGCTCATCCGGCTGAACCGTGGCGCGTAAAAAAGACAGACAGGAGGGATGGAAAAGGTCGCTTAAAGGAATGCTGGCAACCGGGATAGTTGAAGTATTTATGATTGTTACAGAAAAGGTAACTTCCTGCCCCACAGTAGCCACACCTTCCGGATGTGAGGTACAGACTTTTTTCAACTGCACCCGGGGATAGTAATCTGTGACTGCGCAGTCTATTGAGGGTCCGTATTCTGCAGGTATAGTAACTCGCTTTAGCTGTTGTAAAGTATCTCCATCAAACACGTAAAGCATCTGTTCCCCGTCTGCTGGCAGACCACAAAGAGCAAAAACTCTCTGTCTGCAGCCAGTTACCGCCAGACCCAGACCTTTCGCCTCCAGTGTTGTTTCCGTCCGGGTCTCTGAGGACAAATCTATTTTAAGCAGGATATCATGCTGGTCACCAGTTACTATTTCATCCCCCTTTCTGGGAGTGATTATTTCTGAAGAATTTATCCTGGTGAGAACTCCGAGATTTCTATCAGAAAGATAGGGGGAAGTCGTCGGATCCACAAAAACAATTATGTCCCGATAAGGACTTATAACCCCCTCCACTCTGAATGTTACCTGTTCTTGCTTGCCACCAGCTACACCGCGCGTCACTACCGTACCCTGGCTAAAAGAAAAACTCCCCCCTGTGACTTCCATTTCTCCTTCAGGAGTTATAAGGTTTCCTCCTGTAATTTGACCTGCGGCGTCTATGGTGAGACTACCCCAGAAATGCATCGCCTTTACAGACCATGTACCGGCAAGATACCTGGTTTCATAATTTGCGTTTATGGTCCTCACCAGAAGAATAATATCCTTAGCAGACGCATCTTTCTGAAGAGTTGGTGCTGTTACCTCGTTAGTAAGAATGGCTACATCCCTGCCAGAACTGAAAGAGCCGGTAAATTCCCTGAGGCCCAGATTAGTGGAAAGGGTCAGTATCATTGAGCCTGTCTGTGTGTCTATGGTATAAGTTCCAGAAGAGATAGTCTCTTCTGTGCCATCCTGCCAGGTAAAACTTCCTCCGGTAATACCACCGGCACCGTCGGAATGTAAATTCCCGGAAACATGTAAACCCTTCACATTCCAGGTTCCAGAGAATTCCCCTTCCGAGTAACTCTGTCCTTTTTTTATCAAAAAACCGAGAGACCAGCTATTTTCTTCCTCACCAGAATAATTAAGGAAGGTAACGAAATCTGCCCGGTACCTCATTACCCCAACAAAACCAAACTCACCACCAGTGGTAACAACATCCAGAAATACCGAACCATCTGGACCAGAAAGGAAACCTCCACCAAGGACTGTTTCTTTGTGACCATCCTGCCAGGTCCACTCATCTCCACCAGCAATGTCTCCCTCCTGGCTTATCCTGATAGTACCGGAAAATTCCAATGTTTCTATCTGCCAGCAACCAGCAATATTTTGCAGAACTTTCGGTGTTACTTCAGCGAGAGCATAGAGAATAACATCCGGATAAAGACAGGTATCTCCTTGCAGATAGTTTATGGTTTCTAAAACAGGGAAAATAGCTATAGGTACCTTATCTTTATAACACCGGATGCCTTCTGCATCTGCAGCAAAAAGACACTCGTAAGCCGCCCAGATACTCCTTGCCGGAGAAACAAGGTCAAATTCCTCCTCCGGGATTGGTTCCAGGCTGTCCCGGTCAAAAACATACACGTGGCTGGTATCTTTTTCCAGAACATAGACTCTACTCTGACCATCCTCAGAGCTGACGGCAATCTTCGCAATATCTACAGCATCCGGGACCTCAAAGGTTTTCACTAAATTAAAAGTTACCGCATCATACACGCCAACAATACCACGAGCGTAAAAGGTGACATACAGCCGGTTTTTTTCCCGGTCAAGCACCAGGGAGGAAGGATAAGTTTCATAAAACTCCAGAGAACTTTGAAGGTAATGTTGTTGAAAATTAATCAGGTCCCCATTTATGATACCTGCAGACAACTTAAATTCCTGAGATGAGACAGGCATGCCCAGCAGATAAACCATGACTGAGCCGGGCAGTTCATTGCTACCAGAATTACCCGACCAAATTATGGAAAGTAATACAAGAAGCGGTATTGCTATCCTTTTCATAACTTCCTCTCCTTGCAACCCAGATTTTTTCTTCCTCCTTCTGATAAATCCGCTCCATTAGGGCTGAGGGGGCGGGGGTGGAGGAGGCAGTATCTGGGGAAAATTTCTTTCCTGCCTCTGGTCAAGTATATACCTGGTAATATCTTTCGCCGGTAGGCTATCAAGTAATCTCCAGTTATCTTTTCGGTCGCTTACGCCTGAGATTCTACCGATTCCTGTAATTATGCCTTTTTCTCTTCCCGCAACCCCTTCCTGGAATTCACGCAGCTGATTCTCAGGAAGCAAAGAGGGAGCAAGTGGTGGCTGTCCGGTGCTGACACTGGTAGTGTATCCAGCCTGAAGCAAAACTTCCTGCGGCAAATGAGGAAGTATATTCCTGACCGTTATCAGCCCCTCTATCACTGCTACCCTCGTCAATTTTTCTGAAACTACCCAGACTAAAAATTTTGTTCCCTTCACTCCAGCGATTGCAGTCGGGGTAGAAACATTAAATTGAGATGACCCTCCAAATGCTCTCTGCAGATGAAACCTGGTTTTACCAGCCAGAATTTTTGCTTTTGCTTGCCTTTCGTTTCTGGAAGGATTTAAAGAAAAAGATTCCAGTTGAAACTGTGCCTTTGGTCCAATAGTGATTACTGATTCATCTGCCAGAAAAATTGTCACACGAGATTTTTCCTCTGTTTTAACCGTATCACCTGAAAAAAGTCTCTCCTTTAGTTGCAGTCTCCTCCATTCTGTACTTTCCGCAGACCGCACCGCGGCTTTTCCCTGAAGTTCTGTCACAGTTCCAGCAGGGACAGCAGCCAGACCTGAAGATACCCCCAGGCTTAACAGGATCGCACAGAAAACCGCTGAATACGATACAACTCTATTCAACTTTTCCTCCACTCAGAATTCACCTGCTATAGATAACGAAGAAATATTTCTCCTGTACTGATATGCTTCCAGACTTGATTCATTCCTCACGTGGGTATAGCTGGCTAATAAACTCCATTTTCGGTTAAGGCGAATTCGCAGGGAAGTTCCAAGAGTAACTCTTGTATCGTTCCTTTTAGCACCAAAAAGTGTGTTTGTATGGTCAAAAAACAACCGCTCTACACCAGCCATAAGGATTAGACTGCTGTTTTGAGAAAAAAAGGGACTGTTAAATTCAAGTGAGAGCTGAGGACTGCGGTAATCCCAGTTGTCTCCTTCTGCTTTGTTTACCTTATATGCAGCAGACATATTTAGCTGTCCATCCTTTCCCGCAGGTAGCCGAAGATTTGCTCCCCAGCAACCAGCCACACTGTCCCTGTTTTCCTGCGGAGTGGAAAAAGAAGGAAAAAAATTAGTTCTTTCTCCGAGAAAGTAGACCTGCACATTTACAGGACTGCTGGCTCCGATAACTAAGGATGGCGCAAAAGAATGCCTTTCTAAATACTTTTCGCTTCCCACAAGAAAATATTCATAACGGTATTCCACTGCTGGCAGAAAAAAGTCCTGGTTAAGGGAATAAGATAAGGAAATTGAGCTTCCTAAAATGTTATATGCGGAAAGACACTGGTAACCGGTGTAATAAAGCGAGCAGGACCCTCCCAGCTCTCCCTTTCCCAATCCCCGGTGATAACCAAAACTGATTTGTCCTGTCAATTGCCAGTCTTCCCTGTGAGAAATCTCAGCAGGTAGTGGTTCACCCTCCGGCTGAAGGATGACATTGTCATCATAACCGACACCAAAAAGAAAAGAGAACTTCCAGGGAGATTCTCCGGCTGGCTCCTGCTCTGAAGGCAGTAACTCTTCCTTTTTTTTCTCCAGCTTTCCCTTCTGACTCCTAACAAGTTTCAGGTAATACCGACAGGCTTCGTCAAAATCTGAATCAAGCTGCCTGCATTTTTCCAGCAACCGCTGGCAGGAACCATAGTCCTGGAGATGACAGCAAGCCAGTCCACTGTAAAATAGAGCCTGACTGCAGTCTGGCTTGTGTTTGATGACCTCTTCCAGTACTTCTAACGCCTGGCTGTAACGACCTAACCGGTAAAGACAGATGCCTTTCCCGAGATATGCTTCCGGAAAAGAGGGAATCAAACGTATTGCTTCCTGGAATGACTCTAAGGCTTTTTCCAGCTGTCCCAGTCCCATAAGAGACTTTGCCAGAAAATAGTGCGCTTCAGCCTGCTGGGGCGAAACAGAAACTACTTGCTGGAAATACTGCCCGGCTTTTTGGTAGTTGCCTTCACCGAGTAGAAGTATTCCCTCAATAAACTCTTCTTCAGAAATGGTTATTTGCTGGGCAGTTGCCACAGCTGTCACCAGAGAAAAAATAAGAATGAAAATTTCTATCTTTTTCATCTAACATTTTTTTATCACCTGCACCATCTGATGTCAAATTCCAGATTTTTTAAAGATGAAATGGCCTGTCTCTGTAAATACCAGAAAAGATGAACTGTAAAACTTTTCCGTTGATTTCAGGTTTGGAATGAATGTTTGCTCTTAACTGACAGAAATCTGATTTTGTACGCCAGCAATTGGCCGGGTCATAATAAAAGAGACGCCAAGAAAAGTCTTAATTTTACCAACGGTGACAAAGCCAGCCTGCCGGTAGAGATTCAGTGCTGGTTCATTATCTGCCCGTACCTCCAGTTGCACCTGGTGAAGTCCCTTGCTTTTCAGGTAATCCAGTCCCTCACACAAAAGACCCTTCCCCAGCCCCTGTCTCTGAAACTTCCTGCGCACCGCCAGAATTATCACCTGACCGCATTTGTTCTTTCTTTTCCGAAAACTTTTCCCCCCAAACAGAAAACACTGCCGCCAGAGAAAAAATAGACGGCCCGGGGAGATTCTTAAACTGCCTATCAGAAGATTTATCAGTAAACCCGGAAAGTAAAAAACCATGAATTTTGCCAGAAGACTCCGCTTGTTTTTTGAAACCAGAATAAAACCACTTGTTTCCGCACCGGACTGGCTCACAATAAAGCCGTCCTTTTCCAGTCTGGCATAGGCCTGCAATAAAATAAAAAAAAGTTTCCGGGGGATGTGCTTTCCCAATAAAAGTCTTAACTGCGGATAAAAAGCCTGCCTGAAAATCAAAGAACACCAGGGCAGGTCTTCTTTCCGGACTTTACGATAAACAATCATCTAATCGCCACCAGACGCCAGGCAGTTAAATCAACAGGAATTTCTCCTGCATACGATTCCACTGCCAGGAAAATAAAATCCGGGTTTGCCAGCAAAGAAAGCGGCACCTTTAAATAAACAGCCTGTCTTTCTCTTCTCACAACCACACCCGTGCTTACCAGGATATCTCCACCGTCTCGTGCGATAATTCTTTCTGTCGGCATCAGCCTCAGGCAAATTTTGGGCATCCTGGGGAAAGGAATCTTTCTACTATAACCAAACAGGTAAACACTGAAACCCAGTGCTTTTTCCAGAATTCTGTTAAACTTCACCTGCAAAAACAGTTCTTTGTTTTCCTGGTGAAAAGAAAATTTGTCAATCTTACTTTTCTCTGCCAATACCTCTGGAGAAAAATCGCCTTCCCCCACTCCGGTAAGAGAAACCTCATCTGCGGCAAGCTGGTTCTTGTTCAGGTTAATTACAGGATAATCCCCGAAGATTTCATTTTTCTTAACAAAGGAAACCATCCACCAGCCGAGATCCACTTTTTGCGATTTGTAGCAATCTATGGCAGCCCGTTTTTTCTGTATTTGCTCCTCGGTTAAGTTGTAACTTTCCCAGACAATTTCAGAATTAGTCAGTTTCCCTGGTGGTTTCAGTAGCAAATCCGGGTGGTAATGGTAAGGATAAGGCCAGCGGCCACAATGAACTAAATAAGGATAAACAACCGGGGGAGAAATCCTGCCCTCTAAATCCAGAAGAGCCAGCCGGGTAAAATTATAAAGTGCCCGGTGGTCAAAGTTGGTATCTGCCGGATGGGAAACAAAAATCCTGTTTGGTTGAAGTTTCAGGAAGATTGATTTCAAATCATTCAGAATGCTTTCACCTTTATATTCTGCCTGATAGGAATAGTTCTCCGGATAAGGAACTCTGGTAGCCCTGGTAAGAAAATTCCGGTATGGTGCAGCATCCTGCCAGTGTTGTTTCCAGATTTTTAAAGTCCCATAATCCGGATACCCTAAGAAAATTAAATTTTCTTTCGGCACTCCTAAAATCCCTGTTGCTGCCAGAGCTTCCTGCCGTCTTAATTCGCCCATTTTGATGTAATCCCGAGGCTGGAGGATAATTTTCTTCTCATACAGTTTGAAAGCTACCTGATTATGGTCCCCATTGGTGAAGAAAACTATATAAACCGGACAACCCATCTCCCGGGCTTTCTGGATAACACCACCACATCCGATTGTTTCATCATCCGGGTGGGGAGCCAGAACCAAAATGACTTCTTTATTCTCCAGAGGTTTTATTTCCAGCCCGACAGCTGAAAAGCCCATGCCTGCCCAGATAAGACCAAAAACGACCAGCTTCCTTAACATTTTTCTGCCAAAAGTTTATCAGTCTATGTTTTCTGCTTTTTTGCTTCCTCCACAAAGGCTAAAATGTTTTCCAGCGGCACATCCCCTTCCACAGCATGAGCCGGTGCAAAGATGTAACTGCCATCTCTACCCAGCAACAGAAGTTTCTGTGTCTGCCGGCGAATCTCTTCGGGAGTGGAAAAGGGCAAAAGATACTGGGTGGAAAGTCCTCCAAAAAAGCTCAGTCTTCCCCGGTACTTTTTCAAGAGTAACTCTACATCCATCACTTCTGGCTGAAAAGGATTAAAACAGTTAACTCCAATGGCAATTAAATCGTCAAAAAGTTCATCCACATCACCGCAGGAATGAATAAAGACATACCTTCCTTCCCTGTGCACAGCCTCGTACATCCTTTTCAACTCCGGGTAAATAAACTCTTTCCATAATCTTGGTCCCATCTGCAACCCGTGCTGGGCTCCCCAGTCATCGCCAAAATAAACTGCATCTATTTCAAAAGCGCAGGCTTTTTTTATCTGCACCAGGTTATAATCAGCGATACTGTGAAGCAGACTCCGCACAAATTCCGGGTAATCATAAAAATCAGCCAGCAGATTTTCCAATCCCCGCATGGTCCAGGCTCTCTCATACAGGGAAAAACCAAGGCAGAACACCCGGAAACAGTCAGAATGGGCACTAATTTTTTCTGGGATGTCCCGGTAAAATCTCTCGTCCTTTGGGTTGGGCCAGTTATACCCTTTTAAACTTGGTGATGGTAAGACGGTTTGACAGACAATACCAATATCTTTGTCCACACTTCTATCCCACACAACCCCGAAGGCATCCCGATAAAAATTTTCTCCCACCTTTTCAAAGAAACCAATTTCATTTCCTAAAGAGAGCAGATGGTTATCCAGAAATTTTTCTAAAGACTGGCTGCCGAGATAACCCTGGAGTTTTTCCCTTGCTTCCCGGGTAAAACTGAATGACCAGGGGACATAGGGTGTTTTTTTTCCGTCCAGAACCAGCCTTACCACTTCTCTGTTGCTCATCTTTTCAATTTTAGCAGACTTTCTGAAAATGGTAAATAATGATTTATGGTATAATTTTTTACTGGCACTCTTAAAAAGGAGTGGAGAATGCCTGAGCGGAAAAAGACTGCTGTTTCACCGACCAGAAACCAGGATTTTCCGGAATGGTACCAGCAGGTAGTCAAAGTTGCAGAGCTGGCGGAAAACTCACCGGTACGGGGTTGTATGGTGATTAAACCCTGGGGTTACAGTCTCTGGGAAAACATCCAGCATATCCTGGATGAAAAGTTTAAAGCCACAGGCCACAAAAATGCTTACTTCCCTCTGTTTATCCCTTTGAGTTTTCTTCAGAAGGAAGCAGAGCATGTGGAAGGTTTTGCCAAGGAATGTGCTGTGGTTACTCATCACCGTCTGGAGTTAGACCAGAACGGGAAACTTCAACCAGCCGGAGAATTAGAGGAACCCCTGGTCATCAGACCGACATCAGAAACCATTATCGGAGCTATGTTTGCCCAGTGGGTACAATCTTACCGGGATTTGCCATTGCTTATCAACCAGTGGGCTAATATTGTGCGCTGGGAAATGAGAACCAGACTTTTTTTGAGAACCACCGAGTTTCTCTGGCAGGAAGGTCATACGGTACATGCTACAAGCGAAGAAGCAAAAGAAGAAACCATGAGGATGCTGGAAGTTTACACTTCTTTTGCCCGGGACTATTTAGCCCTCCCTGTGATTAAAGGTGAAAAAACGCCTGAGGAAAGGTTTCCCGGGGCAGTCTCCACTTACACCATTGAGGCCATGATGCAGGACAGAAAAGCACTGCAGGCAGGCACTTCCCATTTCCTGGGCCAGAATTTTTCCCGGGCTTCCGGTATTAAATTTCTTGACGAAAACGGAAAACTCCAGTACGCCTGGACAACATCCTGGGGTGTTTCCACAAGGTTAATCGGTGCTGTTGTCATGGCTCATGGCGATGACTATGGCCTTGTCTTACCACCAAAATTAGCGCCCTGCCAGGTAGTGATTCTCCCGGTCATTCACAGAGAACAAGACCGCAGTCTGGTTCTGGACTACTGCCAGCATCTTCTGGAAAACATAAGAAAGATATCCTTTTCTGGCCAGCCGGTCCGGGCGGAAATTGATGCTTCCGAAGCCAGAGGCGGAGAAAAGGTCTGGAACTGGATTAAAAAAGGCGTACCTGTCTTGCTGGAAATAGGTCCCAGAGAAGTAAATAGCCAGAGTGTCTTTGTTGGACGCCGTGATAAGGTGGAAGAGAAAAGATATACCCAGAAAACGCAGGAGTTTATGAGTTTCTTACCAGCCCTTTTAAGAGAAATTCAGGAAAACATATACCAGCGTGCTCTGAAATTAAGGGAAAGCCATACTGTCCAGATTGCCAGCCGCAAAGACTTCTACGATTTCTTCACCCCTGTCAACAAAGAAAAACCAGAAATTCACGGTGGTTTTGCTCTCTGTTACTGGGCTGGAAACACAGAAATTGCCAGTCAGTTAAAAGAGGAACTGGGAGTCAGTATTAGATGTCTGCCGCTGGAAGATGACCCGGGCCAGGGTAAATGCATTTTCACAGGCCAGATGACTAACAAACGGGTTATCTTTGCCAGGGCTTACTGATAAAAGGAATTAACTATGGAAAAGATAAGAGTTGGAATCATCGGGTGCGGGAAATTTGCTCAGGCACAGCATCTGCCCAATTGTTTAAAGGCGGAAAACATTGAACTTTATTACTGCTCCTCCCGTAGTCAGGCTGGAAGAAAGGCAGCAGAAAATTTTGGTGCGAAAAAAATTTCCTCTGACTACCGTGACCTTCTGTCTGATCCTGGCGTGGACATGGTTATTCTCAGTGTGCCACACCAGATGCACCAGTTTTTCATTCAGGAAACATTGAAGGCTGGCAAACACCTTCTCTGTGAAAAACCCATGACCATGACTCTACCTGAAGCCTACCAGGTTATCAGACTGGTCCAGGAAAAAGGTGTGAAACTTTGTGTGGACTATAACCGCCGTTTCAGTCCGGCCATGGTTGATTTGAAGAAAACCTTTTTAAGTCATCGCCGCAGACCATCGGGGAAACCAAGAGTGTACCTGCAGGAAAAGAGTAGAAGGCGCTGGCCTGAAGAAGACCAGGCGATTATTCTTATTCGTATCAATGATGAAAGTTTAACCTATGGAGGTGTCCATATTGACTGGCAGGAAGGTGGTGGTCAGATTATTGGTGAGGGCTGCCACTGGCTTGATTTAATCCCCTGGTTGATAGAAGAAAGGCCACTGGAAGTCCAGGCTATGGGCAGCACCAGGCTTAACTATATCATCAACTTAAGAATGGAGAGCGGTTCCCTGGCATGTCTTATCTTCAGCGCCTGTGGAACCTTTGAATATCCCAAGGAACTGATTGAAATCCAGGACCACGGAAAAATTTACCGCAGTGAATGTTTTGTAGAAAACCAGTACTTTGGCTGCGGACAGAGAGAAATAAAAAAGTTTCCGCTGCAGTTTGATTATTACCCTGATATTGGTAAGGAAGGTGGACTGAGCGGCTATTTGCAGAAGATTGATGCTATGGGAAGAGAATACGAACAAACAGGCCAGTTTCGTTATGTTTTCCCGGACAAAGGACATTTCCAGTTACTTACTTCTTTCGCTGAGGCTATTATCCATAATCAGGCTTCTCCTGTAGATGAAATTGCAGGTATGAGAGCCACATACCTGTGTCTGAGAGCAATGGATTCTATCAGACTGGAACATCCTTTACCGGTGAATATTGAAGACTGGGATATGTATGTGCACCGGTCCTGAAAAGAATGTCCGTTTCATTCCGGGACGAACATCTGGGTATCGGAACTTTCATCTGAAATATCCGCATAATGGTCCAGACGGAAAGCATCCCGGTAACAGCGCCAGCGAATGTCATCGTTGAGAAACTCAAAAAGCTGATTACGTATTTCCTTTACCAGACTGGTTAATCCTGGTTCCAGAATAAGGTTTTTATAATGGGTATCATTCAAATCGTAAAGCTCTTCAATTTCCGAGCAGAGATTGTAAACATACCGGTAATGTTTTCCTTTCCCCTCGTAGTAATGAATGGCTACTGCCGGGTTAGGAGCAACATGCCAGAAGGACTCAAAAAGGAATGGTTGTTTTCGTTTCCAGGAAGAACCCTTAAGGGCAGGAAGAAGATTTTCACCGTCCAGCCAGTCTGCCACCTTTATCCTGGCCAAGCTTAAAATCGTAGGTGCCACATCCAGAAGACAAACAGGTACATCCACTACTTTTGCTGTATTTTGTCCCGGTAATTTAATAAGAAGTGGTACCCTGGCTACTTTGGGATGCCCGTAAACACCCTTGTCAATCAATCCCTGCTCTAAATTCATCTCACCGTGGTCAGCAGTCAACAGAAAAACAGCATCCTGGAAAAGGCCATACTTTTTCAACCCTTCCACAAACCGTGTTAAGGCACAGTCAACCACTTCCATCTGCAGTATGTTAGCCACCAGGTAATCAAAAGCTGTCTTCCGGTCGTAAAGACCCCAGTTGGCACGATAAGTCTGATAAATTTTTGGCTGCGGTTCGTGCCAGAGGTAGCCATTCTTTACCCATTTTTCATAACTTTCAGGCAGACACAGCTGCTTCCGTAAGAATTCTTCTCTTTTCTCCAGCCCACCGGGAATAAAAAAAGGCTGGTGTGGTTCAAACAGGTCTATCTGCAGGTAAACCGGTTGCCCTGCTTTTCTTCTCTCCAGCATTGTCCTGAGAAGATGAAGACCGCGGTTTACCAGGTAGTGGCAATAGGTTGCCTCTACCGGGAAGACCTTTCCATTTTTCTGCTGAATCCAGCCCCCGTATGAATTACCCTTTCTCTTCCTGTCTGGCTTTAGCCCCTGGATAACTTTCTTCCAGGTTGGTAACTCTACTTTTAGCTGCCTCAGGTAGCTATGATAATCACTGTCATCCCAGATAGGAGGTGCCCAGCGGTTCCACGGAGCACAGTTTTCTCCAAAACTTCTCAGAAAGGATTCTGTACCGATATGGCTTTTACCTACATGTCCGCAGAGATATCCAGAAGCTTTCAGGTATTCAGGATAGACAACATCTTCACTTCTAAGTTGCGTCCGGGTACCATCATGACTTCTTTCTTCATTCACCAGAATGTAGGGGTAACGACCGGTAAAAAGAGCTGCCCGGCTGCCACTGCATAAAGGAGAAACAGAGAAAGCATTAGTGAAATTAGTTGCCTGTTTTTGTAAGCTCTGCCAGGTCGGCAGGTTAAGATAACACAGAACGGGATTTGACTGGTAAAACTCAGGCGGAATCATATCCACGGTAAAAACAAAGATATCCGGTCTTTTGCCTTCTCGTGAAGAGAAAGGATACTTGCGCCTTTTTCTATCTACAAATTGCATTTTCACTCTACCACCAGAACCCGGAAATCGTGCCGCTTCATTTTTAAGGTAAATGGTCTCTGGTAAAGTTCACCAAACTGGTAACCTGTCTCTTTAGTATAAACCAGGGGTAGAGCAATACCAGTTTCACCATCAGTAATCCTAAAAATTTTCGTCAAACCAAGGGCTTTGGGGTCAACCTTAAAACCTTCCACCACCCTTTCCTCGCCGCCATTGAAAACAATTATCACTGCCTTCTGCGGTTTTGGTGGGTTAGCACCTTCTTCCCACGGTCCTAACTGCCGGTGCACATAAACAGAAGCCCAGACATCCGGACTGGAGAAAGTTACAGCTTTGTTTCTCCAGTAGGGAATAAAAAGAGGGTCTCCGGAAAAGAAAGATACATTCTCTTCTAACACATCCATAATCTTTTTGTAAGCCGGATACTCATCAGCCCGCCACACAGGGGGTGAACAGTTACCGATGTCATGAAGAAGACTTAAAGCCCACCCTACCCTGCCTCCATAGGCAAACCGGCTGATGATGCCCTGTTTACTTTTCACCAGAGCCCGGAAAACATCCACACCAGTACTCTGTCCTAATTTTTCTACATAGTTGTTTCCCTGGAACCGGTGAAAACTGTTTTCAATGTGCCAGCCAATCTGCGTAAAAGAACAAAGCGGATGCATGTTGGAGATATAAAGAGGTGGACGACCAAGTTTCCAGTGCATAACATTCAATCTTTTAGTCTGCTCCCGCCAGGCAAAAAGGGTTGATTTTCCCTGTAGTTGCCCGTCTTCCCGCCGGTAGGACAAACCGAGTGCTTCTGGTCCACCATAGTCAATAGAAGCATTATCCCACCAGGTGCCATTGAGGAAAATTTTCTCTGCCAGATTTTTGTGGTACCAGAGGTGGTAATCAAGGAAACTGCTGGTATGGTAAACCTCATAGGGGGAAACATCATCCTCACTCTGCCAGATGATACCAGCATCACTTGCCTTTCCCTTGAACGAGTTGTCCGGCTTTAACAGACCTCGATAATTTGTCCTGCCCAGCCATTCACCGGCAAATGTTTTAAACTCCCGGGAAATTCCAGTCATCCGGCTACTACCATAAAGAACCAGTGGTCTCTGGGGCTTCAAAAAAGGACGGCAACCATGTGATTGGCTGGGCGGAGCAATCACACCCAGATAGGTATCCCTCAACCTGATGTAATCTTCTTCCGCATAAAGTTCAAAACCATCCACACTGGCTCCATACATCCGGTAGCCGCGGGTATCATGCACATACTCCAGCCCGCCAGGCATACCCCAGGCTGTACGTCTCCATTTCTCCGGCAGCGGCTTTTCCGGAATAGCCTGAAGAGCAAAGACGATCTCTCTTGGCTTTTCTAAGTTTACCTCGTGATTGATAAACCGGAACCTCAAAGAAGGTTTACCGTTGATTCTCTCTGCCAGGATAGCTGACTTAGTGTCATCAAGCATCCAGCCTTCATCTGATTCCCCGAAATACCACAGACCGCTGTCTCCGGTACCAATAAAACAGGCTGGTGCCCAGGTGCCAAGAAGTCTTGGTGCTGCGTTAAGGTTGCTACTTTCCCAGACCACTCCTTCGCCGGCAGGAAAGGCACCAAAATAACCCTGCTCCACTGTATCCCCTCGCATAACCACCAGGGTATCAGCATCAGGCACGGTCCAGTTCATTGCCAGTTCTTTAACCGGGACAGGTTTCTCCGGAATAAAAGCTACTTTTACCAGATACCACCCATCATATTCCACAGTAACTTCTGTTAGAATTTTCAGCGGACCAAGACTTCCATGAGCCAGGAATTTAGCCGTTGTTGGTCTTGTCTCTATCAACTTCAATTCTTCCCCTGACAGTCGATACCTTTCCCCTTCGGCTTCCAGCCAGACTGATAAGGGATTGTTACCCAGAAGGTCTGGACCGGCACCAGGATTTTTTGCCCCTCCACCAATAAGTATTTTTTCCGGCAGCCCATGTTTTCCAATTACGTATTTGCGGTTCCAGCAGCTGACAGTATTTTCCTTTGTTTCCAGTGGAATGAAGGGCGGGATAACAATATCTTCTTTCCCTATCTGGTTATGCTCCCATGCCCATTTTTCCCGGACAAACTCCACTGTCTTTTCCGCTACAACCTTCCCTTTCCAATCAAAAAGCTGTAAAACTGCCTGGTAGCTACCAGGAGCCAGTTCCGGAATTTTTTCCAGAGCGTGCCCTGATAAATCCTTTCCTATTTGCCCCTCCAACCTGGCCAGAACCTTTTTACTTTCATTTAAAATTTTTACCTGAAACCGTTGGGCTGCCTTAATTTCTTTAGGAACACCAAACAAATCCAGGTCAATCCAGGTTTCAAACTTAGAAAGATACGGATAATGGGCAATGTGGAAAGCATAGTCCCCGGCAGTCTCTCTCCTTTCCTGCCAGGGCTTAATAAACTGGTTCCAGTAACGTTCTGTCATACGAATGACTGGTATTCTTGCCTGATAAATAACTGCAGCTGGCTTTTTTTCTGCCTGGTCTTCCCGGCTGATAGCTACCATCTCAAAATGATTCTGAAGATAGTTTCCCCGTTCATCCTTCTCCGGAGAAAGCGCAAGATTTTCCTGGTTAAACCTTAGAGTGACTGGCTGCTTTGGTGATAAAACAGCTGTTTGCGCCTGGCGGTAAATTTCCTTTCCCTCAGCATTTACTATCCTGAGTGTAACATCTACAGTCTCTTTCCTTCTGGTGCTGAGCGTAATTATACTGTCCAGTTTACCAGAAGGAAGGTCTCCAACTTTTTCCAGGTGAAAGGAAGCAACGTCCGGGGAAAGTTCCATTTCAGGAAAGTGTTCCCAGTCCATCCAGGAACCCCCGGTCCAGCCAGCAAAATAAATCCCGCCACAGAAATCAGTTCGTACCAGGTTGCCAACAATTTTGTAACCATCAGGATTTTCTGGCATATTCATACTCCTGAATGGAATTGCCAGTTCCAGCTGCCAGTTGGTAGCAGTTACATTTGATTTGACTTTAGCAGCTGATTGCCATCTATCCTCAGACCCGGGAGTACCACTGAACCACCACTGGTCAGAAAAATAACCACGCGGGTTAACCATAATCTTATAAAAACCATCAGGAAACTTGCGACCGCTGGGAGACAGCTGAATTTCCGTATGGTCATCCCAGAGAATTAAGTATCCTTCATCGTTCTTTTTAATGTTGGCTGTTAAAACTGAACCTTCAGGATGAGGTGAATCCATAGCCAGGTAAAGATGATCAGCATCGTAAGCCAGATACCAGCGTACCTGCTGGATTTCCGGTACCATGGTTGGTGGTTGACCGGGAGAACCTTCAGCACACCAGGTCGCTACACCGGTTATACTGGAAGCTTCTGCCCATTCACCAGGTTCTATCCTGCCGTCAATCACCGGTGGTTTACTTATCCTGGGAACTTTAAGGTAAGGAAAACTTATGTTTGCCTGCCCTAATCCTGAGAAACACAGGTATAATATCACCGCAGGCGTACAAATTTTTCTCACCATGTCTTCCTCCTTTTGACCATAACTGAGAATAATTATAAACTTTTAAGGTAAAGGGGTGAAATTTAAATGAAAAATATTGTCCCCGGAATACTCTGGCAGATACCGGCTGTCATTTTCTTTTTCACTGGTATTTTGTTTTCTGAAACTGATATCTCGCCCTGGGTGAAAGACCCGATTCTCAGAGAAATATCTGCAGATATTGTCTTTCATCTTTCCTTTGATGGCGGAAATATGCAACCGGAAATGGCTTCCGGCTCGTCTAAATTTCAGGCAAGGGGAAACCCACGTTTTGTCCCTGGATTCAAAGGTTTAGCCTTGGCTGTTGGCGGCAGTCAAACCGGCCTGGCTTTTTACGAAAACAAATTGAACTTTCCCATAGGTAGTTCTGGAACCATGATCATGTGGGTTTGTCCGGTAGCCTGGACTCACTATAACGGACCTAACACTGTCTTTGCCATGACATCCAACTCCAGTTTTTACATAGAACGGCAGGGTCCAGGGCATAATGAAAAGGGTGAACTCACCCGGCAGGAAGGTGTTCTTTTTCTCATCAACACGCCAACAGCTGGCAACAGTTGCCTCAACTTTGGAACTGCTAACTGGCAGGAGAAAAAATGGAGGATGCTGGCAGCCGTCTGGAACTGGCCAGAAATGGCTTTCTCAGTGGATGCTGGCACTTTCGCTGTACGTTCCGTAAAACAACCACCTCTGGAGAAAGAATTTGGCAGTTTAATCATTGGTGCTTCTGGCGGTGAAGAAACACTGCTGGACGAAGTTTACATTTTTAAAAGACCACTCACACATCAGGAACTGAAAACGATATACCAGTTACTTGGTCCACCGCAGAACTAATGTAAAATCCTGAAATACCGGCACAAAGAAGGGTGTTTATAAATCCTTGATAAAAAACGAGATCTACTGTACTCCTGTCTTTCTAACCTGAGAAGAAATGATTGATGCGGTATAAACAGCAAATCACCAGTGGCTTTCACATTACTGTTGTTAGAAAGATAGAATGTCGTATATTGGAATGGTTTTCACGCCTCTTGACAAACTTCTGGGGGGGGTATTATAAGGTTGTGGTTATAATATAAAAAGTTGAAAAGTGGAAAGCAGGGGGCATTGATATCTGTAAAATTTCTTATGTCATAATTTTAGAAACCTGCTATAAATTTGTTTTTTCCTATTATTCTATTAAAATAGAAAGGAACTAAGAAGACACCGAGTGGACAAGTGACTCGATTGTTTAAATCAGAGTAGCGATAACTGAAGACGGATATTTTATGACACCGAAAGAATTGGTTTTGACTCAACTGGCTCATAAAGAGACTCCTTACATTCCTTATACCCTCGGATATGAGGAAGTCGTGGGCGAAAGGGTTGATAAATATTATGGTTCAAATGCTTGGAGGCAAAAAATTATTAACCATATTGTGGGAGTGGCGCCTTTTGATTCAGAACAGTGCCAGGCAATAGATAGTGTTTATGTCCGGGATATTTTTGGCAGTGTGTGGCGAACTGACCTGAAGCCGAGACACTTGGAAAAACCAGGTCTTACTAAACCCTCCTTTGAAAATTATAACTTCCCGGATGTCAAAAAATTTTTTAACCAGGAAAAAAAAGCCCAAGCGATTAAACTTTGTCAAGAGCATCAGGATAAGTTTTTGGTGGGCTATTTTGGGTTTGGACTATTTGAGCGTACCTGGACAATCTGCGGATTTGAAAATGCGCTTTTATATTCTGTTGCCGAAGAGGATTTTTTTGAGGAATTGGTAAGAAGGATTTTCCAACTACAAATGAGTTTTATTGAAGAGTGCTTGAAATTACCAGTGGATGGAATTATGTTCAGTGATGATTGGGGGGACCAGAGAGGAGTAATTTTAGGTCCTGACAGATGGAGAAGATTTTTAAAACCTCACCTGGCAGAGTTTTACAAACGAGTTCATCAGGCGGGTAAATTTACCTTGAGCCATTGCTGTGGAAGTGTAGTTGACATCATGCCGGATATTATAGAAATTGGCTTGGATGTCTTGCAAAGCGTTCAGCCCGAAGCAAAAGGGATGAATCCTTATGAACTGAAAAAGAAATATGGTAGTAAAATTACTTTCTGGGGTGGGTTAGGGAGCCAAAGTCTCATACCTTTTGGCACACCCCAGCAGATTAGGGCTGAAGTTAAAAAATTATGTCAAGAAATGGGCAGAAATGGTGGATATATCCTTGGACCAGCAAAAAACCTTCAATCAGAAACACCAACAGAAAATGCCGTAGCTGTTATAGAATCGTTTACTAATCAGTCTTTAAACAGAGACAGCGTCATCTAGGACAGCACCGTTAACCATAGTTTTTGTTCATCCCGCGCCTTGCAAGAGTGTCTGGTGTAGGATTGTTCTTATTACTTAAAGGCAACACCGCTCAGGGAACAGAAATAAATGGGCGCTGCCCCTATTTATTGTTGTTAGAAAGATAGAATGTCGTATGTTGGAAAGATAAAATGTCGCCCTTGACCTGAAAGATAGGATGTCGTAATCCCATCGGCTATCATAGCTTTAAAGGAGGTAGTCGATGGGGAAAATATATTCGGTTGAAATAAAGAGGAGGTTTGAAGTAATGAATCTTTTGGTCTCAGGAGTAATTACAGAGAGACAAGCGGCAGAACAATTATCTTTGTCTCTCAAACAGGTTCAGAGGATAAAGAGAAGATTTATTTTAGAGGGGCAAACTATTGAATCTTTACTTTTCCATAGACAGCATCCTCAGGTGAATAAAGTCCCCGTTTCTATTTGTGGAAAAGTGGTCTTTCTCAAAGAACAAGGGCATCACCGTTTTTGTCAGCATATTTCAGAGCTTTTACCATCTCTTTTAACTAAAGAGGAAAAGAAATGGTTTATTATGTGGGGGAAACCCCATTTTCACCTTTCATATAAAACAGTTGAGCATATTCTTAAGCAGGCTGGTGTTTATGAAAAAGTCTATGAGAAAACAGACCCTGCCACCAGATTTGAGATGGAGAATTTTGGGGAGTTAGTGCAAATAGATACCTCTCCTTTTTCTGGTCTATGGTGGATACAAAAGAGTTTATTTAATATTAAATCTGGATGACCATTCCCGGATGATACTGGCGGGTAGATTTTTCCTTTCCGATTCTGTTTACAATAATATGTTTGTTTTAAGGGAGACAATAGAGAGGTATGGGATATTCAGGATGGGTTATACGGATAATGCCTCCTTATTCAATTATATCAGGCATAAAAAGTGGTCATGGCGGGTTTATGATGGACAGATGAAGTTTTATGATAATGACCCGGAGAAACAGGTAATAACAGAGATAGAAGAAGCACTTTTAGAGTTAGGGATACCCCTTTTAAATCATTATCCAGGTCATCCGAGAGCAAAAGGGAAGATAGAGAGGATGTTCAGATTTATTAACAATAGATTTGTTAAGGAGTGTAAAAGCAGGGTAAACAGATTAAATCAGTTAAATAATCTTTTTCAGGACCGGGTATGCTGGTATAACCGAAACTGGATAAACAGGGATACTGGCTGTATTCCTGAAAAGAGGAAGATACCGTCAGTTTTCACTCCCTTGCCTAAAGAGAAAAATCTTGACGATGTGTTTTGTCTTAAAGATATAAGGAAGGTAGACAGAACAAACTCTTTTTCTTACAACGGCAAACTTTATACGCTGAACCATAAGAGTAATCTTGTAGGGAGAAAAGTAACACTTCATATTCATCCTGAGAGAAAGATAAGGGTGTGGCATAATGACCAGTTTATTGACGAGTTACCCTGGTAAAATACGACATTTTAACTTTCTAACTACAGCATCTGTTGACAAATTCTCTGGAAGGGAAAATAATGAAAGTAGCTATAATGAGAGAGAAGTGAAAGATTAACAGAAATTTTAGGTAGTAGATAAAGGGGGAAATATGAGGAGTAAAGTTCTCTTCCCTCTTTTCCCTCTAGCCAGCATAGTTTTCTCAGGGACATGGCAGGGAGGTATTGTTTAAGTTCTTCCACAGTTCCAGTAAATACACAGGTACCAGCAACCCTTGAGTGTGGATATACTACTTCAGACACAACCATAGAGGAAGAAATAAAAAAAGGAGAAGCAACAAAAAAATATACTATAGAAGGCTGGTCATTTAGTCCTGGTGGTGTTATAGATAGTGGTGGTAATTCTTTTTCCTGTACTGGTCATTTTGAAACTTCTTCAGCCAGCTCAAATGACAAGACAATAAGTGTCCAGGTAAGATGTGAAATAATATACCAGGGAAATGTAATAGAGTCATCCAGTCATACTTTTTCTACCAATTCAACAGTATATGAGATAAAGATAAAAGCAGGAAATGGCATAGATGACCCAGACCCATATATAGCGAAAGGAGAAAACAAGACATATAAAGCAGTGGTTAATCCTTCTGGTATTTCAGGTAGTTATGAATGGACAAAAGAACCAGCAAATACAGATATAATGAATATTTCCTCAGGTGGAGATACCTGCACAGTACAGGAGCTGAAAGTTGGCTCAGCTACAGTTATGGTTAAATTCACACCACAAGGGGGTATTTCTGGTTCTACAGGTTCAGGGGTAGAAGTATTCAGGCCGGATATAGACACAGGACTAACAGAAAACACACAGGGGAAGATACTGCTTTCCATTAAGAGAGGCAAAAAAGGGTAGCATGAAGAAGGCCGAGAAAATCGGTTCTCACATTCTTTCTTATTTCTGCACTTTTGTTTAGAATGGCGTAACCCTGTCGCTGGAAAACACTTCATTAACTTCAAGACCTTTATTCTGGAAGAGAAAAAGAAACCTAAATACCTGGATAACACAAGTTTAGGGAAGAGTTGCCCTGATAAAATATGACATTTTCACTTTCCAGCTAAAAACTACCTTTCAAAAATCTCCAGACTGTATTATAATGATGCTGCGGTGATATTCAAAACTTCTTATAAATAAATTTAGCCCGAGTGGAGGTAAATTATGGCAGGCACAAATAGCCTTTTAACACTTCTTGCGGTGGGAATCATTTCCACCTGTCTTGCGGCTGAATCTATTCTTCCTCAAATTGGTATCCCTTTTATGAAAAAGCCACCTGTACTGGATGGAAAAATTGAGGAACCGGAATGGTCAGAGGCTGCCCGGATGGTTGGTTTTGTCAGCCAGCATAACTTAGAACTTACACCACGGGAAGGAATTTTCTGGGTAGGGGCGGATAGAGAAAATTTGTATATCGCTATTAAGAGTCAGGTGGCACCTGACGGACAACTTCTCACCAGGGCAGTAGCCGATGGAGACAGAGACATAGTGGCAGCTGTGTATGATGACAGCATAGAACTGGTAATTCATCCCCATTTAGGAAAAACTTCCGGAGACAGAAGATATTTCCATATTATCTGTAATGCCCGGGGCGCCATGTATGACAGGAGTTTTGATGAAAGCAATCAGCAAAACCCGGTCAACACTGCCTGGAGACTGAAAAACTGGGTTTTCACCAACAGCATCATTGACAATTTCTGGCATGTAGAAATAAGTATTCCTTTTACGGAAATTGGTGCGTTGCCTGAAGATTTAAACCATCCCTGGGGATTAAGGGTCTGCCGGAACTGGCAACGGGGCTGGGACCAGAGCCGGTGGGAGAACGCTACCAGTGCTTATGAAGATGTACCGACCATGCCCAGGGTTTCCTTTAATGATAAGTTTCCGGTTGTCCAGGTAATAAAACTGGAGGAAGCAGGAAAACCCAGTATGGAAGTTACAGTTTCTGCCAGGCAGTCTTTACCGGTAAAGGTTTTCATCTCTGACACCTGGAGCCATAACCCACCAGCAGAGAAAACCTGGGAAAAAACTATTCTGGCTGGCCAGAAAGAAACTTTTGTTTTGCAACCGCCTCATGGTGGACCGGAAGGCAGCCATCGTACCCTGATTCGGGTGAGTTCTCCTGATGAGAAAGAGATTTACTACCTGCGGGAATTTCGCTGGAGGCTGGAAAAACCTGAAGATTGCTGGACACTGGCAAAGGAGGAGAAAAAAGCTGTTGCCCTTCATTACAAGATTTATCCCGGTTATAACAGGATGAAGGTAAAGGTAGATATCAGTGCCCTGGCTACCAGGGAAAAGGTGACCGGGGCAAATCTTATTTTAAGAAAACAGGGAACAGACCAGGCTATCTTTTCCCGGGCTTTAGTCTTTCAGGGGACACAGGCTGAACTGGTAACGGAAATACCGCCTCTGCAGGAGGGTAACTATGAAATTGTTGTTTCCCTGCAGGGAGAAAAGGGTATCCCTGAAGAACCGATTGTTGGTTTATATGAAAGGAAAGTTTTCCCCTGGGAAAACAACAAACTGGGTTTATCAGAAAGGGTTATACCACCTTTCACTCCCATAGAAATCAAGGGGAAAAGTTTGTTTACGGTACTGCGTGAGCACCGGCTTAATGAAGCAGGACTCTGGGACCAGGTAATAAGTAGGGGAAGACCTTTGCTGGCTGGTCCTATGAAATGGAAAGTTACAGCAGCTGGCCAGGAAGTGCAGGTAAGCAGTGGAAAATTTTCTATTCTCAGTCATAAACCCTGGCAGGTGGTTACTGCTGGTTCTTTTTCTGCTGGAGAAGTCCAGGCTCAGGTGAAAACCGAATGGGACTATGATGGTATGGCTAAAATTACTCTTTCTCTGAAGCCTTCTCCCGGGAAAGAAATAGACGGGCTAAGTCTGGAAATCCCTCTGCAAAACTCTGAGGTGCCATATATGCATGCCTGCGGGGATGGTTTAAGACACAACTACGCAGGAAAAACTCCCCAGGGGCAGGGTCTCATCTGGAACTCTAACCAGGCAAACAAAATTAATATCATCGGTCCTTTCTATCCTTACCTGTGGCTGGGCGGTGGCGAAAGGGGACTGGCATGGTTTGCGGATACAGATTTGGACTGGAGCCTGGAGGAGAAAAAACCGGCTCTGGAACTGATAAGAAACGGGGAAACTGTGATTCTTAAGGTCAACTTTGTGACCAGGCAAACTAAACTGGACAGGCAACGCAATATTGTGTTTGGTCTTCAGGCTACACCGGTTAAACCCATGCCGGAAAATCCTGTCAACTGGCGAAGGTGGCTGTGCCGTTATTACCAGCATCCTAAAACGCAACCCTTTACCATTCTTGGTTCCTCTCCTTATTACGGAGCACTACACTTTGGTTTCTACCCGCTGGACAAAGACTTTTCCATTTATGAGGCTTTTGACAGGGCAAGAGAAACCGGCATTTTTGATAATGCTTTTGTGGAAAAATGGATGGAAAAATACAAAAGGTTTGTCCAGCCCGGAACAGAAAAATGGACCTTTTATCTCAACCACATCAATGCTGGAATGCGGACAGCTGCTGGCACACCCCGTTCCCAGGGATGGCTGCTTACACCCTACACCAATCCCCGAGGTATTGACTTCTCCATGGAAGAATGGCCCACTTTCCAGGACGAATGGATTCAGTTTTCTTATTTTCAGAGACAGAAGGAAGGGGCAGTGGCATATGAAATCTGTCCTGTAAAAAGCTTCCAGGATGCTGCTTTATGGTACTACCGGGAGATGATGAAATGTTTTGATGGTATTTACTGGGATAACCTTTACCTGGCAGCTAACTACGACACTGTTGCCGGGGGTGCCTGGGTGGATGAAAAGGGTAGAATCCATCCTTCTCTCGGACTTTGGGCAATGAGGGACCTGGTGAAAAGAACAGCTGTTCTTTTCCATGAATGCGGAAGACCTGTTTTTCTTAATGTGGTGCATATGACCAACGCTAATCTGGTACCGGTGCTTTCCTTTGCCAATGTCAGTCTGGACTGGGAGTGGCAGTACGGGAAAAGAGATTTCCAAGACAGGTTTACTCCGGAACTGACAGTAGCTGAAACCATCGGTAGACACTGCGGTAATATACCGCTTATTCTTGCTGGAGGTTTCTATGACAGTAAAGACCCGGATTATGCCCGGGTGATGAGAACCAGACTTGGTGTTTGCCTGGTGCACGAGTTAAAGGTGTGGGACTGGGGTCCTGCCTTCCACTACGATTTCCTCAAAAAATTATATGAATTTGGTTATGGAGAGAAAGACTGTCATGTTTACAATTACTGGGAAGAGAATTTTCCTGTCTCCATAAAGGGAGTGGATGCCAGAGGAATTGTTATGCAAAAAGAGGGAAAAACTCTGGTCATTATCACAGACTATGGCCAGGGAGGACAGGCGGAAGTAAAACTTGATGGGAAAATCCTTAAACTACCAGAAAATCTGAAGTGCCACGATTTTGAGACAGGTGAGGAAATTAAGATTACCAGCACAGGAGAAATAATTTTCACCTTAAACAAACACGATTTCCGGGCTCTCCTTCTGGAATAAAAAACTGATTACTCTAAAACAATACTTGCCTGGTGGAGGAAAAGCCAGTTAAACAGGTAACAGTCCAGCGCCTGCAGACTCAGAAGAATAGCCTTGCCTGCATAGCCTGTTAAATCAACCTGGTGCCAGGTAGGCTGGTTAGTTTTTGTTCCGGTAATTTTCTGCCGCAGTACTGCTTCCCCGTTGAGACAGACATTCAGGATGACATTATTTCCTTCATGGGGAGTAATAAGAGTCCCAAACTTCAGTAATAGTTTCTTCCCTTCCGGTACTTCCGGTAACTCCAGCAACCACTCCAGACATCCTGACTGCTGCCAGCGCGGAAAAAACTGGATTACTCCTGCCTGATTAGCTTTCCCCCAGAGCCTTTTCTCCATCGGTACCCGCAGACCAGAAGATTCCCAGTAAGCCTGATGTTCCAGTCCCAGCTGGTAGAGTGCTACCAGCACATTTTCCCCTTCTCTAACGATTAATTTCCGGGGCTGTTTTGTGGAGAAAACTATCACCCCGGGAACCTTTGCTTTACCCCGGAAAAGATACTTCTCATCGGGCAGTACTTCCTTTTCTATCTCGGTTTTGCCATCTTTGTTTAAAGCCAGCGCTATCCGGTGAGTGGTAACAAGTTCCACTATTCCTTCGTGTTTCTTGCCATCCAGAGAAACTAACTCCAGAACAAGCAACCCATCAGTGTAAGGACGGCTGACCGCAATGGCTGTTTTTTCTGGAAGATGGGTAACTTCCCAGTCAGGATACCTTGGCTTACCGAGATAAAGATAGGATTTCTCCGGCAAAAGACCAATGGCACTGTCACCCTGATAGGCAACCCAGCCTTCAATACCTGTTCCCGGACTTAATTGTGCCTTTTCTCTATCCTTAATCCTCCAGTAAACCAGGCTCTCTTTTCCGGCACGGTCCAGTTTTATCATCCGGGATTCCCTCGGTGTTTCTGCCACTACCCGGTAAAGGTTACCTGTAGCATCAGTGTAGTAAGCACGGACATTCTTCTCCCAGTTTTCCGGGTAAACCGGGATAGGTGAATTTTTCCAGCGCCATCTGGCGAAAAAACTGCCAAAGTTTTCTGTTATGGCATAATCTGTGACATAACGGTCATCAATCACCTTCATCTCCACCAGGGGTAATCTTCCTAAAACTTCATCAAAAACCGGATTGGGATTGTGGCAGAACCACAGGTGTACATACCTGTTGAACAGAAAACCAAGGATAGGATGAATGTTTTTTTCTCTTTCCGGGAGGGAACCAGGCCACCAGGAATCATAACCGACAAAACCAGTATCCGCCACTGTAGCTGTCACTTCAGTTACATACTCCACACCCAACCAGCAACCAGGAATTTTTTCCTTCATTCTTCTCATTAATTCTCTCTGGCCAAAAGCATCATTCTTACCATCAATTAAACCCGTCAGACTGTTAGGAATTCCAGCCGCACAGTCCATGTAGAAACCCTGGATGCCAAACCTTTTATAAGATTCTTCTGCCCACCAGAGAATTAAATCCTGCCAGGGCCTGTAAGCACTGTTTACCAGAAAACTTCCTGGTGCCTGAAACTGCGGCTGCCTTTCTATTTCTCTTTTACCGAAAGGTTTAATAATTCTGTGCTCCCAGAAACGGCCAGCCCAGGGATGTCCCTCATTCATATGGTTGATATTAAGGTAAACCATCACCTGTCCATTATTTTCTTTCAAATAAGGCAGGCTGGACTGCAGCGCATTCAGTTCCGGTCCTTTCTCTATCTCGTAAGGGAAAAGACCGGTATCTCCAATTTTTGGT
The DNA here is from genome assembly GCA_964645405.1 of uncultured bacterium. GTDB lineage: Bacteria > Ratteibacteria > UBA8468 > B48-G9 > DSTR01 > JAMWDF01. The sequence continues at coordinate 2,303 of CAZYCA010000019.1, read as the reverse complement.
CCTACCTTCCAGTGCTGGGGAGCCCAGAAAATAGTTCTGGGAATCATTTCTTTAGGAGGTGGAGCGTAATGGGGAGATACTAAGGCTGCTTCCTTCAACCAGGATGGTTGCCTCTCAGAAATTGGTTTCACATTAAAAGTGGTAGCCCACCAGTTCTGAAAAGAACTGGCCGGCTTAATCCAGTTGCCGGAATAAACATTGATTCTTATCGGTCTGGAGACAGCTTCAGTCCAGGTTTCAAAAGGAGCATCGTTGACACTCTCAAAAACAAAATCGTAACAGTCCGGGTTTGACCGCCGGTGCAGATACCTGTCCCGGAAAAACGGGTCTGCCATCCACAACCCGAAAGAACCTTTCTCTCCTTCCCCGATAACCAGAGAAGCATGCCAGGGATAAGGCCAGTGTGTACACCTGGCAACTGGCTTACCATCAGGGATGAACCAGAAACCGTTTGTTTCCGGTAAGATAAATCTTAAATTATTCCTGAAATTAGCCATCAGGAAACCACTGGCAAAAACACCGGGTCTATCTGCTTGGGCAGTCGCCAGAAGGGAAAGGTCACCTTCCCCTGGCAGAACCTCTAAGTCCAGGGTATAACTTTCCAGGGGATAGAATCTTTCCGGATTAAAAGCCTGCAGTCCCTTCCAGGTCACCTGAAATTTTGTGGCAGAGATTTTTTTTACTTCCATTTTTGAATTCAGGGTCGGATGATGAAATGATTTCCAGTTAGCCTGGTAAGGAGTTTCCCCTGCCCACTGATGCATCTTTTCCAGTTCCTCCTTATCCTTTTCTGATAAACCTGCCATGGTTCCCAGACCATGAACCAGATGCGGAAATCTGTCAGCAAGTCTGTTTGTATCAGTGGTGTATTTTTCCCCCACTATAAGATTTTCCAGAGAAACCAGAGCACCTGCCTGAAAGGAAATTCTGTACCTTTCTGTAGTAAGGATAAAGGAGTTTCCTTCTACCTGGTAGGTAACAGCTGTTTCAGCAAGCCAGCTACCTGCCCACCACATGATTATTCCCAGCAAACTTATTAATCTTCTTTTCATCCTGCTTTTCCTTTCAGCGATAGGCAGGTGGTTTAGGAGAAAGCCAGTCTACCAACTCTTTTCTAATCGCAAAAGCAAACCAGAAGTTCCCATAAGGTTTAAAATGACCAAAGACCTGAGCACCTGCTCTGGCAATATAAAACCGCTCACAGAACTGGTTGACACTACCACGGAAAAACCTGAATTCCTCTCGTATTTTCTTCAGTGTGTCCACATAGGTATATTTCTCTCTTTCCAGAAACTCTACAAACTCCCTGTCAAACCTTTCCCCTGCAGTCAGGTATTTCTGCACAGCCGGAACATCATAACTTAAGAGAATCATTAATTTTCTTCTGTTTTCTTCTGCCCACCGTCTAAATTTGTCCACAATGAACATGGTGGAGCGCATACCGTAAACCTGATGCAGTCTTATGGCTTCTTTTTGTCTTTTCTTTTTGTCCCGTAAATCAAGTTTCAAATGGAAAGCCTCAGCCAGTTCCTCCAGTTCTTTAAGTTTTTCTGCAGAAACTTCTCCACCCTGAGTAAGACAGTAAAGATGCGCAATCTGGTCATCCTTAAAAACCTGGTAATAATTCTCTTTCCCTACCAGTTTCCATAAATCAGAAGCTTTCCGGCACCAGCCAGATAGTTCCACAAAACAGCCTTTCTTCAAATCAAACCGCACATGAGCCCAGGGAAAGCCATGAACCGGGTAGGTGTCTTTCCCGCCACGTGGCAGGTCCCGGCACATCCAGGCTACCCGAATCCATCTGGCAGCATCAAGGTTCCGCAGGTAGTCATCGTCCCAGATATTCAAAATGATATATTCTGCAGCCAGTTCTTTCTTCTTTTCTGTCCGCATAGCCCGTAGATAGGCCTGATAAACACCATAACCACCCACACCAAAATTCCGGATAGGTTCGCGAAAATGAGCTGCCAGAACTTCCTGCCAGGTTTCACCATCACTCACCTGGGCACACTGGGTGTAACTGTCACCGTAAGTGTTAATGCGGCAGGGCATATCAGCATAGTGAAACATTTTTCTATATCCATCACGGGGATGATAGATATAACTGGAAAGAGTGTTTTCCATACCATCACGGAAAACATAATTCTTCAGAACATAACCAAGTTCCGAATCAAACTTCACAAAACAGGGATTTCTTCTGTCCAGAACCCTGCCTATTTCTTCCGGATAATAGGCAGCTACATGAAGAAGCTGTCTCACATCCTTCAACTTGCTTAGCATAAAAACCTCCTTCAGGAAAAAAG
>CAZYCA010000018.1:0-27187 GCA_964645405.1 uncultured bacterium | reverse complement strand
CGTTTGGCATTAATGGTGCCCATAATATCGCCTACAAAATCCTGGGGCACTCTGACTTCTACATTAACAATCGGCTCCAGGAGAATTGGTTTGGCTTCTTGGACTGCTTTCTGGACTGCCAGGGAACCAGCCAGTTGAAAGGCGATATCTGAGGAATCTACTACATGATAGGAACCATCATAGAGAATAACTTTTATGTCCACTACTGGATACCGGGCCAGAATTCCCCGTTGGAGCGCATCCCGCACGCCCTTCTCCACCGAAGGTATAAAGTTTCTGGGAATAGCGCCTCCATATATTTCATCCACGAATTCAAAACCTGCGCCTCGGGGCAAGGGTTCCACCTTGACAAAACAGTGGCCGTACTGACCATGACCGCCTGTTTGTTTCTTGTGTTTCCCTTCACCTTGGGCAGAAACAGTAATGGTTTCTTTGTAGGCGATTTTGGGAATACCTTTTTCCACTTCCACGCCATAACGATTTTTGAATTTACTCACGGCTACATCCAGATGCACATCACCCATTCCAGAAAGAATTGTTTCATTGGTTTCGTTATCCCGGAAAACTCGGATAGTCAGATCTTCTTCGGTAATTCTGCCTATAGCGTTGCCTAATTTATCCTCAGTCCCTTTGACCTTGGGTGCGATGGAGTAAGAAACTGCGCCTTCGGGAATGTGAGGTATTGGATATACAATAGGTGCAGCCAAGTCACAGAATGTATCAAAAGTCCCGGACCCAGAGAGTTTCGCCACGGCTACTATTTCTCCGGCAAACGCTTCAGATACAGGTTCTTGTTTCTTGCCCAGAACCCGGAGTAACTGGCCAATGCGCTCTTTGATGTTTTTGGAAGAGTTGAAAACAGTAGAATTAGAAAGGAGTTTGCCGGAACGTACTTTCAGGTAGGAAAGACGGCCAATAAAAGGGTCGGAAATAGTTTTGAAAATCATTCCGGAAAGCGGAGCCTCTGATTTCCTTTCTCTTTTTTCTGACTGCCCATCAGTGGTTTTCCCTTGGATCGGCGGCAACTCTTCTGAAGAAGGCAGGTAACTTACCATAAAATTCAACAATTCCTCAATGCCTATCTGGCGAGCAGCCGCACCTACCAGCACCGGCAATACTTTGCGTTCCAGAAAACCTTTTTTCAGAAGCGAGGCGATTTCCTCAAGGCCAAGCTGGCCACTCTCCAGATACTTTTCCATTGCGGCATCATCCAATTCGGCCAGGCTATCCTGGGACCGGGCAATCATACTTTGATAAGGGTTATCTGGTTTTACCTGGCTGGTCAAAACATTAACCACCTTGGTTAACTTTCCGTCTGAGTACTCTGGAACGTTGATTAGAATAAGGCGCTTGCCGAAACAACTTTCCAACTCCTGCCAAAGTTTGGAAAAGTTTATTTCCGGCCCATCTATTTTGTTCACAAAAAGCAAGGTCGGCAGTTCTTTTTGCTGTATTAATTCCCAAATTTTCTCTGTGCCCACCTCTATCCCGCCGTCTGCAGAAATATTAAGTAGCGCCGCATCTACTGCCTCCAGGCCTGCTATTTGTTCTCCGATAAAATCTATGTAACCGGGTGTATCCACTAAATAAACTTTTTTCTTCTGCCATTCCAACCAACCAAGATTTACACTCACACTCATATTTCTTTTAATCGCCTCTTCGTCAAAATCCAAAGTGGTGTTGCCCTGGTTTATCTCGCCCATCCGGTCAATCGCTTTGGCCTGGAAGAGGAGGGCTTCCCCTAAAGTGGTCTTGCCTGATTTGTTATGGCCAAAAAAACCCACGCTGTAAACATTACCCATTGGTCTCCTTCCGATGATAACAAAATATTATAAAGGAAAAAGGCAGGCTTGGCAACTAAAAAAGATGTCTCTGGCAATACCTACTCTCCCACCTCCTCTCAGAGGCAGTACCATCGGCGCTGGAAGGCTTAACGACCGTGTTCGGGATGGGAACGGGTGTTTCCCTTCCGCTATGATTGCCAGAGACACCACTATTTTACCCTGGTTTAAAACCCGTGTCAAGAGCTCCCGCCAGCCACTTTTTTCTGCCTGCTGGAAGAAGGAAATCACCTACCGGAGAGAAAGACTCCAGGAAAAAACCAGCCTTACCATAAACGCCAGTACTTACAACTTCTCTCACCCCAGGACTGTGGACTTTTCCCGTTATCCCCAGGGTCAACAATCTCTTTCAAGTCCACGTTTTCCACATGGCCATCAAGAAAAAGAGCGTTTAACCTATCCAGATGTCTGATGTTGGGGCACAATCTGGTATCAGAAGGAGAAACGTAATAGCACCAACCCCAGCCCAAGCTTGCCGAAAACCCGGGATAAGGGAAGTTGGCTGGCCTTTCCACATGTGTATCTGTGGCTAAAATCAAGGTATCCGTAGAATATTTACCCCCGTACCTTCTTGTCGCGCCTGCCAGATTTCTGTAATAACCAGGGACAGCATTGGCATATGAATCATAGGTGGCACTGTTCCAGCCATAGCCTACCAGATTGCTATCAAAGTTACATCCCCTTAAAGAAGGACAGGAAAATAAGCTCTTGTTCCTGGCGTATCCCAGATCAAAAAGGACCCTGTACCACCTGCTTATTACAGCACTATTATTGGCCTGTTGATGCTGGAGAATCCAGCCGTTGTTATCGTCCATATACATCCTGGCAGCCAATCCTATCTGTTTCAGATTGTTCACACAACTTGCGGATCTTGCTCTTTCTCTGGCTTTGTTGAGAGCCGGTAAAAGCAACGCTGCCAGAATGGCAATAATGGCGATAACAACTAAAAGTTCAATCAGAGTAAACCCATTTTTTTTGGTTTTCCTCACCTTAAACCTCCTTTTTAAGGTTTTGTCAGGTTATAGTAATATTGCTGCAACTCATCATAGGGAAAGGAACTGGCGCTGTAATTGCTGACATGACCATCAGCAAACGCAAAGTTTCTGCTATTATTATGTATCCAGGAACAGGTCAAACTACCGTACATCTTCAAGTCAATCAGAACACCTGTTCCACCGCCACTGTCACACAGCAGAACCACCTTATCGGGTCTTCTTATTTCTGAAGCCTTGTATGGTCTGCGCTGAATACCACCAAAGGAGGAAGATTCAATATACCGGTTATATGAATAGACAGGATAACCAAGGGGAATAGTCGGACAGAATCCTCCTCCTAAAGCCTGCGTGGTAACATTATGAACAGTACAGGAAACAAACCACCAGCTGGGCATAGGTGAAGGACACACAAACATTTCCGGTTGTTTCACATACCGGGGCCATAGCAAACCAGTCCAGCAAGCCCGGAAGGTTGTCCCGGCTAAAGGAGAATGGTCGTAGTAAAGGTAAGGATAATACTCGTCATAGTCGTTAAGATACATGTGAATACCCAGCATCAACTGCTTCAGATTGCTGATACAAACAGCCTTTCTGGCATTTTCCCTGGCTTTCTCCAGAGCAGGTAATAACATGGCGGCTAAAATTGCAATTATAGCAATCACCACTAAAAGCTCAATCAGAGTAAAGCCTCCTTTCTTCGGAAATGTTACCTTTTTCATAACTACCCCTTTTTTTTAAGAATAACATAGAAGCAGACATCTGTCAAATGAGCAAATTTGCCCGCAGTAATTGTGTCAGGGAAAAACAGAAAGACAGAAGAAGCAAACAGTTTTTTCGGCAACACAAAAACGTTTTCTCGAAGTTAAATCCAGAAAAGTGAATTGCCCTGCATTCCCGTGAAAAGGTCAATGATAAACCATAAGCCTGCTACCACGTACTGCCCCAGAGCCAGGCCAAGGAAAAACGGCTTCAGGTTGTTGTACAACTTTATACCACCATACTTTAAGGAAACTGTTTTAAGCAGCCAGGAGATAAAAATGGAGAACCAGAGAATTTGTATCCACAAACAGGAACCAACCATCCAGCCTATAGGGTGTAACTTCCACCAGATAAAGCGCGCTCTCAGAAAGAGAAGAATAGCCATCAGACCACCACCGGCTATTTTGCACCACCAGCCGTCAATGTTTGGTCCGTGGGGATGAAGGATATTTTCCTTCGCGAAATCAAAAGCGACTTTTGGTCCAGCCACAAAATACCAGCTATTCAGATTGATAGCGCCATACCGGTAGCCAAGATGAAGATTGATAGTTAAAGCTGTGATGATGTTGATAACTACTGACAACAGCATAGCCCAGAAAACAAGATTTCTCTTCCTTTTAATTGCTTCTGCGATCTTCAGAGAGTTGGAGGCAGCCGACATAACAAAGGTTCTAATGTCAGCAGCATAAACAAAGGTAAAAGCCAGGGAGGCCAAGGAAGAGGGATTAAACCACCTGGTACCAAAGGAAGAAACAAGCTGGGCAGGGGCAATACCGGGAGCAATTAAGGTTGGTACTCCACCTTCAATAACCACCCTGGTGATACCCATAAAAATCATGATTGCCAGCACCAGAAAGAAAAAAGACAGGAAAGGATTTAATCCGGACAAAGTCAACCAGACCAGCATCACCAGGAAAGAGATGACAAGAGTAAAAAGACAGGTTTTAAAGGGAAGAATTTCATTTCCGTTGTCTTCAGGTATCCCCTGAAAAGTTTTGGTGAAAACTTCTTTCAGGTGAAAACGAGCTATCCACAGGACATAGAAGACAAATACCACCAGAGCACCTGTTCCCAGGTGATTAAAAATTGGTGAAGGACTGCCATAAACTGCCATGTTTTCTGTGGAAGAAATTCCAGCTATGTTAAACCAGCCACCAAGCACAATAGTTAGCAGCGCAAAAAACCACAAACTGAAGGAAATTTCTGTGCTCGTCAGAAAGATAAATCCCATTACAGGAAAACTGAGGTAAAAATAAAGAACCTGGGTGCGCCGGAAAATCTTAATGGTATTGACCAGTTTTATGGCTGGAAAAACAGGGAAATAATTGTGCAAGGCTATCAGACAACCGATAACAAAAGGAATGGCAAAACCAAGCCACATTAGTTTGTTTCTGAAGAACAGAAAACTTCTTTTCTCCTGCCTGGCCATCTCTAAAGGTACCTGAGCAAGGGGAAAGAGAATCCTTTCCTTTTCCACCCACTGTTTACGCATTAGAATCGGGAAACAAATCATTACAAGGTATAGAGCCAGAAGAAAAGGTGTCCAGGAGAAAAGAGGTATTAACCATACCTGCCAGGGAATGGCTTGCGTTTTTGGTATCCCTTCAAAATAGCCGACTACTGCAGTTTTATCCTGCGGTAATAACCAGCTTTTGATATGGGGAAGAAGAAGTTTTTCCCAGTTGTTCTGAGCGTCCGCATAGTACTTTGGTGCTGCTATGGTGGGCAGGAAATAGCAGCCAAGTCCCATGGTACTTACTGTACATCCAACGAAAGCCATGATGTAGATACCTGCCAGTTCTGCTGAGCTGAACTGAAGTTTTTTCAATAATTTCATGAGCAGTTGCAAGACTAAAAGAAGGACAAAGAAGAGGAAAATGGCTGCCACAGCCATGTGGTCAATTGCCAGGCTGGAACCATGAATAACATTGGTTGAGTACTGGTCCATCAGTGCACACAAAGCAGAGAAGGATAAACCAATCAGAAAGCTTCTCGGTGTCAGAAAACCGTTTTCTCTGTCTCCCATTCTTAGATTCCTGTAACCGGTGTGTTTTTTCTCAGAACCAGATAGTATCTCCCGGGGAAATATGCACCTGTTTCTCCAGAAGGAGCTTTGTATACATCACTACGATTGTAGCAGAATGCTGCTGGCTGGTAAACTCAAAAATGTTTTTTAACCACATTTGACCGGAAACCAAACTCAGTCTAATATTCTCAGGTGAAAAGGTGGAAAACTATGGACAGAAAACTTAACCAGATGGAAAGACTCTGGCAGTCAGGTGTGGTGGCAGTAATCAGGGCTGATAGACCCGGCCAACTGCAGGAGGTTGCTGCGGCACTGGCTGAAGGGGGAATTGTTTTCCTGGAAGTAACCATGACCACACCAGAAGCAATCGCGGTGATAGAAAAGATAAGCCAGAGCGAAAAGGAATTAATTATTGGTGCCGGGACTGTTCTTGATGCGGAAACAGCCAGAATAGCTATCTTGAGTGGCGCCCAGTTTATCGTTAGCCCTGCCCTTAATTTAAAAGTAATAGAACTCTGCCGCCGCTATTCCCGAATCGTTATTCCCGGAGCTTTCACGCCAACTGAAGTTGTTACTGCCTGGCAGGCTGGTGCTGACCTGGTTAAAATTTTCCCCGCTTCCATAGGAGGACCGGAGTATATACGGGCACTTCTGGCACCACTGCCGCAGGTAAAACTTCTGCCCACTGGTGGGGTGGAAGCAGAAAATGTGGCTGCCTTTATCAAAGCGGGAAGCTTTGCCGTGGCAGCTGGAGGCAATCTGGCTCCCAGGACTTATATAGAAGAGAAAAACTTCGCCGGGATTACAGAACTTGCCAGAAGGTTTATCCAGGCAGTGAAAACTGTTAGAACCGGCTGAGAACCTTCCTTTCAGGTGAAATATCTTATCTGTTTCTACATTTTACCAGCTTCCGCAACTTTCCTGGTCAGGTGAGTGTTTCATCTATAGAAGCAGCAGGATATTGACACCAGTAACCAGGAGGTGAAGAATGTAAACGGAACAAAGAGGTAAAAGGGAGGCGTTGTGTAAATGACTGGAAAAGGAGAAAATAATGGAGATGAAAAGAAAGATTCTGGTAGCAGGATTACTCTTAGCAGGACTTACCCTGACTGTTTTCGCCCAGGAACAGGCTCCAGCGCAGGGAAGAAACCGCCAGAGACAGCAGGGCTCCTTCCAGCAGGGGCAGGGAGGAGAAAGACCGCAATGGAATCCGGAACAGATGAGGCAGAGATGGACAGAACGAATTAAAGAGACACTTGGTGTTTCTGAGGAAGAATGGAAGGTCATCCAGCCAAGGCTGGAAAAGGTAATGACCCTTTCCCGGCAGACTTCTGGTATGCGGATGATGGGTCGCGGATGGGGAGAAAGACCGGGTGCCACCACTATGCAAACTCCTACTCAGGAGATGACACCGGTGCAAAAAGCTGCCTCTGAACTGGAGAAAGTACTGGCTAACAAAGAAGCAAAACCGGCTGAAATAACTGCCAGATTAACTGCCTTACGGGAAGCCCGACAGAAGACAAAAAGCCAGCTGGCAGAAGCGCAGGCATCATTAAAGGAAGTTCTCACTCCCAGGCAGGAAGCCCAGCTGGTTCTCATGGGTATTCTGGAATAATTTTTCTCATGGAAAACATTATTGGCAAGCTGGTCCAGGGGGGATACCTGAATTCTTCCACAGCCGAGAAAGTTTTTTCCAGTGTATCTTCCGGTATCCCCCTGGACGAAGCACTGATAACAGTTTCTAATCTTCCGGAAGAACAGGTTCTAAAAATTCTCTCTGCAGAATTAGGTCTTGACTATGTGGACTTAGAAAAAAACCTGCCACAGCAGGATTTCCTGAAAATTTTTCCTGCCCGTGTCCTTTTAGAGCGAAGAATCCTTCCTTTGAAAAAAGAAGGTGAAACAATTATTGTCGCCACCAGCAGAATATTTGACCAGGCAGGCCTGGACGAACTGAGAATAAGTCTTAATTCAGAGATAAAACCTGTTCTGGCGCCTTCCAGTCAAATAGAAAGAGCTTTAAGAAAACTTCTTGGTGTCGGTGCTGATACTGTTCAGTCTCTTATTTCTGATGCTGAAGAAACACCTATTACTATCCTGGCAGAGGAAACAGAAAACGGGGTAGATTTATCAGTAGCTGCAGAAGACGCTTCCATAGTCAAGTTTGTGAACCAGGTGCTGAAAGAAGCCATTGAACTGCGCGCCACTGATGTCCATTTTGAACCCTTTGAGAATGAACTGAGGGTCCGGTACAGAATAGATGGTGTTCTTCAAGCAGCAGCTATCCCGGCAGAAATTAGAAGATTTCAGGCAGCCATAGTTTCTCGTTTGAAGATTTTAAGTTCTCTTGACATTGCCGAGAAACGTTTGCCTCAGGATGGCAGGATAAAACTGATGGTTGCTGGTCGGGAGATAGATGTTCGTGTCTCGGTCATTCCCATGCTTCACGGAGAAGCAGTAGTTTTAAGACTTCTGGATAGAAGTTCTCCCCTGCTTGGTCTGGCTGAATTGGGTATGTCTGAACGTGACAGACAGCTGTTTGACCGTCTTCTGGAGCTTCCCCATGGCATTATTCTGGTGACCGGTCCCACAGGAAGCGGAAAAACAACCACCCTTTATGCTGGTCTCTCAAAAATCAATACCATGGAAAGAAAAATTATTACCATAGAGGACCCGATTGAGTATCACCTGAGGGGCATTAACCAGATTCAGGTGCAAACAAAGTCAGGGCTTACCTTTGCCAGAGGATTGCGTTCCATATTAAGACATGACCCTGATGTAATTCTGGTGGGAGAAATCAGGGACCTGGAAACAGCAGAAATTGCTGTGCAGGCTTCCCTTACCGGACATCTGGTTTTTTCCACACTGCACACCAACGATGCTCCCAGTGCGCCCACCAGGCTGGTGGATATGGGGGTGGAACCATACCTGGTGGCTTCCTCTCTGGAGGCAGTTATGGCGCAAAGACTGGTCCGTTTAATCTGCTCCTCATGCAAAGAAGAGGTACCGGTAAGGGAACTGGAAATTTTGCACAAACAGTTCGGGGACCAGCTACCACCGAGGTTGTATCGCGGTCGGGGCTGTCCTTCCTGCCAGGGAACCGGTTACCGTGGCAGGACAGGCATTTTTGAGCTGTTACCTGTTTCTGACCAGGTGCGTTCTCTTATCCTTGCCCGTGCCTCTGCCCAGCAAATCAGAGCTGCTGGTGTTCTGGAAGGTATGCGCAGTCTGAGAGAAGATGGCTGGAGGCTGGTGCGAGAAGGAAAAACTACACTTGACGAGGTAGTCCGTGTTACTAAAGATGAACGAAGCAATGGGAAACTTTTTGATTCTGGTCCAGTTCCTGTTTAATTCGCCGGGACAATAAAAATGCCTGTCTTCAACTACCAGGCTCTCAATCCGGAAGGAGAAGTCATTTCTGGAAGCCTCCTGGCTGGCAATCAGTCCCTGGCACTGGAGCAACTGAGGCAACAGGGACTGCGTCCGGTAGAAATAAAGGAAGCCGGTACAGGAGTAAACACCACCACTGCCAGAAAAGTCATCCCCACAAGACGTGTTCAGGTGGAAGTTTTTCTGAGGAAACTGGCTAACCTGCTCACCGCCGGGGTACCTTTAAGCAGGGCACTGGAAATTATCACTCAGGAAACAACTTCCCCCTCAGTCCGCCAGCAGTGGACTGCCATCAGGGATGAAGTAGTTGCCGGTTCTTCACTGGCGGCAGCATTTTCCCGCTGGCCAGGGCTATTCTCCAGAATTTGTGTTGCCATGGTACATGCAGGTGAAACCGGTGGTTTTCTGAACCGGGCTCTGGAACAGATAGCAGATTTTCAGGAGAGGGAACAGGATTTGAAAGGACGGGTGAAGGCCGCACTTATTTATCCCTGCCTGCTGGCTTTTCTGGCAACAGGAGTGATGATATTCCTCCTGGTTTTCTTTATACCTCGTTTCTCTTCACTATTTGCTGAATTTGGAGCTTCTCTACCGGTTTTAACCCGGATAATTATAAAATTAAGCAGACTGGTCTTCAGATATGGTTTCCTGCTGATAGCGGTGATAGCACTCCTGGTAATCAGCTTGCAACGGGCTTTAAGCACAGAAAAGGGCAGGAGAATTAAGGAGAAAATTCTTCTGCAGTTACCCATCTGGGGCGCCACGGTCTCACAGTTTGCCCTGATTCGTTTCTGCCGGATTCTGGGTACATTACTGGCTGCTGGTGTTCCTCTGATAGCAGCCTTGAATGTAGCCAGAGAAGCAGTGGGATACAGTCTTCTTTCTGATAGTGTGGAGAAAACCATCAGCCAGGTCAAGTCCGGTTCCAGTTTAGCACGGGGACTTACCCGGGAAGAAAAATTCTTCCCTCTGACTGTCCTGGAAATGGTGGCAGTGGCAGAAGAAAGTGGAAGACTGGACAAGGAGTTAATCAGGCTGGCTGATACGTATGAGAAAGAACTGGACAGAAAGTTAAGAACCCTGGTGGCAATTATTGAGCCACTTTTGCTTTTTCTTATGGCAGGTATCGTCGGTACAATAGTAATTGGCATGTTATTACCTGTTTTTACACTCCAGGAATTAATCAGGTAATGAAAGGAGGCATGATGAAGGGAAGAAAGTACAGAAGAAAGGCTGGCTTTACTTTGATTGAGTTACTTCTGGTTCTGGTAATTCTGGGAACACTGGCAGCAATTGTGGTTCCCAAATTCACCAGACGCTCCGAGCAGGCGCGCCTGACAGCTGCCAGGACTGATATTGCTAACCTGGAGGTAGCCCTGGACACTTTTGAGATTGACACCGGGCGTTATCCCACCACAGAAGAAGGTCTTCAGGCACTGGTAGAAGCACCACCGGGAATAACTGGCTGGAAAGGGCCTTACATCAAACGCGGTGTCCCGAAAGACCCCTGGGGTAATGATTATCGCTATCAGTGCCCTGGCCAGCACAACAGCAGCGGATATGATTTATTTTCCTGCGGCCCTGACGGTAAAGAGGGTGGTGATGATGACATTGACAACTGGTCAAGTTCGTAAAAAAAATTCCGGTTTCACCTTACTGGAGCTTATTTTGCTGATGCTGACAGTCAGTACTGTTCTGGCTCTGGTGACTCCTCAGCTGCGCTTTTTCCTGCTGGGAAGAACAGTCAAACATGTAGCTGCCCATCTTATTTCTCTGACAGGCTACGCGCGCACCCAGGCTATAACTGAAGGCCGCATTTACCAGTTGCACATAGATGAGAGAAAAGGTCAGTTTTATTTAGCAGCCCAGGAAGAAGGAATTTTTCAGAATCTAAAAAATGATTTTGGCCGGATCTTCATACTTCCAGAAGGGATAAAAGTGGAATGGCTGGACTGGATGGAAAATCCCCTTCTCACCGCAGTCCCTGGTTTATGGCTGCCGGGTTACACGGAAAGACAGAGAGAAGAAACAGAAGGGCTTTTCACCATTTCTTTTTACCCTGACGGACGGACTGAGCCGGCAAAATTGCGGCTTTCTGATAAGTGGGGACAGGAAGTAATAATTGTCTGTGAAACACCAGCGGAATACTTCCATGTTGAGGAAAAAAATGTCCCGGAGGAAAAATCGTGAAAAAAGAATCTCCCAGGACAAAAAATAAAGGGTTTACCTTCATTGAGGTGCTGACCGCTTTGATTTTTGTAGCTATTGTTTTACCTGTAGCACTGAAAGGCATTTCCCTGGCCAGTTCTGTGACTGCGGAAACCAAACACCGGCAGATTGCTGCAGGACTGGCTGAAAATCTTCTGGCGGAAATTGTTTCTGCAGGCTCCTTCGAAAATCTGGCTGGTGAAGGAGACTTTTTTCCTGATTATCCTGAGTATCACTGGAACATTACCCTTGATGACTGGCAGCAGGCAGGAGTTAAGGAGTTAACATTAACTGTTAGCTGGTTGTTCCGGGGAAAAAAACGAGAAATTTCCTTAGCCACACTGGTTTGTGACCATGAACAATAGAAAAGGATTCACCTTAATTGAGTTATTGCTGGCTTTAGCCCTGACTGCCATTTTAACCACTTCTCTTTATACCAGCCTTTTCACCTGTTATCGCGCCCACCAGAAACTGGAAGAACAACTGAAGCTTTCCCGGGAGGTAAATTTTGCTCTGGACCTTTTAGCTGCTGATTTAACCAGTAGTTTACCCCCGCGGGGAATCCTGGCTGGACCTTTTTCAGGCAGTATGACCCAGACACTTACAGGGGATCTAAGTCACTCTCTGAGTTTTTTCCTCCGGCCTGCCCCTACCCTGCAGATAGCCACAGGAATTATTAAAGTGGAATATCTTCTGAGTGAGGAAAACGAACCGAAACTTTTAAGACGTCTGACTGTAAATCTTCTTTCCCCGGAAGTAGTCCCGCCGGTGGAAGAAGTAATCTGCAAGAACATTTCTTCCTTCGTCATCCGTTACTATGATGGCAGCCAGTGGCTGGATTCCTGGGATTCTACAACACAGAATGATACTCTTCCGTTAGCAGTAGAAATAACCATAGAGCAGAAAAACACACAGGCGGAAAAACAAAGCCAGTTATACCGCCGGCTGGTGCATCTTCCAGCCGCTACTTCCCCTGAAGAAACCACATCAGCAGAAGCAACAACCTCATAGCGAAAAATATGAGTCAACAAGAAAAATCAGGAAAGCAGGGCACCATTCTGATTGTCGCTATCTGGATTTGTCTTTTCCTGGCTGCTCTGGTTCTGGTTTCTGCCAGAAGCGTACGGGTCCAGGCACTGACTACAGTCAATCGGATTGCCACCAGCCAGGCAGAATGGATTGCCAGAGGGGTTTTAGCTTTACTGGTGAGTGAACTTTCCGGCACAGATGGTTTCTGGAAAGAAGAAGTAGATATTTCCTGGGAAGCAGTACCATTGGGACCAGGTTATTTCTGGGTCCTGAAACCCGACCCGGAAGATGATACCAGAGTGGGATTTGGACCTGTCAGGGAAGCAGCCAAAATTAACCTCAATGCTGCTGATGAAGAAATGCTTGTGAAGTTACCTGGAATGACAGCAGAACTGGCTGCTTCCATCATCTCCTGGCGGGGCAGCCAGACAGCTTCTGCCAGCCAGGGTGCCGGAGATGAGTACTATCTGCTGTTAAACCCACCTTACTACTGTAAAAGAGCACCTCTGGAAACAGTGGAGGAACTCCTACTGATTAAGGATGCCACCTTTGACCTTGTTTTTGGTGAAGATACCAACCGGAACGGAATGCTGGACCCGGCTGAAAACGATGGTGACCGGAGCATGCCAGCAGACAATGCCGATGGTCATCTTGACCGTGGTCTTTATGATTTCGTCACAGTTTACAGTACAGAAACCGGCACAGGTCAGATTAGACAGAACCTGATAGATATCAACAGTACTGACACAACACGGCTGGTTTCTCTTCTCCAGTCAGTAGTAAGCAGCAACAGACTTTTTTCTGTCCTGGAAAGGGTCCGGAGGGAAAGACCTTTCCGCAGTACCCTTGATTTTTATTTCCGCACTGGCCTTACAGTAGATGAATTTAAACAGATAGAACCGAGAATAACTGCAGGAAGAAGGGCACGTCAGGTGGGTTTAGTTAATGTGGTTTACGCTCCCCGACAGGTATTAAGGTGTCTGCCTTCTCTGCAGGAAACTGATGTGGAAGCGTTAATCAATAAAAGAAACTCACCGGATACTGACCTGACAGGGCTGGCCTGGGTAGCTGAAGTCCTGTCTGGAGAAAAGGCTGCTGCCATTGGCGAATGGATTACCAGTCGTTGTTTCCAGTTTTCTGCAGATATTCTCACTGCTACCTGTGATGGACGCACCTTTAAAAGATTCCGTGCGGTCATTGACGGCCGCAGCAACCCAGCCAGGGTTATCTCTTTCCAGGACTTAACAGGACTGGGATGGCCCTTATCGCCGGATATTTTGAAAGCCCTCAAAGCTGGACAGCAGCCACCTGCAACAGGTATTTTTTCTGTGTTAGAAGGGAGCAAGTAATGTTAAGGAGAAAAACTTTTCTGGGGCTTTCCCTGGGTGAACATTCTCTCACCGTAACAGAGATTGTTTGCAAAGGCAAAAGAATTCATATTCAAAAATCCGCCTGCTGGGAATATCCACCAGGTACAAGATTCAGTCCTTCGCTGACGCAGCAGTTTAAAAATTTTCTTCGTCAGCAAGGATTTTGTACCAGAAGAGTCACTGTTGGTGTCCCGGCCAGCTGGATTTTAGTAAGGGAAAAGAAAACACCCTGTGCTGATGTTTCCACCCTCAGTAAACTGGTTCGTCTGGAAAGCGAAAAAGACTTTACCCTGCCAGTGGAAAACCTCTGTCTGGATTTTCTGGTCGCCAGTAAAACTGATTCTGAATGCCGACTCTTAGTTCTGGCTATATCAAGAGAGAAAATTAAGCAAATCGGAGAGTTCATCCAGGCTGCTGGTTTGAGAATCACTGCCATAGTTCCTTCAGTCTCAGGTCTGAGCCTACTTGCTCCGGGGAATGACCGGTTTATTCTTCACCTGAATGCAGAAGAAATGGTCCTCTGTCTGCAGATGGCCGGCCAGTTTCAATTTCTCCGCCGGCTTGGCCCATCTTTACTGCCAGATGACAGCCAGGGGTGGCTGAAGTATCTTTCCAACCATTTCCGGAGAGTATTGCTGCTTCTGCCGGAATACTGGGAGAAAAATATTCCTCAGGAAGTAATTGTCTTTGACGATTGCGGAGTGGAAAAAAGCATCTGGGAAAACATGGGCAAGAAATTGGGTTTAAACCTGAAACTTGCCAGTGACTATCAACCTTTCTCCTCAGCTGTGGGTTCAGGATTACTGGGATATTGTCCGGAGAAAATTCTCATTAATTTCTTTCAACCCAAAAATTTTACTCCCCGGAATAAAAATGCCGTTTCTGTTAAAAAATTTAGCCGTCTCCTCTTGCCAGTAGCAGCACTGGTGATGATTTTAACACTCGGATGGTACTCTCTCCATAAGGAGGGAAAAAGTATCCGGCAGTTGAGAGAAAATCTGAAGACCCTCCAGCAACAGACTGCAGGTACCAGAAAAATTAAAGAGCAGATGGAGAGCCTTCAGAGATGGCAGAAAAACCAGCCACCTCTGCTTGACCTTCTTCGGGAAATAACCCTGTGTTTCCCTGCAGATGGTGGTATCTGGGCAACAAGTTTAGCCATCCAGGCAAATCACCGGGGAATACTGACCGGTAAAGCAGAAAATGAAGTTAAGGTTCTGCAACTTTTAACCCGTCTCAAATCAGCGTCCGGGTTAAGTCAGGTGAATCTACTTTATCTGAGAGCACCTGGCAGCCAGAATCAACAACTGGAATACGCTATCAGTTTTACTTTGAAGTCAGACCAGATTTTAGAAAAAAAGCCGGAGACTGCTCCATGAATCTTGCCAGAAGAGAAAAAACACTGTTTCTGGTGGCAGGGAGTGTAATCGGGCTACTGGTTTTTGACCGCATAGTGCTCACTCCCTATCTTAACAGGAAAGAAAAACTCCTGCAGGAGAAAAATAACCTTCTTCAGGAATGGCGCCAGCTACAGAAAATTCATTCCCTGGAGAAACAGTTAGATTCTGAATGGAACAACTTAATTAAAAATGGTCTGGGTTCCGATGAGGCTTCCACAGCACTTACGATTCTTACCTCAGTACGTACCTGGGCTGAAGACAGCCAGATTTCTCTGAACTCCTTAAAACCAGAACGCGGCATCCCGTATGAAAGGTGGAAACAGCTTTCTTTCCAGATTACCGGCTCTGGTTCTATGGAAAGAATAACCAAATTTCTCTGGCATCTGGAAAATTCCTCCCTTCCCCTGAAAATCACCGACTTAAGGCTTGCCAGCCGCAAGGAAGGTACGGATGACCTGTTGCTACAGGTAAAACTGACAGTTTTGTCTGAGGAACAAGCAGGTAAACAACCGGCTGGCTCATTCGTCAAAATTAAGGAGGAAACAGAATGAAACTTTTCTGTAGATTCCTTCCTGCTATGCTTATTTTTTTTCTTACTTACACTCTTTCCGGGGCTGGCACCAAACCTTTGCAGCACTACCAGGTACTGGTGGAAAACAACATCTTCTTACCCCGGAGAAATGTTCCCCGGTCGCCCCAGCATGTTTATTCCATTCTGAAAGAAACGCCTCTACCGAACCCGGCAGCAAATATTGTTCTGACCGGTATTGTCAAACACGGCCAGCAATATATCGCTTTTTTTGAAGACCGGCTGAAGGCAAGGACATTGCGGGTACAAACCGGGGACAGTCTTCTTCAGGGGAAAATACAGCATATTACCCTGGATTACGTGGAGTATGCAGCAGGTGAAACAGTAGTGAAAGTGGAGATTGGAAAAACCCTGGCCAATACAACCCCGTTAAGCAGTGGAAAGATATCTTCTGCACCAGTCCCTTCAGACTCAGTAACACAGTTTGTACCCGCAGTTTCCCCAATTCCCAGCCAGTCAACAGATACCAGTTCTCTTGTAGAACAGATGAAACGCAGGCGTCTGCAGGAACTCGGCCAACAATAGGAGCCAATTATGAGAACTCTGAAATTTATCGCGGTCATACTGGTAATCAGCCTTTCCTTTCTTTCCTCTGTACAGACCCAGGAAAATGAACCAGAAAGTCAAGAACCACCCGTGATTATCGTCCCGGTCCAGCCATCAGAAGCAACTCCACCACCCGCACCCAGTCCTGGCCCAGCACCAGCGATAACCGAAGGGCCATCACCTGCCACTCCAGTTCAAGGTATCCTTTTAAATTTCCGGGATGCTTCTCTGGATTCAGTTCTGGAATACCTTTCTGAAGTGGCGGGTTTCAGCGTGGTAAGAGAAACACCGGTAGAAGGTCGGATTACTGTTATGAGCCGGCAACCACTTTCCGTGGATGAGGCAGTGGCTCTGTTGAATGTGGCTCTGAAGGAAAAAGGATATGCTGCCATTTCCATGGGACGAACACTGAAAATTGTCCCTTTAACCGAAGCCAAGAAGAGAAATATTCCGGTTAAAACTGGTAACGATCCATCAGCCATTGAACCCACAGACAGGGTTATTACCCAGATTATTCCTGTCCGCTATGTGGATGCTGCAAAACTAAAACAGGATTTAGCACCTCTTATTCCTTCTTATGCGGAACTGGCAGCCAACACCAGCAGTAATTGCCTGATTTTAACTGATACTGAAGCCAACATCAGACGAATTGTGGAAATAGTCCGGGCACTGGATACCACCATGGCGACAGTGGCAGAAATCAGGGTTTTCCCTCTTAAGTATGCCAATGCTTCCAGTACAGCCAAGCTTATCAACGACCTTTTCCGGACAGAACAACCAACTCAGGCTCAGCAGCCTGGCGGTATCGCAGCTGGCATAACACGAATTCTGGGTGGTCCCAGAACTCAACCGACTGCCACTCCTGCTGAAGAAGGACGACGGCTTACCAGGGTTACAGCTTCCGCTGATGACCGGACCAACACCCTGGTAGTAAGTGCGCCACCTGACGCGATGAAGGTAATAGAAGAAGTTGTCAAAGAACTTGATTCCAGTAAGGAGGCTGATCAGGCTGTCTTTATCTACAGTCTGAAAAATGGTAAAGCCAGGAATCTGGAAACAGTTTTGAATAACCTGTTTGGTACCCGCACCACCGGGACAACAGCAACCCGACAGACAACCACAGGCCGCCAGACTAATCCTTTTGTGGCTACTGCCGGTGGTACTTCCACCACAGCTTCCGAGACAGCCACCGGGCTGGCTGGCCAGGTTTATGTCGTTGCCAACGAAGATACCAATTCCCTGATGGTAATGACCGCAACTAAAAATTTTGATGTGGTCAAGCAGATTATCTCTGATTTAGACAGGCCTGTCCCTCAGGTACTCATCAAAGTTTTAATCGCTGAGCTCACCACTGATAAATCGCTGGATTTGGGAACAGAATTTTCTGTTCTCAACCTGACCGCAGCCGGTCATGGCGTGGAAGCCACTACCACTTTTGGCAAACCAAAAGCAGGTCTGGTTCTCTCTGTACTGCAAAAGGACCTGGTGGCTACCCTGGCTGCCTTGCAGAAGTTAGGTAAATTGGACATTTTATCAAGGCCCTATATTTTAAGCAGTGACAACCAGGCTGCCTCCATTACTGTTGGTCAGCGGGTACCCTTTATCACCAACACCCGGACCACAGAAACCGGTCAGACTATCAATACCATCCAGTACCAGGATATTGGCATTATTCTGAAAGTTACACCTCATATCAACCCTGATGGTCTGGTCATTCTGGATGTCAATCCCGAAATTTCCTCTTTGACCGGAACAACCGTGCCCATTTCTGAGACTGTCAGCGCACCTGTTTTTGCCAAACGGTCTGCCAGTAGCCGCGTTGCCATTCAGGACGGGCAGACCATTGTCATCGGCGGTCTGATGGAGGATAAACAGACTGAAGAAACAAAAAAGGTTCCTGGCCTGGGTGATATTCCTCTCCTGAAGTATCTTTTTCGTCGCAGCACCACAGAAGGAACAAAGACTGAACTTCTGATTTTTCTCACTCCGGTAGTGGCAACAGAACCAGGACAATTGAAAGAGATTTCCTCCAGGGAAGTGGAAGCAAGTTCCAGCCTGAAAAAAGCTGTCCGGGAAAACGCTGCCGGGGATTACCTGAAGTCTATGGAAAAGAAAACACCTGAAAATACCGGGAAATAAAAAATGAAAAAATTTTTTCTTGCCTTCTGCCTCTTAATGGGAATTCTGCTTTTCCCGTGCGAGAAAGCTTCCGGTCAAAATCAACCTTTTCTTTTAACCGGTCGTCAGAACCTGGAAAGAATCTGGGAAGTACTTTCCCAGCTTGAGCTTTCCCCGGAACAAAGACAGAAACTTTCTTCCCTCAGACAGCAAATGAGACAGAAAATCCAGTCCTTCCAGGCAGAAAAAACCCTGTCCCAGGAGGAGATAAAGTCACTGCGGGAAAAAAGGGAACAATGGCAGCAGGAGTTCTACAACAGGTTTGTGCAAATTCTGACTGAAGACCAGAGACTGGAACTGGCAGTGAAATTAACAAGCCTGGCGGAAGATGATTGGCAAAGCCCCATGGAAAATCCGGAAGAACTTCTTTCTCTGTTAAAGCAAATTCCAGCAAAACCCGCCTTACCACCAGGATTTTATGCGCCTTATGAACAGGAAGATAGCTACCTTCCCACCAACGAAATTGACCGTTTTGTCCTGACAAAACTGAAGAAAGAAGGCATACCACCAGCACCTCTTTGCTCCGACGAAGTTTTCATCCGCAGAGTCTATCTGGATATGGCAGGCAGACTTCCTGCACCGGCAGAAGTACTTTCTTTCGTCAGAGATAAGCAGTTAAACAAACGAGCCAGACTGATTGAAAATCTTTTTGAACACAAAGATTTTGTGGACTACTGGGCGCTGAAATGGGATGATGTTTTAAGAATAAAAGCAGAATTTCCCATTAATCTCTGGCCTAACGCAGCAGCTTGTTACCACCGCTGGGTCTGCCAGGCAATCAGAAATAATATGCCTTATGACAGGTTTGCCCGGGCCCTTCTTACAGCCAGCGGCAGTAACTTCCGTAATCCCCCGGCTAACTTTTTCCGGGCGGTTCAGACACGCACTCCTTCGGGTCTGGCAGAAGCAGTTGCTCTCACCTTTATGGGAACAAGAATCGCCAGCTGGGCGGAGAAAGACAGAAAGTGTCTGGAAATCTTTTTTTCTGCCCTGGGCTACAAGAAAACGGCTGAGTGGAAAGAGGAAATTGTTTACTGGACAAGAGAACCATTACCTGTTAGTGAAATCATCATGCCTGACGGCAAAAAGGTTTACCTGTCTTTAGAAAAAGACCCCAGAGAGATTTTCGCTGACTGGTTAATTAGAAAGGATAACCCCTGGTTTTCCCGTGCCATTGTTAACCGGGTGTGGTACTGGTTTTTTGGCCGCGGGTTGATTCAGGAAGTGGATGACATAAGACCTGATAATCCTCCGGTAAACCCGGAACTTTTAGATTATCTGGCAGAAGAATTAATCAAATCCAATTATGACTTAAAACATCTTTTCCGGCTCATTCTCAATTCCCGCACCTACCAGCAGTCATGTTTCGGCCGTCATACTCTCTCAGAAAAATATTTTGCCTGTTACCCCCTGAGGCTTCTGGAAGCAGAAGTTCTGGAAGATATTCTTCGTCAGCTGTTTCCAATTAAAGTTAGTTACTCCAGCGATATCCCGGAACCATACACCTACATTCCAGAGGAAAACCGCACAATTACCTTATTTGACGGCAGTATCACCAGTCCTTTTCTCCTTACTTTTGGCCGCCCGCCAAGGGATACCGGGCTGGCTGCAGAACGAAATCAGGAACCAGCAGAAAACCAGCGTCGCTTTCTTATCAATTCTTCCCGGTTGAATGAACGGATAAGGACACATAGAATGGTGCAGACATTTTCCGAAATCGTAAGCCCTGACAGCCAGACTGCAGCTTTAAATCTCATCTGGCTGACAGTACTTTCCCGGTTACCTGCCGAAGAAGAAATTGCCGCTATCAGCCAGTATGCACAGACTAAGAAAAGCAGAGCAGAAGTGTTACAGGATACAATCTGGGCACTGATTAATACCAGGGAGTTTTCATGCCGTCATTAAAAGAAAACAAAATGTGGAATTTGTTTGATAATCTTCCACCGATAAGCAGAAGAAATTTTTTAATTATTTCTCTGAAGGGTTTAGCCTTTGCTTTCTTAAGTCGCCTGGGAAGTTTTGTTTTGGCTGAACCTGAGAGGAAGTTTACCGGAAAGGCGCGCTCAGTCATTCAAATCTGGATGTGGGGTGGACCTTCCCATCTGGATACCTTTGACCCTAAACCCGAAGCTGGCCGTGATTACTGCGGTCCTCTTGATGCACCCATCCCTACCAGTGTAGAAGGTATCCGTATCAGTCAGCTACTTCCTTTACTGGCAAAACAGACAGATAAATATTCCATCATCCGCAGTCTCACCCATGGTCTCAACTCCCATGAAACAGCTGCCTACCGCATGCAAACAGGCAGGCTACCTGGAGGTTCACTGGTTTATCCTGGACTGGGTGCGGTCGTCTCACTTTTCAAAGGATATGACCATGGTTACCGCCAGCCGATACCCCCTTATATCGTTCTGACCTCTCCTCAAGGACGGTTTTCTGAGAGCGGTTTCCTGGGTCCTAAATACCAGCCTCTTGTTACCGGTGGAGACCCCAGTAAGGATCCCTTCGTCGTAGAAGGTTTTATTCTTCCTGGTGTTTCTCAGGAAAGACAGACCCAGCGCCGCCAGTTATTAAATTCCCTTGATACACTGAGCAAACTTTATCCTCAGCACCCCCTGCTTCAGAAAATGGAAGCAGCCACCAACAGTGCTTATGAATCTATCTTAGGTGAAGCCAGCCAGATTTTTGACCTCCAGCAGGAAAAACCGGAAATAAGAGAAAGCTATGGCAGAACATGGTTCGGACAGTGCTGTCTCATGGCCAGACGCCTGGTGGAAAAAGGGGTACCGTATATCACTATCAACTATCAGGGCTGGGACACCCACAAGAGACATTTTGAGACTATCCAGCGGATGATGCCTGACCTGGATAAAGGAATGTCCACCTTGCTGGCTGAACTGGCAGAGAAAGGGCTGCTGGAACGGACTGTTGTCTGGTGGGCAGGTGAGTTTGGTCGCACTCCAAGAATTCAGTGGGAACCACCCTGGTACGGAGGTCGTGGACATTACGGGCAATGCTTCACAGTTGTCGTGGCTGGTGGTGGTTTCAAAGGCGGTCAGGTTGTTGGTAGTTCCAGCAGAACAGGTGAAGAAGTGAAAGAACGACCGGTCTACCCTGAAGATTTGCTGGGCAGCATCTACCAGCTTTTAGGGATTGACCCTGATGGACCTCTACCCAATCCCAGAAATTTAGATGTGCCTGTGATGTTACCACCGAAAGCAGGAAGATTACATGAAATTATGGGTTAAACTAAATTTAACTGTCTGGCAGTTATTTTTCCCTTTTCTGACAACTTTTTCTTTCGCCCAGACAACTAATTCTCCACGACTGGGCTATCTTTACCCTGCAGGTGGCAGACAGGGAACAACTGTAGAGGTTCTGGTCGGCGGTAGCCGGCTGGCAAAACCTGTTTCTGTAATTATCTCCGGCAGTGGGCTGCAGGCAGAAATAGGGGAATACTTCCCACCGGTGCGCAACCTTTCCGGTCCTCAAAGGCAAAAACTGAGAAAATTGTTGAACCAGGCTTTTCGGAAACTGTCAGGCCTGTCAGTAACGGAAACCCAGGTTTCAGAAAAAGATGAAGAGCCATTGCCCCGGACGCCACTACTGGCCAGATTGGAAAACCCCACCAGAGAAGACCTGCAAAGAATTATCTATGAGTATTTTACACCCAAACGTTCCCTGCAGCCGGTACCAGCCCTGGCTGATACAGTTGCTTTAAAAATAAAAATCTCACCCGCGGCAGAGTTAGGCTGGCACCAGATTCGTCTGGTGACAGGTTCCGGTATCAGTCAACCTCTTTTCTTTGAGGTCGGGCAGGACCCTGAGGTAATGGAACTGGAACCAAATCAGAAAGCAGA
The DNA here is from genome assembly GCA_964645405.1 of uncultured bacterium. Lineage (GTDB taxonomy): Bacteria > Ratteibacteria > UBA8468 > B48-G9 > DSTR01 > JAMWDF01. The sequence continues at coordinate 4,996 of CAZYCA010000018.1, read as the reverse complement.
AGAAACGACAGTTTTCCAGCCACCAGTGGTAATCAACGGTCAGATAGAACCAGGTGATGTAGATATCTTCAGATTCCAGGCACAAAAAGGACAAAGATTAGTTATCTCTGCCTCAGCCAGGAAACTGGTGCCTTTTCTGGCTGATGCTGTGCCAGGGTGGTTTCAGGCTCTGGTGACAGTTTATGATAGCCAGAAAAAACCTCTGGCTTCTGCAGATTGTTTCCGTTTTGACCCTGACCCGGTACTACAGTTCTCTGTCCCGGAAACAGGAGAATATCTGGTAGAAATCAGGGATTCTATTTACCGGGGAAGAAAAGATTTTGTTTACCGTCTTTCTATTAAGGAAAGACCCCTGATAGAAGGTATTTTCCCTCTGGGGGCAAAGATAGGCAGCAACATTTCTGCTAAAATTTTAGGCTGGAACTTACCTGTGGGGCAACTTCCTCTTGATACTTCTGCTGCTGCTTTCACTTTTCATGCCATAAACAGTATAGCAGGTAGCTACCTTCCAGAACCGGTTAGATACCATTTAGACACTCTGCCTGAATCCTGTGAGAATGAACCTAACAATAGCCTGGAAAAAGCTATGTTTCTTAACCTGCCCGTAATAGTTAACGGTGTGATTGAAGCGCGTTCTGATACTGACATTTTTAGCTTTCTGGGAAAACCGGGAGAAGAAATTGTGCTGGAAGTAATTGCCAGACAGTTAGGTTCCCCCCTTGATTCCTTTCTCCAGATTAAAGATGAATCAGGCCGTGTCCTGGCGACCGGTGATGACACCAGCTGGATTAACGTTGGTTTACAGACCCACCAGGCTGATGCTTATCTTTTTTTCAGAGTACCGGAAAAAGGAAAGTACTATGTGCAGATTTCTGATGCCTGCCAGCATGGTGGACCAGCATACATCTACCGGCTGAGAATTTCACCACCAAGACCTGACTTTTCAGTTTTCGTTTATCCTTCCAGCCTGACAGGCCTTACCCGTCAGCCTGTTCCTGTAAATTTCCAGGTCCTCCGGAAAGATGGGTTTGATGCTCCCATTCATTTATCTGTTGTCAGTCCGGCTGGCTTCACCTTACAGGGAGGAATTATTCCTGCTGGCCAGAACACTATCACCTGTACTTTAACTTCACCAGACACTGTTTTTCCACAACCATTGCCTTTGATTTTTAAAGCAACGTCTTTGTCTTTTCTTGGTAATCAGACGATAGAGCATCCTGTTATTACCTGTGATGAGTGGGAACAGGCTTTTATTTATAAGCATCTTGTTCCTTCAGTAGATTCCTGGATTACAGTCAGAAGAAGCTGGGGGCTTTCAGCAGAACTCTGTGAGCAAGAACCAGTAAAACTATTTCCTGGTAAGAAAACTACTGTTTGCTTCAGGGTACCAGGGAAAACAGCAGAAAATTTCATCTTTAACATTGTTAATTCTGTGGCTGATATTCTTGTTCAGGAAAGCAAACTGGAATCTGGGATTCTTTCCCTTTCTTTATTAGCTGGACCAGAAACAGAAAAACAAATAGGACTAACCCAGAATCTCATTGTGGAAGTCTGGAGAGAAACCAGTACACCCGGTACAGAGAAGAAAAGGAAATTTCCTGTAGGGTATCTTCCGGCTATCCCTTTTCAAATCACCAAACCATAAGGGAAATTCATGCAATTGCTGAGAACAGAAGATTGGCCCGGGGTAAAAGTAGCACGCTTTTCCACCTCCGGGGCAGCCACCGAGTATCATCTTACCCTTTTACCGCGAGCAGAAGGAACATTCCAGGAGCAGGCTAAACAGCTTTATCAGATGTATAAGAAGGTTTTATCTACACTCAAACTCAGTCAGGAGACAACTGTTTTTCAGCGCTTTTTCTTTTCTGACCTGATAAATCAGAGGGAATGCCTTCTGAAAACTTTCTCCCCGTTACTGACAGATGTCTGCGCGCTTTCCCTGGTGGAGCAACCTCCCCTGCCACCTGCTAAAATTGCCCTCTGGGCTTATCATCTTTCTGACAGCCAGCTAACAAAAAGCGGGACCACTGACTTTTTAAGTCTTTCCCGCGGTAAAATCACTCATCACTGGCTAACAGGAATCACAGCCACACAGGGGAAAACTTCCTACCAGCAAACCTGTAAAATTTTTCAGAAATGTGCCAGATTGTTGCAGAAGAAAAAAATGAATCTGGCTGATAACCTTTTACGGACCTGGATTTTTGTCCGGGATATTGATTCCCATTATCACGGAATGGTAAAAGCAAGAAGGGAATTTTTTGCCACCTGCGGGTTAACTCCACAAACACACTTTGTTGCCAGTTCAGGAATCGCTGGTGGGAGTATACCTGGAGCCCTGGTAACGCTTGATGCTTATGCTGTCTCGGGATTAATCAGGGAGCAAATACAGTATCTTTCTGCTCCTGATTACCTCAGTCCAACTTATATTTACGGAGTCACCTTTGAACGAGGTACCAGCATAATTTATGCTGACAGAAAACACCATCTTATTTCTGGCACTGCCAGCATTGATAAGTCTGGTCGGATTCTTTATCCAGGTGATTTAGATTCCCAGTTAGACCGCACACTGGAAAATATCTCTGCTCTTTTAACTGCTGCCAGTGCAACGTTAAAAGATGTCGCCTGTTTTATATGTTATGTTCGGGACCCGTCTGACCACAAGAAAATCCAGCAGGCTATGGAAAACAAATTTCCGCAAACACCCTCTCTTGTCCTTTTTGCCCCGGTTTGCAGGACAGGCTGGCTGGTGGAGGTGGAATGTCTGGCTATCACCCCTAATTCTGCACCTGGTCTACCGCTTTTTTAAAGACTTTTTCTTCAAACTCCCGGCAGCAGTCCACTACAAACCTTGTTTCCGCCATAGTCCGATGAGGATATGCAGCCACCAGCAGTACAAAATGGTCCCACGGCTTTGCCTCAGAAAGCATCTGCCAGATACTCTGTTTTACTGCAGCCAGATTATCCATGGGACCCGCTAATTGCCCCAGACCAGCAATAATTGTAATCCGGTCACCTAAAAGACGCCGACCTTCTCCCACGGTCACATCTCCCAGTGGCGGAATAGTAAAGGCGTGGACTGCATCCATTTTTGTCTTCCGGTAAAGGGATAAAAGATTCCTGATATGACCGCAGGAATGATGAAAGTATAGTTTCCCCCGGGCATGGGCAATACTGACTCTTTTAGCAATCAGTTCCAGATTGCATTTTTCAAACATCTGCGGTGAAATAGCTGTGGTAGAAGTATCATCCACTCCCACAATGGCATCCACGGCGGAAAGACAACCAATTTCCAGCCTTTTCAGGTAGGCTTTTTCCATCACCGAAAAACAATCCCTTAAAGTGTCCGGGGCATCAATCCAGAGATAAGCAAGAGTTTCTACACCAGAAAAAACCCGGTACATCATTCCTAAAGGAGTACCTTCCATTGGTCCCAGAAGGATACCATCCTCCCCTATCAACTGCTGCCGCTGTTTCACCTCAGCCAGACTTTTCTCATCCAGTTCCACTATCTCATCTTCAAAAATAGCCGCCAGGGCATCCAAATCAGCAGGTTTCTTTACCAGATGTTCTATGTAGCTGTAAGAAAAAGCATCACCAGGACCGGGACAGTACCTGATTACTTCTCGTAACTGCCCGGCTGGTGTTTCCCAGAGACGGACGGATGTCTGATTATCATGGAAACTCTCCACCATTACCTTTCTTCTGGTAACCCGTACTGGTATCTTATACCACTCCATAACATCCAGTCCTAAATAGCGGGAGAAAACCACTGTTGCCTGGCTACCCCATTCCACCTTTCCCAGTTGTTCCTTTAGTTTTTCCTCCATTGCCTGCCGTGATGGCTGGTTGTAAGGGTCAACATGACCGGCAACTGGTAGCCTTTCTGGTATCTGGTGCTGGAAAATCCGGAGAAGATTCTCTCTGCGCGTTACCATGGAAAAATTCAGGATTCCTCACCCTGCTGGTTCAGACTGGCTAAATCACCAATTCCTTCTATACTGTGCAGATTAACAAACTCATGGGCAGACTGAATTAATTCCGGAGAGGTCATCTCCTGCGGACCGATAACCTTAACCACTTTCCCCTGACTGCAAAGACAATCAATCAGGATTTTGAAATCTCCATCACCCGTGACCAGCACAATTTTGTCCAGGTATTGCGCCTGGGTCAAAATCTCAATAGCCATTTCTAAATCCATACTGGCTTTGATGGAGCCGTCTGGCATTCTGTGCGTTGGCTTGGAAACTACCCGGTAACCAAGCAAAGCCAGAGCGTTGATGAAAGCACGCTGTCCTTCATTTTCCGGGTCGTAACAGGTGAAAGCACTCATGATGACAATATTTCCCTCTTCCTTCAGATAGTCACGAAATCGGGCAAAATTTATCTTGCTAAATTTTATTTTTCCCTGTCTGGAGAGTGCGTAAGTGGAATGGTAAACATTCTGTACATCAATAAAAACACCTACTTTTTCCATAATTTGTCTCCTTTGATTAATCTCCTGTTTTCCTTTATCTTTCTCTTCAGAAGTTTTAAGTAAACATGTAAATTTTTTTATCAAACACTTCATTTTCTTTCCTTCCGGCAGATGTAGCCAAGCTGGCGGAGGGTGAGGGATTCGAACCCCCATGACCCATCGCTGGGTCGGCGGATTTCAAGTCCGCTGCCTTACCAGTTAGAGCTAACCCTCCAGGGGATAATTTCAACACCTCTTTTAGTTAAATTATACCTTTTATCAGGGGTGGGAAGAAAGTTGGCTCTGGAAAAACCTGGCTACTGGAATTATCTCTGCAGTCGCAAATTATCTAAGGTAATGCTCTCGCAGCAACGGCAGATAATAAATTCTTCTGCTGAAGTCTTCATCTCTATATCCTGCAACCTGATATTGCGGAGGATTGTTTCGGGACTGCCCTGAAGAAGAATCGGCCCGCCACTACTGACTACTTTGATATTATTGAAGGTTATATCAGATAATCTTTTCAACTTAATCCCTGAATCA
>CAZYCA010000017.1:0-46207 GCA_964645405.1 uncultured bacterium | reverse complement strand
TGGTTTTACTCTGATTGAACTTTTAGTGGTGGTCGCTATCATTGCGATTTTAGCAGCCATACTTCTGCCAGCACTTAGCAAAGCCAGAGAGAAAGCCCGACAGGCAGTCTGTATGAATAACCTTAAACAGATAGGTGTTGGTCTTTTGATGTATATTCAGGATTATGATGGCTGGATGCCCTGTGCTGCAGCAGTTGACCAGTACGGCTATTTCTGGTGGGGTCCCATCACACGCTACCTGGGTTTAAAGGGTACTGACGGTAACTGGCTGAATCAGTATACTGGAAACTGGCAAAACTGCGCACTTTTAAGATGCCCTACAGAAAAAAGAGTTTATCCTGGTTATTATTTTAACTACGCTTACAACTCCAACCTGGGCACTCTGGATGCTGCGCTTCGGGGTATCTTCCAGAAATATCAGAGCATAAGAAACCCTACCTGGTGTCTCTGGGTCGGTACAGTGCAGAGGTATGCAAACAAAAATGAGGTAGAAAAAGGACCTGGCGAAGTAAGGTACCAGTTCTCCTGGTATTTCGGACTGGGCGGTGGCGAGACCAATTTTGGTGCTGTCCACAACCTCGGTGCCAATTACCTCTGGACTGATGGTCATGTCTCCTGGTTAAAGTGGAATCAGCAGCTGGAAAGATACACCTGGAGAGCCTATCCCAGTTACCGGTGAAGGAGAATGAGAGTTCTACCGCTGCTTTTCTTTCTCTTTTCTGTTTTCCTTTCCGGGGCAGATAGGTATTTAGTGAAAAATGGAAAATCTTACTGCTTCATTGTTTTTCCAGATGAACCAACCGTAACAGAAAAATTTGCCTCAGAAGAGCTGGCCAGTTACATAGAAAAGTCAACCGGTGTAGGTATCCCCCTCATAAAAGAAGGTCAGCTTGTCAGTGTCTCCAGTCAGCCCGAGCACCTTCTGGTTGTGGGAAAATGCCGGCTGACTTCTCAGGCAGGGCTACAGCCTGAAAAACTGGAAAACGAAGAAATTCTTCTGGTGAGCAAAAAGGGTAATCTTTACCTGGCAGGTGGAGATTCTTCACCTTTAGCTGACCCTAAAACTCGCAACCATGAATCTTTTGGCACCTTGTTTGCTGTCTATGAATTTTTAGAACGTTACCTCGGTGTGCGATGGTACTGGCCAGGAGAACTGGGAGAAATAGTCCCAGGAAAGAAAGAGCTTATCCTTCCGGAGGTTTCCCTTCGACAGAAACCTTCTTTTGATTTCCGCGCTGTTTACGGATACTATGCTGATGACCCGCTGATAAGTCGGGAGCAGAGCAGCCTCTGGTGGAGAAGACAGAGGCTGGGTAGTTCCAGGAAAGGTTTTCCGGGAACACATGCCTTCAACGAATGGCCAGAACGGTTTGCCAGAACTCATCCGGAATATTTTGCCCTGCAGAAAGACGGTAGCCGCCTTCTTGATGCCAACCACGGAGGAGGACATATCTGTCTCACCAATCCAGAGGTAAAAAAACAGATTGTTGCTGATATCCTAAAAAAATTTAAGGATCCTTCTGTCAGGGCAGCTAATGTCTGGCCAGGAGATAGCCATGGTCTTTACGGCTGTCGCTGTGTTTCCTGTGAAGCTTCCCGGGACAGAAGCGCACCAAAAACCGGGACTGATTCGCGGCTGGTCTGGGGACTGGTGAATGAAATAGCGAAGGAAGTAGGAAAATTTTATCCGGACCGCTGGATAAACGGTGGCTCTTACGCGGAATTTGCGGATATCCCGGAAGGTATGGAATTCCAGCCGAATGTAGCTGTCACCATCTGTGATATTGGTCTTTACTGGAACAGGAAGGATATTGAAGCCTACAAGCAAAGAATTACCGACTGGAAAAATAAGGTGAAAAAAATTTACGTCTGGAATTATTATTTCCCCTCAGGACCGGGCCAGTTTGTGGTGGCTGCTCATTACATCAACCAGATCTGGAGGTGGTGCTACGGTAAAGTTGATGGTGCCATCAACGAACTCGATGTGGGCCAGTGCCGTTTCGGCGGTACCTGGCCTGACTGGCCGGCAACGGTTTTGAATATGTACATCTATTTTAAAAGCCTCTGGCAGGTCCAGCAGGATGTGGACAAAATCCTGAGGGAATACTGTCAGGACCTTTTCGGACCAGCCAGCCGGCCAATGCTAAGGTTTCATCTGGAACTGGAAGCTGCCCTGAAAAAAAATTATGCGACTGGCGTCCGCAGAGATGGGAGATATGAGACTTTCTGGACCAAACTCTACCCGCCAGAAACAATAACACGGCTGATGACCTATCTGGATGAGGCGGAAAAACTTACCTCTAACGAGAAACTTTATCACCAGAGAGTGGCTGTGATGAAAAACTGTTTTGTCAGGATGAAACAGGCCAGTGATAGTTTTTTAGGAAGTGCCAGATTCCTCAGAAAGGAAATTATCTGTCCGGCTGTCAGTGAAGGGCTGGATTCTTTTGATGGCATGCTGGAGGATAAACAGTGGACTCAGGCAGGACGAAGCGGAGTTTTTGTCCAGTCTGTTACCGGGCAACCTGCTTCTACAACAACAGAAGTTTTCCTTATGCACGACGGGAAAAATCTTTATCTGGGATGGAAAGCTGGACTGAAGAAAGGACAGATTATCAGAGCAGAAAGAGAAAACAGCGCCCAGCCTGTCTGGTGGGATGATAACTTTGAGGCTTTCTTCTATGCCGGGGATACTTACTACCAGTTTATTATTACCAGTAAAGGCATTCTCTGGGATGCCAGAAACGGTGATACAGGCTGGGAAAGTAAAGCCCGGGTGAAAACTTTTGTTGGTGATGAATACTGGAGTGGAGAATTAATCATCCCTGTAGAATCTCTCACCAGCTTACCCCGTCCTGAAACTTTTGCCGGTGTTACCTGGGAAGCCAATTTTGGTCGGGTTTACTATTTCCCGGAAAACTCTCTGGCTAATGGAAAAAAAATCACCTGGAAAGAAGAACTCCAGATGTGGAATCCTGTTTTTGAACCATCTTTTAATATCCCGGAAAAATCCGGATTGATTCGCTTCCCCTGAAAATCAAGTATGCCCGGAAAAAAAGATTCCCGGAAAGACTTATTCCTGCTTGGTGGAGAAAGTATTCTGGTTGATGATTTTATCTGGAGAAGATGGGTGGAAAAAGATATTCCTGACATGCCCAGAAAACCAGAGGATGATTTTCCTGTAATGTATCCTCCGGAGGAAAAAATTGTACAAGCTTCCAAAGAATTGGGACTGTTCAACACTTTCCGTCTTCCCTGCCACCCCTGCCCCGAAAGAATAAAGGTCTGTGAGGTAGGGAAATACTACCTGCTGATAGATTTATTCCGGGCAACCCTTGATTATCAGAGACCAGGGGTGAAAAAAAATTTCCCTGATTTTTTTTCCTTTCTGGAGAATTATTATGACGGCATCTTCAACCTGCTGCTGGCTCATCCGGAAAAATCATGGGGGGTTATCTGCGGGGAGATGGACAGTTGTTGTCCCTGGCCAGAGCATTTTTTTCGCAACAAAAAGGAAGCATATCAATTCTGGAAAAAAGTTTTCTTTAGTCAGCAGGTTGGGAGTAACCAGCCCGGGTCTTTTTTTTCCTATCTTAGAAGACACCGGATTGATTACCGGAAGGCAAACCTGATGGTTCATGCCGCGATGCTTTTTGCCCTGCATCATTACTACCACTGGGGTTTCCGCTTTGTCTGGCTGGAGCGGGGCTGTGGACTTTCCAATCTTCAGTTAGGCGTGGCTTTTCTGCGGGGTGCAGCCCGGCAGTACAATGGCAGATGGGGATTTGATTTCTCCACCCATCATCCCCATCGTAACCAGCCAACCTGGTACGATAAATCCGGTCAAAGGCGTGGTGGCTGGACAGAAAGTTTAATGATCAGGAGCTGGATGACTGGTTTTCTTTCCGGGGCCAATTTAATCCACCAGGAAACTTCCAGTTACACCCACTGGATTTTTGATGAAAAAGGGAATTTTCGACTTTCTCCAGCAGGGAAACTGGCGAAAAAATTTGCGGATTTTACCCTGAGAAAACATCCACAGCGCGGAAAGACTATCACTCCGATTGCCCTGGTTCTTAATTTCTATCATGGTTTTGACAGCAGACACAGTATTCTGCTGAGGCATCCTTTTGTCTGGGGTAACCGGGTACCGGTAACAGCAGAAGACTGGCAGATAGCCAATCTTTTTGATTTTTTCTTTCCAGGGCATAGCCAGTCCTGGGGCGGGTTTGACGAAGCTTTTAATCCTCGGGTTTTCTGGAAAAGTCAGTGGGAATATTTGCAGATGCTCAAGGAAGGCTATGATATGCGACCTTACGAAACCGGACACCTGGTCAACAGTGCTTATGGAGATTGTGTCGATGTTTTCGTGGATACTGCAGGTATAAAAACTCTAACTGGATACAAACTGGTTTTTCTGGCAGGAAAAGTTGATTTTTCCAGCAAATTTTCCACCGTTCTGGATGAATATGTGAAAGATGGTGGTACCATCATAGCTGCAGTTAACCAGTTACCAGAAAAAATGCTGAACCAGTTAGGTGTGCAAAACCAGGGAAGAAAGTGGGAGTATGATTTGCTTACCTGTACCAGGTGCGGAGAAAAATTCGGTGGTGACCGTTATGAATACTTTCTTCTACAGGTCCCGGAAGGAAAAATTCTTGGTAGAAATCACCTCGGTCAACCCCTTGTCTGGGAAAGCAAATACAAGAAAGGGACTGTAATTTTAACCGGGGTGCCCTTCAGCCAGGATATTGCTGCCAGAAGGATTCTTCCTTTACTGGCACACATATATGGAAGGTTAGTCAGAAAAGTAATTCCGGTGATTGCCACCCCGCAACCAATCCAGCTAATCGCAAACCAGGACCCGGATTTTTTCCTGGTAGGTGCTCTGAATAATAGTCCGTCTCCCTGGAAAGGGTGTTTACATCTTCAATTTGGGGAAAGGAGGAAGGTAATTAGAATTCAAGAAATCTGGAAAGAAGAAGAAATTTTCACCGGAGAAAAATTTTTACCGTTTTCTTTCTCTGATACCATTGCGCCTTTTGACTTCAAAATCTACAAAATTTTTACCGGGAAATAAGAGATTATGTTAAACCAGCCAGTTGAAAACAGCCATCTCTTCTGGTAAAATAAGAAAAAAGGAGAATAACGATTCCGTCCTGGGTTTTTTTTCTACTGGGTCTTTTCCTGGGTGCTGGAGTTTTTCTCTTCTGGATAAAAAGCAGAAAGGAAGATGCTAAAAAGTTAGCCCGGGAACTTTTGGCTGAGGCTCAGAAACAAAGACTGAGTGACCTGGAAACTATTATTAATCATTTAAAGGATGCTTTCAGCTCTGTTTCCTTGGATGCTTTATCCAGAAATACCCAGCAGTTTTTAAGTTTAGCCAGTGAAACTTTAGCCCGACATACAAGTTCCGGCATCCAGGAACTGGAAAAACGCAAAAGTCTGATTGACCAGACCCTGGAGACCATGAGACAGAACCTGGAGAAAGTTCAGGAAGTAATCAGCAGTATGGAGAAGGAAAGAAAACAACAGTTTGGCCAGATTGAAACGCAATTGAAACTGGCTACAGAACAGACCAGCCGTCTTCAGGAGACAACCAGCCAGTTAAAACAGGCACTGGCTGGTTCCGGAGTACGCGGTCGCTGGGGTGAAAGGATGGCAGAGGATGTTTTGCGGCTGGCTGGCTTCATAGAAGGAATTAACTATCAGAAGCAGAAAAAACTGGAGGAAGCAAGCACCAAACCCGACTATACTTTTTTCCTCCCGCAGGGGTTAAGAATCAACATGGATGTGAAGTTTCCCCTGGACAATTACCTCCGCTATCTGGAAGCCAGAACAGAGATGGAAAGGGAACAGTACCGGAAAAGTTTTCTCCGGGATGTCCGGGAACGCATTAAGTCAGTGACCAGCCGGGACTATATCAGTCCAGAAAACAATACCGTGGATTATGCCCTGATCTTTATTCCCAACGAGCAGGTTTATGCTTTCATCAACGAACAGGACCGCAGCATCCTGGATGAAGCACTCAGCCAGAAAATTATTGTTTGCTCTCCTTTAACTCTTTATGCCATCTTAGCAGTCATCCGGCAGGCAGTGGATAATTTCAACCTGGAACAGACTGCTGCCCATATTCTCAATGTTCTGGGTACTTTTGCCAGACAATGGGAAAGTTTTGTGAAGGTGATGGAGAAGATGGGACAGAAAATTGAGGAAGCTCATAAAGAATTCCAGACGCTTACCACTACCAGACGCCAGATGTTAGAAAAATCACTCAGACAGATTGAGGAAATTAGGCAGCAGAAGAAGATGGAAGCCATTGCGCCTTTCTCCGAAGAAAAAGAAAATTCCTCCTGAGAAAACTTTACCCGATGGAAATCGTACTTGCCTCCCGCTCTCCCCGGCGGCAGCAGCTGATGAAAAAGGTGGTGGAAAACTTCACTGTCTTTCCAGTGGATGTGGAGGAAAGTACTATCCAGGAAACTGACCCGGTAAAGTTTGCTCTCCAGGCCGCAGTCTTAAAGGCTAAAACAGCAGCAGAAAAATATCCTGGTAGCTTAATCGTGGCAGCCGATACAGTGGTTTACCTGGACGGAGAAATTTTGGGAAAACCAGCCAGCCCGCAGAATGCCAGAGAAATGCTGGAAAAGCTTTCCGGGAAAAGGCACAAGGTAATTACCGGACTTGCTCTTTACCAGAAAAAAGAAGAAAAACTCCTCACCGATTACGAGTTGACCTATGTCACCTTCAAAAAGCTGGAACCTGAAGTTATTGAGGAATACCTGGCAACCGGTGACTTTGCAGACAAGGCTGGGGCTTATGCTATCCAGAAAACAGGGGACAGATTTGTAGAAAAGATGGAAGGCGATTACGAGAATGTTGTTGGCTTCCCGGTGAGAAAGTTTCGCAGACTCCTGGAAAAATTTCTGGCTCCGGAACTGGTGGTAGAGGTGGTGGACATAGCTTTACCTCACCACTGGGCAGTTGCCAGATACAACAACCAGGTTATCTTTGTAAATAAGGGACTGCCCGGAGATAAAATCAGGGTGAGGATGACGAAAACAGGTAAAGACTTCTTCCAGGCAGAAGCCATCAGGATAGAACAACCTTCTCCTGACCGGGTTAGCCCTTTCTGTCCGCACACAGAGTTTTGCGGTGGCTGTGTCTTTCAGGAATTAGACTATCGCCGGCAGAAGGAATTGAAACAGGAACATCTTTTTCAGACATTGCGGAAAATCGCATCACTACAGTTGAAACCCAGCCAGACCGAACCACTGGTTGGCTCTCCGGAGATTTCCTATTATCGGAATAAGATGGAATTTGCTTTCGGGGAGCAAGCAGGTAAAGTCGTCCTTGGTCTGCGTCCGAGGACCAGTCCTTCAGGCAGAAGGTTTTCCTCTGTGGTGGCTTTAAAGGAATGCCCGCTTTTCAGTCCTGTGGTAAGTAAAATCTTCTTACCCTTTCTTGACTTCGCCAGGCAGCAATCCCTGCGGGCTTATCATCCAGGGAAAAAGAAAGGTTTCCTGAGACACCTGGTTTTGAGACAGGGTAAACGGACAGGCCAGTTAATGGTGATTCTTGTAACCACCGGTGAGATGAGCATTGATTTCACTCCCCTGGCGGAACAACTTGTTTCTGAGTTCCCGGAGATGAAAAGCCTTTACTGGGTTATTAACCAGCAGATTTCTGATGTGGTTAATTTTCAAAAGAAAAATCTTCTCTGGGGTCAGAGTTTTATTGAGGAAAAACTTGGTCCTTTCACCTTTCGTCTTCATCCTCAGAGTTTCTTCCAGCCCAATACTGCCTGTGCGGAACTTCTTTATCAGAGACTCCAGCAGCTCACCAGCCAGGCTGGTTGTCAGAAGGTACTCGGCCTTTATTGTGGTTCTGGCTGTCTGGAAATTTTTCTTTCTGCGGTTTGTCGGATGGTTTCCGGCGTGGACACAAGTTCAGCCAGCATTGCTACTGCCTTAGAAAACTGCCGGCTGAATAACATTGCCAGCTGTTCTTTTCAGGAAAAAACCGTAGAAAAATTACTGCCGGAAATAAAGGGAGAAGATTTTGACCTGGTTGTTGTAGACCCACCCCGGGCAGGGCTTTCCCCGAGAGCCTTAAAGGGTGTCATAAAGCTCCAGATTCCTTATCTGGCTTATGTTTCCTGTAACCCAGCCACCCTGGCACGGGATTTGAAAGAATTGTTGACTGCCGGTTATGGCGTGGAAAAAATCATTCCTTACGACTTCTTTCCTCACACCAGCCATATGGAAACGCTGGTCTGGCTGAAAAAATAGCACCCTTTTCCATCGTGGAAATCTTAATCCCAACCCACTGCTTTTCTCAGGATAAGAATCACATCCAGAATATCTAAATTACCATCCTGACTTAAGTCTGCCTGATAAAGGTCAGATTGCCTGCCGCCGATAATCATCTGTAAACACAGGATAACATCACATATATCCACCCTGCCATCCTGGTTAAGGTCGCCAGGATTCCTGACAGATACTGCCTGATAAGGATTAAACGCTCTCTCTGCAAAAAGATACCAGCAGGTCGTAGCAGTATGTACCCGCATGAAATACTCCCATCCCAGGCCAGTACTCAGATGGTCACAGGAAGCAGCCACTATTCCCGGGCCATCACCTCCCTGTGCACTCTTCTGGGTCTGCCTGAGAGAGTTGATGACAGAAAGAAACTTCTCTGGCTGCTGCAGTATCTGGTAAACTAAAGCCATCTGACCGGTTCCTTCCCACCAGATACCATCTCGGTCATTATTAAAATCAAAACCGGATAAGCCGTTTATCTGTAACCGGAAATTTTCCTCCAGCCAGTTCAGGGAAACAAAATAATCCTGCAAAGCCATCATCGCCCAGGTCTGAACATCAAGGACTTTTTTGCTGGTATCAGGAGTAACACCATCCTGCCTGGTACCAATCCAGAAATATGAGCCTTCCTGATTCCACATGCTTTCCACAAAACTTCTGGCATGCTGGCTTCTTTCCTCCCAGAGACTATCCCCCGTGATCTGGTAAAGCACATGAAACGCAGCGTAAACATCTATATTGTGCTCGGTAGACTTGTGGGTGAGCTTTACCGGTTCTGGTTCCCAGCCAAGATAGCCAGCAGTGTAACCGCCTGTTTCGCTGTAAGTATGCTGGTAAAGCCACTGGCCCAGGGCAACTGCTGCTTCCAGATACCTGGGCACTGGATTTTGCTGGTAATAGTGGGTCAGGGCAAGGATTACCCAGGCAAGGTTGCCGGTATCTGTACTGATTTGTTTCTCATCCTCACACCATCTTTTTTCTACCGGGTCCCACCAGCCAGGAAGATTTGCTTTTCCGGTCAGATGAGCACTTAAATCCCCGGACCGGTAAGCATTTCTCAGACGGCCGTCCTGATAGAAACGGTCATTTTCCCTGGCAAAGAGAAAGGCGTCACAGATAAGACCGGCCCGTTTCAGGTCCTCGGTTTTTCCGCGGCTCAGCAAGGCTAAAACAGCTAAAGCATTATCGTAAATAAAACAGGCGTTGGTCCAGAAAAGGTCTGGGGCTTCTACAGAAACTGGCTGGTAACTCTGAAGAAAGCGCGGCTGGTCCAGCCGTTCCAGGTGATATTTAATATCATCAAGGTAGAATGTGGCGCCTTCAGGATTGGAAAAACCTGTCAGGTAAAATCCGAACCCGCCGATGATATAAGATAAATCCTTCCCGGTAAGGTCAATACTGTACTGGTTCCAGTCCCTGGACAAAACTATCAGCCCCGTGGAAGTTTTGGGTAAGGAATCAGGGTAAGGACCGGTCAGCCCTCCAGCAAAAAATTCTACTTTTTCTCCTCCCTTCTGGCCCCTGGCCTGGAAAGTTAGTTTGCTGGCGCCTGTGAGATTGTATCCTGCAAGTGGTACTGTTGCCCAGTTGGACTCTGGTTCCTGCCAGTAGACTGCTGCCCAGCTGGCTCCTGCCTGAAACTGGATTTTTATACAGCTGGTGCCGGAGAAAACATTCTCCGGATAATTTGTCTCTACTGTAATGGCACTGGTATCACCCAGAAATCCTGTAGGAAAGAAGTGATTTCCACCGGCATCCTTATCAGTGTAGACATCAAAACTGTTGTGAAATTTGTCCATGGTCTGGTAAAGGTAGAGAAAAGCCTTTCCTTCCTCTGCCCGCAAAAGAAAAGACACAACAATACTGGTTAATACTACCAGCAACCCTGCCTTTCCCATCTGCCGCATGAGAAAAAACCCTTTTACGGATTCAGTTTGATTTCCACCGTAGGTACAGCCTTACGAAACTTGATAACCAGTTCTAAAAATTTTTCCAGACTGGCTCCAGGAATAAACCTTTTCATTTCTTTCAGGAAATCCATCAGACTTTCAGGTGAGACAAATCCTTCCTGGATTTTTTGATAGAGCGCTTCAAAACCTGCCTTATCCATCTCTGGCCAGATTTTCACCAGTTGCAGATAGATTTCCTGTTTTCTTTTCTCTTCCAGAATAGTGTTGAACTCTTCGGCTAAAACCTGTTCTGCCTGAGTCCCGAATTCGTACTCCATCAATTCTTCCCCGAGAGATTCCAGAATCTTTGTCTGTTTCCTGCCAGCCTTCTGAAAGCAGATTTGTCCGTAGATGATAGGTAAAGCGATGAGAAGAAAACCAAAATAAAAACCGGTCAGGGCAATACCCACCCCGATAGCCAGTCCCACATTTCCTTCGTAGACCAGCCGGATAAACTCAATAATCCCTGTGAGAATCCCATTCCTCAATTTGAAAAACCAGGAATATCCCACATCCAGGCCTACTGCCAGACACCCCATTAATAAACCCCGCAGATATCCATAGTCCTGGGCATTCTCCGGAGTAAGAGTTAAAGGAAAACCCAGCCAGCGTTTAGGAGGAGAAAGAAAATGGGTTGTTATCTCTTTCAGGTTGTGCTTCACTTTTTCCAGGGAATCGTAAGCACCGGAAACAATAAATTCTTTCTCTCCACGGAAAATGGCTACAAATCTATCCACCGGGGTCCGGACATTCTGCACAAAGTAGGGGAAGACAAACTCCTTCTTGGTGAAAACATCCCAGGTTCCAGAAGGGGTGGACCAGACTGTTTCTTTCTGATAATTGAGAGAAGTCAGCAGCTGATAAACATTTTCCTTGACCTTCTGGAAATACCTGACTTCCGTAAGAAACCTCTGTTGCTGGGCAGAACTCATACCTGTATTTTAACCTATTTCCACCAAACTGGTAAGAATCGTATAATAAAAGACGCAAAAATGAAAAAAATTGTTATTCTGGGTTCTACAGGGAGTATCGGAGAAAACACCCTGGAAATAGTAAGAAAGCAACCGGAGAAGTTTAAGATCTTAGCTCTGGCCTGCCATTCTAACGTGGAAAAACTTCTTTCTCAGGTGAAGGAATTCCAGCCAGAATTTGTCTGTCTGGAAAAACCTATCCCCGGGACAGAAAAGATGTTTCCTGACAGGCAGGTACTTTACGGACAATCCGGTCTCACACAGCTGGCAACCTTATCGCAGGCAGATTTAATCCTGGTGGCTATCCCCGGTCTTACTACTCTTGTTCCTGTCCTGGAAAGTTTACGCTGCGGTAAAACTGTAGGTCTGGCTACCAAGGAGATAATGGTAGTGGCAGGCTGGCTTCTTATGGAAGTGGCAGAAAAAAATCAGGCGACAATTCTACCGGTGGATAGCGAGCATAATGCTCTCTTTCAGTGTCTGGCAGGAGAAGACAGAAAACAAATTGCCAGAGTTTATCTTACGGCTTCCGGTGGACCTTTCCTGAACAAAAAAAATGTAGAAAATGTAGACCTGAGGGATGTACTTGCGCATCCGGTATGGAAAATGGGAAAAAAAATTACTGTTGATTCTGCAACTTTGATGAATAAGGCTTTAGAGATGATTGAAGCCCATTATCTTTTTCGTCTTCCCCCGGAGAAAATCTCTGTTCTGATTCATCCTGAAGCTATCATCCACGGGCTGGTAGAATTCACAGATGGGGTTTTCAAGGCTGTCCTTTCCCCTCCGGATATGAAGTTTGCTCTCAGTTATGTTCTGCATTATCCCTGCCGCAGCGAAAACTCCTGGAAGCCACTGCGTCTGGAAAAAATCGGGCAGCTCACCTTCCGCAGGGTAGAAGAAAAAAATACCTGGTGGCTTCTGGCGAGGAAAGCACTGGAATTGGGAAATTCCCTGCCTGTAGTTCTGAACGCCGCAAATGAAGAAGCAGTTGCTCTTTTTCTTCAACAGACTATAAAATTTAAGCAAATAGTACCCCTGATTGAAGAGGTTATCAATCAGCATAAGCTCACTGTGGTAAAATCCGTGGAAGAAATTATGGAACTTTCCGCCTGGGCAAGAATCAGGTTAAGAAAAATAGCTGGAGTTAGCTGAAAGGAGAAGTGATGTTACTTTCCATAGTGGGAATTCTGGTTCTTTTCTCCGTGGTCATCATTATCCATGAATCTGGTCATTTCTGGATAGCCAGAAAAGCCGGTGTAAGGGTGGAGAAATTCTCCCTTGGTTTTGGCCCGAAAATTATCTCCTGGCGACGTAAAGTCTGGAAACCGCTTTATCTCTACCCCTATCCTTTCGCTCCCAGGATTAAACAGCTGGTTGAGGAAGAGACAGAGTACCAGATTTGCCTCATCCCGTTTGGTGGTTATGTGAAAATGGCCGGGGAAGATTACAAACCTGAAGGTCCCTTTCAGACAGATGAGTATATGGCTAAATCCCCGGGCTGGCGAGCAGCCATCGTGGCTTCTGGCGCATTGCATAACCTTTTCTTTGGTTTTCTGCTTTTAATCCCTGTTTTCATGCTGGGTGTCCCTGGTTACGATGGCACCAGAATCGGTTCCTTTGTTAAAGGAATGCCAGCAGAAAATTCTGGTTTAAAGGTAGGGGACGAGGTCATTTCTGTCAATGGGAAAAAATGCCGGGAATGGCATGATGTGATTATGAATATTCGCCAGTCCACTGCGGAAAACCCTCACCAGCCGGTATACCTTCTGGTAAGAAGAGATGGCCAGATTCTTCCCTTTTCCATCCTGCCAAAAGCAGTAGCGGCTCCTGATTTTTCTGGTAAAAAGATGACCAGCTACCTTCTGGGTATCAGCCCCAGAGAGAAGCTGGAAAAGTATCCCTTTTTTGTCTCCATTGTGCGGGCAGGAAAAGAGTTTGGAAAGATGACCTATGGAGTTTTTCTGGCTTTTAAAATGCTTTTCACCAGACAGGTCTCCGCTAAACTTCTTTCTGGCCCGGTAGGGATTGCCCAGTGGGCAGGAGAGATTGTCCATGCCGGGATAGCCAGATTTCTTTATTTTGTGGCTTTTATCAGTGTGAACCTTGGTTTAATTAACTTTTTCCCTTTTCCGGTCCTGGATGGTGGACATCTGGTAGGTTTACTGATGGAAAAACTGCGCGGGAAAAGACCCAGCAAACAGTTTCTGGAGATTGTGCAATATGCAGGAGCAGCCGCCTTAATCTTTCTGGCTCTTTTTGTTACATATAATGACCTGGTGCGTCTTCTGGAGGCAAAACTGAGAACTGGCCGTTGAAAGACAGGATGAGGACAAGAAGAATTACCAGACAGATTAGAATTGGTAATATTTTCATTGGTGGCCAGGCACCTGTTTCTGTTCAGGGGATGACCAAAGTTCCCACCTCTGATTTTACGGTTCTGCTCCGTCAGGTTAAAGCGCTGGAAAAATCAGGGGCAGAACTCATCAGGATTTCTATCCTTAACCAGGAGGAAGCCAGACTGATTCCTCTTCTGAAGAAAGAAATGAAGGTCCCTCTGGTGGCTGATATTCATTACAGTGAGAAACTGGCTCTCACAGCCTTAACTGCCGGTGCGGACAAAATCAGAATCAACCCGGGAAATATTCCTAAAGAAAAACTGCGGACATTTATCCGGGAAGCCAGAACCAGGGCTATTGCCGTCCGGCTTGGTTTTAATTCTGGTTCCCTGAAATGGGAAGGAAATCTCGTCCGGAGTATGGTCCAGGCTGCCTGTGATAGTATCAAGTTTTTTGAAGATAACGACTTTCATCTTCTGATTATCTCCCTGAAAACACCCTTTGTGGCAGAGACTGTGGAGTGTTATCGCCAGTTAGCAGAAAAATGCGACTATCCTTTCCATCTGGGGATTACTGAAGCCGGACGGGGAAAACTGGCGGAAGTGAAATCTGTTCTGGGTATTGGTAATCTGCTTCTGGAAGGTATCGGAGATACCATACGTGTTTCTTTAACAGAATCTCCCCAGAAAGAAATCCTTCTCGGCCAGCTTATCTTACAGGCAGCAGGCTTGCGCAGTTTTGTCCCGGAAATCATTTCCTGTCCGGGTTGCGGCAGGTGTCAGGTAGATTTACCGGGGATGGAACAGGTGGTGAGAAGACTGGTAATGTCTCTGAGAAAAGATTTTCCTGGTATCAACCGATTGAAGATTGCAGTGATGGGATGTCCGGTGAATGGTCCTGGGGAAGCCCGACAGGCTGATATTGGTCTGGCTGGTGGCAGAAAAAACTTTACTCTTTTCCGCAAAGGTGAAGTCCTTGGTACCTACCCGGAAAAAGAAGCCTTACACCAGCTGGAGAAGCATCTGAAAAGCATGGTTGCAGGCAAAGTTGTATAATGGGGTACCAGCTGCAAAGGAGAAAACTATGTGCAAGAAAGTGTTAATTTTTCAGGGTGTGCTGAGTTTAAGTTTTCTTGTTGCCGCGGAAAACAGGATCAATATCTACTGGGCAGATAAACCACCTGTGATTGATGCCCGGGAAGATGATGCCTGCTGGCTGGTGGCGGAGCAGGCGAAAAACTTCTCTCTTTTCAAAAAGGCGGGTCAACCAACCAGACAGACTGAGGTGGCTGTCTGCTATGATGCTGACTGCCTTTATCTTTTCTGGAAACTTTATGATGCGACACCCCAGAAAATTGTTTTTGGTAACCCGGAAGATGTGAGAGACTTTATCACCTGGCAGGATGTGGCAGAACTTTTTCTTGACCCCGGACAGACAAAACAACATTACTTTCAGCTGGCAGCTACTCCTTCCGGTGCGCGGTTTGACCTTTCTTCAAAAAAATCAACCCGTTTTAACCCTGACTGGAAAGTGAAAGGAGCAATTTACGACTGGGGCTGGGCTCTGGAGATGGCTATTCCCTTTACCGAGCTGGCTCATCAGGGAGAAATTAGGTCTACCCCTGTTGTGGGTGAAGTCTGGGGGATAAACTTCTGCCGGGACCAGGCCAGCCTGCACGAATGGAGCCAGTGGGAACCTTCCATGATGAGTTTTCATGAAGTGAAAAACTTCGGTAAGGCTGTTTTCTGCGGCCGGAAGGAAGGGAAACAACTACCGATAATAAAAATCTCCAATTTTGAACCACTTTTTTTTGGGCCGGCAGCTTTCTTTTTCTCTGTGGAATCACCAGCACCCTCGTTAAAGTACAGTTTCCTTTTAAGCCGTGATGGTATCCTGGTGGAACAGAAAACAGGGGAAAAGATAGAGAAAGGACAAATACAGATTCCTTACCATATCACTAAACCAGGGTACTGGCAGCTGGATGTCTCTGTCTATGAGGGAAAGGAGAAAATTTATGCGGCAAAAACCGCATCCTCTCTGCCGGCAGTCGCTGAGACACTTGCTGAAATAGAGAAAAAGATTGACCGGGCTAAAGGTCAGTTGAAAAACTTCCAGCACGAAGTAAAACCCACGATAGAAAACAAAATTACTAATCTGAAAAATCTACTCTCTGTTTTTATGGGAATAGCTTCTCAGCCAGAAAAACTTACCCGGCAACAATGGCGCCAGATTACCACCGCGGTTGCTTCTGCAGAGCAGGAATGGAAAAAACTGGACTTTGATCTCTCCCTGATTAACCTTTATCCCAGAAATAAAAAAGTTTCTTTTGCAGCCTTTCCTGTTTCTGCCTCCGCCAAAATTTACCCCAACAGCATTCTAAGTAAGCCAGAATCTGCGGTGCGTCTTTCTCTCGCAGGTAATGAGTATGAATCTTTCCAGATGGCGCTTGTTCCTTTCTGGAAACAAGTTTCGGAAGTAAAAGTCTCATTCACAGACCTGACCGGGCCGAAAAAAATTTCCCGCACTAATTTTTCCACCTTCCGGGTGGACTATGTGAGACTAAAAGATGTTGACCCGGAAGATAAAAAATTAAAGGAACAGGAACCGGACATCCTTTTTCCGGAGACCCGTTTTCAGCTAAACCCGGGGGCACTTTTGCCTGTCTGGGTGGACTTTTATCTACCAGCAGACACTCCTGCCGGAACCTACAAAGGACGGATTATTTTTTCCTCTGACGGGGAGAAATGGGACTGGCCAATAGAAGTAAGAAGTTATGGATTCAATCTTCCCCGGACCAGCAGCCTGGAAAATCAGTTCTGGTTCAGCCTTTATAACTGGAACAAATTTTATGGCGGTACGATGAATTACACACCGGAACTTTATCAGAAACATGCAGAAATTCTGTCCCGCTACCGCATCAGTTCTATCCCTTCTGACTGGATTACTCTCTGGCCTAAAATCACTGTCTATTACGAACCAGATAATCATTTCTCCTTTGACTTCAGCACTCTGGATAAGTTTATCAAGATTGGTCTGGAAAACGGTTCCAATACTTTCTGGGCATCGCTGGGCTGTAACCTTGGTTCTCTTTCCCCCTTTTCCCGGACATGGACTAAAGTGATGGACAGAAAAACAGGTCAGGAAATAACTCTGGACAGGGTGATGAAAGACTGGCTGGATAAGTTTTCCCGGGGCAAAACCTACTGGGACGAAAATCCCATGTACAGAGATTTTCTCAAAGCCTATGTCAGCCATTTAAAAGAACTCGGGATTCTCTCAGTATCCTACTGGGAAATATATGACGAACCAAATGATAACAGCCGCTGGCTGGATATGATCAGGCATCATACCTGGCTGCGTCAGTTTGTCCCGGAACTGAAACTTTTCAACTTCGGTGTGGACCCGACCCAGGTGAAAGCCGGAAAAAATGCCTGTGGTCTGATTGACTGCTGGGCACCGCACATTGATGGCCTGGCTGAGCCTGAAGTACTGGCAGCCATGAAGGAGAGAAGGGAAAAGTATGGAGAAAAGTACTGGTTTTACACTTGCGGAGAAAGGGTGAACAAAGATGGTAACTACGCGCCGTTTATTACTTACTACCGACCATACATTTCTGTACGCATACATCCCTGGATAGCCTGGAAATACCAGACTGATGGTTTCTTTATCTATGCTTTAAGCAGTGTGCCGGAAGAAAATGTAAAGAAAAACCCGGAAGAACGCTGGCCGAAAACAGCATGGTCAGATGGCAGCTGGCGCGGTTGCGGAACTTTAATCTATCCTGGCCCTGACTTCCAGTTAATCCCCAGCATCAGGCTGGCACATCTACGAGATGGCCTGGAAGACTATGAATATTTTGCTCTGCTGAAAGAAAGAATAAAAAATAGCAAAACTGAGCAGGAAGAAGCAGAAAAGGCACTGGCAATTGAACCAGAGATTATCAAGGATATCTATGAATGGACAAAAGATGTTAAACTTCTGGAAAAGAAAAGAGAAAACCTGGCAAAGTTTCTCCAGTCATCACAATTTAAAACCGGGTTTAACAGGTAGGAATTAGAAAAGCCAAACAGATGGGGAAAAGATGAACCGCAGAATCCAGAAGTACCAGCAGATAGCCAGATACCTTCTCGGAGCAACCCAGAAACAATTAGATTATGGTCTATCCTTACACCAGGAATCCATTGTCTGCGATGCTTACGGTTTTGCTCCCCATTCTCCAGTGGATGCTGGACAATTGAGGAAACTTCTCACTGCAGGTTGTTCGCCGCAAGAATACAAGGATGCCGTGGAGGAGATGGTAATGACAGGGCATCTTTCTGAAACTGCCCTGGATAAAGAGTTCCGCCAGGCCTGGCAGGCGTCTGGAGTTACCTGTATTGTCCAGAACGCTGGTGAAGAAACCCAGTTTCCTTTACAGATACTGAAAAGGTTAGCCAGGTACACTCTAATCTGTGATTTGAGCCGGGATTTTCTGGTGAAGGTTGCTCATCCGGAAGACATTCTGCTGGCTAAAAAAAAGGCAAAACACTCCCTGTGTTTCACCTGCAATGCTATCCCCTTAGCCCAGTCCTGGGTTTCTGTGGAGGAAGAATTAAGTTATGTAGCTATTTTCTTCCAGTTAGGGTGCCGGATGATGCATCTGACTTATAACCGCAGAAATATGTTCGGTGACGGTTGCGGGGAAGAAAATGATGGTGGTTTGAGCGATTTTGGCAAAGAAGCTATCAAGCAGCTAAACCGTACAGGTATAATTGTAGATGTGGCTCATTCTGGCTGGAAAACAAGTCTGCAGGCAGCCAGGTTCTCCAGCAAACCTGTGGTAGCCAGTCATAGCGGTGCCTGGTCAGTCAACCAGCATATACGGAATAAACCAGATGAAGTTATTAAGGCGATAGCTGATAGCGGGGGCTACCTTGGTGTCTGTGCCATCCCTTACTTTCTTGGCGGAAAAGGGAACATCTGTTCTCTTTTAGACCATGTGGACTATATTGTGAGAAAGTTTGGTGCTGATTATGTGGCTATCGGTACAGACCGGGCTTATGAATGTTTTTCCAAACAGAAGAAAACAAAAATCCGACAGATGCACCGACGGCCTTCTTTCCAGAGCCTCTGGCCAGAAGGGTCTCTCCCGAAAGTTAAAGACCCCGGCTGGGATACAGAGGAGCAACTTGGCAGTCTGGACTGGGTTTGCTGGCCATTTTTCACGGTGGGACTTGTCCAGCGCGGTTATTCTGACCAGGATATTCAAAAAATCATTGGTCTGAATGTACTCAGGGTTCTTAAGGCTAATTTTCCTGCAGAAAAGTATTTACGCCTGAAGTGAAACTGACAGAGAATGCTGTCTGGAAAGAAATAATTTTTACTCAGTCAGGAACTTACCTTCTCATTTTCCAGAGCCTTTGCTCCTGCTCGGTTCCTGTAGGCCGTTTAGGCATACTTACCCTGGTACCTGGTTTTTACTTTTATGTGGGCAGTGCTTTTGGATCAGGTGGCCTGGTCTCCAGAATCCAGCACCATCTCAACCCCAGCCTTTGCGCGCACTGGCATCTTGATTATGTAAAAACTTACCTTTTCCCGAGAAAGGCTTTTCTTTCTCCGGGCAGAAAAAGAGAACATACCTGGGCTGGCATTCTCCAGAAAGACAACCGCTTTCTGATACCTTTGAAAAAGTTTGGTTCTTCTGACTGTCATTGTCCCTCCCATTTCTTCTTCAGCCGTCTGGAAACTGTACCGCGGATGATTACTAAAGAGAGCCAGGAGGTAAAAATTGGGAACTTACAGGCTGAAAATCTGTCCTGGTCTGGCCATTCTCCTTCTTATTTTCTCCTGGTGTGCCCTTTCCGGGACAGTGGATGACAAGCTGGCTGCTGAGATAGAGAAAATAAAAAAAGAGAAAGAACCAGTCAGTCCGGAAGAACTATGGATGCCGGATTTACCGGAAAAAGAAAATGGAGCTACTTTCTACCGCAAGGCTTTTTCCCTCCTGGAAAATCTGGAAACCAGCCACGCAGAAATCTGGAAGTTGGTCCCTTACGCAGGGACAATACCCTGGGAGAAACTTTCTCCCGAAGAAAAAAAGAAGGTAGCTTACCTGCTCCTGGAAGAACCATCCTTTCAGGAATTTTACTCTCTAATAGAAAAAGCCAGCCTGAAAAAATGCCTTTTTTTCAGCCAGTCTGAAGCCGGAAAGATTGCTGAACTTGTTTTGCCATATCTCAACCGGATGCGAAAACTCACCCGGTTAGTCTGTGCCCGGGTCACTCTTTTTAACGAAAACCACCAGCCCGACCAGGCAATCTACTGGTGTCTGGTAGGACTGAGACTTTCTTCCTGTCTTTATTCTCCTGTTCTTCTGGTGACTGCTCTCACCGGAATGGCTATGGACCAGGTTGTCCTGAAGGCATTAGCCCGGACCATAAAGCACCAGCCCTTAGAGAAAGATATCTGCCGCAAGATACAGAAAATCCTTCAGGAAAAAGGGGAAGAGAATCTGCTGGCTCAGGCACTTATCACGGAACGAGTGTTTGGACTGCAGAAATGGCCTGCGGCTTGCATTTTAAAGCAAGAGGGAAAAGTAAAACCAGAACAGGTAAATGACCCTTTTACACAGGAGCAACTTTTTTATCTTCGTTTCATAACCAGTGCCGTGAAAATGGCAAAAAAGCCTTACTGGATGATAAAGAAGCAGCTGGAAAAAGAAATAAGAAGTATTCCTGCAAATGCGTTTCCGATAAAAAGTCTGGCTGCCGCGGTGGAAAAAGCTTTCCAGACAGAAGCCAGGTACAAAAGTAGCCTTGGTGCTGTAGGGATAGGGCTGGGTTGTTATCTATATAAACTTACATACTCTAACTATCCTTCTTCCCTTCAACAACTGGTCCCGGAGTTTTTACCAGCCATACCTGTTGACCCTTTTACCGGTAAGCACTACACTTACATGGTGCAAGAAAAAAAAGCGGTTATCTGTAAACCAGGAGAAAACAGTCAAAAAGAACAATACCAGATTCTCTGGGAGCTACCTTAAAACCATCTTTCTGGTAAAACAGAAATAAAGAAAGGAGAAAAATGGCCAGGAAGGAGAAAAGAGTCTTTGACACTGACAGAAGAATTAAACTGGGCATCTGGGGTCTGGGAAGGGGCTTAAGTTTCTATCGTACCTGTTCGTTTTTGAATATTGATGTGGTGGCTGGCTGCGATTATAACGAACATATGAGACGCCGTTTTCTGGAAGCCAACCCTGGTGCCTTTGTCACCGGGGATGCGGAAGAGTTTTTAAAACAGGACTTTGAGGCGGTAGTTCTGGCTACTTACTGTCCAAACCATGCTTCTGATGCCATTAAATGTCTGAGAGCAGGCAAACATGTTCTTTCTGAAGTTACTGCTTTTTTCACCATGGCAGAAGGAGTAAAACTTGTGGAAGAGGTGGAAAAAACTGGTCTGGTTTATAACCTGGCAGAGAATTATCCTTTCACTGCTGCTAATATGTACCTTGCCAGGAAATGGAAAGAAGGACTTTTTGGTGAACTGATGTATGCTGAGTATGAGTATGTTCATGAGGTTCGTTCACTTTGCTACACGTACATTGACGGAGTGGCTGTACAACCAGGATGGACAGTTCATGCCTGGAGGTCCTGGATGAATTATCATTACTACTGCACACACTCTCTGGGCCCGGTCATGGTTATCACTGGCACCAGACCAACAAGAGTAGTCTCCCTGCCAGGAGGACCATACCTGGCTGGATACCTCGCTGCTAAATCAGGTGGTATGGGTGGGATTGCGCCTTCTCTCATCCGCCTGTCTAATGGGGGACTGATGCGCAACCTCATGGGCGCTACCACCAATGACAGTCATATTCAGCGCCTCTGGGGAACACTGGGCTCAGCAGAAATCATCCCGGGCATTGGACTGCAGTTGAGGCTGGGAGCAAGTGGTAGCTCCCCGAAGATGGTGGTACAGCCTTCCTGGGACCAGCTGGGGAAACTGGCAGCCAGCACCGGCCATGGTGGAGGAGATTTCTGGGTTCTCTACTACTTTGCCAGACAGATTCTTACCGGTCAACCTGCTCCTTTTGATATTTACGCGGCTTGTGATGTTACTATCCCCGGGATTTTGGCTTTCCGTTCCGCACTGGAAAACGGTAAACCTTATGATGTACCTGACTTCAGAGATAAAAGGCAGAGGGATGCCTGGCGGAATGATACCTGGGCGCAAAAACCTTATGATGTAGCCAGAGGAGTTTTTCCGGAAGGTGCGGACAGAACCCTTACTGGTCAGTTTACCAGTATTATGAAAGATTTAATTGCCTCTGCCTTACAATGCCGGGCTTATTTTGACTGGGCGAAAGTGAAGAAAGATTTAGCCGCACCGGAAAAGTACCGGGAGATAGTGGAAAAAACAGCCAGCCAGGCAAACCAGATTGTCTCCAGTTACCGAAGGGCAAGACAACTGGCTGATGCCTACCCGGACAGCGATGGAGCCAGGGTCTTAAAGGAGATGCTGGACCTGGGTAAGGAAGAAATAGTTACCAGTCCAGACTTTATCCGGAAACTGAAAAGACAGGCAACCAGAAGAGCAGGAAAAGAAAAACCGGGGGCAAGAAAATAAATCCCCCGGGTAGACCAGATTTTTTACTTCTTCGGCTGCTGCTTTCCCTTCGGTTTTGGCTTTTCTTCAGCCTTTTTCACTGCCACTGCTTTATTGTCCCCGCCTTTTGTTACCCGGTAATGCACAATTACCTTGTCACCAACCGCTATTTTTTCCAGAATTTTCGGGCTGGCTTTAAAAACCTTAGGAGTGGTTTCACCTTCTACGGATAACTCAAAGCTGCCAGCTTCTTTATCCACTTTGGTTACTGTTCCGGTGATGCTTAAAGGCGGCGGAACTTCCTTCTTCACCTCAGGCGCAGGTGTCTGGCCGGCAGGCTTTTCTTCCGCTGCAGAGTAGAGTCCTGGTACCACCAGAGACAAAGCTGCCAGGCAGGCTACTGTCAGAAGAATTTTCTTTATCATTCGTTTTCACCTCCTTTCTCAGTTTTTCACAACTATAGTGTCCGGAAAAGGATAAAAGGTTTAATCTTCAATTGCCGGGTGCCCCATGTCCTTCAGACGATGGTAAATTTTACGACTGATGGCTTTCTCGGCAGGTGAAAAATTTTGCCATTGCTGGTAGTTGTCCAGAATACTGGCCTGCTGGTAGTCAGGCAGTCTCCGGAACTCTTTCATCTTCAGCCAGAGAACAATATGAGAGGAAGGCTCTTGCAGTGAATCCTGAATTTCTCCCACCAGGCTGGCTACAGTCTCCTCATCAGAGCGCAGTTGCTGAATAAAATCAAGATTCCTGATGACACCCATATTTTTCAATAAATCTCTGTGACGCCACAGGCTGTAAGTTGTTGTTCCTCCATAGAAAACCACCACCAGAAGCATTACTCCCAGGGCAAGATGGAAAGCAGGATGACGCTGCCAGAAGGTGACTTTTCCCCTTTTTCCCACCCTTTCCAGGATCCGCATGACATATCCGTCCCAGTAAGATTCCAGCTGGCAAATGCCGGGAAACAGATTCTCTTTCCGGAACAACTCCTCGTTTTCTCTTAACTTCTGAGCACAGAACCGACAGGATTTCAGGTGTCTGGCCATGATTCTGATTACCAGACCTTTTACCGGTCTGCAGCCGTACCAGAAAAGAATTTTCTCCACGAGAGGACAGTTTTTTTCTTTCATTTTTTTAAATACTCCTTCAGGTGCTCAAGAGCGAAAAAAAGATGTGCCTTCACCGTACCTTCCTGACAGTGGAGAAGGCGAGCTACTTCGGAAATTTTCATACCTTCCACACATCTGAGGATAAAAACCTCCTTCTGTCGGGCTGGTAGCCTTTCTATCGCCTCCCTTAACTGTAAACCTTTCTCGGTCATATAAAAGGCTTTTTCCGGGGTTTCTTTTTCCACAGGCAGGTTCTTTTGCAAAACGACTCTCAAACTATCCTGCCTCTTTTTTCTCTTAAGATACCGGTGCCACAAATTTATAATAATCCTGCCCAGATAGGTCCTAAAAGTTGATTCTCCGCGAAATTTCTTCCAGCCCCGGTAAAGGGCAATAAACGATTCCTGACTGATTTCTTCCGCCAGAAAATGGTCCTGAGTTAACCGGTAGGCAAAGTTATATGCCCATTTCATATGTAACCTTATGACAGATTCAAATGTTTTTGCCTCTTCCTGTCCGGTAGCAGCCGGTAAAGATCCGTCATTATTAGCGGCACTTTCTTTTCTATTCATTTAGTTATTTCTACCCGGGAAAAGGTTTATTTGTACTCAGGTAGAAACTGACAATGCGCTGCCAGCAGTTCATCACAGAGGCTTCTAATCTGGTCTATGGTTAATTCAGCGGCTGTATGGGGGTCCAGTAAAGCAGCCTGATAAACATAGTCTTTTTTCCTGGTAAGTGCTGCCTGAATGGTTAAAAGCTGGACATTGATACTGGTCTGGTTTAAAGCGGCACACTGGACAGGTACTTCGCCGACAAAACAACCCTGCACGCCATTACTGTCCACCAGGCAGGGAATTTCCACACAGGCTCTGTCAGGCAGGTTAGTGATTAAACCTTTATTTAAGACATTACCACCGATACTTATCGGTTTGTTTGTCTCTATGGCTTCCATGATGTAGGAACCATATTCCCTGGTCCGGGTATGAGTTAACGTCGGGTTGCTGACAATTTCTTCTGCCATCTTCTTCCAGTTTTCTATCTGCCGGACACACCGGCGGGGATATTCATCCAGAGGAATATTGTATTTCTTAATGAGTTCTGGATGACTGTTTTTAATGAACCAGGGAACATACTCTGAGGAATGTTCACTTGATTCTGTCAGGTAGTAACCAAAGTTACGGAGGATTTCCAGCCTGATGAGGTCATGGTGGGAACTTTTGCCTTTCTTTTTTTCTTTCTCCAGAAGTAAGAGCGCCTGTCTTCTAATTTCCGGGTAAAGGTCTTTCTCTCCATCTTTTATTTCCAGAAGCCATGCCTGATGATTAATCCCGGCGATTTTCCACCGCAGGTTTCTTACTGTTTCCCACATACCCAGCTGCCGCAAGAGACCTTCTGCACAGACCTGAACAGAATGGCACAGCCCCACAGTTTTCACTCCTGTTGCCAGCAGAAGTGCACCGGTGACTATCGCCATGGGATTGGCATAATTGAGAAGCCAGGCTTCAGGACAGACTTTTTCCATATCTCTGGCTATCTCCAGCATTACCGGAATGGTTCTTAAACCGCGAAAGATACCGCCTATGCCCAGGGTATCACCAATAGTCTGGCGCAGGCCATATTTTTTGGGTATCTCAAAATCATTGACGGTGGCTGGCTGGTAACCACCAACCTGAATGGCATTCACGACATAACTGGCACCTTGCAAAGCCTTTTTCCGGTTTTCCACTCCCAGATAGGTCTTAATCCTGGCTCTTTCCGCATTAATGTTTTTATTCAGGGTACAGAGCATCCGGTATGATTCCTGCAGCCTTGTGCTGTCTATGTCATAGAGGGCAATCTCGACGTCAGAAAAACATTCCGTCAAAAGGGCATCGCCCAGAATGTTTTTAGCAAAAATGGTACTGCCTGCTCCGAGAAAAGTAATCTTAGCCATATCAGTCTCCTTTAGTAAAGAAGAACATTGTTTTCCGCTGCTTTTTCTCTGATAAAACTGGCTGCCTGCTGATATTCCTTCTGCTGAGAAAGGTGTTCCAGCATCAAAGGTGTATCAGGGTCCAGAGAATCCAATTCTTTCAAAAAAACTCCATAATCAAGGTAACCGCAACCTGGTCGGGTTTCCTTCAGATGAACGGTTAATTCCGAAAGCAAGATTGTATCCTTGGCATGACAGCTGCGTATGAGACAGCCAAGTTTCCTGACAAAATCCTGGATAATTTCCCTGTTCTGGTAATACCGCGACGGAGAGTTGATGAGATTAACCGGGTCAAAATGCACAGCAAAAGATTTCCTGTCTACAGCTTTAAGCAGCGCCTGGTAACTTTCCACTGAATCTGGATACATCCAGGGCATGGTTTCCAGAGTATAGAAGGTATTTTTCGGCTTCACCGCATCAATAATCTTTCTCACCACCTCCACAATAGCCTCAAAGGTTTGCCGGGTGAGATTTTCTGGATGCGGACCATCCCAGATACTTGCTCTGGAACCAGAGATGTTCACACAGCATCTGGCATTTATCTCCTCTGCCAGAGCCAGACTCTTAATGCATTTTTCCAGCGCCTTTTTTCCTTCTTCACTATCAGGACTTAAAGGATTTGACCAGGCTCCTACCTCAGCAATAACAATATCATTTTTCCGCGCCTGGTTCTGGTAAAGCTGGATTGTTCTGGTATCCGTATCTAAACCCACCGGACAATAAGCAGCACTGTAGCCATATTTTTTCACCAGACTTACCCATTCTTCCGGGTCAGAATATCTTTCTAACAAAGGACCACCCAGCCTCATAAATTTTTCTCCTGCAACCAGGCTCCGTTGGTCGCTATAACCCGGGCATACCAGCCAGCTGATTCTTTCAGCACTCTTTTCTGTGTGGGATAGTCCACATAGATTAGCCCGAACCTCTGTTTATAGCCTTCAGCCCACTCAAAATTGTCCAGGAGTGACCAGTAGAAGTAGCCAGCAACTCTGACACCTTCTGTGATAGCCTTTTCTAACTGGAGCAGATACCTTTTCATGAAATCTATCCTCTGGTAATCAGGGACCTTCCCGTCCAGGGTTATCCAGTCAACATTGGACATACCATTTTCTGTGATAAAAATGGGCAGATGATAACGCTGGTAAAAAAATTTTGGTCCCCAGTAAAGAGCTTCTGGAGTTACCGGCCAGTAGAAAAGTGTTAAAGGATGACCGGGCTTTTCCGGAAGAGTCTGGCTGCCAGTATCCGTGGAGGCAATTCTCTGGCCACTATAGATGTTGACACCAAAGAAGTCCAGGGGCTGACTGATAACTTTAAAATCACCGGAAGATATCTCCGGCAGATACTCCTGAAAGATTTCCAGACCATCAGCTGGATACTTTCCCTGAAAAACAGGGTCCATCCACCAGGTATTATTCCAGATACCTAATTCTGTTATGGAAAACATAGCCTGCCTGGCAGCAGCCACATCTTTCTCAGAATCCGTAGCTGGAAATTTAACGATACCCACGGGAGCATAGCCCACATAACATTTCTTTTTGCTTACCGCCCTCAGTTGCTGGACAGCATAACCGTGAGCCAGTAAAACATGGTGACCAATCTGGAAAATTTCCTTCCAGCCCAGTCGGTCACCAGGAGCATGGATACCATTCTGATGAGCACCGACAAAACACTGCGGTTCATTCAGCGTTATCCAGTATCTCACCCTGTCAGAAAGAACTTGCGCGACTAGCTGTGTGTAGTCAGCAAACCACCCGGGACTGTCAGGATTAAGCCAGCCTCCCTGGCAGTAAAGATGGTAGGGATAATCCCAGTGAAAAAGCGTAACAAAGGGTTCAATTCCTGCAGAAAGCAGGCTATCCACCAGCCGCTGGTAGAAATCAAGTCCTTTCTGATTGCGTCTTCCTTTTCCTTCCGGCAGAACCCCTGGCCAGGAAACAGAGAAGCGATAGCCTTTCAAGCCTATCTTTTTCATCAGAGAAACATCTTCCTGATAACGGTGGTAGTGGTCACAGGCGACATCACCGGTCTGGTTATTCCAGGTAGTACCGCTTCTGTGACAAAACATATCCCAGACTGAAGGTCCCTTACCATCCTGGTTCCAGGCACCTTCAATCTGGTAGGCGGAAGTAGCTGCTGCCCAGACAAAATTTTCTGGAAAAGGCATCGTAACCTCCCTTTGAATTTTCATTCTAAAAACTGCAGACTCCAGAGATTGTAATAAACGCCTTTCCTGTCAAAAAGTTCCAGGTGGTTACCCTGTTCTACAACCCGACCTTCTTTCAGGACGATGATATGGTTAACATGCCGCAAGGTGGAAAGACGGTGAGCAATGACCAGAACTGTTCTTTCTACCATAAGGCGCTCCAGAGCTTTCTGGATAATCTGTTCGGATTCACTATCCAGAGAAGCTGTGGCTTCATCCAGAATCAGAACAGGCGGGTCCCGGTAAAGTGCTCTGGCTACAGTAACAAGCTGTTTCTGTCCCCCGGAAAGTGTTATTCCCCTTTCTCCGATTACTGTGTGGTAGCCATCTGGCAGGGATTCAATCAAACCGGAAAGACCAACTGCTTCAGCAACCTTCTGGACACGCACCAGGTCAAAATTTTCTTCCAGGGCAATATTCCAGGCAATACTTTCTGAAAAAAGGATTGGCTCCTGGGTGACCAGGCCAATAGACTGCCGCAGAGAACTGATGGTGAATTCCCGCAGGTCAACTCCATCAATCAAGATCTGTCCGGAAGAAGGTTCATAAAAACGCAGGAGAAGTCCCACCAGGGTGGTTTTTCCTGCACCGGTAGGACCAACAATCCCTAAACTCTGCCCTTTCTTCAGGGTAAAACTGACATCCTTGAGAATCTCCACGTTGTCATAAGAGAAAAAGACATGCTGGAATTCAATACTTTCAGCCAGTCCGGAAAACTTTCTTCTGCCGGTCTCCGGACTTTGCTGTTTTTCCTTTAGCAACCAGATTAACCGCGGTAGAGCAGCACTGGCCTGTTTCAAACTGGCGTAAGAAGTACCAATGGTTTTCACAGGACTTATCAGGGAGAAAAGACCAGCCATGAAAAGGAAAAAGAAACCCGCACTGATTTGCTGGGTTAATACTCCTTTCGCTCCATAAAAAATTAAGCCACTGGCAGCAACTGCCGCGACAATCTCGGTAAAAGGCATGATGGCTATTGTTCTCCTGATGATAGCCAGTCCGGCCTGAAAAATACCTTCATTTTGCCGGTGAAAACGTTTCAGTAAATTTTTTTCCTGTCCGTAGGCTTTGATAACAGGCTGGCCATATACAGTCTGCTGGATTACCTGACCAAGCCCGGCATAGTTTTCCTGGATGAGGCGACTCAACTTTCTCAATTTCCGGCTCACCTTCAGGACCGGCCAGACCAGAAAGGGAAAACCTATCAGGGAGACCAGACTCAACTTCCAGTTAATGGTGAAGATAATGATCAGGTAGACTGCTGCCTCCATACTTTTCAAAAAAAGGTGAGGAAAATCAACCGCGAAAGCGCTATTAAGAACATTGACATCATAGACGATTCTGGTGGTCAGTTCTCCTGTTTTCTGACTGCTGAAAAAGTTCAGGGGAAGAAACATAAGATGCTGGTAAAGAAGGTAACGAATATCCGTAAGAATCCTGGCACCAAAAAGCTGCAGGTAATAGTTGTAAAAGTAATAAAAAAGTCCTTTCAAAATGATTACCGCGATGATAAAAACGATTAATGCCTTCAGCAGAGTCAGTGCTGGCACGCTGTTAAGAAAATGGAAAAACTTTTCCAGGTGCATTTTCAGAAAAAAAGGCAGGGAATCAGGTACCGTGATGGCAGTCCGGGAAAGAATTCTGTCCATCAGAGGGACTACTGAGGAAAGGGAAACACCATTGGCCAGCCCGTAGAAAAAAAGAAAAAACAAACCCAGCCAGAAGTAGCGCCAGGGAAATTTCACATACCTGCCAAGGCTAAGATATTCCTGCAGCATAATTTATCCTTACTTCCGGGCATGCTGGAGCAAAAATTCAGCCACTTTTCTGCTGACATTCTCCCGGGGAAATAATTTTTCCAGTTCCAGAAAACCTTCCTTTTCCTGCTGGTAAAGTCTTCCTTTGCGAAGAAGTTCCTGCACCTGACCGGTAACAAGTTCGCGGTCAATAAACTGCAGGTGTTCCGGAACAACCCTTTTCCCCAGGCAGATATTAACCGGACTGGCAAACTTTAATTTTACCACGCTTCTGGCAATCAGGTAATTAAGAAGAGAAGTTTTGTAGAGCACGAGAAAGGGTTTTCCCAGAAGTGCCAGTTCCAGATTAACGGTTCCGCAGGCTGCCAGAAGTACCCGGGAGCGTTTCATCAGTGCATAGCTACTTCCCTGCCAGATGGGAAAATGTATTTTTTTCTGTTTCATTATCCTTTCCTGAAGCAGGTGGCTTTCTTCATCTACTGCTGAGAAAACTATCTCCAGTTTTTCCCGGAACTGGATTTCTTTCGCCAGAGGTAAAAGTTCTGGAAGTAGGTATTCTATCTCCTGTTTGCGGCTGCCAGGAAGGATACCAAGCAAACTTTTTTCTCTCTCACCGAGATATTTTTCTTCCAGTTGTTTTGTTTCCACCTGCCAGTCAATAATGTCCACAATAGGATGGCCAAACCAGTAACAGTTGATTCCTTCTTTCTGGAAATAGCTGACCTCAAAGGAGAAAATGGCAATCACAGCCTGGATGTATTCTTTCATTATCCGCAGACGGTTTTGTCCGTGAGCCCAGACCTTGGGAGGAATGTAATAGTAACAGGGAAACTTTTTACCCAGAGTTTTAGCCAGTTGCAGATTGAAACCTGGATTATCAAGGAAAACAATCAAGTCCGGTTTCTCCCGGAGAATCTCTCTGCAGATATGCTGATAGGCTTGATAGTAACCGGGAAGTTTCCGGAAAACATCTGTCCAGCCGATGGTGCCAAGGGGTATCTCGGCCAAAAATCTCACTCTGGCACCAGCCATTTTTCTTCCGCCCAGCCCAATCAGTGTCAGGTCTGGCTGGAAATTTCGGAGGTAGTCAGCCAGCAATGCTCCGTACTGGTCGCCAGAGGTTTCTCCTGCCAGCAGCGCAATCTTCATAGTTCTTTAGTGAACCCCAGGAGAAAAATGCGGGAATCTACTCCTGAGTTTGGCTCCTTGATGCCAGCGTTGGAGACATGCCGGTAACGAACTTCTCCCACTAAATTCAACCGAGAGGAAGTTTTCAGACTGAAACCAAGCACCAGAGAAGAACCAAAGTTGAAACTGGTGGACTGTTCCTTCAGGTCCTGGGTGAGAATGATAATTCCGCTTCCCACCTTCAGGTAAGGCTGAAACCTCCCCTTCAGAAAGCGGTATTTAAGAAAGAAGGCAAAAGCCATTTCTGCATTACTGGAAGGCTGATTAACGTAAGCAAAAAAAGGCTCCAGCTGTAATTGCCAGGGACTTTCCGGCTGGTGAAAGGGTAAAGGAAAGGTGAAATCTATGGCTACAGGATAGGTTGTATAATCTTCAGTGCCCGCTACTTTCGCATAACCATATCCCAGCAAAAAGTCTACACTTTGAAGTCTCCTTTCCCCTGTTAGAGATACCTTAACAGTCCCCAGCGAAATCAGCAGGACCAAAAAACAGATTTTTGTTTTCATCATCCTGCTCCTGTTTAAAGTTTACCGGCTCGCAGAATCCCGATTAAAAGCCAGATGCCCATAATAGCAGCAAAGAAAAATCCCAGAACACCTAACGAAGGATACCCTAAGATAAGATGCCCTTTCCCGGAAACCACAATGAGAGCTGAGGCAACCAGTAAGGCAGCAATAATCAAACTGAAAGCAATACGGTTACTGGCTTTGTCCACCGAGGAGGTAAGTTCTTCCAGTCCTTCATGTTCAAAAGTGAGATTGAGTGCGCCTTTACGCAGATGCCGCAGAAAGGATTCCAGACTGGAAGGAACTTCTCTGGCAAGGAAGTAAAACTCTGTCAGGTTTTTTTCTGCTCCCTTCATCAGAGCGGACAAACTCATGTGCTTCTTTACTATTTCACCTACCACCGGTTCAATTTCACTCATGAGGTTAAACTCCGGGTCCAGTAAAGTCCCCACACCTTCTGTTGTCATAAGGGCTTTAGCCAGAAGAGACAAATCTGCCGGTATTCTTACCCGGAAATTTCTCATCAAAGTAAAAATTGATTCCAGCATGGGACGTAGTTTTATTTCTTTCAAAGGTAAATCATAATAAAACTCCAGCATCTCTTCAATTTCCCGCTTCAAACCACTTACATCTACCTGTTCTTCAACAGCATGAAGGGAAATAAGGCCGCGGACAATCCTATCCGCATCACGGCGGACCAGACCCTGAAGAAGAAAAACCAGAGAACTCATCCGCTGCTGGTCCAGATGCCCGGTAATACCAAAATCAAGGTAACAAATTTTTCCTTCCCTGGTAACAAAAAGGTTACCGGGGTGGGGATCAGCATGAAAAAAACCATCAACAAAAATCTGTTTTAAGGTAGCCCTGGCTCCGGACCTGGCAAGCTGTCTCCGGTTAATCCCCATCTCTTCTAACTCTTTAACTCTGGTAATTTTGACGCCATCTATCCAGGACATCGTCAATAGTTTCGTTGTGGTGAACTCCTGGTAAACACAAGGTGCGATAATTCTCTCCTCACCAGCAAAATTTTTGCGGAAACGTTCCATGCGCCGGCCTTCCAGAGAAAGGTCCAGTTCCTTCCGGATGCTACGGGCAAACTCCTGTACCATATGTACTGGCTGATAAACTTCCGCCTCTTTGATGAAACGCGCTATCAACCCTGCCAGGTCCAGAAGAATCTGCAAATCCGTCTCTATCAGTGCTTCTATCCCTGGTTTGCGGACCTTAAGAGCAACAGGACTGTTGTCTGGAAGCCTGGCAAGATGAACCTGAGCAATAGAGCCAGAAGCCAGGGGTTTCAGGTCAAAAGAAAGGAAAAACTTACTAAGGCTTCCCTTCAGTTCTTCCTCCACTACCTGCTGAATCTTCTCACCTGGTATCGGGCTTACCTGATCCTGAAGTTTTTCCAGTTCCTGCAGATAGGGAAAAGGAATTAAATCCGGTCTGGTGGAAAGAATCTGCCCCAGTTTCACAAAGGTTGGTCCAAGTTCTTCCAGCATTTGCCTCACCCTGAAAGGAGCTGTTTGAGCAGAGAAATCAGTAGAGCTGGCAGGAAGGTGGAGCCAGCGGGCGAGATGGGTTCTTTGTAAGATTACACCAAACCCGTGCCTGGCCAGAACATGTCCTATCTGGCGGTAACGGCCAAGACGTTGTTTGAGGCTTGCTCTTGAGGGCATAAAATGCCTGTTAGAAGACAGCTCTTAGTTCGGCTTTTTTTCTACAGGAGATCTTCCCTGACCATTACCACCTGCATACTCTTTCTCCCAGAGAGGGTCCACCAGCTGGCGATATTCCCTGTTGTAACGTGGCAGAGAATCCTGCTCAATAAAGGAAAGCAGAGCATAAGCTCCTTCATCCACTGGCTCTGCCCCGGTTCGGGCAACAATCTCCCGGAAAGAGAGGGAATTATCCCTTATAATACAGGGGACAAGCAAATTGCCACATTTTTCTTTTGGTTGCTGCAGCCAGTAGTTATCCTGCCATTTCCTGATTTCCTGAAAAAGTGGGGTCTGGATAGCATCCAGAATGGTTTTCTCTTCCTGGTAAAGATGGTAGATGTTTCCTCCCTGCCTGTCTTTGAAAGGAATGAAAACACAGGGAGTAATAGTACCATCCCACATGATATAGAAATATCCACCACCCCTGGCAGCAGCCATACAGCCATCAGAGGCAGTTCCGGAATTCCAGAAATCAGCAATGAACAACCTTTTTTCTTCCACCAGAGACCAGATTCTTTTCAGCATTTTCAAACGTTGCTGTGGTGTCACCATAAGCTCCACACTTGGCTTTCTGCCTATCGGCATATACTGGAAATACCAGCCGTAAAAAGCACCCTGCTGTAAGAAGTAGTAATCAACAAACTCATCGGAGAGCAGCAAATCAGCGTTATACCTGGTAGGTGTCACAGAAATACCGAAGGGAACTCCAGCTTCTCTCAGATACTCCATGGCTTCTAAAATTTTCCGGTGTACCCCATGACCACGGCGTTCATCAGTTTCCCGGGCAAAACCTTCTACAGAAATGGAAGGCGTGAAATTTCCTAATTCACCAAGTCTTCTGGCTACTTCCCGGTTAATCATGGTGCCATTGGTATAAGCCATAAAGTAGACATCCTGGTGTCTCTGGAGAATGTCCATCAAAGTATGGCCATTTTGCCTGTACATAAAGGGTTCCCCCCCGGAAATCACCAGAAAGTGGGCTGCAAAATATTCCTTTATTTCCCTGATAACCCGGTCAAAAACATCAAAAGTAAGGGTGTGACGGGTATAGACATCTCCAGCATAACAACCCTTACATTTCAGGTTGCAGACATTGGTAGGTGAAATGGTAACAAAGCAGGGTGGCCGGAACCCATGAGTTTCTGCAAAGGATTTCCGTTTAGGAATGCCTGCGATAAAGACCTTACCCAGAAAAATTTCCCAGAGGGCATTCATACATCTTTCTGAAAGTGTACCGGAGTTTAGTGTGCGTTCAATGGAATTCAATAATGCCCGTGCCATCAAGGCTCTCTCATAATGAACTCTTTCCGGCCGCTGTGGTCCCTTAAAGGAAAGACGCCACATCGCTTTTTCCAGTGCCCGGAGGAAAGCCTTCCGGGTAAGCTTATTCCGAAAACTGGCTGTCATTAACCCGGAGAGAACCTTTTGCGTAGTCCCCTTCTCCATAACTGCCATCAAACGTCCTTCCAGGTTAAGCATAAGCCACCTCCTTCTTTAACTTGTTCTTCTCAGGATAAATGATACCCTGAGAAGACTATTTCCGTCAATCCTGGATAATACCACCGCCTAAAAGAATTTCCTCCTGGTAGAAGACAGCAGACTGCCCCGGAGTAACAGCCCACTGCTGCTGGTCAAAAACCAGCCTCACCCTTTTTCTGGAAATAGGATAAAGGGTGGCAGAAGCAGCTGGCTGGGTGGACCTGATTTTCACTGTCACCCTCAGCGGATAAACCGGAGGTTTTATGGAAACATAATGTACCTGCGAAACTTCTATCTGTTTTTTCCAGCATTCCTCCCTGGGACCGACAAAAAGGGCATTTTTCCTGGCATCTATCCTTATGACATATAAGGGCTTACCGCTGGACAACCTTAATCCCTGGCGCTGTCCAATGGTATAACAGGCAATTCCCTGGTGCCGGCCTAACAGATGCCCATCTGTGGAAAAAATTGGCCCTGGTTGCAGGTTGTTTCTGAAAAGAAGTTTCCAGTCTGGAGAAAAGTCCTGACTTTCTTTTCTCTGGCTGACAGGGATTTTTTCTCTTCTGGCTATTTCTCTTACCTGATGTTTCCAGTAGGTACCCAGAGGAAAGATAATCCTTCTAAGTTGCTTCTGATGCAAAAGGTAGAGAAAATAAGACTGGTCTTTTGTGGTATCCACTCCTTTCTTCAGTAGATACCGGTGACTTTCTTTCCCATACTCCACCCTGGCATAATGACCGGTGGCAAAATAATCAAAGTTAAGCTTTTTTTCTCTGAGAGCTTGCCACAGAAGACCAAACTTGATAAACCGGTTACAGACGATGCAGGGATTAGGTGTTTTCCCTTTTAGATACTCCCGGACAAAATAACCTATCACTTTTTCCTGATAAGAATCTGATAAATCAACGACTTTCAGAGGAATATCCAGCCATCTGGCAACTTTTCGGGCAGAATTTAAATCCTCAGTATCAGGACCATAACAACCACCTGAACCCTGCCTTTTTTCTTCCTCCGGACCGGACCAAATCTTCATAAAGACCCCGGTCAGTTGATAACCCTGTTGTTTTAAGAAGAAAGCGGCTGTTGCTGAATCCACACCGCCACTGAGGCCCACGGCTACTTTAACCAGCAGTCCTTTATCTCTTTTCCCTCCCTCTTTCACGTTTCCACCACCTCTAACTTTTTTCTCACAGGAGCATTCAGACTTCCACTCCGGTAAGGTTGCAGATGCAGTGTCACATAAAGGTAGCCGCAGGATTGCAAAAAAGGAACAATCTTTTTCCGCTGACGAATAACCTTCAGAAAATCCTTTTCTTCCACTTCCAGTTTTGCTAAAAGGTCAAAATCTCTTACCCTTACCTGCCTGAAACCTAACTGGCGCAGGAATCTTTCAGCCCTGGCGATGCGTTTCAGCTTTTTCAGGGTAATGGGACTGCCATAGGGAATCCTGGAAGCCAGACAGGCAGAAGATGGTTTGTTCCAGACAGGTAAAGAAAATTTCCTTGCCAGCAACCTGATTTCTTTTTTTGTCAGTCCGGCTATTTGCAGAGGGGAAATAACGCCGTACTCTTTCCTGGCCTGTTCACCAGGACGGTAGTCCCGACTATCTTCCAGATTACTGCCTTCCACTACCTTTTTCATCCGGAATTTTTCAGCCAGGCTCACCAGATGCCGGAAAAGTTCCTTCTTACACCAGTAGCAGCGTCTTACAGGATTGCTGGCAAAAAGCCAATTACGCAGTTCGGAAGTAGAAATCAGTTTCAGTCTGACGCCTAAATCACTGGCTAATTTTCTGGCAGCAGCAAGTTCTTCTGCTGGATAGGTTGGGGACACAGCAGTTACTGCCAGCACTTTCTCCGGGCCCAGAACATCCAGCGCAACTTTTAAGAGAAAACTACTGTCTACCCCACCGGAATAAGCCACCAGTACACTTTCTGCTTTCCTCAAGACTTCCTGGAGTTTTTCCAGTTTGCTTCTGAGAATCGGGTTTAACCGCTTCATCTTACTTGTTTCCGGAAGAATCTTCTTCCACCGGGATTACTTCCTTCACTTCAGGCACCCTTTCCTTGATAATCTTTTCCACCCGCATTTTCATGGTCAGGGCAGCAAAGGGACAACCCTGGCAGGCTCCTGTCAGTTTAACCTTTACCACACCATCTTCGGCTGAGATAACCTCACAGTCACCGCCATCCCCTCTTAAAAATTGTTTGACCTCAACCAGCGCCTGCTCTACTTTCTCTTTCAGATTGCTCATATTCCCTCCACTCCACTCGGTTAATCTTCCTGCGGCAACAACTGAGTTTACAGATTTTCTGATTCTCTGGCGACAACCACCGGTTTATGCCGGCAGGCATATCTATCTGCATGTAAAGTGCCTGCATACCAGCCACCACCCAGAAAAACTAAAAAGATAATCACCTTCAACCAGGAAGCTGCCACCAGTCCGGATAAAATTACTGCCAGGATAAAACCCACCAGGGGAATGCCATAAATAAGGCAGGAAGCAGCCAGAATATCCTGGCCAGAAATTTCCACGATAACCACCTCTCCTTCTCTGGCACCCACAGGATTTTCTGCCTCCAGGTAAAGACCGGACACTGAACTGCTTTTACACAGACCGCAGGTACTGCAGGCTCCAGTCTTGCTCTTTTGCATTCTGACAAGTGCCAGTTTACCCTTCACTTCAATTATCTGTCCCTTTTCCTTCATTGCCGGGTTGAGTGTTTTTCTGTCTGGACCGGTAATCAGCAATAGCTGCTTTCAGCCCCTGCTCAGCCAGAAGCGAGCAATGCTTTTTTACTGGAGGTAACCCACCTAAAAACTCTACCACCTGCTGGTTGGTAATCGCCTCTGCCTGCTCCAGAGTTTTCCCTTTAGCCATTTCTGTAATCACAGAGGAGGTGGCAATAGCAGCCCCGCAGCCAAAAGTCTCAAACTTAATATCCTGGATTATATTATCCTTAACCTTGATAAAAATCTGCATCACATCCCCGCAGACAGGATTGCCAACACGACCCACTCCATCCGGGTTTTCCATTTTGCCCATATTTTTAGGATGGCGGAAATATTCCAAAACTTTTTCTGTATAATCCACGGTTTTCTCCTTACTTATATTGAACCATCATCTCCACTGCTTTTCTTGCTGCCTGGACTAACTTCTCAGGCAGAGTAATCTGGTGTTCTTCCTTTTCCAGAGCATGGAAAAGACTGTGCAAATCAGTTTTTTTCATGTTGACACAGATGCGGGCTGGTCCAAGAGAAAAAAATTCCTTCTCGGGATTCTCCTTCTGCAGACGGTAGATTAAACCTTCCTCTGTCCCGATTACAAACTGCCTGGCTGGAGAAACGCGACAACGCTGCAGCATTCCGGAAGTGGAATAGATACCATCAGCCAGTTGCTGAACCTCGGGTTTACATTCCGGATGAACGATAATTTCTGCTTCCGGTAGTTCTTTCCTCGCCTGCTGAACATCCGCCATCGTAAAACGTTCATGGACAATACAGAAACCATCCCAGCAAATAACCTTTTTTTCTGGTACTTTTTGTTTTACATACCAGCAAAGGTTTCTGTCGGGCAGAAAAATTACTTCCCGGGCAGGTATATTCTTGATTACACCTGCGGCATTGGAGGAAGTGCAGCAGACATCACTGACTGCTTTAACCCGGGCACTGGTATTCACATAGGAAACAACCCAGGCTTGCGGATACTTTTCCTTCAGGGATTGAACAGCTTCCACCCCTGCCATATCTGCTAAAGGGCAACCAGCATCAGCTACTGGTAAAACTACCTTTTTCTCAGGACAGAGTATTTTGGCTGTTTCTGCCATAAACCGGACACCACAAAGCACAATCAACTGGTAATCTCTGGCAGCGGCTGCCTGCCTTGCCA
The DNA here is from genome assembly GCA_964645405.1 of uncultured bacterium. Lineage (GTDB taxonomy): Bacteria > Ratteibacteria > UBA8468 > B48-G9 > DSTR01 > JAMWDF01. The sequence continues at coordinate 8,211 of CAZYCA010000017.1, read as the reverse complement.
GCTCCAGGGAATCACCAACAAAATCAGCCAGCTGCTGTATCTCCGGTCTCTGGTAATTATGAACCAGAATAAGTGCCTTCTTTTTTTCCTTTAACTTTTTTATTTCTTCTTTCAGCTGCATCTCTACCTGCCTTTCTCAGGAGACGATTTTCCAAAGGGTGAGAGAAAACGTAACTTTTCTACAATACCCGGCAGTGTCTGGATAAGTTTTTCTACTTCCTCCTCTGTGGAATATTTTCCCAGACTGAACCTTAAGGAACCATGCGCCACCTCATGGGGTAAGCCGATGGCTAAAAGTACATGAGAAGGTTCTAAAGAGCCAGAAGTACAGGCCGAGCCAGAAGAGGCACAGATGCCTTCAAAATCAAGATGAAGCAGCATACTCTCCCCTTCCACATACTTCACACAGACACTGGCTGTGTTGTAGAGCCGTTTCTCCCGGTGTCCGTTAAAAACCAGATCCGGGATACGCTGCTGCAGCTGGTTCTCCAGTCTGTCCCGGAGAATCCGCACCCGCCTTTCTTCTTCTGGCATCTCCCTAACTGCCAGCTCCGCTGCCTTCCCCAATCCTACCATCCCTGGGACATTTTCTGTCCCGGCCCGGCGGGAGCGTTCCTGCTGGCCGCCGTGGATGAAAGAACCCAGCTTCACTCCCTTCCGGACATAAAGAGCACCCACTCCTTTTGGCCCGTAAAACTTGTGCGCAGAAAGAGAAAGCATATCCACACCTAACTTTTTAACCGATACCGGAATTTTACCCACTGTCTGCACAGCGTCGGTATGAAAAAGGATGCCTTTCTCCTTCAGAAGAAGGGAGATCTCCTGCAGTGGCTGAATTGTGCCAATCTCATTGTTAGCATGCATAATACTGACCAGAATTGTCTCCTTCTTAATCGCCTTTTTCAGCGCTTCTAAATCAACCAGACCTGAGGAATCCACTGGAAGATAACTGATCTGGAAACCCTGTTTCTCCAAAAAACCACAGGTATGCAGGACCGCATGGTGTTCAATGCTGGAAGTGATAATGTGATTTCCTTTTTCTTTCAAGGTCCAGGCAGCAGTCTTTATTGCCCAGTTGTCCGCTTCAGTACCCCCGGAAGTGAAAAAAACTTCCTCTGGCTGGCAATCAAGAAGCAGGGCTAACTTTTCTCTCGCAGTTTCAATTGCCTTTTTATTCTCCCTGGCACCAGTATAAAGGGAGGAAGGATTATAAAAACGTTCCTTCAGAAAAGGCTCCATAGCCTCTACCACTCTTGGGTCACAGGGAGTGGTCGCATTGTAATCCAGATAGACCATTTTTCACCATCCTTTTATATCCTGAGCACCATGGCTTTCGTGGGACAGACTTTCAAACATATCCCACAGGCAATGCATTTTTCTGAATCAAAATTCACCTCATATGTTTCCCTGTCTAACCAGAGTGCCCCCACCGGACATTGAGGGATGCAGGCTGTACAATCAGTGCAACGGTCTCTTTCCATCTCCACCTCTTTACTGAGAAGTTCTACATTCACTCCGATGTTCAGGAGATTTTCTATCGCCTTCATAACCTGGTCTTCATTTCCATTTAATTCCAGAACAAGATTTCCTTCTTTCTCTGGCGTGACATAGGCTTTAAGGATATTGAAGTCCAGATTGAACTTTCTCACCAGCGAAGAGATAATCGGTTTATCTACTAAACTGGGCGGAAAATTCAGAATAAGTTTTTTTCCCATTTCAACCTCCTGCCAGCCTAATTCTTGTTTTCCTGATTTACCGGTCTTTCCGGCAACATCTTGAAGGTATAACCGCTTTCTGGACCAGGAAAGGAAAATACTGGCTGGCTCAAGAAAAATTCCCCTTTTAGAATCCAGGACTTTAAAATTTTAGCAATCTGGAGTGCTACCCGGTAACTGGAAAGTGAACCGGTGGGCACTGTTTTACCTGAAACCTCTATGCGTCCGCTTTTTAATTGGGCATAATTAACCTGGCCAAGAACCCGACCGGTACACCGGGGATAGTCCTGGCTGTAGTCCACCACAGGCGCCCAGATTTCTTCATCAGGTATCGCTGCCCAGCGGCAGATTTCCTCATTCAGGACTGGTATAGGGATACCGACTCCCACAATCAGACTGACGCCATAACCAACCAGGGAAGCACCGCGCAAAAATTCCGGCTTCATCCCTTTCAAATCACCGATGAGAGCCAGAGTCGCTCCAGGACCAGAGGGAACGCCATTAGCCTGCCTTTTTACTCCGGGGTTATACTGTGTTCCCCACCAGGCAACATATCCCGTACCACCACCAAGGAAAATTCTGGTACCAAAACCAATTGTTCTCAGGTATGGGTCTTTCAGCAAAGGAGAGAGTTGTCCGGCACTGCAATAGTTGGCATTACCCAGCTCTGGTTTTAGTATTCCCAGATAAGTATAAATGGTTTTCCGGGAAAGATTAACAGCCACGTTGTAATTCTGGTAGCAATTCCTCGGATTAAAAAGGATGGCTTCATTGATATCCTTCAGGTTAATCCAGCTGGTAAGTTTCCTGCGGGGGTAACAGTCTGTACCATAACCTGTTGCTTCCAGTTTGATATCTTTTCCGGCTACCAGTTCTTCAATTACATGGCCACCACCGTAAGGGAAACTTCCCGGATGAAAACTGTTGCGCGGGTCTTCCTCAGGAAGAGCAGTTGCTCCCATATAAATGTCTGCAGCAGCCAGTCCAGTATAAGCCGGTACACCGTTGAGAGTAACCCGGCCACCTCCTAATTTTATCCTGGGTCGGGTATGTCCAATATTCAGGAAAACACCGGAAGAGCACATGGGACCAAAGGTGCCAGTGGTGACAATATCCACCTCGGAAGCAGTTTTTTTCACGCCTTTGGTTCGGCACAACTCTATCAATTCTTCAGCAGTAACAACCACCGCTTTTCCAGTTTTAATCTTTTCATTAATCTCATCAATTGTTTTCATCAGCCACCCCGCTTTTCAATTTGCCGGAAATCAGTGCGGCTGCTTTCTTCCCGGAAAGCATCATTCCTCCAAAAATAGCACCCATTCTCGGAGAACCAAAAACAGCATTAGCCGCCATCCCGCAGACTACCAGGCCAGGGAAGACTTCACAGGTATTTCTTACCAGAGCAGCCTCTCCTGCTTGTGCCCACATGGATTTTTCCCCTATCACCCCTCCAGCAGGAGTCTGCAGTTTAGGCCCGGTTTTCCTTTCTACCAGCCGGCAGATTTCCGCGTCATGACCAGTGGCATCCACTACCATTCTGGCACCTAAAGAAAGGGGGTCTACATGCAATTTAGACCAGACTGTAGCGCTCCAGTTGATGACCACCCCACAGACCTTTTCCTCTTTCACCATCACATCTTCCACACTTACCAGGTTAAAGATTCTGACACCGGATTTAAGAGCCTTCAGGCATAACATGGAAATGGCTTCCAGGGCATTGGCGACATATAAACCATCCTCATAAGTTTTAAAAGAAATATCCATTTCCTCAAAAATGCTTTTTGCTGCTTCCTGGAAGACAATCCGATTAAACATCATTCCACCACCTGGCATTCCTCCTCCCACTCTTAACTGTCTTTCCAGGATAGTCACCTTCCAGCCTGACTGCGCCAGGTAATAACCACAAATCAAACCAGAAGGTCCAGCGCCAGCTATCACTACATCTACGGAAAGAGAACCAAGAAAATCCTGAAAGAACGACTCTGTAATAGCTCTGGAAATTGTTACATCATTCAGTCTTTTCTCCATCTCAGCCTCCTTAAGATTTTTGTCATTCTGCCAGTGTGGAAAGGTAGCGCTCCCCGGTATCAGGAAGAACCACAACTATAAGTTTACCCTTATTTTCCTTCCTTTTACCAATCAGGCATGCCGCCCAGACTGCTGCCCCTGAAGAAATACCTGCTAAAATTCCCTCTTTCCTGGCAAGATTTCTCGCCATCTCATAGGCATCCTCGTCAGCCACCGTCACTACCTCGTCTATCAAATCCTGCCGTAAAACCTCAGGAATGAAACCAGCTCCTATCCCTTGAATCCTGTGTCTGCCAGGCTTTCCCCCGGAAATAACAGCAGAATTCCTGGGCTCTACAGCTATAGCCTGGAATGATGGTTTACGTTGTTTCATCACCTCTGAGACACCGGTTATTGTTCCTCCTGTTCCCACACCACAGACAAGAATATCCACCTGGCCATCTGTATCCTGCCAGATTTCCTCTGCGGTGGTGTGCCGGTGGATAGCTGGATTGGCAGGATTCTTAAACTGCTGCGGCATAAAAGAAGGCTGTATCCTTTGCTGAAGTTCTTCAGCCTTGCTCACCGCACCTTTCATTCCTTCTTCTGCAGGTGTAAGTACCAGTTCTGCTCCCAGCAAAGACAGCAGTTTTCTCCTTTCCAGACTCATACTTTCCGGCATAGTCAGAATCAGCCGGTAACCGCGTTGAGCGCAAACAAAAGCCAGACCAACACCGGTATTGCCGCTGGTAGGCTCAATCACCACTGTATTTTTATCAATCAATCCTTTTTTCTCTGCCTCTTCTATCATGGAAACTGCAATTCTATCTTTTATGCTACTACAGGGATTGAAAAATTCTAATTTTGCCACCAGCGTAGCCTGGATTCCTTCTGCCAACCTGTTCAGTTTCACCAGCGGAGTTTTGCCTACCAGCTTTGTAATATCGCCTGCTATTTTCATGCCTTCCTCCGTTTCACCGGCTGGCTGCTAAATTTCATACACCAGTCCCCTATCCTCAGACGTTTCTTCCTGACTGGCAGCCAGCTGTTTCAAGGTGAAAGAATCCAGAGCCTCCGCGATAGTCTGTCCCACTTTTCTCCACACCTTTCTGGCAATGCAACTGACAGCCCTGGGACAGAATTCTTTTCTTTCTACACATTCTACAGGTACCAGGGAGCCTTCAAGAGATTCTATAATCTGCCTGACAGTGACTGAACCCGGGTCCCTAACTAAGGCATAACCACCTCCAGCACCCGCGCTACTGCTTACCAGTCCTGCCTTCTTCAGAGCCAGCAGAATCTGCTCCAGATATCTTTCTGAGATTCCCTGCCTTCTTGCCATATCTTTCACCAGAACAGGTTTGCCCTGAAAATTTTTTGCCAAATCTATCATTGCCCTCAATCCGTAACGAGACCTTGTAGAGATTTTCATGGTAACTTAAATATCACAATTACTATCATTTTAGTGATATTATACCTGTTATCTTAACCTGTGTCAAGACAGAAGGTTTTTTGTAAGTGTTTACCAGCCTGACTTTTTATTCATCCTTTACGTTAAAATCTTCAGAAAATCCCGGAGCAGGAAGGTCAATCATGGTCTTCAGGCCCGGTTGTGAGTTCACCACTACTCTGATAGCATTCACCGCAATAGCACAGGTGGCTATGTCTCCGTTTATTCCTCCCGGGATAGTCAGTTTCACCTGTGGAATACCTATAATTTCTATGGAATCACATGGTTTCTTCTCCCCTGCTACAGCTCTAAAAAACAGCCGGATAACTTCTTTTTTCCCCCTGTACCCACACGCTTTCTGTTCCACACCACAGACCATTCCTGGTTTGATTGGCGGACAGGTAGTGGTAATATTTTTCCTGGCAATGACCGGCAGCATTGTTCCTTTCACGCTATCCAGTTTCCAGCCTAACCCACAGGCAAGCATATGTAAGGATTCTGTCAGACCAAGATGGCCAGAAACTCTGCCCCTGGCTCTTTCTTTTTGGAACTGATTGGGTGTCAGCCCCACACCTATCTTTTGCTGAAAAGCAATTCTTCTTCCAGAAGCATCCTGTACCCGCTGGACTGTAATACGCTGAATCTTCTGACAGATGGAACTCATTACCCAGGGCAAAAAGTCCATGAGAAAACCAGGATTCACACCTGTAGCCAGGCAGGTAACCTTATTCCTCTTACAGATATTATCAATCTCTCTGGCAAGCTCCGGCTGTTTTTCCCAGGGGAAAGAAAGTTCTTCACAGGTAGAAACAATATTTATTCCAGCGCTGGCAATCTCTTCAATTTGTTCCTTAACAGTTCTCAAATCAGAGACAGTGGCCAGAATAGCCACATGGATATTTTTCTTTCTTAAAGCGGATTTCAAATCTTTATGGACAGTTATTCCCAGAGGTGGCAGGGAACAAATTTCTCCCAGGTCCCTGCCTGCTTTTTCCGGAGAATAATCCACAGCAGCTATAATCTTCAAGCCCTTTCGCTGCCTGATTAATCTCACCATGTCGCATCCTATCCTTCCCAGCCCTATCTGGACAATATTTATCATTTTTTTCCTCCTGAAAATGCTACTTTCAGCAATCAGTTATTCCGGTGGAAGGATTTGCTGCCGGAAATAAGGTGGTAGAAGTTCTTCTTTTTCATGGAATTGCCAGGGGAAAAGAAAAGCAAATACTCTTTTTAAGAATGATAAACCAGAAGAATCATCGCCATAGTCAATGGCATCATAGGCGATAACAAAAATATTGTTATCATCATAAGACGTTGATAAACTTACTTCCATATGCTCCAATCCTGGTGGCTGTTCAGCTCCTTTAACCCAGATAACTTCAGTTTGTGCATATTCCAGTGGGTCTCCGCCAGTTAATCCATATTTGCCTGTGAAAAGTAAATAATCTGCATTATCCTGTTTTAGCACAGGGTAGATATGAGCATAGATACCAACTGCTGGAGTTTGTCCCTGTTTTGGTTCTTCAAACACATATGTTTCACTGTCAATCTGGAAAATTTTTCCCAGTCCGTCAAGACGCCAGTAAACAGTTTCTCCCTGGGCTTTTGTTGCAAATTCTTCAGGGCAACCCAACATAACAATTCCATGCAATTCTGTATTGTCCCGGAAAACAACTACAACTTTCAAAGCATAAATCATTTCAGGATTTGGGATATTGGCAGTAATTGAAAAATCACCATTTTCATCAATTGTTCCTGTGGCTGGTATTTCTTCTCCTTCCCAGTTAAAACCATGTTCCCATTCATAAGCATAGGTGTATTTGAATAGTTTTATTTCTTTAACGGTATTGCCTCCAAAGTTTCTTGTCCCTTTCCAGTCAATCTTTCCTTCAATAGTGGTATTACCATCTTCCTCAGTTTCCAGTAAGCCGTTTTCAACAGGATTAGTAAAAATTATTTCAGGCGGGTCATACTCAGGTTTTTCTTTCAATCCAAGTGCTCTAAAAGTTTGAGCAGCAACCAGACGGGCTTTATCTTTATCATTATAATATTCTTCATGGTCAATATCGCCGACATCGATAATCAGTGAAGGATTTAGACCTAAACCTGACATACTAACTATTGGCACTGCACCGTCACTATCTGATTCCATTCTATCATGAAGAATATTGAAACCATTTTCTATTAAAAACCTATTAATTGTCGCTCCGATAGCAATTTCTCCACTTCTAAGGACACTGATTAAATCAACTAATCCCATATCTTCAATCTCATCTGCAGGAACTCCCTTAGAAGTAATACCATATAGAAATGTGTATTTTACTCCTCTGTCATCATTTTCATTTAATTGCTGTAATCTCTGGTTATAAAGAAGGCTACCTGTTCTTAAATCATAGATATTTGACTGTGATTGATATTCACTTTTCACTTTAAAGTATTTATCAAACTGCAGAAATCTCCTTGTTCCAGGAGAACCATTTGTCCATCTCAAATCCATGATTTTAGGTGCATCAATGATATTGTTTCCCACATATGTAGCCATAGCAGTACTTATCGCAGAGCCTGTCCATGTTTTTGCTTCATATGCAGGGCTTGTCAACAGGTACCTTAATGAATACATTGCTGCACCGCGATGAGGGCTTCCCCAGGAAACAAAATGTTTAAACTGCTCTTCAAGAACAGGAGGAAATTTGATAATTGCTGCCCTTGACACCACACCTCCCATAGAATGAGCCACAATGAAAAGATTGAATGGGAAACTACCGTTTTCTTCAACATTATATGAAAGTTGTTTTTCAAGTTCTGAAGTAATTTTTTCAACAAGTATATCATCAAGATGTCCAAAGATTGGTCTCCAGGTGGGATAAATGAATTCATAGAAAACAGTGCAGGAATTAAATTCCTGATAATCTCTAAGGAAGGTCTCATAAAGATAGGTCCAGACATTTCTTTTATAGTCAACAGCCCAGGGAAATGGAGCGTTGGGAGTAAACTGTCCTTCCAGCCCGGTTTTTTCTTCTTCATTATGTCCATGCA
>CAZYCA010000016.1:0-258618 GCA_964645405.1 uncultured bacterium | reverse complement strand
GTCATATAAACAGTGATTCCGGCAGCATCACCAGTTCCAGTGGTATGGGCTGTAAAACCATTAGCATCAGCACTGTCCACAGTGAAACTGGTAAAATACTTATTCCCGGTACCGGAAACATCGGTGATAGTGGTAGTATAGACACTGTGTTCCGCATAATAGACTCTTTGTGCAGTCAGTACCGCCCCTAACAGGGCTGCTCCCTCTGAAGCCATAGCCTTCCTGATATTAGCCCGGTAAAGAGGCACAGCTACGGAAGCTAAAATTCCGACGATGATAACTACCACCATTAACTCAATAAGTGTAAAACCTCTTTTGCATCTGAGCATCTTCTTCATTGTGTCCTCCCTTGCTGCAACAAGATGAAGAATTTACCCGACAGCCTTATTCTTTCCCCTCACCTCCCTGTTAAGTTATCATTTTATTTTATACTATTTTATACTTTAGTAAGAATTATACTGCTTTTCAAGGACATCTGTCAAGCCGTCTGAGCACAAACCTTGTCAGATATTTGACCGGAAGATTTTCAGGTGGTACTTTACTGGTTATGAAAAAGACATCTTCCCTCTTAGTTATTTTCTTTGCCTGCCTGGCTGTCTATGCCAATACTTTTTTCGTTCCTTTCCAGTTTGATGATGTTGTCGCCATCAAAAATAATGTAGCTATCCATTCCCTGTCTGATATAGGACGGCTCTGGCGTTACTGGCCTACCCGTTTTCTTACCTTTCTTTCCTTTGCCCTGAATTATCACTTTCACGGCTTAAAACTTCCGGGTTACCATCTGGTTAATCTTCTTATCCATTTTACAAACAGTCTCCTGGTTTTTTTTCTCACTAAATTATTCCTTGAGCAACCCGGAATACAGCCCTCAGGAAAAGAAAACATAGCCTTTTTTACCGCTCTTATTTTTGCTGTCCATCCAGTTCAGACTCAGGCAGTCACTTACATCTATCAAAGGTCAACCTGTCTGGCTACAATGTTTATTCTGCTTTCTCTTTACTGTTATCTTGCCTTCAGAAGAGAGGAAAACAAGAGGAGGAAGAGAATTAAGTATCTCCTGGTAGTGGGTAGCAGTCTGCTTGGTATGTTCAGCAAAGAAATTGCCATCTCTATACCCTTTCTCATAATACTGGTTGAGTTTTTCTTCCCCATCGGGAAAAAGCCAGGTTTGAATCAGGCATTATCCTTTTTTTTCTTTTACCAGTCATTCCTTTGACTTCCTTCGCTACCAGATTGCTCAGGTTGACTGATTTTAAAACAGTTAGTTTGCAGACTATTGGCAGTAATCAATCTCTTGCTCAACCTCAGTACCTGCTGACACAGTTTCGCGGGCTTTTGACATACCTGCGACTTCTGCTTATCCCTGTGAAACAGAATATTGACTATGACTACCCTGTCTCCTGCAGCTTATTTGAACCAGGGACTTTGACTGGATTTCTTTTCCTCCTTACACTGCTTTTTCTTGCTGTTTACCTTTTTCGGAGAAACCGTTTGTTATCTTTCTCCATAAGCTGGTTTCTGCTGACCCTGGTTCCCCAGTCAAGTTTTCTACCCAAGCCTGATTTAATAGTGGAACACCGGCTTTATTTGCCAGGTTTTGGCTACTGTCTTTTTCTGACTGTGTTTGTCAGCAAGTATCCGCGCAGCAGTTTTTTTGCTGCCTCTATTCTCAGCCTCATCTGCGGACTATACGGAGTGCTTACCTTTGGCCGCAATATCATGTGGCGCAGCCGGGTGGTTCTCTGGGATGAAACTGTCAGGCAATCCCCTTTTAAAGCCCGACCCTATATTAATCGCGGACTGGCATTTGAAGAAAAAGGTGCTTATAACCTGGCACTCAAGGATTATACAACCGCTCTCACGCTGGAGCCAGACTATGCTGAAGCCTACTTCAACCGGGGAAGTCTCTTAGCAAAATTAGGACGCTTTCACCAGGCTTTCCAGGATTTTGAGAAGGTAGAAAAACTCAGACCTGATTCTTTTTTCTTAGCTAATAACCGGGCAGTAGCACTGGCTCTTTCGGGTCAGTTAGAGAAAGCCATTGATGAGTTCAACCGGGCTTTAACCATCAATCCTGAGTATGCTGAAGCCTTGCGCAATCGTGGTATTGCCTACTTCCGCTCAGGGAAAATAGAACTGGCCATTAAGGATTTTACTTCGGCTGTCAACCTGGACCCCAAAGAACCTCTTGCTTACTACTACCGAGCTATTGCCTACTATCAGACCGGTCTTACTGACAAAGCCAGGCAGGATCTGAAACAGTACAGTCAGCTAACCGGCCAGGATTGTTCCCGACTATTAGACAGAATGGAAAAGTTGAAAACTACCCGCCCAGGGGCCAAAATAATTTTTAACGCATGGTAGCTGCCAGCTTGAAGATGGGAAGGTAAATTGCCAGAACCACCACACCCACAATTACTCCCAGCCCAATAATTAAAATAGGTTCCAGCAGTGAAGCGAGAATACTTAAGGTAGCATCAACTTCATCCCGGTAGAACTTAGAAACCCGGTTAAGCATTTCGTCAGTCCTTCCAGTTTCCTCACCAACACTAACCATCCTTACCAGCATAGAAGGAAAAACAGGAAACTTTTTCATCTCTTTCCCTAAAACTTCCCCTTTCAGTACTCCCCGGCGAACCTGGTCAATACAATCTTCAATAATGGTGTTGCCCGCAGTTTTTGCCACTATTTCCAGGGCAGAAGTTATTGTCACGCCTCCGTGCAAAAGGGTGCTTAAAGAACGGGAAAATCGCGCCAGGGCAACCTTCAGCATTAAAGGACCCAAAATAGGCATTTTCAATCTTAAGGCATCCCATTTTCTCCGTCCTGCTGCGGTCCGGATATAGGCAGCCACTCCCAGAACCACCACGGGTAGCAGAACAAGAAAAACAGGTAAGAATTTCATCATTATCCGGCTGATGGTAAGAATCAATAATGTTAAAGCAGGTAGTTGCGCTCCAAACCCGGAAAAAATACCTTGAAACTTGGGGATAAGATAAAGGAAAACGAAAAAGACAACGGCAATGAAAAAGGCAAGAATAACCAGGGGGTAACTTGTTGCCTGCCTTACCTTCCTTCTTAAACTCAACTGGTCTTCCAGTTCGCTGGATAGCTCCTTCATAACCTCCACCAGATTTCCACTTTCTTCCCCGGAACGAACCAGAGCAACATAAAGTGGACTGAAAACACCAGGAAAACGTGCCAGAGCCTGAGAAAAATTACTCCCTTCTTTGATACTCTGCTGGACTTCCTTCAAAACAAAACTTAGAAAACGATTGGGAGTCTCTTCTGCCAGATCACCCATGGTTTGCACTATGGGAATCCCAGCATCCAGCATGGTAGCAATCTGCCTGGAAAAAAGAGCCAGTTCGGAGAGAGAAACACGTCCACTCCGGGGAGAAAACTTTTTCGCTCTTTTTCTTCCAGCAGCTGGACGAACTTCAACCGGGGTTAGATTTTGCCGGCGCAAAAGTGTCAGTACTGAGGAAACATTCTCTGCTTCTAAAAAACCTTCTTTTTTATTACCTGTTGCATCTCTTGCTACATAGGTATATCCGGGCATAATTTATTCCTGGTATTGTTTAAAATAGTTGAACTTATAGCACCACAGTCGCTGCCAGAGCTTCTTTGACAGTGGTGACACCTTTCAGAGCCTTTGTTATAGCTGCCTGCCGCAAACTGACCATTCCCTGACTTCCAGCATAGTCTCTTATTCTATCTTCTGCAGCCCTCTCCACCATCATCTTCCGTAGCTGCCGGTCTACAGGAAGTACTTCAAAAACAGCCACCCGGCCGAGGTAACCCGTGAAATTACACTCTCTACAACCTTCCCCTTTGCTCACCCTGGCACCTGCAGTAGAAATGCCCATTTCCTTCAAAACTTCAGCACCCTCAGTATCTTCTACCTGACAGTGAACACAAACAGTCCTAATCAACCGCTGTGCTAAAATCACACTGAGAGAATCAGCTAATAGATAAGGCTCCACACCCATGTATGCCAGTCTGGAAATAGTGCTAACGGTATCGTTGGTATGTAAAGTAGAAAGGACAAGATGTCCTGTCAGGGCCGCCTGGATAGCAATCTGGGCTGTCTCCAGGTCCCTGATTTCCCCCACCATAATAATATCCGGGTCCTGACGGAGAAAGGTGCGCAAAGCTGAAGCAAAAGTTAAACCAATCCTGGGTTTGACATTGACTTGATTGATACCAGGAAGTTCATACTCCACCGGGTCTTCTACAGTCAATATGTTTTTCCCGGGGCTGTTTATGAAACTCAAACCTGAATAAAGAGTCGTTGTCTTGCCAGAGCCAGTCGGGCCGGTGACAACAATCATGCCGTATGGCCTCAGCAAATTTTCTTTGAATATTTTCAGCTCCCTTTCTTCAAAGCCAAGGGAATCCATTTTCACCAGAAGCATCTCCTTATCCAGAAGACGCATCACAACTTTTTCGCCAAAGACTGTGGGCAGTGTAGAAATCCTGATATCTATTTCCCTCAACCCTATTTTTATCTTCATCCTTCCATCCTGAGGTAACCGCCGTTCTCCAATGTCCAGATTAGAAAGAATTTTAAGTCTGGTGACAACGCCAGGATAGGCTGATTTCGGTGGAGGAGTGGTCGGTTGAAGGATGCCATCTATCCTGAGCCTTACACTGACACTTTCTGCCTGAGGCTCAAGATGGATATCAGTTGCCCGCTTTTCCACTGCCTGGAAAAAAAGAGAATTAACAAACCGCACGATTGGCGCATCCTCAGCTGCTACCCTTAACTGGTCCACATCAACCTTGGCTTCCACTTCCTCACCAGTTTCCGCCATCGCCGCCAGAGTTTCATCCAGATCCGCAGTTTCCAGGTAGTATTTATCTATCTTTTCTAAGATATCTTTTTCTTCAGCGCGCAAAATTCTCAATCGTAATCCAGTGAGCCGTTTCACCGCGTCAATAGCCACAATGTCAGCAGGATTACTCATGGCTATAGTTAAAATTTCATCTGTTCTGGCAACAGCCAGAAGCAGATAACGTCGGGCGATGTTTTCCGGGATTAGGCGGACAACTTCCGGTTTAATCCCCTGGAACTTGCTGAGGTCAATTTCGTCAGCACTGGACTGCTCTGTCAGAGCCTGCAGCAACTGCTCTCTGGTGAGATAACCGCTCTCTACCAGAATCTCTCCCAGAAATTTTTTGCTCTGCCGCTGTTGAATAAGTGCTTTGTCAAGTTGTGCTCTGTTAATAAGACCTTTGTTTACCAGCAGCTGTCCTAACTCGTACCTTTCCATACTCTTGCCTCCTGCTCCTTATTTTAAGGTATCATATAACAGCAGATATTGTCAAGGAGGCAAGATGGATGCCAGTACAGTTAGAAAGAGAATCAAAGAACTCACTGACTTAATAAACAAATACAATCGCTATTATTACGTGGAAAATCAGCCACTAATCAGTGACGGCGAATATGATGCTCTCCTCCAGGAATTGGTGAATCTGGAAAAAATGTATCCGCAGTTTCGGCAGCCAGATTCACCTACACAGAGGGTAGGGGGAGAGGTTCTGTCAGAATTCCAGACAGTAATCCACAAAGTTCCCATGCTTTCCATAGAAAATACCTATTCTGAGAAAGAGCTACTTGATTTTGACCGTCGCGTCCGGGAACAGGCTGGCAGCGAAAAAGTGGAGTACGTGGTGGAGTTAAAGATTGACGGAGTGGCTGTCTCTTTAATTTACCAGAAGGGATTGTTTCATCTGGGTGCGACCAGAGGTGATGGCTGGCAGGGAGATGATATTACTCATAACCTGAAAACAGTGAAGACCCTGCCACTTTCTATTTCCTATGAGAAGACTCTGGAAGTCAGAGGAGAAATCTATATGAGGAAAGATGACTTTGAAAAACTTAACCGGGAAAGGTTAGAAAACGGAGAAGAGGTTTTTGCTAATCCCCGGAATGCCGCTGCTGGTTCTTTGAAACTGCTTGATTCCTCTCTGGTTGCCAGGAGAAATCTGCAACTTTTTGTTTATGCTGGATTGATGGAGGAAACTGTCGCCACCCACTGGGAAGTTCTTAATTTTCTCTCCCGACTTGGTTTTCCAGTTAATCCTCACCGCAGTCTGGTAAAAGATATCGGTCAGGTGGTGAAACTCTGTCAGCTCTGGGCGGAAGAAAAAAATAAACTGCCTTACGGAATAGATGGCCTGGTGGTGAAGGTCAACAGTCTCAGACTTCAAAATCTTTTAGGAACAACATCCAAGTCACCCAGGTGGGTTGTGGCTTACAAGTTTCCTGCAGAACAGGTGACAACAGTACTTAAGGATGTTGTTGTTCAGGTGGGAAGGACTGGTGTGCTGACTCCGGTAGCTATTCTGGAGCCGGTCCAGCTGGCAGGCACCACTGTCTCCCGAGCAACTCTGCATAACTTTGAGGAAATCAAAAGGCTGGGGCTGAAAATAGGTGACCGTGTCTTTGTGGAAAAAGGTGGGGAGGTCATCCCCAAGATTGTCAAGGCAGTAATACAATCCCGGACAGGTCAGGAAAAGGAAATTAAAGTACCGGCAAACTGTCCGGTCTGCGGCAGCCAGGTAATCAGGGATGAAAACCAGGTGGCTCTGCGCTGTCCCAATGTTTCCTGTCCGGCTCAGGTAAAAGAGCGAATTGTTCATTTCGCCAGCCGGGCTGCGATGGATATTGAAGGACTGGGAGAAAGTCGGGTGGCACTTCTGGTTGACCGCGGCCTTCTGAAAGATTACGCTGATATATATTCCTTGCGCTTTGAAGATTTAGTTCACCTTGAGGGTATGGGTGAAAAATCCACCATAAATTTACTCCAGGCAATTCAGGCAAGTAAAAAACAGCCACTCAGTCGTCTTATTTTTGCCCTGGGTATTAGACACATCGGTAGCCATGCCAGTCAAATCCTGGCAAAACGCTTTGGCAGTCTTGATAAACTTGCTCAAGCCAGCGAAGAACAACTCAGCCAGATACCGGAAATAGGTCCTGTTATGGCAGCCAGCATCTCAGCTTTTTTCTCCAACCAGGCTAACAACCGCGTGTTAGCCAAGCTGGTGGCTGCCGGTGTCAACACAAAAGAAGAAAAGATACCAACCAGCGATGTACTCAGAGGCAAAACTTTTGTTATTACCGGCACTTTGAGTGGCTATACCCGGGAAGAATTGATAACATTGATTAGTTCCCTGGGGGGAAAAGTTACTGATAGTGTCTCCAGGAAAACTGACTATCTCATTTGCGGGCAAAATCCAGGGTCCAAGCTGCAAAAGGCCCGGTCTTTAAATGTTCCCATTATCAATGAAAACCAGCTGGAACAACTCCTGCGGCAGAAACCTGAGACATAGCTACAAAGTTATTAAGTTATGAACTTATGAATAAGGAAACAAAAAGCCACCCCGCACAGAGCAGTGACAGTCTTCAGGAATCATTTCTTCATTATCTCAAGACAAATCTGAGTACCAATACCGTCTCTGCCTATCGTAGCGACCTGAATATATTTTTGAATTTTCTAAAAAAGGAAAGAAAACCATTTCGGAAGCTGGATGCACACTTTATTACCAGATTCATTATTGCTCTCAAACAGGAAAAATATTCCGCCAGTTCCATTGTCCGTATTCTTTCCACCGTGCGCAGCTTTTACCGCTTTTTGATCGCGGAAAAGCATGTGGCTGCCGACGCACTTGTTAATATCGAGGCTCCAAAGGTGGAGAGGAATTTACCGGAAGTGCTCAGCATTCAACAGGTAGAGCAACTCATTCAGGCAGCGGAAAAAACCCGACAGTCCCTGCGCAATGTAACGTTAATAGAACTCATCTATGGGGCCGGGTTGAGAGTTTCTGAATGCGCTGGTATCAGATGGTCTGATGTTAACCTGAAAGAACATTTCGTTCGCGTGCGGGGAAAAGGCGGAAGAGAACGACTTGTTTTTCTCGGGGAAAAAGCGTTACAAAGACTTAACCAGTATAGAAGTCAACAAGGTCAAAACAACCTCTTTCTTTTTCCTTCCCCGCATGGTCAGCATCTTTCCAGAAAAAGAATCTGGCAGATTATAAAAAAATGTGCCAGGCTGGCCGGGTTACCAGCAGAAGTCCGGGTTCACACCCTGCGGCACTCTTTTGCTACGCATCTGCTGGAAGCAGGTCTGGATATAAGGATTGTTCAGGAATTACTCGGCCACAAAAGCCTGGCTACCACTGAAATATACACCCATATCAGCCGCAGCCGTCTTAAACAAGTTCACCGGCTTTACCATCCCCGTGCCTCTAATAAAAAGGAGTAGGTCCAGACAATTGACACCCGGGGAAGGAGTATGTTAAGCTTTATTATGTCAGCATGGCTCTAACCAAAAAGGAGGGAGTAGATGGGAGCATTAATAGGTGGAATTATAGCGGTGGTTCTGGGCATCTGGGGACTTGCCAGGTGGTTTTCTCTTTTCGTGAAAGGTCTGCAGGCTGCTGTTCCTTTCTTCCTCCTTCTGGGCGGCATAATTGCCATTGCCGCTGGTATCAGTGACATTAAGGACAGAATGGAAGAACAGCGGGAGAAAGAAAAGGAGAAGGAGAAGGAGAAGGAGAAGGAACAGAAAACCGAAACCAGGGCCAGTGAGGGCCAGACTAAGTAAGCACAACTTATTTTGAAGAGAAAAGGGGCTGCTTCAAGCAGCCCCTTTCTTATTTTCAGAAACAAATCCGTTTCTCTTTAGTTAGTTACTCGTTTAATGCTGGCAGAAACACATGGCATTATGCAGTCCATGCTGTACATCGTCAGGGTAGGACCTATCTGTTTCAAATTATTCAAGCAGCTAGAGGCTCGGGCTTTTTCTCTAACTTTACTTAAAACAGGAAGTAACATCGCAGCCAGAATCGCCACAATGGCTATTACCACTAAAAGCTCTATCAACGTAAAACCTTTCCTCCTGCTATACCCTAACTTTCTCATGACCCACCTCCAGGTCTGTTCTCTAACAAACTGTAATACCTCCCACTTAAGTCTCACCATCTTCTCTGTCCTAAGACACCTTTAAAAACTGATGGACGACCTACTGAACCGCGCTCTATCAGTCTATACGGAATAAATACAGTTTCCTGCTGCATTCTTCCTTGAAGTAAATCAATAACTACTCTGGCTGCTGCTTCTCCCATTTCCCTATCAGACAAATGCATCGCTGTTATCCGCACCAGTGAACGGTCAAGACCTACCCAGTCAGTTAAACTCAGAAGAGAAAAGTCACGGGGAACCTCTCTTCGCATGCTCATGGCTTCTTTCAAAAAGTCCACTGCGGCAAAACTATTCTCCACCAGCAAGGCTGTAACATCAGGATTGTGTTCCCAGTATCCTCTGGCTACCTGTTGACCGGGATAATGCTGCCATTGTTCTTCCGTTCCAGTAAATTCCAGACTCATCAACCAGCGGGGTTGAAAATCCGGTCTGTCTTGATAAAAATTAAGATAAACCTGTTCGCTTTCGTTGCCGCGGAAAGAACTTACCAATCCAATCCTCCTATGGCCAGAATTCCAGAGATAATCTATGGCCTCTTTTGTCCTTCTGATATCATCACCACGTACCAGTGGTGCCTTCAGTTTTCCCTGAAAGAAGCTTCTCCCGAACCGTACATACGGGAAATGATTTTCTTCTAACTCCAGAAGGTTCCTTAAACAGTTTTCTGTGGGTACCGGTACGATTACTGCTGCCTTTAACTGTTTAGTCCTGACTTCTTCCCAGAGACTTATTTTTTCAAAATATTCCGGGGTATCATAACCATGTACTTTTAAATCAAAGGAATGGCGGGAAAGGACTTTTTGAAGATACTCAGCCCTGATTAGCATGTTCGTTGCTTCTCTTAAATAGAAAAAGCCTATACTTGGGCTGGTATAGTTATGATTTGTTACAATCGTTCCCTGATAACGAATTTTTTCAATTAGACCTTGTTGCTTCAAAATCTGTAAGGCTTTTTGAAGCGTGCGGTAGTTAACACCGAAAAGTTTAGCCAGGTATAAATCACCCGGAAGTCTTTCCCCGGATTTCAGTTTTCCTGAAAGTATTAAACAGGCTAATTTTTGACTTAACTGGTAGTAAACTGGCACTGGACTGCTACGGTCCAGGTTTTCCTTGATAAATATTAGTTCTTCATCTTTCATTGTACTATTATTTTACTTTTATACAATTTTACAGCAAATATTAACCTATGTCAAGAGATGTCTTTAACTTACGATTTTGAAAGCTCAGGCAGAACATTATCCTTAATTCCTGAACTTGCGATTGCTTACGGAAAGCGAAATGGAGTTTACTCTACGAGGAGATTAATGATTTTATCCGGGACAAAAACCTGTCTTTTTAATTTCCTGCCAGACAAATGCCGCTTAATGGATTCCAGAGACAAAACCTCAGAAAGAACAGAAGATTCATCCTGGCCCCGTGGCAGTTTCAAAGTCGCCCGCACCTTGCCGTTAATCTGTACCACTATTTCTACATTCTCTGCCTGGATAAGGTCAGAATCATATTCCGGCCAGGTGTGAGAAAAAATACTTGTCTGATGTCCGGTCCTTTCCCAGAGCTCTTCGCAAAGATGCGGGGCAAAAGGGGAAAGAAGGATAAGAAACCTTTCTACGGTCTTCAAACTCACCCTGGAGTCAACATTGCCTGATAAAACAAAGTTGAGAAATTCCATAAAAGCACTGATGGCAGTATTAAATTTGAAATCTTCCAGCCGCTGGCTGATTTTGAAAGTTAAGATATGTAACTGTCTTCTTATTTCCTGGGATTCTTTTTCTTCCGGTACAAAATGCTGCCTGGTTTCCATCACCCACTTCCAGACACGGTTAAGAAAACGGTAAACTCCCTCAATTCCCTGGTCACTCCATTCCGAATCAAGTTCTGGTGGTCCGATGAAAAGTTCATAAACTCTCACAGTGTCAGTCCCGTAACGGCTTACCAGCGGATCAGGATTGACCACATTACCCTTGGATTTGGACATTTTCTCCAGTTTTCCCGTTTTCTCGCTGTATTTACAAACCATACCCTGGTTGAAAAGTCTGGCAAAAGGTTCATCAAAACCAAGATAACCAAGGTCATAAAGAACCTTGGTAAAAAAACGAGCATAAAGCAGATGTAAAATGGCATGCTCCACTCCGCCAATGTAACAGTCCACTGGCAGCCAGCGGTCCACAATCTTTCTGTCAAAAGCCGCGTCTACCAGGTGCGGATTAGGGTAACGCAGAAAATACCAGGAGGACCCGGCCCACTGGGGCATGGTATCTGTTTCCCGTCTGGCTGAAGCACCGCAACGCGGACAGACAGTATTAACAAATTCCGGGATGGTAGCTAAAGGCGATTGTCCTGTACCGCTGGGCTGGTATCTTTCCACCCGTGGAAGAAGAACTGGTAAATCCTTTTCTGGAACAGGTACTTCTCCACAGGATAGACAATAGACAATGGGAATAGGTTCTCCCCAGTAACGTTGTCTGGAGAAAATCCAGTCCCGTAATTTATAGGTAACGGTAAAATCACCCAGGGATTTTTCTTTAAGGTAGTCCACAACCAGTTTTTTCCCCTGGGTAGAAGACTTTCCATTAAAGGGACCGGAATTAATCATTACCCCTTCGCCCTCATAAGCCTGAAGCAGCCGACCATCACTGTCGTGCAAGGATTGAGAACTGGAAATAACTTCTATCACCGGTAAATGATATTTCTGGGCAAACTCAAAATCCCGCTGGTCATGGGCAGGTACTGCCATAATCGCACCAGCACCATAATGAGCCAGAACATAGTCAGCCACCCAGACAGGAATTTTAGCACCATTAACCGGGTTAACAGCCATAGCACCTGTAAAAACACCTGTTTTCTCTCTGGTGACCTGAGTTCTTTCTATCTCTGATTTCTCCATGCTTTCAGCCAGATACCTTTCCACTTCCCTTCTCTGGCTGGACCCGGTAATACTTTTAACCAGAGGATGTTCCGGGGCAAGCACCACATACGTGGCACCGAAAAGGGTATCAGGTCTGGTGGTAAACACAGGCAGGTCAAACTCTTTACCGGAAACTGTTATTACTTTAAAAATGATAGAGGCACCCTCACTTTTGCCAATCCAGTTACGTTGCATCTGTTTAACTTTTTCTGGCCAATCCAGTTTATCTAAATCAGCCAGCAGTCTTTCCGCGTAGGCGGTAATCTTCAGCATCCATTGCGGCAACTGGCGCTTTGTTACTTTCGTCTGACATCTTTCACACCGACCATCAATAACTTCCTCGTTGGCTAAAACTGTTTTATCCTTCGGGCACCAGTTGACTGGCATCTCCTTACGGTAAGCTAAGCCTTTGTGGTACATCTGCAGAAAAATCCACTGAGTCCAGCGGTAGTAGTCAGGGCTGCTGGTGTTAATCTCTCTATTCCAGTCATACATGGCTCCGATTTCTTTCAGTTGCCGTTTCATATTTTCTATATTGCGGCGGACGCAAATCTCCGGATGTATCTGTTTTTTGATGGCATCGTTTTCTGCTGGCAGACCAAATGAATCCCAGCCCATAGGATGAAGTACATTAAAACCCTGAAGTTTCTTGTATCTTGCCCAGACATCAGAAAGCACATAACCGCGCCAGTGTCCCACGTGAAGACCGGAACCAGAAGGGTAGGGGAACATATCCAGGCAGTAGTACTTCGGCTGATTACTTTCTGCAGGTGTTACATGAGCACCTGTCTCTTCCCATTTTTGTCGCCATTTTACTTCTATCCCCCGGGGATGATAGGCATCATCAGAAACGTTCATATTTTCCCCCTATTGTTCTTAAAATCCTCAGGTTTCTTTTGTCTTCAGCCAGCGAGCGTCTGGGTGTCTCAATAATAAAAGGAAGTCTTCCCAGCTTTTTCTCTGCTGCCAGCCAGTGAAAAACTTCCAGTCCCAACCGCCCCCGGTACAGTGATTCATGGCGGTCAAGATGGGAACCACAGCCTGCTGCCGACCCATTAGCGTGAATAAGATTAATATACTGCAAACCGATAGTTTTTTCAATCTCTGCCATCATAGATTCAAAACCTTCTTTACAACTCAACTGATAACCCGCTGCCCAGGCGTGAGCCGTATCCAGGCAAAATCCGACATTACTTATTTTATCCTTGATACTTTCAAAATGTGTCCAGCAGCTACCCAGAGTCCGTTTCTGGCCGCTGGTATTTTCCAGCAGTATCTTTACTGGAGTTTGAGAAAAATACTTCAGATTGGATACCAGCCTTTTCCAGCCAGGAGAAAATCCGCTTTCTCCATAGCTTCCTGGATGGATAACATAACCGCTGGCACCTATAGTTTCTGCCTCCTTTATTTCCAGAGCCATCCGTCGCAGGGAAAGTTTTCTTACTACAGCTTCAGAAGAGCAGAGATTTATCAGATACGGCATATGAATTATTAAAGGGAAAAGTTTTCTTTCTGCCAGTTCTTTTTTAAAACTCAGCAGTTGCTGGTCACTGCGTTTTTTCACCTGCCAGCAGCGGGGATTATGAAGGAAAATCTGTAAACACTGGCAGTGCAACTGGCAGGCTAATCTTATTGCCTGCTGCAATCCTTCACCAATCCAGACATGTGCTCCGACAATCATAGCATTAATTATAAAACTGATTCTGTCCTGCAGGAAAAAATTTGACGTTAGAGAGAGAAAAAGTTATCCTCTGGTAAGTCCTGAAGCTAAGAATTAACCACACAACAGGGGGAAAAATGGCTAAGATAAAGGTCGGGGTAATTGGAGCTGGTGGTATTGCCCAGATGGCTCATATTCCCTGCTATCAAAAGGCTGGAGACGTGGAGGTCACGATTATCGCTGACATTAATAAGGAAAAACTCCGTTATGTAGCAGATAAATTCAAGATTCCCAAAGCAGTGACAGACTGGCAGGATGTTCTGAACGAACCGGTGGACGCGGTAAGCATCTGTTCACCAAATGCCTTTCATGCCAGTCAGTCCATGGCAGCACTGAAGGCTGGAAAGCATGTGCTGTGCGAAAAACCGGTCTGTCTCAAGGATAGCGAGGCGCAAGCTATTTTCAAAGCTGTAACCAGTAGCGGCTGCAAATTCATGGCAGCTTTTCCCAGACGGTTTTCCGGCGAAGCTAAGGTCTTGCGCAGCCTCATCAGAGCAGGTGAGTTCGGGGAAATGTACTATGCCAGGACAGGTTATTTAAGAAGACAGGGTATCCCTGGTTTAGGAACCTGGTTTACAGACAAAAAACTGGCTGGTGGCGGTCCAATGATGGATATAGGAGTTCATGTTCTGGACTTTGTTATCCACCTTCTGGGTGCACCACAACCAGAAAAAATACTGGCTGCTACCTTCCATCATTTCCGCGACCAGGCAGTAGATGGTGGCTGGCCACCGTCAGAAACCCGCATTGGAGATAAATCAAGTGGGATACTGGATGTAGAGGATATGGCAAGTGCTTTTGTCAAATTATCTGGCGGTATCTGCCTGTTTGTAGAAGCTTCCTGGGCCGGTCACCTGGCTCCTCAATCCTACACGATTATTCTTGGAAAGAAAGCCGGTGCCCAGATGCCTGACCCGGCAAAACCTGACAATCCCCTTAAGATTTTCTCCCGGTTAAAAGGACATCTTACTGATAGCACACCTGTAGTGCCTGAAGCTGATGTCTTCCAGGAGGAAATTAACCATTTCCTGGACTGCATCCGTAAGGATAAGGAGCCTATTACTACTAAAGAGGAAATTGTCTCTGTAGTGAGAATTATTGAGGGAATATACAAATCAGCCAGGATAAACCGTCCCGTGAGTTTTAAAGCTGGAAGATGGGTATAAAACCCGGTCTTGTCCAGGTTTATACAGGTGATGGCAAAGGAAAAACCACTGCGGCCTGCGGTCTGGCACTCAGGGCAGCAGCCCATGGTCTGAGGGTAGGATTTTTCCGCTTTTTTAAACCAGCCAGAACCGGTGAGGTAACTGTTCTTAAAAAAATTAGAAACATTAAGGTTTATCATCCCTTCCCCGGACATCCTGCTTTTGGAAAGTATAGCAAAATACAGTCAGATGCCCTTTACCGCAGTTTTCCGAAAGCCTGGGAGAAAGTCCAGCAAATAATCAAGAAAGAGAAATTTGACCTTGTTGTCCTGGACGAAATTCTAATTGCTCTCCGGGATGGTTTCCTCCCTGAGGAGAAACTTATACTTTTTCTGGAGAATAAGGATGAAAATTGCGAACTGGTTCTCACCGGAAGACCACTGCCACCTGAAATAGCAGAGAAGGCACAGCTGATTAGTGAAATAAAAGCCTTGAAGCATCCTTTTCCCGGAATCAAAGCAAGAAAGGGAATTGAATTTTAAAAATGAGCATAAGGAGGTTTTATGGGCGTTCGCAAAAGCTTTCCTAACAGACAGAACCGCTACTTTACAGGAAAAAAGGAGGCAGGATATGGACGCTTTAAAAGCCCTGAAACAGCGTCGAAGTATCAGGTTATTTCAAAGCAGACCCGTACCAAAAGAGATTCTCGCCGACATCATTGACTGTGGAAGATTAGCAGCCACAGCCAGAAATTTACAGCCCTGGGAATTCATAGTGGTAACTGAAGGCGAAACCAGAAAAAACATTGCTCAACTGACTGATTATGGCAAGTTCATCGCTCAGGCACCTGTCTGTATCGCTGTATTCTGCCAGGAAACGAAGTATTACCTGGAGGATGGAAGCGCGGCAACAGAAAATATACTGATAGCAGCCCAGGCCTGCGGACTGGGAAGCTGCTGGGTGGCTGGAGACAAAAAGCCCTATGCAGAACAAATACGCCGTCTCTTAGGGGTGCCTGAGAACTACCGTCTGGTAAGTCTGGTAGCTTTAGGGTATCCTGCGGAGAAACCTCTTCCTTCCAAAAGGCCACTGGAAGAAGTTCTCCACTGGGAAAAATGGTAAGAAAACTGAAAAGGAGAAGGAGCCATGAAATCAGGATTACTCAGTCTTCTTATTCTTTTCTGTTCTGTTCATTACACCTGCGGAGGAAATAATGTAGCACCCAAAAATTTTTCCGCTGCCCGGGATAAATCTCTGCTGGTACAGTTAAATTCTCCTGACCCTTTCGTTATGGCTGAAGCTGCTGATAAAATCAGCAGACTTTCTGTGGTGCCCGCAGAGGCTATCCCTCTTTTAATCAAGTGCCTTTCCTGTGAAACGCCTGTACGGCTGACCACCGGTGTTGTAAGTTCCCCGTCAAGAATAGCCAGTCGCATCCTGGAAAAAATGGGTTCCCGGGCGGTAGAACCGTTGCAATCGGCTCTGGAAAACGCCGGGGAGAAGGAAAGAGTAACCTTAGGACATCTTTTGCTCAAGCTTAAAGATAGCCGTTGTACAGAAACTTTTATCAAATTACTTCAGGATTCCAGTACCCGGTTAAGAGCTAACGCCGCCGCAACTTTAGGTAGCATGAGATGTGACCAGGCGCTGGAAGCACTGATGAAGGCTACTGCTGATAAAGAAGCCTCTGTAAGAGAACAGGCTGCAGCAGCTCTGGGAAAACTTGGTTATCCAAAAGCCATAGAATTTTTGTTGCCACTTTTGGGAGATAAATCTACTGCTGTCAGGGTAGCAGCAATCAGGTCTTTAGGACAGATTGGAGAAGACGTGGTTGTTCCCTTTCTGTTAGAATATCTGAAAGATAAACAGGAGGCAGTCAGGTGGCAGGTAGCGCTGGCTCTGGGCCGGCTGGGTGATACCCAGGCTGTACCCTGCCTTATTGATTCCCTCAATGACAGCCACTTTCTGGTCAGAGCTTCTGCTGCCTGGGCTCTTGGAAGGCTGGGCGACCAGAGAGCTACCGAACCACTTGTTTGTCTTCTCCGGGACAAGGATGCAGAGGTTAAACTGCAGGCTATCAGGGCATTAGGCAGGTTGAAGGATACCCGGGCAGCAGGTTCCCTTATCCCTTTAGTTCAGGAAAGAAATTTACTGGTGCGAAAAGCCGCCTCTAAAGTGCTGATAAATCTTACCGGTGTCGATTTGGGGAAAGATATCAGTTCCTGGTATCTGTGGTGGGAAAGAAATGCTGCGCGTTACTCCTTCTGGCCCTGAAATCCAGACTTTTAACGGAAAGACCTGGCAAGAGCAGATTTCTGTAGAATTTCATAACTTTGGAACTTCAGAACTTATTAACAAAGAGAGCCAGAATCCTTCTTTTTTGCACTGTCCTGCAAAAACTCCCCGGGAGGAAAGAAAAGGCATCCCAGGGGGCAGTATGCGGTAAAGCTGTGGAATAATCCTAAGATTCCGAAAAAGTGAGAGCCTGCCTTCTTTGACTGGAAAAACTGTATGCCCTATAATAAAGGGAATATAAAAACGGAGAAAAAAATGGAAAGGCAAAGTACCTGGCTTAAATGGAACCAGGAAGGTAAAAACAAAGCTCTGGAATTTTGCGACCGGTATAAAAGTTTTCTGAGTGAAAATAAAACCGTAAGAAAATTCCTCCAGGCCTGTGTGAAAGCCGCTGAGGAATCTGGCTACAGGCGACTGGAGGATTACCAGCAGTTAAGATGCGGTGATAAAGTCTACCAGGTGAACAGGAACAAACAGCTTTTTCTGTGTCAGGTGGGCAGCCACCCTTTGATTTCTGGCAGCCGCATCATTGCTGCTCATATTGATTCCCCCCGGCTGGATTTGAAAACAATTCCCCTTTATGAGGAGGAAAACCTTGCCTTTTTTAAGACCTGTTATTACGGAGGCATAAAAAAGTACCAGTGGTTAAGTATACCGTTATCTGTTTATGGGACCATTGTCCTGAAAAACGGAGAGAAAAAAGAGGTCTGTCTTGGCGAAAAACCAGGTGACCCTGTATTCACAATCACTGACCTTCTGCCGCACCTGGCTAAAGACCAGATGAAAAAAACCATTGAGGAGGGTTTCCCCGGAGAGAATCTGAACCTTTTGGTTGGTAGTATACCAGATTCCAGAGAAGAGAAGGAACCGGTTAAAAATTTCCTTTTGCGCTGGCTAAAGGAACACTGGGGTATTCAGGAAGAAGACTTTATCAGCAGCGAATTTGAGGTTGTACCATCCGGACCAGCAAGAGACGTGGGGTTTGACAGAAGTATGCTTGCTGGTTATGGCCAGGATGACAGGGTATGTGCTTACACGGCATTTTTTGCTTTACTCGGTCTGAGTCAAATCCCAAGGAGTGCTTTCTGCATTCTTACAGACCAGGAAGAAATTGGTAGCTATGGAGCCACTTCCGCTCAGTCTTCTTTCTTTCAGTTTTTTCTGGAAGAACTTCTGGAAAAAGAAGGAGGAAGCAGCAGGGAGAAAAGACTTTTCTTCCAGAATTCCAGAGCAATTTCTGCTGATGTGGCAACCGCCCTGGACCCAAACTACCGTGATGCTTACGACCCCCGTAATGCTGCGCGCCTGGGATGTGGGGTGGTACTGGAAAGGACAATAGGAGGTAGAGGTAAAGCCGGCAGTGTAGAACCCACAGCTGAGTATCTGGCTTATCTCCGGCATATCTTTGACAAAAATCAGATTTCCTGGCAGCCAGGAGAAATGGGCAAAGTAGAGCAGGGCGGCGGGGGAACTATCAGCACCTATTTTGCCCGCCTTAACATAGATACCGCGGACTGCGGGGTACCGGTCCTTTCTATGCATGCACCATTTGAGGTGACCAGTAAGGCAGATATTTATAGCGCTTTCCAGGCATACACTGCCTTTTATCAAGAAGGATGAAATATGGAAAAATTCACCGTAATAACCACCAGACGCCGGGAGATGGTAGACATCACCCCCCTGATAGGGAAAAGCATAGAAAATAGTGGTTTTAAAGATGGCTGTTGCCTGGTGTTCGTCCCTCACACTACCTGCGGGCTTACCATCAATGAAAACGCTGACCCTTCTGTCAGTGATGATATTTTGACTGCTTTAGGGAAATTAGCCCCGGAAAACGCCAGATACAGCCACAGTGAGGGTAACTCGGATGCCCATATAGCCTCTTCCCTGGTAGGACATTCTGTCCTGGTTCCGGTTACAGGTGGTAACCTGACACTGGGTAGCTGGCAGGGAATTTTTCTCTGTGAATTTGATGGTCCCAGAGTACGTCAGGTCTGGGTGAAATTCCTCGCTGGTTTTTAAACTCTGAATAGTTAACCTTTTTGACTGAAAAATGAAATTGCGCTTATAATGAAATCTATGAACCGGGCAATCTTTTACATAGGCAGCAGCAGATGGGAGATTAAACAGGGGGATATAAGTACTGAGCCAGCAGAAGCCATTGTCAATGCAGCTAACGGCAAAATGGTAATGGGTGGCGGAGTTGCAGCTGCTATTAAAAAGAAAGGGGGAAGCATTATAGAAAGGGAAGCAAGAAAAAAGGCACCTGTACCCCTGGGAGATGTAGCGGTAACAGGAGGCGGTAGCCTTGCCTGCCGCTATGTTATCCATGCAGTTACCGTGGACAGCTCCGGAACTTCCAGCCAGGAAATCATTCGCCTGGCAACACAGAATACCCTAAAAAGTGCCGAAAAACTGAAAATATCCAGTCTGGCTTTTCCAGCCCTTGGCTGCGGGGCAGGAGGTGTATCTGTGGGACAGGTAGCTACCGTCATGGTAGAGGAAGTACTCAGACACACCGCCTGTTTTAGCTACCCCAGTAAACTATTTTTCGTCCTCTGGAGTGAGCAGGATTTCAACACTTTTCTGGAAGCAGCAGAACCTTTACTGGCTCAGCTGTCCCGCAAAGCCTTTCGTAATCCGCTGCCCACGGTGGATATCATTATTGAGGTGGCAGGAGGGATTGTCCTGGTGGAAAGGAAAAACTATCCAGCCGGCTGGGCTCTACCCGGTGGTTTTGTGGACTATGGAGAAAGCCTGGAAGAGGCGGCAGTTAGAGAAGCCAGAGAAGAAACAGGACTGCAACTTACCAATCTGAAGCAGTTCCATACCTATTCCCGACCAGGCCGCGACCCCAGATTTCACACCATCGCCACAGTTTTTACTGCGTCTTCCACTGGCACCCCGAAAGCCGGTGATGATGCTGCAGCCATCGGTATCTTTTCCCGGCAGAATCTGCCCGGCACACTGGCTTTTGACCACGGAAGCATTCTGAACGACTACTTTGCCTGGCGGAAGAAAGATACGAATTCTGATGCTGAATAATGAAGTTATTAACTTCAGAACTAAATAACTTATGAATTCAGAAAAGAGAGTACTCAGTGGTATGAGACCAACAGGACCGCTGCATATCGGGCACTACTTTGGAGCGCTCACCAACTGGAAACGTTTACCCCGGGAAGGTTACCGCTGCTTCTATATGATTGCTGACTGGCACGCACTCAGTACTGAATACGCCAGTCCTCAATCCATTGCCAGCAATGTGAAAGAAATCGCACTGGATTTTCTTGCCGCCGGATTAGACCCCGAAGTCTGTACTATTTTTGTTCAGTCACATGTCCCCGAACATACCGAGCTACACCTGCTTTTTTCCATGGTCACACCTGTAGCCTGGCTGGAAAGAAACCCGGTTTACAAGGAACAGATAGAAACACTCAGGGAGAAAGATTTACAAACCTATGGATTCCTGGGATATCCTGTGCTTCAGGCTGCCGACATCCTTATCTACCGTGCCAGTTGCGTACCCATCGGGGTAGACCAGTTGCCCCATCTGGAGCTTACCCGGGAAATAGCACGGCGTTTTAACTACCTTTACGGCTCAGTTTTTCCTGAGCCGGAGGCACTTTTAACTGAAACACCAAAGATCCCAGGAACTGACAACCGAAAGATGAGCAAGTCCTATGACAACTGCATCTACCTCAAGGATGAACCTGAAAATATAAGACGGAAAATTCTTAATATGTTTACTGACCCTAAAAGGGTCTACAGGAAAGACCCGGGTCATCCGGAGACATGCCCGGCTTTCGCTTACCATCAGTTGTTCAATAACCTGGAAACAGAAAAAATAGCAGCTGACTGTCGCTCGGCACTGATTGGCTGCACCGACTGCAAGAGAAACCTTGCAGAAAAAACAATCTCTTTTCTTTCTCCGCTTAGAGAACGCAGAAACCAGTTGGAAAAAAACATGGATGTTTTGCACAAAATTTTAAAAGAGGGAGCGGAAAAAGCCCGGACTGTAGCGGGAGAAACTCTGAAGCAGGCTAAACAGGCCTGTGGTTTACTAAATCCTTAAAAAGGGGGAAAATGGGTTCTCTGGAAAAACTGGCAAAACCTTCCTTAAAAAACATCAGACCTTATGTTCCCGGTAGACCTGTTGAAGAAGTCTTTCGACAGTACGGTTTGCGTTCTATCATAAAACTGGCATCCAATGAAAATCCGCTGGGTCCATCTCCCAGGGCAGTAGCGGCTATCCGGCAGAATCTGAAGGAAATCCACCGTTATCCGGAGGCTTCTGCCTATTATTTGAAACAGGAACTTGCAAATATCTTTAAAGTTAAAGCGGAAGAACTTATTGTCACCAGCGGCTCCAGTGAAGCCATCTCCCTTTGCCTGCAGGCTTTTGTCAATCCTGGTGATGAGGTTATTTTCCCCAGGCCATCATTTCTTATTTATCCTATTTTGTGCCATATGATAGGCGCTAACCCGGTGGAAATACCCTTGAACGCTGACTTTTCCTACGATGTGGAGAAAATTGTTGCTGGTATCACAAGAAAAACAAAAGTTCTCATCCTGTGCAATCCCAATAATCCCACCGGCACTATTGTTACACGTTCCCAGCTTAACTTCATCTGGAAAAACATCCCCCGAGACGTTGTAGTTATTTCTGATGAGGCCTACGCTGAGTATGTGGAAGAAAAGAATTATGGCAGTGCTTTGCCCTGGTTCCGAAAACATCCGGTCCTTGTGGTAAGAACATTTTCCAAGATATATGGACTTGCCGGGCTGCGGATTGGTTATGGTATCGGACCTCAGGAAATGATTAGCCTTATGGAGAAAATCAGACCACCCTTCAATACTACAGGACTGGCACAGGAAGCAGCCAGAGCTGCCCTGAAGGATAAAGCCTATGTGAGACAAAGTTTAAAAAACAATGCCAGCGGGAAAAGGTATCTTTATAAGGAGTTGAGCCTGCTGAAAATTCCCTTTACTCCCACCCAGGCTAATTTCATTCTGTGTAATCTCTCAAAACCGGCAGGCAGTTTAGTGCAAGAACTGGAAAGAAAGGGAATTATTGTCAGGCATATGCCAGCACCAGGTCTTAATGAAAACTATCTCAGAATTACCATTGGTACCAGAGAACAAAACGAAAAATTGATAAGCCAGCTGAAGCAAATTTTATGAAACCGGGATTAATGCTTTATATTACCACAGTTGGGGACATCTGCATTGTCTCTGTTCTTATCTACTATCTGATAATCTTTATCCGCGAGACCAAAGCAGTTCAGCTCTTAAAGGGAATATTGCTCCTTTTTTTGATTACTTTTGTTGCCCAGGCAGTACACCTGAGAACACTGAACTGGTTGCTGGAGAAAATTTTTGCTATCGGTATGGTAGCCCTGGTAGTAATCTTTCAACCAGAATTAAGGAATGTTTTACGAAAGTTAGGTACAGGTCGTCTTTTTCCTTTTTCCACTCTCCATCCTCCGGAAGTGGCGGAACTGATAGAAGCAGTAAAGGTGATGGCGCAACAGCGTACCGGCAGTTTGATAGTTTTAGAGCGGACAACCCGTCTGGGTACATATGCAGAGACGGGGTGTTTACTTGATAGCTGCATTGACCGCAGAACTCTGATTACCATTTTCCATCCCGGAAGTCCCCTGCATGATGGAGCTGTTATCATCCATGAAAATCGCATAGCGGCAGCTGGTTGCATTCTGCCCATGGATTCTCGTCCGAAACAAAATCACTGGGGAACCAGGCACCTTTCTGCCCTGAAACTGAGTGAAGAAACCGATGCTCTGGCGATTATAACATCAGAAGAAACCGGGCGTATCTCCCTGGCTGTGCAAGGGAAAATATATGAAAACCTATCAGTGCCTGAATTGAAACAGAAGATTGAGCAAGCTTTTCAGTATCAGAAGCCATGAACAAGAGAAAAATTTTATCTGTTTTGCTCCATAACTGGCAGCTAAAAATCTATGCTGTCTTGATGGGAATTGCTCTCTGGTTTTATGTCTTCAATGTGCGGGGGGAAAGAAATCATTTAGCGCAATCTTTACCTGTGCTAAGGGCATGTCAACCGGTAAAAGTGCAGGCGTTTAACCCTTCCGAATGGCAGGTTATACCTTCTGCAGTTGATGTTTACTTCATACCTAAAAAGGGGTACTTTTTCTCCCGTGAGATGTTATTCCAGGTTTTTGTTACACCTGAAAAATACACAGAAGAAAATTCTACCTTACTGCCTGTTCATATCAGTAGCAGTAAGGATTTAGTTATCTTAAAAGTTGACCCGGACAGAGTAGCTGTTTACAGGAGGGTAAAATGATAAGATTGGGAGTTAATATTGACCATGTGGCCACCTTACGGCAGGCGAGAAAAAGCCGCACGCCTGACCCTATTCAAGCAGCATTGATCTGTGAACAGGCAGGTTGTGATTCTATTGTGTGTCATCTGCGGGAAGACCGCCGGCATATTCAGGACAGGGACCTTTTCCTGCTGAAAGAAGTCGTAAAAACAAAGCTGAATTTAGAAATGGCTACCTCAGAAGAAATCATCAAAATTGCTCTGCAGGTAAAACCTCATCAGGTTACCCTGGTCCCGGAAAAACGAGAAGAACTTACCACAGAAGGAGGACTTGACGTTGCCGGGCAGCAAACCAGACTTGCTGAGGTAGTCAAACGTTTTCGGAGAGAAAACATTGCTGTCAGTCTTTTCATTGAACCAGACCAGCGCCAGGTAGAAGCAGCAAAAAAAATAGAAGCAGATTCTGTGGAGTTCCATACCGGCCGGTACGCAGAAACAGAGAAGGAAGAAGAAATGATGCAGGAGTTTAACCGGCTTGCCCGGGCAGCGGAGCTGGCTCTTTCTACAGGGCTGAAAGTTTTTGCCGGCCACGGACTGGATTACCGCAATGTGATACCTATCTGCCGTCTCCCCGGAGTGGAAGAATTGAACATTGGTTACAGTATTATCGGCAAGGCTGTTTTTTGTGGCCTGGAAAAAGCTGTGCGAGAAATGTTAGAAATCATCCGCACGTATGAAAAGAAAGATTATTGAGGCTTTCCGGACAACAGTCAAAAGTCGCCGCAATGCTCAGGACATCCTGATAGGGGGGCTACTTCTTTTTTTTCCCGTGGTCCAGCTAATTTCCATCGGTTTCCTGATGAAAAAGCTGGAAAAGATTCTCCGCCTGGAAAAATCTAACGTGGAATGGGATGAAAATCTCAAGGAATTTCTTCTCTGGGGGCTGATGGGTGCAGGAGTAATCATTATTTACCTGGCTATCCCTTTTTTATTGATGCTTTTAAGTGGCTTCTTTGTGTCAACCCTTTCCGGAGGAAAAATCCTGTCTTTATTTTTTATCCGCGGCCAGGTTATTAACCTGATAATGATTCTGTTCTTTCTTCTGGCTACCTTCATTATGCCTTTTGCCCTTTGTTCTATGGTAGAAGCCAGGAACCTGCGCAGGGCTTTTAATCTTCCGGTTCTCCTTGACCGTATCTTCCTGGTGGCAAGGGACTACCTTATAATTTATACAGTTATCCTTTCCCTTTACGTCCTCTCCTTTGCCCTTATTTTCCTTCTCCTCAACATCGTTTCCGGCCTAATTCTGGCAGGATTCCTTCTTTTTTACGACGGCTACCTTACCGTCCATCTTCTCGGCAAAGTTTTTCCCCGCCGGTCAATCACCGTCGCCCCCAGAACACAAACTCCAGACCTTTTTCACACACCGCCAGCCAGCTGAACCTTCCCTAAAAAACATCCCAAAATTTTCTGCTTCCGGTAGCCAACTACCTTTCTCCCACACTTCTTGTTTACTTCTGTGGATTACTATTCTAAGCTCTTATATATCAAGGGGATAGAAATGTAACGTCGTATAAGAGATATTATGTTACCTTGCGGCAGTCACCCCGGAATGTTCTAACCATGAGGCTCGCTTCCTGGTGCAGAAAAGTCTATCTTAAAACAATTTCTGACATGGAGCCAGCTAAGAAATTTATTATCAATTACTTGGGTGACGAAAAACGCTGGCAAAAATAATCCCTATTTCATAAAGAACTACCAGCGCTGTACCCAGTAACAACTGTGTTACTATATCGGTGGTCGGAGTAATAACTGCTGCTACCACCAGAGCCAGTACCACAGCCAGACGACGGTTCCCCCTGAGAGCCGCCGGCTCAACGAGACCACAGGCTGCCAGGGCTCCGAGAACTACAGGCAGGTTGAATACTGCTCCCAGCCCCAGAGTAAGCATGGCGACAAAACCAAGATAGGAACCAGCTGAAATCAAAGGAGTCATTGTTTGCCTGGCAAAACCCAGAAGAACCTTAAGACCAACAGGAACCAGGAAAAAGAATCCGAACGCCATCCCGCTGAAGGAGAAAACCACCAGCCCAAGTAAAACCCACCGGGATAATTGTCTCTCCCTGGTGGTAAGGCCTGGAGCTACAAACAACCATATCTGGGCTATCAAAACAGGTAAACTAATTAAAGCTGCTACCAGGGCACAAACTCCAAAAGTAACCAGAAAAGGTTCTGTGGGTCTTGTGAAAACAGGCTTCGGCTGAAAAGGAGTAAGAGGTCTAAAAAAAAAGCTAAGTATTTTATCTACAAATACATAACATATGCCAAAAGCTATCAACCAGAAGGTCAGAACTGCTATTATGCGGCGCCGGAGCTCTTCCAGATGTTCCAGAAAGGTCAGAGAATCAACTTTTTCCTTGCTCCTCATCATCTTTTTCTTTTTCTGTCTGTTCCACTTCCTTCCTGGCTTCCTGCAAACCTTTTTTGAACTCTCCAAGAGCCCGACCCAGCGACCGGCCAATTTCTGGCAGCCGCCGAGCGCCAAAAAGCAGAAGAATAATTACCAGAATAAGTATCAACTCTGGCATCCCGATATTACCCATCTTTTCCTCCAGGTTAATTGTCTTTACGCCTGATTTTCAGATTAGCGGTATTTTTTCTCTTTTAAGTAATAACGTTTCTCACCGAGTGCAGTTACACGAATTGCTGCCTTCTTACCAGGAACCGGACAGTTCTGCTCACAAAGACCACAGCCGACGCAAACTCCAGGGTCAACCTCGGGCCTGCCTTTTTCATCAAGAATAACTGCTCCCACCGGGCAGTACTCCAGACAGACCAGGCATTCCTTCTCTCTGGTCCAGACCAGGCACCTTTCTTTCTCAATCCTGGCAGTACCCATTTTGACAATTTCTGGCGGGACAGACTGGAGGGCACCAGAAGGACAGACCCGGCTGCAACTACCACACCTTAAACATCCAGCCTCTCTGGGGATGATGTGGGGACTACCCCAGCTTTTGACGGAATCAGTGAAGCTGACAGGCTTCAAACATTTAGCCGGACAAATCTTGAAACAAAGTCCACACCTGTAGCAAAGATTGTTAAAAACCGGTTCTTCTACGGAACCAGGTGGTCTGATAAATCCTTCCCTCTTGCTCCCTGACAGGTCTACCGGTAAAACTGCAGCCAGACCAAAATAGGAACAAAACTTAAGAAATTCTCTCCGACTGATGCGCCGCATTTTGTTTTCCTTGCCTCAGCCAGGGTTTCGGATAGATTCTTCCTATTAACGTGTAGAAAGCACCTAAAGGACAAAAGTTAAAGCACCACCCCCTGGGAAAAGTGATGCTGAAAACAAATAGAACCAGCAAAAAAACGAGCCATCCACCACCGAAAACCAAAGCCCGGACAGTGATGACAAACGGATCAAACAACCAGGCAAGGTAAGGCAGTTTTCCTACAAGGGAAAAAGGACTTATCAAAATCATCAGGCCCAAAAGCAAAAACCGGAAGTAGCGAAACCAGAAAGGTAATTTCCACCCTACCCGCCAGCGTCTGCGGCAAAAAATAAAGCCGGCAAATTCGAGCGAACTGCCAACCGGACAGATCCAGAAACAAAAGAAGTTACCAAAAACAACAACGGCTATGACTAAAAACAGCAGAGGCCAGAAAGGACCAGTCCTGTAACCAGAAGAGAAGAAACTGGTCACAGCCAGAAATAAGTCCAGACGAAAAAAAACAGGGGAAATTAACTTACCGGGTCCAGGAAATTTTGTCCTGACCAGGAAAAGAATAAAAAGGATAAGAACAACAAGCTGAGTTAACCTTCGCCAGGGCAACTTCCTTTTCGCACGACTGAACACACTGCCGGACATCAGTTTGTCCTCACCTTAATCCTGGAAAGGTCATTCTGGCCCAGGCCCATCTCTGCAGCCATTTGAATATGCGGGACTATTTCTGGTTTCACACCAAGAAGAGTGCTACCGTAAGTATCCAGAGCGACAAAATCCTTTCCCGCAAGCACTGTTTCCAGAACCTTGACCTCACCAGGACCCTGCGGTCCCCTGGTCAACAAAATTCTTGTAGCATCCAGTACCGTAAGATGAGGTTTTATGTAGCCAGCAATTTCCGCAATGCATCTGTTCAGGTCAGTACGGTGAAAATAGCCACGGTCTTTTACAACACCCATAAGATTTTTCATGGAAAGCGTCACCTTAGCCTGAGAACCATGGACCTTCACCACAGGAACGTTGATAACTACATCAGCATTGAGAACTTCTTCCAGAACCTCAGCTTCTTTCAGAATAGTTGCCTGTGGCAGGGTAACTTTCTTGAATGACTGCGGACCTTTTAACAGACCACCGGCTTCCTTTACCGCTGATTCCATGCCGCTGGTTACATATGTCAAGTTCCAGGGATTGCATGTATTATCAATCACCACCACCTGTGATGCCCCTACCTGCAAACACATCTTTATCAGTGCTTTCACCACACAGGGATGAGTGTTGGCTGCCTGTTCCACTGTTCTGTTCCACGCAATATTGGGCTTAACCACTACCCGCTGACCTTTTTTCACAAACTGCTTCATCCCTCCCAGCATTTCTAATGCGCGAAAGGTAATCTTCTCACTGTCCGTACCTTTTACCATGACAATTTCAGCACCGCTTTCCCCTGCGTTAGCCACCTTCCTGAATCCCAAGCCGACATACCGCGAAAGGCCAGCTCCAGCCAGAATCCAAATACTTTTCTTAAGAAATTCTCTCCTTTCCATTTTTCCTCCAAGTTCTTATTTTTCAAAAACTTAGATAGTTCCATTTCAACCTTTTTCTCAACCGCCCTACCCTGCTATGTTTACGCACCTGCCAGAGATTGCACTTTGTGCTCATTATACCTGAAATATTTGACGACCCCAAATCCTGACCGGGTGGTCTTACTCCGGGACGAACATCTAAAAAGAAAGAACTACTTCCTGCCCCGTGGTGGAGACAAACTTATTGCCTCGGTCCCTGAACCTTCTTGTACCGCTTCACCGAGGTGGTAACGGCATCTCTTTTAAGGAAACGAAAAAGACTGGAGAAGGATAAATCCCTGCCTTTGAGAAAAAACATTGTCTGAAAGGCTCCTGTTTAAGGAAAGGAAACTTCGCCTTTCTCCTTTGCTCAATCTAATTTATCTTTACCTTGCTTCTCATGGCCAGCAGTGTAGGGCGAATTTTTCAATCCCCCTTGTATCCTTTTTTTGAAAGAAGGGGGGAACAAAAAACCTGGCAAAGGGGAAGATAAGAAAGACTCCGCTCCTTACTGAAGAGGAGCCGGGGAGATTTTAAAACCGCGCCTGGTCTGCCCTGCTGGGAAGCGGAAAAAAAAAGGTTACTGGCCGTCTTTGCACAGGAGGAAAATAATAAGGCTAAAAAAGAAAAAAAAACTCCACATCCTCTTTCCCACCGTGCCAGGTTCCGGAATAAAATATGAACTTCTTAACTTCTTTACTTAATAACTACTTAACTTTGGAACTTCTTTTTGCTACTTTGCCAGGCGTTTTTGCCTTCTCTTCAACTACCGCCTGGGCTGCTGCCAGCCGGGATATCGGGACACGGAAGGGAGAACAGGACACATAATTCATCTTCACACGGTGGCAAAATTTTACCGAGTCCGGGTCCCCACCATGTTCTCCACAAATGCCCACCTTCAGCTTTGGTCTGGTCGCCCTTCCCCTCTGTATTCCCAGCTGAATCAATTCACCGACAGCTTCCTGGTCAATGGTCTGAAACGGGTCTGCTGGTAGAATTTTGGCATTCAGATATTCAGGCAGAAAAGAACCAATGTCGTCCCTGGAGAACCCGTAAGCCATCTGGGTTAAATCATTCGTGCCAAAGGAGAAAAATTCCGCAACTTTAGCCATTTGCCCGGCAGTGAGGGCTGCCCGGGGAATCTCTATCATGGTGCCATACAGGAAGGGTATTTTCTTAAGACCAAACTTGCTGCAGACCTCAGCATATACCTTATCCAGGATACGCCTCTGATTTTCAAGTTCTGTCACAGAACAGGTCACCGGAACCATAATCTCCGGTAATGCTTTTCCTCCAGACTGGATAATTTCCGCGGCAGCTTCCAGTATCGCCCGAAACTGCATCTCTGTAATCTCCGGGTAGGTTACTCCCAGACGAACACCTCTATGTCCCAGCATGGGGTTACTTTCTCTTAACCCTTCCGCCCTTTTTTCTAACTCCGCGGTGTCCACTCCCAGTTCAGCTGCCAGTGCTGCCATCTTCTCTTCGCTGTGGGGAACAAATTCATGCAGAGGTGGGTCCAGAAGCCTGATGGTCACCGGCAGCCCTTCCATCACTTCCAGAGTAGCCTTAATATCGTTTTTCACATAGGGAAACAGTTCCTCCAGAGCAGCCTTCCTTTCTTCCACAGCTGTACTCATAATCATTTTTCTTAAAAGGAAAAGAGGCTTTTCGCTCCCTTCTCCGTAAAACATGTGTTCTGTCCGGAAAAGTCCGATACCTTCAGCACCAAAACTGAGGGCTTTCCTGGCATCCTGCGGGGTATCAGCATTAGCCCGCACACCCAGCTGCTTGATACTGTCAACCAGTTTCATCAAATCACGATAAGACTGGTTCTTTTCTAAATCAGGTTCCACCAGAGGAAGACTTCCCTCATAAACCAGACCCCTGGTACCGTTGAGAGAAATCCAGTCACCTTCCTTGATTACTGCACCGGTTCTGGTCCGGAAACTCTTATTATCAGCAGAAATTTCAATGTCCGAGCAGCCGACAATACAGCACTTACCCCAGCCCCTGGCCACCAGTGCGGCATGGGAGGTCATCCCACCCTTACTGGTAAGAATGGCCTGAGATTTATGCATACCATCAACATCTTCAGGACTGGTTTCTTCCCTCACCAGTACAACCTTCTCTCCCTTTTCTGCCCGGGCAACCGCATCAGCTGACGTAAAGACAACCCTTCCCCTGGCGCCACCTGGACCAGCAGGCAATCCCTTGGCAATGGGAGTGGTGGTCATCTCCACTCTGGGGTCAATCATCGGCAATAGTAGTTCCACCAGTTGCTGCGGGGCTACCCGCATGACTGCTGTCTCCTTATCAATCAGTCTTTCCCGGTACATATCAGTTGCCATACGCACGGCAGCAAGTCCATTTCTTTTCCCTACACGGCACTGAAGAATGAAAAGGCGTCCCTTTTCAATGGTAAATTCAATATCTAACATATCCCGGTAATGCTTCTCCAGTCTGCGCCGAATTTCATCCAGCTGCCGGTACACACCCGGCATAAGTACCTCCAGTGTAGGAAGATGCCGGCTCTGGTCATTTTTGGAATATTCGTTGATGGGGGCAGGAGTTCTGATTCCGGCGACAACATCTTCTCCCTGGGCATTCACCAGGTACTCCCCATAAAACTGATTTTCGCCGTTGCCGGGATTTCTCGTAAAGGCAACTCCGGTAGCGGAATCATCTCCCATGTTACCGAAAACCATGGACTGTACCGTCACAGCTGTTCCCCACTCATCAGGAATCTTTTCAATTCTTCTGTATTCCACAGCACGTTTACCATTCCAGGAGGCGAAAACTGCTCCAATTGCACCCCACAACTGTTGTTCTGGCCGATCAGGAAATTCACTCCCCAGGTTTTCTCTCACCAGGCGCTTGAAGTCAGCAATGAGGAGTTTCAGGTCATCCACCGTAAGCTGGGTATCAGAAGTATAATTCTTCTCTCTCTTTATTTCCTCCATCCGCTCATCAAGGATTTTTCTGATACCCTTACCGTTTTTGGGCTCAAGACCAGCGGCTTTCTCCATCACCACATCGGAATACATCATAATTAAACGCCGATAAGCGTCGCAGGCAAAACGTTCGTTGCCACCACTCTGCTTAATCAGACCTGGTAAGGTTGCTTCGGTTAATCCGACGTTCAGTACGGTTTCCATCATCCCGGGCATGGAGCGACGAGCACCAGAACGGACTGATACCAGAAGCGGGTCATCAGGGTCCCCGAATTTCCTTCCCATAAGTTTTTCCACCTGCTTTAAAGCCTTTTCCACCTGTTCCTTCAACCCCTCTGGATACGTTCTTTTGTGCTGGTAGTAATATGTACAAACCTCAGTGGTAATGGTAAAACCAGGAGGCACAGGAAGTCTTAATCTGGGATGGCCTGCCATTTCCGCCAGATTGGCACCTTTCCCTCCAAGAAGATTCTTCATAGATTCATTGCCATCCGCTTTTCCTCCGCCAAAGAAATAAACGAATTTGGCTTTTTTGCTTTCCCTTGCCATATTCTACCCCCTCCAATGGTTAATAAACCGCTACTGATTAAAATCAGATTAGCACACGGATAATACCGTATTTTACCCTTCCGGGACACCTGAGTCAAACTCCGGGTGGGAACCTAAAATGAGATTAACCTGGACCACATCTTTTGCTAACTGATTTTTCAATGCCTCCGGGCTGGGAAAGGTAATTTCTGGACGCAGATAACTTATCAAATATACCTGAAGTTTCTTACCGTAGAGATCCTCGTTAAAGTGTAAAAGATGAACCTCCACTGACTCTTCATTGTTTTTTCCAAAAGTCGGACAAACACCAATGTTAACTGCAGCCTGGTAAAAATGACCTTTCCATGCTACCCAGGCAGCATACACTCCATAGGGTAGAAATATTTTCTTTGACAAATAAAGATTGGCTGTGGGAAATCCGAGACCAAGCCCGCGGCTACGACCGGTAATAACACGACCTTCAAAACTGAAAGGACGGCCAAGACACTGGGTAGCCTCCTCTATTCTTCCTGCTCGCAGGGCAGACCGGATACGAGTACTATTGACAACAGCTGCTCCGACTCTTACAGGGGCGACAGGAATAACATTCAACCCGAAACAGCACCCAACTTTTTGCAGAAATCTTAATGTCCCCTTTCTGTGAGCACCAAAACAGAAATTAAAACCCACGACAATTTCTTTCACCTGCCAGTTCTGTAAACACTGAAGAAAATGTTCCGGTTCCCAGTGGCAGATTTCCTCAAAATCAGCCCACAGACACCATTGCAAGCCTGCCCTGCGCAATAGTAACAGTTTTTCTTCCCACGAAGAGAGCATAAAATCCACGGGAAAATGTCTGAAGGTGAAGACTCCTGACCGGGTATCTGCCAGCAAGGAATGCTCTTTTATCACATGGACAATACGTTGATGTCCGCGATGGAAACCATCAAACTTGCCTATACCTAACGAAAGTGTCTGGCCTGGAGACCTGCCACGCAAAAGATGAGCAATCTGCATGGTTAATAAGGAAAATTTCTGTCAAGTCGGGCATTAGCAATTTCTCTTATAATCTCACTTATTTCTGCCACAGCATATTTCACAATCTGACGCCCTTTCTCCGCACTTGCCAGACGAGGATTACCATAGCCGGAATTGGTAGTAAGGACATGCCAGGGACGGGGAGTCCAGATACTTCCTTTTCTCAAACTTTTAAGACGCGCCTTTCTGACCTGGCCTGCGTCCGCCCATTTCAGGTGCACCAGTTCAGGATGAAGATACATCATCCAGGAAGTTTCTGCTTCATTTCCATGTTCTCCACCAGGGTCACTACATACTTTCTTCACTAATTTTTCCACCAGCTGCCACCAGTTACAGAGAAAAATATGAACCCTTATCTGGCCGTATAGTTCCTTGATTAAAGCCCTGAAATTATTACCACCATGTCCGTTGAGCAAAAGTAGTTTGTAAATTTGGTGATTCTCTAAAGACCACACTATATCCCGAAGAATTGCCAGCTGGGTACAGGGAGAAAAATGGAGTACCAGGGGGAAACCGAATAAATCCGAATTAACACCCACAGGCATGGCTGGCAGTACCACTACCCTGGCCCCCTTTTTTGCCGCTAAAAGCGCTGCCTTTTCTGCCAGACCGCTCACGGTCAGAGTATCACAGCCGTACGGAAGATGAAGGTTATGAGATTCACAGGAACCCCAGGGCAAAACAACCAGCTGAATTTTACCGGCAGCCCTGACTTCCTTCAAAGTCATTTCCGAGAGATTCACTTTCATTGATTTCCCCTGTTAGAGAATGGACCTCAGAATTTGTTCGTAATCTTTTTTCTCCGGTGCCACAAACATGTTTTTTACCGCTCTCTGACATCCGATAACTGCCAG
Source organism: uncultured bacterium (assembly GCA_964645405.1). GTDB lineage: Bacteria > Ratteibacteria > UBA8468 > B48-G9 > DSTR01 > JAMWDF01. The sequence continues at coordinate 225,098 of CAZYCA010000016.1, read as the reverse complement.
TCTTACCAGCTCCCCGATATCCTTTTCTTCAACACCAAATTCACTCAGTTTGGATGGTAGCTTCATCTCCTGTAATAATTTTTTCAAACCTGCAGGTCCACCCCAGAAAGTTTCCAGCTCAGATATTTCCTTTTCCTGCCCCTTAGTCTTCAGATACTCCAGGACTGGCGCAAGAACTACTGCGTTGGCTGTCCCGTGATGAACACCATAGCGGATGGTGAAAGCATAGCCCATTCCGTGCACCATAATAGTTCCAGTGTGGTTGATAGCCAGTCCAGCAACCAGCGAACCAAAAAAAACCTGTTCTTTAAAAGAATCCGGGTCTTTATCTCTTACTGCACCCGGTAAACCCTTACTCAATGCTTTCAGAGCCATCCTGGAGAATCCCCGGGAAAGATAATTAGCCCTCCTGGCCAGAAAAGATTCCACGGCATGCGAGAAAGCATCCATAGCAGTAGCAGCAACAAGTCTTGCTGGAAGAGTTTTCAATAAATCACTGTCCAGAATCGCTATCTTAGGAATAATCTGGAGGCTACTGATAGTTTTCTTTGTTTCTGCCTGCCGGTCTACAATTACCGCATAGCGGGTGACTTCGCTACCAGTACCACAGGTTGTGGGAATTGCTACCACTGGTAAGGGACAGGTGGGGAAATTTTCCTGGCCGAAATAATCAGCTAACCTTCCAGGATTTGTCGCCAGCACAGCGATAGCTTTTCCTGCATCCAGAGCGCTTCCTCCCCCCACTGCCACCACTAAATCACAACCAGCCCTCCGGCAGATATCTGCACCCTGCTCAACATTTTCCACATCCGGTTCCGGTTTTACCCTATCATAAAGTGTGCAGACAAGACCTGCTGATTCTAAAATCTTTTTCACTTTTTCTAAAAGACCGGTGCGGGAAGCAAAATGGCGGCCACAAACGACAAGGGCCCGCAAACCTAATGCCGAAGCTTCTTTCAATCCTTTTTCCAGGCAACCTCGTTCAAAGATAATACTGCCTGGTTGAAAGAAATAAAAAGAATTCACTTTCTGCATTTTTTCTCAGATTCTAAAATTACAAAATTCGCCCCATCACTTCTGCCAGAGGTCGGAGTTTCGCCATTAAGGTTTCAAACTCCTCTACCCTCAGTGATTGGAACCCATCGGAAAAAGCCTTTTCTGGTTGGGGATGAACTTCCACCATAATACCATCGGCTCCGGCAGCCAGAGCCGCTTGAGCCATCGGCAGAATCAAATCGCGGCGGCCTGTCCCGTGACTGGGGTCCACGATTACCGGTAGATGTGTCTCTTTTTTTAATACCGCTACCGCTGCCAGGTCAAGAGTATTCCGGGTAAACTCATCATCAAAAGTACGGATACCCCTTTCACACAGTACCACCTGTTTGTTTCCTTCCTTCAGGATATATTCTGCACTGTTAAGAAATTCCTTCAGTTTAGCCTCAAACCCTCGTTTAAGGAGCACCGGTTTCCCGGACCTTCCCACGCGTTGCAGCAACCTGTAGTTGAACATATTTCTGGCTCCTATCTGCAGCATATCAGCCACCGCTGCGACTTCATCAACTTCTTCCGGAGCCATCACTTCAGTAACTACCGGTATTCCCAGACTGGTCGTCACCTGCTGAAGAATTCTTAATCCTTCCCTGCCAAGTCCATCAAAGGAATAAGGAGAAGTCCTGGGCTTGTAAGCACCACCGCGCAAAATTTTTCCTCCGGCACGCACAATCTTTTCTGCTGTCTTTAACAAACCAGTTTCCTCTTCCACCGAACAGGGACCGGCAATGACCACAAAATTTTTTCCGCCAACCACTACTTTGCCCACACTGACTCTGGTATCTTCTGCCTGGAACTCCCGGCTGACCAGCTTATATTCCTTAAGGATGTTTATAACTTCCAGAACTCCTGGCATCATCCGGAACATTTCATCTGAGACACCCCGGGTATCACCTATCAACCCAATAAGAACCTTTTCCTGCCCCCTGCTCACATGGACCTGGAAACCAAGTTCCTTTATCAGGGAAACAACCTTTTCTACTTCTTCTTCGGTGGCTCTGGCACTCATGATTATTAAATCAGCCATAGTTTTCTCCGGGTTTTACCTGTATCAACCAGCAGGATAGGACCCCAGTACCCGCATATAAACACACTGCTGGGACAATTCTTTCAAAGCAGACTTCACTCTTTCCTCATCCACATGACCATAAAAATCCACAAAAAATACATATTCCCACGCCTTCCTCCGTGTAGGCCGGGATTCAATCCTTGTCAGATTAATCTGGTGATTCTTAAAAGGAACCAGCATATCATGAAGCGCCCCTACCCTGTCTTTAATGGAGAACAAAATAGAAGTCTTGTCATTACCGCTGCGTTGAGCTGAAGTTTTCCCGATTACCAAAAACCGGGTAATGTTTTCCCGGTAATCTTCAATACTGTCAGCCACGACCTTCATCTGATAGATGGCAGCGGCAGTCTCCGGAGCGATAGCGGCAGCCAGACGAGTTTTCTTTGCTAACTGCACTGCCTGAATGGTGCTCTCGGTCTCCACCTGATGTGCAGAAGGTAAATGTTCTTCCAGCCACTGACGACATTGACCCAGCGCCTGAGGATGCGAATATATTTTCTTAATCCCGGAAATCCTGGATTGGCTGGAAAGCAAACAATGATGAATTTCCAGCAGTATTTCTGCATTGACCACCAGATCACTTTCCAGGAACATATCCAGAGTATGGGTGACTACTCCTTCGTTGGAGTTCTCTATCGGTACAACTCCAAAATCAGCATGTTGTTTCTCTACCTCCTGGAAAACATGGCCTATTGTTTTACAGGGGACATACCTGTCTCGTTCCCCGAAGCGTTTTAACGCTGCCTGGTGCGTGAATGTACCTGCAGGACCCAGATAGGCAATAGTAAACGGTCCACTGTAAGAACGGTAAACCCGGAAAATTGTTTCCATGATTAATTCAACCTCTCTGGCATCCAGAGGACCACGATTAAGACTTTTCAGTCGTTCCACCACTATTTTCTCCCGGGAAGGGTCAAAACCTGGCTTCTTCATCATCTCCTTCCAGGCAGCAATTTTTTTCACTACTGCTGCTCGCTGGTTTAAGATTGCCAGCAGCTTTCTATCCAGAACATCAATCTTGTTACGCAGTTTTTTCAGTTGACTTGATTCCATTTTTTATACCTCCGGGAAAAATCCAACCAGGCCTTTTTTACAAAGTCAGGAGTCAGTTGTTTTCCAATTATTACCCTGCCCATCTGTCTGGGAAGAACAAAGCGCCACCTCCCCTTTCTAACTTTTTTGTCGTGCTGTAGATATCCAAGAACACGACGCCAGGGCAGAAAACTGATATTCCAGGCAAGCCCATACTTTTGTAAAAGGGCTATCAATCTCTCCGTCAGCTGTTCCTTTGCCAGTCCAGCCTTCACAGCCAGATATGTCTCTCCCACCATTCCTAAAGCTACGGCTTCGCCATGGGTATACCGGGGAAGACAGGCCATTTCAATTCCGTGCCCAAGGGTGTGTCCGAAATTCAAAATTTCTCTTGCCCCTGATATTTCCTTTTCGTCTTCTTCCACAACCTCTCCCTTAATTTTGACACTGGTCTCCACAAAAAATTGATAGTGTTTACTAAGCTCTTCCACAGGAATTCTCTCCAGAAAAGAAAAAAGTCCTGGTTCTTTAATCATTCCATATTTAATCACCTCAGCCAGTCCCTCCCGTATCTGCCGAGAGGAAAGAGTAGACAGAGTTCCTACATCTATCCAGACCAGCTGTGGCTGGTAAAAAGTACCGACCAGATTCTTGCCGCACGGTAAATCAACCCCGGTCTTTCCCCCAATGGCGGCATCTACCTGGGCTAAAAGTGTAGTGGGTACACTCACATAGTTTACTCCCCTGAGATAAATAGAAGCTACAAAACCAGCCAGGTCACAGGTAACGCCACCCCCCAATCCAATAACCACATCTGTCCTTTCCAGATGGAAACAAGCAGCCCGCAGGAGAATTCTGTACGCTGTATCAAATGTTTTAGCCTTTTCTCCTGGCATTATTTTGACCATCTTAGTCTGGAAACCTGCCTGCCGCAGACTGGTAACTGCCTTTTCTCCATACAGCGCGGCAACTTTTTTATCACTGACAACCAGGGCACGCTGGCCAATTTTTGCTTTTCTGAGTATTGCACCAAGATTCTCCATCTGCACACCTATGTAAACCTGACAATTTCTTCCCTGTAAGGAAATAGTTATTTTCTTCATTTACGTGATGAGTTTGCTCGTTAAAACTATTATAGCATCACCAGCCACCAATGTCATTTGCTTGCCAGGATTGCCTCTATCACCTGTCTGGTGGTAAAATTCAATTATGCAGGCCATCGTTCATCCTGCCAGAAAACTGGAAGGGGAATTTATCGTCCCTGGTTCCAAGTCTCATACCATCAGAGGAATCGTCATTGCTTCTCTTGCCGAGGGAAAATCTACCATTATCAGACCTCTTCAGTCAGCTGACACACAAGCAGCTGTCAATGCCTGCCGCAGCCTTGGTGCCAGAATTAGTTGCGGATACGAAAAATGGGAAATCACTGGTTTTGGACGCCTTCCCTCAACCCCGGGGAAAAAACTGAATTTAATGAATTCCGGAACTTCTCTTAACCTGGTTGCCGGGATAGCAGCACTGGCACCATTTGAAACCATTCTCGACGGAGATTTTTCTCTTCGCTCCCGGACGGTCCAGCCTCTTCTTGATGCTCTCAATCAACTGGGGGCGAAAGCTGTTTCTCTAAAAAACAATGGTTGCCCCCCTATTTCTGTAAGGGGAACGTTAAGCGGTGGCAAAGCTACTGTCAATGGTCTCAGTTCCCAGTTTGTCTCCTCCCTGCTTATCGCCACCCCACTGGCCAGCAAAGATACAGAGATAGTTGTCACCAATTTGAATGAAGTCCCGTACGTGGAAATGACTCTTGCCTGGCTGGCGGAGCAGGGTATCAGATGCGTAAGAAATCACGACTTTACACATTTTTCTATTAAGGGAAATCAGCGCTACCATCCCTTTCAAAAGGTAATCCCGGGTGACTGGAGCACAGCAACTTTTCCTCTTGTGGCTGCTACCTTAATTGATTCTGATGTCAGCATCTACGGACTTAATCCAGATGATACCCAGGGCGACAGGTTGGTTCTTAAATATTTACAACAGATGGGTGCCAGGATACAGGTAAAGAAAAATAGCATTAGAATTCAAGGTGGCTGCAAACTTCAGGGTGTTCACCTGGATCTTAACCGTACGCCTGATGCCTTACCGGCGCTGGCGGTCATTGCCTGTGCGGCTGAAGGTAAAACAGTCCTGGATAATGTTGCTCATGCCAGAATCAAGGAAACTGACCGCATCTCTGTGATGGCTAGCCAGCTGCGAAAGATGGGAGCCAGAGTAGAAGAAAAAAGGGATGGCTTGATTATCTATCACTCTCGCCTTAAAGGAACCGTGGTGGACGGTCATCATGACCACCGGGTGGTTATGGCTTTGACGCTGGCCGGGCTAATAGCGGAAGGGTTGACCGTCGTTTCTACAGCCGAAGCCGCCGGAGTAACTTTTCCAGGATTTTTTGAAATGCTCCAGCAGTTAGGTGCAAAAGTGGAACTGAAGGAGTGATAAGAACAAGTAGTAAGGGAAAAGAAAACAGGAGGAGAAATGTTAGGAAATACGTTTGGGCGGATTTTCCGGATAACAACCTGTGGGGAATCCTATGGTAAGGGTAAGGGTTCCGGACTGGCAGTAATTGTTGATGGTGTACCACCTGGCTTGAAGCTCACACGAGAAGTCATTCAGAGAGAGCTGGATAAAAGAAGACCGGGAGTGGGAAAACTCAACAGCCCGAGAAAGGAAACAGACCAGTGCGAAATTTTTGCGGGAATTGGTCAGGATGGTTTGACTACAGGGGCACCTGTCGGGATTATCGTTTATAATGTGGACACCCAGCCTGTCCATATCCAGCAATACTACTCCTACAAAGATATCTTCCGCCCGGGGCATGCTACCTATCCTTTTTTTCTGAAGTACGGTCAGGCCCAGGACTGGTGTGGAGCTGGCCGCGCCTCAGGACGGGAAACTGTAGCCCGGGTAGCCGGTGGCGCTGTAGCCAAGTTTATTTTAGCCAGAGAAGGAATAGAAATTATTGCCTACACCGTGGAGTGTCTGGGGATTAAAGCCAGGCCAGTGAGTTTTTACCAGGCAAAACGCAACTACCGGAAAAATGAAATTAATTGTCCGGATTTAGAAGCAGCGAAAAAGATGGAGGAAGCAGTATTAAAGGTTAAGGAAGAAGGTGATACAGCCGGAGGTGTTATCCAGGTGGTAGGACATAATGTTCCTCCTGCACTGGGCGAACCGGTCTTTGATAAACTCAGTGCTACCATTGCCCATGCCCTTTGTTCTATCGGTGCGGTGAAAGGAATTGAGTTTGGAGCTGGTTTTGGTGTCGCCAGAATGAAGGGGTCAGAGAATAACGACCAGCCTTACCTGGACAGAGAAGGCCGCGTGCGTTTTCGCACTAACAATGCTGGTGGCCTTTTAGGGGGAATGAGCAATGGTGAAGATATTGTCGTGCGGTTAGCTATTAAACCTACCCCCACAATTTCCAAACAGCAATGTTCTATCAACATGCGCACCATGAAAGAAGAAATACTCAGCCCGATTACCCGCCGGGACCCTACCCTTCTTGGACGAATCTATGTTGTCGCGGAAGCCATGATGGCGATTGCCATTCTGGATGCTCTTTACCTGGCGAGGGCCTATGACAGTTTAGCCCGACTGGATAAGAAATGGCTCAGGCTGAAAGGACTTCTCTGAAAGCAAAAAAAGGCTGATTCAGGTTAATTTTCCTCTAAGATAATGAAGAATCTGTTCTACCACCTGTTCCGGAGGCAAATCAGAGGTGTCCACAACATATTCTGCCTTTTGATAGCCGGTTTCCCTTTCTTTCATAATGCTACGTATCATCTGTAAAGCATCTTTTGATTTTAGCAGTACCGCTCTATCTTTCAGAGAAGAACAGGTTCTAAGAAGCACAATCGCCGGTTCAGCAGTTAACCAGATTAAACAGCCGTTCTTTTGCAGGCACAGAAAATTTTCCTCCTGCAGGAGAGACCTGGAACTGGTAGCGATAATAACATTTTCCTGGCAACTGACTTCGGCAATCAGTTCCGCTTCTTTCCTGTCAACATAACTTTGTCCTTTTGTCTGGACCAGAAAAGGAATCTTGTTTCCTTCCTGTTGTTCTATTATTTCTTTGATGTCAATAAACTTGAAGCTCAACCTGTTTGCCAGAATCCTGCCCACTGTGCTTTTACCCACGCCGCTGTAACCAACCAGGACAATATTCACCTTCTTTTCTCCACAAAAGCCGGTATCTGCCCCAGAGAGTTTTTCATCACTTCCACCGGTGCACGTTTTCCGGTCCAGATTTCAAAGGAACTGGCGCCCTGATAGATGAGCATGGAGATTCCGTTAAGATGTGGCAGGTTTAACCGCTGAGCCGTATGCAAAAGTCTTGTCCACCGGTGATAGATAAGGTCATAAACAAAAAGTCCCGGCCTCATATTTTCTGGCTTCACTAAAGTTTTTTCCCTTCCTTTTAAGCCTACCGATGTGGTGTTCACAAGCAAATCAATATTCTCCCAGATACTCTTTCTGTGTCTCCGGCAAAACTCCACCAGTTCTATCTCCTGAAAAGAAAAAGTCTTGCCCAGATACTCAGCCAGGTTCACAGCTTTCTCCCAGGTGCGGTTACAGACAAAAATTTTTTTTATGCCTGCCCGTATCAGGGTGCCGGCAACAGCATAAGCTGAACCCCCTGCCCCTATGAGAAATACCGTTTTACCCTGCGGGTCAAATTTACCTTCTTCCTTTAAGGAGCGAATAAAACCAACACCATCAGTGCTATAGCCCTTCCTGATGCTCTTCTCAAACTTAATGGTATTAACTGACCCCAGCGCTCTGGCTTCACTATCCAGTGCGTTCAGGAAAAATATTACTTCCTTCTTGTAGGGGATGGTAACGTTTACTCCCACAAATCCTAAAGCCTGCAGCCCCTCTATGGCTGTCTTCAAATTTTTAGGTTTCACCTCACAGGGTACGTAAACCCAGTCCATCTTCAAATGTTGAAAAGCGGCATTCTGAAAAACAGGGGAAAGAGAATGTCGCACGGGATAGCCCAGAACACCAACCAGCTTTGTTGTCCCTTTAATTTTCATCAGTCTGTCCTTTCACCGCTACCTGCTTTAGTATAACCATACTATCAGGAATTGACAAACAGGCAATTAGTTTTTATACTATTGCATAACTTCAGAACTTCTAACTTCAGGAGGAGGCATGAGAAAAATAGCAGTAATTAACCAGAAGGGCGGCTCTGGGAAAACCACCACTGTAGTAAATACAAGCGTGAACCTGGCGCGCTCAGGGAAAAAAGTTCTTGTGGTTGACCTGGACCCGCAGGCACACACTACTATCCACCTCGGACTGGAACCACCGTCTGTTACCAACTCCGCATATGAAGTTATGGTAGCAAACCTGCCCCTTCAGCAGGCTATTGTTTCTACCTCCCAGGAGGGGCTGTCTCTATTACCCTCAAAAATTGAATTAGCCAGCGCCGAGATTGAACTGGTAACAGCAGTTGGCCGGGAGGCGGTTCTCCGTGATGCCTTGAAAAAGATGAAAGGGAGTTTTGATTATATCATCATTGATTGTCCTCCATCTCTGGGCCTTCTCACCCTTAATGCCCTGACAGCTGTGACAGAAGTAATAATTCCCATCCAGGCTGAATTTTTTGCCCTGGAAGGACTGACAAAACTGCTGCAGACCATAGAGCTAGTTCAGAAACGCATCAATAGAGACCTGAAGATTTCGGGAGTAGTGATAACCATGTTTGACCAGCGTAAAAACATCTGCCGTGATGTAGCTTTCAGGGTTAAGGAACACTTTAAGAATAAAGTTTATCGCACCTTCATCCGGGAAAATGTCCGGTTAGCAGAGGCACCAGGTTTTGGTAAGGATATTTTTTCCTTTGCGCCGTTATCTCACGGGGCTGAGGACTATCACAGGCTCACAAAGGAAATAATAAAGCAGGAGGGAAAAATATGAAAAAAACAGGACTTGGCAGGGACCCGCTCAGCTGGATTCAGCCTACCACTACCCTGGATGTAAAGGGGAAAAAAGGTACAAGCAACCAGCCATTGCCTCTTCCTCAACCTAAGTTTCGCACCTTTGAAGTAAGATTAACAACGCTTCTCCGCTCTGACCAGTTAGAATTTCTGGAGCGACTGGTAAGAGAGATTCAAAAAAATCGCTCGGCAGCCTATCGCCGCGAACGCATTACCAAAAACACTATCCTGCGGGTTTTCATTGATGCCTTCAAAGACTGCCGCTTTGACATCACCAATATTCCTGACGAAAATGTACTTCTGGAGAGGGTGAAAAAGTGTCTTCGGTAGCGCTTCCTGTTAGCAACCAGCTGCTTCTTTCAAAGCTGCTACACATTTTTGCAGGGCAGCAACAGGATTTTCTGCATCTGCCTCATATTCAATGATAGATTCTCCAGAAAATGATGCTTTCCTGAGTGCCTGGAAAAACTTTTTCAAATCCAGATTTCCTTCCCCGGCAATCACATCCTGATGCCGCCTTGCCCGGTCAAAAACAAAATCTTTTACATGCACAGCATATAACCTGTCCGCAAATCTTTCCACCATCGCAACCGGGTCTTCACCGGCATCCATTGCCCAGGCAGTATCAAGACATAATCCGATACGCCCGGAGGTCCGGGAAAAAACATAGGAGAGTGCCTCAGTTGACCCTAACCAGTGCCGCCCGCCATGGTTATGGATGGCCAGTCTAACACCGTATTCTTCAGCCAGACGCTCTGCAGTACGAAAACAATCAGGAATCGTATGAATGTTAAAACTGATACTCATCAAACTGGCACCAGCCTGACGTAAAAAATCAAACAACTTTCGTTCTTCCTTCTCCCTATTCGCCAGACCATTCACTCCTGAGGATATTAGTTTTACTCCTGCCTGCCGGTAAATAGCCACCACCTCTGGAAAAGTCTCTTCTTTGGTAAAATCAACGTGTACGCCACAGATTTCTATCCTGTCCAGTCCGCACTCCTTTACCAGAGAAGCCACCTGACGATTGTCCTTGAAATGCCGAAAACAGTAACTTTGAACACCAAACTCTACCTTCATAAAATTCCCCCTTTTTGACATTTGTCCTGCCAGCTTTTAGAATGAGTAATAAATTTTCTCATCAAAAAGCCTGACTGTCAAAATGAAAGCGAAATTAAAAATCTTTCTTAATTTCCTTCTTTTTTTCACTGCCCAGGGATTTTTTTTCCGGCAGGCATGTTGTGGCTACCCGGCTTACCAGCTGTCAGAAGCAGCATTAGGTACTATAGTTACTATCACCGTTCCGGATACTCCAGAAGCCAGGCAGGCGGTAGAATCTTCCTTTAACCTTGTCCGGACTCTGGAAAAATGTTTCAGTGCGCATCTGCCGGATAGTGAACTGGTGCGTCTTAACCTTCATGGTGGCGGTATTGTTTCTGAACCTATGGCGGAGCTTATTACCAGGGCTCTGATTATCAGCAGGCTTTCTAAAGGCGCTTTTGACCCCAGCTGTGCCCCATTGATTAAACTTTATACAGAGGCTGAAAAACGTGGCTTGCCCCCTGCAGAAAAAGAAATTGCTGCTTGTCTGAGAAGGGTCGGCTGGCAGAAAATTCGTTTACAGAATCGGCGTCTCAGTTTACCTGAAGGGATGGCCCTGGACCTGGGAGGTATTGCCAAAGGTTTTATTGTCGATAAGGTCGCCCGGTATCTTGACAATCTAAAACTCTCAGGTTTTCTAATAAATGCTGGTGGAGACATTTTTTGCTCCGGGCTAAATCCTGAAGGTAAAAAGTGGCAGATTGGTATTCAAAGCCCCTGGAAGGAAAAAGAAATTGTTGCTATCATTCGGCTTTCTAACAGGGCTGTAGCTACCTCGGGAGATTACCGACGCTATCTGTTGATTAAAGGCAAAAAATACGGTCATATCATTGACCCGCGGACCGGTAAAACCGTGCAAGAATTCCCTGTAAGTGCCACTGTGGTAGCAACGGATTGTACTACTGCTGACGGTCTGGCTACAGCCTGTTACGTACTCGGCAGGAAGGAAGGGATAATGTTACTGACCAGAATAAAGGGTGTTGAGGGAATGCTTCTGGACAAAGATGGAAAAACATCGGCTACTTCTGGCTGGCACAAATTGCTTTCCTTTGCGGATTGATAATTTACAGACCGGTCTCTTCCAGACGCCATAAATCCTGAAAAGATTCCCTCTTCCGGATAAGGTATTTCTTTGCTCCTGCTACTAAAACTTCACAGGGTCGCCGCCGGCTGTTGTAATTAGAAGCCATACTGAAGCCATAAGCACCACAACCGGCAACTACCACCAAATCCCCGGGTTCTAACAAACCAGGAATACTTCTTTCCTTTGCCAGATAATCACCTGTTTCACAAACAGGACCAACCACATCAACCATCATCTGACCGCTGCCCTTTTTTCTCACAGGAATGATGTGGTGATAACTGCCGTAAAAAGATGGTCTGATGAGGTCATTCATAGCCGCGTCTACAATAACAAAAGTTTTCCCACCTCTTTTTTTCACATAAAGAACCCGGGTAAGAAGAAAACCACCACTTCCTACCAGAAAACGCCCTGGTTCCAGGATTAAGAAAACAGAAGGCCATTGCTTCAAAGAAGAACAGATAACTTCGCTGAAAGCAGAGAGAGGCGAAATACGCTCTGCTGGATTATAAACAATCCCGAACCCACCTCCAATATCAAGAATTTTCGGAAAGAACTTACTTCTTTCACAGAAATCCTTGACCTTTGCCAGTGCCTGGCTGTAACCAGAAGGCTCTTTAATCTGGGAACCAAGGTGAAAATGAATTCCGGTTATCTTCGCCCAGCGCCATTTTTCCCTGCGGGCGACCACACTTGCTGCCGTCTCCAGGTCCAGTCCAAACTTGGTGTTCTTCTTAGCCGTTTTAACATAATGATGCGTCTTTACATCAACGTCCAGGTTTAGTCTTAAGGCACAGTTTACTGCCCACTTTTCACCGGCTGCATACTTTTCAATATAATCAAGCTCTTCTTCATTCTCCACATTAAAACAGAAGATTTTATGCCGGACTGCCAGTTTAATTTCAGCCGGGGTTTTCCCGGCACCAGCAAAAACAATTTTACTACCGCTAAATCCTGCCTTTTTTGCCCGCCGCAATTCTCCTTCAGAAACAACATCCAGACCCAGTCCCCATCTTTTCATTAAACGCAGAATGGACAAATTGGAGTTGGCCTTTATAGAATAGCAAAGGAGCGGGGAAAAAGATTTAAAAGCGAACTGAAGAGCCTTAATCCGGGATACTATCGCCTGCTGACTGTAAACATAACACGGCGTACCGTACCTTTCACCGATTTCTTCCCAGGAGCTTTCTTCCAGAAAAAGTCGATTTTCCCGGTAGCTCAAGGTGCCGTCACTGACTGCTTTAATATCTTCTTCCATCGCTTCAGTTCTCTCCGCACATTGGCTGGAGATGTTCCGCCTATCGTCTTTCTCAATGAGACAGCAGTTTTTGCTTTCAACCGGTGATAAATATCTTTTTGAAACAAAGGGGAGAAATAACGGTATTCAGAAAGGGTAAGAGACTTCAGGTCTTTTCCCTTACTGAGGCAATACCTTACGATCCTGCCGCTTATTTGATGGGCCTGCCTGAAAGGGAGTCCCTTTCCTGTCAGGTATTCTGCTAATTCAGTAGCCAGAATAAATCCCTCTTCAGCTGCTTTTTCCATTCTCTCTTTATTAAAACCGACACAAGGCAGAAACAATGCGAGAATTTTGAGGCAGTCAACAGTTACCTCTACAGCCGGAAAAAGAAATCTTTTATCCTCCTGCAGGTCCCTGTTATAAGAAAGAGGAAGACCTTTCATTAAACTCAGTATCCCTGATACTCCGGAGATAACCACAGAGCTCCTTCCCCGTATGAGTTCCAGTATATCCGGATTTTTTTTCTGGGGCATAATACTGGAACCAGTGCAAAACTGTTCAGGTAGCTGGGTAAAGTTAAACTCTCTGGTTGCCCAGAGAATTAAGTCTTCTGCCATCCGGGAAAGGTGTACCATAACCAGCGCAGAATCAAAGAGCACTTCCGCAATAAAATCACGGTCGCTCACAGTATCAAGACTATTACGAGAAATTTTGCTGAAACCGAGTTCCCGGGCAACCTGCCTGCGGTCCAGGGGTAAAGTAGTACCTGTACCGGCTGCCACACCTAAAGGAAGTTCATCCAGCCGGGTCATGGCTTCTCTGAATCGGTTGTAATCGCGGTCCAGCATTTCCATATAAGCAAGGAAGTAATGCGAGAGCAAAACCGGCTGGGCAGGTTGAAGGTGCGTATACGCCGGCATTATGAGAGAAAAGTTTTTCTCCGCCAGGTTGAGCAAAACAATCTGGAGTTTTCTGATGAGGACCATTATTTCCGGGATGATTTTCTTCAGGAAAAGTTTTTCGTCAAGAACCACCTGGTCGTTTCTGGAACGACCGGTATGCAACTTTTCTCCAGTTTTCCCGGCAATTTCTGTCAGGCGTCTTTCTATCGCCGTATGGATATCTTCATCTTCCTTTTTCCACTGGAACCTGCCGGCAAGAATTTCTTTCTCTATCTGCCGCAGTCCGGACAGAAGAAGTTCTGCGTCCCTCCTGGAGATAATACCCTGACGTCTCAGCATTCTCACGTGGGCAAGACTGCCAGCAACATCAAAAATACCCAGCCTGGCATCCAGGTCAAGCGAGCAACTGAACTGCCGTGCAGAAGCAGAAAACTCTCTCCTAAACCTGCCACTCCATAGATAACCCATTTCTTCTCCGGGATGGTTGTTTTCCCCTTTTTGGAAATCAAACATCGCATTTGACATTCTATTTTAGCAGAAGTAATATAAAACGGCAACGAAAGGGGAAGAAAATTGACTGCAAAGAAAGACCTTGTTGTTGTAGAGTCACCGACCAAAGCACGCACCATTCAGAATATTTTGCGACCCGGGGTTAATGTCATTGCTACCATGGGACATATCCGGGACTTACCCGCCGATGAGTTCGGGGTGGACATTAACGATGCCTTCCGGCCTACTTATAAGATTTTGCCTGGAAAACATAAAATTGCCAGCCAGTTGAAACAGTTAGCAAAACAATATCCAAGAGTTTACCTGGCCACGGATGAAGACCGAGAAGGTGAAGCTATCGCCTGGCATACGGTGGCAGTTATGGGAAAGAAAGAAGAAGAAGTCAAGCGGGTAGCCTTTCATGAAATCACTCCGGAAACAGTAAAAAGAGCTTTTCTTTCTCCCCGTTCCATCTCCCTTGACCTGGTTAATGCCCAGCAAGCAAGAAGAATTCTTGATAGATTGGTTGGCTATACCTTGAGCCCGTTTGTCAGTAGTTACTTGATTAAGGGACTTTCTGCTGGCCGTGTCCAGTCCGTAGCCTTGCGCCTTATTGTGGAAAGAGAAAAAGAGATTGAAGCCTTCCAGCCGCAGAAATACTGGAAACTTAGAGCTAAAGCCCAGATAGGAGAAAAACTCTTCTATCTGGACCTGGTCCGTTTTCAGGGAGAAAAACTGGAAACTCTGGCTTTCACCTGCGAGGAGATAGTAAACAAAACAATAGCAGAGTTAGAGGCTGGCTCACTGAGTATCACCGCTATAGAAGAAACAAAGAAGCTTGTCCTTCCACCCGCACCTTTCATCACCAGCACTCTTCAGCAGGAGGCTTCAACAAATCTCGGTTTTCCTGCAACAAAAACCATGCAAATCGCCCAGCAGTTATACGAGGGTATTAACCTGGGACTTACCGGAACAATAGGTCTCATTACCTATATGAGAACAGATAGCCCCAGCGTGGCGGAAACAGCCCAGGAAGAAGTCAGGAAATATATAGAAGAAAGCTATGGAGCAGCCTATCTCCCGAAAAAAATTCCTGTCTACAAGGCAAGGCAACCGGCAGCACAGGAAGCACACGAGGCCATCCGTCCGACTTCGGTGCTGCGCACACCGGAAAAAGTGAAATTTTACCTTTCTCAGGAGCAGTATAAGCTGTATGAATTAATCTGGAGAAGGTTTCTTGCCAGCCAGATGAAAGCCGCGGAAACTAACCATCTGAAAATCATAGCCCAAAACGGCCTCTATGAATTTGAGACGGAACAGGTTCGGGTTACCTTTCCTGGTTTTACACAGGTATATCCTGCCAAGCTTGAAAAAGGGAATCAGTTACCTGATAACTTAAAGGTCAATCAGGTTCTTTCCCCGGTAAGTTATGTTGCGGAACAGACCCAGACCAAACCCCCTGCCCGTTATACCGAAGCCACCCTTATCAGGGCTCTGGAGAAATTTGGCATTGGCAGACCATCTACCTATGCTCCCACGATTGCTACTCTTCTTCTTCGTAAATATATCCGCCGGCAGAAAAGAACACTTATTCCGGAGAAGATAGGCCGGGCTGTCACAGAAGTTCTTCTCCGCTTCTTCCCACAGATAATTGACGTGGATTTCACTGCTAAAATGGAAGAAGAGTTAGACCGGGTGGCTGCCGGACAACTCAACTGGGTTACCATGCTCCAAAACTTTTACCAGTCCTATAAAAACATACTGGAAGCAGCCCATTCTCACAGCGAAGAAATACGCAGTTTTCTCAGCCAGTACCTGGCTGATGGTGAAAAATGCCCGGAATGTAATGCACCTTTAGTGATGAGAAAAAGTAAATATGGACTTTTTCTTGGTTGCAGCCGTTTCCCGGAGTGCCGTTTCGTTAAAAATAAAGAAAAAACACCACCGCATGGTGTCTGTCCTAAATGTGGCGGGCAACTGATTCCCAGAAAAGGTAAATACGGCCAGTTTTTAGCCTGCAGCAATTACCCTAACTGTCACTATACCCGGGGGATAAACAGCCATGCTCATTATACCAGCCATAGACTTAAAGGGAGACAGAACAGTAAGACTTCATAAGGGAAGATTTGAGCGCATCCTGGTATACTCTGTCCATCCAGAAGATGTTGCCAGAAAGTACCTTTCCCTGGGTATAGTTAGATTGCATCTGGTCGTCCTCTGGGGTGCCAGAGACGGTCGCATACAACCAGCAGAGGAAAAAACAATTCAAAATATTATTCGTCTCCGCGATGCTATCGCCAGAAAAACCTGTCAGCTGCAACTCGGCGGAGGAATAAGGTATCAGCACCAGATTGACTACTTTTTTAACCTGGGCATAGACTATCTCATTGTGGGCACCAGTTTCCTTATTCCGCTGCTTCTGGAAGCAGGTTACACCCGGGGGGACCTGAAACGTTTTTACCAGCTGGGCGGAAAAATATTTAACCTGGAACAGGAAGTTCCAGAATTTGATTTAATGGAAAATCTTGCCCCCGCCACCAGAGAAAAAATCATTGTAGCAGTGGATTACCGGGGTGAAGAAGTTGGTCTCAGCGGCTGGGAGGTTACAGTACCGCTCCTGCCTGAGTACTGCATTCAGAGTTTTCTGGCCAGGGGTTATAAGAACTTTCTTCTCACTAACATTGAAAGAGATGGTACCATGGACGGACTGGAGCTGGAACCCATCCAGCGCATCCTACAAAAAGTCTGCTATCTTCCCACACCCCCCAACATTCTTATCGCTGGAGGAATCAGCCGCCAGGAAGATATTGAACTTCTTTCCCAGCTACCATCTCCACCTTCCGGGGTAATTATAGGTAAGGCTCTTTACCACCAGCGGCTTGACCTCCACAAACTTCTGGCAAGATTTCCGCAGCGCTAATACAGAAGGAAGGTTCTTACCGGTCTTTCAAAAGCTTAAACTCTACACTGTCCAGAAGTGCTTTCCAGGAAGCCTCAATAATATTTTCAGAAAGACCAATAGTACCCCAGGCATCCTTTTCGTCCGTAGATTCAATCAGTACTCTTGTTACGGCAGCTGTAGCCTTTTCCGCATGCAGGATACGTACCCGGTAATCAGTCAGCTTCATCTCCGCCAGTTCCGGGTAAAACCTGATTAAAGCCTTACGCAAAGCATTGTCCAGGGCATTCACCGGTCCGTTGCCTTCGCTGGCAGTATGTTCTATCAGTTTATCCACTCTCACCTTCACTGTCGCCTCAGAAACAACCTTTTCTCCTTTCTTTTCTACAATAACCCGGAATCCTTCCACTTCAAAAAGAGGCTGGTAACGGCCCAGTGCTTTACGTACCATCAAATCAAAGGAAGCCTCAGCAGCTTCAAACTGATAACCGTCTTTTTCCAGCTCGGCAACCATTTCTACCAGGCGACGGGCAAGTTCTGGCTGTTTTTCCAGGTTATAGTTCTTCATTTTTTGCAGAATAGTACTTTTACCTGAAAGTTCGGAAATAAGAATCCGGCGCTGGTTACCTACCTGGTCCGGACTAATGTGCTCATAACTGCGCTTATTCTTTCCTATGGCATCCACATGAACACCACCTTTATGAGCAAAGGCGCTGAAACCAACAAAAGGCTGGTTTCCTGAAGGAACCATGTTAGCCACCTCATAAACAAACCGGGAAAGCGCTGTCAGTTGTTTCAGGCTGGTTTCTGGCACACACCGATAACCCATTTTTAACTGCAGGATAGGGATAATGGTGGTTAAATCAGCATTACCACAACGTTCCCCCAGACCGTTCATAGTCCCCTGTACCTGAGTGGCACCGCAGTTTACCGCTACGATACTGTTAGCCACAGCCAGTCCTGAATCGTTATGCGTATGAATTCCTATCGGCACTTTTACACTGCTGCGTGCTGCCTGAACCCCGGCTGCAATTTCTTCCGGGAGACAGCCGCCATTGGTATCACAAAGGATAATCCTTTCCGCACCTGCCCTTTCTGCTGCCTGAATTGTTTTTAGCGCATAATCAGGGTTCTGCCTGTAACCATCAAAAAAATGTTCTGCATCAAAAATAACTCTTCTGCCCTGCTCTTTTAAAAAGAAGACAGAATCTTCTATCAGGGTCAGGTTTTCTTCCAGGGTGGTACGAAGAACTTCTCTCACATGCAGGTCCCAGGACTTCCCAAAAATGGCCACCCATTTTGTTCCGCTGGCAACCAGTGCTTTCAAATTGCTGTCTTTACTGGCGGAAGTGGCTTTTCTTCTGGTACTTCCGAAGGCTACCAGCTGGCTATTTTTCCACTGATAATTCTGCATATGCTTGAAAAATTCAGTATCTTTTGGATTAGAACCAGGCCAGCCACCTTCAATGAAGCTAATACCAAATTCATCCAGTTTCCTGGCAATTTTCAATTTGTCATTCAAACTAAAGGAAACATTTTCTCCCTGGGCCCCATCACGCAACGTCGTGTCGTAGATTTCCATTGTTTTCATCACGGATATCTCCCGTCACCAGTTAACCTTATTTATTTTATATCTTTTTTCCGGGAAGTCCAAAAAGTAAGTTACCAGGATTTATGTAAAGAATGAAGGACTGATTCGTCAAACTTGAATCTAAGTTTCAGAAAGGGACCACGTCCCTGGTAACTGTCACCAACCAGGTCAGAATCAAAGTCATCAAAGGAGTACCCCAGAGATAACCACACATTCTTGACCATCCTCCAGCCAAATTCCATACTACCGCCAGCCTGAACATTTCCAACAAGATGGGACCGTAAAATGCGGCCTGCCAGGCTAAAATCAAACCTGTCTGTGAGGTCCCGGATAAATATTGCTGAGACCAAATCGGTGTAGCTGGAAAATCCACAGTCCCGCGCTAACTTTCCAGCATACTTGCCGCTGATTTGTGTCTTTGAGTTTATCTGATAATGTCCTTCCGCGGAGAAAATCAACGCACAATTGTTGTAACCGGAATCAGACATTCCATCCTTTTCTCTTTTAAACTCTGCTTTCAAAAGGCCATGAAAACGGTCGTGTTCTGTCGGCCTGTAAGCCATTCCCAGAAGAGTTCTGCCTGTGGAACGCTGTCCGGAATTAATTTCATCCAGAAAGAATCGCTGCCGAAAAAGTAAACAGTAATCACAACTGAAGCGGTAAGCCGCCCCAAATTCTGCCAGGTAAGAATTTTCTGCAGTCTGGTGATAGTACTCCAGCCGCCCTGTCCATTTGATATTCTCACCAGGCAGATATTCCAGGCCGGTAGCGATAGAAAATCCATCCGGTTGCCCCAGTCTCTCCTTCCCGCTGAGAGTACTAAGATTTTCAATCCTGATATCTCCAGAAACACCAGGCGCCAGCAGAAAGCGGTTGCGCAAACCAATTACCTGTTGACCCCTTCTACCGTCAAGAACATCACTCAGTCTGTATTCGTTAAATGCCAGTGTTTGAGGAAAAATTTCTGCTTCCATCCCGATTGCTGTCCGCGTCTCTGTACGGCCGGCATATTGACCGTACTCCTGCCGGAGATAAAACTTTCTGTTTTTTTCCAGACGGAAGTCAAGACCAGCCTGGCTGATGATACCTTCAGAAGAAAGAAAATTATGCCTGTGCTCGCAAAAGAGCGAAATATCCGGATTAATCTGTTGCTGTAACCTGAAGCGCAGACCGGTAGCATTTTCTGGAAGTTGTTCCATGTTGTCAAAGGGGAAACGACTGTTGGGGTCAGCAGCAGGTACATAATTACCCTCAGAAGTTTCATGATATAGTTCCACCAGGAAATGAGTTTTATTTTCCTTCTTTTCTATGCCCAGTCCTGCGTACTGATGCTTTGTATTGTTGAGAATATCTTCCTCTCTTAGTAACTGGGTCTTCAGTTTGGTCGAGTTTCCAAGAAGATAAGAAATATCGACACTGTAGTTTCGCATTCCTCTCAGGGCATCAATGGCAGAAGGATTTCCAAACCAGGTACCTATGTCCCGATAGTGAGCAAGAAAAGACAAGTTTTCCAGAGGGTGGCTCTCCACGTTAACCATCCAGCCCCAATCTTTTTTCAGGTTCAGGATATAGTTGTCAGGAAAGAGAGAGCTGGTTCTGGCAACTTCGGTTTTTACGGTTGTGTTCCCTGGTAGACGAAGGGTTAAATCAGCTCCTGCTAAGAGATAATCAGAAACTTCGTTTTCCTCGGTAACAGCCGTCAATCCTAACTCCAGCCACCTACCAGCTTTCAGAACAGCCCGTCCCCCATAAAGATAATGCTTCCTACCCCCGGAGGTTTCGTAGCTTACCACTATGAAAACCGGGTTAAAATCTGTGTCGTACCCTGGAATAGCCTCCTTAAAAAGAATCGTGCCTGTATCATAGTCTATAAAATAGTATACTGTTCTTACTTTAGCCTGTCTGCTTATAATTCGCTCCATCTGTCTTCTGTCTCTAATTTCAATCACCACCAGCTCGCTTCCTTCCACTACAGGGGAATGAGAAAGATAGTAAAAACCTGAAATACCCCGGCCCGGGAAGGTTTCTACCACCTGAACCTGATCGGTACGACTGGCAAAGGCTTTCACTTCTATTTTTTCTGTTTTGTGCTCCATCTTTATCCCTGTCAATGTCCGGGTAAAGGCACCCAGTGTGGTATCTCTTAAGTCAGTCTGTATATCTCCGTACATCAGATAGGAACGACCTCTGTCAAGACGGACATAAAGTTTTTCCCTGCAAGAGGTTTCAAAACTGAACCGGCTCTCATCTCCGTAAAGCGGATATAACTCTTCTGCTTCCGGGTCAACCGTGCGGTTACCAAAGTAATCAGCCGCCTCTGGCTTGTGGGAATCATAACCTGCTGTCAAAAGTATGTCTTTAAAGACGCTACCTTTCAAGTAAAATGCCCCCCTGGAGCCGGCATACCAGTTTTCGTCAAACCATTTTTCCCTTTTCAAAAATTCTGTTTTCCCTTTGCTCTTTCCGTAACCCAGCGTAATCTCACCCAGTCCGACGAGAAAAAGATTCCGCAGATGCGGGGCAAAGAAAACCTTACAGCTTTCTTCCATCCGGCCATAAGATACACGAATAACAGCCTCTCCTGGCTGATATGGTGCCTTTATTCTGAAACTGGCTACACCACCCTCAGATTCTACCTGAAACCCGCTTTGTTTCAAATCTGCATCCTGGCCTAAAATTTCTCCAAGAGAAGTCTCTACTGTAAAAAATCTCGGGTAGGTAAGACGCCATCCATTTCTGTCTACCACCCAGCATTTTACTGTTAGCACTGATTTATCATCTGCGGGAATTTCTTTACTGTCTGTCTGGATGACAATACCGGCAGGTAACCCGGCACAAACTACCGAAATTTCCTGGCTCCCGCGCTTGTTTCCAAAAGAATCGTGGATTTCAGCACGGAGAACATTCTTCTGGCCAGGTACTAAATTTAACCCGATGAATTCTGTTATACTTACCCTTCCAGCACTGTGTTCTATCCGTCTGCCTACCCTTTCCTTCTCCACCAGTTTACCGTTAAGGAAAAGGTTCAAATTTGTTTCCAGGGGAGTTTTTACCAGGACAGTCACAACATCATTAGAAAGAATATCTCCTTCTTTTGGACTGAGAAAAGCAAGTTCTGGCGTCATCGTCAGAATCTGTTTCTCCAGAGGCTCAGCTGAAGATACTCCTTTCATTGCTCCAGAAAAGGAAGTCTTTGCCACCTGTAACTGGTCTTGTTCTTTCTCCCTAACTTGCTGAGAGCCAGAGGAAGGGGCAAGAACAGGAGACTGTAAATCAATCTCTGGCTGGTTTAAACTTGCCGTAGATTTCCTCTCCGGATATACAATGCGGTCTGGTAGAAAATAGCCCTTACGGATAATCGCCGCAGGAAAAATCTTCTTAATTTGTTTCCACAAAGAAAGAAGAGAAACCGAATCCTCAGCCCTGCCAGCCCTTACACAATAATATTTTCCAATTAATTCTACACGGACATCAGGAAAGTTTTCCTTCTGGAGTTTTCTGGCAACTTCTACTGCCTCCTTGAGGTCCTTTTCTTGATAGGAGGCTACCTGAATAGTATTGATTACAGCACACTGCTTTTCTTTTCCTGTCAGCGGGAAGTTAACTTTCATCAATCCAGAAGGGGGAAGCTCTACAAACTGCGAGCTGGCATTTCCTGCAAACCTGGTTCCCTGGCCGGCTGGAAGCAAATCCTCAGGAAGAGTTTTTTCGTCCAGACGCAGGACATGAGTGCCAGGAAGAAGACCACTAACTGTATATTTCCCATTCCTGTCGGTAACCACCCTGATACCATTTTCCAGAAAAATAGCCACACCACTGATACCCTCTTCATCTTCCTGTTGTATTCCGTCACGATTGATATCATGGAAAACTTTGCCGATAATCGTGCCACGGGTAGTAAACACACCCTCGTTAATCTTTACTTTAAATGACGCTGACACAGAAGTAACAGCCTTCCCTACACTTATTCCCCTGGCGGTGGCCACATTACGACCATCACCTTTTTGACTGTCTGGCCCCACAACTACCGCATAGCTGAATCTCACAGAAACACCTGGATTAATCTCACCCAGGGTCCAGGTGAGAATCCTTTCATTACCAGAAACAGGTTCCCCCACTCCGGAAATGGACGCCGAGGTAGAGCCTGAAATGTAAGCAAACCCGTGAGGAAAAACATCTTCCACCACCACCCCGGAAACATTGCCTGCCCCTTCGTTGGTTACCTCCACAGTGTAACGAATACATGGCTTCAGAAAACTCTGAAACTCTTGAGTATCAACGGTTTTCAGATGCTGCGTTTTCAGATTTCACCTCCAGCCTGCAAACCCTTGAGCAGTGATGGTTTCAGCCTCTTAATTTTTTACATCTTCTTGTTTTTCTTGCTCTTTTCCTCTCATGGAGGTGAACTTTTTCCTGACAAAAGTTTTCTGAAAACCTCTTTTAAATATTTATGTATCCCGCACCCTATCTTTAATTTCGTTCACCTCCGGAACTCCGCTATCATATATTTCAAAGAACAAATTTCTTATGTTTTCAGAAAAGGAGTTCCCGATGAAAAAGTTCAATCCTTCTCAGAAAATCTTGTTTCCTGTAAAAGACATTTTCAATGTCCAAGACCCATTGGTTAAATATGAAACTCTATTCTCTTTTCTTAATTTATCTGCCTTTAAAGATCTTTATGCTTCCACAGGCAGACCCCGCATTTCTTACGAGAGCATTCTTAAGGCACTCATTTTAAAAAATCTTCGAGGCCTTTCGTCTTTTTCAGACCTGGTAAGAGAGCTGTCCGATAATCTGGAACTCACGTTCCTTTTAGAATTTAATCCTGAAAAACCTCTCTATGTTGAAATCTTTTCTTCCTTTCTGAAGAACCTGCCTCACCATTGCCTGGAAGAAATAAAAAATTGCTTGATAATTGAGCTGATAGATGTTGGAGAAATTACCGGTGAATACTTATCGTTCGATTCTACAAACATGCCAGCAAAGGTGAAAGAGAATAACCTTAAAACATCTATCGCTTCCAGATGCGATAAAACCAGATTTCCAAAAGGCGACCCTGATTGCAGGCTGGGTGTAATGGTCCATTTTCCTCAACCGTTTAAGAAAGAAATTAGATTCTTCTGGGGTTATAAAAATTCTGTCATAGCAGATGCTGTCTCCGAACTGCCTATTCTGGAAGTTACAAAACCAGCCAATATCCATGACACAAAAACAGCTTTATCCTTGCTGAAAGAGATAAAAGAACGGTTTAACTTTAAAGTCTCCGGTGTGACAGCTGATGATGCTGTTGATTCTCCTGATATACTTTCTTTTATTCTGGCTGACCTTAAGACCGCTCCGTATATACCTCGAAATCCAACAGGCACAGGGCGTTACCATTCAAACATTAGTATCTCACCCTCTGGGAAAAGAATATGCCTTGCCGGTTTTGAGAGGCGCGACTGGGGTCAATTCAGAGAGGACAAGAGAATACGCAGAAAGTTCGTCTGCCCCATAACCCATTCCAAAAAGTTCAGCCAACAGCATCCTTCCTGCCCAATGCTTGAGTCTTCCCTTTTCAACAAGAAAAACTGATGCACATCTTATACTCAGCTGGTTCCCGACGATATCAGAAAAAGAATTGCATACGGCACTGAGAAGTTTAAAAAGATGTACAATATGAGAACCGGTAGCGAGCGAATATTCTCCAGACTCCTTTCGTTATGCATGAATAATCCGGGTGTGAGAGGATTTAATACCGTCTCAAACTATGCCACCATCGCTCATATCACAGTTCTTCTTGTTGCTCTCGCTGCCATCAAATCCGGGAATAAAGATAAAACCAGATTCGTTAAGTCGCTTCTCCCTTTCCTTTAATCCCCTAATTGTCAAAGAGCATTTTCTGCTTTTTCAAAAACCCTTAGTTTTTGAAACCCTAATCTTACTGAACAACAACCTTAAAATAGACCTTCCCTTCTTCACCCGCAGATACTGCGGAAAATATAAAGAAAACCGCTCCTGCAGAAAAATGGCCGGCATCAGCATCCTGAATATCGGTCAAGGGTGTAGCTGTTTCATAGGTAGAACTGGCACTCCCCAGCCTCAGGCTTCCAGCAACATACGTAGTGTTAAGAGGGATATTATCCGTAATGACAATAGTTCTGGCATTGCCTGCGCCAACATTCTTATAGTGAATGCTGTAAATAATTTCCTCTCCCGGAGCAGCACTAATCTTGTTTACCTGTTTTACTAAACTCAAAAGGGGTGCTCCCACCGTTACCGCAGCAGTATTACCTGAGTTGGCTGCAGGGAAGTTATTGCCACTTACGGTGACACTGTTATAAAAAGTCCCGCTTGTTCCACCAGTCAATACTTTAAATACCAGATTAGCACTGCTGTGTTCGGATATAACCCAGTTTCCCTGCCAGGTAAGTATCTGTCCGTTTATAGCAGGGTCAACGGCAGTCAACCCCAAGCTACTTCCGGTTATGTAACTGAAGCCGGAAGGTAAAAGGTCCTGGATACTGGTCAGCACCGCAGCAGCCGTACCTGTATTGGTTACGGTCACTGTATAAACTACTGTTTCCCCGGCACTCACTTCAGAAAGATTAACAGTCTTGCTCACGGAAACTACGGGTCCCAGAACCAGGACAGTGTCTGTGCGGTACTGATTGAGGTTATTGCTGGCATCAATCCTGTCCAGGTAAGTTACCGTGATTGTTTCTCCGGTAGAAATCTCCAGAATATTGTTGCCTGTTACCGGTGAACCATAGGTAGTCAAAATCATTCCTGTGAAAACTCCGGTGTTAACACCTGTCTCCATCAAAGTTACTGTCACTGAATCGCCATTTGTGGTACTCAAGCTAACAGTTAAAGTTTGTCGGGTGGTAATATTGTAATTCTGGTCAGCATCATCCACTTTTATGTAAAGAGTATCACCGGCAATTACTTCAGTAACATCTCCGTTGCCAGCCAGATCCTGCACAAAATGTACAGTCCCGGTGGTGGGTCTAACACCAAGTGGGGTCATGAAATCAGAAAAACCAGCATAGAGGTCCGAAACCCCAATCAAGTCACCACCCGACTGAGTTAGGTTGTTAGCACTGGGGGAACTCCCGCCGTAAAAACGAATCGGTGAAGAATCAGTTATACCGGTGACTGAACACAGGACACTGTAAGGAAACCCCAGTCAAGAAAATAATCCTGGTCACCATTGAAGGAAGTATCAGCCAGGTTAATCTGAAAGTTTCCACTTAAAGGAATGGTGGAAGACGTTATCTCCGCAACATCTGAAGGGTCTCCCAGATTTTGCTGAATGGTATTCTGGCGCAGGGAGATATTCTCGTTCTTACTGATACCATCAAGCATTATCATCCACTCATAATTTCCAGCATTAAGATTGGTATCAATCAGAATGCCCCAACCAAATGGTTTTAGAAAACCCTGACCACCAGAACCAGCAGGGTCCTCATCCAGCCGCAAACGGAAGTAGAGGTAGGTACCATCGTTGGAGAGAAAAAAAGCAGCATGTGTAGAATCAGAAACAATATTTCTTGCCCCGCTGGCGTTGTTGTTGGGGTCAGTCACAATTAGGCCGCCACGGTAAACCGGATTCCACTCAAAAAAGGTAGGCCAGGAAAATAATGAAGTAGCAGCAAAACAAAATATTACAATTACCAGGAAGCCGAAGAATTTTCTTTGATAATTTCCGAGACATCCTGCCTTCTGGCAATAATCTGACAATCAAGTCCCTTCCGTTTATCGCTGATGTTTATTTTACCATAAAAAAATCAAAAAATAATGGGTCGTCAAAAAATACATTGCTTTTCTCTTCTTGCAGCTACCTATTGACACCACCTACCGCTTTCAAGTAAATTAGTACCGGATAGGAACCAGTTTTATTTATGGAAACGACAAATATGTGGAAAAGCTTTTTCCTTTTATGGATGGCTGTTTTTTTGACCGCTGCTGCCCAGGAGAACTCTGCCCTGGTGGTAAGAATTGAAGGACCCATTGGTCCCATCACCTACCAGCAGGTACGTCGCACATTACAGGCTGCAGAAAAACAAAAAGCAGAATTAGTTCTCATTTACCTGGACACACCTGGCGGTCTTCTTACCACAACCAGGAAGATTGTTCAGGCAATTCTGGAAGCAGATGTCCCTGTAGTAGGCTATGTGTCACCCGGTGGCGCTCAGTGTGCCTCTGCCGGTACTTTTATCGGGCTGGCCTGCCACGTTCTGGCTATGGCACCAGCAACCAACATTGGCGCAGCACATCCGGTAAGCCTTTTAGGACCGGAAGACAAAACGATGGAGAAAAAAGC
Organism: uncultured bacterium; assembly: GCA_964645405.1. GTDB lineage: Bacteria > Ratteibacteria > UBA8468 > B48-G9 > DSTR01 > JAMWDF01. The sequence goes on along the minus strand of CAZYCA010000016.1, from coordinate 198,343 downwards.
GGTAAATGATACTGTGGCTTTTATCAAAAGTATTGCTCACCTGCGCGGCAGAAATGTTTCCTGGGCAGAAAAGGCAGTCCGGGAAAGTATTTCCTCCACAGAAAAGGAGGCCCTGGACAAGAAGGTCTGTGATTTAATAGCCAGGGATACCAACGACCTTTTCCGGCAAATCAATGGCCGGCAAATCCAGCTTGCTCACGGCGTCTGTGTGTTAAACACAGAAAATTTAGCCGTGAAAGAATCAAGCAGCCGGCTCTCTGAAAAAATCCTCGGTATTATCAGTGACCCCAACATTGCCTTCCTTCTTCTCATTATTGGTTTCTGGGGTATCATCCTGGAATTTTCTCACCCCGGAGCTTCCCTGCCCGGGGTAGTTGGTATTGTCTCTCTTGTTCTTGGTTTCTTTGCTCTTCAGGCTATTTCTCTTAATGCTGCCGGTGTTATCCTGATTTTCCTCAGTTTACTGTTTTTTATTATGGAAACTTTCACCCCGGGATTCGGGACTTTCCTGGTAGCTGGAATTATCACACTGCTACTTGGTTCTCTGATGCTTACCAGACCGCTAAAACAACCTGCTATCTCCAGAACCCTTATCCTGGGCAGTGTTGTTTTCACCGGGGTAGTACTGGGCAATATCATCTGGCTGGTAAAATCTGCCAGAAAAAGAAAAATTACCACTGGCCGTGAAGCCTTAATAGGAGAAAAAGGACGGGCTGTTTCCTCCCTTAACCCGGAAGGGACTGTTTTCGTTCATGGTGAATACTGGAACGCCAGGAGTATTTCCGGGCCTATTTTCAGGGATGAACGTATTGAGGTTGTTTCTGTGGATGGCATGACCCTTGTGGTGCAAAAAAACCAGCAGAATCAAACTTGAAAAAATATGGCTAAGGTAAAAACTTCCACTTCTCCTGTTCACGAAGAAGCCTGGAGAATTTTCAGGATTATGTCTGAATTCGTGGATGGTTTTGAGACTCTCTCCCGGATAGGAAAAGCCGTTACAGTCTGGGGTTCAGCCAGAGTCTTGCCAGCTGACCGCTGGTACCGGGAAGCCGTGGTTGTCGGTCGGCTCCTTGCCCGGAAAGGCTACGCCGTCATCACCGGCGGAGGACCTGGCATCATGGAAGCAGCCAACCGTGGCGCTGTAGAAGAAGGTGGGATATCAATCGGTGTTAACATTGAGCTTCCCACAGAACAGCTTCTTAATCCATACGTCAATACGCCCATTTCCTGCCGCTACTTTTTTACCCGTAAGGTCATGTTTGTTAAGTATACTAAGGGATTTATTGTCTTCCCCGGAGGTTTTGGAACCCTGGATGAATTTACCGAAGCCATCACTTTAATCCAGACCCGGAGGGTAGACCGGTTTCCTGTCATCCTGGTTGATGGAACTTACTGGAAGGGGTTGGTATCCTGGTTGCAGCATGTAGTCGTCAGGCGTGGCTATGTTTCCCGGGAAGACCTTTCCTTTTTCCGGATTGTTTCTACCGGCCAGCAGGCAGTCAGGGCGCTCTGCAACTACTATTCTAAAGCAAAAAGATGAAGCAGCACTCACGCACTTTTCAGACGGGCAATAACTTCTGGCAGCCCCATCAAGACAGAATCAATTCCTTTTTTCTCTATCTCAGGGAGTGAGCAACTTTCTTCTATCCTGAAAGGGCCAATTCTCCTGCGCAGGAGAGAAATCTGGATACCACCACAACCAGCAGCTTCTCCTATATCCCGACATAAAGAACGAATATAGGTTCCTCTGGAGCAAAGAACCCGAAACTCTACCTCGGGCAAATCAATTCTTAAAATCTCTATCTCTCTGATAAAAACAGTTCTCGCCGGAGGGACAATTACCCTACCCTGCCGGTGATGTTTATACAGTGGTAACCCTTGATATTTCAGCGCGGAAACAGAGGGCGGTACCTGTTTGATTTCTCCCTGAAAACTTAAGATAATTTCTTTCAGTTTCTCCGGGGAAACTGTCACCGGTCGTTGCGCTAAAATTTTGCCCTCTCTATCCAGGGTATCTGTCTCTACACCAAGAAGGAGACAGGCAACATACTCCTTTTCCAGAAGCATAAGAGACTGGGTTAATCTGGTAGCCTGGCCCAGACACACCAGTAAGACTCCTTCCGCTAAGGGGTCCAGTGTTCCTGCGTGACCAATCTTAACCTGTGGCCGAAAAGCACGTTTGAGAAAACGGACCACATCATAAGAGGTCAGCCCGGCCGGTTTATGAACATTTATAACTCCATCCATATGAACTATTTCATTTTTCTCTATTTTTCTGCAGCCGGTTGATAACCGTCAGTACTTTTTTCTCTGCCTGGTTGATATTTGCGCCCTGGAGGAAACATCCGGCTGCTGCCCGATGCCCCCCACCGCCAAACCGCCTGGCAATCTCCTCCACATCAAAATTACCGCGGCTGCGCAGACTCACCTTGACACCATCATCTCTTTCCTTCAGAAGAAAGACCATTCTGGCTTCTCTTATCACTCTGAGATAGTCCACAAACTTCTCGGTATCTTCTTCTTTTGTCCCCGTATTCTCATACATTTTCCTGGTGACAACAGCCCAGGCAGCACCGCTACCCGGGTCAAACTTGATACTCAGCAGAGTTTGCCCCAGAAGCAAAAGTGAACCCAGAGACCTGTCAAAATATACCTTCTGGCCTATCTCTTCCGGACAGGCTCCATAAGCCACCAGTTGTTCTGCAATGGAAAAACTCCAGGGACCCAGATGATAAAGGAAAGAACCAGTATCTGTCATCAGTCCGGTGTAAAGACAGGTTGCTTCCTCTTTCCCCAGGGGACCAAAATTCTTCAGAATCGGGAAAAGCATTTCTGCGCAGGCAGCATAGGTACTATTCACCCAGTTGATAGTACCAAAGTTGCTGTTATGAAGATGATGGTCAATATTTATCACTACAGCACTTTTTTTTACCATGCTGGCTACCGGTCCCAATCGCTGCAGATTCCCACAATCAAGAACAAAAAACACTTCTGCCCCGGTATAATGAACTTCAGAACTCCATACTTTGATGCGCTGCACCTGGGGCAGAAAGCGGTAAATCTCAGGTACCGGGTCAGCATTAACAATGGTAAAACTTTTCCCCAGCTTCTCCAGCAAAAAGGAAAGAGCCAGTTCACAGGCTAAACTGTCTCCGTCCGGTGTCGTATGGGTGCTGAGGAGAAAAACCCTGCTCTCGTTAATGTTTCTGAAAATTTGCTCCAGAATACCTCTTTCCCCTGCGGTAAAATAGTTCCTCATACTTTTTCCTGTTTGCCGGAGTAAGTGAAATTTGTCTCGGAAGTAACAGACTCCTGGATACTGGCCAAGTTCTCCCTGAGCATCTGGCGAAGAATTTCTATTCCTTCGCCTGTTTTCGCCGAGAGGAAAAGACCGGAGGGATAACTGGAAGCAAGCGCATCCCTTTCCTCAGGTTTGACGGCGTCAATCTTATTGAAAACTTCCAGGTAGGGTTTTGTCTTAAGATTAAGCAAGGAGATCACCTCAAAGGTTGTTTTTCTCTGCCTCTCGATATCCAGACTGGAAACATCGTAAAGACAGAGGAGAAGGTCGGCAAAGGCAACCTCTTCCAGAGTTGCTCTGAACGCTGCTATCAAATGGTGCGGTAAGCGATTCAGCAGCCCCACAGTATCAGTCACCAGACAGAAGCTTCCCTGCCCGAGATGAACCAGTCTGGTAGCCGGGTCCAGTGTGGAAAAAAGCTTGTCCGCCACCAGAAGCTGGCTTTTACTCAGTCTATTTAATAAGGTGCTTTTACCAACATTGGTATAGCCTAAAAGCGCAACAACCGGATACTCTTTACGCTTCCTTGCCTGTCTGAGAAGCTGCCGGTGTTTTTCAATTTCCTTAATTTTTTCGTTTAACCTGTGTATTCTCTGGGTTATATGCCTCCTCTGAACCTCTAATTTCATTTCTCCAGGACCCCTGACAGCCAATCTGCCGCCAATCCTGGAGAGAGCCAGTCCCTGACCAGTTAATCTTGGCAGAGCATAAGTCAACTGAGCCAGCTCCACCTGAATTTTTCCTTCACTGCTTCTGGCATGTTGAGCGAAAATCTCCAGAATCAGTCCTGTTCTATCCACCACCGGACAGCCCAGTTGCTGCTCAAGATTTCTCTGCTGGACAGGTGAAAGATCTGTATCAAAGAGAAAGAGAGAAATATTCTCTTTCCCGGACAGGTTTCTCAATTCTGTAACCTTCCCTTCGCCAATATAGGTAGCCGGATGAATGTGATGAAGACGGAAAGAAAAAGTTTCTCGGACTCTTATTCCCGCAGTGTGCGAGAGTCTTACCATTTCCTCTGCGGAGTAAGCGGCCTGCTCATCCTTCCGGTCTACCGGTACTACCAATACCGCACTTCTCCCAGCCAGACCACCACCTAAAATCTCATGAATCTGTTTCACTTCTTTCTATCCTGATTACTTTCAGTTTCATCAGCCTGTCTCTATGGCCAACCCCCCTTTTATAACCGGTTTTCGGTTTCTTCCGAAAAGAATAAATTTTTTCCCCTTTTGTAATTTCTAAAACCTCGCATCTCACTCTGTAGGAAGCCAATTTCTTCTCCTCCACTACCAGATTTTCCCCATCCAGAACTGCTACCACCGGCAACGTTACCTGGTTTCCCTCTACTCCCTTCAAGGGGAAAACCGAGACTGTATCTCCTTCCTGTACTTTTAACTGGGTATTACCGCAACGAACGAAAACTATCATCTTTCCTCCTGGTTACAGTTTTCACTTTGTTTCCTGTCTTAGAGCTTTTTCCAGAAAGGCAATATCTTCTTCTATCTTCTCTATCTTAATCCGTAACTCCCTTTCCTTTTCTTTTTCTGCTTCCACAACATCTGCTGGCGCCCGGGAGAGAAAATCTTCGTCTTTCAGCTTTCTCCCAACTTTTTCCAGATATTCTCTTAACTCTTCTTTTTCTTCAGAAAGCCTCTTTTTTTCCACCAGAAAATCCATCGTCCCTTTAAGAGAAATACCAAATTTGCCCAGGGAAAGATTTCTGACAAAAAGATTTTCTTGCTCCACCCTGGAATCCTGCCAGGGGAAAAGGTCCGTTAGCCCACCGAGGGCAATAATTATCATCCTGACTTCTCCGGAAAGAGCCGGACCAGAATAAAAGCAGTCCAGCTTCTTTTTTAAAGGCAGATGGAATCTGGTCTTTAAATCCCTTATCATGGTCACTGCTTCCCTCACTCCTTCCATTATCTTTTCTGCCTCCGGGTCAGAAAATTCTTCTTTCCCCGGCCAGCGACTTACTGCCAGTATGGAACTGTCCAGCTTTAGATACTCACCTAATAGCTGCCAGATTCTCTCGGTAACGAAAGGAATGAAAGGGTGAAGACACTGTAAACAAACTTTTAGAACCTGCAGCAGCACCGGTAGTTTTACAGAAACAAGAACTTCTTCAGTCTGGCTCAGTTTAGCAATCTCTATGTACCAGTCACAGAAAGTGTGCCAGAAGAAGTCATAAAGCCTGTTCAGTGCCTCATTTAATCGGAACTCCTCCAGGTTTGTCTCCACCTGGGCAACTGTTTTGTTCAGAAGGGAAAAAATCCAGCGGTCAGTTAACTGCCAGTTTTTCCTGTCATCCTGGCAGACTACCTTTCCTAGGTTGTGCTGCCTGGCCTGCAGAAGAATAAATCGCGCTGCATTCCACAGTTTGTTATTGAAGTTGCGTCCCTTCAGATAAAAAGAAGGAGAGAGAAAAACATCCTGACCGGCAGAAGCCATGGAAATAAGGCTGAAGCGCAGACTATCTGCTCCGTAGACTTCAATGATTTCCACCGGGTCAATGGCATTCCCAAGAGACTTGCTCATCTTACGACCGGTTTTGTCCCTGACAGTACCATGGATATAAATATTTTCAAAGGGAATTTTTCCTGTGAACTCCAGTCCAGCCATTACCATCCGCGCCACCCAGAAGAAGAGTATCTCCTGGGCAGTCACCAGGGTATCAGTAGGATAAAAAATAGTCAGGTCTCTTGTTTTCTCCGGCCAGCCGAAAACGGAAAAAGGCCACAACCAGGAAGAAAACCAGGTATCCAGCACATCCTCATCCTGCCGGAGATTCAAGCTGCCGCAGTTTTCACAACGTTCTACCAGCTGCTGCTGAACAATAGGAGGACAATCTTTGTTCTCACAGTACCAGACCGGAATTCTATGTCCCCACCAGATTTGCCTGCTGATACACCAGTCTTTAATGTTGTACAGCCAGTTCAAATAGACCTTTTTCCATCTTTCCGGATAGAATTTCAGTCTGCCCTGTTCTGCTGCTTCTATGGCTGGCTTAGCCAGAGGGCCCATCCTCACAAACCACTGCTCTGAAAGATATGGTTCTACCACAGTATCACAACGGTAGCAGTGCCCAATCCGGTGCAGGTATGGTTCCCCCTTTACCAGAAGGTTTTTCTCCTTGAGAGCTTCCAACAGTTCCTGCCGGCATACAAAACGGTCCTTGCCTGCCCAGGGACCGGCATGGTGATTCATCTTTCCTTCCGGCGTCATCACAGTCACAAAACCTAAACCGTGCTTTTCTCCCAGGATAAAATCGTTAGCATCATGGCTGGGTGTAACCTTAACAGCCCCTGTTCCAAAATCCATGTCTACAGAATCATCAGCGATAATCGGGATAATGCGCTGGACAAATGGTAACTGGACCTTCTGACCGATAAGTTTTCTGTAACGGGGGTCCTGGGGATGGACAGCTACTGCTGTATCCCCTAACATTGTCTCTGGCCTGGTGGTAGCAACCTGGATAAAACCACCACCAACTACAGGATAACTGATAGTGTAAAGAAATCCATTTTCTTCTCTGTATTCTACTTCTTCATCAGCTAAAGCAGTGGTACATCTCGGACACCAGTGGATAATTCTTCGACCGCGATAAATTAAATCCTTTCTATAAAGATGCACAAAGGCTTCCAGGACTGCCCGGGAAAGCATCGGGTCCATTGTAAATCGTAAGCGGCTCCAGTCACAGGAAGCACCTAATCTTTTCAACTGCGAAATTATCCGCAAACCGTAAGTTTCCCGCCACCGCCAGACTTCGGCAATAAAAGCTTCCCTGCCGAGAGCTTTCCTGCTCAGGCCCTTTCTGGCTAATTCCTTTTCCACCACATTCTGCGTGGCAATACCAGCATGGTCAGTACCTGGAACCCACAAAGCATCATAACCCTGCATACGCCGCCATCTGATAAGAATATCCTGAATAGTATTGTTCAAAGCGTGTCCCATATGCAGAAAGCCGGTGATATTTGGTGGCGGAATAACAATCACATAAGGACGGCTCGTTCCATCTTCCTTGGGCGTAAAACATCCACTACTTTCCCAGAGATGGTAAATCTCCTGTTCTATCTCACCAGGGGAATACTGCGAGGGAAAAATATTCATGTCAATTCAGTCTCTGTTTTAAAGAAATGTTTTTTCTCAGAAGTAACCAGGCAGTCAGCCTGTTCTTCAAAAATATCCCTGATTCTGTAAAATATGTCTTCAATTTCACTCATCATACTGTTCGTTGCCGATACCCCCAGAACAGCCCGCTGCCATTTGTCCTGAAAATCAATCTCTGCCACCGAAACATTGAATCTGGAGCGAATTCTATCACACAGGGACTTAACAACTTTTCTCTTATCCTTCAAAGAACCACTACCCGGTATAAAAATTTCCAGTTCCAGCGCGCCGACAATCATGGTAGAATAAATTTCTTCTTCTTCAAATCCTGCTTACACCAAGCAATGACCTCGGTATAAACTTCTTTCAAAGGCAAGCCAAACTCTCCTGCTACCTTCTTACAGGCTTCATACTCTGGGGCAAAGTTCACCACCTGACCTCTCCAGAAACTAAACTTCACCGGAATTTCTCCCCAGGCAGTACTGATTTTTTCCATCCTTCGTTCCAGCACAAGCCGGTTTTCCAGACGGAATCTCACCCCCAGCGTTGTACTTTCAGCAAAAATAATCTCACAGATTCTCTCCAGATGCTGCGGACGACTGATTACCTGTAGCTGAAAAACTGGCCTGCTTTTTTTTCCCTGACCGGGGAAAAGTGAAACATCCAGTGCTCCAGCCTTAAAAAGCCTCTCCATCAATACTTCAAAAAACACCGGATTCATATCATCAATGTTTGTCTCTAATACTGCCACCGGTGATTCCGCAACCCTGCCACCCAATAAAACCTGGACCACATTAGGGGCGGGTTCTGCTCTCTGACCTGCTCCATACCCGGTAGCCTCCAGATTCATAGTCACCGGTTTTCCAGCCAGCGGACATAGCCCGCGTAAGATAGCCGCCCCTGTCGGAGTAGTTATTTCATAAGGAACACCGTGAACAACCGTAGGCATCCCTTTCAATACCTCTGCTGTCGCCGGGGATGGCTCGGCAACTCCTATACTACTACAGCTGACTTCTTCCACCTGAAGCAAGTCTATCCCGATTACCACAGCGGACATTTCCACTAAAGCATCTACCTGTCCAATCTGATGAAAGTGTAATTCAGATACTTTTTCTCCGTGGATATCTGCTTCTGCGCGGGCTAAAATCCCCAGAATTTTTTTCAGTCGGTCCTTCTGGCTCTGAAGCAAACTACTTTTCTCTATGGTCTGCACAATCTCCCGGTAAGAAGTTTTATCCTTCCAGGAACTCTTCGGGACTACCCGGAAAACCGTAGCTTCAATGTGATGACCGAAATCAGTCGGTCTTTTCACCCGGGAAACCTTAAGATGATAACCGCTAAGTGGAATTCTTTCCAGTTCCCTTTTCAGCTCCGCAAGCGATAAACCGACGTCCAGCAAGGAAGCCACCAGCATATCCCCGGCGCATCCATTCTGAACTTGAAAATATAAACTCCTCATTTTTCCTTGCTGGCTGTTTCCTGCCTGACTACCTGAGAAATAGCATTCCTCAGAAAATCTATACTTATTCCCTCTCTCACTTTGACAGTAACTACATTTTCTTTCAATTTTTCCACCTCGCCTACAATGCCGCCTACAGTGACAACTTTATCTCCCACCTTGAGTTCATCCAGCATCTTCTTATGCTCTTTCTGCTTTTTCTGCTGTGGCAGAAGAACAAGAAAGTAGAAAACAAAGAGAATTAGTATAAACGGTAAAAGCATACCAAAAGGTGATGGTGCTGGTACTGGTGTGCTGCCGGTAACACCCTGCGCCCAGATTAAACCTTCCATATAGCCTCCTTCAGGTTAACGAGCTATCCTTCTATTTTTGACCTCAAAAAGAAAAAAAGAATACTATCAGCTGGCATTATTATACTCCTTTCTTATCGTTTCTCTCAACTGAGCAAACTTTCCCTCTGCTATTGCCTGCCGAACCTGCTGCATAAACTTGTTCATAAAATAAAGGTTATGATAGGAGGTTAAGCGCAGACCTAAAATCTCCTTTCTGTTAAAAAGGTGGCGCAGATAAGCCCTGGAATACCTGCGGCAGACAAAACAGTTACAGCTGCTATCCAGGGGTTGAAAATTCCTTTGATACCTTCCCGCCTTTATATTAATTTTTCCCTTGCTGGTAAGAGCAGAACCATTGCGTGCAATATGCGTGGGCAGGGCACAGTCAAATAAATCTATCCCTAAAGCCACCATCTCCACAATCTGCCAGGGATAGCCTAAACCCATAAAATAACGCATTTTCTCATATGGCAACAATCCGGCTACCAGAGAAACTATTTCTCTTGTTTTCTCAAAAGGCTCCCCCAGAGACAATCCTCCGATGGCGTAACCATCAAAATCCATTGCCTTCAATGCTTCGGTACAGCTTGACCGCAAATTAGAATCTGTGCCTCCCTGGACAATCCCAAAAAGCCACTGCTCTGGATTTAACCTCGCCTGCCGACATTGCCTGGCCCAGCGAATAGTAACTTCTGTACTCAGGGATATTTCCCGGGGGTCATCCCAGCTTCTGGGACAGTAGTCAAAAGCCATTACCAGGTCAGCCCCCAGACGCCTTTGAACTTCCATCACCTTTTCAGGAGTAAAAATTTGCCTGCTTCCGTCTTCCTGACTCTGGAAAACAACCTCGTTTTCAGAAATTTTCACATTTTCCAGACTGAAAATCTGGAAACCGCCACTATCTGTAGCCAGAACCCTCTGCCAGCCTGTAAACTGATGCAGACCACCGGCTTTTTCCACAACTTCTACTCCTGGACGCTGACAGAGATGGTAGGTGTTGGCAATGACAATCTGCACTCCCATCTCTTCCAGTTCCTCCCAGGAAAGGGTTTTCACCGTAGCATTGGTTGCTACCGGCATGAATGCCGGAGTTCCCACCACACCATGGACTGTAGTCAAAAGCCCTGTTCTGGCCTGCGTTTTACTATCTCTAACCAGCAATTGAAAATTCATTATCTTCTCCCGGGTAGTTCCCCTTACAAAATCAGCATCGCATCGCCATAGGAATAAAACCGGTATCTGTTTTCTACCGCTTCCTGGTATGCCTTTTCCAGTAAATTGCTTCCCCCAAACGCACAAACTAAAGTCAGGTGAGTGGATCCGGGCAGATGAAAATTTGTAATCAGTCCATTCACTACGGAAAAGTTAAAGCCGGGTTGAATAAAAAGAAAAGTTTCCTTCTGCCCGGCAACAATCTCACCTGAAACCACTGAACTTTCCAGCGCCCTGACAGTACTGGTACCAACCGCTATAATCCTTCCGCCTTTTTTTCTCACCAGGTTAATAGTGGCAGCTGTTTCCTCAGGAATGTGAAATGTTTCTCCTGGTACTTCATTCTTTTCCTCTTTCTTCAACAGACGAAAAGAAGCCCAGCCTATATACAAGGTTAAAAAACAAATGCCTATTCCCTGTTTCTGAAGATGAACCAGGAGTTCTCCGGTAAAATGCAATCCAGCTGTTGGCGCCGCCACAGCGCCGTTTTTACTGGCGTAAACAGTCTGATAGTCATACCTGTCTTTCTCTTCTGCTGGCCTTTTGATATAAGGTGGCAAAGGTATCTCGCCCAGCTGGTAAAGACTGGATTCTTTATCAACCTCCAATTCTACCAGCCAGAAACCGCAGTCTGTTTTCTGAATAACCCTCCCTTTAAGCTTGCCAATGGAAAATTCCTGTCCTTCCCGGGCCCGTCCCCGTAAAAGCACTTCCCAGATTTTCGGTTCTCTTTTTTTCAAAAGAAAGACTTCCAGTTTTCCTCCTGTTGTTTTCCGGGCACGTAATCTTGCTGGAATGACCCTGGCATCATTCAGCACCAGCAGGTCTCCTTTCTGCAGATAGTCAGAAAGCTGGCAAAAAATAGCATGTTCTATAGACCCTTTCTTCCTGTCAACAACCATCAGCCTGGCTTTATCCCGTTCAGGAAGTGGATATTGAGCAATCAACCCTTCTGGTAAAGTGTAAGAAAAAACACCTTTCATGGTCGCACTCTCTGGAAAATAACAATGGTGGGGTTAAGATAAATCAAATCTTCAGGCAACTTTTCTGGTTGGAAGTCTAAACCAAGAAAGGAAGCCTTTACCTGGAATACCTTTAGAGGTTGGTACCAGCCTGAAGCGTTGAATTCTTCCCAGAAAATAACTTTTTCTTTATTTAGCTTCAGTGGAAAAGGTGCTACAGGTGCCTGAAAAGAGGAAAGAATAAAGTATTCCGGTTTTAATCTCTGCAACTTTTTGCTGTCATAGCCACAGAGTATTAAATGAAAGTGCTGCGGATTGAAATCTGGCATCTGGAACTGCCAGGGAACTTCTGTTACGCCTAACTCACATCCCGACGGAAGGTTTTGCTTCATCCAGACGCCTGCCCTGAAACGAACATTTTCTTTAAGAAAAAGAGAAAGATAGGCGAGACCAAAAAAAATTGTGCTTGCTGCCACCAGAGATAAAATGGCCGAAAAAATCTTTTTCCCCGGAATACCTTTTCTATTGAGTAAAAGCATTTCCCAGCCCCGGATACCAATCAAAACCAGAGAAGGGACCAGCGGAAGCAGGTACCGGGCGAAGTTTTTGGAAAAGCAGGAAAGAAACAGGAAGAAGAAAACAGTCCAGAAAAACAATAAAGTTAGATATTTTCTTTCTTTTGTTCCCTTAGAAAGCAGAATAAGAAAACTTCCGGAAAAACCTATCGTCAAAAAAGCACAGAGTGGCCAGCCCAGACCGGCAACCAGAGCCTGAAGATAAAACCTTCCTTCAAAAGAGCGGCCTGTATGCTGTCCTAAATCAATCAGCGGCTCGGGAAAGGTTAAAATAAAGTAAGGATTAGTGAGGATAAAACTGGCAGTAAAGGCTCCCAGAACCAGCAGCAAATTGGGCAAAATCTTCCTTAAAGGAAAGCGGGAACAAAAAACTCCTGCCAGGGGAATAACAAGCGTTACCAGCAGAGAAAACTTGCAGCCAGAGGATAACCCGGCGCTTACTCCTGCAAGAACTAACCATCTCAGCAAACGTGTTTCCAGAAACAAAAAGGTAAAATAAATTGTTGCTGTCACCCAGAACAAAGCAGGGATATCAACATACATGTAATGGGTGTTTAAAATCATTAAAGGAGTAAAAGTCAGCATCAAACCTGCCACTGTAGCAGACGCGGAATTTTTCAGCAGACGCCTGGCCAGGAAATAAAAAAGCAAAATGGTTGCCACTGCGTAAAAGACAGTCAGACCCCTGCCACAGAGATAAAGATTAGCAAAATCATCAGGATTGGTAAAGGCAAAATCAAGGTCCTGACTGACCCTCACCAGATTAACCCTGGAGAGAAGAAAAATTATTGCCCCAACGGAATAAAGATAAACCCCACCAACGCCGAACTGGTGCGGATGAAAATCAAATCTGGAAGGTTTCATCGTGGCTAAACTTTTCAGCACAAAGTATTCATCAGGATGGTAGCTTCTGATAGGATTGTAAAGAGAGCGAGGAAGTTTTCTTTCTGCCTCTTCAGGATGGAGAACCAGGTAAGACCCCATCCCCTTCCAGGCCTGTTCTACCTGGTAGTTCCTCAGCTGCTGCCTGAGTGTTAAAAGTTCTCCAGGACCAGAGAAATAAAGCATATTTCTCTGCTTTGAAGGTAGCCCCCACTTAAGACCTGCTCCAAAGCAAAGCAAAGCAACCACAACCAATCCTGTCACGCTCAGGAAATCAGTTTTGCTTTTGCTCATGACCTGACCAGAAACCATAGGAGTAAGAAAAATGGGTACCGATGATGCCCCAGCCGACCAGTAACCACCAGCGTTTTCCCAGGTATATGGATTCAGCCAAAACGGAAAGAAAATAGACAGAAAAAACAGGCACAAATACAGGCCTTAAGACCGGGGAAATAATCGTCATCAGCAAACAAAGCACTCCAGCCGGGATGGCAACTGGTAACAGGTAGTAGCATAGCCTGCCTGTTATTTCCCTGAGGGGAAGAGACTGAAGAAGCGCACGTTTATCTCTACCATAACAAAAAATTTGCCAGAAATACTTTCTAAATACTGGCCGGCGATGATGATAAACTACAACATCCGGAGCATATACCAATCTGTATCCCTGCCTGGTTATTTCAAATGAGAGTGAGGCATCCTCAGCAGTAAGCAGTCTTGTATTAAAACCTTCCAGTTCCTGAAAAAGTTTTTTCTTTACCAGCAGATTGCAGCTTGGTAACTCCAGGGGGTAATAAAGCTTTGCTTTACGATACCTCAGGGAAAACTTGCCCAGAGCCAACAACGAAGAAAGAATTAACCCGCAGAGTTTCTGGCTAAGATTATCATGCGGCGGTGTTAAATTAGGGCCTCCCACAGCACCATTTTCTGGAGACAAAAGGTACCTGACTCCATTTTTCAGCCAGTCCGGTGCCGGATAAGCATCTGAATCTATAAAGGCACAAATTTCTCCCCTGGCTATGGAAACACCCCTGTTCTTTTTTTCACCGGGCAGTACCGCTGCTGCCAGCCACCGTCTCCTACCTGTATCAATGGTTTCGCTGCTCAGTTCATCAGGAATAATAATAATCTCATAATCAGGATAGTCCAGCTGCTCACAACCAGCCAGACATTCTTTTGTGCGCGCATCAAAACTTTGGGTAGGAATAATAATGGAAACAGCCGGCCATCTGTTTTCCACGGTTTCTCCCTTTAAGACAGATGACCCCTGATTAAAGAAATCATACCCCGCCAGTACCACCTCAGATGAACTGGCTGCCGGACCCTGGCGACCTTCCTTAAAATGAAATCGGGTGAAAAGTACACTTTCACCCAGGCCTGCCGGCAAAGTTCCACTATTTCTTCTGGTTTCAGTTCCGGATGTTTAAGTGTCGGTAACTGCATATCATAATACTCCCAGTTCCGACCAAAAGATAACCAGCCCTTTTTTTCTGCTTCCGCAAACAACTCTGTACCAGGGTAGGCCACAGGCATGGAAAACTGGCAGGTGTCAGGTTGTAACTCTTTAATAAATCTGATGGTCTGCATCATCTGTTCCCTGGTCTCCCAGGGGAAACCAATCATAGCTGTAGCATGAATTAAGATTCCTGCCTTTTTCGTAAGTGAAAAAGCCTGTCTCACCTGTTCTACAGTATAACCTTTCTTTATTCTGTCCAGTGTGACCTGGTGGACGCTTTCCACACCATATTTTATCAAACGGCAACCGCTGGCTTTCATTTTCTCCAGCATGACAGAATCAACATTATCCACCCGCCCATTACAGGACCAGAAAATTGGCAACCTCAAACTCTTAATCTGCTCACAGAGATTCATTACCCAGGGACGGTTGCAGGTAAAGGTGTCATCATCAAAAAAGAATTCCTTTATTCCATACCGCTGAACCAGAAATTTGATTTCTGCGGCAATATTTTCTGGCGTACGAAACCTCACCCGACCGTGATAAAGCATCTGGGGCCAGGAGCAGAAGGTACAACGATAGGGACAACCACGGCTTCCAGAGAGATAGGCAAACTCATCATACAGCCTCCAGGCTTCATGATATTTCCACCAGGGAATAATCTCCCGGTCAATAAAAGGAAGTTTATCCAGGTCATCAAGGAAAACAGGTTTTTCCGGTAAAACCACGCTTCCATCCGCTTGACGATAGGCGACACCGTCTGAAACTTTTTTCCCTTTTTCCAATGCCGCACAAAGGGACCTGATTCCTTCGTCGTAGTCACCACCCACAATGATATAATCTATTCGGGAATGGGATAGTGTTTCCTCAGGGAGAACACTCACATGGTCCCCGCAGCAACCAACTAACAAACCTGGTATTTCCTCCTTTAACCGGTCTGCAATCAGCCAATCATTCTGTACACAGGGCGTTTTAGTCTCAAAAAAAATTATCTCCGGTGCAATCTCTTTTACCTTCCTTATATACTCAGGTAACGTCATTTTCTCCAGGATGCCATCAAGATAAAAAACCTGATGCCCATCAATTTTTAACAGAGTTAAAGCGGAGGCAGGAACAAGCGGATAGATAAGCTGAGGGTCTCCCCGGTATTTGGTAAAACGGTTCTGACTTAAAAGAAGATACCCTTTATCCGGTCTGTAGTGAGGGAAGTAAGTGAAAAGAACCTTCATCAGCGTTGTCTCCTGATGGAAAGAATTTCCTTTAGCATCAACCAGGGTGACTTCCACAGAACAACTTTACTTTCACTTTTATTATACCATGTTACGGGCAGCTCCTGTATCCGCAGAGCATACTTCTTAGCCAGAAGCAGTATTTCCACGTCAAAGGCAAAACCTGTAGTTTTTAAAGCGCGGAAAAGTTTCTGGCCTGGTTCTTTCTTAAACGCTTTAAATCCGCACTGGGTATCCTTAAAATCAGGAAGAACAAGTTTGCGCACAAGAAAAGGGAAAAGCCGGCCAATCTGTCGCCGCAGCCATGGCTGGGGAACTATTATCCTGGAATCAGGTAGCGCTCTGGAACCAATCACGACATCAGCACCATCCTGCAGGGCTTTCTCCAGACGATAAAATTCTGTAATGGGTGTGGACAAATCAGCATCAGTAAAAAGAAGTATACTGCCTCTGGCTGCTAACATACCTGTCCTCACTGCTGCACCTTTCCCGTAGTTGGTGTTATGAACCAGAAGTTTGATACTGCTCAGGCTCTGGTATCTCTCCAGTCGCTTTCTCGTCTGCGATACCACTTCTGGTGTGCCATCGGTACTGCCATCATCCACGACAATAATCTCAAACCTTTTCTGTAAACTGAAGAAGTAATCACAGATGGCAAATAACGTCGGACCTAACCGTCTTTCCTCATTGTAGGCTGGTATCACAATAGAGACATCAATCTTCTCTTCCTTTTCCACTTTCCTCCTTGATAAGTTGAAAAACAAATTCGTTGCAGCCGTGACCTCCTCCGCATGTCTTCAGTTTTTTCAGGATGAACCTTCTCTGACTGAAGAAATCAAAAACATCCTCTGGTTTTGCTGTTTCAAATGGATATCCACCCACCCAGTCCACCCAGTCGTGCCAGACTGACATCCCCCGAATTCTTTTTTTAGTCTTATAACGGTCAAAAGGATTGCGAAAAAGAAGTAAATCCTTCACCAGCCCCTTTGTTACCTGAAAAAAGATATACCCACTCAAAAGAAAGAACCGTCCCACCCCTGGTGAATGCACATAGAGCCTTTTAAGCTGCCGATGAAAACTACTCCAGTAAGGCTGATAGTTGTAGATAGCAAGGTAGATTACCCCTTCTGGTTTTACCAGTTCTGCTGTCAGAGCCATTGCTCTGGTAAGGTTACCGGTGTGGTGTAATACTCCCCAGGCGTAGACAATATCAAATTTTCCCAGCTTCTCCAGAAATTCTTTATCCAGAACTGAACCTTTGGTTACCACCCAGTTTTCATCCCCGGGGTAGAAACGACTTTTTAAAATTTCCGTACACTTCACCGCTTCTAAATCATAATCAAAAGAGTATACTTTAGCCCCCAACCTTCTGGCTGCCAGGCTGAAAAGTCCACTTCCGCAACCAATGTCCAGGAAGGTTTTACCTTTGAAATCACAAAAACCAAGATAGTCCTGAAGACTTTCTATTGCCGCCTGAATTCTTTCTTCATCAACATATCTGAGAAAAGAAAGCCAGTTCTGTCCGAAAGAAAAACGCTTCTGGTTATGGTTCATACCATCTTTCACAACCGCATAAATGGCGGATTCCCCAGAGTAGTGCTTTAAGATAAAGCCTGAAATAGGGCCAGGTCCGCGAAATGCGAAATTTTGACTTCCCCTTCTTTCTACCATACCAGACTGTTGGTACATCCACCACTTTATAACCACCTGTTATAAACTGCAGGGCTGCCTCCATAGAAATGGCAAAACCCTTTTCCCTGAGATTTAAACTCAGAAGAATATCTCTTCGGTACATTTTGTAAGCGTTGGAAATATCTGCTGTGGGAATCCTACAAATAAAGTGCAGGCTCCATCCCACCCACCACGAAAAAAACCCCTGAACCTTCGGACCACCAACACGAGCGCCTTTTTTTCTGTAACGACAGCCACAGATTAAATCGTATCCTTTTGCTGCCTTTTCCAGCATCAGTCTTATCGTCTGAGGCTGGTCACAACCGTCAGCCATCACAGGAAGAACATAAACCCCCTGCGCCCTGCTCCACCCTGCTTTTAAGGCATTAGCAAATCCAGGCTGTTTCTCATTGGTTACCAGTCGCACCATGGGAAATTTTAGAATCAGTTTTTTTACTACTTTTTCTGTAGCATCAGTGGAATGGTCATTGACCACAATAATTTCTGCTGGTAGTTGCTCCAGATAGGGAACAAACTGGCGAATTGTTTCCGCAATGTTTTCTTCTTCATTCCTGGCAGGGATAACCAGGCTGAGATAAGGTTTCATCAGGTCAAACCCTTCTCTTTCAATTCCCTTGCCGCTAATTCAAATCTATCTATCGCCTTTGTCCTTTTCGCCCAGCCAGCCAGTTTCTTTAGCCCGGTCTGGAGTGAAACCTGTGGTTGAAAACCGAGAAGTTTCTTGATTTTTGTAATATCAGCATAGCAATGTCTGACATCTCCCTTACGGAAAGTATAGGTAACCTCAGGTTTCACCTTTTTCTTCAACAGATGAATTATCATCTGAGCCATATCCACAATAGCCACTGGCTTGCCGGTGCCTACATTAAAAACCTGGTAATTAGCCTTTTCTTTCTCCAGGCAAAGTACACAGGCCTTCACCACATCTCCGACCCAGATGAAATCTCTCGTTTGTTTTCCATCTTCGTAAACCACAGGTGGATTATTGTTTTTGACCCGGCTCAGGAAAATGGCACTTACTCCTGTATAAGGATTGGAAAGCGACTGTCTTGGCCCATACACATTGAAAAATCTCAGAGCTACTACTGGTAAACCATAGGTTCGTCCTATCAGAAGAGCCATCTCTTCCTGCTCTTTTTTGGTCACCGCATAAATAGAGTTAGAAAGCAGTGGTGTCTCTTCTGAAGTGGGTACAGGTTTAATTTTCCCCTGACAGTGCGGACATTTTGGCTCCCAGTAATCCTGATTTTTCTCTCCCCCGGTCAGATTTTGCCGCAGAGGAGGTTTTACCTTACCGCAGCCCGGACATTCATATAACCCCTCACCATAGATGCTCATAGAGGAAGCCACCAGAAATTTTTTTACTCTGTGCTTTTCATTCACTAAAATATCTAACAGATTGGCTGTACCCTGAATGTTATTCTCCACATAGTGAGCAATCTTATACTGGGACTGCCCCACACCCACAGCTGCTGCCAGATGGATTACTGCTTCACTCTGACAGACGACCTCTTTGAAGGCTTTACGATTCCTGACATCTCCTCTGATAAATGTGCTTTGCAAATTAAAATAGTCCGGTAACCCATGAGGATGGACCTGGGGTTGAAGATTATCAAAAACAGTTACCCGGTACCTTCTTTTTACCAGTTCATCCACTAAGTGACTCCCAATAAATCCTGCTCCCCCGGTAACCAGAATTTTTCTCATCTTTCCCCTTTTTTGTTTAGCTTGTCCCTGAAATAATCCACTGTTTTTTTCAAACCTTCTTCCAGACAAACTACTGGCTTCCAGTGCAGCAATCTTGTTGCCCTGGAGATATCAGGCTTTCTTCTTTTCGGGTCATCTTCGGGTAAAGGCTTAAACTCCATTTTCAAACGCATACCCATTATTCTTTCTAACTCTTTTACCAGCTGCAAAATGCTAAATTCTTCAGGGTTACCCAGATTTACCGGACAGTGTTCCTCAGAATCAACCAGCGCTACCAGACCCCGAATGAGGTCATCAACATAACAAAAACTGCGGGTCTGGTTGCCATCTCCATACACAGTCAGAACCTGTCCTGTGAGAGCCTGCCGGATAAAGTTCGGTATAACTCTGCCATCATTTATTCTCATCCCGGGACCATAGGTATTAAAAATCCTCGCAATACAGGTATTCACTCCATAATAACGGTGATAGGTCATTACCAGAGCTTCCCCATAACGTTTGGCTTCGTCGTAGACTGCTCGCGGACCTACAGGATTTACATGTCCCCAGTACGTTTCATCCTGAACCGGAATCTCCGGATCACCATAGACTTCAGAAGTGGAAGCAAAAAGAAACCGGCACTTACAGATACCAGCCAGTTCCAGCATCTTTTCTGTTCCCAGGGAATTGGTGCGCATTGTTTCCACAGGATATTGCAGATAATCCGGAGGGGAAGCCGGACTGGCAAGATGTACCACCAGGCTAAAATCACCGGGGAGTTTGTCCACATCCAACTTACAGATATCTTCTTCCAGGAAATGAAACAAATTAAATTTAGAGTGAGAGACAATACTTTCTCGCCTGCCGGTTAAGAAATTATCCACACACCAGACTTCCTCACCCTGCCTCAGGTAAAAATCTACCAGATGGCTCCCGATAAATCCTGCACCTCCGCTAATCAGAATTTTCATTTATTCTCACTTACCTGGTTCTTACCAGCGGAGAAAACTAAAACAGAAAAAGAACTTCTGCCGATACCCCGATAAATAAAACCTAACCTGTGTAGCTTTTCTGCCTCCAGAAAATTTCTTCCGTCAATAACGCGCGGGGTCTTCATCTCTTTCTTTATCCTCACAAAATCCAAATTCCTGTACAGGTCCCATTCTGTCAGAAGTATCACCAGATGAGCTCCTTTTGCTACCTGGTATGGATCCTCACAATATTCCACCCCGGAGAGAACTTTTTTTGCGTTTTCCATAGCCCTGGGGTCATGACAGCGGATAATGGCACATTCTTTTTTAAGAAGCTGGATAATCTCCAGGGCAGGACTTTCCCGGACATCGTCAGTTTCTGGCTTGAAAGACAATCCCCAGATTCCTATTTCTTTGCCTTTAAGATTCCAGAGTAGCTCCCGGGCTTTTTTCAATACCAGCAATCTTTGTTCCCGGTTTATTCTCTGCACTTCTTTCAGCAACCCGAAAGAATAACCCACCTGCTCGGCCAGGGCCATAAAAGCTGCCACGTCTTTTGGAAAACACGAACCTCCATAACCCACTCCTGCCTTCAAAAAAGCCTGTCCAATTCTCTTATCATACCCCATCCCTTCAGCTACCTTGTCCACATCTGCTCCCACCCGCTCACAAATCTGAGCGATAGCATTTATGTAAGAAATCTTTAAAGCCAGAAAAGAGTTGGAAGCATGTTTAATAAGTTCTGCGCTTTTAATATCCGTAAAAAGTAACGGTCTTTTAATGCCCGCGTATATTTCTTCAAATAATTTTCTGGAGCGCTCATTTTCTACACCAACCACAATCCTGTCCGGCTCCAGAAAATCTTTGACCGCACTACCTTCGCGCAAAAATTCAGGATTGGCAGCTACATCAAATTCCACTCCAGTGGCTGTCAGAAGTTCCAGGGTCCGTTTAACCCATTCTCCGGTAAGTACCGGTACTGTACTTTTTTCCACAATCAGCCGGTATACTCTTCCTTCAGCAGAGTTTCTTTGCCTGTGCATCTCAGATAAAGCCGTAGCCAGTTCCACTGTTACCTGTTCCACATAGGAAAGGTCCACCCCACCCTCTGGTGTGGCTGGGGTACCCACAGCAATAAAAATTACTTCTGCCTTCTCAGCTACTTCCCGGATGGAGCTGGTAAAAGAAAGAAACCCTGCGGAGAAACATTCCTTAACAATTTCTTCCAGACCCGGTTCGTAAAAGGGCATAATTAACTTTTTCAAATTTTCAATCTTTTCCACATCATTATCAGCACAAACAACCCTATGCCCGATTTTTGCCAGACAGGCAGCTGTTACCAGACCCACATGTCCTGCTCCGATAACCCCGATGTTTCTCATTTTCCACTCCTTGAGCTGTCAGAACCAGCAGAAATATTCTAACTTTTAAGCTCCGTCTGGTCAATCTTATATGGTTGAGAAGCGAACAAGATTCTGCTACCTTTGTGCCAGTAACCTCCATTCTCACTTCAGGCGAGCAGCATCTAGTAGTTTAGCAGGCAACCCCGGGGAGAGTTTTTCTGTGTTCATTATTTAACACCAGGATTATTTTTAACCCAATGAATTAGTTTTCTTATCCCTTCCTCCTGTTTAATTCTTACCTTCCAGCCAAGGTCTTTTTTTAATCTGGTATTGTCACTGACATATATTTTCTGGTCACCCGGTCTCCAGTCTGAAAAAGTATAGTCCAACTTTTTCTTCAATTCTTTCTCCAGAAAATATATCAGTTCCAGTAGCGAGAAAGTATTCTCCACCCCGCCACCGATGTTATAAATCTGGCCAGCACATTTACTGATGTAATCCACGGCTAACCTGTAAGCATTCAAGAGGTCTGAGACTTCCAGAAGGTCCCGTACCTGTTTCCCATTTCCATAGATGACAATCTTTTCACCGCGCAGAGCCCGGATAACAAAGTGCGCTACCCAGCCCTGGTCTTCATTCCCGTACTGGTGAGGTCCGTAGATACAGGACTGTCGGAAAACCACAGTCTTTGTTCCATAAATTCTGTAATAGTCCCGGACATACTGGTCCGCTGTACCCTTAGAGCAACCATAGGGAGAATGGAAATCAAGATTTTCCTTTTCTGATATACCCTTGTTTCCCAGGCAAAAATATCTGCTCTTACCTTCTTTTAACCTCAAATGTTTAAGTTCTCCGTAAACCTTGTTAGTGGAAGCAAAGATAAAAACTGCCTCTGGACTTTTTTTCCGGCAGGCTTCCAAAAGATATAAGGTACCGGCTGCATTCACCATAAAGTCTTCCACCGGGTCGAGGACAGAGCTGGTCACGGCGACTTGAGCCGCAAGATGATAAATCTGCTGACATCCTGCTACCACCTCTTTCAGCTTTTTATAATCACGCAAATCTCCACGGATAAAGGCAAAATTTTTCTTCCTCAGAGATTTCAACCACTGAAGATTATTCTCTACCCCGGACCGGGACAGGTTATCATAGGCGACAACGTAATTATCACTATCTGCAAGAAGTTCTGCCACTAAGTTTGTCCCGATAAAACCAGCTCCACCAGTCACCAGTATTTTTCTCTTCATTTTTCTCTCCTGGTAAAAAAATAAAGTGTCAGGTAGAAATAGTACTTTTTCTCACCGGTTAATATCCTTTCCAGCCATCTCTCGTTTCTCAGGTATTCCCACTTTTCCTGCAAATCAAAATTCTGCTTTAGGTATTCCACCAGACTTTTGTTCCATTCCTCCTCACCGGCATGTATCTGCAGCAGCCACACCCGTCTGTACCCACTCAGGGCTTTTTTAAATCCTTCCAGTGGTGCATTTTCCGGCCTCACAGCCAGAACCACTGCTTTGCCCTGATAATAACGGTCAAAAATGGAGAAAGGTTTGTTGCCCACCCATTTTCTCTCTTCATTTGTGATGATTATATCATCAACAGCACTTCTTTCTGTAAGAAATTCTCCCACTTTACGAAACGGCGCCAATCTACTGACATCATGAAACTGCTCCACTGCCCCCTGGTAATAGAAACACACGGAAACAAGCATACTGCCCAGAATGCCCAGAACCAGAGGAACTTTTATTTTTTCTATCTGGATACCCATAGCCAGCAGCAGGTACCAGAAAATAGTAAAAGGAACAAGATTCTGGGGCACTGTAGACCGAAAAGGAATGACAGCCAGCGGTACAAAAAGAAATGTCAAAAGGAAAACCCTAAAGTAGTCGGGAAGTAGCCTCATCCGCCAGAAACCAAGAACCCAGGTCACAGTAACAACCACAGCAGCTGGTATTACAACCTTAAGTTGAAAAGGACTGGTTGTTTCTCCTAAAATGGTGTAGAAGAAAAAGTAGGGCCACCTCCACAGCTGGGGAATACGACGCACAATACCCCAGGTGTAGGCAATCTGATTGGGAAGGAAAACCAGCCAGGGTAGCCAGAAAATCCCTATAAAAGTAAAGAAAACAAGCCACTTTCTGTCTAATTTTTTCAGGAAAAGAAGAGTCAAAAACTGTCCTGTAAGGAACAGGAAAGCATAATTATGAAGATAAACAAGAAGAATGTCTCCCACCCCCAGAGGTAGTTTAAAGTGCCGGCTATTTTCTTTCAGAGAGTAAAGAAAAGCTAAAGAAGTCACCACTCCCACAAGTGTAAATAACGTGTAGGACTTCACCACCTGGGACCAGAGAATGTGCACCGGGCTGAAAGCAACAAATAATGTCAGCCAGAATGCTTCTTTCTTCCCGGCACATTCACGAGCGAAAAACCACACAGCAGGAAGACACAGACTCCCGGCTACTGCCGGCAGTAACCTCAACCAGACATCTGTATTACCTGCCTTTAACATGGCATTTACAAGGAGATAAAACAGCGGAGGATGGGCATCCTGCCTGATGATAAACTCCAGCATCTCTTTCACAGAAAGGCTGCCCAGAAAAACAGCCTCGGCTTCATCGCACCAGAACGAAAGCCTTCCCAGTCCCCAGAACCGCAAACCAGTTCCAGCCAGAATAACAAAAATTACATACCAGTTTTCTCTATTCTCCTGCCATCTTTTTTTTAACAACATGCTCTTTTTTCTCCGCTTTTCCAGATTTTCCACCTGATGGCTAAAACAAGCGGAAGAGTTATTTCTACCATCAGAGTAGTTATTTGATAGACCGTTTCATAGGAGTGAAAAAGATAATATATTGTCTGTGCTAACAACCCGCTTAAGGAAAAAATCAGTGCTACCTTCAGAATCCTTTCTTCCATGGACAAAACAGCAAAAGGTAGTAGCCAGGAGATATACCAGGTAGTTTTTCCCGGCAGTACCACTGTCAGAAGAAGAAACAGGAGGAAAGCGATAGTCTCCATGGAGTTTTGCCAGTTTTTTGCCTGCTGCCACAGCCGGCTGGCAAGAACAAGAAAGCCAAGGGAAAAAACAACCTGGACGGCACGGGTAGCAAACCAGGAAAAACCTGGAAACAAAACTGATGATAATTTCTGCCAGGCAAAAAGAAGGGAATGATGAAAATGACCGCCTATCCAGAACATCCTGGCAAAAGTCTGCCAGCCAGCATAGAATGGTAACCAGATGATTACTGCCACCAGTACCGCAAGAAAAAGAGAAACAACCCTGTCCCTCCTTTCTTCAATGAGCTTTAAATGGAAAGGAAAGTATAAGACAGTAAAAATCTTTGTCAGTGCAGAGCATGCTAAGAAAAAACTACTGGCCAGACATTTTTTTCTGTGAAAAAACCAGAGACCAAGAAGAAGAAAGAAAATCATTGCCATATCATTGGTAGAACCAGGAACAGAATAGATAAGTAAAAGAGGATTCCATCCGTAGACAAGCATTCCCCTGCGAGCTTTTTCTGGCAGTGTCAGCTTTAAGATGCGAAATATCAACCAGGTATTTGCTAAATGCATGACAAGAATGAAAATGCGGAAAACACCAATCTGAGTGATGATACTTTTACCGCCCAGGTAAAACAATCCTGCCTCCAGCCAGTGCCAGAGTGGACCATAGGCGGATGTAAAATCCTTCCACCCAACATAACGATAGAAGCTATCTGCCGCAAATCTTGAAGGCGGAACAAGATAGGGATTTGCTCCATAATGTGCTACCATCCTGCCCTGGAAGATGTAAAGGAATATATCATGGTGTTTGCCGGGAGGAAAAAAGAAAAGAGAAAAACAAAAAATTGCAGTACTGCCCAGGATATACCGCACCGAAAAATTCTCTCCGTCTCTAATCGCCAGCAGATAGCCAACAACAAAAACAATAATGACCGCTGCGTAAAAACTGCCAACCCACCAACCAGAAAAAAGCCAGCCCGGTAAAGACGTCAGAAAAGAAAATTTTTCCGCAGGTAGCATCGGCAGATATTTTGTGATGAGCCCTGCCACTCCCTTTGCTCCCTTTCTGGAAAGAGCAAAGAAAACCTGGAAGATTACATACCCGAAACAGGCAAACTCCATCAAAGCAGTCGCTAATATCTTCCTGCGCACCACTGCTATCTCCACTGTTCACCCTCTCCCTTCATAGGACGCGCAATAACCACAAGCGACCAGCACAACCCGCATAGCAAGATAAGATTTCTCATTTGAGACAACATAAAAACAGGGAAAGAAATTCCAGCAGGTTTTCCATGCTGATAGTATTCTCTCACCTGAAATATTTTTACCGGTTCAAAGCCGCAGGCAAGCAGTACCCGTGGTAACGATTTCTTATCAAAATGATGAATCTGGGCAGGGATGTGAAGAATCGTTCTACTTCTTCCGGTGAAAGAAAAAAGTCTTGCCAGAGAAAAGAGTGCTGGTGAGTGTAGCGGTGTTTTAATGACAATAAAACCACCAGGATTAAGAAGATGATGACAGCACTTGAGATACTCTGCTGCCTCCGGCACGTGAGCCAGCACATCCCAGAAGGTAATTACATTAAAGGTTTCTGAGGATTCCATTTCTGTCAGCGATTTCTGGATAACAGTGAATCCCTGCTTTCTACACCAGTTAGTCGCAAAATTAGATACTTCTATACCCATTACCTTCCATCCAGCCTTCTGCGCGACACCTAAAAAAATGCCCACACCACAACCGACATCAAGAAGACTGCCACCCGGGGGAACATATTTTCCCACAAGAGAAAAAAGACGTCTGGTATACCTGCGACGTTTGTGTATAGAAGAAAGATACCAGCGGCGGAAATATTTTTCCTCATAAATAGCCACAGGGTTAAGCCTCTCTGCTGGAACAGAAACGCAGCTGCAAGTGAGGCAACGGTAGGCGGTATATTTTCCTTCCTGCCAGACCAGCCGCATTCTACCCTGGCAAAAAGAACATTTTTTCATGTTTTCTTTTCTTCTGCCATAAGGAAAAAAAGCCGTGAACAGCAAGGATAATCAGGAATGGTTCCAGAGGCATCCGGTAGCGAATAATCGCTCGCACCAGAATATAACTTCCAGAGTAATATCCGATTAAAAAGTAAAGCAAGGACAGCTTGCGCCAGTTAGAAATACCCATCAGAATTCCCAGAATAGCCAGAGCAAAAACCGGACCAGTGTAAAGCAGACTGAAAATCTGGTGCCTCCTGGTATAGGCTTTCCCCGGACCGGAAACAGTATAGGGCAACGGTCTCCAGAAATTGAGAAATCTGCGGGAAACATATAAAGCAAACAGACCAGGATTATTCTTAATAAAACTGATGGCCCGGGAAGAAAGTAACCTGGTGGCGTCCAGCTCTGAAAGGCGCCCGACTTCTTCACTGTCATAAACAAAAGCGGTTCCACTTGGTTCTACTGTGAAAGAATAAGGATTGTTATTAATGTAGAGTGCCTGCCCGGAATCCGTAGAATGAAGCAGAAAAACCTTATGCATACGCCAGTTCCTCCAGACCCAGGGCAGAATAGTTAAACACATACTCAAAGAAAAAATGAAGAAACACATTCCCGGACGTTTTCTTTCTATCTGCAGGATAAACATCCACGCCAGAACAAAAATAAAAAACAAAACCATAATCGTCCGACACAGAATACAGGCGCCCAGCCAGAATCCAGCCAGTGCCCAGTGCCAGCAGTCTATCCTGGATTGCGCTATCAACAAACTGGCACAAAAAGCCAGCAGACAGAACATAGTCAGTGTCTCCGGTGTTAGGTAGCCGGTAAAGAAAATGAAGGTAGGATAGACACCACACAGGAGAGAAGAAAACCATCCTTCCTCCTCAGAAAAAAGTTCTCTGGCGATCACATAAACATAAAAAAGTGCTAATGTACCCACCACGGCTAACCCAATTTTTGCTGCCAGATAACTGTGACCAAACAAACGATAAATGAAGGCGAGAAACAACGGAAAAAGAGGTGGCCTCCAGGAATAGTAAGGTACACCTGAGGAGAGAAAGGGATTTTCCACTACATATCCTTTCCCGGATGCCACATTCCAGCCAAGTTCATCCCACCAGTCTGTCCAGATGTTAACGGTGTTATCCTGCTGTAAAATCCATAAAATCCGTAACAAAAGGGATAACCCCAGCAGTATCAAGAAAAAAAATCTTTTATTTTTCCCTTTCATCTTTTTCCCCGCAGCAGGAGATTGGAAAGTCTTCACTCTCGGTTACCAGAGACCTTTGCCCGGCCCCTGGTGAAACAAAAATTTTCCACCACATCTTCAGAACAGTTACAAAGGTTGTGGGAATATGAATGGCACGGACAGTAGAAGCACCAAACTTCCTTGGTAGATGCGTGACAGGTTGCTGCGCTATCTTAAAGTGAGAAAGTCTGGCACGAACCATCATCTCGGTATCCACGAAAAAGTCATCACTATCTATTTTCATTCTTCTCAGAACATCCTGCCGAAAGAGCTTGAAAGAACAGTCTATATCCCGTAAGGATAAACCAAAAAGACAGCGGATTAAAAAGTTATATCCTTTAGAAAGAAATTTCCGGAGAAAAGAATCCCTGCGCTTTTTCCTGTAACCCACCACAATGTCGTAAGATTCTATTAACTGTAAAAAAGTTTTCAGCTCCTTTAAATCAAACTGATTATCAGCATCAGTATAAAAGACAAACCGGCCTAAAGCATTAAAAAGGCCTGTTCTTAATGCTGCTCCGTAACCACGATTCCTCTCGTGGTGATAAACGATAACCACACCCGGGTATAAGTTGCTCAGCTCCTCAGAAATTTCCCCTGTCCTGTCAGTACTACCATCGTCCACCACCACAACCTCATACCCCGTGCACAGATTTTTCAGTACCTCAAGTGCCTTCTCTACTGCCTCCCTGATATTTGCTTCCTCATTGTAAGCAGGCAACACCACCGAAATCTCAGGCTTTTGTCTCTGCATTTTTAACTCCAGAACCAGTACCGAAACAGTGTTATCACAGCCACAATCCCGTCCCGCCAGGAAATCTTTTTCCCCTCTTTCCTCTTTCTCGGATGATACTTTATCGGTAGCTCCACAATCTTAAATCCACGACGGCTTACCTTGGCTGTAACTTCAGGACAGAATTCAAACCGTTCACATGTCAGAGAAAGAGAACGCAAAACTTCTGTCCGGAACAGCTTGTAGCCTGTAGGCTCGTCCGTAATGCGGGTACCATAAAGCAGGTTGGTCAACCAGGAAAGAAGCCGTCCCCCAAGATAAAAGCATAAAGAAGATTTGGGATTTTTTCCCAGCACCCTGGAACCATAAACAACACTGGACTGACCGGCAACAACAGGTTTCATTAATTCTAAGATGTCTGCCGGTTCATATTCTAAATCTGCATCCTGAATAACAACAATTTCCCCGGTCACTTTTTCCAGTCCACTCCTGATAGCCGCTCCCTTGCCTCTATTTTCCTTCTGGTAGATAACAGTAACATCAGCAGACAAATTTCTTTCCAGCCCTTCAAGTAGTTGTCTGGTCCCATCGGTACTGCCATCATCCACTACAATGATTTCTTTTTCCACCGGCAGCTTTTCCAGCCTTTCTATAATTGCCTTAATGGTGTGCTTCTCATTATAAACCGGGACAATGATGGATAGTTTCATGTTTTGCCTTTAGCCTTCTTCAATTTTGCTTGCGGAAAAAGTTGCGAGAATTTATTCACAAGGTAAAACCAGCCATAAACAGCCAGAATTAAAACGAAAGGTTCAATAGCTACCCGGTAACGGATAGAAGCAAGATAAACCATATGAAAAAGCGTAAAGAAAATGATGAGTATATTTATGAATCTTGCTTTTGCGTTGACGAAACTTCTCAGAAAACCAAGTAAAAAAAATGGCAGAAGAATGCCGAAACTTAAAACACTTACCACCCGGTAGAAAGGACGGGTAAATTCACCTGCATTGGGTACAACATTCCAGAAACGTCTAAACTTGTTCTGGAGTAACCAGGCATACCTGCGGGGATTGGCTTTAATTACTTTCCATGTTTGCCTGTAAAGAAATGTATCTCTCTGGCTTTCCGGTATCTTGCTGATTTCCTCCGGGAACACCCGGCAGGGACCTCCTTCCGAGTGAGGATTATTCCCTTCCCAGAAAACCCAGCCACCCATTGTTGTTCCAGGAACGAATTTTCCCAGGAGCAAATAGTTACGTACCACCCACGGAGAAAGCACCAGAATGAACACGCCTGCTGTTATGCTTACCTGTTTCCAGCGCTTTTGATAGACCTGTCCACTTAATAAAACCAGTGTCAATCCGACAGGGACAAAAAGTTCCATTGTTGGCCGGCATAAACCTGCCAGCCCCAGAGCCACACCGGCTGTCATTGCTGTATACCAGCTAAAGTCATTCACCATTCTTACCAACTGCCAGAGACTCCAGACTGTCAGAAAAATGAAAAGTGTTTCTGTGAGAAGAAATCCTGAGTAGAAAATAAAAAAGGGGTAAACACTGGCCAGTATGCCGGCCAGCCAGCCAACCTTTCTGGAAAAAACTTCCTTACCAAGAAAATATATCCCCACAACCGTGATTGCGGAAATAAAAGCCTGAAATATTCTGATTCCTGCAAGATTAACCCCCAGCTTTACCAGACCGGAAAGCAAAAGTGGATAAAGAGGTGGCCGGAAGGCTTTCCAGCTGTCATTCACAACCAGACCACGGCCATTTAAGAAATTGTCAACCATCCGCCAGTATTCAAACTCATCGTCAAACTTTAACGAACCAGGCAGACTCAGAACAAATACCAGCCGCAGCAACAAACTCACTGCCAGAAGGAGAAAAACCTTTTTTCTTTCCATGTTCCCATCTTCACTTTTATACGGAAAACAAAATCGCTGTTGTGACTGTAAATACCTACCCGCGGCAGAGTAAAAGGAGAGACAAACATTTTACTTCCACCGGTAACCATCCCTGCCTGAAAACCTGCTTTTTCCACCAGGGAGATAACCGTGCGGTTGTAAGCACCATACGGATAACAAAAAAATTCTATTTTTTTCTTCAATCTTTCCTGCAAAAGAACATGGGAGGCAGAGATTTCCTTTTCTGCTTCCTTTACGGACAACTCCACCAGGTTCCGATGGCTCAAAGAATGAGAACCAAAGAAAGCACCTTCCTGGCTTAACAGCTGTGCTTCCTGCCAGGTGAGAAAACGGTCACGCTCCCTGTCTTTATAACGAGGCATGAGTTCCCGGGTACCAATGTAGCCTGCTGTGAGAAAAATTAAAACTGGAACGTGCAGCTGGTTTAATACAGGCCAGGCATACCACAGGTTATCAGCGTAGCCATCATCAAAAGTTACCAAAAACCACTTTTTTTCTCTTTTCCCTTTCGGCAACAAAATCTCTGTCAAAAGGTAGGTGGGACTGATAGCCTTCCATCCCTTTTCTAACAGGAAAACTATCTGCTGGCGGAATCTTTCCGGGGAAACACTCAAAGCGTCATCCGGATACCAGGGATTGACGCGATGATAGGCCAGAATCATTCCTTTCTCCTCCAGATGTGAATGACAGGATTAGGGTGACATAAATCATAAGGGATTTTTTCAGGAAAGGTCCAGGAAAACCACAAAAACTTAGCAGGTTTCCAAAAGGTGGCTACCACCCTGTAACTTTCAAGATTGCGACTCAATTGAGAAAAGCTCCCCCCACGCCCCCAGGTTTCCTGACAACTAACAAACCATTCCGGTCTGATTTTACCAGCAATGATTTCTTCATCCGCAGCGATAGCAAGATGATAGTTCAAGAAACGGAAAGGAGGTGTCCGCCAGGGTGAAGGCAGCTCTGTTAATCCGATACTGGCATGCTCCGGAATATTCTGGTTAATCCACCTGCCAGCCAGAGTACGCAGGTTTTCTCCCTGGTAGAGATTAACCAGGGCACTGGTGTATACCCAGGTCCAGCCAAGACTGAAGATAAGGACCAGGTTCACCCAGAACCGGGTTTTGATTTTTCTGACAAAAAGACCGGAAAAAATCAAAAAAACAGGGTAAAGGAAAAAACTGTAATGCATCCAGTTCCCTGTGGTGCAAGCAAAATAAAGCAATCCGGGAAGCAGATAAAGCAACCAGAACCAGTCCTCTTTCCTCCGCCGGTAAAACATTCCTGCTAAAAGGGAAAAACCAGTAATTCCATATAAAACTGTTCCCATGCCAGTGTTCAAGGTATGACAGAAAAAAAAGCAAAAATTTTCTTTCCAGCAACCTGTATGCCAGTAGTTTTTCAGAAACGAAATTTCTCCTATAAACTGCTGCCAGTGCCAGATAGCATAGGGATTAAATAAACTAAAAACAGTGAGGAAAATAACAAAGCAGGAAAAAAGAGCTTTCCATCTTCCGCAGCTTACTTCTGGGTACATAAAAATTGCCAGAACTACTGCCCAGAAAACATATCCATAAGACAGTAATGTTCCCACTGCCAGTCCGGAAAAAATTGAGCCCAGCCACAACCAGATAGTTTCCTGTTTTTTCTGGTATTGCCTGATTTGATATAAGGTGGCAACAACCCATATCATACCGAAGGAGAAAGGCTTCAGGTGGAAAGACCAGAGAACAAAAACGGGAAGCAAGGCAAAATGAAGTGCCAGCAAAAAAGCCTCCTTTCCGGCTCCCGCAAGATCAGTTAGCAGCAAGAAAAAAATACCTGCTGCCAGCACAGCACCTGTTGCCCCGAATATTCTGGAGAAAACAAAGATGCGACCCATCTCTTCAGGATGACGAAGATAGAATTCCATCTGTGATTTCAACCGGATGACATTTGTCAGGGAACATAACTTCAGAAAGCCTGCCAGAGGATAAAGATAAACACCGCCGTACTCGTAAAATCTGGGGTCAAAATTCCACTGTGCCGGGTTTATCCTGCTTAAAGCCAGCAACGCCCGATGTTCATCAGCGCCGTAGGAACGTAAGAGAAAACTCCGGACAGCATTGAGAAAATCCTTCCTGATTTTCATACTTCGGCCTGAGATTCTAACACTGAACGTTTCTTTTTCCTGATACGTCTCAGGATATCTTTGCCCGTAGTAAGGAATAATTTCCTCCAGTTCCTGATGAAGATTGGTCAGTACCGGTATCAGTTCCTCCAGTGCCTTTTCGCTGCCAACTACTAAATCTATTCTTTCCCGGTCCGGAACACCCCAGCTGCATCCCCGCAGATGATAGATAGCCGCAACCAGAACAAGAACAACTGCACCCGCTAACCTGAATGTTTTCATGAGCAAAACCTGTATTTCAAAATACACCAGAGAGCCATCAGTCCATCAGTCCAGCCAATCTTCTTCCCATGAGCTGGTCTTCTACTGGTGTAAGTAATCGGTATTTCATAAATTCTGATACCAGCCAGAAGAAATTTGCATGTCAGTTCCACTTCTATTTCAAAACGGTTACTTTTCAAGTATAAATCCTTAATTATCTGCCGGCAGAAAACTTTGTAACATGTCTCCATATCAGTAA
This sequence comes from uncultured bacterium, assembly GCA_964645405.1. GTDB lineage: Bacteria > Ratteibacteria > UBA8468 > B48-G9 > DSTR01 > JAMWDF01. Next base: position 165,624 of record CAZYCA010000016.1, on the reverse strand, counting down.
GATGGCTTCCGTAAAACACATTTACCAAAAAGGTCAAAAACTTATTAGCCAGCCAGTTGAGTGGTGGAAAGTAATTTCTTGTCAGAAATCTGGACCCATAGACAACCCGGGCTTTTCCGCTGACAATGGGTTGAATCAACCGGAGATAATCTTCCGGGTTATACTCCAGATCTGCATCCTGGATAGCAATCACCTCACCGGTAGCCACCTTCAGACCCGACCTGATGGCTGCGCCCTTACCTTTATTTTCTTCCTGTATCAGGATTTTAAGATTCGTCCAGCAGGAATCCTTGCAGGCCAGTTTTTTAAGAATGGCTCTGGTGCCATCGGTACTGCCATCATCAACCACTATTATTTCTTTCTCCAGAGGAACAGCCTGTACCCTTGTCAGAATTTCTTCAATCGTTTGCTGCTCATTATAAACAGGGATAATGACAGAAAGTTTCATTTAAACCTGTCCTCACGTAATGACCGGTGTCTTATCCACAAAGACCTGGTGCCAGAGTTCCAGATTGAGCAGACACCAGAGCCGCGTGGTATGCACCGCCTTACCTGTAATATGTTCCTCTATCATTTGCCGCACATAATCCTGCTGAAAGTATGGACGTTTACACGCCCGGGAACTTAAAAGCACCTCGTAGAGATAACCTTTTAACTCTCGCTGAAACCAGTAGCCCACAGGTAAACCAAAACCCATTTTCTTTCTTTGCAGTATCTGTCCGGGAAGAATTTCTTTTAACTTCTTTTTCAGGATGTACTTGGAGACAAGTCCTCTCATTTTCAGATGCCGGGGAAAAGCAGCCACAGTCTCCACAAACTTATGGTCTAAAAAAGGGCTCCTGGCTTCCAGAGAATTAGCCATGGTAGCAATGTCCATCTTCACGGTGAGTACTTCCGGTAGATAGAGGTGAAAATCAGAAAACATCATTTTCTCCAGCAAATCTATTTCCCCTGATTTTTTCCAGATTTCCGCGGAAAATCTTCTGGCTGCATCAGGTAGTATTTTCTCCCTCATCCAGGGAGAGTATAACTTTAGTTTATGTTCTTCAGAAAAAGCCAGAAGTCTCCTTAAGTAAGCATAATCAAACCCATAGCGTTCTGTTTCTTCCAGCCATTTCCATGCCCTCAAAAAAGTGCTCTCAGGAAAACTCCGGTACTTTTTCAGGAAAAAATCTGCCATTCTGCTGCGCATGGTTTTCGGAAGGGAAGAATAGAAAGCGAAAAGCATTTCCAGAATTTTTGTTTGCTGGTACCTCGGATAACCAGCTAAATTCTCATCACCACCATCGCCATTCAGGGCTACCTTCACATACTTTCTGGTCTCTCTGGCGACATAAAAAGTGGGCACCATGGAGGAATCACCAAAGGGTTCGTTGTAATGCCAGACTAGTTTTGGCAAAAGCTGGATGATGTCAGGTTTCACGACAAACTGGTAGTGTTCAGTCCCAAAGTGTTTAGCTACCAGTGCTGCATACTCCAGTTCGCTATAGTCTGCCTCTTCAAATCCTACCGTAAAAGTCTTAACCGGCCGGCAGGAGAGAGAACTCATCAATCCGGTAACTGTGGAAGAATCTATTCCGCCGCTTAAAAAACACCCTAAGGGAACATCAGCAACCAGCCTGATGTTTACTGCCTCCTTCAGTTTTTCCCAGAGTAGTTCCTCATATTCTTTTTCGTTCTTCAAAATTATTTTTCTGGAAAAATCTATCTGCCAGTAACGGAAGGTTCTGACTTCTCCTGATTTCCACACCAGGCAATGCGCCGGTGGTAATTTGTGTATCTGCTGAAAAATGGAGTGCGGAGATGGTACTGCCTGGTAAGAAAGGAAAAGATCAATGGCACCTGCATTTATTTCTCTGGAAATATCTGGATGAAGTAAAAGGGCTTTAATCTCTGAAGCAAAAATAAAACTGGTGTTTGTTCGGGCGTAGACAAGAGGTTTTTTCCCTATTCTATCCCTGGCAAGGAAAAGGATCTTTTTTCTTCCATCCCAGATAGCGAAAGCAAACATCCCCCGCAGAAAAGATACACAGTCAAAACTTTTCTCTTCGTAAAGGTGAAGAATTACTTCATTGTCGGAACGCGAACGAAACCTGTGGCCTTTTTTTTCCAGTTGAGTTCTCAGTTCCTGAAAATTAAATATTTCTCCATTACAAATAAGATGTATCTGGTTGTCCTCGCTGGCCAGAGGTTGTTTTCCAGTCTCTAAATCAATAATACTCAGTCTCCTGTGTCCCAGTCCCACAGTTTCACTGAAGAAAAAACCTTCTTCATCAGGACCACGGTAAATCATACTGCAAGTCATTTTCTTAACCAGTTCCTGGTTAACAGCCCCTGTTCTGTTCACTATTCCACATATGGCGCACATAAATTAATCCGTCCCTTTTAAGAAACTTTCGTACAGCTGCTGATATCTCTGGACCATCTTTGCGACCGAGAAATTCTCCTTTACAAATTCGTATCCCCTTTTTCCTATATTTTCGCACAGAACCGGATTTCCCAACAGAAAAATAATTTTTTCTGCCAGAGCCCTGAAATCTGCCACTGGTACAAGCAAACCTGTTATTCCTTCTTTAATCAGTTCTGCAATTTCCGGAATATTGCTGCCCACAACAGCTTTCTTCAGTGCCATTGCCTCCAGAACAATATTGGGCATCCCCTCAAAAAGGGAAGGAACTATTACCATTCTGGTGGCAGCTAAAATCTCGTGGATATCCTTCCGGTATCCAGTAAAAATCACGCTTTCCCTGACGCCCAGTTGCCTGGCTCTTAATTCCAGTTTTACTCTTAAAGGTCCATCTCCAACCATAATCAGTTTTGCCTCCGGAAAAACTTTTAAAACCTCAGGCATAGCCTGGATAAGATAAACAAAACCTTTCTGTGAGGTAAAACGACCACCAGCACCTATCAAAAAGGAGCAGTTTTCCAAATTAAGTGCTTTCTTCTTTTCTCCAGAAAGAGCATAACGGTCAAAATCCTGGACATCAATCCCGTTGGGGATAACGGTTATCTTCTCCGGTGGTATATTCTCCAGTTTAATGTAGAAATCCCTGACAGCAAAGGAGTTGGCTACGGTGCAGCAGGTAAATTTTAACAACACTTTATCTATCACCTTGTGATACCAGCGTTTCCAGAGGTCCACGCATCTTTCTGAAGAAAAAATCATTCTTATCCCCGCAGCCTTAGCAGCCAGTCTTCCCCAGGTGTTAGCAGTGAACATAAACGTATGGACAATGTCAGGTTTCTCTTTTTTCAAAAATTTAACTAAGCGGAGAAAAAACGTGATGTCCAGCTTGAATTTCTTTCCCACCTGCCTGACTTTTATTCCGCTTTCTGCAAACTCCTTTTTCAGTGCTCCCCCACTTCTTAACACTATCACTACAGGGAAAAATCTGGTTCTATCTAATCCCCGGGTGAGTTTCAGAAGTTGCTTCTCCGCTCCCCCTATCTCTAACGTGGCTATCAGGTAACAAATTTTTCTCACTGACAGTGGCATCAGATTCCCCTGTCTCCTTTCTTCATCAGCGTTCCTGCGAGAGCAATTCCTCATAAAGGTTCTGGTAGCAATCAACTGTCACCTGCAAGGAATACTTTTCCACTATCTTTTCCCGATTCGCCTGACCCATTTTCTCAGCTAACTTTTCATCAACCAGAATTTTCTTTATTGCCTCAGCCAGTCCTTTTACATCTTTTGGTTCCACCAGAAAACCGTTGATACCGTCCTCAATGACATCCTGATTTCCGCTTACCCGGGTAGCCACTACCGGTAAGCCACAAGCCATGGCTTCCAGAAGAGCATTAGATAAACCTTCGGCTAAAGAAGGAAGGACAAACAAATCTGCCGCCTGCAAATACGGCAGTATCTGGTTCTGGAACCCGGTAAAGATAACTCTGTCTTTCACAGACAGTTGTTCCGCAAGTTTTTGCAGGTAACTCTGCCTTTCCCCTTCACCAACTATCACCAGTTGCATTCGGTCAAACCTGATGCTGCTGATAGCCTGAAGCAGATACTCCACCCCTTTCTGTTCAGTAAGTCTGCCGACAAAAAGAATTTTTTTGTCCTGTGAAGATTTTTTTAACCCGGCTGGCTTGAAGAAATCTGTATCTACACCATTGGGTATAAGCCTTATCTTTTCTCCCGGAAAACCATATTCCACCAGCTCTTGCTCCATGGCATGGCTCATCACTACAAAAACATCTATTTTCTTTTTTGCCATCCAGACCAGAAAGGATCCAGCAAATTTTCTTCTCAAGGCTAAAACATCACTGAACCTGCCACCACAGGAGAGACGACAAATTATTTTTTTCCTTAAAACCTTTCCCACCACAGAAGCGACCACGGCAGTATACTTCAGGAAAAAAATCTGTACCAGCTGGTATTCTTTTCTCCTCAGAAGGAGATAAACTGTTAACATCAAAAGATACCAGAATGTGCCCAGAACCCTGCATTTAAGGACAGAAATTAACTTTATTTCTACCCTGTTAGCGAAATGAGGATATAAGCCTGAAACTTTACAGTTTTTACCTGTCACCACCTTTATTTTGTAACCACCGTGCGCCAGACACAGGCTGAGTGTTCTGGCAAACTTTTCCGTGCCTCCTTTACCATAAATATCACGAATGAGAAAAAAAATGGTCTTTTTCTTACAGCACATCACCGCCCCCGATGAATCTGCGACCTAATCTCCTGAGTATCCGGTAAAGCCTTTTGCCCAGTAAAAGCCTTAAAAGAAGACTTGCTCCTTTAGTACTGATTAAAGCCAGTGGAGCCTTTAAGGTTACCTGTTTCAGATAAGCCTTCGCCTTTTTCCTGTCCTTAAAAGAAAGATAAATAGCTTTTTTCAAAAAAGCATTAATCTCACCTTTTCTGACGTACAGACTTACCAGAAATCTTTTCTCTTCAGGAAGTGAATCTCTGAAGCCACTGGCAATTATCTTTAGAGATTCACCGAGTGACAGACCAGACTTTTCTGAAAATTCTGCAGCATATTCTCCCAGATTTTTAGCCAGATATTTTCCCGGTCCAAAGTATCTGTACTGAACGGTCAAAGAATCAATAAATCGCCCTGGATGAACACCGGAACTTCTCGCCTGATTTCTCACCCGGAAATAAACCAGGGTTCTCGGCAAATAAGAAAACTTAACACCCCGGGAAAGAAGTCTTACCCAGTATTCATAATCATTGGAATAACCCAGTTTTTCGTCAAACAATCCCATTTTTTCTATTACCCTGCCCCGCAGGAAAACTTCTGGCTGCACCAGAGCATTATCACAACGAAAGTGGTTTATGCGGAGAGAAGAAATACCCTTTCTAAAACCAATAGGGCTGTCCTGCTCATCTATAAAAATTGTGTCCCCGTAAATTACATCAACCTGCTTTTTCTCCCTGAAGGCGGCTACCACCGACTGTAGAGTTCCTTCCGGGTATACATCATCAGAATTCAGAAAACTTATGAAATCACCGGTAGCCATTTTCATCCCTTTGTTAAGAGCATGGGTTGGTCCTTCATCAGGTTCGGAAAACCAGCAATATTCAACACCCAGACACTTTATTAACCATTGACCCTCTTTCAGAAGCCTATCGTACTTTTTAATTATTTCCAGACTGCCATCAGTAGAACCGCCATCTATCACCAGGTATTCCAGAAAAAAATTTCCCTCCTGACTCAGTACACTTTTGATGGTCCGCTCAATGAACAGACCATGGTTGAAGGAAATCGTAATGACTGAAAATCGTTCACTCATTTCTCAATGAATATATGCGGTAAAAGAAAGTTTCCTTTAACAGGGGCAACCCCTGGAGAAAACGGTGCTTTTTGTTCAGGTCCAGATATTTCTGCCAGTCCAGAAGAACTATCAAACCATATCCTTTCCTTTTAAGAGAATTAATTCTGGCTGCCTGCAATGCACAGCTCTCCAGGACAATACCTTTTCGTTCCGAATAATATACATACTGGGAATTCCAATCGTATTCTGGAAGACAATAAATAACTGCCTCCTCTGGATGCGTATGACTCTTTACAAATTCCGCCACCTCCAGAACTTCCGGCTGGAAAAATCTGTAGCGATAAGCTAAAGGTATGCTGCTGGCAAGGAAAAGTAAAGTGAAAAGAGTCAGGAAAAAATTTCTCTGCTTTCTATTGGGGAAAAAAGACCCCAGGGTTACTAACCCGTGTGCACACAGCACTGCTGCTATCGGGGTGATAAGTAGCTGGTAGTAGTGACAATCCTGTAAACGGAAAATGGTCACGAAATAAATGAGAGAAGAACTGAGAAGCATAATAAAAAATTCCCTGTTTTTAAGTTCCGTTAATCTGAATAAACCAACTGCTGAAGGTATCACTGTTACGGGAGTAAGAAATTCTGGATAAAGATTAATAAGACGTGGCTGCCACATCTGCCAGGAGAATCGGTCTTTCCAGAGTCCAAAGTTCCAGATGCGATATGCTGGATCACCAAGAGTATGGTCACCATGTCCCGTAGCCAGATTGATGCCGGCAGCATGAAGATACCAGAGAAAGAGCAATGCCAGTGGTAGAGAGAAGGAAAGTATCAGCAGCCACCAGTTTTTTAATCTGTGTCTTTCTGAGAAACAAAGATAGACAACGGGTAATAAGAAGAAAGGACCGTAGATACCTTTGTGGAGAAAAGAGAGACTGGCTGTTATCAACCCCATAACCCAGAGCAGCAAACTATTTGTAAGAACCGCTGCTGAGAAAAAATAAAGGAAGGCCAGGGTCAAAGTTACCACCATAGGGTCCATAATGAAGGTGCGATTAAAATGAAGATTGATGGGAATCCCGAGATAGACAAAAATAGTCAGACAGGAGAGACTTAAATCCCGTGTGTACATTCTCATCAACAAAAAAAGAAAGACGGCTCCTGAATAACCCATAAAGATGGAAACAATCCGTCCCCAGGCAGGATTGACACCAAAAATCTTGTAAATAATGGCAACAGTCGCCTGATAAAGGGGGAATTCCAGAACAAAGTATTTCTCCTCACCTGGTCCAAATATATCCAGTTCTGTTTTCCACAGGTTAATCCCGTGCCTGTAAAAATTCCTGGCAATTGTGGCAGTCTGCGTCTGACGAAAAGAATAAGTATCCAGAATCGGATCATTAGCCCTGTAAAAGTAAAGCGGTAAATACACAATAAAGATGAGCAATAATAGAAGAGAAGGTCTGTTTAAGTATTTTTCACCAACCATTAAACCTCTGTAGATACTGGGTACAAATCTTCATCTCAAGTTTTTCTCTCTTAGAAACTGGTACATCGTTTTTTTCAGATAATCTATCTGCCGGCTGCCGATATCCTGATGGATGCCTAAATGAAGTCCATGACTGCTTACAAATTCTGCTACCGGGAAGGAGCCTTTCTGATACCCTAAAAAGTTGTATCCCCGGCATTCTGTAGGGATACAGGAGAAAAGGTCGCGGCTATCTATACCGCGGCTGGCGAGATACATTACCAGCTCATCACGGGTAAAATTAGCTTCCTTTTTCACAATCAGCGGGAAGGCGTGTGGTCCTATCTTTTCCCTGGCATCCTCCTGGAGAAAAAGAAAACAGTCAGAAAATTCCTCCAGCTTCTTACTTAGCAGAGCAAAATTCTGCCGCCTTTTAGCTAAATTCCTTTTAAAACTGGTAAGATTGCCCAGTCCGACTGCTGCCTCCAGCTCGTTCATCTTGGCGGAGAAACCAACCCGTTCAAAGAGAAACCGTATGTCCCTGCCTTCCTTAAAACGAAGCGGGCAGTAACCATCTCTGGTGTTGAGAGTACAGACAGCACACTTACAGGCACGGCCGTGGCAGCGTAAAGAACGTAATATTCCTGCTATCTCCGGGTTATTGGTGGTAACGATGCCACCTTCAATAGTACTGACAATATGGGCAACATACAAACTGAACGCCCCTAAATTACCAATGGCGCCTACATTTCTGCCGTGGTAAACAGCACCGTGCGCCTCGGCTGCGTCCTCTACCACCCAGAGGTTATATTTTTTTGCTATCTTTAAAATCGCCTCCATCTCAGCAGGTTTTCCCATAAGATGAACAGCTAAAATCGCTTTCGTCCGGGAGGTAATTCTTTCCTCAATCCTTTCATGGTCAATGGCTAAACTCTCTAGTCTGATATCAACAAAAACGGGGGTGAAACCTGCCTGCAGGACAGCATTAACCGAACCAATGAAGGTTAAGGCAGGTACAATAATCTCATCGCCCCGGCACGCCCCGAAGTCATAGAGCACAGCCAGTGCTAAAGCTACAGCATCAGTTCCGGAGCTCACCGCCACAGCCTCTTTTACACCCACCAGCTTTGCAAATGCTTCTTCAAAAGCTCTCACATATTTGCCACTGGAGGCACGTCCGCTGGCTAATATTTTGCTGATAAGTTCCCTCGCTTTATTCTCCACATGCAAACTGCCAAATGAGTAAACGCATTTTTTCATAACAATTACCTGTTAGATATTTATATTCCTCTTCCTTCGTCCCGGCTGTAAAAAATAATCCGGCTACCGGAATCCTCAAACCTCACAGGTACTTCCAGTAACTCCTTCAGTTCTTCCCTCACGCTACTCTGTTTCTCTGGAGGAACAAAAAAGAGAATGAAGCCACCACCTCCTGCACCCAGAATTTTTCCACCGCAGGCCCCTGCCTTTATTCCTCTCTCATAGATACTGTCAATTCTACTGTTAGAAATCAGACTGGTAAGAGAACGTTTCAATTTCCAGGATTCGTGTAAAAGACGTCCAAATTCTTCCAGGCAAACACCCTGTGTCAATATTTTTACCCCCTCAGCAACCATCTCCTGGATAATGGATAATTCTCTCGTTTTCTCCTGGACGGTCTTTATTTGTTCCGCGGCAATTTCAGAAGCAGTTCTGGACAGCCCTGTAAAAAAAAGCAGACACCAGGATTGGAGCTGCTCCAGCCTGGAACCACTTACTGTCACCGGTGTTACAGAAAATTTCTTTTCTCCTTGAAATTCAATAAGATTCAACCCTCCAAAGGCTGCTGAAATCTGGTCCTGACAGCCTACGTTTTCATGTAGCAGTTCCTGCTCCACGTGAATCGCTGCCATAGCCAGCTCCATCCGGGATACCATCTTGCCCTGAAAAGCATACAGACTATTCAAAAGTCCCACCGTAAAGGCGGAACTGGAACCAACACCTGCTCTTGCAGGTAAATCTCCTTCATGGTGCACGGACAACCCCTGTTTCACACCCATAAAACGTAAACACTCCCGCACGGATGGATGAAAAATTTCATCAATAGAGTTAACATATTCAATCCGCGACCAGACTACGGCATACTTATGGTCAAAAAAAGGTGGGAGTTCTCTGAGAAAAATGTAGCAGTATTTATCTATGGTTGTAGAAAGAACACGACCTCCGTGTTCCCGAAACCAGACAGGATAGTCGGTACCACCTCCGAAGAAAGAAATACGATAAGGAGTACGACTGATAACCATATTACGTCTTCTTTTTTACCATCTTTGAGTCAGTCTGACCTCATCCACATATTTTCTTTTAATCCTGTGCTGCAGCAACTTCTGGATATGTTTTTCCGCTTCTGGCCCGAACTTTTCCCTGAGCATTCTCTGATAACTTTCCCTGGAAAAGTAGTGGTAGAAAGCCCTGTCCCTGAACTCCAGGACTTCGCTTGCTGATAGGTATCTGGTGGGTAGCGGCAAAGTTTCATAAGCCAGGGGAGAATAACCCTGCCATGTCTCCGGCGTTTTAATCCCTTTTCTCAACGCTTCCTCGTAAAGTCTGGAGCCAGGCCAGGCCATGGCGGTATAAAAGTTTACATACTCAGAATTAAACTCCTCTGCCATATCCAGGGTAGCCTGCATACTTTCCCAGTTGTCATCAGGTAATCCGAAAATAAAATTGGCAATAATGTAGAGACCTACTTTTTTAGTCAATTCAACTGCTTGATAGACTCTGCTGAGCCTAAAATTTTTTTTCACCCCTTTCCTTACTTTTTCCTGACCGGATTCAATTCCATAGCAAACCCATCTGATGCCGGCGTCCTTCATGGCACGCAGCATCTGCTCATTTATTGTATCCACACGCGCATAAACCCAGATATTCACCTCCCGGCTTATCACCGCCAGCTTTTCGCAAACATCTATAACTCTTTTCGGTTGAAAGGTAAAAAGGTCATCGGTGATACGCAGGTATCTAATATGGTAGTTATTCACCAGACAAAAGAAGTCTTCCGCCACCTTTTCCGTAGACCGCAAACGAATAGCAGGACCACCGTAAACAGTATTGACCACACAGTAACTGCATCCGAAAGGACATCCCAGACTGGTATAAAGAATACTGTACGGACCGCGTGTTTGCAAGTTATCTAAACACTGCCAGTTATGGGCACGGTAGCTGGCAATCGGTAAGAGGTCCCAGGCTATCATGGGTAGAGTGTCGAGATTTCTCACCAGCGGCGCCGGTGGATTAGCGACAATTTTACCTTCTTTCCAGAACCACAATCCCTCTATCTGCTCACCGCAGAACGAATGTTTTTTTCGCAGAACATTTAGAAGTTTTTCTAAGGGTAAAAAGGCTTCGCCCTGACAGACAAAATCAACTGCTTCTTCCTTCAAAGTCTGTTCTGGCAAAGCAGAGGGATGACGTCCACCAAGAAGAGTGGGAATACTACTGCCTGAATCTTTCAAGCATCTCAGAGTTTTACTGGCATGCGTCATTCTGATAGTATGGGCAAAAATACCTACCAGGAAAGGGTCTTTCTCAAGTATACGGCTGGCAGTCTCTTCCGGAGTGAGAAATTCAGCATCAGCATCAATTACGCTGACTGTAAAACCTTTCGCCCTGAGATAGCCTGCCAAGAGTCCAATATCAAGGGGAGGAGCAAAGCCCGAAAATTCACTGAGCTGGCGAAAAGTATCCAGGCGACCACCGGGTTTCACCAGAACTAAATCCTGCTTTGGGCTCATATTTTATAAAATGTTGGTAAAGTTTGTTCTGCGCACAATCTGGTAACCCTTGATCAGTTCTCTGATGCCCTGCTGGAGGGAAATAGTTGCTTTAAAGCCGGTCCTTTCAATCTTTTCGTTGCTGACGATGTAATTTCTTTTATCAATATCCTCACCAACCTCCGCTTCTATAAAATAGAAATTCGGAACCTGTTTTTTAATTTCCTCACAGAGTTCTAATTTGCTGAGATTAGCCTGGCTCAAACCCACATTATAGACCTGGTCTTTCAGAGAGGAGAAATTTCTCAAACAATGGAGAAATGCCCTGGCGACGTCTCTGACGTGAATATAGTTTCTTTTGAAGTGGGCCTGGAAAAGAATAAGAAAACCATCTGTAACTGCCCGATACGTAAAATCATTGACCAGAAGGTCCAGTCTCATCCGTGGACTGGTACCAAAGGCAGTGGCCAAACGTAACGAAATGCTGTTTCCCGCATCAAGGACTTCCTTTTCCGCTTCCACCTTCAGACGTCCGTAAAGCGAAACTGGTCGCAAGGGAGTCTCTTCTGTACAAAAAATTCCCTCCTGACCTATTCCGTAACCGCTGTTGGTGGTCGGAAAAATTAAAATCTGCTCTTTGCTCCTTAAGCCAAGAAGATTCTTAACCGTTTCCAGATTAACCTGACGGGCCAGAACTGGATTAGCATCGCAAGCCGGGGCACCGGTAATACAGGCTAAAGGCAGAATAACATCGTGATGCGCAAGCAGCTGTCTCATCAAGGATTCGTTTCTCACATCTCCCCGGACGACGTTTAACTTCTCATGGAAACAACAATCCAGCAGTGAGGTCTGTCCATACATGAAATTGTCAATGACAGTTACACTGTACCCTTCCTTTAAAAGAACCGGGACAACAACAGAGCCGATATAACCTGCACCACCTGTCACTAACACTTTCATTTCTGCAACCACTTTATAATTTCCTTCGCCATACTTTCAGGGTCAAGCCCACAAACCTTCTGAATAAAGCTTCTGCCACCATATTCATAATAATACCTGTCCCTTATGCCAAACCGCTTGACTTTCAACTCCATTCCTTCGTCAGCCAGCATCTCTATCAAGGCTGAACCAAAACCACCGGATAATAAATGTTCTTCCATCGTCACCAGCCACTTTGCCTTCTGAATGGCTTTTCTCAACCACTCTGTTTCTATCGGTTTTATCCGAAAAACATCAATCACACCGGCATCAATATTCTTTCTGGAGAGGCTCCTGGCAACCACCAGACTATGATGAACCATATTACCGGTAGCCAGCAAATAACCTTCTTTGCCTGGCTTAATTATTCTCCCACCAACAGAAAGATCATATGCGGATGTCTTGAGGTCTGGTAATACCTTTCTGTCCAGCCGTATGTAACAGGGCTGGTCCAGATGATAACTAAAATCAGCGCACCTGGCTGCCATCTGGCTGTCAGAAGGATTATAGATATGAATGTTGGGCAAGACCCGCATCACAGACAAATCTTCTGTGGAATGATGTGTTGGTCCAGAATCATCATAGCTGAACCCTGCCCCCACCCCTACTATCCGCACAGGAACATTCATCAGGGCTACGTTTACCTTGATTGCTTCAAAACAACGAAGTGTCGCAAACGGCATAATGGCGTAGGTGTAGACCTTTTTCCCGGCCAGGGCAAGGCCCACGGCTATTGTTACCATTGCTTCTTCTGCAATTCCTACGTTTAAAAACTGAGAAGGCAGTTCTACTCTGAATCTATCCAGTGCTGGAGCTCCCATGTCAGCGGCAATTACCATAACACTTCTATCAACCCTGCCTAATTCATAAAGTCTGGTAAAAAAAGCATCACGCATGGTAAGAGATTTTATGGTTTTTCCCATTTCAATCCTTCCCTTCCTTTTCAAGACAACGGAGAGCACGTTTAGCCTGGTCCTTTTGTGGTGCTATCCCATGCCAGAGAGGGTAGTTTTCCATAAAGTCAATACCTTTGCCCTTAACTGTGTTGGCAATAATAACCAGGGGACGATTCCCCTGTCTGGATTGTAAACCACGAAAAGCCTGTATAATTTCCGGAAAGGAATGTCCATCAATAACAGTAACATCCCATCCAAAAGAATGCCATTTTTTTGCCAGCGGGTTCAGCCGCACACAGTTTTCTGTAAAATCAGTTGCACATAGCCAGTTCCTGTCAACGATAGCTACCAGATTATTAAGTTGATGGTGCCCGGCAAACATCGCTGCTTCCCAGATTGAACCTTCATGACATTCTCCATCTCCCAGTAAAACATAGGTAAGATATAGTTTCCTGTCAAGTCGCGCTGCCAGAGCCAATCCCGCTGCAATACCCAGACCATATCCCAGAGAGCCCGTGGTCACCTCTACCCCCGGGACATCACACTGAAGATGAACACCAAACTTACCTGATGCCTGGCAAAAAGTCTTCAACCATGACCGCGGGAAGAACCCGCAATCAGAAAGTACAGCATAAAGAATGGGACTGGCCTGTCCCTTGCTAAGAATAAAGCGGTCACGTTCGTCCCAATGAGGACGTTTGGGGTCATAACGCAGAATTCCTCCGTAATATAAAGCCACCAGCAATTCCACGCAGGAGAAAGAAGAAGTGACATGACCTGTTCCTGCTTTAATACAGGTGCGCAATACCAGACTCCTGAGCATCCGAGCCTTAGCAACCAGTTTTTTCACCAGGCTTTCCATTTTTCTCCACCCTTTTGCTATCTATCACTGCTAAAACAGTTCTCCAGAAAACTTCGGCGTTATATTTTGAGACCACCTTCCTGTGACCATTTCTGGCTATGGCCTCTCTTTCTTCCTCATGGGAGAGATAATAACAAACTTTCTCTATCAAATCCCTTTCTTCTTTAAAGCTAATATAGTCTACCATAGGTTTCAGGTATTTACACGTTTCCAGATTCTCACTTTCCACCAGAAGACAACCACATAAAGTGGCTTCAAAAACCCGTCCTTTTAACTGACAGCACGGCTCGGGATTACTAAAATTTAAGGTCATCTTTGACCTCATTAGAATTCTGGCATAATCCTCAATTGCCAGCGGACGCTCTCTTTGACCCCCTGCCTGAAAAACCGTTATTCCAGCTGCGTTCAAGGCTCTTAAAGCTTGCAGCCTCTCTGGCCGCCCGGATAAAGAACCAAGGAAACTGACCGGAATATCTCTCGGTAACCGCGGGTCAAAGAAAACCCGTGGGTCCTGCGGTGTCCACATGGGAAGCACACTTTTCTCTGACAGGCCAGCTTTCTGCCAGGCGCTACTGGAATCAATGGGAATGTTCAAATCAACCAGTCGACCAATTTTTTTCATTACCTGCTGACACCAGGGGTGGACTGAGTCAAACCAGATTGCCACCACAAAAATTCCTGCTTCTTTTATTTTTTTAATCACTGCAGAACAGATGTTATAAGGACTTCCTATGGTCCAGGTTAAAACCACCACATCAATTCCGCCCTTTAAACAACGAGCCATTAAAGCTGCTTCACCCCGACGATGGAAAAGATAATAATATTCATCGTAGTGAAAATGCTCCTGGGTAGCCAGGCCGGTGGCTTCCAGAGAACCAAAGAAATTATGCACACTGTTGGTCAAACCAAAAGAGGGATTGGTATCACACCATTTTTCTGTTATAAAAAGAACGTGCGGACGGCCTTTCCCTTTAACAGAATAAGATGCAGAAAGATGAACACCCGGACAGGGTTTTTTTCTAAACTGAAACAACTCGTACTGGCTAAAGAAAGATTTCTGACAATAAGAGAAACGGCAGACGAAAGTCAACAGTGTAACCTTCATATTACTCCAGCAAGATTCCAGACGATAAAAAGTAGATAAAAGTTTACTAACTCCTTTTCTCCCGACAAGAAATTTAATTCCTTTCTTCAGGCAACGGAAAAAACCTATCCCGGGCAAGTGCTCACTTCTCAAGTTGTCCCCCTTCTTTTACACCCGGTTGCTATCTCCGGAAAAACTTTCTTCAACAATTCTTTATCTTCCTCGCTAAACATTCTTCCAGCCAGCCAGACAAACAAAACCAGGCTGATTAAAATGTAAAGACAGACAAGTCGGGGAGAGTAACGAAATCTTTGCAAAATAACCAGTACACCGGCACTGGTTACTGACACCAGCACCACATTTTTTACCGCACCCCAGTCAAAACGGAACTGCAAAAATCTCTTTCCTATGAACCAGGCAATGAGAATGGTGGAGATCCTGGTAAGACTTTTGGCGGTGGCTGCGCCTGCAACACCGTAATACCCTGTCAGAAAAATTAGCAACCCTAAACTCACCAGAGACTGAGAAACTTCCATTTGGGTCGTCTCCACAGGTCTTCCTGCAACGAAAACAGCCCCACCAAGAAGTACCTGATAGCCAAAAAAGAGCATCCCCCCGACAAGAATGAAGAAAAGTGGCAGTCCCTCCAGATACCTTCCTTTCCCATAAATATCAAGCAAAAAATAAGACAGCGCTAACATAAATACTACCGGGGGCAGTGTCACAAGACAAACATAATGACTTGCTCTAAAAAACATTTTACTCATAGTTTCCTTACCGGAGTGGAATAGTTCAATCATTTTGGGAAAAAGCGGTTTCAGCAGTGAATTAATATAACTTTCCAGATAGTCACTGAAACGTCTTACTACATAGTAAGTGGCAAGCACTTCAGGTTTTAGCAAAAGACCCACCAGTAAAGAATCAGCCTGGTTTCCTCCGTAACGGACAAACTCATTTAGATAAAAGGGCCAGGAAAACCGTAAGATTTTTCCCATCTGCCTTATGTTCGGCTCTCCCCGGAGATAGTTGCGGGTCATGGCTATCATCCACAAACCCAGCAGCGCCTGGCCGGTGATTAAACCAAGGAGGTAACCCCTTATACCACCATAGAGATAAAGACCAAGAGCATATAACCTGACCAGAGTATAGCTTAGAATTTGAATCAGGCTCATTTCCTTAAACAATTGCAAAGCACAGAGGTTATGCTGAGCAGTTTCATAGAGTTTATTGGTTAGGACACCCCAGACTATAAGACCCATAAGCTGAAAATAATCTTCTTGCTTAAAGAAGACTCTTGCCAGAGGTTTTGCCACTAAAAACATAAACACAGAGCAAAGGAAAGATGCGGTTATGATGAGAAACCAGGTATTCTGAAGAAAAGAAGTTGCTGCTTTTTTTTCTCCGGAAGCTAAGTATCCTGGCAGTAACTTACGACTGGCCTCATGAAACCCAAAACTCAGCAAAACACTGGAAAAGTTACAGACCACTGTCATTACAGCTATCGCTGCCATTTCCATTTTACTCAGAAGCCGGGTTAACACTAAAAAGAAAAATACCCCAAAAACAATATTAACGGTCTCGGCAACAGCCAGTCTCAGACTGGCACGAGCAACCTTAACAGATTCACCGGAAATTTCATTGCTCACCATAACACTTTCTCCAGAAGAAAGTTTATTTTCTTCAAGAGTTCCTTTAATTCTCTGATTCTTTTTCTTATCATTTCCACATCAGTCTGCGAACGCTTTCGGGGTAACTGCCGGGCAATTAAACCCACGGTTGCCTGCAGTAAGGTTAACCTTTTCCTTAAACCGGATTTTAACTTATCTACCACTATTGTCTCCACATCCCCATTTGCCAGATAAAGACTCCGTGCGTATCCCTTTCGCCAGACCCGGACAACAGCATTCCAGTCCTCCAGTTTCCTTAAACTTACACTGACATTTGCCTTGCTTATCTTCAGATGTCGTGCTATCTCAGCCGGAGACAGCGGCTCAGGAGAGAAATAAAGAAGTGCATATATCTGACATACTGTCCGGTTCAAACCAAAACTTTCGCCTATAGAACCAGCAACGCTTATTAGCCCCTCTTTCCAGGACTGGACACGCTTGTTCACTTTGTTCATAATTTTGCGAACATTTTACCACACAAGACCCTGGCTGTCAAAAATTAACAAAATAGCAGCTTTTACTCAGAAGAGAAAATGTTGCTGAGGTAGTTTCACAGACTCTCACCTAAATCCATCAAAAATTTTCTCGCTGCTTCAAAACCCGGGTCCAGTTGCAAAGTCTTTCTTAAAGCCTGTACTGCTTCTTTCTGCCGGCCTGCCTGCTGCAAAACACAGGCAAGAAGAAAGTGAGCGTCCGGACTCCGGGGTTGAAGCCTGACATAAGTCAAGGCTTCCTGATAGGCTTTCTTCAAATCGTTTCGGGCCAGGTCGTAAAGAACATTTTTCTTTGTCAGGGAAGCAAAAATTTTAAGGTAAACATCAGGTATCCTGGGCCCCGGAGTTGTATTGAAAAAATAAGCAAAAAGCAGGATACCCATCCATAGAACGGTGGCTATTTTCCACTTACTTTTAAAGTGACTGAAACTCCATACCAGACAGTAGGCGGCAGAAACCATTAAACAGGCTACAGCCGGCAGGCGGTACCGGTCCGTTACAAAAAACATAATCACCCAGGCAATATTGCTAAAGGTGAAACTTAAGAAAAGGAAGTTTTTCCTCCAGGCAGGAAGCATCAGTACAAACCCTCCCAACCCCATCGGAACAACCAGCCCAAAGCGTACAAATCCTAACTTAAGAGCAGGCACAACTTCTTCCATAAGATAAACATTAAGATTTTGTGGCCACTCGTAACTGGTGAAAAAAAGTACGGTCTTGACCGCTTGCAGTTTCCAGAAAGCCGGGGACCAGGGCATCAGTAGCCTTCCTCGCGGATAACAAAAAAGTCCCAGGGAATCTGAACTATTCCCGATAGCCCAGTTTACCGGCCCGTTACTACAAATGGGTACAAATTCGCCTGCCACAACCAGGTTGCGAATAGTTACCGGTAAGACTACCAGCCCGGAAATGACAACCACAAGCAAGAAAACCAGAAGATTTTTACCCCTGATCTTACCAGGAAGAAGCTCATCGGGCTTGTAAAACAGAAGTCCTAAAAGAAGGAAAGGAAGGTAAACACCTATTGTGGGTTTGGCTAAAGCAGAAAGCCCAAGAGCAAAACCCGAAAGTATCCATCTGGCAAGATTGGGTTTTCTCAGGGCAAAATAAAGCGAGAGAATAAAACCTGTGTAAAGAAAAAGAATGAGGCTATCACTTAATATTGTAGAAGCATATACAATGAAGGTGCGATAAAAGCAGCCAAACAAAGCAGCCAGAATGCCTACTTTTCTACCCCCGATGATTGTTCCCAGAAGATAGAGAAAAAGACATAAAAGGATATCCAGAATTAACTGAAGACACAAAACAAAAAAAATATTCTCCCCGGAAAACGTGTATAAAAGTGCCAGAAAGTAAGGGTAAAGCGGTGCCATGTAAAAAACTTTTCCGTCGACATACCAGGGATGAGCTTGAATCTGTTTAGCCCACAGATGGAAAGTCTTCTGATCGTGCCTGTCCATTAGAACTGGATTGAAAAAAACTGTATGCCGAAACTGGTAGGCATAAGTAAAACGCAACAATGTCCCCAAAAGAAGTAAAAAAATCAAAATAAAGGGGAAGTACTTTTCTGCTCTCGCTTTCATTATTGTTCTTAAAATCAGAAATAACTACCTTACATCCGTACTGCGGAAATAGGCTATGGTATCAGCTACTATCTGGCGGATGCCAAACCTGGGTCTGAATCCTGTAAGGGAAGTTAACCTGGTGATGTCTGGTACCCGGCGCTGCATATCTTCAAAACCATGAGGATACACCGTTTCTGGCTTAACAAAAACAATTTCTGAACTGCTACCAGCCATTTCCCTGACTAGATGCGCTAAGTCAGAGATGGTGATTTCCTCCTGACTGCCAACGTTAAAGACATCACCAAAAGCCTTTTTCTCTCCTGCCAGTTTCAGCATGGCTGTTAAAGCATCATCCACATGCAGGAAACAACGCGTCTGCTGACCACTCCCAAAAACTGTCAGAGGTTGATTGTTTAAAGCCTGCTTTATAAACCTCGGCAGAACCATTCCATAATGATGAGTTTGTCTGGGACCGACAGTGTTAAACAGTCTTACGATTATCACCTGAAGGTTCCTTTCTGCAGCATAAGCTAAGGCTAAAAACTCATCCAGTGCTTTTGTGCAGGCATAACTCCAGCGACGTTTGGTGGTCGTCCCTATGATGATGTCTGAGGTTTCCCGAAAAGGAACTTCGTTATTTTTGCCGTAAATTTCAGAGGTCGAGGTAAGCAGCAAAGGCTTGCGCCAGCGATTACAACTCTTCAAAATGTTGCTGGACCCCTGAACATTGACGAGAATAGATTCAATAGGGTTGTCCAGCACCTTTTTCACACCAACCACAGCAGCCAGATGATAGACAAACTCACTGCGTCGGATGAGCTCATCAACCAGAGCAGCATTAAGAATGGTATCTATCACCAGCTGCAGCTTTTTCTCCTTCAGAAAATCTGAGATGTTCTCGAGACTGCCTGTAGAAAGGTCATCTAAAACTATCACAGAATGGCCCTCTCGCAGGAGACGTTCTACCAGATGTGAACCAATGAACCCACACCCACCGGTCACCAGAATGTTCATCTTAGCCTTTCTCTTTATCTTATCTTACATAATTCTGTTGCTCGTGTCTATAGAGGGAGTGGTGAAAAGTATTATTATGCTGTTTACCAGGCTAATTTGACAGGAAAACGGGAATGGTTTAAACTTGCTCTTAACAACAAAAAAGAAGGGAGGTGATAACATGCCCGCTAAGAAAAAAGTAGCCAAGAAAAAAGCGGCCAAAAAGAAACCAGCGAAGAAAAAATCTTGCAAAAGGAAAAAGTAAGGCCAGAGATTATTAAAGAGAAATTAGTAAACGATTGGCTGAAGAAGAGTGGTTGATGACAGACAGTTACCTTCTGATGAGGGAAATTTAGCTATGAGGCGGAAAAAAAGAAAACTGCGCTGGCGCTCTAAGAAAGCCAACCACAGGAAAAAACCGACTATGGGTTAGGCTACAGGAAAAGTGAACTAACTGAAGTTTCCAGATGGATACACTTGATGGCTTCGCCAAGGAGTTCTGCCACAGACAGAACCGTTACGCATGGTGGCAACTCAGTGTGGGGAATGGTATCCGTAACAACAAGTTCCTTTAGAGGACTACTGGCAATCAGCTGTTTAGCCTGTCCAGAAAACACAGCATGAGTGCAGCTTCCGTAAACTTCTTCCGCGCCGTTTTTTACCAGTATTCTGGCTGCTTCCGTAATGGTACCACCTGTGGAGATTAAATCATCAACGATTATTGCCTGAGCCCCTTTTACTTCACCGATCACATGCATTACTTCAATCTTATCAGGAGCATCTCTTCTCTTATCAACAATTGCCAGGGATGCGCCGAGATGTTTAGCAAAAGCCCTGGCCATTTTCACACTACCGACATCCGGTGCCACCACCACAGGACGTTTGAGACCCTTTTTCTTAAAATAGCCCACAATCACCGGGGCAGCAAAAAGATGGTCCACCGGAATATCAAAAAACCCCTGAATCTGCGGGGCGTGTAAATCCATGGTAAGAATACGGTCAGCACCTGCAGCCACCAAAAGATTGGCTACCAATTTGGCTGTGATAGGTACCCGAGGTCTATCCTTCCGGTCCTGCCGTGCATAGGCATAGTAAGGCAAAACAGCAGTTACCCTTCTGGGAGAAGCCCGCCGGAAAGCATCCATCATAACCAGAAGTTCCATCAAATTTTCGTTTACAGGATGACAGGTAGATTGAACAACAAAAACATCTTTGCCCCGTACATTTTCAGAGATTTGGACGGAGATTTCACCGTCACTAAAACGGGAGATTTCAATTTTCCCCAGTTGTTTACCCAGATACGCGGCCATTTTTTCTGATAAGACATAACTGGCAGTACCGCTAAAAATCAAACATTTGTCCATCTTACCCCCTTCTGGATACAAAATCTTTATCTCCTGTTTTATTCTTCTGTCTGAGCCACTCCTCTGCCCTTTTTAAATCTTCTTCTGTGTTTATACCCATAACTTCTTCCCGGCAGGGCGTTTGATGTGCTCCCACCTGATAACCCTTTCTGGCTAAGATACCAATCACATCGGTGAGATAATATTCCCCCTTAACGGGGTCTGGAACAAGCTCCGGCAAGGTCTGAAAAAGTTCCAAACTTTTGAAGACATAAATACCGGCGTTAATTTCCTTGATTGCCTTCTGTTGTCCTGAAGCGTTCAATTCCTCCACAATTCCTATCACACTATTGCCGTCGCGAACAATCCGACCATATCCGGTGGGATTATCTGTGATAGCAGTTAAAACAGTAACTGCATTATTTTCCCGCTGGTGTTTCTCTATTACTTCCAGAAGAGTTTCCCCTGTTAAAAAAGGCACGTCTCCACACAGGATAAGAACGTCTCCCCGGTAGTCACGCAGTTTTTCTTCTGCAGTGGCTACTGCATGTCCGGTTCCCTTAGGTTCCTTTTGCTCCACAAATTCAATTTTATCATCCCTTACCCAGGAGAATACCTGCTCCTTCTGAAATCCAACAACAATAATAATTCGCTGCGGATTTAAGCTTTTAACTGTGGAAAGCAGATAGCTCAGCAAAGGTTTGCCCATCAGCTGGTGAACAACCTTCTGATTTTTACCACCCAGCCTCTTACCTCTGCCTGCAGCCAGAATAATAACTACCAGTTCTTTTTTCACTATCTCTGTAGAGTAGTAGCCAATCCTCGCCTTTTAAGATATAACTGCCCGGCGAGGATTCGAACCTCGAACCTCGGCTCCAAAGGCCGGTGTGTTACCATTACACCACCGGGCACTTATAACCCTGCTGTGATTTTCTGAAAACAATTAACTGTGCCGAGGTCCCTATTGACCACGACCTTCTATCGACATCAGGCGGTAGACCCACCGAAAAAGTTTATTGACCAGAAGAGCTCTGTTCAGTTTGCGTTTTAACCTGCTGATAAGTCTCAATAATTTTTTTCTGCATGTACTCCCTGAACTCAGGACTGATGGGATGGGCCAGGTCCCTGTGCCGTTCTGTAGCTTCACTTTTCTGGTTGTTCACCGGCGGTAAAACAGAACCACAGGACCCACAGAAGCGGTTTGTGGTGGGGTTCTTAAAACCGCACCTGGCACAAGGCTTCTGCGTTTTCTTACTGGGCATAGCCACAAACAAACCTTTTTTACCTTCAATAATCCTTATGTCCCTCACCACAAAGACACCATCGAGCGTAATGGAAGCATACGCCCGGAGACGGCTGTTAGGACTGTTCACCACCGACACTCTTGTCTCCGTAATCTCCATATGTCCTCCTGTGTGCAAGATAATCCACGCTGGATACAACTATAACCCGCCAGTCTTTTCTTCCGGGAAAAGAAAAAGCGCACTCTCTTGCAGAATCATAGTCTGCAAACACTGAGAAAAGTGTCCCTCCGCTGCCGGAGAGAACAAATCTTCTCTTATATTTTTTTTCCAGATAAATCCGCATCTTTTTTATATCAGAATAATGTAGCTCGCAACTCTCCTGCAGTCTGTTGAAAAGTAATTTCTCCGTACCTGGCACGTTTTCCTCCGCCAGATTTTTGCTAAGAATTTTAACCTGTTGCTTAGCCCATGTCAAGTTACCCGACTGGTTTAATTCATCGTACCAGGCATAAACCTTGCCCGTAGGAACAACCTGGCCAGGGAGAAAAAGGACATACCATAAAGTACAGGTCTCAGATAAGATTTTCACGTTTTCACCCTTCCCTGTTATCAAACAGCGTCTGTCTGCAATAAACAAAGGCACATCCGCTCCAACCTTTTCAGCCATATGAAAAAGCTGCTGTCGGGAAAGACAGCATTTAAAAATTTCATTTAATGTCTTCAGGACACATGCCCCATCGCTACTGCCACCGGCTAACCCTGCACCGGCAGGAATGCCCTTTCTCACTTTCAGGTGCAGAGGAGAAATCTCTGGAAACTGTTGCCTGAAAATATTGATAGCGCTGGTTACAGTGTTGTTATGAGGGTCAATACCTGTTGGTGGGTGAAACTCCACTGCCCAATCCCTTGCAAAAGAAAATTCAATTTCGTCGTAGAGACAGATCAAATCCACGAGGGAAAAAATTTCGTGGTATCCATCCTTTCTGACCCCACCGACTTCTAAAAAAAGGTTAACCTTTGCTGGAGTTTTTCTCAGTATCATCAGATGGTTGACTGCAAGCAGGCCGTACCGCTACTTTTACCACAGCTGGTCTTATCACCTGCTCTTTCAGACGATATCCAGCCCGCTCCTCTTCCACAATGTATCGTTCCGGCACCTTATCTGTTTCCACCGTACCAGCAGCCTCATGCAGGAAAGGATTGAAGGGTTTTCCCACTGTCTCAATGCGGGTAACCCCCAGCTTCGCGAGAATATTACTCATCTCTTTTTGCAGCATCTGTAACCCCTGCCGAACCGATTGGGCGTGCTGGGTATCTTCTTCTATCTGGCGCAGAACCTTCTCAAAAATTTCATCAAAGGGAAGAAGGCAGCGCACTAATTTTTCTGTGGCTATTTGAAAAATTTCCTGCTTTTCTTTTTCTACCCTCTTCCGGTAGTTATCAAACTCTGCCGCCACCCGAAAACACCTTTCCTCCCATTCTTTCTTTTCCCTCTCCAGTTCAGCCAGCCTTTTTTCTACCACCAGCTGGTCGTTTGCTGCTCTCTCCTGCGTCTTTTCCAACTTCTGCTCTCTGGCTGAATCAGTGCTGGCCTGAGTAGAATTGAATCTATTTTTTTCTTCCTCACCCTTAGAATTTTTACCAACCATCTTTTCTCCTTCAGCAACTTTATCTGATAAAACCCATCCTCCAGGGAGGCCAGTAAATGAAAACCGCTTTCCCCACTATATACCTGGCTGGTACAAAACCCCAGTATCTGCTATCTTTACTATTGATACTATTATCCCCGAGTACATAATAAGCATCAGGAGGGACCTCCACTTCTGAATCAACACCAATCTCTCCATCGCTGTAATAATAACGGCAGACAATGGTTTCATCTTCCACCACCCTGCCGTTGATATAAATTTGTCCTCCTTTAATTAAAACCTTTTCCCCTGGCCCGGCAATCATCCTCTTCACAAAATCTCTGGTGGGGTCCTCAGGATACTTAAAAATAACCACTTCCCCTCTCACAGGCTTTCGGTACCGGTAAACCACCTTATTTGCCAGTAAACGGTCTCCTACCTTTAACGTGGGTACCATGGAAGTACTGGGAATGCGGAAATTGCCCACCAGAAAAGCCCTGATTAGAAGGGCTATCACCACAGCCCAGAAAAGAGACTTAAACCACTCCAGCACTCCTTCTTTTCTGCCTTTCTGACTGGTGACACTGTCCATTGGTTCTTCCTCCTGCCTAATTTATTATTTTACCTTGTGGTTCTGCTTCCTGTAAACCCAGGCAGGAGCAGTAAAACTTTACATAGCTGTCAACCATCTTCTCCAGAGAATAAAACTCCTTTATTTTTCTGTAAGCCTGTTTACCAAGGTTCTGCCTCATCTTTTCATCATCAAGAAGCTCTAAAAGAGCCCTGGCTAATTCCCCGGGTTTGCCCGGTTCCACCAGCAAACCATCCACACCGGATTTGATAATCATCGGAACATCCCCTACACTGGTAGCAACACAGGGCTTACCCAGAGCCATTGCTTCCAGCAGGGCAACCGGACATCCTTCCCACAAAGAAGGAAGCACAAAGATGTCACAGCAAGCCACGATAGCTAACGGTTCTTCTTGAAACCCCATAAACTGTACCCGTGTGGCAATATTCAAATCCACTGCTTTCTTCTTCAGTTCTTTCTCCAGAGGTCCTTCACCCACGATTATAAATTTAACCTCCGGTTTTTGCTTTGAAACTTCCGCAGCAGCCAGAAGCAAAAGGGAATGCCCCTTCGCTGGCCTCAAATTTCCTACTGTGACAACAGCCCTTTCCTCTGGTTTTAAACCAAGAATCTCTCTGCTCCATGGTTTCACCTGCCTGACTTCCAGCCCGTTGGGAATAACGTAAATTCTTTCCTGACGTAAAATTCCTTTCTTTTCCAGTACTTTCTTGCCGGCATAAGAATTAGACACAATAGCGTGACAGTAGTTAGCAGTCCACCTCTCCAGTAACCAGTGATACCACCTTCTCCAGGGGTCAGTACTGCGCTGGCTGCAGATTATTACAGGTAATTTCAGAATCTTTCCCGTAACCCGACCAATGATATTCCCCCAGAAAAGCACCGTATGCAGAATATCAGGCTTATAAGCAGCCATCCCCTTGAAAAAACGGTAGATTTCTCTTATCCCCTTTCTGAAATCTGTAACCTCTGTGTCCAGCCCTGCTTGTCTTAACTCCTTGCTGAATTTACCTTTGCCGCGGATAAGAAAAAACCTGACAGCAAAACCCTTTCTCTGTAAACCCTGTCCCAAAAGAAGAAACATTTTCTCCGCCCCACCAATTTCAGCAGAGGAGATAAGATATGCCAGTCTTATTTTATTTACCCCTTTATCTACCATAGAAGGGCTCCAGAGGAGGGAAAGAAAGGCCTTTGTGTATTTTTAACCACGCCAGAGATGCTCCAGCACCAGCCGAAGGATACCAGAGAGAATGCTCACCCACTTCTAAATTTTTGTAGCTATCCAGGATTTCTGCCGGAATATCTGAAAGACCTGGGCCAACCAGAAGTGTCCGGGGGGCTAAACTGGATAGAATTTCTCTGATGGGGGCACATCTGATTTCTGAATGGTGGATAAAACCTGCCGGATTTTTTGAAGAATAGTAATAAAAGTTACCCCGGTAAGCATTTACCAGACAACAAACCGGTCTTTTTTCTTTCCGACAGGCAAAGAGAATAGTTTCTATACTCAGAAGACCGTATATCCTTTCCCTGCAGCCACAGGCCAACCCTTTGGCAAAACTCAGCCCTACACGAACCCCGGTCCAGGACCCAGGACCAAGAGAAACTACAAAAAAATCTATTGCGGATATGCTCCGTTGAACCACACAGAGAATAGAAAGAAGATGTTTTGTGTGGTCCAGGAGATGCGCAGCCACATCTTCATCTGCCCAGTAATATTCAGCTATTACTTCCTGCTGATAAAAAAGAGCTAAACTTGGATATCTGGTACTTGTTTCTATACACAACAAAATCATGGTTTTACCTTCCAGGCAATAGCCTTTACCAGAAGGAAAGAAAAGAAAGCAATGAAAAGACCACCCAGAACATCCAGTGGAAAATGGGCCCCTACATAGACCCGTGAAATTCCACTAAAAATGCCTGTTAACCACCAGAGGTACCAGTATTCCGGTCTCAACCAGCTCAAAAATAAAGACCCGGTAAAAACTGTTTGTGCATGTCCTGATGGCCAGGACCCACCTTTTAACACAGGTCCAATAATAGAGACAGGCTGCTGGCTACCAAAGTAAACAAAAGGCCGTGGTGTGTGTAACATCTCTTTTAGAAAATGTACACTTATACCACCCACAATAAGGGTAGCAACAAAAATACTCCAGTAAACCCAGAACTTTCTCCTTTTTTTAAACCAGATAAGAAAACTTACCAGAGGCACCAGAACATAGCCAGAACCAAACCATCCTGAAAAAATAAAGAAGGTATCCAGACGATAACTTTGACCTGCCAGCCCATTAATCATAAGGAATCCTTTATCATTCCAGTGTCTTGTCCTTTCCCGTATAGAGCGCGGCGGCTGTAACGAATCCAGGAATATTCCTTCAGTCTTATCCGTCTCAAAACCATGGCAGCGCACAATAAAAAACTGCTTAACCACTTTGCCTTTTCTGATTACTGGTAAACTTTCTTTTTCTCCAAAAAACTTGAATTTATAAAGATTTGCCGGATGAGTAAAAAAGTGTTCATCAGCAAAAAAAAGACCGTTGCGTCCGCGCAATCTTTCCTTGAGACAGAGATTCTTCTGCCAGAAATCATACTGATCCAGGGAGGGGCTGAGACAATAAAGTTCTGCGCTGGCAGGAAGATGAAAAGCCAGCTGTCCTGCTAAATAAAACTTGTGCGTGAAGACAAAGTAGTCTTTCTCTGGCTGGCTTTTCTGTATCTCCTGAATATGTCTGGCAAGTTGTTCCCACCCAACCAAATCATTGGTTGGGTCTACCCTGGCTGGAAGAGGCAAAATTTTAAAGATGGCCTGGGCAGGGATTGTTACCGTCATCACTCCCCCAAGGACAAGTGCCAGGAGCAAATACATCCGGACAAAGAAATTTTTCTTCCTGTGGCTGGTCAAAATTCTGCTGGTGTACTCTCCCAGAGGAATGAGAAGTACCAGATAAGCCACTGCTGGCCAGTGGGGAAGTACTTCATTGGAAAGACAGGCCCAACCAAATAAAAGAAAAACCGGAAAAACACAGGAGAAAAGTAATTTATACCGGTCATCCCTTCTCCAGCAATTGAAAACAACTATGACGAAAACAATAAGAAGAAGAATAAAAATTAATGGTGAGTAAGAACCAGTCTGGGCGCCCAGATTTCTGAGAAAAACCTTTCCCTGGAAAAAAGCCTTTTCCCCGAGACCGTGGGCTGCCTGAAAGCGAAAGGAAACCCACCAGTTTTCCCAGTTCCAGACAATAACCGGGCTAAAACAGACAATACTGAGCAACACAGCCAGATAAGGTTCTTTCCTTCGCCACCAGAAGTGCATGGAACCAGCAAGGCACAGAAAACAAAGAAGGGTAAGGTAAAGTAAGATTGCGGTGTACTTGGTAAGAAGAGCCAGCCCCATTGTTAAACCGAGAGCATACCACCACCTATAAACATTTTGCGTCTTCTGGCTTTCCTGATAAATCTTCCATAGCAGAAAAAGGAAAAGTAACCAGAAGAAACCTAACAATGTTTCCGGAACAATCATCAGCCCGCCGATAGCAGAAAAAATGGGAACAAGATTGAACACTACCACGCTCCAGAACCCAGACTTTTCACCAAAAAGGTAGCAGCCGGAAAGGAAAAGAAGCCCCATGGTCAGCATCCCGCAGATAATAGCAGGAAGTCTGACACTTAAATATGAATGGCCCGCCAGTTTTAAACTCAACCAGATGAGCCAGCCCACAAGAGGAGGATGGTCATAATAGGAAAGAGCAGGGAACATTGCATACTGGTAATAATGGGCTTCGTCCACACCCAGCCCGAGATACCAGGCGAGAAAAGTTCGTATTCCCGTGGTAAGAAGGATGAGAAGAAAAACTTTGAAAAAGTAATTGCTTCTGCCCGTTTTGTTTTCCCTCATTATACCCGTCTGAGCCTTAAACACAGAACTCTCCAGAGATAACGCAACAGTGTTACCAGTTTCAGTTTTGACTTACCTGCCTTTCTTTCATAAAAATAAATGGGCACTTCCACCATTCTGGCTCTTTTCTTTTGCAAATAAAAGACGACCTCAGTGACAATAAATGGGTCATCAGCCTTAAGCAGCGGTACAATAGATTCCAGAGTTTGCCTCTGGAAAAAACGAAATCCAGAAGTAGGGTCTGTCAACCTGATACCCAGAACTAACCTGAGATATAATCGGGCTCCTCTGGTGACCAGCTCCCTTAACTGTCCCCGCCTGGTATGTCCGCCACCAGCAAGATAGCGCGAACCTATAGCCACATCAGCATTTTTCAATGCTTCCAGAAGACCCGGGATGAAACGAGGATGGTGAGAAAAATCAGCATCCATTTCACCTATTATCTCACTGCCCGCTTTCAGAGCTTTTATGAATCCTTCCCTTCCGGCCTGACCGCGGCCACGGTTACCTTGCCTGATAATAACTTGTACTTTCTCTTCACCACAAAAAGCCCTCAATACGCTCTCAGCCGTATCATCCGGTGAGTTATCGTCAATTACCCAGATGTTGGCATCCGGACAATAACGGAAAATTTCTTTGATTAGAGGTACAGCTGTCTGTCGTTCATTATAAGTGGGAAGAATGATACTGATTTTAGATTCGTTCATGGAGCAATCTCTGCACTAAACAGGATACTTCTTCAGGCTGAATGGCTTCCATACAGGCAGGATAATCAGGACATTGCCGGCGGTAACAGCAGGCGCAACTGGCTGGTGTCACCAGTTTACATACCAGGCCATAGTCTTCAATCTCGGAGGCTGAGGTTGGTCCAAAAACAGCTACCACCTTTTTACCCAGCCCGGCAGCAACATGAAGAGCCAGGGTATCTCCTGTTACTACTACCTGGCACAGATTTAACAGAGCAAAAAAATCTAACAGGCTGTTGCTGGTTCCAGTAGGGATAACATTATTAGAACATCTCTTCTTCAGACGACTCATCAATCCTCTCTCCTGTTGCCCCCCAAATAAAAGCACTGTTGCTTTATCCTTTAAAGAGACAATAAGTTTTAGCCAGTTTTCTTCAGGCCAGCGCTTTGTTATCCACCTGGTTCCGGAACCGAGATTCAGCCCCACCACCGGTGCCGTGAGTTTGTTTTTTTCTGCAAATATGCGGGCGCGTTTTTCTGATTCTGGTACCAGAGGCACCACTATCTCACCAATCTCCTGCAATCCGAGAATTTTTGCCATCCACCTCTGATAACTTAAAATGTTAGCCCTTTTTGCACCATCATCATGGCTGAGGACAAACCATTCTTCCGCTGCTGGATTCGAACAAAAAACCCTTCCGGACCTGTCATACCAGAATCCCAATTTTTTTCTTGCTGTTGTTCTTCCTGCCAGAAGAAGGCTTTCTGCGTCCAGGTCAAGATTAATTACGACATCAAAGCACAAAAAATTTAGGCTGCTCCAGCTTAGCAGAGAATCATCTGTCCAGACTTCATCCAGAAACGGATTATTCCTTAAAATATCCTTACTGTTTGCTGCTGTTAACCAGATAATTTTATATGCGGGAAATTCCTTGCGCAGCGGTCTTAAAACAGAGGTGGTACGTAAAACATCTCCCAGGGCTTCCCTTTTAATTAAAAGAATTCTTCCCTTGCACGGCTGATAGTACACACAATCCGGGCACAAAACACCTTGTTCCTTATGAAAATTACATGGCCTGTCAGGAAGAAAAAAATAACAATCCTGTCGCATTTTCATATCACTGCTGAATTGAAGACAGAAGAGAAGAAAGTGTTTGCTGGTTTAGCACCATACCTTCTTCCAGCCTTCTGGTGGATATAAGTTCCAGGTTAGCACTTCCTAAAACAATATTTCCATGGAAGTAAACAGGTAAGCGGTTTTCATCAGCAGTTAACCACAGGAAAACTTTTCCTTTAGTAAAAAGACCTTCATCAGATGAAGCCTCAGGCTCCAGTACCAGAAGGTTCTTCACACCAAAAGCAGGTAAATTTTTTGTTATTTTGGTCTTATACCGAACAGTCAATGTCCAGATTTTGGTAATCGCTACAAGATATTTTGTTTCCTTACCGGATTTAAAATCATCCATCCTCAGTTTGTAAAATACTCCGATACTATCATATACCGGACAGGAAAAGGCTGTCTTTCCAGACCTGGTTTCTGTTAATTTGCCTTGCTTGTATTTCTTACCTACCCAGGTAAAGAGCTTCTCCTTGTTGTTGAATTCAACTTCCGTAGTTCTTTCTGTTTTACCTGTCCGGGTGTAGGTGTAGAAGTAATAAGGTTGAAAAGTCTCCGGGTTAACGTAGGCATCCACCCGGTTATACCCGTAACCCATTCTGGCAAAAAGTCCACCGGGAACAGTAATACCCACCAGATGATATACCCTTCCATACTTGCTCTGTTCTTCCTGACAGGCCATCATAGCTTTTCCAATGGAAACCAGATTCCATTTAGCGTGAAAGAAAAGACATTCTCCTTTGAGGTTTTTGAAAGGGTAACCAGGTTCAGCGCTTTCCACCTTTGGTTCTAAAGACTTCAGGTATTCTTCCACGCCTGGTTCCTCTTTTTTTGCCAGAAGTGTGCCTTCCTGAGTTTTTGTCTCTTCATCCGCAGTAATCCTGTCTTCCAATGCTTTTTCTATCTGCTGCTCCTGTGTGATCACAAAATCTGAAGTTTTTTCCGGAGAAGAATCAGGTAAAGAGATAATCGGAGGGGGAACCTCTTTTTTTTCCTGGAGAACAATCCCTTCAGTCTGCTGTTCGCGGATACCTACCGACTCTATCTCCACCGGAGGAGCAGGAGTATACGTAGCAGCAACAGTAGCAGCCTTTTCACTCCGCTTACATACTAAACAGCCGGAAAACAATACCACGGCAGTCAGGAAACACCACATCCTCATCTTTTAATCTCCCGTTTTGGACATCAAAAGAAACTGAGCCTATAATGGTTCTAAATAATTTTATCATAAAATGCAAAATTGTTCTTCCGGGAAGAAAATTATTGCGGATTTTTCCTGCTACCTCTGCGGGCATAAGCCCGGTAACTTTTTTCTAAATTCAACAGATTTAACAGGAACTGTCCCCGGAAAATTTTACCTTGTTCAGTGTCCCACATGCAAAATGGTCTACCTGCATCCTTTACCACAGCCAGAGCAGATTTCTTCTTTCTATCCAAAGTCATATTACGAAAACACTCCTTACCGGAGAAGGAAAATCCTTCGCCGGGCAGCCCGTTCTTCACAGCTACTGCAGCAGTATATAAACTATAAAACCACTGCCTTTTTTCAGAAAAGTTTACTCTCCCGCATTTTTCTGGTTATCTGCCGCTGGTTTATCCTTCCTGGTGATGAAATCTTTCTGACAGAATGTGCCCCGGGTGCAAGAATACTGGATATCGGCTGCGGACAGGGCGATTTTTGCTGCTGGCTAATCGTCTGGGCTGGGATACGTATGGGGTGGAACCAAATACTGTGGCTGTAACAACTGCCCGAATGATGGGATTAAAGGTCTATCCTGGAGAACTATCCAGGACACACTTTTCTGATAACTTTTTCCACGTAATACGGCTCCACCATGTTTTGGAACACATCTCTGACCCCATTGCTGTAATGAAGGAAATCCGCAGAATTATCAGAGAGGACGGCTGTTTAATCATTACTGTTCCCAATATTCAAAGTCTTGGCTTCAAAGTATTCAATAAGTTCTGGTGGAATCTGGACCTGCCCCGCCATATTTTTCACTACTGCCCCCAGACATTAAGCCTTCTGGCGAAAAAAACTGGTTTTCAGCTCCTGCGGTTAGGACACCGGAAGGCACAAAGTGGCTTAGTCCGGAGTGTCAGTCTTACAATCAGTAAAAAAAATAAATTTTTGCAGAAACTAATTAGAAGATTGCCTCCGTTTCAAATTTTTTGTCTGCTCCTTAATTTTTTAGGACAGGCAATTCACCGGGGTGAATACATTACTGCTTTCCTGGTACCTCTACCTTCCTCCCGTTTCAGGAAGGGAAAAAGCTTCAGGGAGAAAGAAGAAGTTTCCTGTTCTGCTCAATCTTTCCACAGGGATAAGAGTTTCACTTAAAACATAGGCTCGGTAACCAAGGGCAGTGAAGAAATTCTCTACCTGTTTGAGAGAACAATTAAATCTACCCAGAAAATCCTCACATAGTTCGCAAAGAATCACAGGTTTACTTTTTTCTATCATCCTTCTGGCTCCCTGAAAAACGCACAATTCAGCACCTTCCACATCACACTTCATAAAATCTATTTTCTCAATCCCTGCTTCAGCACAAAAATCATCAAGGGCAACTACTTTTACATCCTGGCAAAACATCTGTTTGTTATGTGCTAAAGAACTCAGATAAGCCAGACTATAGCCCACCCTTTTGTTTTTCTTCAAAGGAATAGTCAGGTACCCGCTTCCAGATTTTTCACCACATGCCGCTTTTATCAAACTGACGTTTTTGAGACGATAGAAAGCACGGATAGCCAAAAGTACGTGATAGAAATAATCTCCTGGTTCAAAACTGTAAACATGGCCAGAACCGGCGAGTCTTGCCATGGCAAGAGTATAGCGTCCCTGTGCGGCACCCACATCAAAACAGATGCTTCCTTCACTGATAAAATATTTCAAGACAGAGCATTCTGGTTCCAGTCTCTTGCCCAGATAATTTCTTCTTATAGTGCGCAGAACAGTACACCAGCACAGGAGATGTTCTTTCCAGTTCATATTCTAAGTAGAGATTTTCCTTAAGTAATACTCTATTGTTTGTCGAAGACCTTTCCGGAGTGACCAGCGAGGTTTCCAGCTCAGTAATGAGACTAACTTTTCAGTACAGGCCACTATCCTTTGAGGCTCTCCTTTTTCTCCTGTACCCCATCGCACCTGACTCTGGCATTTCATCAGACTGGCTACCTGCTGAACCAGGCTGCCTACCCTGGTCCCCTGACCGGAACCGATATTAACTGACCCGCATATGTTACTGTGAAGAAGTTGTACCATGGCGTCTGCAGCATCTTTTACATAAAGATAGTCGCGAACCAGCTCCGGATTCAGGCAGGTGAAAATCCTACCCTGAGAAAGAGTCTTGATGACAGAGGGTACCAGTGCTGCTTCTGACTGCCCGGGACCGTAAAGATAAAAAAGCCGTGCCCAGGCAAAAGTAAAATCTGAAGTCAATGCCATCGTTTGCAGTTGTTGAAAAGTGCTCTTTTTACAAAGACCGTAGAGAGTATCAGGATTTAAGGGTGTAGCTTCCTCAGAACAATCTGGCTGGGAGAATTCATACTCCAAACATGTTCCTGCCAGCACTGCTCTTTTGCCACCGTATCTAACAAACTTTTTGACCAGTTCCACAGTAGCATAATACCAATCAATGTTTTCTGGACATTGTCGATAAAACGGTGGTCGGGCACACCAGGCTAAATGTAACAGAAAAGTAGGCCGAATTCTTTTCATCACATAATCCCTTTGCTTGCTTTTAAGAATATCCACCTGGTACCAGGTTACACCAAAAGGTATTTCCGCAGGCTGGCTGCGGGAAACAGCGTAGACCGAGTATCCCTTATTCAGCAGGACTGGCAGAACATGGCGACCAACAAAGCCAGAAGCACCTGTCAGCAGAATTTTTCTCATTATTATTCTCACCCGGCGTTTATCAATTTGTGGTTACGGTCTCGTGGAGAAATAACTGCTGGCGGCAAGGGCCATGGGATATTCAAAACGGGGTCATCCCATCTTAATCCTCTGGCAGCCTCAGGGCGATAGTATTCTGAAATCTGATAAAGTACGACGGTGTTATCTTTCAGGGTCTCATAGCCGTGGGCAAACCCTTCGGGTATGTAGAGCAAACGACGGTTATCTTCACTCAGGCAGGTGGCAAACCATTTCCACCTGGTTGGTGATTTATCGCGCATGTCAACCACCACATCATAAATACAACCTTTCACACAGCATACCAACTTTTTCTCTGAAAAGGGTCCAACCTGAAAATGTAACCCCCGCAGTGTTGCTTTCTCTTTGTTGAAAGCATAACTTGTCTGAACAACATTAAGTTCTATGCCGTGCTTTTTAAATTCTTCTTTACAGTAGACACGGGCAAAGAACCCTCTTTCGTCAAAGACAGGCAAAAACTCAATTATCCATACTTCCGGGAAATCTGTCGGGATAAACTTCATATAATTTCCACCCGGGGAATAGGTACAATAAATTTTCCACCCCAATCTCTGATGAAGCTTAGCTGATTAATAATCTCTTCCTTGATGTTCCACGGAAGAATAAAGATGTAGTCTGGCTGGCTGGCTTTAATTCTTTCTGGCTCATAGATGGGTATGTGACTGCCTGGCAAAAAACGACCTTGCTTTAAAGGATTCTGGTCCACGGTATAATCCAGAAAATCCTGCCTGATGCCACAGTAGTTCAGAAGAGTATTACCCTTGGCCGGCGCCCCATACCCTGCTATCGTCTTATGTTGCTGCTTCAAATTAATCAGAACGGAAAGAATTTCCCTTTTTAGGAACTTAACACGCTCCTGAAATTGATAAAAGGTTTCCAACTGGTTATAGCCTGATTTTTTCTCCTCCTGTTCCAGATTTTCTACTGCGGGCTCTATTTTGCCGGCCCATACCCGGGTCCGACCAGCATAAATTCTTAACGAACCGCCGTGTGTAGGAATCTTTTCCACATCAAAAATACACAGCCCGTTAGCCTCAAATATACGCCTGGCCACAAAAAACAGAAAATAAGAAAGGTGCTCATGGTAAATTGTATCAAACTGATTTCCTTCCATCAGACATACCAGGTGTGGAAATTCTACAGTTACAACACCCTGCGGCTTCAACAGAATTTCCAGCCCCCGGACAAAATCATTAAGAGCAGGCACATGTGCCAGAACATTGTTAGCCACCACCAGGTCAGCAGAAAAACCCTTCTCCACAAGCGATTGAGCCACGCTGGAAGAAAAAAACGCTATCTCTGTAGGAATGCCGTTACCCAGAGCTATGGCGGCGATATTTCTTGCCGGTTCTATACCGAGCACATTTATACCTGAGGACTGAAACAACTGAAGCAGGCAACCATCGTTACTGGCTATTTCTATTACCAGACTTTTTCTTCGCAATCCCAGCTGCGAGCAAATCTTTCTTACGTAGTCACGACAGTGCTGTAACCATGTTTGCGAATAAGAAGAACAGTATGGATACTGGCTGAAGGTTTCCTCCGGTGTAACATACTGCGCCAGCTGGACCAGAAAACACGATGGACATAAAAAAATATCAAGGGGATAAAATATTTCTTTCTCTCTCAGCTGGCTTGCCGTAAGATAGTTATTAGCCAGAGGCTGTGCACCAAGAGAAAGAAAAGGTGCGACTACCTCCCGGCCGCAGAATCTACAGACCATGGTTTCCCCATTGCCATTTTTTTGTTCTTCGTTCAAATTCTCCAATCTGTCTGGTACTGAACCTGTACATATCCGCGCCTGCGTAATATTCTTTATACCAGTGCACTGTCTGTTTTATTGCCTCTCTCAGCGGCCAGCACGGCCTCCATTTTAGCCTTTCCCTTGCCCTGCGACTGTCCAGTTTCAAAACCAGGGACTCCGGTGGTTGGGTACTGTCTGCTACCTTCCAGAGACATCTTTTTCCCCACTGACTGCATAGTTCCTTAACTACCCAGGAAACAGTCTTGACGCCACAGGCTGAAGGACCAAAATTCCAGGCAGTAGCTACCTGCCCCTTCCCTTGATAAAGATCGCTGCCTACAAGTAAATATCCGGCCAGGGCATCAAGAACATGTTGCCAGGGCCGCCTGGCAGAAGGATAACGTAGAACAAGATGCCTGCCTGTCACCAGGGCCCGGATACAGTCCGGCACCAGCCGGTCCCTTCCCCAATCTCCACCGCCAATAACATTACCGGCTCTTACTGTGCTTACCAGAAGATTATTTCTCCCGCTGTGGAGAAAACAGTTACGATAGCTCTCCACTACAATTTCAGCACAGGCTTTACTACCGCTGTAAGGTTCATTTCCACCCAGGGGGTCAGTCTCTCTATAACCAGTTTTCTCTTTTCCCAGACGGTAACATTTATCACTGGTAGCAATAATAACACCACGTGTATTTTTGCTTTCCCGTGCTGCTTCCATTACGTTTACTGTCCCCATAACATTTGTTGCATAGGTACCCACCGGGTCAATAAAAGATTGCCGGACAAGAGACTGTGCCGCCAGATGAAAAATAAGCGCTGGCTGATAATGGTTAACCACTTTTTTCAGACTTTCTAAATCACGGATGTCGTTTCGGATATCTGTCAGCTGTCTGTTTAATCTGCAGGCTTCAAAAAAACTCGGTTGACTTGGAGGCTCAAGAGCATACCCCACCACCTTTGCGCCAAGGTGGTTTAACCAGAGGGATAACCACCCCCCTTTAAAGCCAGTATGACCGGTCACAAGAACAGTTAAACCTCGATAGATATTATCAAACAATCTACCATATCCTCCATGGCGGATTATCAGATTGCCAGAGACTCTCTACCAGTTTGAGGTCCCTCTGTGTATCTATGCACTGCCAGAATCCTGTGTGTCTGTAAGCATAAAGCTGTCCTTTTTCTGCCAGCCTTTCCAGAACTCCGCGCTCAAAACTTGTTTCATCCCCGGAAATT
This sequence comes from uncultured bacterium, assembly GCA_964645405.1. Taxonomy (GTDB): domain Bacteria; phylum Ratteibacteria; class UBA8468; order B48-G9; family DSTR01; genus JAMWDF01. Next base: position 128,728 of record CAZYCA010000016.1, on the reverse strand, counting down.
AATTCCAACACAGCAGGTTCAAAAACCCCAAAACCTCCATTAATCCAGCCTTCACCTGTCTGAGGCTTTTCGGAAAAAATTTTCACACGCTCCTCTTCCATAACAATATCTCCAAATCTTGCTGGCGGACGGACAGCTGTAATGGTTCCTAATCCTTTATGCTTAAGGTGAAATTTAAGCACAGCAGCAAGGTCAACATCAGCCAGACCATCACCATAGGTGAGCATAAAAGTCCCCTTTTTTAATAGCGGCCATAACTTTTTCACCCGCCCACCGGTTTGTGTTTTAAGTCCTGTATCTACCAGGTGGACAATCCAGTTATCTTCTGCGGATTGACGCAGCCTTACGGAACCGTCTTTCAGGTGCACTGTAAAATCAGAATTGAGTGCTCTATAATGAAGAAAATACTCCTTTATCATCTCTCCCCGATAACCCAGAGCTATAATAAACTCCTGGAATCCGTAATGTGCGTAAATCTTCATGATATGCCAGAGGATAGGGCGACCTCCAATTTCTACCAGGGGTTTAGGTTTAACTACCGTTTCTTCACTCAGACGTGTCCCCTGCCCGCCTGCAAGAATAACCACCGGTATTTGTTGCGCTCTACTCTGTTTACCTGATGACCTCATTTTTTACCCACCTTGTTAAAAACTGCTTTAATACGAACCCGCCAGGGCAGTTTCCAGAAATCCCCATAGTAATGGAAACCAGCTTTTTCGGCTAACTTCACTAAAGTCCCTGGAGAAAAGAAAAAAAGGTGTTCCGGAGGTTTCAGCTCTACCCAGTCAGCAAAATTTCTGCCTTTTTTTACTGCTGATACATCTGGTGTACCAACAATTAAGAAGCCTCCAGGTTCCAAAAGATTCCAGCATTTCGTCAGCCCTGCAGCAGGATTTACCCAATGTTCAATTACAACAAACAGGGTGATTACTTTAAATTTTACTTCCGGCTGGTAGTCTTGGTCTAAAAAATTCGCCCATTCGGCTTTCACACCAAAATGCTGACAGGCGTATTCCACTTCTGATTTGCTTAAATCAACACCCCGGGCATCCATTCCCGCACTGCTTGCCTCGCTAAGAAGGAAACCGCAGCCACAACCGACGTCCAGTATTCTTGCCTGGTTTTCCTTAACCAGTCGGAGAATACGTTTAACTTCCCTTCTGGCTGCACGCAGTTTTGACTCCTCTTTTTTACTGTAATCTGTCAGATAAGAATCCTGTCTTCTCTCATAAAAAAGTTTTAGCTCGCCATCATCTGGTTGCGGATTAACAAAGTATAAATAACATCGTTTGCACCTAACAACCTGATACCCGTTTTTCACAACAACCGGCTCATAATCCTCAACCTCACAAATCGGACAGCTGATTACCTTCATTTTTTTTTGCTGTTAACCGTTTTCCCAACATTTTCCTCACTTCCCGGTCAGAGTATTTCCAGAAGGGTCTATCAGAGTTTCTTTTTTTTAATATTTTAGCACGGTTCCGATAGACCCAGAAGAGTGCCAAAAGCAGATAAGGACGGAAACAGAGAACAACGTGCACAACAGACCAGACCAGTGGCAGAAATGCTTCCCAGAAACTGTCATAACAGGAGAGAAAAAAAATTATCCTGTTCCTGAATTTTAACAATTGAACCTGCCGCCGGCTATCTCGTTTGATGGTCTTTTCTCCTTCGTGATAAACAACGCTCAACGGTTCACACAGACTCTTCCAGCCACGTTTCCAGGCACGGTAGCCCAGGTCCCTGTCCTCATAGTAGTATTTCCCATAGATTGGATGAAACCCGCCAAGCATCAGAAACTTGTCCCGGTCATATGCCGTTTGTCCTCCACCATAGGCAATATAATAGGGTAATTCTTCAGCCTTTTTTCTCTTACCTGGACTTAAGGATAAACTACTCACCGAAAAAACATCCTGGCACTGAAAATGTTTTACTAGTGGCTGGATAAAATCAGAAGTGACCTGAACATCATTATTGAGAAGAATAACAATCCGCTGGGAACAAGCGAAAACACCTGCATTGTACGCAGCCCCCACAGACTGGTTGGTATCTAGTCGGAGTACTTTGGCCGCTGGAAATTCTTTTCTGAGAAAAAGTTCTGTGCCGTCACTACTGCCGTTGTCTACCACTATGAGTTCATCTCCTGCTCCTCTTCTGAAAATCGCCCGCATTATGGATGGAAGGTTTTTCTCTAAAAGATCCTTCCCGTTGTAAGTAAGAACAACAATGGAAACAACCTCATTCACGGACTAAATTCCTCTTTTCTACTATTTGGAACAATTTAGTCGGTTGCTACAAAGTCTTTAGTTAGACTGTTCCGAAAATAATATCCTTTCCATTCTTTCGCTAACCTTCTCCCAGGAGTAATTTCTTGCCGCAGTAGCTGCTTTTTTTGCCATTTCTTGGCGCTTTTCTGGATGTTTCAAAAGATATTCCAAATTCCTGGCCAGCTCCTCAGGTTTACCAGGAACCGAGATAAGGGCAGTTTCCTTTCTAACTGCATAATCTTTGACTCCACCGACCTCTGTTGTGACCACAGCACACCCACAAGCCATCGCTTCTAAGGGAGGCAGTCCAAAGGCGTCCTCTCTACTGGGATAAAGAAAAATGTCACAGCTCCGGTAAATTTCCGCTATTTTAGCCCTTGAGGGTGATGTATGAAATTCAGCATAATCAGGCACATCTTTGCCACGGCAGGTGCCGAACAAGACCAGTTCTAAATTCGGAAAGTGCTTTTTTGCCATTTCAAACGCCCTGACACCGTCCATGAACCCTTTAAGTTCATTCGGTGCTTTATAGTAGTAAACCATTCCCACTCGTACTGGCCTTCGATTCTGATAACACCTGCCCTCTGAACTGAAAATGTCCAAATCTACTCCGTTGGTTACCACAGCTATGGGACCAATTTCTTCCTGGCTCATAGTTTCGTAAATTTGCTCTTTCAGACTTGTGGAGACCACTATTTTCCTGATGGAGTAACGATACCGTTCACGATTTCGCGGCTTCTGAAGTTCAAAACCCTGCACGAGATAAAACTTCTTCCCTTTTCTATTTTTGTATTCTACGAGAGCATCCAGCATCCAGACATAACCAGCAATAATCACGTCCGCATCAGGTATGTAACACTCTGACGCATCAGGTACTTCTATAATTGGCATTTGCGGTCGACAGTCATACCACGGCGCTTTCAACCGTATGCCTCCTCCACGCAATAAACAATAAAACTTCCTCGCATTGTAAGAAAAGGCTGTACTTCCGGAGCATTCATCCTTTCTCAGTGTATATCCTCGGTCTCCAAGGACCACAACATTCACTGTGTGTCCTCTCTTACGCAGTTGCTCGCCATGAGCAAGTAATACCATTGTGATGGAACTAAATTTCTTAGTGATAGACTTCAACAAAATTGTTAATTTCATATAAACTCTCACCGCCTTTTGGTATCAGATAAGCACAGACTCTTTGCTACAGCCGGGGTGAAACATCCGACATTTAGAAAAAATTTTTTGGTTCTTTGCTACCCTTCAAGGATTTCACGCCTCTTTTAATAGAACTATAAAAGTCCTTCGTTGTAACCAGTCTACAAAAAAAGATTAAACCGTCCTCCGAAAGGAAAGCTGATGGCTGGTGGACGAGAACATGAAAAGCAGTTTTCAGTGCTTCGCTTCTATTTTTATACACATTATATATCGCATCCCTCAAAAGAATCCTTTCCCAGCATCTTCTCATATAGTTGTCCATTTGTTTACTGGCACATAAACCACTCTTTCTCATAAAATCACTGTAGATTATCTGAAATGAATTACTCAGACTGACACCTGATAATTGCGAATATAATGCTACAGAGTGGGCAAAACTTTCTGCAAAGTGTCGCCCGACGCTATAATATTTCCATTGAATTACCAGACATTCGCTGAATAACTCCGGTTTCATACCAGAACTTCTCGCAGTAGGCAACACCCGAAAATTTGCCAGCACGGCTGGAACATGCTTAAAAACTATTCCATTTTTTGCTGCCCTGACCCAGTACTCGTAGTCGTTTGCATAACGGAAATTCTCATCAAAGAAACCAATTTTCTCCAGTACCTGCTTTTTCATAAATACGGCGGGTTCCATTAGCTTATTACCATCTTTGAGAGCTGCAAAGTTTATATGACTTTTAGTTCTTTTAATACTCACAGTAGCATTTCCTTCATCCACGCAGTTTACATCACCGTAAACAATTTCGCACCGGCTGTCTTTGCGAAAACATTCTGCAACCTGTTTGAGCGCATCCTGGGAATAGAAATCGTCGGAATTAATTATACCTATTATATCACCTCTTGCCATTCTTAAACCTTTGTTCCAGCCAGCGGTCGGAGAGTCATCAGGTTCAGATATCCACCTGAAAGTCAACCCCGCACATTTAGGCTGGTACTCCTTTGTATGCACAAAGTGGCTTTATTTTTTGATAATAACAAGTGTTCCGTCTGTTGAGCCAGCGTCCACAATAATGTAGTCTAAAAAAAAGTTTCCCTCTTGCTCCAGAACACTCTGAATCGTTTTTTCAATAAATTTTGCATGGTTAAGAGTAGTCGTAATGATAGAAAAAGTCATTTTCTTACTTCCCTTTTTCCCTGCGAGTATGCTGGTCAACCTTTCTAAAAACCGATTTGATACGTCTTCGCCAGGGTACTCGCCAGTAGTCACCTATATAGAAAAAACCACATTTCTCAGCTAACTTAACAAGTGTTTTGTGTGAAAAATAATATAGATGCTCAGGTGGTCTCCAGTGTTCCCATTCAAGTAGTCTGTTTCCCTGACCCGCCCCTTCAACGTCTGGAGTGGAAATTACCAGGTATCCTTCTTTCTTCAGCAACGAGTGACACTTTGTCAGACCTGCCTTAGGGTCACGCCAATGTTCAATCACTTCAAAAAGTGTTATTACATCAAAACTAAGCCGGGGACAAAATTTTCCACTCAAGAAATTTCCATATTCTGCATGAACACCAAACCGCTGCCGTGCGTAGCTCACTGATTCTTCGCTTAAATCAATTCCTCTTGCTACCATACCAGCATCCTGGGCAGCCTTCAGTAAAAAGCCACCACCGCAGCCCACATCCAGAATAGTTACCTCCTTCTTTTCTAAAAGACGTCTGAGCCTCCATATTTCTCGTACCGCACCTCTCATCTTTTTTCGCTCCTTTCTCCTGTAATAACCCAGATAAAACTCATTCCGAGAGCTGTAATACAAGGATATTTCTTCTTCACTGGGCAATGGATTAACAAACACCAGACTACAATTTTCGCACTTTACAATATTAAAACCATTTTTGACCAGTAATAACCGGTGTCGTGAGTGACCACATAAGTTGCAGGCCACAAATTCAGCTCTCTGTCCGGATTTCATTGACAATTCCATGTGATCCATACTAAATTTTAGCATATTCTCATTCAATTTACCCATCAATTATTCTATGTGCCTCCTCCAAAACGTTCTCAGGGCTAATAGACCTGAGACACCAGAGCCTTGTACAGATTTTCCTGTAACAGGGGCGACAAGTTTGATTAGAAAACAGAAAATTTACACCCTGAGGACAGTGCTTCCTGGGATCAGTAGGTCCAAAGAGAGCCAGTGTTTTTGTTCCCGTTGCAGCCGCAATGTGCATAGGTGCACTATCAGTCGTGATAAGAAGACGGGCTTTTTGTATTACCTGAACCAGCTCAGGAAAATTTGTTTTCCCCAGAAGATTGATTAGTTGGCCTGACATCATACCTTCAATCTTTTTGCCAACTTCCACCCCTTCTTTGCCACCTACCAGGACAACAAGATAACCTTCCTCTATCAGCGATTGACCCACCCTGGCAAAATACTCTGCCGGCCAGCATTTGCTAACCCATTCCGGTGATGCCACCGGATGAAATACAACCCAGGACTTTTCTGGAACCAGTCTGTGTTGTGCCATAAACTCCGGGAAATTAGAGACATCCTCCTTATCCAGCCATACTTTGAAGCTGGAAATAATTTTCTCCGCACCTAAGCTCTGTAAAAGTTTTATCTGCGGCTCCCGTAAATCTTTATCAAACCCGCGCGCCAGATAGACATCATAAATCAGATTGGCTATCAGATGCTCACCAAAACCTGCCTTTTTCTTTGCCCTTAAGGCAGAAACCAGTAAATCTGTCCTCAGATTCCCCTGCAGGTTAACCACCAGGTCAAAATCCTCCTGATTTAGTTCCGCTATTGTTTTTCTCATGTTTACTTTCCCAAACCAGTGGAGACGATGAAAAACAGGACAGGGTTTAACAATTTCTTTATACTCTTCTTTTGTAAGGAGATGTATTTCACTGCCCGGAAAACTTGCAGATATGGACTGAAAAAACGGTGAGGTAAGAATTATGTCACCGGCTGCACCTGTTTTAATAAGAAGGATTTTCCGGTAGAAAGGTTTCTTCACACCAGCTCCCGGTAAATATCCAGAGTTTCTTTCACCATCCGTTCCTCAGAAAACTCCTTTCGCACCCAATCGGCTCCTGCCTGTCCCATCCTTTCTCGGACAGCCGGATTCTCAATGAGGAACTTCAGTTTCTCCACAAATGATTCTACCCGGGGCTGAACCAGAAAACCGGTCTTGCCCTGCCAGATAACTTCCCTCGTTGCGCCCAGGCAGGAGGCAACCGGCACTACCTGACACCACTGAGATTCAACCAGAACCCGTCCAAAACCTTCTGGTCTGGTAAAACAACCAGCATAGATGTCAATCCTGCTGAAAAAATCTTCCCGCCGGGGATTTATCAGTAATTCAATCCGTGCACCTAAACTATGTTCTGTTATCTCCTTCTTCAATTCCCGGATGGCTAAGTTGCCTCTTTCACCCGGACCAACACCAAGCACTCCTTTCACTTTTTGCCCGTCTTCTACCAGTTGCTTTATTATCCTGAGAAAAAGCGAGAAACCCTTTCCCTTAGACCATCTGGCCAGTGTGCCAATGCGCACCAGCTCTGGTTCTAAAATCTTCTTTATCTCTTCCATTTTGATGCCATTCCGCACCACCCTCAACCGTTTCTCTGGAACCCGGAAGACATCCCTGGCATATTCTGCCACATTTCTACTCACCGCAATCACCCTTTCTCCTTTTCCCATTATCTGACTGGGCCAGTGCCGGTTGTAGAAACTGTGGAAAGATGTCACCAGATGAATATCCGGATAGCAACGTACAGCCAGGTAACCAACCCAGGCCGGAACACGGCTCATACAATGGATGATATCAGGCTGGAACTCCTGACAGAGATGCTTCAAAATGGACAACGACCGGAGAAAAGAAAACAAATCTTTCCTGTGAACAGGTGCCTTCCTTGTCTGTACTCCATAATTCTTCAACTCCTCTAAAAGATGACCACCGTAACTGACCAGCCAAACTTTGTTTCCCAGAGAGACCATTCCTCTGGCTAAGTCATAAGTACATTCCTCCACCCCACCCTGCTGCATCTCCGGTACCACATAAATTATTTTCATTCTCTAAAAAACTGGATAGCTACCAGCTGGTATTTCAGTCAAGGTCAAAAAGGTATAATTGCTTTCCCTGGTCCAGAATAAAGCGACAGGCATGGATAACCTTTTCTGTCTCAATTGTTTTCATGCAGGCAAAGTTTTGTCTGCACCGGGTGGGATACCTGCACGGGAAACAGCTGATGTCGCTGTGAATAACCTGGTTTTTCTCCCCCAGCGGTCCGTAACGGTAGGGATTTCCCGGGCCACAAAGAGCCACCACCGGGCAGCCGACAGCCACAGCCAGATGCATTGGTCCGGTATCGTTGGTGAGCATCAAGTCACACCTTTCCAGGATAGCAGCTAATTCCCGAATACTGGTCCGCCCAGCAAGGTTTAAAATACCCTTTTCGCCAATTTTTCCACATAAATCAGCAGCCAGTGGTTTTTCAAAGGCACCACCTACAACCAGAATTTTTGCCTCGTACTCAGCAATTAGTTTTTGTCCAATCTGAGCAAAATTTTCCACCGGCCAGCGTTTCCCCGGGAAGTTAGCCCCTGGATTGATACAAACAAGAACATCCGAACGTTTTATCTCCAGAGCCCTCAAGAACTTTTCTGCTTTTTCCTTTTCGGAAGGTTGAAGCGGGAAATATAGCTTGATTTTATCAGGAATTTTGAAGTAGGGTTTTAACAGTTCCATTACCCTTTCACTTTCATGAGTGAAAAACTTATCTGATTGCAGTTCTGCCCAGAAAAAAGTCATCCTGTAGGTTGCTCGCAGGAGAAACGGCAACAATGAGTTTCGGAAATCAACCACCAGGTCATAACGGATGGTTCTTAGCTGGCTTAAAGATTTTAACCACTCCCGGAATGAATTCTTCTGCAGAATGTAGTAATGCGAAAACCAGGGATGGCTTTCCGCAAATTCCCTGCTGCCAGATCCTACCACAAGGTCTATTTCTGCCTTTTTGAAAGTATCACGAATCAACTTCATCGCTGGACTGAGCAGTAAATTATCCCCCAGGCAGCTTGTTCCTATCAGCAAAATCCTTTTAACTGGCAGATTTGCAATATTTTTTGGGCACATTTTTCCGCCTCGGAGAGCCTTTTGAAAAAAATGTTCCGGGCTTTTTCCAGAAAAGAGCCGAGATTTTCCAGTTCCGATTCACAAACATAAAGAGCGTAACCCTCCTCGCATATCTTTTTAATAGTTCTGTCAAAAATCAGTTTCTTCTTTTTCCTTGCTACACCAGCAATGATTACTTTATGGCCAGAACTAATACTTTCGGAAATCATGTTCACACTATCTTCACTGACAATCAGAGTCTGAGAACAGGAAAGAATCCCGCGATACAGACTCCTTCCTGCTCCAAACCCGGGATATTCCGCATAAGCAACATTATCAAAAGTTTCCAGTTGTTGCTTCAGATATTTTACCACTTCCAGCGGTGTTCTCCGGGAGGTAGTAAAGAGAAAACAGCTTTTGCGGTTGCTCGCATATCTCTTTAAGGCAGACAGAAGCCTTTTTATCCAACCTGTAGTAACCTGGTAATTCTGGTCATTGCCTCCGATAAGAATGCCAATTACTTCCGCCTCCGCAGGCAGTTTGACAATCTGTCGAAAAACATTTTCTGCTTCTTTTAAAGATTCCGGGTTTACCTCATTGGGAGAGGCCAGAGTGACCAGAATATTATCACCACGCCGTTTGATACGCAGCCAGTCGTGATACGGAATAATAGCCAGGTCAAATAGAGAAAGAGGAAGCAAAGATGGTGTCATAACTACCACTGAACACCCCTGACAGTTTCTGGCGAGGGCCAGATTTACAGGTGCCAGCAAGGAGCCAGCGGAGATAAAGCATGTGTTTTTCTTCTCCTGGGATAGCACCAGTTGCGTATGCAAAAATTTTGAAAGCAGCTTCCTCGCCTGCTTCCATAAACGAAAAAGGCAGAATAAGGCGACTAACTTTGGTGCCAGACTATATTCTCCCTTTCTCCCCGGCAGACGATACCTGAGACCACTAAATCTCACTTCGTAGATTTCCATTTCTACTCCGGGGACAGCTTTTGCTATTCCGCAAGCCTGTACAAAATTACCCCTGTTTCCATCATCCAAGACTACGATTTTCATAATCTTACCTGCACGTTTCGCTGCCAGAGAAAATCCTTTATTTCTTTTATTTTTAACTGCCGGAAATGAACCAGGGATGCCAGAAGCACAGCACTTGCTTCACCCTCATTAAGAACCTGGTAGAAATGCTCCAGGCAACCAGCACCACCTGAAGCAATGACAGGGATACTAACACTTTCAGCGACCGTTCTGGTCAAATCACAATCATAACCGGAACCGGTACCGTCCCGGTCAATACTGGTCAGCAATATTTCTCCTGCGCCTAAACTCTCTACCTGCCGGCTCCAGTCTCTTACCAGAAGCCCTGTTGGTTTCCGACCTGCTTCTACATAAACTTCCCATTTTTTTCTTCCTATCTTTTTGGCATCTATCGCTACCACAACGCACTGACTACCAAACTTTTTTGCTGCCTGTCTGATTAACTCCGGGTTCTTTACCGCTGCTGTGTTGATGGAGATTTTGTCAGCCCCGGATTGAAGAAGTCTTTCCATATCGCCTAAGGAACCTATACCCCCGCCCACAGTTAGCGGAATAAATACCACCTTAGCGACTTCTTTAACCACCTCTGCCATCGTTACCCTGGCTTCCACTGTGGCACTGATATCCAGGAAAACAAGTTCATCTGCGCCCTGCTCACTGTAAAAGGAAGCCTGCCGTACCGGGTCTCCTGCTGGCTTTAACTGCTTAAAGCAAACACCTTTGACTACCCTGCCGGCATGCACATCCAGGCAGGGAATAATTCTCTTAGCGAGGCTATTCACCTTGCTCCTTATTCTGTTCTTTCTGTTTCAGAAAAACGGAGAGAAAAGAAAGACCCGATTTTCCGCTTTTTTCCGGATGAAACTGGACCCCGGTGACATTTTTCCAGCAAATAGCAGAAACAAATTTCCCGCCGTAGTGAGTAACACCGGCAACCACCTTCCTGTCCCGGGGAATCACATAGTAGGAATGGGCAAAGTAAAAGTAACAATCCTGACCGCACATTTGCAGATACTTTTTGCCAGGCGATTGCCAGTGTACCTGGTTCCATCCCATATGGGGAACCAGAAGGCTATCTTTCCGGAACCGGACAACCCTGCCAGGAAGAATTCCCAGACCCGGACAATTCCCTTCCTCACTCCATTCAAAGAGTAACTGTAAACCCAGACAGATTCCCAAAAACGGTTTCCCGGAGCATATCTGTTCCCGCAGAAAATTGTCCAGCCCAAGGCGCTTGAGATTCCTCATTCCTTCAGAGAAGGCACCCACTCCAGGCAATATAATACAATCAGCTTTCTCCAGAAGCTGCCGCCTATGAGAGAGAAAAACCTTCTCTCCACATCTGGCTGTTGCTGCTAAAACACTGTAAATGTTGCCCAGAGCGTAGTTAACTACTGCTGTCATAGGATTTAGTTGTGACCTTTTTCCCTTAATCTCTTATGCGGCACTTTTCACTTCAAAGGTATTTCCCTGTCCAGCAGGAAAGACATAGTTTTTCTGGCGGTAATCCAATTGCTTCCACAAAATCTTCCATGGTGTTGTACTTCAGGGAATCCGCACCAATAAGACGGCAAATACCTTCCACCGAATACTTCAGAGCCACCAGTTCCTCATAAGAACGTGTGGAAATGGAGTAGCGACAGGGAGCAATCAAAGGAGGGCAAGCAATCCGGACATGAACAGCTCTGGCTCCAGCTCGTTTCAGTTCCAGAACCTTGTTACGAATCTGTGTCCCCCGGACAATAGAATCATCACACAGCACAATCCGCTGGCGTCTGACATTATCCTTGATAACAGAAAGTTTAATTCTGGCTTCCTTTTCTCTTTCTTCCTGAACCAGTGGGGTGTAACTGCGACTGGCAAACCGGTCTATAAGAAAACTTTCCTGATAGGGCACTTCTGAGTAATGGTGATAACCCAGGGCACAGCCGATTCCGGAAAAAGGCACCGGGGAAACTATGTCCACCTTGAGGTTTTCCGCTTCATCCCTTCTGGCTAATTTTATCCCAAAGTTATGCCGGGCCCGGATAACAGGAACTCCATCAATCACCGAATCCACAGAGGCAATATATCCCCACTCAAAAGCACAGAACGCCGGTCTTACTTCTGCTGCCTGCCAGATGCTCTTGATGCCGTCACCGTTCAGCAGAACTATCTCTCCTGGTCTGACATCACGAACAATTTTTAAGCCTAACAGGTCAAACGGTCTGGACTCAGATGATACTGCCAGTTTTCTCCCGGAACGGCCAAGAATCAATGGTTTAAAACCGTGTATGTCTCTGGCAGCATAAACTCCTCTGGGTGTCAGCACCACCAGACTGAAAGAACCCTTCACCAGGCGATAAATCTGCTGGAAACCATCCAGGATAGTTTTCCCCTGCGACAGAATCCTGCCTAAAATTTCCGTGTCTGTCTCGGTGGAAAACGCATGCCCTGCCTGAAATAATTTGTGCCTTAGCAGTTCCCTGTTAATAATATTCCCGCTGAACGCTAAGGCATAGGAACCTAAACGGGAGTGAAAGACCATAGGCTGTAATTCCTTCAGGCTTACATGGGCAATACCAAGATTTCCCGTGAGGTAATGAAAGTCCTGCAGACTGAAGCTGTGGCGTACAAAACCAGCATGTGTTATCAAACGGATACTACCATCCCAGGTGGCTATCCCGCAGTAGCGCTGACCACGATGCTGAAGTTTAAAAATACCATAATAGATTTGTTCCACCACTGGTCCTTTACCGGACCACAAACCAAAGACCCCGCAGTTTTCAAGTTCTTCTAACAAAATTTTTCTCCTTTAAATATACTCAATGGTGCTGGGCGGTTTTGGTGTAATATCATAGACCACCTTGATTACTCCTGGTACACTCTTCAGCAACCGGTCTCTTACCTTTTCCAGCTTAGACCAGGGTAGTTTACAGGGAGAAGCTTTCAAAGCATCTTTAGATTCCACGGCTCTGAGCGCGATAATCTCACCCAGCACCCTTTTTCCTTCCACTATCCCTGTGGCACGGTCACTCAAAAGAACAGGGAAAACCTGGAAGATTGATTCTCCGGTAATTTCTTCTTCCACAATGGAGGTAGCCATCCTTATCTTCTCTACTCTCTCCGGAGTCACCTCGCCAACAATCCGCGTGGCTAAGCCTGGTCCGGGGAAGGGCTTGCGAGTATAAACTTTCTGCGGCAATCCCAGAGCTTTAGCCACTTTACGGACATCATCCTTAAAAAGTGTCTTCAGTGGTTCCAGAATTGTCAGACCATACAACGCTGGGTTCAGTCCTATCTGTGCCAGAACGTTATGCTGGGTTTTTATCCCTTTTTGCGTCTCTACAATATCAGCAGCAATAGTCCCCTGGATAAGAAAGTCCGCTGAGTAACTGCGCACTGCCTGGCCCAGTGTTTTATAAAAAACTTCCCGGAAAGCCTTTCTTTTCTCCTCCGGGTCAATCAGTCCTTTCAGCGCTTCCAGGAAATTACTCGCGACCTCCCAGACCTGCAATTCAATATTTTGTTTCTTCAGAAACTCAGCTACCTGGCTGGCTTCATTGGCCCTCATAAGACCGTCGTCAAGAAATAGCACTATTGCGTTTTCCCCCACCGCCCGCTGGGCAAGACACGCGGAAACCATACTATCCACGCCGCCGGAAACAGCACAAAGAGCTCTTTTATCTTTAATTGCTTGTTTCAATTCCTGAACCTTTTCTTTGATAAACTGAGTCGCATTCACCGCCATATATCCCCCTTTTAAAATCCCCCCTGATACAGATTATCTCAGTCCGATTAGTCTATTACAGAAGTCAGCACTCTGTCAACACCTATTTTATTTCCCCGCTGGTCTTCAAAACTAACAGAAACTCTGCCGGCTAAAAAGTTCTTTTCTTCTTTTAACCGCCAAACCTTCACTGCGTCTTTTTCCGTCATCAAGTACCACTCAACACCTAATTTTTTACCAAGGTAGCCTATTTCCTCAACATCCTGGAAGCGATAACGAAAATGATCTGGAAAAACAACCGGGAAAAGACAACCAGGTGAAAAATTTTCTATTAACGAGAAGAAGCAGAGAGGTTGTCCGATACCAGCAAAGGCAAGAACCCTTTTCCCGGTAATATCTCTTCCGGTATAAATGTTTCCAGAATAATCCACGAAATCAATAATCCGGTAGTTCATAAAGAAAACTGGTTTCCCATAACGAAGCAATCTCTCCAGAAGTCTGCATCTTTTCTCGCTGGAAATCTCAAAAGCATTAGTAATCACAATGGCGTCAACCCTTCTTAGCCTTCTGCAGGGTTCCCGCAAAAGTCCTGCGGGAAGTAAGAAACCGTTATCAAAAGGATTCCTGGCAACGACAAGAGCAACTTCCAGATCTTTTCTTATTCCGTAACACTGCATTCCATCATCTAACAAAACCACATCAGGATGTATTTCAGCCGCTACCAACTTCAAAAGGTTTTTCTTTCCCTTCCCCTTGATGAAAACTACCCGGGGCAGTTTTCTTGCCAGCATTACCATTTCATCGCCAAAGGATTCCGGGTCCACTATCTTTTGACCTTCCGCCCAGAGAATGGAACCAGAAGAGCCAAAGCCACTACCCGCGACCACTACTTTCCTGCCACTATCTGTCAGTACTTTTGCCATGAGATGTACCAGCGTTGTCTTCCCTGTGCCCCCGGCGGTAAGGTTACCGACACTGACTACTTTGAATTTGTACTTTTCAGGACGAGAGAAAAGCCGCCTGCCTTCCACAAGCAGCAGGTAGAAAAGAGACCAGGGTAACATGAGCGCCGTTAAAAAAGACCAGACCAGCCCGCTTCGCTGAAAAAGAAAACTGCGATAGACCGCGCTAAAAAAGGGCCTGCTGCTCTTCACTTTCAGAAGATTCAAGGAGTATCTGCACTTTCCCGAACTCACCGTCGTAGCCTGGCTGAACGTGGACCCTGCCCTGGCGCATAAGAAGAATACCTTCAGCTATCCGGAAATCTAACAAATGGCGGAGACTTTCTTCGCTGGCTTCAAACAGAACAGCAAATTCTGAACCAAACTTACCAACTATTTCCTGGTAAATACTCTGGACTGCAACCGACTCAGAAGGTTTGTTAACAACAGAGGCAATAATCTGGTCAAGAGGGACAATTTTTTTGAAGGGTATTACCCGGGCAGGATAAACGCCACCTGTTCTATCAGCAAGCTGTGTCACACGGTGAAGCACCCCTACAGTCACAGGACGGCCACATACAGGACAGAGATAATTCAGCTTTCTTGTCTCTTCCGGACTCAGTCTTACCTTACATTGCCGATGCCCATCATAATGATATTTACCTTCTTCCGGAAAGTACTCCACCGTAAAGAGGAAAAGTTCTTTATCTTTTTCCTGAAGAATTTTTTTCAATTCTGGTAAATCAAAAGCTTTCTTAAAAACATTCATCTCCCGGCCTAATTTTTGCGGAGAATGAGCATCCGAATCAGAAATCAGGGAAAACCTGTCCAGTCTGGACCACAGCCAGTTCATCTCCGGGTCACTGCTCAGCCCTGTCTCTAAAGCCACTATATCCTCACTGGCTCTGCCAAAACACTCCTCAATGCTGTCAAATCCAGAGTTAGAACCAAACAGGGAAAAATGCGGTGTCCAGATGTGCGCTGGAATCACCAGACCATACTCATCCACTGACTGGACCAGCCGGACCAGTTCTTCTGCTTCCAGATGAAGAACAGGACGACCATCCACATTCAAATCTCCATAACGTTCCAGAAAAGAGTTCATTTTCTCCGCATTCTGTAAACCGGAGGAGATGATAATGTTGTGAATTTTTTTAGCCCTTCCCTTTCGTTCAAAAATCAGGCAAACTTCAGCTGTAAGAACAAAATCTGTCTGCCCATACCTGTAAATACCTGTTCTTTCCGTTGGCTGCAGTTTCTCCCGTAAGTGATGAAGCCAGAGAAAATGAGTGAAATCCCCTGTTCCCAGAAGATGAATACCCTTCAGTTTAGCCCACTTATCCAGCTCCGGTATATTCATACTCCGGCTGGTCGCCCGGCTAAACTGAGAATGAATGTGGAAGTCAGCCAGATACATTTTTTATATTCTTTTTCTCTGGAAAACCTCTTTCAATCTATCCCTCAGTTCCAGTAAGGATTGCGGAATAACCTTTGTTTCAGCTACCACCGGCATAAAGTTGGTATCTCCTTCCCACCGGGGAACAACGTGGATATGAAGATGATCCACCAGTCCTGCTCCTGCCACCCGACCGAGATTGACTCCCAGATTAAAACCATGTGGTTTTATTACTGTACGCAGAACACTTAACGATAATTTTACCAGCGAAAATATTTCTGCCACCTCTTCCTTTCTCAGTTCTTCCAGTTCTCCTACGTGCCTGGCAGGTACCACCATAAGATGACCATTATTGTAGGGGAAAGTATTCAGAATGACAAAAGCATGTTTTTTTCTATACACAACATAGTTTTCTGTATCTTCTTTGTTTTTCAAAGATTGACACAGAAAACAACTGGTATTCCTGACCTGGAGAATATAGCCCATCCTCCACGGTGCCCAGATAACATCCATTTTTTTATCCCTCTTTTGGGAGAAAAATTTTCTTGACCTCATTATAAGTCCCCCTGTAACTGCTGTAAAATCTCCTGCCCTTTTTCTGCTAACTCTTTTTTTAACTCCCGCCTGGTATTCCTTAACGAGCCCTCCAGCACTTTTTGTTCCAGATAGTCCTTGATTTTTCCTACCAGACGTCCAGGACCGATACCAAGAATCTCCATAATCATATGCCCGTCCACAGCCAGTCGGAAGGAGGAAAGTCTATCTTTCCTGTTAATTTCTTTAATCCGTTTCTCCAGTTCATTAATTCTTGCCAGTGCCTGCCTGACTTTATTCACATTCTGACTGGTAAGATCAGCCCGGGCAAGGATGAACAAATCTTTCCTTTCCTTCCCCACTTCTCTGATGAAACGTCGCAACCCCTTGTCCGTAGGATTTTCCTTAGCCAGAAGATGTGGCCAGAGGTGATAGCGAATAAGTTTACCAATGTAATTACTCTCAGCTGCTCCAATCTTTAGCCTCTGGCAGACATACCGCGACATCTTCTCCCCGACCAGTTCATGGCGATGAAAACTTACCTTACCCTCTTCCACTTTAAAGGTTTTCGGCTTGCCAATATCATGCAAAAGCATAGCCAGACGCAGATAAACATTACGTGTATGTTTGCTGATGTTATCCAGAGTTTTGAGGGTATGCTCAAAAAGATCCTTACAATTGTTGTCAGTTACCTTTTCCTTGAACATCGCCACCTCAGGAAGCAAAAGCTTCAGAGCACCCATCTCCTCCAGAAGCCGCAAACCTGCTGCTGGCTGACTCGCCTGTAATGTCTTCAGCAGTTCCTCCGCAATTCTTTCCTGACTGACAATACTCAGACGAAAAACATGACGTTTCATTGCTTCCCACGTGCCTTCCTCAATGTCAAAATGAAACCTGGTAGCAAAACGTACTCCCCGTAAGATACGAAGAGGGTCATCGTAAAAAGTCTTATCGGGATTGACTGGAGTACGAATCAATCTGGCTTTCAAATCAGCACGTCCGCCGAAAGGGTCCAGTATTTCTCCAGTTAGCAGGTTACGAGCAATCGCATTAATCGTAAAATCTCTACGGGCAAGGTCTTCGGCAATACCTGCCCGGAATACTTCCGGCTTGCGTGAATCCTCCGGATAACTTTCTGTCCGGCAGGTTGCCAGTTCCAGTTTCACCTTCCCATATTCAATCATCGCTGTCCCAAAACGACCGTAAAAAACTGGTTCCGGATAGCCATAGGTTTTTGCTAATTCCCTGGCAAACTCCAGCGCATCCTCTTCCATAACCACATCAACATCCGTGCTTTTTCTCCGCAAAAACTTATCCCGCAGGTACCCGCCCACCAGGTACACCGTTATCTTTTTCTTCCTGGCTAATTCCCTCACTGTCTCAATTATCTTTTCAATTTCCATCAGGTCTCTTCCCAGGCTAAAAGAACGCCATCTACCTCTTCCGTTTTCAGCCGCACATTCCGGGTAAGTCTTTTCCGGACTTTTTTGCTAACCGCATCAAGATTGACGAAGATACTGTTTTGCACCAGAAAACTTTTCCCTGCCTTGACATAACCCATATTCCTGCCTGTAACGAAAACACCGATTCTTCCATCTTTCATCTTCACCAGCCGTCCAATAGCAGCAGTTCTGGTAAATTTACCGGCTGCTGGCTGCCACACCGTGCAGACACGTAAACGTCGCCAGTATCCAAGTTCATCCTTTATCCTTAAACTTCTAATCTCGCATTGATTTTGTCCCAGAAACAACTCGCCGCTCTTTCTCCAGGTCATACCACTTCTTTCTTCCTTTTTTCTTCTTTTTTTCTGAGCAGAAGAAAACCTGCCAGAGCTGTTGCTGCCACTTCTATGGAAAGTAGCGCCGGTCTCAAAAAATAATCCGCATGAGCATAAAGAAAACCTGCCAGAAGTCCAGCAACTAAAGCACCAGTTCCACTGACAGTGTTAAGCAACCCATAAGCCAGTCCCCGAAAGGACGAACCACTTAAAGCCACCACCGAAGAACGCATCACTGTTTCCTGCATACCCACCACAACACCCCAGATAATCAGAGACAGAATTATTAAAGCCGCAGATCTGGTAAAACACAAAAATGGTACCAGCATACTCAGTAGCGGCACTCCTATCAAAACTTTAAGCCCCAGAAAATCATAGGCAGGGCCAACAATCAAAGCAGCCAGCCCATCCACAGCCATCGCCAGGACATAAAGAAGCGGTATCTGACCTGGTAGAAAAATCCGGTGGCTGCCTGCATGATAGGCAATCAGAGGAAAATTTACAAAACCACAGAAACAAAGAAACACAAACCCCAGATAAATTCCGAATATACCTTTCAGTTCCATTTTTTCCGGTTTATCAGTCTCCCGGGGCAGTGCTGGTAGAGCGTTTCTCAAAACCAGAAGTGTTGCCAGCAACAAAAGACCTGGTATCCAGAGGAGATGAAAAGTGAACTGGTAACTGTGACCGCGCAGGAGAAAAAAGGAGAAAACAAACGGCCCGGCAATGGCTCCTACCTGGTCCAGAGCTTCATGGATACCAAAACCAAACCCTGTCCCCACCATTTTTGCAGACTGAGAAAGAAGAGTATCCCTGGAAGGAGAACGGATAGCCTTACCCAGACGTTCCAGAAAAATAAGCAGGGCTGCTGTCTGCCAGCAACGGCTGAAAGCCAAAAGTGGCACTACCAGAATTAAGCTGTATCCCAGTGCTGTCATAGGCCAGTAAGCTTTTGTCCGGTCCGCCCAGTGCCCAAAAACCACTCTTAACCCGTACCCGATAAACTCTCCCGTTCCACTTACCAGCCCCACAGAAAAAGCGCTTGCTCCCAGCAAAGCCAGATACGGTCCCATAACACTGCGACCACTTTCGTAAATTATGTCTCCGCATAAGCTTAGTAGTCCAAAAAGAAAAATTGTACCGACCGGGCTTATCATGAAAATCCTTTCTTACATGTATTTTATCACAGTTTCACTGCCTGCACTGAAGAAAAACTAAAAGTCTCAGACTGACTATCCCCCGGGATAAAAACCAGAGACCGAGACCAACAAGAAAAAGACCGCAAAAAACCATTACTAACCGGAAAGCCTTACCTGAAAGAAGTTGTGATGGCCGGCTCAAAGAAAAAGAAACTAAACTGTACCAGAAAAAATCTGCCGAAAAGTGACCAAGAAAAAAAACCGCCACTCCCCGGAAACCGTGAGCAAGTGCCATCCCTAAATAAACCAGTCCTATACTTGCCCACCACAGTGTCCAGTAGGGATTGGCTAAGCTTACCAGCGCACCAGCCAGAACAGTCGGCAACCCGGACAATCCCTTTCTCAAAACCACCTGCCGGGGCACAAAGGTCTTTGCGGTCTGGACCATTCCTGTACCCAGAATCATTAAAACTATCCCCCCGGCTATACCAAGAACAGTCACAACCTGAGTAGCTTTTAAGAATTCGCCCAGTCCCGCAATCAGAACTACCACCAGCAAAAACTCCAGCAAACCATGGCCCAGAACTAACTCTGGACCAGCCCGAAAACCCTCACGCAGAGAACGCTCAACTGTGATTGCCAGAAGTGGACCAGGTACCAGGGCACCGAACAAGGCAACAGCAAAAGATGTTAATCCTATCCCCGGAAGGTTCATTTCAGTTCGGGTTAACTGCTAAAAGATAAAAAGCAAAACCAGAGACGAAAAAAGTATTTTTTCTCAGCGAGGGACTTTTTCTAAGGTTAAAAGTTTTCTCTGCCAGTAATCTATTCTTTTAATTTCCTTCTTCAGACACTCCCGGCGGTAATAAAGGTCCTTTAGAGTAAAAAGATGGGTGTGGGCTTCTGCATGATAACCCAGTCGGTCATCTTCAGCCACCAGTTTAATTTCTTCCTCTGTTGTTTTAAGTTCTTCCTGCAACAGTTTCCGGATACGCACTAAAAGGGCCGCTTTCCGGGAAAGTTCCTTTTCCTGGCGCCAGTCACGCAGAAGATGATAAAAGAGAACAATGTTAGCCACACTATGCACGGAAAGCTCAATATGTCTGGCTAACCCGCTTTCCAGTTGTAACGCTCTGTTTTCCGGTTCAGCAAGGGAAGCTTTTTCTAAAAGGGCACAGCCCTTACGCCATTCCTTCAGCAGAAGCCGTAATGCTTCTGTCACCTCATTGGCAGTAAAAGGTTTCAACCATGATTCCAGATTATCATAAACCTGAAGGTGACCATCTTTGTCTCTTTCCAGTGGCAGCCAGGAAGAGATAGGCGGCCCTGATTTATTTTTTAAGGATAAAGGATAGGCCGTGGCATAATTAATCGGACCGTAGTATAAAAAAGGTATGCTGAAAGGATATTGCCGCCATGCCCTGGAAAAATGCAGCCAGGCTCTCCTGACAGTAGAACTTGCTTTTTGGCCAAAATAGAATTGGGCAACCTTACTGATTGCTTTTTTCATTTCAGGCTGTGGTTTCCGGGACATCAGACCAGCCAGCCGGCTCATAGGGGAAACATCTCCTCCGAAAATCCAGCAGCCTAAATAACCGCTTACACCTATCTCTTTC
This sequence comes from uncultured bacterium, assembly GCA_964645405.1. Taxonomy (GTDB): domain Bacteria; phylum Ratteibacteria; class UBA8468; order B48-G9; family DSTR01; genus JAMWDF01. Next base: position 108,039 of record CAZYCA010000016.1, on the reverse strand, counting down.
ATCCTTTTAAGTTTCTCTGCTAACAAAAAGGGCAAGGGTAGATAAGGTACAGAAACCAGCTCATGAGTATTGCCTATCTGGATTTTCGCCATGGTTTTCAGACCGCGTCTTTTTGCCAGGCGGTGTTGCTGCCGGAAACGAGGTGAGGGCCCGATACTGGAAAAACTGTACTCATCAACTGGAAAAACTTTACCAGCCACCTTTTTCCAGCCTCCTCTTTCCCAGTCAGACATCAGGATAACATCATCAGGTAAAGCCGCAATCAACCTGGGCTGCGGGTCAGGCTCAATAATACTCCATGACCAGGTCCAGACAATAATTTTTGCTGCTGGAGAACTGCTCTTGATACCACGGTGCAGACAGTTGATGACCTCAGCAGTAACTTCCACCGGGTCCCGGGTCACGCAACGGGAACAATGGAAAACAGTTTTTTCCCAGCCATCTTCCAGACCAGTAGTAAGTGGTTGACGGTATTTACAGAAGTGGGAATAACAGTGGGTATGTCCTTCGCTGGCGTTAATAAGGAAAGCGCCAGCCAGACCAGGAACCTGTCGGAAAAGAGAAGCAGAACCTTCCACCAGATATTCTTTTACTGCCCGGGTACTGGTACAGAGAGCATAATAGGTGCCATCAAACCTGGAATGAACCCCGCGCAGGACAAAAGGTTGTCCTTTCACCTCGGGATATTTCTTCCACACCGGGTCATCTGCCAGCGGTGCTCTGGGCTCCAGAAGATAAACATAAACTTTCACTCCATAACCTGCTGCTTTCTCTACAATCCTGTTCAGCAGTTCTATCTTTTCCGGTCCGGGAGAAGGAAAAAGGTTGGTAGCAACTGTTTCTCTTAAGTGAATATGAAGCCAGATACCGTTAAAACCTTCAGAGGCTATCTCCTGAAGATAGTCAGAAGAGTAAGCTTTAAGAGAAGTACCCAGTTCATCACCCCAGCAATCTGCCAGAGGTGAACGAATAATCCTGGGGTCAAAATAGAAAGCCGTTCCCATAGATTAGTTTCCTCCTTCCAGTATCCTTTTCATCTCTTTCAAAATTCTTTCTCTGGCTGCCTGACCGTATTTGAGACTTGCTTCCTCTGCCTGCCGGCAATACCATTTATCTTTCTTAAGCCTTGCCAGGTCTACTCCTTCCGGGCAGAAAACCAGCATCAAAGATGTTTCCTGCCTGCCAGCGTGGTCTATAGGAAAAAGCTTCTGTGTCTCCTCGTCCATAAAAGGGTGAAACTGAATCCAGTTGAAAGGATTGCTACCGGCCTGGTGTCGCTGGTAGTAGTCAGCCATTCCTTCTTTACCCCACCACCCTTCTCCTAACTCCTTTTCTATCATTTGAAAAATTGCTTCCCGGGCAGCCAGCTTCATAGCCAGGTCTGTGGGCATACCCGCAGTGAAGTTCTCGCTCTGGTGATGAATAAAAACATGTATATTCCGGAAGCCTACCCTGAGGAAACCAATAAAAATTTCCCTGGCAAGAGCATGAATTGCAGTAGTACTTACATTCACTGTTCCGTTTCTTTCCGGTGGCTCTACAGCATAACTGGCTGCTCCGTAAACAAAAGGGGGTAACAACACAAGGTTTATTTCCTTTTCCAGGATTTCTACTGCCCGGATGACCAGAAGGGCATCAACACCAACCACACAGTGCTCGGCGTGATACTCCAGAACTCCTACCGGAAGCACCGCTGGCCAGTTCTCGTCTATAGCTGTTCTTATCTGTTCCGGAAACATCAATTCATATCTCATATTTGACCCCGCTTTGTGGAAAAATTACGCTGGACTACAGTTCCAGAATCTTCATCAACCTGTCAGAAAACGGTTCCACACCATCTTTTTTCACCACTACCCCATTCTCCCAGCGGAGACCAAACCTCTGTCCGTAAAGAAAGGTATCCACCTGAAAAGTCATGTTTTCTTCCAGAGGATAGTTTGAGTGAAGTTCCATCCAGGGCCTTTCCACCTCAATCATGCCCAGTCCATGGCAGGGTCCGTAAAGAGCATTCTTTGCCACTCCTAACTCTTCCGCACAGGCAAAAAACTTTCTGGTTACTTCACTGGCAATCACGCCTGGCTTCATCCACTCCATGGTCTTTCTATGTAAATCCAGCCCGGCCTGGACAAGCCTTCTCATACTTTTGTCCATCTTGCCAAAACAGACTGGACGGCCCACGCTGGCAGAATAACCTGCCACCCGGGCACCGATATTAAGCTGGATGAGATTTCCTTTCCCTAATACCCTGTATCCAGGTCTGCCTATCGCATGGGTAGAATTTCTTCCGGAGAGAACATACTGGGGATGCGCCTCATATTCCGCACCATGGGCATAAAGTTCCTTTTCAATAATCCCTACAACTTCCAGCTCTGTCATCTCTGGTTTCATCTGGCGAACAGTAGCTACCAGCGCTTTTTCTGAAATAGCAAAGGCTTCTTTTAGAACCTTCAGTTCCAGCGGGCTTTTTATCATGCGCAGACTGACGATGCAATCATCAGCCTTTACTATTTCTGCTGCTGGTACCGCCTTTCTCAAACTCTCCCAGATAGGTAAGGGGAAAATGGGATAACCAGCCAGACCAACCCTTTTTATCGTTTTCAACCCCAGTTCGGCAAAAACACTTTCAAAGGTATCCACCTTGATGGTGGGATACTCCGGTTCCGCACTTTCTCTATATTCCACCAGCTTGTAAATTCTTTTAATGCGACTTCTATCTCTGGCAAAGGTTTCACTTTCCGGACCAATCAAAAGCGCCAGTTCCCCTTCAGGCGGCACCACTACCCCCGCAGATTCAAATATAGGCCAGTAATCAGACAGATACCGGACATTAGCAAAATCTGCTTCGTTGGAATGAACAATTAACACATCAAGATTTTCACCCCTGACTTTCTCCTGCACCTTCTGCCATCTTCTTTGAAATTCAGTGTCTGGCAACCTTTTAATACCCATAGTTCCCCCCTGTCTAAAATTTTATGTGCTATATTGTACTCTCATATAGCCGTTTGTCAAAAGAGACAGGAGTGGAAAGACCGCAGATAAAAATTATTTTTTCCCGCTGGCCACTCTGATTCCTTTCCTGGTGAAAGTATGCTATTTTAATATGTCAGTCACCTTGCAGGTCAGAGTAAAAAGCAACAGCAACAAGGGAGAAAAATTGGCTGGAATAATGCACCAGGTCATGGGTAGACTCTCCTGGGAATCTTTAAGCGAAAAAGATAAAAAAATATGGGACTTAAAGCCAGAAATTCCTGATGATTCCCCGGAATTTCTAAAATCTTATCAGCCAGTTACTGTAGAAGAAAAAATAGGCTGGTATTCTCTTTTCCTGGATTTAATGGGCTGGCGTACAAAAGAAATCGTAAGGCGCGGAAAATTTTTACTGGATAGCTCCCACCCTGTCCCTCACGGTCTGCCTTCCGCCACTCTGGATGCTGTTGGCACAGATGAGAAACTCTTTGACACTTTTGCCTGGAGAACACTTTTTCGCCAGTTCATCCCGGATTTAGTACAGAACTTAAAGCAGGGAAAGAATGAACAGGCAGGTTTACTGGCTGGCCTTCTGGCTCATGTCATCCAGGATGCAGCCAGTCCAGGCCACCTTTTCCCCAATCGTCTTTTCTATGACCTTTTTCCAGAAGAAGACTTGCTCCACCGGGATTACCATACTTTGTTTGACCAGGTGACACCAGAAATAAAACCTGTTTCTCCAGCTCTGCTGGGTACCAGCGTTCCGGAATTTATCTTCCGCCTGGCAATGCTCGGTGAGCAGAATTACCAGAAAGCACTCTCTTTAATAGTTCCAGCCATCCATGCCTGCCAGTCAGGGAACAGGAAACTTCTGGAGAGTCTATGCCGGGAGCCATTGCAAAACGCTGTCTTTCAGGTGGCTTCTCTTTTCCATACAGCAGCTGCTCTCTCCTCCAAAATTGACCCAGAAGAAAAAGACAAGTTGCAGACTTTTGACTTGACCACCGCAGTGGAACACTACCTTCATCCTGCACCGAAATACGGCTCAATTCTGCCCAGAAAGTACAACATTGTCCATAACCGCTTTGTCCCTCTGGTACTTGATTGTGGCAAAGGCCCGCAGCCTATTTCTTCTGGATTAGGACTCAGTTCCTTTCACAGTTTTCGGTATCTTCTGGAACCGGGCGCCTTTAGTTTTTTCCAGGGGACAGTTGGTCTTTCAGCTCGCTACACCGAAGACCAGCAAAAGGATATGAAAGTAGAATTTTTTATTTGTCTGGCTAATGACTGGAACAGAACTATCACATCGGACCTGCAGTACGGACCTGAATTGAGGAAAGTTTTTTCCTGTTTTCTCCAGCCCGGGCAGTCAGGTATACCTTTCTCCATAGAACTGGGAAAAGCTCAGACACTCCTGGTAGCAGTACTGCCCCACCCTGAAAAGAAAAAGGGAAAAGAAATTTGCTGGTATCCTCATGTGGTGCTGGCTTATCCCAGACTGGTTAAAAAGGAAAAGGAGAAACATTGAATACGGAAATAAAACTTCTGGTCATTGATTTTGACGGCACCGCTTTAGGAGGCTATCAACCTTACGAACGTTTCCCGGATAATTTTTGCTTCTTTCTTGAAGAAATTACCAGGTATGGTTACCAGTGGGCTACCTGTACTACCTGGCATCCTTTCAGCCAGGAACAAGTTTTCGCAGCAAGCCACCTTCAGACAAGACCTATCCGCTGTATCGGGCGAACTTCTCTGAGTTGTGGACTTTATATCAGGGGAAAACTTTACCTTGATGCTGCCTGGGATGCAGAAATGATTGAGTGTAAGAGTCAGTTCATGCAGGAATCCGCTACAGCTATCCGTCAATTACTCCAGAGTTTACCTGACAGTAATAGTTTCATAGAGTACTTTGACTTTGTTTTTGCCGTCAACTACCGGAAACGAGAAGAAATAGAAAAACTTTTGAGAAACCCAACTATTCAGGAGAAAACCTATTGCCTGTTTTCTTCTACGGAAAACACTCTTTTTCTTTTCCCCTGGTACCTTTCCAAAGGTCTGGCAGTAAAGAAACTTCAGAAGTTACTTCACCTTGCCCCGAAAAATATCTTAGTGGCTGGAGATGGCATTAATGATTTGCCCATGATGGCGCCAGATGTCTGCCGGTGGCTTATCTGTCCGGAGAATGCTGATATCCAGGTAAAAGAAATCGTATCCCGAAGGGGTGGCATTGTCAGTAACTTCCCTTACTCAGATGGTGTGGTCCAGGCAGCCAGAAAAATACTTCGCCTTATGTGAATCTAAAACTGGAAATAAACTTTTTTGCGGTTTATAATATCTTTTAGCCGGGATGGCGAAATGGCAGACGCTACGGACTTAAAATCCGTTGGGAAGTAATTCCCATGAGGGTTCGAATCCCTCTCCCGGCACCTGTCTGTCAAGCGATTCCAAGATTTCAAGCACGACATAACCTACCCTCTCTTTCCTTCACTGGGACAATAGCGGGACATTTTTTTCTGCGATTTGTCTAAAGTGTTTATATAGCTTTAACAGGGTGCTGATTGTAAACCCGGCTGGACAATCTAAGTTATCGGCTTCAGGTTAAAGTCCGCTTCAGAAATCCTGAAAAAAAGAAGTTTTTTCTGCTACGTACAGCCTTATCTTAAAAACTTTTCAAGGTAATTTTCTATTTTTTCATCCGACCACGCAGTCGTTTCTTTCAGTCCTCTTTTTATAACATCGAAGTATTTTCTTGAAGGTGGATTTAGTTCCTTCATCCAGCTTCCCGTTATTGTCTTTACTTTTAATCCATCTTTTTCCCCAAGAGATAAGACTTTATGATACCAACTTTTACCTTCTTGTTTATGTATATCTTCAAACTGACTTTTTGAAATTTTCCATAATCTAACTACCGCTTGATATTTGGGATCTAATTCTTCTTCATATCCCAGGAAAGCAACCCCTTTGTTTTCCCATTTTGGTGAATTTTTTGCAAAGTATAGTCTATAAGGCACATATATCCAGCCGAGGTCTTCAGGTTCCGTTTTATCCTTGCATCCTTCATACTTATAACCTTCAAATTCTCCTCCCTTTATATAAACCGTAAATCTTTCTTTAAGAAGATTGGACCCGTAGGCTGCGTAGATAATTTTTCCCATTTTCACTCCTTCTTCAATTGTTTTCTCTTCTTCCTCAGTTAAATCATGTCATGTTGCTTTAAATTATAAACCAACCGGTCAATCTGCCGAAGCACCTCATTAATTATACGAAAAAAGCGAGTCATTGCCTCATTTAAAAATCTATTTGAAGATATGCACCTTTAAGAAAGAAGAATGTCCGCAAAACCAGGGGCAGAGCATTTGTCTATGACATATTTTAGGGTATACCCCAGGAATAAAATTTCTAACTGAAAAATTGGATGATGAAATTTTAACTACCTTTACTGCCGGTGCAAGATGTTAAAAAGTTGCAAAATTTGTGTTAAAATAAACCACAGGCTACTGAATATTTATACGGTTAAAAGGGTTGCACTGTCATTGTCACACTCGTACTCAACTTGACAGTACAGAAAAAGGTGTTTGAATGAGGCAAATGCAGCAAGGCAGTATTCTGAAGGGTTCCTTCTGGCCAGAAAAGGTGAGGGTAATTTCTGCTAAAAGGATCGGTAAAGACCAGTTAAGAATTGAAGCCGTAGGGCTTGAAACCCATCGTTTTTACAATCCAGTTCTTTCAGAGCAAGATCTAAATGGTATTGAAATCATTGAAGAAAAACCTTTTCTTTTCTCAGCAGAGGGGAAACATATATTTCTCTATCTGGAATCCCATCGTATAAGAAACGCTTTCCAGTTCGACCCATTATATGCTGTAAATATCTCTCAAATTGACCCCCTCCCGCACCAGATTGATGCTGTCTACTATCGTATAATAAAAAGCCCTCGTATTAGATTTCTACTGGCAGATGACCCTGGTGCTGGTAAAACCATAATGGCGGGACTTCTTTTGAAGGAGCTCAAATACAGAGGACTTGTGGAGAGAATCCTCATTGTTGTTCCTGGGCACCTCAAAGACCAGTGGATAAGGGAAATGAAGGAAAAATTTCAAGAGAATTTTTCAGTTATAGACAGAAATGTTATTAATGCAGAATGGGGTAAAAATGTCTTTAACGACAGAAAGCAGGCGATAATTTCAATGGACTTTGCTAAACAGGATGATGTAATGTTTGCTCTGCAGGACTCCAGGTGGGATTTGTGTATTGTTGACGAAGCACATAAGATGTCTGCTTACAAATATGGCAATAAAATCAGCAAAACACATAGATACACCGTTGGAGAACTCCTTTCACCCCGCACAGACTATCTACTTTTTCTCACCGCTACACCGCACAGAGGAGACCCGGAAAACTTCCGTCTCCTTCTTGACCTTTTAGAACCTGGTTTCTTTGCCGACACTGTCATGCTTTCTGAATCCATTAGAAACCAAGATAATCCATTATTTTTGAGAAGATTGAAGGAAGATATTGAAAACTTTGATAAAACTCCACTTTTCCCACCACGAAAAGTTGAAACAATTAAGTATTACCTTTCTGATGATGAAAAAAGACTGTACAATGCGGTTACTGAATATGTCCAGAAACATTTTAATAAAGCCCTGGAAAAGGAAAAACGTAATGTGGCTTTCGCCCTTACTATTTTACAACGCCGTCTTGCCTCAAGTGTCCGTGCCGTCAGAAAATCTCTGGAAAGAAGGCATAGCCGTTTGAAGGAATTATGTGAAAAAGGACAATTTCTCCAGGAGCTTGGATACGATGAAGACTATCTTGAGGATTTAGAAGAAAAGGAACGATGGGAACAGGAAGAGGAATTACTGGAAAAACTGACCTCCGCTGAGACACTGGGGGAACTAAAAGATGAAATAGAGAAACTTGAAGAGCTTATAACTATTGCAAGAGAAGTCGAAAAAAAGGAGATAGAAACAAAACTTAATGAACTCAGGAAGGTAATTGAAGAAGAACAACTCCTGCAGACTAAGACAAAGTTATTGTTGTTTACAGAATCAAAAGACACACTGGAGTATCTTTTTGAAAAACTCACAAAATGGGGCTATTCTGTTACCTACATCCATGGTGGAATGAGCCTTGACGCACGAATTAAAGCTGAATCGGATTTCAAAAACAAAACCCAAATTATGGTTTCCACAGAAGCCGGTGGAGAGGGTATAAACCTTCAATTTTGCTGGATTATGGTCAATTATGACATCCCATGGAACCCAAATCGTCTGGAGCAAAGAATGGGGAGGGTTCACAGATATGGTCAGCAACACGAAGTTCATATTTATAACTTGATAACCACCGATACTATTGAAGGTAAAATTTACAACACGCTTTTTCAAAAACTTTCTCAAATAAAAGACCACCTTGGTTCAGATAGAGTTTTTGATGTCCTTGGTGAAGTTTTAGTTGGAAAAAGTTTGAAAGACCTGATTATGAATGCTATTGCCAATCCCAAAACAATGGATGATATGTTAAAAAACTTTGAAAGAACACTTGACAAAGATGCAATCAATAGAGTAAAAGAAGCAAGCCTTGAAGCTCTTGCTACAAGACACATTGATTTACCTCGTATCTTGGGCGACCAGCGCAGAGGAAGAGAAAACCGACTTGTTCCAGAGTATGTTGAAGAATTTTTCAAAAAAGCTGCCGAAATCCTGGACATAAAAATGGAAAAAAGAGAAGCTGGCCTCTGGCGTATCAACTCTGTACCTTTTGAAATTCGCAATCAGCCTTATGAGTTTAAAACAAAGTACGGAGAAGTCCAGAAGGAATATTTAAAAATATCCTTTGATAAGGAAAAAGCGTTTAAGACACAGGCAGAATTTGTAGCCATGGGACACCCGCTTTTAGAGGCAGTTTTAAATACCATTTTAACCCGGTATGCCCAAAGTGCAAGTGAAGGGGCAACATTTGTTGATCCTGAAGGGAAAATGGATGGAATCATCTGGTTTTTAGAGACAGAAATAAGAGACGGGAAAAACGAAATTGCAGGCAAAAGATTGTTTGCGGTTTGTCAGAGCGCTAAAATTCAGAGTCAGAAATCAGGAGCCAGTCAAGAACCTTTATCTTTTGTTAACCCGGCTATTCTCTGGGATTTGAAACCAATGGAAGGAAAGAAGGAATTATTGCCCGCGAACTCCCACAGCTTTAGTCTTCAGAAAGATGCTGTTGTCTCTTTTGTTATAAGTGAAGGACTTGAGAATTACAGGAGGGAACTTTCAGAAAGACGCCAGAGAGATGCAGAAATAAAGAAAAAATATGGAATCAGGTCCCTTGAATCTATGATTCTGGAATCAGATGGAAAAATTTCAGATTATGAAACAAGGAAGATGAAAGGTGAAAACATTCCTGAGGCAACAATCCAAAATGAAAGGCGAAAAAAAGAAGACCTGGAACGAAAAAAACAGCGATTACAGAAAGAAATTGAATCAGAGATACATCTGTATCCCACAGAGCCAACAATTCTCACCGCAATAAGAGTTGTTCCAGGAAAACCGAATGATGATATGGTTAGCGACAAGGTAATAGAACAGACTGGAATGAATATTGTTATGGAATATGAGAGAAATCATGGAAGAATCCCGGAAGATATATCCTTACAAAATCTCGGCTATGATATTCGCTCTTATGATGACAAGGGAAACTATCGTTATATTGAGATAAAAACAAGGGCAAGGGAAGGTGCTGTTGCTTTTACACCAAATGAATGGCTTATGGCGCAAAGGCTTAAAAATGAATACTGGCTCTATATCGTTGTCAATGCTGCAATTAGTCCGGAACTTTATCTGATTCAAAATCCTGCTGCAAAACTTGAACCTGACAAAGAGATAGAGATTGTGAGATATGTCGTAAGAAACTGGAAAGAAAAGGCAGAGTATACAAAAAATGACCAGAAAGATAGCGCTCAAATGGCTTAAACAAGCACTGCACGATCTGGAAATGGCTGAAAAAAATATTGGCATTGGCGGCTATGACGTAGCTGCTTTTCTCGCTCATCAATCTGTGGAGAAACTTCTTAAGGCTGTTTTTGCCCTCAGGGGAAGAATAATTCCGAAGTCTCATTATATTGATGAACTGGCGAGGGAATTAAAACTAAAAAATAAAATTGTAGATTCTATCTCTGAGCTCACTGTAGACTATACCTTTTCCCGTTATCCAGATGTATCTGAGCGTGTACCCTATGAAGAGTACAATCCGAAAATCGCTGAAGAAAAAGTGAAGATAGCTAAAGAAGTTTTCAAGGCACTGAAAAAACAATATAGAAGCTTGCTGGAGGAGAAGGATGACTGACCCCTGGTTAGAGAAATTTCAAAAACAGGCATTGCCAAAAATTGTAAAAGAGTTCAAGCCATTGAAAGTCATCATATTTGGTTCTCGGGTGCGGTCTGCAGCGAAGAAAAATTCAGATATTGATGTTATCATTATATCCTCGTTTTTTGCGCATATCCCATTTTTAAAGAGAATGCCTCTTGTTCTCAGGAAAGTGCCATTTCAGAAACATGTGGATTATATCTGCTATACGGTAGAAGAATATGAAAAAATAAAAACAGAATCCTCTGTAATAATGGAAGCTCTCCAGGATTCAATAGAGGTGACAGTATGAAAAAATCCTTCATTGAATCCGACTTTCCAATAAAAGAAGTAAGCGCGGAATCTCTAAGGGAGAAAAATATCCGTCATGGGCATATTTCCACGCTTCATATCTGGTGGGCAAGAAGACCTCTTGCTTCTTCGAGAGCATCTATTTATGCTGCCCTTACGCCAGAACCAAAGGATGAAGAGGAAAGATTGAAGCGAGCGCAGTTTATATCCAACCTTTCAAAATGGGAGAATTCATTAAATAAAAATCTGATTGAAAGGGCAAGGAAAGAGATTTTAGAAGCAAATAATGGCAAACCCCCAAAAGTTCTTGACCCGTTCGCTGGTGGAGGTGCAATTCCACTTGAGGCTCTGCGGCTGGGATGTGAAACTTATGCCAGTGATCTGAATCCTGTCGCTGTTCTTATTCTGAAATGCACCCTTGAGTATCCCCAGAAATATGGTAAGAAAAAGGTAAAGGGTGCTCTCATCGGAGAAAAAGAAATAAATCCTCTGCTTGAAGATGTAAGTAAGTGGGGACAATGGGTTTTAGAAGAAGCAAAGAAAGAGATTGGCAGGTTCTATCCATCTGACCCCGACGGGTCTATACCAGTTGGATATATCTGGGCAAGGACTGTAAAATGTGGAAATCCTTCCTGCGGCGCTGAAATTCCTTTAGTGAGGCAGACATGGCTTGCCAAAAAAGATAAAAAGAAAATTGCCTATAGAATAATTCCAAAGGGCAATAGAATTGAATTTGAAATCAAAGAAGGTAACGAAATAGATTTTGATCCTGAGACAGGAACAATTTCAAGAGCAAAAGTTATCTGTCCCTGCTGTGGTTCGGGCTTGAGTGATAAAGAAGTGAGAAAGCAGTTTCAGCAAGCAAAAGCAGGGCAGAGGATGGTGGCAGTTGTTCTTCACCATGCAAAAAGGCAGGGTAAGATCTATAGATTGGCAACTGAAAAAGATTTAGAGATTTTCAAAGAAGCAGAAAAATACCTTGAGAAGAAAAGACAGAAACTTTTGAAAGAATGGGAAATTGCCCCTGTGCCGGATGAACCAATCGACCCGAATTCCGTGAAACCAAGGAGTATGTGGCTTTATGGCATAACCAAATGGGGCGACCTTTTCAATTCCCGGCAGAAATTAGCTTTGATTACATTTACAGAAAAAGTAAGCCAGGCACATAAAAAGATGATGGAGCAGGGATACGATAAGGAGTATGTCAAGGCGGTGGTGAGCTATTTGGCGTTTGCGATAGACCGTCAAGCAGATTACAATTCAACGCTGTGTATTTGGGCTGTATCCGGTGAATTCATAGCACATACTTTTGGGAGGCAAGCACTTCCTATGATATGGGATTACTTCGAGTTATCTCCATGGAGCGAAGCTACTGGAGACTGGAATTCTGCGATGGAGTGGATTTTGAGAGTCATGGAACACTTTTCGGCGGTATCACGAGAGTGTGCCACTGTCACGCAATGCTCCGCTACTTCTCTTCCCTATCCAGACAACTATTTTGATGCAGTTGTTACGGACCCCCCTTATTATGACAATGTGAATTATGCAGAACTATCTGACTTTTTCTATGTATGGCTAAAGCGAGCAATAGGTGATTTGCATTCTGATTTATTTTCAACCCCTATGGTTCCCAAAACCGAAGAGATAGTATCAAACCCAGTAAGACATGGTAATGATAAAAAAGCAAAACAATTTTTTGAGGATATGATTACAAAATCTTTCAAGGAAATTTATCGTGTTTTAAATTCAGAAGGAATTGCTTGCATAGTTTTTGCTCATAAATCAACAGAAGCATGGGAAACTATTATCAATGCTCTTTTGAATTCCGGACTATACTTAACTGCATCTTGGCCTGTGCATACAGAAATGAAAGCCAGGTTAACCGCAAAAGAAACCGCATCTTTGGCTTCATCAATCTATATGGTTTGCCGAAAACGAACTGAAAATAAAACTGCCTACTTCAATGAAATCAAGCCACAGATTGAGGCAAAAATTAAGGAGAAACTTGACCAGTTCTGGAATGAGGGTATTGCTGGAGCAGATTTTTTCATCTCTGCTATTGGGCCTGCAATGGAGGTCTTTGGAAACTACGAAAGTGTGGAGAAACTTTCAGGAGAGAAGGTATCTGCTAAGGAACTACTTGAGCTTATCCGCAAAACTGTGAGTGAATATGCCCTTACAAAAATTCTTAAAAATCCACAACTTAGTGGTATAGATGAGGAAACCAGATTCTATTTGCTCTGGCGCTGGACATATAATGGTGTAAAGGTGCATTTTGATGACGCCAGGAAACTGGCGCAGGCAGTGGGAATAGAAATCAGTGAAGAATGGGGCAACGGATTTATTAGAAAGGAAAAGGAGTTCATTTCAGTACTGGAAGCCAGAGAAAGAGGTAAAAATTTTCTGGAAAAAGGGAAATTTGAAAGTATGGTAGATGTGCTTCACGCCTGTCTTCTTCTCTGGGAACAAAACAAGAGAAAAACGATAGCAGAAGTTCTTGAGGAAACAGGAAATCTGAATAATAGCGCTTTCTGGCAGGTTGCCCAGGCAATTTCAGAGGTATTACCTGAGGGAGATAAAGAAAAACAAATGCTACAGGGATTTTTGTATGGACGGGAAAGCTACTGTAAGATGGAAATGAAAATAGATAAATCCCAGAAAACATTATTTGAGGAGGGGTAAAATGGCACTCCCAAACTGGTGGCAGGTAGCAACCCCGCATAAGGACATAAGAAAAGGACGAATGAGTGAAGCAATTTTTGCTGCTGATTTAGGAGATGTGGTAAATCGCAGGGCACCTGTGGAATATAAAGACCCAAGCATCTTCTTTCAGAGAACCTATCTCACTGAGGGATTGAAGAACCTACTTGAAAATGCTCTATTACGATTGACCTCAGGAAAAGGGGACCCTGTGATTCAACTTCAGACGCCTTTTGGTGGAGGTAAAACCCACGCGCTTTTGTCTCTTTACCATATTGTAAAGAACAGAAAGAAAGTTGCACACCTGGATATCATTTCAAAACTTCCTGAGCCCAAAAATGCAAGGGTTGTAGCCTTTGTTGGAACGCAGGCTGACCCGATAGGAGGTAAAACACCGTGGGGGGAAATTGCAAGTCAGCTTGGTGTTTACGATAAGGTAAAACAGCATGATGAAAAACGATGCAGTCCTGGAAAGGAAGTTCTGCTTGAAATACTTGGTGAAAACTCTGTACTCATCCTGATTGATGAACTTGTTGAGTATACTGTCAAAGCAAAGGATTTTGCTGACCAGATTTCTGCTTTCTCACAGGAAATCACCGAAGCAGTTAAATCGAAAGACAAATGCTGCCTTGTCTGCACTCTTCCTTCAAGCGCTCCTTACGGTGAATCAGGTGAACGGGCGCTCAGCCAGTTACAAAGAATATTCGGCAGGCTGGAAGCTGTCTATACACCTGTGGAAGGTATTGAAATATACGAGATAATTCGCAAACGGCTTTTTGATGACCTTGGGAAAGAAAGCACAAGGAGGCAAGTGGCGCAGAGTTATTTTGACCTCTATCAGAAACTTGGTACGGATGTGCCTGCGGAAATGAGAAATATTGAGTACAGGGAGAAAATAGAACATTCATATCCATTCCATCCCGAGCTTATTGATGTTCTTTATCAACGATGGGGTTCGTATCCGACTTTTCAGAGGACAAGGGGGGTGTTACGACTTCTGGCAGAAGTTACTCGCGATCTCTATAACCGTAAAGTTGTTTCGCCACTAATTCAATCATCTCTGGTAAATCTGGGAAATCAAACCATTCGCCGGGAATTTATCAAACACATAGGCAATGAATATGAAGCTGTAATTGCTGCGGATATTGCTGGAATAAACGCCAAGGCTCCTGAAATAGATAGAGAAATGGGTAGTGAATATGAAAAATATGGAATTGCCTCAGGCATAGCAACAGGTGTTTTTTTATATTCCTTCAGTGGAGCAGAAAGAAAAGAAACAAGTTTACCAGAAATTCGTGTGGCAGTTCTAAGAGAAGGTGTCCCTCATACAATCGTAGGGGATGCTACTAGTAAACTTGAGGAACAGCTCTGGTATTTTCATTCTGAAAGAAAGCAATATGCCTTTCGCAATCAGCCCAATCTCAATCGTGTAATAATTGAAAGAGAAGAAAGAATTCCTGACGGGAAAATTCGAGAAGAACTCAAGGAGAGTATCCAGAAAAGTGCAGGCAGGGCATTAGAAGTTTACCTCTGGCCAGTATCTTCATCAGATATTCCTGATAATAAAAATCTTAAACTTGCAATTCTCGCCCCAGAATATTCATATGATTCAGAAGAAGGGAAAAAACTTGCATTTGAACTTTTTGAAAGAGCTGGTGCGGGTTTCAGGGTTTACAAAAACGCGCTTTTCGTCCTTGCAGTAGAAAACAGTCAGTATCTAAATCTTTCAAGGTCACTAAGGAGATTTCTGGCACTTAAAGACATTCAAGACGACAAAAATCTTCTCGGAAAGCTTTCCAGGGATAGTCTTGACGAACTTAAGAAAAAATTAAAAGATGCAGAGAATGAAATACCGTTCAAAATTCTCACTGCTTACAGGTATCTGGCTTTACTGGAGGAAAAGGGGTTGGACTGGAAAGACCTTGGAATTCCGACTGTTGGAACAAGTGTAGCCCTATCAGAAAGGGTAAAACAATATCTTGGGGACCAAGAAAAAATTCTTTCTCGCGTAACCCCCAAATACATCTTAGATAAAGCATTTGCCGTTGGCGAGGATGAAAAAGAACTGCGCAATATCTACGAACTTTTTCTTCAAACACCAGGAATGCCCATCCTGGAAAGTGAGAATGTTCTAATTGACGCGGTAAAAGAAGGTGTAAAAAGTGGCATTATGGGTGTCAGAGAGGATTCAGAAGTTTACTATAAGCAGGAAACTACACCAACAATAGATTCAGTTGTACTGTGCGGTGAAGCAGCAAAGAAAATAAAAGAAAGTGAAACGAAACAAGAGGAAAAAAAGGAACACACGAAGGAACCAGAATGGGAAAAAACGGAAGAGACAAGGAAAGAAGGTACAGTTAAAAGGATAAGCTTAAGAGCTAAAATCCCCTGGGATAAATTATCTTATGTAGTAAGTGGAGTAATCAGGCCGTTGAAGGAAAAAGGTTCACCCCCTGATATTACAGTAGAGATTAAAGCGGATTCCAGCGAAGGGTTTGACAAGACCACACTGGAAAGCAAGGTGAAAGAAACACTCAGACAAATAGGTGCAGAAATAGAGGACTGGAAAGAAGAGTGACTTTTTGCTCCAACGACCCATCACACAGGAGAAGGGTTTGCTGTGTTACCTGCGGGTTATAAAAAAACTGGTTATATCCCCACAAATTTTTCAGGCGTGAGACTGCAGAGTATGTGCAGGCGGAAAAGATTTATCATATGATTTCTCAACTCACAGGGAAAAAAATCTATGCACACTTTTCTCAAGATTTGATTACCTCTTTTGGAGGCCATGTTAAATTTTGCAGGGGTAATTTACCGGCATGCGAAGCCGCAACCTACCATTTTATACATCAGTCAAACTGGCCAGTATTTCTCAGAAAATTTGACAGACTGAAACAGCAAACGTATTTCTGTCATTTCTACTCTACCTTATTCTTACCTCTTCTTAATGGGAAGCAGTATACCGTATCCATGCGGGAGATTGACCAGGCGCCTTATAAATTGTACAACTTGCAGGAGGAAAGGCAGAAATTATCGAAAAATTGATAAAATTTATGAAAAAATTGCAGGAAATTATAAAGCCACTGGAAGATCACAGAGAAAAACTGAGAAAGGAGTATAAGATTAAAAGTGCTAAAATTTTTGGCTCTTATGCAGGAGGAATACAAAAGAAAAAGGTGATATTGATTTAATCGTGGAATTTGATGAAACGCCAACGTTTATACAACTTGTTCGTATAGAAGAAAACCTTTCTAAAATATTAAGTACAAAGGTTGACTCATTAACAGAAGAAAGCATAAGTCCTTATGTAAGACCTTATATCAAAGCGCTCACCGTGTTATGAAAATTGTCCAATCATGTCTTGAAGAGTGTAACTTTCTTATTTATATCGCGGAAAGAAACTGCAGGGATGAGGGATAAACTTATTCACGAATACTTTGGAATAAATTACAGGATTGTACGGGAAACAATCGTTAGAGTAATACCAGAAGTTAAGTGCAATGTTGAAAAGATACTTGCGAAAGAAGGATTGTAACAATTTTTTTAACATTTTTTATTCACCTCTCCACTTCTCCGAACCCATCAAATATTTCACAAAATTCCACAAAATCCAATTAACAGAGCGTTGCTGGACTGAAACAAGCCGATAAAACGCCGCTTCTTTTTCTTTCCACCATTTTTTCGCATCTCGGGCAAGAAAATACATTATCAACTCTGATTTTTTTAACAATTCTCCATTTATGCTTATTTCTCGTGACTGAAAATATTTCCATCAAGCGTAAAGGTGCTATATCACGAAGGCCTTTGCATCTGGATTTTGTTCCTGCGTGTTTTTTTAGATAACACCCGGGTTAACATCTGCTACAAAATATCAGTAGCGAGAAGAAAGGAAATGGTATGAGAGGAAGGACGCTTAAAGTGTAACCAACTCTTTGTTCTATAAGCAGGGACCCCGGTAACAATTTTAACCCTTGATTTTTCTGGAATTTTTACATGAAGTAAATTTACTCCTTCTGGAAAACTGAAGTTACAGAGATACTCTCCTGGTGAGGTCTTCTGATAACTGACCAAGATTAAACCTCCTGCTGCCGGCACTACTGCCTCTGCCCGGTCCAGTGAGGAAAAACGGGGTGAAAAAATTACTTCCTTCCAGCCGGGAGAAGCCGGCTGAATACCCAGAAAACAACCAGGAAGCAACCAGGCCAGACCAGATGACCAACCATGCGCAGGTATTGGCCAGCGGGACTCACTATCATTCCATGTAAATTCCCAGAAAGTTTTTGCTCCTTTTTTCAGCATTGTTCCCCAGCACCTTCTGATTAACTCCAGGCCATCATCAGCCAGTCCGTACTGGAAATGACAGGCTGCTTCGTAAGCACACATCAGTGGCGAGATAACATCATTACCAGCCATATTACCGTCCCGGGGAAGAGAAACATCAGCCAGAGAACTGCCGTAAGGACTCCAGTGTTTTTCTTTTAACACCTTAAGAATGGATTCTCGCTGCGCTTTATTAGCCACACCAGAAATAACAGCCAGGACATTGCTGTCCTGGAAAAGACAGTCATAAAACCAATCTCTATAACAGCCCCATTGATTCACCCAGAGCTTTTGGTTTATTGCCTTCTGGACACTTCTGGCTAACTTTGACCAGCTCTGGTAATGTGTTTCATCACCGACAACTTTTGCCAGTTTAGCCATCTCTTTCAGTGACCAGTAAAAAAGACTATTCAAAGAAACTTTGTATCCCAGACGATATTTTGCACAGGTCCATTCAGTTATCTGGTGTCCCCCAAAAGGTACCTGCTGGTAAATGAGGTTGCAGGAATCAAGTTTTCGGAAATACCAGTCTATTGTACGGCAGACCCAGGACCAGGATTCTTTGAGAAAATATTTATCAGCATGGAAAAGGTAGTAATCAGCCAGACATAACAGCCGCCAGGCAGGGTAATCCCATAACTGTTTATCCTGCTCGGCATCAGAGACAAAAGAGACCGCATCGGCTGGTTCGGTTAAACTTAAAGAAGCTTTCATTAAATCCCCATCTCCAAAACAGTAATAATTTACCAGCCCATCAATCCGGCCATCACCAGGAAAAAATAACATCTCATTTCGGGGACAGCTTTCATACTCCTGATGCATATTGACGACAAGTGTATACCGGCTCACATTCCAGATTTCATTCAACAAATCATCACTACACTGAAACCATCCTGAGTTCAGAACAGGATAATGGCTCTCCTTCAGACTGATATTTTTTATCACCACCTGATGTTCAAACTTCAGGTGAAGTTTCAGATACCGAAAAGCACGGCGCCGGTAATTAAACCAAAAAGATTGATTTTTAAGGGTCTCTTCCACGGCTAATTTCTCTATGATTTCCCTGCCACAGGCAGCCTGGCTGGTAAAATCAGTCAAACTTTCACTGTAATCAAACTCACACCTTAATTTTCCGGTGACTGGCTGGCTGAATTCTATCTTCAGGTAGCCGACCACCAGCCGTCCAAAATCCAGTATAACTTCCGGTGTTTCATCGGTGACAGTAAAAGGAGTGAAAGGAAAACGACGCACAGATTCACTGCCAGATTTTATCCTTACACTGCTGATATAATCAGGGACATCAAAATCGCGTTGAAAGATTTCTGCCCGGCTAACTTCAAGCAAAGAATCTGGAAAAACAATTCCTGGAAGAGAACTGTAAAGCTGTTTCTCATATTTTTCCCCGGCAATCTTGATAACGGAATTTATGCTTGCTGGCACACAATTGAAAGTGCGCCAGCAAGCAGCATTTTCCCAGAACCGTTTATACTCCTGTTTTTTCACCAGTCTGATTTCACTCCCCTTTACCCAGCCAGTATCATCAAAATCTACCTTCTCCCAACCAGTTTCCTCCTTTCCCCGGGCTTTCCAGGTATCATCTGTAACCTGCTGGAAAAGTTTTTTCCCTTTCCTGGCTTTCAAAAGAAGAGCCACAGCAGAAATCCAGAATCTCCGTTTCCGGTAATCTTGCCTGGCTTCTTCCTGAAAATAGTTAGTTAAAAGTCTCAGGGCAAGGACATTTTTACCCTTTCTCAGTTTGCCTGTAAGCTGGTGCCGGTTAATCCGGTTAGGGTAACGGGCTGTGCTGGATTCCACAAATTCACCATTGACAAACAGAGCACAGGGACCGGTGCTGGTGAATTGAACTTCAGTATAGTCAGGCGTCCAGGGCAGGTGGATAATTTTACGGAAAAATTTCTCTTCCGGGGGATAATTTTTCTCCAGTGTAATCCAGCATGGTAACTTTCTTTTCATCCTTTCTCTCCACCGGAAATAGCAAAAATGCCAGCTGGAAACCCCGGGCATTGATTGGGTCCAAGATACATTCTTGTCAGGTGTCGCTGGACGGTAAACCCGTGAGCCAGAACAATCTGTCCAGCCGTCTCGTTTTTTCTTATCACATCTATATACACCGGTTTTTCTCCAATCAATCCCAGTAACCTGACAAAAATTTTCTCTGCGACAGTAGCTGAGCAGGCAACACAAGGTCCGATGTGCCAGGCTTTCTGTCCGTAGCGGCAGAGACCATAACCAGAAAGAGCACCATTTTCTCCCCGGGAAAGAAATCCCATCCCTGAAAATTCAGCAAGCAGCCGTTTCAGGACTTTTTTTCTGCTGGTACCAAAGTAAAAAGCATCAAACCTGTCTATTTCTTCCACATCGGACTGCTGGATTACAGGCAAATCAAAATCTATCTTTGTTTTTCCCCAGCCCTGCCATCTATCTATCTCGTACTCTTCCTGGAAGCCTAACTTCCGGTAAAGGTTTTTCCCTTCTTCCGTGGCATCCAGTTTCACTGTTTTCACTTTATTTTTTTTCAGCCAGGAAAGGGCATGCTCCACTAAAGCTCTGCCTATCCCCTTTCCCCTCATTTCTGGATGGACTAAAACCATGGCTATCCATGCCATTTCCTTACCGTAGGTAATAGCAATGGTTGTTCCTGCAGGTTTCCCATCACAGAGGGCAAGGAAACATCCTTCTGGTTCTAAGGTAAGGAAACGTTGCCAGTCAGCCTGCGTCTGGTTCCACCCAGCCAGGTCTTTCAACTCCATAGCGAAGGGGATATCATTGCTGGTGAAAAGCCTGATTTCCAGCTTTCCTGCGGCTTGCATCTATCCCCCTATCCTTTCCAGTTCCAGAAGAATCTTTTCTGCATCCTGCTGTTCCTTACAGGAGATAGCAAGACAGATACTCCTGCGGTCCACTTTTTCCAGAAGCGCTCTCACTCTTTCCGGCGGGCAGCTGACTAAAAGTTTTTTCCCGGCGTTTTGAATACTCCGGAATAGTTCCAGCCAGTCAAGCGGGTCACAGCAGGCACCTGCTCCTGGTACCCACTGAATACCAGCAAGTGTTTTAATCCTCAGTAGAGTTTCCACATGCTTGATTGCCCCGGGACCGTCCAGATGATAAAAAGCAAAATCTACGTGTTGCGTTTCTTTCTCCAGTTCAGGCAAAATAAGTTCCTGAAACAGACCCGGGGAAACCATACAGGAGATATCACTCTGGAGGGTCCAGAAACGTCCTGGTGCCCACAACCGCAACCAGTCAAAGCGACCGGGTTGATAATTTGCTACCAGTGTATCCATCCTGTCATAAAGGAAACAGGAAATTTCCGTGATTTTCCTGAGAATAGTCCTGATAATTTCTGGTTTTTCCACCATAGCCAGCAATATCTTTTCCGCTCCCCACATGTCAGCCATAACATCAGAAGCAGCTCCAAACCCCTGACCGCTGACCAGATACTTTCCCTGACTTCTGCGCAGTGACTGCTCTGCTAAAGAAAAAAGAAGCCGGTACCAGCAGTTTTCTTCCTGGAAGGAAATTTTTTCTGCTTCTTCCAAAGTCTGAAAACAGGGGGAGTGCCAGACAGTATTTTCTTCAAAATGCATCTGGCAACCAAGAATTCCACTGAGTGGTACAGGACCAAGATAGACCCAGTGGTTGGGGAAGGCTTCTCCTGCCCAGTAAGTTGCTTCCAGCGTGGCATCCAGATTATAAAAGACAACCTCCGGGCTGGTGTACATGTCAGGAACAATCTTCTTTAATGATCTGGGAGAGACACCTTTTCTCCGCGCTGTTATCAGGGCCGGGACCCGGTCTATTTTCTCACCTTTCCACCAGGCTGTTAATCTTTCCATCGCCTGTTTCCAGTCAGGCTTATATTTTGCCATTGCCTCCATAATTATCAGTTCCCCTTCCCTTTCACTCCAGGCCCGGTCATCGGCACAAAACGGACAGGGATGATATTTTTCTCCAGACACTTGCCTTTGATTTTCTGGATAAGTTTTAAATCCTGCAGTTGTTCACCTACAGGTATCACCAGCCTGCCACCCTCAGCAAGTTGTTCCAGAAGAGGACCCGGGACAGAAGGTGGAGCACAGGTAACAATAATCCCATCAAAAGGAGCAAATTCTTTCCAGCCAGCAAATCCGTCTCCGCATTTTACTTTCACGTTTTTATACTGCAGCTCAGCCAAAATTTTCTCTGCTCGTTCTGCGAGAGCAGGAATAATTTCAATGGTATAAACCTGCCGGCAAATTTCTGCCAGAATTGCTGCCTGGTAACCAGAACCAGTACCTATTTCCAGCACCCTCTCAGATGGTTTCAGGGACAAAAGTTCAGTCATCAAAGCCACAATATATGGCTGGGAAATGGTCTGTCCTTCTCCAATGGGTAAAGGATAATCTTCATAAGCCAGATGTCTCAAACCTTCAGGAACGAAAAGATGTCTCTCCACCTTCTCCATAGCCTTAAGCACCCGGATATCACGGATACCCCTTGCCTTTATTTGTGTTTCTACCATTTTCTTTCGCAAAGCAGCATAATCCACTTCTGGAAAAGTCTGCCCGGAGAAAAGAAATAATCCCAGAATAACCAGGATTTTAACCACAGCCACCCCCTTTTTGGTAATTCATGGTAAAATTATACCTATGACTGATAGAAAGCTGAAATAAAAACCATGGGCAAAATCAAAGTTGCTATTCTGGTTAATCCGGAAATTGTGAAGAAAATTTTCAGTCCGGAGGATTTCCGTTTACTTCAGCAAACATACCAGATAGCACAGGCTACAAAAGGAAACCCGGAAGACCAGGCACCTTGCCTGTTGCAAAATGCCCAGGCCTGTGTCACTTCCTGGGGAAGCCCCAGACTGGAAGATAAACTTCTTTCCGGGGCAACAGAGCTTAAACTGGTTGTCCATGCTGCTGGCAGTGTCAAACCGTTTGTCAGCCAGGCGCTCTGGCAGCGCAAAATCAAGGTCAGTTCCGCAGCGCCTGTTATTGCTATCGGCGTAGCAGAACATGCTTTAGGATTGATGCTTTCCGCCATGAAAAGGACTTACTGGCTTAATGAAAAAGTGCGTCGCGGTACCTGGCGTGATGTGGAAGAGCTGGAAAAAGTAAGAGAACCATATGGCCTTACCGTGGGCATCATCGGGCTGGGCTGGGCGGGAAAATGTTTTCTCAAGCTGGTGAAAAACTTTGAAGTGAAAATCCTCTGTTATGACCCCACTCTTTCCGCAGAAGAGATAACATCCTTAGGTGGAGAGAAGGTGGAAAAGGTAGAAGATTTGCTTACCCGCTCTGATGTCATCTCTCTTCATGCTCCTTCCTTACCGGAAACATATCACCTGCTTAATGCTTCCCGGTTGAGGCTTATTAAAGACGGTGCCATACTTATCAACACCGCCAGAGGCTCCCTGATTGAGGAAAAGGCTCTCTTTGAAGAATTGAAGACCGGACGTTTCACTGCCTGCCTTGATGTGACTGACCCGGAGCCACCTTCCCCTGACAACCCGCTTTTGTCTCTCTCCAATGTAATTTTCACCCCGCACATCGCTGGTGCTGTGAAACAGAATCTTTTCCGGATTGGTAGATTTGTCCTCAGAGAGCTGGAAAACTTTTTTTCTCAACGTCCTTTACTCAACGAAGTCTTTGAAGAGAAGTTAAAGCAGCTGGCTTAATCTAAAGGCAGAATTCTTCTGGCATTCCCGGAGAAAATGACTTTCCTGACAGAAGGTTTACCTGCCTTCACCTTTGCTAAAGCAGCAGCAGGATAGAGAAAGGGAGTATGACTGCCAAAGACAATTTTTCCTGCTGGTACTTCTTTTAGAAAACTGTTCAAGGTCTCAAATTTCTCCACAAAAGATAAATCAACATAAATGTTAGGTTGCCTGGCAAGCCGGGTTGCTTCCCCGAAATAAGCATTCAAAACCACCAGGGAAATGTCGGGAAAGGTTTTTGCCAGGGAAATTATATTTTCTACAGAAGGTGCTTCTACCTGGAGGGGATATATCTGACTTCTTTCATCTTCCAGCCTCATCTGGAGAAGGACAGGACGGTCTGCCTGCTCCAGTGCAGAAAAAAGTTTTTTCACAGTCTTTTCCTTCAAAGAACAACTCCAGTAACCGGGCAGTAGTTTAAAGGCGACAAATCTTTTTTCTGTCAGCTGCTTTGTCCAGCTGGAGATAACCGGATTGATGGTACCTACCGGTAAAAACAGAGGGAACGGTTTTATTTTTCTCAACAGCAAGCTATCTGTTTCTACCGGGTCAGGATAGAGGACACTTTCCAGAGAAGAAATTAAGGCTTTGCTAATTTTCAGAATTTCCAGTTCCCTTACTAACGAACGCAGTGTTTTCCACGGCCATCTTCCTGTGGGCCAGTGTCCCCAGTGGACATTGAAGTCAACTATCATTTTTTTTCATCAGCCGTTGAGCATTCAAACTGAGAATAAGTCTTTTTTCCTTCTCTTTAATACCTGCTTTCTGTACACAGGAAATCTGAACTGCAAAATCCCGTCCTCCTGGATAATAAACGTCAGAACCAAAAACTATTCTCTCCGGACCGAGATGCTCCACTGCATACTCCAGAATTCCGCTTACTGGCTGGCCACCAGAGGTATCAAAATAAACCTGGGGAAAAGGTTTCAAATCCTGGATGCCACGGAAACCACAACCTCTTAAATGCGCTACCACCAGCGGCACTTCCGGAAAACGACCGGCCAGAAAAGCTAAATCAACAGGTTCTGATTCCCGGGGAAGTTTTCCCGTGGTCTTATACCAGGAATGGTGTAGAACAATCAGTTTCAGGTTCCTGGCTGCCTTCATCACCGGTTTTAAGCGTGAATCTCTAACATTTACACTGGCTTCCAGTTTTATACCGGAAAAACCTAACATGGCACATCTTTCCATTTCCTGGAGAACTTCTTTTTCTGGCAGACCAGGGTTAATAAAACAGAAACCTTTTAAAAAATCGTATTTTTTTATCAGGCAGGCTGTTTCCTTGTTAATCTGCTTTATCTGCTGTGCATCCGGGTAATATCCGAAACGAAGGACATCTCCTAAAATATTCATCTGGCTAATTCCTGCCCTTGCTGCACTCTCCAAAAGCGGAAGAATTTTTGTTGTGGTGGTATGGACGTGAAAATCGTAGATACCCATCTTACCTTTCATTCGCTTACCTTTTCTGTCTTCTCAGGAAAGCCATGGTCTGCTGGAATGTTGGGATACCAGATCTGCCACCTAATCTCGTACACTTAAGCGCAGCCACAGCCGCAGCAAATCTAACAGCCTGCTGCAGGGGCCACTTTTTCCACCAGGCAAAGGAAAGAGCACCGCGGAAGACGTCACCAGCACCGGTAGTATCCACCACAGGCACTCTGAACGCCACCTGGTGAAACTCTTCCTCTTCAGACTTCACCAGACAACCTTCCTCACCAAAGGTTAAAATCACAACTTCAGGCCCTAACTTTTTCAATTCCCGGAGTGCCTTTTTACGACTACCAGAAATAGCTGCAGCCAGCGATTGAGAACCACAAACTACAGTTACCTGTCTCAGAAGCCATTTTAATTTTTCATTCCACCGGTCAAGATCCAGTGTTACCGGAATACCTGCCTTTTTCGCCCAGCTGGCAGCGGCTAAATTAGCCTCCAGATGCCTGTGGTCCAGATGAAGCAGACAACAGGAAAGGATAAACTTCTTATCCAGTTCACTCTTTTTTAGGAGGGAGACGCCGCGGTACCAGAAAATGGTGCGCTTGCCGGAAAACCTGTCCACAGCAATAAAGGAAAGGAGGGAAAACCTGTTTTTCTCCACTATCATCCTTGAAGTATCCACTCCTTCTTTTCTCAGCTGTTGTACAGCAAACTGACCGAAGTAGTCATCACCAATTTTGCCAATAAAGGAAGTTTTTGCTCCCAGGCGGCTGGCTGTCACCATGGCCGTGGCTGCCTCTCCCCCACCCTGCATCTCAAGTCTGAGAGCCTGAATTCTCTCATCCAGTCCAGGGTAACGGGGAAAGATACCGAGTAAATCAACTGCGCAGTTACCTATCCCGATTATATCAGGACGAAAAATTTTCTTTTCTGCTGACATTTTTCCCTGACAACTTTCTTTTCTCCTTGCTGGCGAGATGATGCGCCAGGTAAAGCGGCAACGGTAAAAGGTTTTTGACAGAACAGCTGGTAACATAAAAGATGGCTTCTTTCAGGCTTACCCTGTGACCCGGGGAGAGAAAAAGTTTTTTTCTGCTGTCAGGACTGCTTAAAACTGCACCTATTTTTTCTCCACCGGATTCTACAAAAGATATACCACCCTCATCTTTTGTTACCATTCCAGGAAAATTCTTGATAAGCCTTCGGGCACAGCCAATACTCGGTTTATCAAGAAGAATCCCCAGATGGGTAGCCAGTCCTAAATTCCTCGGGTGGAGCAATCCATGACCGTTAAAAAAGAAAAGGTCCGGTTCTACTTTCATCCTGGCAAGGACCTTCAAAATAAGTGGTCCCTCACGAAAAGCAAGAAAACCACTGTGATAAGGAAATGTCACCCTGGCAATTTGTATCTCCCGGGCTATCACCTGTAAATCAGGATAGCTGCAAACTACCACTACCGCCACACCTTCTTCTCCCGTGTAAGCACAGTCCACACCGGCTATTCTGCGGACACCTGTCAGGGAAGTTTCCCGGATGATGTACTGTCTTAGCTTCTCCTGGATGCTGCTGGCTTGAGAAAGAGAAACATTCCAGGAATGTTCTACCTTGAGGCAGAACCAATTTTTTTCAGAAGCCATGCCATATTCTGACCAAGAATAGCCATCGTGCGCATTCCTTCCTGGTCCTTTTCCACCTCCCCTTTCTCCCGGCCAATGCCAATGTTCCAGTAGCTGGAACCTACCAGAAACATACTCTGACAGAGAAAAAAATGGTTTAGTGTATCCAGAGCATGAATTGCTCCAGCACGTCTGACAGCCACGATAGAGGCTCCCACCTTTCTGGCTAAGAAATTATTGTTGGCTCTGGCGACAAATCCTACCCGGTCTATAAAAGCCTTCATCTCTGTGGTCACATCAGAAAAATAGGTAGGAGAAGCCAGGATAAGACCGTCAGCCTGTCTTATCCTGTCAATCCAGGAATTGATTTCATCGTCATCAAACTGGCAGTAACCGTTTTTTTTCTGAAAACAACCATAACACGCACGACAGCCATGGATTTTGCAACCAGCCATCTGAATCATTTCTGTCTCTATCCCTTCCTGCTGTAGTTGCTGGAAAACCTGTTGAATGAGGAAAGCGCAATTTCCATCTTTCCTGGCACTCCCGTTAAAGGCTAACACTTTCATACTTGGTCCTTGCTGGTATTTTCCCTTTCTATGTTATCATGGAATAGGACCGGGAAGAAACAGAATAGTTGCAGAAACCTTTCACCGAAAAAGAGAAAAACTTGAAAAAAGGGGAGAAAATTTTTACCGTAGAGCTGGGAAAAGAAATTCTATCCCACTACTGGAAGAAGGTACCAGAGATTTTGAAATTAGAAAAGGCTGGCGGGACAGCAAACTGTAACATTATAATAACCACAGACAAAGGTAAATTTTTTTTAAAGAGAAGAAGTCCCCGTTACAGTAGTCAAGAGCGCGTAATCTTTGAATCCTCTTTCCAGGATTATCTTTACCGCAACAAGTTACCTGTTTTCCCACCCTGTTTCACCAGAGATAAAAAGCGGTGTGTAAACAAAAACGGACAGATTTATCAACTTTATCCTTTTGTTCCAGGGCAGAGATATCAGTCTCTACCTGAAGAAGTAGAATCAGTAGCCCGGCACCTTGCTCTTTTTCACCAGCTGGGTAGATGCTTTTCTCCTCCTGTTCCTAAAATCCTGCCCCGGTATGATGACCCGGCTGTGGCAGCTGCCATCCTGCAAAAAATTAAAAATGCTGCCAATAACAGACAAAAACAACGGATAGAAAAATTAGAGAGGAAACTGGAAGAAATTTTAAGAGTGCTTCCGGATTTTCACTACTGGAAATTACCAGGTACTTTCATCCATGGTGACTGGCATCCGGTCAACCTTCTTTTCCGTAAGAACTGTGTCTGTGGAATTTTTGATTTTGACTGGGTAAGCTGGCAACCACGGATTCGTGATTTAACTGATGGTTTGCTCTTTTTCTGTTCCCGCGTGAAAAAAAGATACAGGAGTTTTAGTATTTTTTCTCTCACACAGCCGATGACTCTTGACGCCAAACAAGTCACTCTTTTTCTGGAAACATATCAGAAGATTCTTCCTCTTACGGTAGCAGAGTGTAAACTCCTGCCTGTATTTATGGAAGCCAGATGGATTTTCTGTCGGGTTGATGGTTTGAGAAAAGTTGCGGAAAATAAACAAATAGACTTTCTTCTGGACCGGGTTTTTCTACCGTTAAGAGAAATCAGGAAAATGAGCAGTTCTGGCTTCCTTCAGAAAATTTAGAAAGGAAAAACCTTTCTTATAATTACTCTGGTTTTACACCACCAACCCCGAGGTATCCAATCTGAGCCGTAGGATTTTCCAGTTTGTTGTGCCTCTTACTAGGTTCCGCCACAGTCAGTTCCAGGCAATGCTGTCCATAAGGCAGTCCATGACTCAGAACAAATCCCTTTCCAAATTCAATAAAATGAAGAAGGTAAGGACCTGGAATTTTCTTTCCGTCCAGAACCGCATTAACTTTCAAACCGTTGTTATACATGAGACCAAAAACAGCCACTGCTGTTCCCTGAAAAGTGAAAGTCATTTTTGAACCTGGTGTACCTATGAGAAGATTGTCGAAGTACCAGGGCACCAGACCCTCATCTTTTTTCTTCCATTCTCCTTCTAAAATAACATCACGGGATTTAGAGGGATCCACCAGCCTGGTGAATTGCAGTTCGTCAGAAACCATTGGCGGTGGCACTGGTTGACGCCAATCCTTTTTTCTTCCCTGCAAAAAAGCGGTAACATTTTCTTCAAAACAATTACGAATGGCTTCAAAAGCCAGCCAGTTACCGTAATCATTTAGATGAACGTTATCCTTTTCTTCAAATTCAATGCTGACATCATCCCAGTTCTGACCACGGTGTCTGAGGGCATTGTTGATGTATCCCTGAATGTCTACAAAAGGTACATCATAGTAATCCGCAATACGACGGTGAAGAGAATGGTCTACTTGACCATCTACAGTAGCAGGGTCTGTGCCCGGACGACAGCCTGTTCCCAGAATCATGACGTCGCATCTGCTTTTTGCCATTAGTAGCTGCCTTACTATTCCTTCCATCCCTTTCCAGACAAGGTTCTTGTCCGGAACACCCCTATCATTGACACAGAATTCCACCAGTGCAAGGTCAGGATTGTGTCTGAGAACATTCCGTTCCATCGTGAAAGCAGTCACAAAGGATTCACTGGCACCTACCGCACCCATAATTTCTGTTACCTGATTGTGATAGACAGGATGGTAACGGCGGTAAAGATACTTAAGGAAAAGAGCCCTCCAGGAAGTCTCAGCTGTATTGCTGGCACCAACACCTGTGGTTAAAGACCCACCCAGAAAAGCTACACCGCAATGACTGGCAGCAAAAATTTTCTGTACGGCTAAAGGAAGACGACATTTTGCTTCCACAATTACCTCCATGATAGAATGCTTACTATTGTAAAAATTGCTTAGAGAGGCGTCAAATGGAAAGTGAAATGAAACAACTTTTGTTGCAGGAAGACTTCTCCTCCGGAGTATTGTCCGAAGGTTGGAGCACAGGTGAGGAAAAAAGTCCGCCCATCCTGAAAGAGTACATAAAACTACCCGGTAAATACTGCCTGTATGTACCTGGTGGCTACTGTGATAGCCCGCTTCTACCGGTGAAACCATTCTCCTATTACCGGGTGGACTATTTTCTTAAATGCACTGGGTCCAGTTATGCCGCAGGAATTTTCTATGATGATACTGGTACGGAACTACCTTCTGACCATTACACGGGTGCTGATTTTTCCCCTGACTGGACAGAACAATCATTCTGTTTTCTGGGTAAAGCCTCTGCCCGACATGTTA
This sequence comes from uncultured bacterium, assembly GCA_964645405.1. Taxonomy (GTDB): domain Bacteria; phylum Ratteibacteria; class UBA8468; order B48-G9; family DSTR01; genus JAMWDF01. The sequence goes on along the minus strand of CAZYCA010000016.1, from coordinate 78,357 downwards.
GAATTCGGTTTCGTCCCATCAAGGAGGAAATGTTTGTTGGTAGTATCCAGGTCAGTTCCATTACCCCTTCCGGGGCTCTGTCCTGGGTGGAATCAATCTACCAGAGGATACCCCCCCTGTAACTTTGAGCTTTCTGCTGAGACGTTCAGACCATTGCCTGGTTGGCAGAAAACACTGGCTGTATGTGGTACAAGGCGCTTTGTTCTCCTCGGGGATAGCGTCGTAAACGATATCTCCAACTCTCTTTTTGAATTACTGATACAGAGGCATTATCCGGGGCTCAAAATAGAAGTTGTTTCTTCTACGAGGTCCGGTGGAAACTGCACTTATTACGGACAGCAGCAGCATCTTTCCCGGCATATTCTTCAATACAATCCTGACCTTTTAGTTATTGGCGGTATAAGCCATGGAGGGGATACAGAACCAATTAAGAATCTGGTGGAAAAGGTCAGGCGGCAAAGTAAGACTTCTATTCTTCTTCTGACAGGTGCTTTTGTTACTCCGGAGAGAAAAAAGTCTTCTGATTATCCCTTACGTCTGAGAGAACTGGCGGAAAAACAGGACACTGGCTTTCTGGACACAGAAAAAGCCTGGTCAGATTATGTTGCCCGGAGTAATTATCCTCCAGAATACTTTATGAGGGATACTCACCACGCCAATGAAAGGGGTAAACAGGTGATTGCACGGCTTTTAGAAAAGTTTTTTACGGAGAATCAGTAGTATCTGTTGACAGTAGTTCCACCGGCATCATTTTCCCTTCTTGATTCGTTTTTAGTTTTCCCCCTTTGTGGCATCCTTTTTTCCCTTTCGCAAAGAGGGACGAAAGAGGGATTTGAAAATCCACCCCGACCCTCCTTTACAAAGGAGGGAGAAAAAAGGGCGGATGAAAAGTAGGGAGTGAAAAAACAGGCATGAGGTAAAAAGTCATTCTACAAACTGAGAGAGATACCTTTTACCCAGAACAAATCCTTCCTCCACGCCAAGGGAAGAATCTTCATGTTCAATACTGAGGACTCCATTGTAACCTGCTTTTCTCAAACGTCCGAGATACTGCCCCCAGTGGATTATACCCCTACCTGGAATGACATAACGCCACCAGCCGTTTTCTTTATTACCAATCCTTCTGAGCAAACCATAGTTGATATCACAATCTTTGGCGTGTGTGTGGAAGATGCGCGGGGCAAATTCCTCTACCGCAGAAAGATAATCAATTTCCTGATGGACAAGGTGGGAAGGATCAAAATTCAGACCGAAATTTGGTGCCGGTACCAGTTCAAACAGCCGGCGCCAGTGCTCCAGATGCTGAATGTTGGTAGCAAACCAGTTTTCCAGAGCAATCTTCACCTTATGTTCTGCTGCAAAACTGCACAGTTGCTGAAAGTAACCAGCCTCCTGTTCTATCGTCTCCATTTTAGTCTTCCCTGGAAGCGGCATACCAGCAATAGTACAGACAACATCAACACCGGTAAGTTCAGCAACCAGGATTAGGTTGCAAATATGCTTTCTTACAATCTTCCTGCGGGACAAATCCGGATCCAGAAGATTAACGTAGCAAGCATAGCTGGAAGGATTGACCCCGCTTTCACGGAAAAGAGCCTTCAGAGTTTCTCCAGAGTCCTTCAAGGCTGTTTCCGGCTCAAGATGTCCTGCCCCCGGGACAGAAAGAATTTCTACCTGGCGAAAACCATTTTTTCTGGCAAAGGACAGAACCTGCTCCAGACTTTCCTTGCGGAAAGGTGCGGTAAGAAATCCTATCTCCATTTTTCTCCTTTCTTTTGATTAAAACCAGCGTGATTTCAAACGTTTCTGCCAGTCTGTCATCGTCTTCAGCTGTATTTGACTATCTTCTGGTCCGACTGTTAGCTGTTCAAACTTCTCGCATACTGAATCAGAAAGAAAACGCGACCTTTGAGCATAGATATGTTTATCAGTGAACCGGGACCAGGAACGGTAATAACGCAGGGGCCAGGTAACATAAAGGTAATCACGAGCTCTCGTCATAGCTACATAAGTCAGCCTTAACTCCTCTTCCACCTCTTCCTCTGAACCAGTACTCATGTCTGAAGGCAAACATCCATCGGAAGCATGAATCAAAACAACCACATCCCATTCGCAACCTTTAGCCGAGTGGATTGTTGACAGAACCAGCCAGTCATCATTTTTGTCAGAGGCTCCAGCCAGGTCACTGGTAGAAGTCGGCGGGTCAAGAGTCAAATCAGTCAGGAAACTACTGAGGGATTCGTATCTGGTAGCAATTTTCTCCAGATTTTCCAGATCTTTCTGTCTGGCTGGCGCATTCTCATAGAGCCGAATCAAAAACGGCTGGTAAAACAGACGCACCTGTTCCACCTGAGAAGCAGGTTGTCCGGAAAGATTTTTCAATTTTCTGAAAAGTGCACCTAAACTTTTCAGTTCTTTCCGGCAGGCCTGAGGGCCTTCAAATTCTCCTACCAGAGCCGGGTCAAAGTTATGCTGCCAGACATATTCCATGGCTGAAGCTGCCGTGGCTGGTCCTATCCCGGGTAGAAGTTGCAGAATGCGAAACCAGCTCAGTTCATCCCGCGGATTCTCCAGAATCCGCAAGAAACCTAAAAGGTCTTTCACGTGGGCTGTTTCCAGAAAACGTAACCCCCCATATTTGTGGAAAGGAATGTTCCTTCTGGCTAATTCCACTTCCAGGGAATCAGAATGATATCCGGCGCGGAAAAGAACTGCCTGCCGGTGTAAAGGAATACCTTCCTGGTGATGCTTCATTATGGTATCAGCCACAAAATTGTCCTGGTAACTTTCATCAAAACAGGTGACTAAAAGTGGCTTCTGTCCTGCATGCCGTTCTGACCATAAACTCTTGGTAAATCTTTCCCTTGCCTGAGAAATAACAGCATTGGTGACTTTTAGAATCGGCATGGTAGAACGGTAATTTTGCTCTAAAGTAATAACAGTCGCCCCGGGAAAATGTTTTGGGAAATCAAGGATGTTTCTGACGGTGGCTCCCCGGAAACTATAAATACTCTGGGCATCATCACCTACTACCATGATGTTTTTATTCTTCCTTCTCATCTTTCTTAAAATGTTTCCCTGAATGATATTGGTATCCTGGTACTCATCCACCAAAATATGGTCAAACCTTCCCCCCACCTCATCAGCTATCCTGTCATCACTCAGTAATTGTTCCCAGTAAAGAAGTAAATCATCATAGTCCAGAATCTGTTTTTCCTGCTTACGTTCCACATACTTTCGGAAAAGTATTTTCAACTCTTTCTCCCAGCAAAGGCACCAGGGAAAGTATTTTTCCAGTACTACCTTTAGCCTTTCATTGCCGTTAACACACCGGGAGTAAATAGCTCGCAGTGTTGCCTTCTGGGGAAACCTTACCCGGGCTGAACAGTAGCCTAACTGGTGCCGGAGTAAATTAAGGAGGTCTTCAGCATCTTCTTCATCCATTATGGTAAAATCCTTACTTAATCCCAGTACCCCCCCATAGATGCGCAGCAAACGATTGGCGACAGCATGGAAAGTTCCTCCCCAGACACTTCCGCCAACTGTCTGGTCCAGCAGGGCTACTGCTGTCGCCCGTCTCAGCATTTCTTCAGCTGCCCGGCGGGTAAACGTCAGCAGAAGAATTCGCGAAGGATAGACACCGGTAGCAATCAGATAAGCCACCCGATATGCCAGGGTCCTGGTTTTACCACTACCAGCTCCAGCAATGACCAGGATTGGTCCTGATCCATGGGTAACAGCCAGTTTTTGCTGGGGATTCAGCTCTTTCAGCCATTCCAGATTCTCCTTCACTATAAACCCCTTTCCCTTAAATTGTTCAAGCATAATATTACTTCCTGTAACTGCTCTGGTCAATGAGCAGTTGACACAGGTAGAAGATAACATCTAAACTTATAGTGTCTGCCACAGTAAGATAAAAGGCTGGCAATTCCCGCGCAGGAAAGAGAGTTGCTTATTTTAACACTGAAAAACGAAGGAGGTAAATGTATCCCTTAGCGCCGTTAAAGGTGTTCGTTTTAGAGCGGGTCTACCAGGACAAAAGATGTACCGCAAGACTGGAAAAAATCCTTAAGTCTCTTTCTCCGTGTCCCCAACCTATTGTGATTACCGAGAAAAATTTACCCGAGGTGGCTGAGCAGCTGTCAGGATTGTGGCCACCTGCTGATCCAGTTGCTGGAATACCGGTTTCTTTCACCAGACCGCTTGTTTTTACTACCATGGAACTGGCCTGGCCCAGACCCGGTTTGAAACCATTACTGGAAAAATGTCCGCGTGGTATAACTTCAGGCCAGCTGGAACTAATCTACGGACATCTACCGACTGCCATTGACCAGCATCCTCATAACAGGGACCAGGAAAACGACTGTGTCTGCTGGCCAACTTACAACTTCGGAACGATTGCTGGCTGTTCCCACGGCTGTCTTTACTGTGCTGATGGCCGCAACGGAAAATTCCTCTCGGTGACCCTTAACCTCGAAGAAATAATGGAAAAAGTAGTGCAACCAATAATAGAAGCCAACCCCTGGAATAAAGTTTTCCGCATGATTCTTTCCGGTGCTGATTTGATTACCTTTGAACCGGAGTATGGACTTTTTGACCTTTTCACCAGAACCCTTGCCCGTTACCCTGACCGCTATGGCTACTTCCACACCAGCAGTTCCCATGTTTCCTGGGTGGCTGACCTCAAACATAAGGACAGGCTGATTGGTGTCTGGTCAGTAAGCTGTCAGACAGTGGCTGAAAAAATTGAACTGGGCACCGGTAAGGCAACTGACCGCTTTGACGCAGCAAAATTTTGCCAGCAGATAGGTATTCCTGTCCGCTACAAATTTAAACCTGTTATTCCGGTGAAAAACTGGCAGGAAGAATACACTGCGGCAATTGATTACGCCCTTAAAACTACCTGCCCGGAATCTATCGGTTTTTGCCTCTACATCTGGAACACTTACGATTCTATGGCCAGTACGCTTCCTTTAGAATTGCTTGATGCTGAATGTGTGGAAGCTGCCAGGCAGGCAAAAGAAGAAATGAAAGAAAAGCGGTGCGGCCCTTTCCCCCATGAGATAAGAAAGAAAATTTATCGTTTCCTCATTCAGGAAACAAGGAAACGAAGTAAAAATGTCCTTCTTTATCTTTCCACAGAGACCAGAGAAATGTGGGACCAGCTGAAGGAAGAACTCGGGCAGGACCCCAGGTTCTACATCTGCGGGTGTGGCTCCCTGGCTATCCCTGAAAGACGTTTGGCCCTCAATCCCGGACTGCGTTATTCCACTTATCATCCAACTCCAATTTAGCCTTATGTCAACAGGATATATAGAAAATTTTTCCCGCTATAGAGACCCTGTTACAGGCCGGTTGGTAACCCGACTTACCGGACTGCAGAACAGTTGTCACCATCCTTACTTCTACTGCCGCGCATTCACACCTGATAGCCGTTTTCTGCTTTATAGTAGCAACCGGACCGCTTCTGAAGGGTTGTACCTGCTTGATTTGAAAACAGGTGAAAGCCAGCTTCTGGTGGAAAAGGCAGGGATAGATACTTTCCAGTGCACACTTACTCCCTGCGGTCATTTTCTTTATTATTCTGCTGGCAATACTCTTTACCGTCTAAAACTGGCTACCTTACAGACCGAGGAAATTTACCACCAGAAACCACCATACAATGGCAGGGGTATCTATCCTGGCTTCAGTCACGATTTCCAATATGTTTTGCTGGCACAGATGCATCAGGAGGATGTTTTTCCCGGGAAACAGGGCTGGGACTTTTTTGAGCCGCAATGTCGGATGAAACCAAGGTGCCGGCTGGTTCTATTGAACCTGAGAAACGGGCAGGAAAAAGTTGTTCTGGAAGAAAAATGCTGGCTGGCACATCCACAAATCAGACCAGGAGATTCCCAGACATTGATGTACTGTCATGAAGGTCCCAGACACCTGATTGATGCGCGCATCTGGCTTATCAAGGCTGATGGCACCGGGAAAAGACCACTTGGTTATGTCAACACCCCTGATATTGTTACTCACGAATATTTCACACCCTGCGGTCGTTACGTTGCCTATACTCATTTCCCGGAAGTTTTTGGAAAACAGGGGAGTATCAGAATGTGGGAAATTGATACAGGTAGAGAGATTGATTTAGGAAAAGTCCATAACTACAGTCATCCCTACCACTCTCCAGATTCTGCTTTCATTGTTGGAGATGAGGTGAAAAAAGAAGATCCTTCTTCAGCCTGTATCTGGCTTTTCCATGTTTCCAGTCGCAGAGAAAAGGCTCTTTGCTTGCATGGTTCCAGTTTTGCTTCCCGGGGTCAGAGCACCCAGGATGCTCATCCCCACCCGAGTTTTTCTCCTGATGGTTCTCTTGTAGTCTTCACTACTGACCGGGAGACCTCACCTTCCGGGAACTGTGCAGTTTATCTTGTATCTACAGAAAATGTTTTCTAACCAGGCAAGAAAAAAGCTGGCAGGTTTTTTATCTTACTTTTTCTTTCCTTTTTCCCTGACTGCTATCTTTCCTGAACCATAATCTGCAGTCAGTTCTGTTCCGTCTTCATACCGGCTGAAGAAGACCTTTTTCCTGATATCATGTTGTATAAAATCTAAAAACCTCATCTGCCAGTGCCCGTATTTCTCACATAGAACTTCAAACTCTTCTGCCATGGCTTTCAGACATTCAGTATGTTGAGGGAACTTCCAGTATCTATCCTTCCGGTAAACCATCTCATTGACAGGCAAACCACCGAGACCGAGATTGACTGCCACTGCCTGAGAAACAGAATATCCTGCCCTAACAAAACCATAAGAGCAGGCTGAGTGGTAAAGAATTAAACCATGCAGACTAACCTGCATAAAGGGAACCAGTTCGTCAACAAACTCAGGCAGAGAAAAACGAACCAGATTGGGTATCGGGGGTGGCAATACCCAGGCCGCATCCAGTGCTTCCAGAATATAGTCGTTGTAACCTTCAGTCACCACCGCACCAAAAATATCCCGGACACTCTGCGCCAGCCGCCTTAAACCTTCAGCATAGCCTTTCCTGGTGGCAGGATGCTCTGGATGATGGCAGGAAAAAAGAGGGGAAGGCATAGCATCAAGATAGTAGATACCGTTAACACCGAGTTTTCTCATCCTTTCCAGATCCAGCAAAGACTTGGGAGAAGGCATGGTAGCTGGACAGATGCGGTAGGTAGCCCCACCTCCCCAGTGAGAACCGCCGATAGGTTTAAGCTGTCTGTCAGTCAGTAAGTCAAGATGAAGAAAGTAGGGAGACCGTCGCTGGCAGTCCACATGGTTATCATGAACACTCAACCGGTAATCCAGTTTATCCAGTTCTTCTTTTAACTTCTTCCATCCAGCTTCACCACCCAGGCGAGCTTCAATGGGAAAACGGGAAGGATACATACCATCATGTCCTTCCGGGTTCCAGCCGACCAGGAAAAGAACACACCGTTTCACCCCGGCTTTTTTTAAATCCCTAACTATCTCTCTGGCTTCTTCAAAAGTGGTCAAAACAGTCATTTCTTCCTCACCATCATAGTACCGGCTGAACTTCATCCCCTGGAATATTTTGCAGTGGTAACTTCTGGTAGCATAGTCAAGAGCAGGGTTACCCACAATCCTTGCTCTCAAAGGCTGTAAACCCCTGACCTTCATCAGATACTCACGATAGACCTGAGCCATCTGACTGTAATCAGCCTGTTTCCCTGGCAGGTAGAAATATCTTGCTTCCCTGACTTCAGAACTTACAAAGTCTGAATGCTGGTGCCGGAAAATAAAAGAAGGACAGCAGGTATAGACAAGTTTTTTCCCCTGGTAGAAAGTCCTGGTGACTATTCTGGCGTCAAATTGTCCCCTCGATAAAATACATAGCCAGGCTTCTTGCCTCTTCTTTACTCCACAGACAGGCATGGTTCCAAAATCTTCCCAGTGAGGCTGTTCACTGTAAACCATAGCCCTGGATTCTCCCAGGCGGCGACGGTCAAAATAGCAGACTGCTCCGCAGTAAGCTGGCAGGAGAAAATAACCTGATTCTCCGTATTCTGCCTGGAAAAAATCAGGAAGAATGTCAATGGCCATTACCTTGATTAGGTTTGGCCTTTCTTCAATTAGAGTTTCCGGAAAAAAACGGAGAAAAAATCCGGACTGGTTTAGTTCCCATTCCAGATCTAATCTTAAAAACGCCTCAGGGATAAAAAGGCGCAACCGCCAGGTTTTTTCTCTCTGTCCAAGGCATTTCAGGTTATAGGAATAACTGTCTGAAAAAAACTGCCGCTGGCACGGCGTGTCCCAGAGTAACAGTCGCAACGGGAAAAAACTTGCGTACTGCTCCTTCTTACTTTTAAATTTTAAAAAGGTTTTCTCCCCTAACTGGTAGCGACCTGTTTTGTTCTCCACATCAATCATGGTTCTCCCTTGAAAAAAAGTAAATACTACTTCTGGTTTAACGGAATTCTAAAAACAGCTGGTAGGTTGTCAAAAACTTTACGGAAAGCCTCACCAATCTTTTTTGCCACTTCAGGGCCGTTGGGAACCCTTAAAGGATACGTCATGCCAAAATGGTTTCTGGCATGCCTTTCTGCTACCGGAAAAGCATGCCCGTCATAAAAAATCTTCCTGGCATGGACACACTCCCAGGGACAACCATGGCCATAGGCGTTTCTCGCCTGAAAAACTGTCATCTGCGGCAGGATAAAACGTTGATAGATACCCACCGGAACACCTTCTGCCTGTAAAGCCAGCATTACTTTTTCTCTGAATTCCTCCGGGTTGCCCTGATAATTACTGGCTCTGGCATCTACCCGGACCGTGAAGTTATACCAGTTGTGCTGGTAACCGGCTGGTTCCACAGGTAGAATCAATCCTGGAATACCTTTCAATTCCTCCAGGAGAATTCCAGCATTCTCTTTCTGTACCTTCAGGTAGTAATCAAGTTTTGTCAGCTGGCTTCTACCAAAGGCAGCTGTTAAATCATTGTTCCGGTACATCCAGCCCAAAGCGTAGGCATGATAATCTCTTGATTCTACAGGGGTTCTGGTCTCGCCAAAAGACCAGACCATCCTGGCTGCCTGATAAATATTTTCATCATCTGTCACCAGCATTCCGCCTTCTCCGGAACAAAGACATTTATTCTGATTGAAACTGAAAGCCGCACAGTTACCCCACAGCCCCACTTTTTTGCCCTGAAAGGTAGCACCGTGAGCCTGACAGGCATCTTCAATCACTTTTAGATGGTACTTTCCAGCCAGCGCCAGAACTTTTTCCATATTCACTGCCAGACCGTGCAGATGTACCACTATGATGGCTTTAGTTTTTTCTGTTATGGCAGCTTCAATTTTGTCCACGTCAATGTTCATGCTTTCCCAGTCTATATCCACAAAAACAGGAAGACAGTTATGGTGAAGAACACAGGTAGCGCTGGAGGACCAACTGTAGGCCGGAACAATAACTTCATCCCCGGCACTACAGCCACAGGCAGCCACAGCCATATGAAGTGCTGCGGTACCACTGTTTGTGGTGATGGCATAGCGGTTGCCATTCCAGGCGGCAAATTCTTTCTCCAGAGCCACACAGTTTGGTCCGAAGGCGTGGCTGTTACTGTTCAGGGAGTTTAAGACATACTCTCGGTCAATATCATCAATTGGTGGCCACGGTTTAATAAATCCCTCCGGAATGGTCCTTGAACCACCAAGAGCTGCCAGTTGACTTGCCTGTTTCATGTTTCCCTCCCCTGCTGCCCAGGTTTAGAAAAATATTTCTTTACCTTACCCAGCTGGTCATTTACTTTTTCCATAGCCTGCAACAACTGCCTGATATATTCCTCACTTCCTAAAAGATGCTGGTGCATTAAAACCAGCCCTTCCTCGTTAACTACGCGTTCTGTCACAGGTAACTTCAAACTGGCATAATCCTGTAGCTTTTCCTTCCGGAAAGGAACAGGGCTGGTCTGGTGATAAAGGTTTAAAAGGGGATGCCGGTAGACAGGAGCATATGTCAAACCAAGAGGGAAACCTTCTGCAGCCAGAGCTGTTACATAATGCTGCCTGCTTAAACCCAGAGCTTTTTTGGAATCATAATGCAGGGTGAGAGCATAATAAGACTGTCGGCTAACCTGTTCCTGTCTTCTGGCTACCCTTACTGGACCGGCTAACTTTCTCATTCCTTCAGCCAGCCGCAAAGCATTCTCTTCCCGGATTCTTAAATGTTCAGGCAACCTCCGCAAACCTGCCCTTAACAAAACTGCCTGCATTTCTGTTGCCCGGTAGTTATGGCCGTAAATGTTTCCGGGCGTTGACAGGTCAGGTTTCCAGCCGACATGTTTCAGACAGAAGGCTGTCTGATAAACTTCTTCCTCATTACAGGTTATCGCGCCAGCTTCCCCGCAGGTTAAAACCTTTGATTGCTGAAAACTGAAACTACCCGCATCACCTATCGCACCAGCACCCACGTTTCGCCAGCGGCTGCCATGCTGGTGAGCAACATCTTCCACGATTTTCAGATTATACTTTTTCGCCAGAGCAAGTATTTTATCCATATCACACATACATCCGTAAAGATGCACCGGGATAACGGCTCTGGTTTCCGCTGTGATGGCTTTCTCCGCGGCTTTAGCATCCAGGCAGTAAGTCTCCGGGTCAATATCTACTACCACTGCACTGGCTCCAATATCCAGCACTGCCTGTAATGTCGCCACCCAGGTTAAACCAGGGACAATAACCTCATCCCCTGGCTTTACTCCCACTGCCTGGAGAGCACACTGCAGTGTCACCGTACCATTACAGAGAAGCATGGCATACCTGGCACCAATAAAACTGGCAAATTCTGAACAGAAAGCCCTCTCGTGAGGACCAAGCCAGGACCACTGACCGGAACGGATAACACCTTCCATCCAGGCTACTTCCAGATCACCTGCTACCGGCCAGGATGGCGCAGGTATGGTAACTGCAGGGCGACCTCCAGCTATAGCCAGTTGAGAATTTTTCATCTTTACCTCCAGAAGGTTTGACAGAAAGTTTAATCGGCTGGCAGGATGCTGTCAAGCAAGGATTTTAGACTTGCCAGTCAAAAATGCAGGCAGCATTTTTCCAGAAAAACAATTCCCTTACCTGGTCTTCCACACCAAAATAATCCAGAAGTTTGACTGCCTGACGGTACCAGAGGGAAACCGGCGGGTTATCAGTGCCAAAAACAAATTTGCGGAAGTAACGTCTTGCCAGATTTTCTTCAGGGTTTTTCCAGTCAGCACCAGGAAACGAACTCAGCGCCTGTTTAATTCTGGATAAATGGAAATCAGAACCTCCACCACCGCAGGGGCAGAGATAGACATGGGGGAAAATAGAGGAAAGGGTTAATGCTTCCTGGATGTGCGGTTCTCCAGGATGACCCAGGATAATCTTCAAATCCGGGAAACATCTCGCTATCCGGTCAAGAAGATAAGGCCTCATAAAATCAGAGTTCACCTGATAGGTTCTGTCTTCAGGATGAACAGCCACAATACCAACGTGGAAAAGAATCGGCAATCTTAATTTTTCTGCTCTCTCGTAAAAAGGAAAATACCTTTCCTCATTGTAGGGTGCCCCTGGAGAAATAAACTTCAACCCGGAAAACCCCTGTTCTTTCAGAAGGTCTATTTTTTCTACCCTGTCAGCGAAAGGACCTCCCAGTTCTAAATGTCCCAGACCGGCAATCATTTCTGGAAACTCCTTCATCGCCTGCCTGACTTCTTCATTTCCCCAGTAACCCTGCTTCTGCCACTGTCTTCCTAAAGCCAGAACGCAGAATCTAACCACTCCTTCTTTTCCCCAGTCCCTGACCAGCTCCCTTAAATTGCAGGGATGACGAAGATGTCCGTGAACATTAATAATTTTTCGTGTGACCATCTCAGGAATTGTTTCCTGAAACTGGTTTCCATCTGATAAGTCCATGCCGGTATATTTCCGGCAGGATTGTCTCCCAGCATCTGGCAGATTTTTTCTTCCAGGATAAAGAAATACCTTCCACATTTTCCGGGGTAAGACAAATGCCCTGCTGTGGTTGGTGTTCCGATTTTACTGCCAGCGGTATTCTCACTGCTTCTGAAAGGGGACCACACCGGAGAAGCGATAACCCCCAAAAACCGTCATCCCACTGGAGAAAATCCACTCTGACTTCCTGGAAAGCGAAAATCTGGAAATCCGGCTCATCTTTCCACAGCCACTGAATTGCTTCCAGAACCTCAGAAACGTTGTAAGGTTCCTTCCAGTACCGGCTGTCAATCCCGTTATAGTGAACGTTATAGTGGCTGTGAAAAGTACCAGGAGGATGAACGTATTGCAGGGAAGGTAGATAAACCACCCTGCCCTTTTCATAAGCAGCAAAGACAAGCTGACCAGACCGAAAGATAACCTTTGACTGCCGGTGAGAATCAAAACTGGTGGTCTCTGTTAATTCAGAAGAAGAAAAACAGGCTTGTTCTTCCAGAAGATGTCTAAAGGCAAAATCAGTCCTTTTCCTTCCCAGGCAGTTATACTCTCCTGTCCTTTCCGTAAAAAGTAAACTGCCCCCGTTTTTCACAAAATCAGTGATGATTTCTATCTGGGCATCAGAGATGAACTCACAGTCAGGTAGAATCAAAAGTTTGTAACATTGCAGATTTTTTGCGGTCAGCTGGTCATCTTCTATGATGCTGAAAGGCCAGCGGTGATGGAAAAGAATTTGTTCTAAGACACAGGCTGAAAGATGGGTCCAGGTGGAAACAAATGCCAGGGAAAGACGGCTTCTCCAGACTGCAGTTTTCGCTGCTGGCTGGGCTGTGGTATAGAGAAGAAGATGCCTGCGGTAAAAATTCAGAAGCTCTGTGACTCCTTCCTGGGGCTGGTTCAAAGGTTTCTTCCCTGGCTCAGCGTATCCCCATAGGGTATTAATACCGGGATGGCCGGAAAAGGTAAGGTTGAAAGCCAGTGTCTCCTCATCATGGTAAGAAGTTATCACTGGTTTACCAAGCCGACGAAAAAGGTTCATCCCTCTGAATTTATGTGTTACAGGATAAATCCTTCTGGGGTCATCTTCCTGCCGGAAATCAGGATTTTCTTCCCAGACTATATCCACCCAGTACGTCTGCCTGACATGATCAGTACCATGCAAAAGTGCCTGGTTTACCCCGCGGATAGACTGGCCATTACAGTCTATAGCAATCTTCGGATTGAGACTCCGGGCATACTGGCTCATTTCCCGGATGTAATCAGTCACTGTCCAGCAGCGGAAAAGTAACCACTCCTGCAGGAGAGGACTTTGAAACCGCTCCAGGTCCCAGGGCTGGATAAAACGGAGATAAAAATTCGGGGCTCTAAAAGTATCAAATCCTGTAAAACCAAACCTTTTCTTCTGGCTGGCAGTGTCAGGATATTTTTTCTGAAGAAATCTGCGGAAAGCCTCCTGGCAGTAATGACAGTGGCAACTATCAGGTTCCGGCCAGACTCCTAAATTATCAAAATGAAGCAAATCAGTTTTCACCTCCAGGACTGCTTTCTTTATCTCTTTTTTCATCCTGGACCGCCAGCCAGGGGAATTGAAACAGGCTACCCAGCGCCAGGACTGTTCACCTCCGTAATGGACAAACCTGCCATCATAAGTTTTAACCACCCAGTCTTCGCACTCAGGATGGTCTTTCAGCATAGATTCAAAATAAACAGTGTTTGCCAGGTAGCAACCATGGTGGATACCATACTGATGACATAACTGTGCCTGTTTTTTTGCCCGTTCCTGGTCTTCAGCCTGGTCAGTTTCTCCTAAGCCCCGGTCAAACTGACCCACCAGCAAAGTAATACCCAGTTCCTTCAGCCTGCTGATATGCTGCTCTGTATACTCCCATTCATACTGCTCTTCCAAATCTTCAGGTTGACCGCCAGAGCGAATCCTTCCAGTTAAAGGATGCCAGCCACCAGCCACTATCAAACCTTCTTTTTTCCACCAGGGTAAATCTCTTTCCTCTTTCTCCATTAAAGTTCCTTTCAGGGTAGGCAGATATCTATTTTTCCTTACTGTACATTGTTCTTACTTCTTCTGCCGCCAGTGCCCTACGGAATATTTTAACCTCATCAATCAAACCAGGGAAAAAAGTTAAGTCTTTACCAATAATCCAGTTTTCATCAGTACTTATGTCTTCCGGCAAATCAATCATAATATGGTCTTCTATCAGTTCACCGTTCAGATAAAGAAGTAGACCGCGGACATGCGGGGAAGGGTCATAAACAGCGACCAGGTGGAACCAGTTACCCTGCGCTACATACTGGCTGATTGGTCCTGTGTTTAGTGTTTCTGCACCTTTCCCTTTCACAGAAAAGCGCCAGGATGCTTCAGATAAAGGTAACGGTGAGCTGGAACCGTTACTTTCCAGGTTAAATCCTTTAAATTCCCGGTAAGCAGTTGACTTTCCACCATCGTTTTTCACCAGACCTGCCCAGCGAACAGCAGCAGCATCCAGTTTTAACCAGAGACAAATACTCAAACCAGTTCCTGCTGGTAGCCTTAAACTTTCCTTGAAAGGAATTGTGAGAAAAGAACCGCTGGCACAGTCAAGCGCCTGATGGAACTTTCCCTGTGCCAGTCCTTTATTAGAATTAAGCAGGGCATGATGTTGGTAACCTGATAAATCCTTCACCTGATTGTTTTCCACCTGGTCCATGTCCAGGTGCACGATTAAGGAAGAATCTGATTCTGCCGGCTGACTGACAGAAACCCCCAGAAAAAAACTGATTAGAATTGCCTGTATCTTTTTTCTCATTTTCCTACTGCTGCAAAAATGCCTGCATCTGTTTTTCAGAAATGCTGGAAGCCTGGATAAGAGTAAAGGAAAAGGGAGAAAAAACTATCCAGGATTTACCATTTCTCTTTTCTGTTACATCATTTCCGAAAAAGTCTAACTGTTTAAGAGCCAGATTTTCTGGAAGCTGAATTCCTTTTCCTGAAAAATCCGAAACTGGACGAACAATAGCCAGGTACTTATTTCCACCAGTAGCACACCAGTATCCCTCCATTAGCTTACCTGAGATTACCCCCAGAGATTTTCCCTTACCGAAAAGAGAGTTAAGAGTGCTGAAGATAATGAGTTCCGCTGCTGGATGTCCCCAGGTGTCAAAAGCACTCTGTGCCTTTCCCCCAGGTAAACGTGCGTGGTAAAGACAGATAGCCGTGGCATGTACACCAGCAGCTAAAGGAGCGAGATTCCGGCATAAGACTTCATTTAGCCTCTGGCGGAATTCTTCTTGTGCTTTCTCTGCCTCTTTTCCGGTTAAGGTTTCCTGAGAAAGAGTGACTGATTTACCCCAGCCATGGAAACTGGTGGAAAAATAGTTAAAAGGAAGACTGCAGTCATAAAAGAAAACAGGAAAATATGCACTGGCAATTTCCGCTGCCTTTGCTGCATAGACAGCCCTTTTATTTTCCCTGCCAAGGTCATAAAGGCCATCTACCAGTTCCTTCCCGCCTCGCAGGTAAACATAAGCCATATTCTGCGGATAGGTAGCTAAAATTTTCGCTTCCGGGTTATGTTTCTTTAGAATCCTGACAGCTTCTTCCACCAGGGAAAGATAAACCTTTCCGCGGAAATTTGTCTCATCTATAATCTGCCAGAAATTAATGTAAGGTGAGTAAAATTTTCCTGAGTTTTCCAGATACTCCCGGTAAGCACTCAGTTTCAAATATCTGAACCCCTGTTTTTTTTCCTCAGGTAAAGTCAGGGTTTCACCCGGGATTTCCTTTTCTGACCAGGCTTTGGACGGGGCCGGGAAACTGCTACTGGCAATGTTTCCGATATAGCGAAGGTGGTACCTTTCTTTGCCCGCTTTTAACCTGGGCAGAAACTTTTCCCCCAGAAAACTGTCCTGGTAGTATACCTTGTTCCATTCTGTAATGGCACCAGCAGAAGAAAGAAGATTGTTCCAGTAAAGACCAAGTCTGCTTGCCCTTTCCATGGCCGGAACTGTCATCTGCAGGTAAAGACCATAAGGATTCCAGTTACCGGGCTCAGGCGGTAAAACCACATAAAAAGGAACTTCCCTTCTAAACTTTTCTGCTTTTGTCCTGCTGATAGCTTCACCTTCTATTTCCAGACGAAAAATGCCTTTTTTTTCTGAGGGAAAAGAAAGTAGTTTTTTCTGATACTTTCCTGCTTCCACCGTGAGTATCTGGTTCTCCTTGCTCCAGACAAGCTGGCCAAAACAATCCCTTAAACGCAAACTGTAACGAAATGTTGCTGTTTCTGGATAAGGATGTCCAGCAACAAGCAAAATCTCCACAGGCTCACCGGCATAATAAATATGTGCTGGTGGCAAACAGATAAGGCCTATTTCTGCTGCCGCCGGTCTCCAGCCGCCAGTTGTAAGTCCTTTTTCCAGCTGTAGAGAATCAACCCAGAGATGACCGGCATGTAACTGTTCAGAATCAAACTCTAAACCAGACGCCTGCAGAATCAGGGAGTTTTTACCGGAGAGATTACCTGTGGCTGTCACCTTCTTCCATCCTTCCTCCGGCAACACCTGTGATTGAATTTTTAAACCACCAAGAATCAAACTAAAGGTAATTTTTCTGTCACTCTTCACCCAGGCAGAAACAGTGTAAGATTGTCCTTCTCCCTCCACCGGAAAAGTGCTTTCTGTACTTATCTGGTATCCTGACCAGGGGTAATTTCCTTCCCAGGTGGTTAACCTCAGTGAGCACAGACCATCATGAAAAACCTGGAAGTCAAGGTCATTATCATCTACCAGCCGGCCATCCTGATAGGCACTTTTCCAGAGTGCATAAACTCCAGTGTCAAATCCTGAATTCCAGAGGAGATTTTGCGCGGAAACCAGACCGGAGAAAAAAAAAGACAGAATTACTGCTGATTTTTTCACGGCTTAACTCTCACCTTAGAGAAAATCATTTCTGCATTTTTAAAGAGTATCGCTTCTATCTGGTCTTCGGTAAAGCCAGCTTTTCTTAACTCCTCGATAAGTTTAGCGCGTAAAGCTATCAAAACAGGATAGTCTTCCTGGATATCACTGCCCAAAAGAATCTGAGAAGAAAGATTAGCCTGCGCCAGTTTTTTCCACCAGTCAATACTTCTTACATGCATATGCTGAAGGTAGAGATGGGGATACTTCTTCATAGCCTGGATAGTTGTTTCTAACTGGTTTTCATCGTAAAGATGCGCAATAATAACATTTAAATTCGGAAATTTCCTTGCGACTTCTGCTACCCGGCTGTTGGCACAACCAGAACCTTCAGCGTTGGTATGAAAAACAACAGCTAGCCCCAGTTCTGCCATCTTCTGGTAGAGAGCATCAAAACGGCTGTCTGCCACGTCCACTTTACTCCATTTCTCCATGATTTTAATCCCCTGGCAACCCTTTTCCCAGAGTTTCTGGATATGCTCAGCCGTATCAGGACCTTTCCTGGGGAAACCAGGATAGCCGTGCTCGTTCAACTGCACCAGCCCCAGACCAACAAACACATCACCATAACGTTTCACCACCTCAAACATATCTTCATCACCAGCAAAAAACCGACCATAAGGCTTCTCATCATAAAGAATAGATAGTAAACCGAACTTATAACCATACTTCCTGGCCATGAAAACAGCGTCCTCTAAATCAGTACTGCTGGTGACATGGGTATGAGTGTCAAAGAGAGAAAGAGAAACATTTTTCTTTTCCGGTATTTCCAGTTCTTCTTTTTTTATAGCAAGATGCAAATTCAGAGTAATCCAGCCGCCAGCTTCAATTTCTCTTGCTGAATTATAAAAGATAGGACCATAGCCACCAGAAGGAATGATAAGCCCGGCACCTGGATACATTAGACTTTTCACCTTTTCTGTTCTAACTTCCCAGATCCACTTTGTCCAGAGATTATCCTGTGTCCTGATAACATAAACCGTATTCTCGCTTTTCTCTTCCTTCAGTAATTCTTCCGCCTTTTCCTGTTCCTTAATTCTTCCGGAAAAAACTGTAACACTGGTCGGTTTTAATTGAAAACATCTGATATTTCCATTCTGTTTCCACCAGGCAAGCGCTTCATCAAATCTGATAGCATTTAGGCGTAAATAGCAGATAACTTCCCCGGTTGTTTCTCTGGCAAAATTTTTTTCCAGATGTCCATAGATACCAGAACCAGTTATCTTCCAGTGATTAATCTCCACGCTTTCTTCCTTTTCTTCTATCTTTACCGGCAGAGAAACTTCCACAGAAAATATCTCCTGCCAGTTTTTTTCTGTTACATGATAAAATTTTAATGTGGCAGAGCGGTATTTTTTCTGTTCTTCAACAGAACCAGAGACACAGCGGGAAATCCCACAACCATAGGTTCCTCGCTGATAGAAAACCATCCTTTTCTGCATTCTGACATAGTCCTGAAGCTCAAAACAACCCGGAGACCTGGCAAGAAAAAAAATAATCAGCATGCCTTTCAACTGCTTCATCTCATGTCTCGTTAAAAATTTTGATTTTAGTTGTTGTACCAGTATTTAGAATTTCTGGCAACCTGTAGTGGTAACCATTCCACATGAGCATCATAGAAAAGGTAATTGAAACCACCGTTATGAAGGGCAAACGAAGGGTTATCTACCTGACCGTAGTAGTTACCTGTAGGACCACTATCTAAGGCAGCAAAGGTGTAACCGTAACTGCCGCCATCTCCTGGATTCCTGCGCAATGGTCCCTCAGTCAGACAGACTAATTCATGGGGTCGTTTCACCTTTCTTAAAAGTTCCGTTCTGGACATCCTGGGCCAGCAGCCATTGGCTGGATAATCAAAGATGAAAAGGAAAGTGGCAGTTGAACCAGATGTTCCTGTGTAATGGCCGGCTCCAGTATCTCCCCGTCTTGGTTCTTCATAGTTACGACGGTCCCAGTGTTTCCACGCAGGACAGCGGAAAACTTCAGTATTCCTCACATAACCGAAAACGTAAAGAGTCTCAGGATAACTGGGTCTGGGAACAGGAGGACTTTCTCCACACATATAAGAGCAGTAATGAGGAAGCAACTTTCCCTCATAATCATCCCAGTACATAAACAAAGCCAGACCAATGTTTTTCAGGTTGCTCATACAGGCTGCCTGATAGGCTTTTTGTCTGGCTCTCTCCAGGGCTGGCAAAAGCATGGCTGCCAGAATGGCAATAATAGCCACAACCACCAGAAGTTCAATCAAAGTAAACCCACACCGCCTTTGAGAAAACATTTCCCACCTCCTATTTCTTATACCAGACCGTACCTACTCCAGCACTGCTACTGGTAGCGGTATCTTCCAGTTTCAACATCTCGGCATGACCATCCAGAAAAAGCATACCCACCAGACCATTATGCCTTACATGGGGAGAGTAAGCATTTGCTTGAGCCGCCTGGGTACTGGTTCTTGCGTAGACCCAGGTCCAGCCACCCCAGCCTGCCATATTGCGCCAGCCATCCACACAATAAATAATTCTGGAGATATCGTTAATGGCTGTTCTGGCAAACATACTTATGTTTCCTCTTAGCATGATTGCACCGCCATCATAATAAACAGAATAAGTGTATTTATTGGGCCACTGATAACCGGTGGGTAGAGGAGGATAAGCATAAGAGGAAGGACAGATATAAACCTTTAAGTCTTTCAGGTAACCACCACCTCTATCCGGGTGAGAAAGACCTGCCATCCAGGAATTTATCCCATAACCGCTTTGGCTTAGGCCATCAGGGAAAAAACCGTCCCAGTCCTGACCGTACATCTTCACTGCCAGACCAATCTGTTTCAGGTTGCTCAGACATACTGCCTGCCTGGCTCTTTCTCTGGCTTTGCTTAAGGTCGGCAAAAGCATGGCTGCCAGGATAGCAATAATGGCAATTACTACCAGAAGCTCTATCAGCGTGAATCCGTTTTCCCTTCTCATGTGTCCCCCTTTTGTTTATATGAAAACATAAATGTCTGTGTTTGTCAATGGTCTGTAATCTATGGTAATTTTATGCCTGACACAAATGAAGGGGGATAAATGAAAAAAAAGACAATTCTGGCTGGGTTCTTAGTTCTGGGCAGTTTCTTATTTCTGGTGGAAACTTCTTATGGGTTCCGTCTTTATTTAGAAGCAGAAGAAGCCAGAAACCTTCCCCGTTACCCTTATGACAAAGAGGACTGCCCCACCTGGTACAGCCGGGAAGCCAATACCAGAACCTGGGCAGCACCTGGCAGATCCTGGTGTGCGGCTATTCACGAAAACGCCAGAGAAAAGAAAGCTACTATTTCCTTACCAGAAGTGTTACCAGCAGGCAAATACCTGATTTCCATCCGCACCATTGGCCCAATTTCAGCAGAAAAGGAAACAGCAGTCAAAATTAATCTGGGGCAACAATCTGTCACTTTTAGCTGGTTAACCGGGAGAAAAAGATTTGTCTGGCAACCGCTGCTTCCGGTAAGTATCAATGAACCAATCCGGGAAATATCGTTTGAGGTGATGCAGTTTGGCGGACGGGGTTACGGAGGGCTCACAGAACCTCTGGCCAAAACTATCTGGATAGACACCATTTACCTGACAGATAATCTGCAGGAAAAACAGCCTCCTGATTACTTCATTGAGATTGCCCTTAGAGCTGGCTGGAAAGAAAACCAGATTCCGGAAAGAGCTGCATATCACTCAGACCAGCAGTATGAGACCCCCTGTCCCGCAGAACAAACTAAGGTTTTCCCCATAGTTTTTAAAAGTTATGACGGTAGAGTAAACCTCTGGCCAAATTCTTCTTTTGAATTAGGTATGAATGATGGCTGGGCTTCTGCCCAGCCATATGTTTTCAGTCAGAGAGATTTATCTTCAGAAAATCCTTTCCATGGCCATTATTGCCTGAAGCTTCCTGCTGGTATTGAACCTTTCAGCCGTCCTTATTTTCTCCAGGAATCCGGTATTTATACACTTTCCTTCTACGCCCGGGCACAGAAAAAAACCAGCATCCAGTTTACTCTGAAACAGGTGGTTGATGATTCTTCCTGGAAGAATAATGTAATTAACACAAAACCGATTATCAAAGGAAAGGCTGAAGTCTCCAGTCAGTGGCAACGAACAGAAGTTACAGCTCAGTTGGAAAAAGGGTGGTACTACCTGAGCTTTTCCGGTGATGAATTTTTCTTGGATGCCATCCAGTTAGAGAAAGGGGGAAAGGCAACCAGTTATGCACCAAGAGCAGAACTGGAAGGAGCACTGAGGACAGACTGCCCCGGTAACATTATTTATGAGCAGGAGTGCAAGCTTATTCTCTGGTGGCATAATAGCAGCCAGAAACCAAAAAAGGTTAGTCTTTTTTACCAGCTCAGGGATGTGCGCGAAAAGATTGTCTCTCAGGGTAAGACCGAGCCTGTAAGTATCAAACCAGGAGAAACTCTTTCTACTGATGCAGAAATACTTCCGCCATTGAGAGGTATTTTCTCTGTCATGTTTTCCGTAGAGGGAAGAAGTTTTCCAGAAGGAGAAACTGTTTACGTGGTTATGCCGGAGCCTGCAAAAGAAAGCACCAGACACCAGCTGGGAGCAAATATTTCTCTTTCTCCAGCTGAAATTGACGTTCAGTCCAGACTGGGCTTGAAATGGGTTCTCACCTGCAAAACCAGAGAGATTGCCTCTGCCAGTGAAGGGGCACATCCAGCCCCGGATAAATGGAACTGGGTGGACGAAAAGGTCGTTATCCCTGGTAAGTTCGGGATGAACCTTCTGCCCTGTTTCTGGCCACATCGTATTCCTGTTTTTATGCAGGAGCCACTGGAACAACCTGGCCTTTACCGGACAGTCCGCGGAGCACCAATGCAGTTTCGACCAAAGATTGATTTATGGAAGGAATATGTGGGCACCATTGCCAGCCATTACCAGAAAACAATCAAGCACTGGTGCATTGATGATGAGGCTGAGTGTAGCTGGACTCCTGATTACTATGCCGCTGTAGTTTCAGCTACCTGTGATGGAGTACACGAAAGAGTACCTGAGATTAAGGTCGGTTTAAGTGCGGCACCTGAGTTTACAGAAGAACTTTTTCGTTATGTCTCACCAGAGAAAATTGATTTCTTAGGCGGTTCCTTTTTTGATTATTACTATCATGAGGCACAGTACCTGAGAAGGTTGAAGGAAAGGTATGGTAAAGCTGTTGTCTCTTTTGGTGTGGGCGGCCGTCCACCAGAAAATACCATGTACCACACTCTTTACACTTTTCAACCCCCGTATTTTAAGGCTGCGTGGATGGCAAGGTTACTTGTTTACCAGTCCCTTGTTTCTGACCTGGATATCTCAGGTCATTATGCTGGCATTCTGCGAAACAATGGTGCCCACCTTGGTCTTAATAAACCTTTGTGTGACTATGACGGTACACCATACCCCTGGGGCGCAACTTTTGGCTGCCTGGGAACCCTGCTGGCTGATGCGGAAAGTCTTGGGGAGGTAAAATTAGGTACTACAGACCGGCTGGTCTTCCTCTTCCGAAAAAATGGAAAGATTTACGCAGTTACCTGGAGTACCAATACTGCAGAAAATGATATGCACTGGAAACCAGCCAGACGCCAGTTAAAAAATGTAAGACTGGAATGTCCACCGGAAAGCATGGAAATTCTTGATATGTACTGGAATAAACTGTCCGGCGTGAAAAAGGGGAAGAACTGGTTATCTTTTGATGTGGATGAGGAACCAGTTTTTTTTCAGAACAAAAATCTGTCAGAGAAAGATTTTATTTCCATCTTGCAGACAGCAAAAGTGGATAAGGAACCCGTCCAGGTAAGTCTTTTCCCTGTATCTGATACCAGGGGAAAGATTCAACTGAAAATGACACTAATTAATAACTCTTCTAAAAAGCTGGAAAAAATACTTGCTGACTTCCGTTATCCGCAACCAGTTACTTCTGTTAATTGCCCTCTTTCTACATCCGGGTGCTGGGTGGCACCCCGGGTTGTAACCATCCCTGTTCTGCCTGCGGGAAAATCAACTTCTGTTTTTGTTCCTTCAGCCTATCAAGCTGATTTTCCCCTGGAGGCTGCTGTTTTCCGGTGTAACCTTAAGAGTAATCAACTGGAAACTGCTTGTGATAACTACCTGTGGATAATCCCGGTTTTTCCTCTTACCAGTTTCCAGCTGGAGGGAAAACTGACGGAATGGGAAAATCTTCCCGCAGCCTGGATTTCCTATCAGCGACACTGGAATTTCTCTTACCGCTGGTATCAGTTTTTAGAGGGAGAAGGAAGTTTTGGTTATCCCTCCTACACTCTGGATAGCCGGGTGGCTTTCTGGCTGGGCTGGGATAAAACTTTTCTTCTGGCAGGGATAAGAGTGGAAGATGAGCAAGTACTGCCTGGTTCTGGAGAAAGCCTGAAACTTCTGGTTTCTTCTTCCGGGGAAGTCTTTACTGTTAACCTGATACATCTGTCTGAAGGAAACTGGTCAGGTAAACTTGCTTCTGCGGAGGGAAAACTTTCCTCTACGGTGCCGGTAGCCTGCCAGACTGTTGATAAAATGACAACCCTGGAAATAAGTATCCCCTGGAAGCTTCTAAGAGTTACTCCTTTTGCCGGTCAGATTATCAACTTTGATTTGTTCTGGACAGATGTGGATGTGGAAAACGGCAAGAAAGAGACAGGTACCATGCACTGGGCTGGTGGTGCCCGGTGGGGATATGCTGTTTTACGGTAAATTTTACTACTGGCTGAAAAATAGCTGACCGAACGTTCTGCAGCCACCTGCCCAGCGCAGCAATGTGCAGTAGATTTTTTCCTCTTCCCTGTCAGCATCATTCCAGAGAAAGTCAAAACCAATTGCCTGATTGGTTTTCCATGCTCCAGGAATTACTTCCGCCAGAGGCAGGGAAATTTCCAGAATGTAAACTTCCTGGTTCTGCCTCCACATTTTCCCTCTTGCCCCAGAAAGCCCGGAGATTTTTACCTTACCGTTACTCTCCGGGAAAATATAACCGATTACATCAGGCTTCATTTCCGCTTGAAAATCTGCTATCAAATTTTTCTTAAACTTTAACTGAAAAAAGTCGCGCTCTTTTCCTTCGCCTTGAAAAACAAGGGAGTCATCCTCTACCTGAAACTGAAGATACAATCTCTCCTCATCATATCCTGCCCTTAAAGCCACACGTCCATCATTCCGGAAAGCATATTTCATGTTCTCAGCTCCAGAAACAATCTGTGGGAAAGAACGGCCAAAACGTCCCCAGGAAAAGGTGGTATAAATCCAGGCCGGTTGAACCCCGGACCAATCAATTCCCTGTCCAGGTTTACTTTTCACCCGTTTAGCCACAGTCAACCAGCAACGTTCATACCATGGTATCTCTTTTTCACCGACGTTTAGCCAGACAGTAAAGGTAGCGTTTTCCACCGGATATTCCAGGGAAATGGTTGTAGGGAAACGACCAAAGACAGCCTTGCCCGGGCTGATAAAAGAAGCTACCTGCCCTGTCCTTTCCTTTAATATCCAGTCTGTTTTGCTTACCATACGGTCAGGCGGAAAAAGAGCGTCAAGTTTGATATCAGAGATTACCTTATCAGTATGATTTGCTATCCAGACCCCCAAATCAACCTTTTCCTTTTGTCCAGGTAAAAAGACCAGTCGCATCTCCACCTCTGGCAAAGCCGCTGTGGCATTTTTTAAAGCAGTTATGAATTCTTCTTCTTTCATGGACCGGTTCAAAAAGAAATACGGTTCTTCACCTAAATCCACCATAGTTTTTCCTCTCTCTATCTTTGTCTCCCTGACAGGGTTTCCATACATGTCCAGCACATCTATTTCAGCAGGCACCGTAAAATTCCTGATGTTTTTTGGCCAGGTTTTCCAGTGAATATCCAGGTTAGGAGTATTATTCGCCCAGGTGACTGCGCCCAGACGGTTGTTCTGCCGGTAAACAAAAATCATAGTGTCCAGTTTTTCTAAATAAATATCCTCCACTGGCTCTGCATTTGCCAGAAGAAGACCAACACAACTGTAGCTGAAACCATGAGGTAAGGGTACACCTGTGTAATCCATGAGCGGAAAATCCGTGTTAAAAAGACCGTTTCTCTGCCAGATGCGTCCTGTGTAATGTCCAATAATTCTGGCATCCTGCACGAGAGAGAGAAAAACCATCTCCCGGGCTGTCCTTGCTGCTGAAGCATAAACAGGTTGATAGGTAGGAAAACTGTGATACATCTGCGGTTGATTATCCCAGCCAACACCAATACAGTACCAGGGTAACCCGTAACGACGTTGTAAACCCCTGACTTTAACGCTGTCCCAGTACTCCATGTTGTAACTGGAACCACCAAAAGCATGGAAAGGCGCCCTGCCTAATTCTGCTATCAAATCCTCTGTATAATCAGGAGTGCAACTTAAACTTAGCCGTACCTGTCTACCACTTCCCGCAAAACCGGAAACTGTGCTTTTTACAATTCTGGCAAATTCTTTCGGCGTGTAGTAAAGTTCTGTTTCATCTTCTATGTTCCACCATTGTATCTCCGGAAGATTCCTGCCTAACTGCTGGCAGTAAAAACTCCAGTTCTTTAAGTCAGGCATGGCCGGGATGCGGCTGGTCTGTGTGCTGCGCACAACATCCCTCAGTCCCTTACCTACCGCCTCTGTTTCAGAAGCAGCAATGTCAGTCAGATGTTTTGGTAGTCTTGTTGGCCAGAGACATGGCAGGTACTTCAACCCGAAGGACTCAGGCAGAAGTTTTGTCTCTTTTGCTGGTTGCCAGTTCCAGGTTTCCTTATCCGGGTTGATACCTTCTGCACTTGTCTGCCTGGAGGTTTTGCAGTAAAGTTGCCACCTGTGTCCCATGCGGCTCATAAGACGAAAGACTTCCTCCACATTATCCATATTAGAGGCCAGAGCATGTCCGGGGTTTTTTGGTAAGATTTCTGGTAAAACACTGAGGATAAGCTCTCCTTCAGGATAAGCATGTCCTTCCACGTGGTAGAAGATGCTGAAAAGACCACGAACTGGCTCCTGGCTGATGATTACTTCCTGGCTAATAGTGGTGTGAGCAGGCACAGAAAGTTTTATTCTGCCTTCTCCCACAACTTTTTCTCTCACATCCACCATGTCGTATTTCAAGTTAATGTCAGCTTTTTCCGCACCACTATTGTTTGCCCAGGCTATCAGTTTGATAGGACCGTCATCGTAAATAATGTCACCCATCTTCCCTGTGGTTAAACCTGCTTCCACTAAAGCCCGCGGCTGATAATCAGTCATCTTTTCCCCTGGTTCCAGCATAACTGCATCCAGGAAACAATCCACCGCAGATTCTACCCTTAATGCAAGTAATCCCGCAGGCAACTCGGCAACACAGCTTACTCTTTGCCATTGTAAACTCAATGGCACAGACATCTTAGCCAGGGTCTGCCATTTCCCCTGTTTATCTAAAAGCACCAGTTTTCCTGATGCATCCTTCTGGCAGGATACCAGTAAAACCTTAGCCTCAGCTTTTTCCTGACCTCTAATCGCCACGGAAAAGGTGTACTGACCAGGCTTTTCCAGATACAGAGGACGACTGGTTCCGCAACTTCCAGCTGGTATTCTCAGACAGTACTGTCCATGGTAACTCTGCCCCGGGATATGGTCTCTTTCATCAAAGATATGAACCTGGAGGTTATTCATACTGACAGATGCCCAGCCATCATTTCCACCAATCTCAAAGGAGGAATTCGGCCAGATATTCCTTCGCCCGTCATAGGATTGTAATCTCAGCATTTGCACCCGCGGACTTACCACTGGTTCAGGTGACTCTGCCTGTTTCACCTTCCGGTAGGTAGTTGTTTCTTTTCCGGATAAAATTTCTCCCGGTGCATCTCTTCCAGCTTCCACCAGAAGACTTCCTTCCACAGTGGGACCGGTAGTCTCACCTAAGTCAGAAGTGATATAAATCGTATCTACCGCCAGGGTTCTCAGACTGGTTTCGTAAAGCTGACGGAATCCCTTTCCTCCAAATTGTATCGCTGTGAGAGTAACTTTTTCTATCGGCTGGGAAACGGAAAAAACCTGGCCAGGCAACCATTCAAATTTTCTCCTGTGCTGCCAGGAAAATCTCAGTTTTTGTTCCCCTAGCCCCACTTCCACAATATTGTCTTTATCATGCCAGCTATTCCCGCAAACCCGCAGAAACACTTTATACTGACCTGCAGGTAACTCCGGGTGCAATGCTGTACTGATTTTTAAAAATCTGGCATTCTCGTGAATCTGGGCATGGTAACCTTTCCCGGGCGCTCCATAAAAACGGCAGTTACTTTCCCGGGCATACCAGCCTGTTGCTTTCTCGTAATGATATGGATAACGAACCAGACCGGTAAATTCTTCCACTTCCAGTAACCGTCTTTCTGCGGAAAATGTCGTCCCTGCCAGAACCAGCAATACCAGAATTATTTTTCTCATGAGGCTGGCCTTTCTTCCATGGTAAGAACTTTTCTGATTCCTTGCATCAGAATATCAGGGTTATGGTTACCAAAACCATAGTAATGAAAAACTACAGCATCTGGTTTTTTAGTCAGAACAGACCGGAGGTTTTTCAGGTAGGTAGCTTCTTCACCTTCAGGGATTAGAAAATTTTCCGGTACCACCACAGTCTTTTTTCCATACTGCCTTACAATAGGTAAAACCTTTTCCATGGAGACCAGCAAAGGCGTTTTTGTCAAAACCTCACCGGTAGCTTTTTTCTGTCCACAACAGGGTCCGTCTACACCAAGGTAGTCAATACCTTCCTGACCTGCCGTAGCCCGGTAGAAGGATTCACTCTGACCAGGCATATGGAAAAGATAGGTCTTTCCCCCGGGTCTGATACTCTTAAAAAAACTCGCTACATCTCCCAGGAAAGCACTTAAAGTCGGAATATGAATTTCTTCAGGCGGACCAAGATTGCGACAGTACCGGCAGTAACATGGCCAGTCAGAATCTTTCGGTTCATCCATCATCAGACCATCCACGGGTAACCTGGTAAAAAAATACTCTGCCTGACTGAAAAAGTATTTCCTGAATTCCGGGTTATTAACACAGCAGACAATGTGCCCGGGAGGATTGCCTGCGGGATCTTTCTTCCACCAGTCTGGATGCCTGAAAGTTTCCCGGGAAGAAGAATTAAGACTGGCTGCAGAAAAAAGTCCTCCCCAGCGGCCAAAAACAAAAATAGCCTGCATCCCGAAAGCGTGAATCAAATCTACATGCCTTTTGAGTTCCAGGCTGAAATAGACCTTATCTTCTGTGGTAACACTCAGCCCTACTGCCTTACCACCAATTTCTTGCATCTCACGGTATTCTTCTTTGACCGCAGATGGTTTGAAAACGCAGTAGCCATGATTATACCTGTAAAAAATAATTTCCGGGTTCATTTTTTCTTTACCAGACATGGTGCTGGTCCGGGTCAAAATCAAGTGCTGGAGAAAGATAAAATTTTCCCTTCCCGGACATAGGTCTTTGCTCCAGATTTTTTATGGCTACACTATATCCAGGAAGCCACTCTTCCGGAATGCCATATCCACTTATAGCACCTGTATCCACAGAGAATTTGTTTTCTATCCCCAGATTAGCCAGCACTGTGGAATAGATACGGAAAACCTTGCTTTTCTGCCACATCCTCTCGAAGATTTCTGGTGTAATTTGCAGATAAATAATCTTCCCCTTGCCGCAGAGAATCACTCCTGCCAGACCGTTTTTTACCGGCTCTTCTCTCACGGAAACTACCTGTAGAGTTTCCACAGCGCTGCGATAGAAAAAATCACCTGGTCCCAGACCTGCAAACTCCGGATCACCAGGCACTTCCACCATGTTAACCTTTCTTTTTTCCAGTCTGATTTTCACCGGTAACTTCAAACAGTCAGCTTCAGATTTTAAAGTAACAATGAGGATACCGCCATCATTTAGAAAGCTGGCTATTTTCTCCGCGGAAAGACTTTCCCCGGCAAAGCCCGGATTAAGGTAAACCACATCAGCCAGAGAGTTTTCCTGGTAACAAACCCCGAGTTGCTCCAGAAAATTTTTATCTCTGGCATCACCAATAAAACCAAGTTTTCTCCAGTTTTTACTGACTGGCTGGAGATAATTTTCAATCATCCGTTGCAAAAGTATCGTAGCCACAGGCTCTATACCGTAGTGGTCCACTAAATCAAGCTGGTTAAAAAGTATACGTCCTTTGCCCTCCTGGACTTCCACCAGCGGAGTATAAAGCAAATCAAACCCGCAGTCCAGCAAAACCCGGAAGTTACCCAGTTGTGGTTTCTCATAAGCGAAGGTGGCCACCATACCCTTGTTAGACCAGTGCCAGAATCTTCTCTGACCAAAAGAATTCAACTGGCCATGTTTGCTGGCACTTTCGCCAAGAAAGTTACTTTCCGGGTGCCAGGATTGATAGGCTGGCAACAGATAACTTTCTCCACGCCAGTCAGTCAGGTCCTGGTTTTCTAATCCGAGCAGCAGGGGACAATTTCTCTCCCGGATAAAGACCTGTCTTAAATTACCATTTTCTACAGTGAGTCCAGCTACCTGACGACAGGTCTGTTCCAGGATAAGAACATTCAATCCTTCCTTCACTGCTTCGCCGAAAGGTAAATGCTTCTGACACAGTTTAACAAAATAGGGGTAACTGTTCTTTCCGATAATCAATAAAGGAAACTTCTGCCATGTCCACTGCCCGGCATCAATGGTGTTTTCATCAAAAATCTGCAAGGGTACACCCATCTTTTCCAGAACCCTTACTGTTTCACCAGTACTGTCAACCACAGCCACTACCTGCTTTATCTTCCTGTCTTCGCGCGGGAAAAAAGTAATCTGAAAACTATCACTTAAGAAAAAATTTTCCGCAGTCAGTTCCGCCTCAATATTCACCTTTGTTTTCTTTTTCCAGCTTTCTGTCTGTAGTGTAATTGGCTGGAAATCAATCCCGCCGGCTGGTACAGAAATATCAACCATGCCAACACCTAACACTTCACCGGTTTCCGTGACTGCTTTCCAGTTAATACTGGCTTTCAACGGATGGAAGGAATCGTTCACAGTAATGAAAGACTTCTCTACTTTCTCTCCAATCCAGAAGTTATGCTCCTTATTTACAAAATCAGCTTTTGGCCCACCAATGTAAAAAAGCACCGGCGAATTCACCCGTTTCAATGTCTGTCCAAACTTGTTAAGCTGGTTCCGGGAAAACAGCTCACTGGTTTTGAAAAAAACGTGGAAAAGGTAACCACCAACTCCGTAAGTTCTCCAGGAAGGAAGAAGCCGACTGTAAGTCAGAGAGTAAATATCATTTTTATATTCACTGTCCGGTCCCAGCCACAGACTGACACCTTTATCAGCTGCAGCATAACTTTCCAGGTGCTGGCTTGTCAGTTTCTGGTAAGCCAGATCTCCAAAAAACCGTGCATGGTGTTCTAAAAGGACAATTTCTTTGCTCCCTTTCTGCCAGAGAAAACCTTCGTGGTGAATGGGATAAACCTGCATTTCTGTCGGTACCAGCGGGTCCTGCCTTGTTTTTGCCCAGTAACTAACCCATTCTTCTGCCTCCTGTAAAGGCGTGCCAAAACCAAGCGTGGTCATAATACCCCGGAAATCACCTCCTGTGCCCAGCCGGTAATAAAAGACCGGTCTTCCCGTGGGATCCAGTTCTTTTACTTTTCTTGCCCGGACATAGTTTTCATCCTGCCGGATAACTTCTTCTGGAATAACTCCTCCAATCTGCATGGGATGACCGTGCGGACCATTGAGATAACCATTACCTGACCACTGCCAGGCAACCACAGAAGGATGATTCCCGACATTCTTCAATAGATTTTTCCACTCGTACCTGGCAGCTTCTAAATCCGGGACAATCCCCGGTGCCTGGAAAAAAACCAGCCATCCTTCTTCATCTGTTATCTGGAGAGTGTCAATGTAAGGAAAAACAGGAGAAAGGGTTCTGTCTGCGTTTTGACCGGTAAGTTTCAACTGCCGGATTTCTTCTCTGGAAAAACCATAGGAAGAGAGATAATTGTGCGACTTACCCCTGATGGAAAGTTTTATGCCGTTAAGAAAAATTGTCCCTTTCTCTACCCAGATTTCACGATAACCGAAAACTTCAGGCCAGGTGATATCCACTGTCTTTCCCCCTTGCTTTACTTCCAGCACCAGTTTATAAAGAACAGGTTCTTCCGGTGACCAGCATTTCAGCCCCTCCACAGGAAAGACAATATTCTTTTCCCCGCGGAACAACTTCTCCACTTTTAGCGGCACACCGGGTAATGTCTTTACTAACTTACTGTCCTGATAACTGAAAACATTTGCTGAAACAACAAGGTCCAGATCTTTGTAAGTAAAGTTTTCCACAGGGAAAATTACCTTCACACTACCGGTCCGTACAGAAGGACAGAAAACAGGACTGCCCAGGTCGAAACTGCGGGTACTTCTTATCTCTATAAAGGGAGTACGACTGATACCATTGACATCCATTTCCGGAACACAGGGTATTCCAGAAAGAACTGTCAGCCGGTTACTTCCTTCCCAGAGAAGATGCTCTGTTAGATTAACCTGGACTTCGCCGCTAAACTGAGAAGTGAAAAGATGTTGACTGTTGAGATAAATTTCAGCATTACCAGCCAGCTGCGGAAAAATGAGCATAACCTGACTCCCTTTGTACTTCGGAGGCAGGGAAAAATCTCTCTCGTACCAGACACTAAAAATTTTCTCCCAGGGAATCCCTTTCCAGTCTGAAAGAACTTTATTATCCCTGTCTTTCACCCCGTTGCGGCTTTTCCAAAATCCAGGCACACTGATGTAAGCCCAGTCTGAACCAAAGAAACCGGGATTGATAATCTCTTTCCCTTTCTTTTCTATCAAAGCAGGCTGAAACCTCCAGATACCATCAAGATAATAAAGCACCCGCTTCCCGTTATCTGCTGCTGGTTTTAAATCCCAGTTAGCACCAGAAGGTAACTGCGGTCGGCTGTCAGGCAGATGGCTGATAGTCAGGGGGAGTGCCGGGTATTCCCTCTGCTGGGGACGTGGAAGGGAGAAAACCCTTTTCCCTTCCTGATAAGCCAGATAAACAGCCTTTACCTCTTTTTCTTCCAGCTCCTTCTTCAGGACCGCTATCTCATCCAGCACACCGACAAGTCTGTAGCCAAAAACAAGTAAATCTGGCTGGTAAGGACGACTGTATTCTCCTTCCGCTATCAGTTCCCCGTCTAAGTATTGTTTCCTTCTTCTACCGGTAAGATTCCAGGTGATAACCACATGATGCCATTTTGCGTCTGAGATTTTTTGCATCCTTTCATCATTCAAAGGCACCAGCACTAAAGGATGTTCCTCAATCTCATAACGTTGTCCAGAACCCAGAACCCAGATTTTCGGATAATATCTGTTAAGGAAAAAGGGTCCGGTCTGTCTCACCCAGAAGGAAAGGCTACCAATTTCTGGAGAGTAATTAGACACGGCAGGATACGCTAAACCAGGGTAACCGTTGTACCAGGTAAACCTTGCCGCCTTACCTACCACTCCTTCCTCATAGACAAAGACAGTCAAAGGTCCACCCTTACTGGTGAAGGTGTTGACAAGAATACAATCAGGGCTGTAAGCTTCACTCTGACCTTCAAAACCAGCATAAAAGAGAACCTGCGATCGGGCTGCTAACGGGAATAACAGTAGAAGGAACAGCATTCTTTTCATTTCTCTCCTCCTGTGTTAAACTGCCCGTAAGATTTTCAACCTTAGTGTATAACAGGCTTGTCAGGAGTGCAACAGGAGAAAAAATGAACAGGAAAGTCAAAATCGTTCTTATCGGAGCCGGAAGTGCCAGTTTTGGTCGGGGAATCATTGCTGATATCCTCAGTTGCCAGCAATTAGAAAAACTGCAAACCACTCTCGTTTTGGTAGATGTGGACCAGACAGGCTTAGAACTGATGTCCATGTTTGCTTCCCGTCTGAAGGACTACTATCATCGGAAAATCTCGCTGGAAGCAACCACCAGCAGAAGAGTTGCTCTGAAAGGAGCAGATTATGTCATCACCTCTGTAGCCGTAAAGCGCTATCATTTCTGGTGCCAGGATTTTTATCTTCCTCTGTGCTTTGGTTTCCAACACATTTACGGAGAAAACGGTGGTCCCGGGGCAGCCTTTCATACCCTGCGCAGTCTGCACCTGATGCTGCCTATCTGTCAGGACATGGAAGAACTCTGCCCTGATGCTTTACTTTTGAATTTTACCAATCCAGAAAGCAGGGTGTGCCTTGGTATCCACAGACTTACCAGGATTAAAGCAGCCGGGCTCTGTCACGGGCCAGGAACAACTCTGCAGCAGGTTGCTAAAATCCTCGGACTGGAAGAAGAAAATGTAGAAATCACAGTGGCTGGTCTTAACCATTTTCACTGGGTTGTTTCTCTGCGGCACAGGGAAACGGGTGAGGACCTTTATCCTTCTCTCAGAAAAAAAGTGGTGGAAAATCCGAACCTTTTACCACCACTGGCAAATTTCGCTTTTCATACCTACGGCCTTTTACCATTTCCAGCCGACAGTCATATTGGAGAGTACTTTGGCTTTGCTTATGAAATCTGTGGTCCCCGATATGGGCTGCAGCAACTGGCTTACCCTCCTGAAAAAGAGAACTCCAGAGGTTTATCCCTGCGAGAACAGATACGAAAAGCAGTCTCAGGAGATGAAACATTGCTGAGAGAACTTGCCAGCCCTACCCGGGAAAATGCTGTCTCCATTATCACAGGAATTGAATTTGACCTTGGCCAGCGGGAAATCAGTGTCAATCTGCCCAACGAAAATCTCTCTATCAGTAACCTGCCAGAAGAATCTATTGTGGAAGTTCCTGCCCGGGTGGATAAAGACGGAATCCATCCGGAAAAAACTGGCAGCCTGCCAGAGCAAATTGCTTGCCTTTGTCGTCTGCAAATTGACATCCAGCAACTTCTCATTACGGCCTACGCTGAAAAATCAAAAAAACTGCTGCTACAGGCTCTTCTTCTGGAACCAACAGTGGACAGCGAAAAACGATGCCGGGAAATGATGGCAGAATTCTTCAGGCTGCAGTCAGGCTATCTGCCAGACATGTCCTGAAAAATACTTTCTCTGCAACAGTTATCCTTCGTTAAAAATTTTAACTATTTCCTCACTGCTTAAAGCCCCCCGGTAAAGACGGAAAGAATCAATGCTTCCCTGAAAATACCCGGAAGCATAACCGTACCCGCCAATACCGATAGCTGCTTTCTTCGTCATATCACCTAATTTCCCGAGAGCAGATTCAGCATCCATTTTTCCGTCAACAAAAAATCTTAGAGCCTGATTGCTTTTCACTGTAAGGACAAGATGATGCCAGTTTCCATCATTAACTTCTTTCTTACCAGCCAGAACCATAGTCGGACCGGTACCATCGTTAAGCATCAGTCGTGGTTTACCTTTACTGAGATGAACTACCCAGTAGGGAGCGGTAGTTGTTTTCAGAACAAGGTATCCTTCTTCTGCTACCGTCTTTATCCAGAGGCTTAAAGAAAAGTCATCTTTCCCCGGTTCCAATGTTTCTGAATAGGGGATGGTTATATACCTTTTCTCCTCATCACCACCAAAAAAATAAGCATACCCGCTCTTTCCTGCTACCCGATGCTCAGGCTTCCAGGCTTTTCCCTCCTTAGCCATCGCCGTGTAAGCTACTATCCCTGCCGTTTTACCCCACTTTGTTTCTTCTCCGGGAATAGAGGTATCAAAAACATTAGAACCGTTCCCGCTGATAGGGTCTTCAAAATCAATCCTGAGAATTAACTTTGGTACACCTTTACCTTCCTCTGCCGCCAGGTTAAACTGCCAGCAAAAGCCCAGAAAACATACAGTCAACAAAAATCTTTTCATGTTACCCTCCGTTTTTGCTTCCTGGTTCTATCTTTGTTTAAGATTCATCTCTGATTTCAGCAATTCCTGCATCCGGATGATGAGCAAAGCCACCCTTGTTCTTGTGTTTTCAATCAGCTCCGGTGAATCAGTAAAACTTCTGGGAGAAAGGACAACTTCTTCAGGCACATTCAGCAGTTGTGTGCTTTCTTTTTTCCATTCCTCGGGAATACTTACGCCGAATTTTTCCAGCATCTCCAATGTCTTCTTTAAAACATACAGGTACTCCCAGTCTTCTACACCATCCCGGATATTAACCGCCCTGAGACTGGGGATTAAACCTTCAGGTGTCGGATAGAAAAACAAAGCATCACCGACATAGTTTGAACCATCAAAAGGAACTGGCCATTCCGGGTGGACGAAGAAATCTTTCTCCGGACGCTGCTTGATACGGCTGTAATTCTCAGAAGTTCCCCAGTAGATACTGGACCAGTAAAGAAAACCTTTCACCCGGTATTTCCAGCAAATCCAGAACTGGGTTCTTACCTCAACAGCAGGACGGTTAAGGGTAAAAGTGGGAAAAGGAACTTTGTAAAGACACTGGTAAAGCCAGACCTCATCCTTCTCTGTATAATCCTCAGGTTTGAACTGTCTCAATTGTGGCACCCAGGTGTCAATATAGCCGTCCACACCCATAGCCTTGTAAGTACCGGCCCCGTAAATTCTGGCAAACGGCACTGCTCTGCGCACAGAAACAGCTGCCTTTTTCAAAATCTCACGGCTGGGTTCTGTCCACGGCTCATCTATGATGTCACAGTAAATATCATTCCGGGTAAACCATCCCTTTCCCAGGACATATGCCGTTACCTCCTGCAGAAACTTCTCAGCCAGTTTCTCCGGATAATCAACCACGATAGTTACTTTCTCCCCTGTCTTTCTTCTGATGGCAGTAACTTTTTGAAAGTTGCTTACTAAACCAGGGTAATGATTGGTAAAGGAAATATTGATGAAGTTAAGGCCACTGTCTACCGCTGCCTTCAGGTATGGTTCCAGTTTAGTAAAATCAAAACTTAAGTCGCCATCATCTTCAAGGTAAATCACGAGTCGACGCATCACTGTTGCCAGTCCCGGATAAGCCGCAAACCGGTACGGACCCATGACCTTCATACAGGACTGGAAAAAATCCGGGGATAACTCTCTTCCATAAATAGCATTAATATGGTGTTCAGAAAACCAGAAGTCCATCCTGAAGGGCGACCGTTCCGGTAAGGAAAAAGGAAAAACTTCCACAGTTAACTCTAATTTTTGAACCTGTCTGCCTTCCTGGTCAATAAAGAAAATGATTCCCTGGTAATTTCCTGGTTCCTGGTGGCGTTCAGCATAAACTGTCAGCAGAACAACTTCCAGTTCAGAGCCGAGTTCCACTCTCTTATCAGGATAAAGCGGGTCTGGCCAGTACCCTCCTCTGGTACCCACCGGCGCTGGCTTTATTTTGATGTATCCTACCCTGTGGAAGAAAACATTTTCCCCGGAGAAAATATTTCCCTGTGAAGAAATGAGATTGTCCACTTTCAGTGTTACCGGACTGGAAATTTTTCCCACTGGCAGAAGAACCAGTTGTCTGCTTTCAAATTCCCCCCTGGCGAGGGAAACTTCTATCTGGCTGGTTAGTCTACCACACAATGGTTCGTCCCGGAATATCTTTACACTGGCCGGCACTTCTGCCACTGCCAGTTTAAGGCCCTTCTGCTTCTGTCTCTCCAACCACACAACCGGCAGTATCCGCTGGGAGTAAACAACCCTGAAATCAGTGAGGTCTTTCTCCAGAGAGACGGTCTTACCTACGTTTTCCTGGTTAAGGCCTGTTTTTTTCACCGCCACTTCAATCTTTTTCATGTTATCTTCTATAGTCTGCCACTGCGTCAGTATCTTTTTCCAGTAAGGCTCTTCCGTCCTCAAGTTCTTTAGAGTACTATTAATTTCTTCGCTCCATTTTTTAAACTCCTCCAACTTTCTTTTCACCGGGAAGATATGAAAAGCGACTGACCCCCGGTAAATAGTCTCAGAAAGAGAAGGCAGAGAAATTGAGCAAGTCAGTACATGCAGTCCTTCGTTATCAACCTGGTAAGGAAATTTTTTCACTACCGTTTGATTTTTACCTGGTAGAAGAAATCTGTCAGAGATAGCCGTTACCTCTGCCACCGGTGGTTTCGCCTCCGGCCGGGCAAGACGTAAGGCAACTTCCACCTGAACATCTTCTGGAGCCGGATTGTTTATCTCCATCACCCATTCTGTTTTTCCAGCCAGCAAAGAACCAGGAGTAATAACCTTCACTTTTGGATCCAGAGAATTTCTTCCGGGAAAAAGAAAAGAACCAAAACCAGCCCGGTTGGCAAAAAGGGTGGGAGTGTAACTCCAGGTGCTGAACTCAGAGAAAGGTCTTTCTGCCCGGCAGATGTTTACTTTCCAGACATCACCAGGATTGGGTGTTCCAGCAAAACTTCCTTTCTCGCTAAGGCAGGCAAAAGGAAGACGGACTTCTGCTGTCCAGCCCTCTTCAGTTACTTTTGTGGCTACCTGCCAGTCGCCATTCCAGGAGACACTGCTGGCAGTGGAACTATCCCATCTGGCACCATTAGGATTAAAAGCCAGATGATAAACAACCCCGCTTTCCAGAGGCTGGACAAAAATCTCTATTAAATCACCAGACCATTCTAAGGGAGCATCGCCGTAGCCTTCTTCTCCGGGAACTCCACGGTTAATTTTTTCCACCTGAGATTCCAGGGAAGTAACAGCAAAGAAAAGTGCTTCCGCATTATAGAAAACCTGAACCCTGGTTTGCTGACTGGCGAGGGAAGGCTTCTGTTGCTTGCCTGCCCCGACCAGATAAAAATCTTCTAAAACTGTTGCTTTTTTCCAGACAGATTCGGAAATTTCACCATCAAGAAGAACAATTTCAGGGACAAAGGGGATAACTGCTTGTTTCGGTTTCATGAGTTCAGCTCCAGCAGTGAAAACTACAATTGCAAAAAATATACTGGCGAGGAAAAAACTTTTTTTCACCGCTGCCCTCCACCACCCTTTTAGATACTGCTGTTTTCTCCGGCACTCAGGGCTGCTGAAGCAAAAAACTCACCAGTTAGTCTCCACTAAATCAGGCCTGTTGTAAACCGGAACCATCCAGAGAAGTTTGATGTAGGCTGGATTATATCTGCTGCGGATAACCTGTTCAATATTGGTGAAGTATTCCACATGGTAATCAGCAAAAAGAATATTGCAGCCGTTGTTGTGCCATAAACCGATATAAGAAGGCTGGGAGTAATCGTAATAATTCCATCCCCAGCCAATCCGTGCAGCATCAGAAACCAAAATAAATCGATGAGGAACCCTTAATCTTTCTGGTTTCAACCACGGCGTCTGGTCAGCATAGACAATGAAAGCGAACCGATTGGCAGCGAAAGATTCCCCGTTCATCCTGGCTTTAGTGGGACAACCGTAAGTTGTCAGCTTCTCATTTCTGATATAAGGATAAAGAGCGCTATCTTTCTGACTCCACCACGGCGGCCAGTTAAACTGCAAAGGAGTGCCAGGTCGCGGATTGCCAGCAGGAGGAAAAACCTCATAGTCCTGAACATACATGGCTACACCCAGACCGATTTACTTGAGACTGTTCATACAAACTGACTGCCTGGCTCTTTCCCTGGCTTTGGACAATGCTGGCAAAAGAAGTGCTGCCAGAATAGCAATAATCGCCACCACCAGAAGTTCAATCAAAGTAAATCCTTCCTTTTCTGCACGCAATAATTTTTCTACATCCATAGATCCCCCTTTTTAGAAGATGTAACCACACTTTTTTTGTCAATTCCAAAGGTCCTGCGGCATTACAAAAGAAATTTGCAGTCTTTACCGGGAAAGATTAAAATGGTTTACCAAATGTTCAGGGAAAAAATTAAAAAGCACCTGGAACTCGCCTGTTTCTGGATAACAGATATCGCCCAGGTGAAAACCAGGCAGTTGCCCCCCGGTATCTCAGCCAGGCATAAACACACCTTCTGGAAAGGTTGCCTGAAAGGTGAATACCGACCAGCAGAAAGAAAGTGGTGGTTTTTCTGCCCGGTCTGGCACACCGGCCAGGCAGTGAAAACCCTCTGCCTGGCCCAGCCATTTCTGAATACTAACTGCCTCCTCAACTCTGCCAGACTGGGGGCTGACTTTCTTCTCTCAGCCACAGTCCAGGAAGGTGCAGACGAGGGATTACTCCTGGCTTATGAGGATGCCCCGGATAAAGTTAATACCTCTGCTATTCTGGAAGCACTGGATGGGTGGTTATACTTCTCTCAACTTACCGGGGAGAGGAAATACTTAGAAGCTGCAGTGAAAGCCGCTGACCGGGTAGCGAAAAAAGCGTATCTTCCAGGAGAAGGAATTTTTCTGGACTGCTACGACCCGGTAAAAAAATCTTTTCTGCCTTCGTTTTTCAGGGTAAAAGGCAGGCCTCTTCTTGATGACGCCATTTTTTTGAAGATGTATCACCTCACCGGTAAAAAAATTTACCTGCGGATTTTTCTGGAAACAGCAGAAAGACTTCTTCAGGACGAAGACCCGCCTGGCAACTGGATAAATTATCCTCCTGCCAGCCGTAGCCGCGGTAGTATCCATCCCAGGCATGCCTACTGGTGGGGAAGACCTTTTTTGGCTGCGTACAGGCAGACGAAAAAGAAAAAATACCTTTCCTGCGCACTGCGTTCAGCAAACTGGTACCGGAAA
This sequence comes from uncultured bacterium, assembly GCA_964645405.1. Lineage (GTDB taxonomy): Bacteria > Ratteibacteria > UBA8468 > B48-G9 > DSTR01 > JAMWDF01. Next base: position 38,835 of record CAZYCA010000016.1, on the reverse strand, counting down.
GCTATGAGGCCTGATGGCGGGCTTTTCCGGCATACCTACCTGAACTTTACCACAGACAGTTTTGGCCACGCTACCTCAGGTATAGCCTGTGCTGTTATTTTCTGGTTAGAAACTGACTTAACCTCAGGCAAACCTATCTTTGCTGAAGAAATAGAAAAAGCCTGCACCTATCTTTTCCAGATGCAGTTTGTTTCTCCGGCAGACAGAAACCTTACCGGCTGCATCCTGGAGAAAGTTCTGCCACCAAACGGCACAGACGCTTTGCCTTACCACATTCGTGATTTGGGAACAATCTTTTTTGTCCAGGCTGTGGCTAAACTTCTTCGCAGTCTTACCCTGAAACCTTGCTGGTACGCTCAGGAGAAAAAGGAAACGAAGAAATGAATGCTGATGAAAAAATTTATCAGTGTTTTCTGGAGTTGATACCACTGGAGAATCTTTTAAAGAAAGTGGAAAAACTCTGGCAGGTGGAACAAGGGCAAACCTTCCAGGCTTACAAAAAGGCTGCAGATTTTACCTTCCGGATGATGAAGGAAGCTGGTTTAAAGCAGGTGGAAAAAATTTCTTTCCCGGCTGATGGTAAGACTGCTTATCAGGATAAAATAAGTCCTTTAGCCTGGCAGGCGTCCTGTGGCAAGCTGGAAATTATCTCTTCCCCGCTTGCCTTTGCTGACCCGGTGGTTGCCGACTACAAAAGGCATCCCTTTCATCTCATTAAGGGTTCCACTGCTACACCACCAGAAGGAATTTATGTGCGTCTGGTAAGCGAACAGCAGGCTTTCTCCGGTCAGGATTTGAAAAATTGCCTCGTTGTTCTGGAACCTGATTCCAGGCCTGTGGCGCCATTGACAGAAAAATTGCTTGACCTGGGAGCGTGTGGCTGGGTGAATACCTATGTCACTGACCGGTACCTGACACCTGATGGTATCGGCTGGGTTAATGCCTGCACTGAAGGTGCCCACTGGCATGTACACCAGCAGGATAGACCCTTCATTGGTTTTTCTGTTTCGCCCAGAACAGGAGACAGATTGAGACAGGCTATCAAATGCGGTAATGTCCTGGCAAAAGCCACCTGTGACGGGAAAAGGTTTTGCGGGGAGATAGACCTGGTAACCGGCATCTTACCTGGCCAGGATTCCCGGGAACTTTACCTCTTAGCCCACCTCTACGAGCCATTACCTGATGATAATGCTACAGGAGTAGTTGCTGCCATTTGTCTGGCTCAATGTTTGCAAAAACTGGTGGAGAAAGGCAAACTTAAACCTTTACGTTTCACCTTGCGGCTTGTTTTCGGTCTGGAGGTTTACGGTTTTGCAGCCTTTGCAGAGAGAAAGGGTGGTTACCTTGATAATAAAACTGTTGGCGCCTTAAACCTTGATGGTTTCCCCTGCCATTCAGATTGCGGTGTCAATATACACCTGGCTCCTTACTCTGTCCCCTTCTGCGGTAATGTCCTGATGGAAGAAATGGTCAGCAATCTTCCTGCAAAGTGTCTACCACTGGTTCATCCGGTTCTGAAAAAAACAGGAACCTACGCTGATGATATGCTTTTGAACGATGCTACTGTGGCTCTCCGGACCATCTGGGTTCTGACTGAACACCGGCTGCACCACAATAGTTTTCAGACCATGGAAATAATTCATCCGGAAACATACAGGCAGTATTTAGCCTTCCAGGGCACCTGGATAGCCCGGATGCTTAACCTGGAAGAAAAATGTGCGCAAGACCTCATACGGAGACAATCAGAAAGAACCATTAAAGAAATAAAGAAAATGGTCTCCTGCAAGTCCACAGATTACCTCCGCTGGCTGGTTAAAAGGCAGCGAGAAACATGGAAAGACTTTCAGCGTCTTCTGCCGCAGATTCAGGTTGAAAATCACCTGGATAAGTTTTCAGAAAAAGCCGAAAAAATTATTTCCCGGAGAACTGATGCTGGTGCGGGGGAAAAAGATTCTGCGGAAAAAAGCAGGCTGCTGGTACAAGCCAGCAGCATCATCCCTGCCAGAGCAACCCGGGGTTTCCCTTTCTCCCTTGCTCTTATTCCTGAAGAAGAGAGGAAATTGCTGCCACAGCATATTATCTACGGTCCTTTAGCCAGCATCCTTTCCTGGATGGATGGCTGTCGCAGTTTAGCGCAACTAATCAAGACAGCACAATGGGAAACAGAAAAAAATTTCACAGAGAAAGAAATACGTTCTTACCTTTCCGCAGTGGAGTACCTGACTACCTACGGATATCTGAAAACAGAATACCTGAAAAGTATTAGCAGAAAAGATATTGTCAGGGCTTTACAGGATTGTGGTATCAGGAAAGGAGATTTACTTCTAATCCACAGCAGTCTTTCTGTTTTTGGTCACATAGACAAAGGGGCAGAAACTGTCATTGACGCCTTTTTAGAAGCTGTGGGTAGTACCGGCACAGTACTTTTCCCAACCTTTACTTATCCTTATCTTTACTTCAACGGCGAGGTAGTGACTGGAACAAGGTACCAGCCTTTTCAGCAAAAAAACACAGCTGTCTGGACTGGAACCATTCCTGCCACAGTATTAAAAAGAAAAGAAGTTATCCGCAGCGTTCATCCTACCCATTCTGTAGCAGGAATTGGTCCTCTGGCTAAGGCCTGCCTCTGCCAGCACCGGGAGACAGACCCACCGGCTGGTTCTACCAGTCCTTTCGCTAAACTGCTGGACTACAATGGTAAGATGGTCTGGTTTGGTGCTGACCTGGCCTCAACTACTTTTTTCCACTTCCTGGAAACTGAAGCCCATCTTCCCTATCTACAGCCTGCTGTCTGCCGCATCCTCAGAGAAAATGGTTTTACGGAAACTGTTCTCATTCCCCAGCACCTGCCAGGACATAGAGACTTCTACAAAATCCCCGGTGAAAAATCAAAGGCTTACCAGCAGCTTTTACAGGCAGGACTTGTTATCCGGAAAACAAACTTAGGTTATGGCGAAATCAAGGTGATAAGGGCAAAACAAATGTACCGGCTAGGTAGAGAAGTCTTAAAGCAGGACCCGGGCGTTTTCCTCTGTGATGACAACTGCTGCCTTTTCTGTCGTCAGTATCAACATTTAAAAAAGTAGTATCCAATAGAATCCTTCCCTGGCTGCTCCTACGCCACTTTTTTGCCCCTTTCGCAACACCTGCTTCCATTTCCTCTTTCACCTTTTTTTTATTTTTCCGCTCTGGCAAAGGGCATTTACATTGCAGTTTCTCCCTTTCGGAAGAGAAGAGGCAGGAGAGATTTCAAAATCTCCCCTTGCCCCTTTTTACGAAACAGGGGAGTAAAGCAGATTATACATCACATTTTTCAGCGACAGGGCAGGTAAACTTTTAAACAAATCGCCTGAAATTGACGATAAATATAATGAAAAGGTAAAATGAAGCGTACACTTCTGAACTATGCAAACAGCCATTCAGGAGAAACAGTACTTGTTTTGGTATATGAGCTAAAGAAAAGGTACGGTTTGAAAAAACTTCGAGTTCTTGTACTGAGCAGCAAGGGGCAAGCTAATGAACAGCTGGAGAAATCCTTACAGCAAACCAGTTTCTCAGTCCAGATTTATAATGCCAGCTGGTTTTCTAATCTGGAGGAAATAGTCAGAAATTACCAGCCAGATTTGGTGCTTGTCTCCTGGAATCATGAGGAAAAAAATTTAAACCCTGCTATTTTAAAACTTATCCAGCAGAATCCCTATCTGCCTGTCCTGTTAAATGCTGAATCATTCCTTGCCAGGCAGGTATCTGATGTTCTCCATCAGGGCATTTCTGAAATCATCACACCTTTTTACCTGCCGCAAGTTGGCAATTTCATTAAAACCGCACTTAAAGAAAAAGAAGAAAAACAGGTAGCAGACAATCACGCAAGAAACCAGAATATCATCCTCCAGGGTATTATGGAACTTTTATCCAGGGCAGCGGAAATGCATGACCCATCTATTGGTCAGCACCAGAGACTGGTCGCAGGCATTGCCCGTTCTATAGCCAGAAAAATGAAGTTTCCAGAAGAAGGCGTTTACTGGGCTGGTATGGTTCACGACATCGGCAAACTGGCTATCCCGGAGGAGATTTTGTCCAAGACCACTACCCTGACTGATGCGGAAAAGAAGCTGGTAGAAACTCATAGCCGGGAAGGTTATAATATGCTGAAAGGAATTTCTTTCCCCTGGCCCATACAGGAGATTGTGCTGCAACATCATGAAAGGATGGACGGTTCTGGTTATCCGCTCGGTCTGGCAGGGGAGCAGATTCTTATGGAAGCCAGAATCCTGGCAGTTGCTGACGTGGTTCAGGCAATGGCAAGCACCAGACCACACAGACCATCTTTGGGACTGAAAGGGGCATTAGAAGAAATCTCCAGAAACAAAGGGAAACTGTTTGATCCTAAGGTAGTGGAAGCCTGTTTAGAAGTTTTTGAGGGCCACTACTAAGGGAAAAATCTATGGACAGAGAATCGCTTCTGCTCAGAACCGGCTTTTTTGAGATTGATGAAAAAGGAAGATTCCTCTGGGCTAATTTATCAGCCCTGGAGATGTTCGGGTACACCCGGGAAGATTTAAAACAGGGTTTAACCATCTTTGACATTGTCGCAGAGAAACACCAGAAACTGGCTTACGAGAGTATTAAAAAAGCGCTTGCCGGGGAATTAACACAACCGAATTACTATCTTGCAAGGAGAAAAGATGGGTCTAATCTGAAAGTTCTGGTAGATGTTTCCCCTTTTGAAAAAGAGAATGTTTTTACTTTGCGAGGTCTGGTTATCAACCTGGAAAGTTCAGTTGAAGGAAATTTACTTCTTCAGCAATCAAATCTTTTCTACCGCCAGGTTGTAGAAAAGACACCTGTCGCCGTCTACAAGACACATATAAATGGTCAGATACTTTTTGCCAATGATGCTTTTTTGCGGATTCTGGGTTTTTCTTCCCGGGAAGAATTACTCCAGCGTACGGTACCAAGTCTTTACCACAACCCTGAAGAAAGGAAAAAACTGCTGGAAATCTTAAGACAGAAGGGACAAGTGGAAGATTTTCAGGCTGAACTGGTGAGAAAAGACGGGAAAGTAATCAGAATCTCTCTTTTCGCCCTACTGGAAGGGGAGATTATCTGCGGTACATTTTTAGATATTACCACTGCTTACCAGGAACATCAGCAGTTGATAGAAAAAACTATCTCTCAGAAACAGCTGATTAAGGATATTATTTATGCCTTGAATAAAACTCTCAGTGCGCGTGATTATTACACTGCCAACCACCAGCTGCGGGTAACTGAATTAGCCTGCCTTATCGCCGAGAAAATGGGTTTCACCGAAGAAAAAGTGCAACCAGTATATTATGCCGGTCTGGTGCATGATGTGGGCAAAATTGGTATCCCTTTATCTGTCCTGGTGAAAAAATCAGAACTAACCACCCAGGAACTAACGCTGGTGAGAACTCATCCTGTGGTCAGCCAGAGGATTCTCAGTGAGATTCATTTTCCCTGGCCTATTGCGGAGATTGTTGCCCAGCACCATGAAAGGCTGGATGGCACAGGCTACCCCAGAGGATTAAAAGGTCCACAGATAGTTTTAGAAGCCAGGATTCTGGCTGTGGCTGATGTGGTGGAAGCTATGAGTTCCAGAAGGCCTTACCGGGAAGCCCAGAGACCGGAGGAAACACTTAAGGAAATTACTGCTAACCGGGGCTACAAGTTTGACCCGGAAGCAGTTGATGCCTGTGTCTCTATCATCAATCAGGGACTTTTTTCTCTGGAAAAAAATGGCGCAGGCGGCTGACTTTTTTCTCCTTATCACTGACGGCTAAAAATAGATTCTAATTGAACCTGCTATAAGTCAGCACTGTTGCTGCCTTGTCTGAAAAAAAAAGTTTTTTTCTCCCTGTTTTCTACAATTTTCTCCTTCTTACAGGTGGTGGCTGTTTAAATCCGTCTTGCATCTCCCTTTCGTAAAGGGAGAAAAATAAAAAGGAACAACTCCCTCTCTGGTAAAGAGCGGCTGGGGGAGATTTTGAAAGGGGAAAGAAAAGCAGTAAGATGAAGAAGATTAGAACAGGCATACACAGAACATCAATTCTGAGAAAAACCAGACAGTCAAAAGACTTTGTCCCACAGTCTTTATTTGCTACTATACATTTTTCTGCTCCAAAACTTAACCAGCTCAGCTGCCAGGGCAGGTAGAAGGGAAAAAGGGAGAATGAGTTGCCAGTCTACTACAGTAAGAGGAACAGTACCAAAAACTGGTTGCAAGAAAGGAATTTCCAGAACAGCAAATAAAAGGACCAGCGAAAGCCCGACACTGTACTGCAGCCAGCGATTGGTCCAGAATCCTATCCGCCACAAGGGTAAATACTCTGACCTGGCCGGGTATGCCCGGAAAAGTTCGGAAAGAACCAATGTGGCAAAAATGACTGTCTGGGCTCTGGGTAACTCTCTGTAAGTTTGCCAGCTCCAGGAGAAAACAGTTAGCATGGAAATAGCCATCACCACTGCCTGGAAAAACATCATCATCATCATTCTCCGGGTAATGACTGGTTCGCTTACAGGCCGGGGTTTCTTTTTCATAATGTCAGGCTCACCCTTTTCCATACCCAGTGCCAGGGCAGGTGCGCCGTCTGTTACCAGGTTTAACCACAGTAACTGCACAGGTCTTAAAGGTAAGGGCCACCCAGAAACCATGGCTACAAAAATAATAAGAATTTCTCCTATGTTGCAGGAGATAAGATAAAAAACAAACTTGCGGATATTACCATAGATAATACGCCCTTCTTTCACAGCCGCCACAATAGTAGCATAATTGTCATCAGTCAGAATTAAATCTGCTGTTTCCTTAGCAACATCAGTACCGGTGATGCCCATCGCAATACCAATGTCCGCTTTTTTCAGGGCCGGAGCATCATTAATACCATCCCCGGTCACCGCTACCACTTCTCCCTTTTTCTTCAGAGATTCCACAATCATGGTTTTCTGCTGGGGAGAAACCCGGGCAAAAACATCAACCCGGTCCACTATTTCGGTTAAACTTTCTACGGTAAGTGAGGATAACTGGTTACCTTCCACCACCAGACCATCAGGCCTTTTCAAACCAATAACTTCAGCAATCGCCCTGGCAGTCTCCTGGTAATCACCGGTCACCATCACGGTTCTGATACCGGCAGTCCTGGCTTCCTGGATAGCCCGTGCCACTTCGGCTCTTGCCGGGTCCCTCATGCCTAAAAGTCCAAGGAAGATGAGGTCTTTTTCCAGAGAAACATCTTTTATCTCCTCTGGTTTTTCTTTTAACGTGCGGCAGGCAAAACCCAGGATTCTCAATGCCTGCTTGGCCATTCTCCGGTTAGTTTTTAAGAGTTCTTTCCTTTCTTCATCTGTGAGAACCTGTACACCAGAGTGGCTATAGGACCACTGACACAGAGAAAGAAGTTTCTCCGGCGCTCCCTTAACGAAAACGATGTAGCCAGCACAGCCACCAATCCCTTCTGGCAAAATCTTTCTTCCTTCTTCAGTAAGCAGATGAACCGTGGTCATCCTTTTTCTTTCTGAATCAAAAGGAATCTCTCCCACACGGGGAAAGGCCTGGTTGACAAAAGATGGCCACAATCCACCTTTGGCTCCACAGACAACTAAGGCTGCTTCTGTGGGGTCACCGATGATGCGGTAAATCTTTTTTCCTTTTTCCTCACCGCTTGGTTCTAACCTGGCATCACTGCAGGCTACTGCTGCTATCAGAAGAAGTTTAAGTTCTGCCACTTCCTCAGAAGAGAAAACCTGGCTGTCAGAATAGAATTTTCCCTCCGGTTGATACCCCTGGCCGCTGACAGAGAAAAGCCTGCTTCCTGCCTGGCCTGAGACTACTGTCATCTGGTTTTCTGTGAGAGTACCGGTTTTATCTGCACAGATAACCGTGGTGCAACCCAGGGTTTCTACAGCAGGGAGCCTGCGCACCAGGGCTTTTCTTTTTGCCATCGCCTGCATACCCAGAGCCAGGCAGATAGTCACCACTGCCGGAAGACCCTCCGGGACAGCAGCAATGGCTAAACTGACAGCGGTCATAAAAAGAAGGATGATTTCCTGCTGGTAAACTTTAAGATAAGAAAGCATGGTCTGCTGAAAGATGAGCGGGATACTTGTCTGTCTCATCAGTCCCAGAACAAAAATAACCACACAAATAATAATGGTTAGCTTACCCAGCAGGCGACCTAAATGGTCAAGTCTTTTCTGGAGAGGAGTTTGCTCTTCTTCTGTGGACTGAAGCATCTGCGCAATCAGACCTATCTGGGTATGCTGTCCGGTGGCAACCACCAGAGCCCGTCCTCTTCCGTAGGTCACCACAGTCCCCATAAAAGCAGAATTATGACGGTCTCCTAAAGGAATTTCCCTGTCCAGCACCACATCAGCTTCTTTGCTAACAGGTAAAGATTCCCCGGTGAGAATTGATTCGTCAACCTTTAGATTTACACTTTCTACCAGTCTTACATCTGCCGGGACATAGTTACCTGCTTCCAGGATAACCAGGTCTCCGGGAACCAGTTCCCGGCCCGGGATAATTTTTTCCTGTCCATCCCGGATGACCCTGGCGCTGGGAGCTGCCATCTTTTTCAGAGCTGTTATTGCCCGGTCTGCCTTCATCTCCTGGATAACACCTATCAGAGAGTTGATGACGACGATAGCAATGATAGCTCCGGCATCAACAAACTCCCCGAGACATAAAGAAACAACTGCTGCCACTACCAGAAGTCTTATCAAAAAGTTGTTAAACTGCAGTTTTACACGCTGGAAAAAAGTGGGGTGAGGTTTTTCCCTGAGTTCATTAAACCCGTAACGTTTCAGGCGCTTTTCCGCCTCTTGTGAGGTCAACCCTTTCTCCAGGTGAGTTTCTAAGATACGAAGGACTTCTTCTACGGAAAGCGCATGGGTAGTCTGGTCTTTCACTTTTCCCTTTTTTCTCCCCTTATTTTAGCAGAAAAACAAACAAAGGTCAGATTCCTTTTTTCTCACCGGTTGTGCTAAAATAAAGTGGTGAAAAAAACAGAAAGAAAAACCGTAGGAGTTGTTGGAGGGTTGGGACCGGCTGCCACAGTAGAATTTCTGAAGAAACTTATCAGCTTGACTCCGGCTAAGTGTGATCAGGAGCATCTTCATTTAATCATCGATCACAATCCCGCCATACCTGACAGAACTCAAGCTATTCTTGGAAAGGGCAAAAGTCCATTGTCAGAATTAATTGCTTCCTGCCAGAGGCTGGAAAAAATGGGGGTTGATTTTATTGTCATTCCCTGCAATACCGTCTGTTACTTCCTGAAGCAGGTTCAGAAACATCTTAAAATCCCAGTACTCAACCTGGTAGAAGAAGTCAGCCGCACTATAAGGAAGAATTTCCCGGAAATTAAGAGAATTGGCCTTTTAGCTACCACAGGGACAATCCAGAGTTGTCTTTATCAGAAGGCTCTAACTGCTGCCGGGATTGAGGTTGTTGTTCCAGAGAAAGTTCAGCAGAAAAAAATGATGGAGGCTATCTACCAGATCAAATCCGGGGAAAAATTACGTCTGGCAAGAAAAACAATCAGGGAAGTTGCTAACCGGTTGCTTAAACGGAAAGATGTTTATCTCCTTGTTGCTGGCTGTACTGAAATACCGCTGGTTCTGAAGAAATCCGATATACAGGGTATCCTGGTGGATTCTCTGGAAGTCTTAGCTGAAGCTACAGTAAAACTTGCGCTGGGTGGATTTAGCGCTTCTTCCGGAAGAGATTTCTGAAAATACCTGCGTTTTTCTGCTTTTTTTCCTCTGTTTTCTTCTCTGGCTCAGGTAAGAAATCTTTTATGGTTTTATTAACCTTTTCGTAGTCACCAGCACTTACGCTGAAACCTACCTGACGGCCAGGGAGATAACCATACCATGATTCTTCTGCTTTTTCTCCAAAGAAAACTTCCTGGGATTTCCCATCCTTATCAGTAAGTTTCACAATTATCTCAGGAGTTTTCAGATGATGTGCTACCAGCCACTCTGAAGACGCATCAAAGAATTTCTGGATTTTCAATCCGGTTAAATCGTAGAGATAGTCTGTTACTTTTTCCTGTTTCAGTTGACTTTTCCGGAGAGAACCTGCCTGCCATAATTCCCTGTCCCCGCTCTTTATTTTTGTCAGAAGTAATTCCTCAGAACCTTTTTTTAGCCTGATCTCCTTAACATTATAACTGTCCAGAGTGAAAATAGATTTCTGTCTCAAATCATCCAGGGTTTCTGATAGTTTCGTTAAAAGAGTTTCTTCCACAGTAAAAATTTCCGCATGGGTAGAAGACTGAGCGTATCTGGTCGACGGGTCTTTTTTCTTGCCCACAGTCAGGGTAAAAAGACCACCTCCTGAAGCTTTCGCCTTCACCACCAAAACCGGTTCCTGAAAACCGTAGTTTCCCCTGGTTCTGGTATCTTCCATAAATTCCTTCACCTTAGAGGTACTGATTTCCCTGAGAAAATCCTCTACTGCCCAGCGGTCTGCCTCATCGTGAACCGGTTTTTCTAAAAACCAGGTGCTTTCTTTTTTCACGAAACTTACCGGACAACGAGCTCGGGTCACCTGCAGGGAAACAATATCAGAAGTATCCAGGGCTAAGATTCTTTTTTCTCTCAGAGAATCAACACTCCGGGAAAGGATATCTTCCCGACTACCTCTGGAAACAAGAATTACTTCATTTTGATTCTTCAAAATATACCAGCTGTCACCGGTTGGATTCTCACCTCCAAACCTGATTGTTTTCTTTTCTTTTTCCGTACCCAGAGTCACTGTTTTCTCCGGCAGGAAACCGAACTCAGACAGGTCATTCACGACACCAAGACTGCGGCTTTCTTCCAGACCTAATAAACCATCCAGGATTTTACCAATTTCTTCTCCATCAGCCTCCAGTTGCCTGGGGCTGGTCATCTTCCAGGTTTTACCCTCCCGGATACAGGTAATCGTGGTCTCACTTCCTGAAAACTCCAGAAGAGTAATTTCTTCCCTGGTAAAAGGGAAAATCTTTTTCTTCTCCGTTTCCTTTTCACGTCTTTTACTGGCACCTTTTACCTCATAGAAATAGTACCAGGAAAAAAGACCCGCAGTTACAACCAGTAAAATTAAGGTCTTCAGGTATCTTTTCATCTGCTACTCCGATGTTTACTTCGCTGGAAAGGAAAGGATACTGACTTGCACCAGTTTTGACCACCACAACAGAATCAATGTAACCATCTCCGTCTGCTGAAAACAAAAACTCCGGTAAAAAGTATGAGACAGGGAATAACTACCACTGGAAGAAAGAAAGCCACCTTCCCCTGCCTGGCAGTCAAACTCAACGGTTGACTGGCCTGTTCCTTGCTCCTGATAGAGACCAGAACATTTTCTTCAGAAAGCCAGGCAATAGTATTCAGGATTAAATCCAGGTTACCCTGAAGTTTAACCATGCGATTGGTGACAAAGTCCGCATCACCAAAGACAACAAGTCTTGCCTTGGGATTTTCTTCTGAACTGCTCACCGCAGTATCACTCAGAGTAATCTCAGAAACTGCGGCTACAGATACAGGTCCCCGACGGTCAAGTTTCTCATTGAAACTGACGGTTCCTCCTTTTAAGGCTGCCTGGTCAGTCTCTGCCCAGGAAGCAGCACTGGTCTTTGCCAGGGATTGGACGGTAATACCTGAAGGTGGAGAAGTTTCTGGTTCTACTGAACGACACAGGGAGAAAATAGAAGCCACACTTAAATCTTTAGTAATTTCGTGATGTGGATAATCAAGAATCAGAGGACTGAGAGCATCTCCTAAGAAACGTCTGCTCTGTAAATCCACTACCACATCATTGCCCACCTTGATACCATACCTGCTGATTAAACCAGTCAAATTGGGCAAACGGTTGGGATCCATAAGAATAAGTACACGGCCACCACAGCGGAGATACCTTTCCAGCTCACCAACTTCACCTTCTACCAGGTCCACCTGCGGACCGGCAATCACCAGCAGGCTACATCCTTCAGGGATACCTTCTCGTAAAAGAATAATTTCCTGGGTCTGGTACTGCTCCTGTTCGAGGGCATGCTTCAGTGTTTCCAGACCGTCAGCCTCGTAGCCATCCAGACTTTTTTCTCCATGACCTCTGGTGAAACATATCTTTTTCCCTTTTTTTCTGGTCAGTTTCAAGATAGCCGCAGTTAAATCTTTCTCTTCTGTGTTGTATACCTTTTCATAACTATCCCCGTATTCCAGTACCAAGGTACCATAGGAACGCACCTCATACTTTCTGGCAATACCGGGTTCTCTGTCAGGGTCCACAAAACGATAGGAAACATTACGGGAGGCTGCTCTGTACTGCTCTAATAAGTCAGTGGCTTTTTTCTTTTCCTGGGAAGGGTCCCGGAAGAAACCATAGATTTTCAGCGGCCCGGTAAGACTGGCAGCAATCTTACGGCTCTGCTCGGAAAGGGTGTACTTTTTATTCTGGGTTAAATCAAACCTTTTGTAATGTTTGCCAGCGATGAGGTTTATCAGAAGTATAACCACTATAAAAAGCAAAATCATTGCTCCAGAATTAGCACCCCGACCTACTCTTTTCCATTCCACAGCCATTTTTCAACCCCGGTATCTTTTGGAAGCCAGAACTCTTAAAGTCAGATACAAAAACAAAGCGCTGAAACTGAGATAAAAGATGATATCCCGTGTATCCAGAATACCCTTGGGGAAATTGTCGTAATGCTCAAAAAGAGAAAGGGAAGTGAAAAATTCCTTAAAGCGTGGCCCGGCCAACTCTGACACCCAGCTGATAATCCAGAAAAGAAGAAGAAGACCAAAGGTCATCACCGCAGCCACAATCTGATTTTCAGTAAGTGAAGAGAGAAACAAACCTGCAGCCAGGAAACTGGCACCCAGCAGTAAAAGTCCCAGGTAGGCATTTAAAATAGCCCGTTTATCAAAATTCAGCCAGATTTCAACCATGCCAAAGAAGATAGCAGAAAGTCCCACCATTACCGCGTAGATAGTCAGGACCGCTAAAAATTTCCCCCAGACAATATCCCAGTCCCGTAAAGGATAGGTGAAAAGAAGTTCAATGGTATCTGTTTTTTTCTCTTCAGAGAAAAGGCGCATGGTCAGCAGCGGTAGCATAAACAGAGAAGTCACAGCCATATTGTGAAAAATCGGTCCGCCTAACATTTCCGTAGGGTTTAAGGAAAAACCTCCGTAGGGATAGGCACTGGCACGCATGGACATCAGGTGGTAGTAACCAAGCAGTGTATAGGCAATAAAACCCATTACCAGGTTAAAGATGAACAAAATCACATAGGCGATAGGAGAGATGAAGTAAGTCTTTAACTCCTTCTTATAAACCGGTACAAACAGCAAACGTATTGATTTCATACTCATTCCCTGGTGACCAGACGCAGGAAAATGTCTTCCAGAGACATTTCCTTCAAACTTATTTCATAAAGCACAAAACCACTGTTGACAACTTTCCGGGAGATTTCTTTCCGTAAATCCACTCCCCGGCTGGACCTGACAACAAAATGGTTGACCTTCTCGGTTTCCGGTGGGATTAATTCTACACTCTCCACACCTTCTATTTCCTGGAGACACTTTTTTACCTGCTGGCTGTTACCTTCCACCTGCAGATTTATCTCCACTGTTTTCTGGATTCTCGCAGTCAGATTTTCCACTGTATCAATAGCCACAATCTTGCCTTCGTTGATAATCATCACCCGCTGACAGGTCATACTTACCTCAGGCAGGATATGGGTGCTTAAAATTACAGTGCGGTTCCCAGCCAGATTCTGAATAAGTTTTCTGGTCTCTGTAATCTGCTTCGGGTCAAGACCAATGGTTGGTTCATCCAGTATGAGGCAGGGAGGGTCGTTAATCAGCGCCTGAGCCAGCCCCACCCTTTGCCGGAAACCTTTGGATAGCTTAGCAATAAGTTTATTCTGTACTTCTCTCAGACCGCACTCTTCTATGACTGTTCCCAGCCGCTTCCTCTTTTCTTCCCGCCCGGTAATACCTTTCACTTCTCCCACAAAATTGAGAAATTCGGTTACGGTAAGTTCATCATACAGAGGGGTTCTTTCCGGAAGGTAGCCAATGGAACGTTGCACCTGTAACGGTTGTTCAGCAACATCATAGCCATTGACCTTTGCTGTCCCGGAAGTCGCTGGCAAAAAGCAGGTAAGAATACGCATCATAGTGGTTTTACCGGCTGCATTCGGTCCCAGCAGCCCAACAATTTCACCCTTTTCCACGGTGAAAGAAATGTTATCCAGCGCCTTTGTCCGGCCGTAATACTTGGTCAGGTTTCTGGCTTCAATCATGGTAATCCATTATACAAAAAATTTTTCCTGAGTCAAATCTTATTTTTTGACCTCCAAGACTATCTTCAGGTCTGGTAGTAGGAAGTACCTATCCTTTTTTAGCCTTGTTAGTCAACTGGTTACTCAATGAATATTGATTATACCAGAACAAACCTTTCCAGCAAATTGGGCGCAGCCCGCTAAAACCCTCACCACATTAACACAACGCAAAGTTTCAGTTAAGTCCGATTACCATCCTTAATATCAAAATTACATCAAGAATATCAATAAACTTATCGTCATTAATGTCAGCTACTATCATTTTTGTTTCATCCATCCCTATCGTCTGCCTGACACATAAAACAACATCTAGAATATCTATCTCTCTATCTGAATTAAGGTCGCCCTTTACAGGCCTGGAGTTCTTATCGTTGGGGTTTGTACCATACAGGTATTCCACAATATTTCTGTATCCATCAAGGTCAGGGTCATAACTGGAATCATCAAAGAGTGGATTGAGTTTGTTTTCTATTTCCCAGCCATCATCCATAGCATCATTATCCGTATCTTTTTTCTTCGGGTTTGTTCCCCTGTAATATTCATCAATATTTCTTAAGCCATCGCTGTCAGGATCGCCTTCAGGATCCTGTCCCTTGTTTCCAAAATACTCCACCTCCCAGTAATCAGGAAGTCCGTTATTATTGGAATCAAGGTTTTTTACAACATTAAAGTGTGCCTTACCTTCTGCCTCTCCTGTTGTTGATTTTACTAATATTACGCCACTTCCTTCTTTTAAGGGTGGGTTAATACTAAAGTTAATTTTCCCGTTAACACTCCTCACCTGTATACCTTCAATGCTCGGGTCAGCATCTGGTGTTACTATTGTTCCATAATTTTCTAATTCCGACGTGTTTCTATTAATTGACTGAACTGTTACCAGTGTACCATCAGGGACAGGTTCTCCTGTGGTAAGAAGAATTGGCTCTGATGACACAGATATGGTAGCAGGAATGCTTATATCAACATCTTTTGGTTCAACCCTTAAAACAATGTTGCCGTAAGGAACTGGAAATCCAAGACAGAACATTCCCAGCTTTTCTATCTCAGCCGTTATCATATTGTTTTCCACATCTACTTTTGAACTTAAATTTGTCCATTTTCTGTTTACACCGTCCCACTGATAGATGATAAGGTCTTTTTTAAACTGACCAGGAACTGCAAAATCAGAGTAGTGTATAGTAAGGTATCCCTTGGGCTCTCCTGGGATTATTTTCAATAAACTTGCCCCGTTTCTTAACGTTTTTTCAGAAGTTAGACATGAACTTAAATCCGCAATGCTTTTACCTTCTGGTGTGAAACAAAAAATCTCACCCATTTCATAATCACCCTGTTTTAAATTTTTTCCGCCAGAGAAAAAACCCCCGGAAACTGCTGAAGAGAGCCAGTGGATACTTCCTACTACGGTGTCTGCTACTTCTTCCACTGCTCCAATCACCAGACTTCCTACATCTGTCATGGCAGTTATTATCCCGTTAACACAATCATTAAATATTGTTTCCCAGTCTAAATCTCCCGGTGAAGGAACAAAATTATCCTTCTGATACAACGATAGAGGATAAGCCTTCAATAATGACCCGCCTTTCCCTAAAATTCCCTCCTCCACTGTATAGGAGACCGATTTTTCAAATTCCAGAGAAATACCCACCTCTACCTCAGCACCAGCAGCCAGCTGGATTGATGGTTCAAATGTAAAAGAACAGCCTTTTTCTTCTTCTATTTTGTAAGTTAAAGGAGTCCCTGAGGAAATTAAATAATTTGCCAGTTCCTGGCAGAATGTTATAAATCTGCTTGCCACTTCAGTTGGACCAAGAATTATACTTCCAGAGGGAACTTCTCCCTTAAGATATTGCTGTAGATTTAAAAAATCCAGAAGGTAATCCGCGATTACTTCCACCTGTTCTCCTGTAAGAATGAGTGTCACCTTTTTTGTTGAACCCTCTTTTCCCGGGTATCTGATACCCCAATCACTCCTACCCTCTACTTCCAGTTCTCCTCTTGTGATATCCCCATTATTATTTGCATAAAGGGTAAGTGTTTGCTTACCTGCTATGTTACCACCAATGCCCGCATTAATTTTTTCTCCTATGATGTTGCCCTGGACACCTCCAAACAAATCCAGTTCCCCTGCTATGGAAACACCTGCTCCAATTTCCTCCAATTCAAGTTCATTATTTCCGTATGAAAAATCAAATAAAAGTTTTCCCAGTATTTCTACCTCCCCCTCAATTCCTGCCCCTATTCCTATGCCAAGAAAAACATCATCCTCACCACCAATACCAAGACCTGTACCTGCTGATGCTTCTGCTCCCACCCTTGCTCCGATGGAAAGATCCTGGCCTCTCTGGTACTTAGGGTAAAGAGCATTAAAACCATTAACAAGGAAAAAAAGCATGTCGGAAACAATAGGATAGTTTGTTTCCTCAAGTAAAGAGGCTATTACAAGTCCTGCCCTTAATATCTGCTGCTCATCAGAAGAATAGGGATTATCAAAACCAAATGTATTTGTGTTCATTAAAACTTGTGAGGCGTAAAATCCTGCTTCTGCACTTGCATAGCACGCGTTCTTAACACCACCGCCAACACTCACTTTGGCAACTGCACCCGCCTCAATCTCAAAACTCCTTTCTACCTCTATCCTGTCGTCTGATGAGGATTGCAAATCAGTATTGATAATTTTATAGGACATACCTTTTTTCTTCCCAAGTTTTGCACCTACACCAGCTGCTGCTTCCATACTTATTCCACTGCCGAAGGAAAACGCTGATTCTGATTCTCTGGGAAGAATTTTTACCTGAAAGGTTAAGGGGGGACTGATACTGGTGCCACCTGCCTCCGTGATGGAACATATTTTAATCTGGTTTACATTACCAAGCTCACTACTTGGGATTTCACATTTCACTACTCCGTTTTCGTCTGAAGAATCTGTACTTAGAGATTTTGTACCATTATCCCATTTTATAAGTAAACTTACCCCAGAAGCAGGATTCCCATTCTTATCAATAACTTTATAATATCTTACCGCTTTTCCACCAATCATCACTTCTGAGATAACAGGATTGGGGTCAGGAGATAAAGTTGTTACTGAACCTTGAAAATTTAATGCTTGATAAGTTAAAATCAATTCCTCTGACATATTTCCTGCATAATCTGAAAATTTAACTTTGACCGTGTGGGTTCCCGGAGTAAAACTGGGTGAAATCGTAATGATATTCTTTGAAAATGTATAAGAACAGTAACCATTGTCTACTCTTACGGAAATGGAATAGGGGTGCACGCCAGTTCCATTATTGGGGTCCTGCACTTCAATTTTTATTGTTGGTTTTGCTCCCACATAAGAATTATCTGGCGGGGTAACACTCACCACGACCGGTTTTGTAGCGTCAATTATGGTATATGTATCTGGGGTATCTGCATAACCTTCCCAGTTACCTGCATTATCTTTTGCTCTACTTCTGAAATAATACCTATGACCATCAATACCTGTAAAAGTAGCGGATGTCTTTGTTGTCGCTATTATCCAGTCAGTCCAGATACCATTTTCACCATCTTTGTATTGAATATCATAACAGGCCACACCAGAATCTGCATCATAACCTGTCCAGGAGACAGTGAAGGAAACAGAAGTTGTATAGGGGTTCAGGGCATTAACATTGGAAAACGGAGCACCACTGTCAGTATAAAACACAACAGAGTCAGAGTTTGTGTTTCCTGCCAGGTCAGTTACGAAAAGTTTGATTTCATGCAAACGTTTGGACAGGCTTGCAACCTCAACCTCAACCAGGACACTATCAATAACAGGAGTTGTACCTGTGGAAACAGCCTGAGAGTCTATGTAAACTTTATACTCCTGCAAATTTCTGTCATTAACAGTTCCCTTTACCTGAAAATTGTTTATCAAGTTTAAAGGCGCATGAGGTGGATATGTTATTGTGGCATTTGGTTTTGTATTATCTATTTCACAGGTAAGCGTTACCAGAGTGATATCAGAATTTAAACTGTACTTGTAAAGGCGATTGTTGTAAACATCTACAAAGCAAATATCCCCCTGATTATCAAGAGCAATACCCTGTGGCTGGAGACAATCACTGGTAAGACCCGTATCATATTTCCCAAAAGTATAAAGAAATGCCCCTTCTGCATCAAAGACGGAAATGGGTTCTCCATTGAAATTGGAAACATAAATTTTTCCCGTGTTATCTATTTTTATATAATCGCCGTCTTTAATCCCGGGTAATGTTTTGACCTTAGTTCCATCTGGCTTATAGACAATAACTCCAGGTCCTAACTGAAAATAAGGATTCTTATCATCTGTCAGAAGATAAAGTTTCCCATTGTAAGCAGCAATGTCCTTATAAAGAATGTCTGTACTTTTCAAATATTCTGTTGCTTCTGCTATTCCAATTGTTTTCTGCAGTTTCCCCTGCTTATCAAAAACAAATATCTTACCTGGTTCATCTCCGCGACTGCCATAGTTTCCAGGGATGTAAATTAAATCATTAAGTATTGTAATTCCTGATGGCTGAAAATATTTGCCGTTTGAGTCTTTAGGATCAACATTACAAATCAGGTTCCCTGAATTGTCCAGAAATAATATGTGATCACCAACTCCTCCTGCCGGAGAGTTTCCGCAAATATAAATTTTTTTATCAGAATCTACTGCTATATAAGCTGGATAAGAAGCAAAAAAGTTATAAGAAGCATAAATTAGTTCACCACCAACATAGGGAATTATAATCTGCTTAACAAAAGAACCGTTTTTGTCAAAAACTTCAATTTTGCTGTTTCTTTGGTCGCAAACATAAATATTTCCATCTGAGTCAATATCAACACCTTTGGGATTTAAAAACTCCCCTTTACTCATTCCTATTTGATTCAAAAATCTTCCATTTTTGTCAAAAATCTGTACTCTGGGATTATCATAGCATTCCACAGTATAAATTTTTTCTCCAGAACCTCTTATTCTGATTATAAATTGGAATTCGCCATTTCCACGGCCAGGCCAATCCCTTCCGTATTCATCTACATTTATTTTTGAATAAAATGTTCCATCATTGTTTAAAATAACAATCCCGCTACCATTACCAGAGGAAACACAAATACGATTTTCAGGACCGATAACAGCAATTGGAGCTCTTATGCCTCCAAGTTGATAAGGTCCTCCTTCAAATCCACTTTTAATTGTTCTTTGATATACACCATTTGAATTGAAAATCTGAATCCTTCCCCACTTGTTTCCGCTATCTGTAACATAAGCGTTTCCATTGGAATCAAAGGCAATATTTCCAGCAACATAGCTAAAATCAAACTGACCGTCACCAGACTCAGGAATTTTAAACTTTAAATTACCCTCTGAATCAAAAACCTGAACTCTTGAATTTCCACTATCAACAACCCATATCTTTCCGTTACTATCAACTGCGATATTATTTAACCAGTTAAAATCAAACTCTCCATTTCCGGAGCCATACTTACCAAAACTCTTTATGAAATTTCCTTTTGTATCAAATATTTTTATGTTTTGCTGTCCATATCCACAGTCCATAATATAAATTCTATCACCATAAACCACTATCGAATTTGCCCATTCCCAGTGCCCCGGCTGGTTATATTCTGGATTGGTAACGGAAAAAAGATAATTACAAAAACTATCAAAAACCTGTATCCTGCCTCCATCAAGAACATAAATTTTCCCATCAGAGCCAACCGCCACATCTGAAGGACCATAAAACACACCTCGATTATCTCCATACTCATTTCCTCTTGCCCATACTTTGTTTATAAATGTACTGAATTGAAGTTCATATATACCATCGGAAAGATAATTTCCATTGTCATCTTTCCCATTCCAGATCCCCCTGTTTGCATTGTACCCACATTCGTAATTCAATTCAGACCAGAGAATTGTTCTTTTGACACTGCCTGGCTGGCCCTGAGGATAAATATGAACAAAAATAGGTAATGTCTGTTCCATATGGCCACCAAACTTTACAATATCTTTAACTCCGGGACTTTCTGAGGGCGAGAAAATTTCAGGACTGACAGAGAAATTAAAGCTGAGCGCATTTCTCATCAAGAAAAACAAAAGCAGTAAGTTAAGTTTTTTCATTTTTCCTCAGTTGCTCCCGATTTCCTTATGCCTTCGTAGTTCACCCTCACATTGTATTTCTTTCTGAGGTCTTTTTCCAGCTGTTTGATACTTTCTTCTTCTATCTTTTTTCTTATTTCTTCCTTAACATCCTGGAAGTTTTTCTGTTCTTCCGGCTTTATATCCTCCACCTTAATTATGTGGAGCCCAAACTTTGTACTTACGACTTCACTCATCTCATTTTTCTTTAGATTAAAAGCCACATCTTCAAACTCCTTTACCATATGTCCTTTACTTATCCATCCCAGGTCTCCGCCTGTCTTTTTGCTCCCATCTATGTTGTTTTCTTTTGCTATTTCTGCAAACGTTGCTCCTTCTTTCAATCTTTTTAACAGATGATCTGCCTTTTCTTTTTCCCTTACTATTATATGGCTTACTTTCCTCCTTTCCGGTATCACAAACTTGTCTTTGTTTTTTTCATAATAGTTTTTCATCTCTTCTTCTGAAATTGAATTTTCTTTGCTTTTTTGTGAGATGTATTTCCGGCTGAGCAAATATTTCTTTAACCCTGCTATCTGTTCTTCTTCCTCAGCACTTAATTTTATTCCTTCTTCCTGTGCTGCCAGATAAAACAACCTTTCTCTTATTAATTGCTCCAGAATTCTTTTTTTCCCTTCCTCTGTCAGCATTTCCATTCTATCTTTTAGATTCTGGCTCTTGCGGTATCTGCTCATTTCTTTTTCCAGCTGCTCCAGAGTGATTTTCTCCTGGCCAATCTCCACTATTATTCTTTCTTCCTGAGCAGCCAGAAGACTTATACCTGTAGAAAGAAGGATAAAAACCTTCCTGAAAAATTTAATCGCCCTTTCCGTTATCTTCATATTCTTATTCCAGTCCAATTGCTTTTCTTAATATTAAAATTACATCACGAATGTCAATAAACCCGTCTTCATTCATATCCGCGTCAAGACTAATTTCATCAAGCCGTATTGCCATCCGGATACTTAAAATAACATCTGTTATATCTATTCCGCCACCATTTATATCCCCGAGCAAACCAGAACATATCCCTGTCAGGTTAACTGATATGGTGGATTTTGAACTATCATTTGAAGTTATGTCCAAAATCGCATTTTTTGTTCCAGCCGATTTCGGGTTGAAATGTACCGGAAGAAGAATGTTATTATCCGGTAAAATCTGCTGCTGTAAAATACTGTCATCAAATGAAAATTCATCAGAGTTTTCTCCTGTCAGGGCTAAATCTATAATCTGTAAATTTGCATTTCCATAATTCCGTATCAAAATATATCCCTGTTTCTTGCTCCTTGTGCTCCCAAAATCAAGCACATCCGGACTTACCCCTATTACTGGTAAATTCGACTTTGTTTGATAGTCCCATGTTTTCTGATTGTTTAATGGGTTTGTATCAACCGGCACAATATCTGTAATTTCTGCCCTTATTTGATATTGTCCCTCAATATCTGCCATGAATGTCTCACTTATTACAACCTCCTCAAACGCTTCTGCAGCAAAAATTTTGCTTACCAGCAATTTCTCTGCCTGTCCTGGCTCTGTGATGTAAAGGGAAGAAGTGAAAATTGTATCTGTCCCTGTATTCAGTATCCTTAAAACTACTCTGTGAACTCCATCTTTTTTTAACCATTGTACAGGTGCTGTATTCAATGGGTCTTTTCCTTCAATAATAATACTCAAATCCCCTTCCCCTATACCTATGTCAATATGCTCTATCTCCTTTACTTCTATCTCTACACTTGCACTGTCTTTTAATCCACCACTATCTTCTACCTCAAAAGTTAATGTGTGTTTTCCCGGGCTCAATATTACATCTGTGTATGTATTTATTTCTCCATCCATTGAAGATATCCATTTCCCATTTGCTATTATTCCATCATCCATGTCTTCTCCATATCCTTTCAGTCTCCATTTTGTACCTGGTTCTCCTACCCACCCATTTTTCGGCGTCTCTATTACTGCTTTCGGCTTCCTGTTCTCTATTTTTAATCCACTTACTTCATCTGAAACATTTCCCAGTCCATTACTTCCTATTACCTTGAAAATTATGTTTTCTGATGCATTAAGAAAATCTGTTGGTATTGTAATTCTGGCTTTATCAGCTGGAGTACTTATGGGGAACCAGCTATTCCCTCCATCATTACTCGTCATAATAATATAATTTAGTCCCTGCCCTGATTTTGCCTCTTTTGATGCCCAGGCAATTTCTACACTATCTGTTAATGTTGTCCCTATCAAGGGGGATGTTATTTTTATTCCTTCGTAATCAACTGAATTTACCTCAAGTATCGGCCTTTCATCAAAATTATTCCACCAGCCAGGTCTTGGATAAATTCTGTATTTCTTTGTATTTTCAGGTATGTCGAATGTTCCACACCAGCTGCTTTCTTCTGGCCAGTTTACCCAGCCAAAATCTGATGGATACGGGGTAGTAACTGTAAACAAACTCCACTCAATTATCGTGTCATATTCATCATAGCAAACAAGCTTATAGTCGTTGGTTGCACAATTATCTTCATCCCAGTAGACAAAAACTGTAATTTTTCCTGTGGCAAATTCTGTTATATCAAAACTTTTTATTGTACCCGGAACTATTTTATAACCAAATCCGCCAGTGGACGTTTTCTCTGTTTCTGCGGAAACAAAAATCCTCTTATAACCGGATGGAACTTTTAAGTAAGCAAACTGACTTGATTTTGTTTTAGTACCGAGGGCTGACTGGAAATAATATCGGAAGGCAGAAAATGTTGTCCAGATAGGCCAGCTTAAATTTCCTGAACCCATGATATCAAACCAGAATTTTTCTTCGTACCAGGAATGCTCCTTTCCTGGAAAATGTAAAAATCTATTTCTGAATCCAGTAATTGAATTTCCTGCTGATGGCTCATTTATGAAAGCAGTCAGTCCTTCAACAGGCTTTCCTGTCGGTGGAAATTGGTCATACTGTTCTGTCCCAGTGTATAAACCAATTGCATGTCCCATTTCGTGTAAGGCAGCATCTGGAAAATTCTCATCCACAAATACTACACCCCTTCTTAAACTTAAATTTGCTCCTGTAACTCCCTGTCCAAGCACTCCATTGGGCAATACCGCAACAACAAAATCAACCCTTGCTGTCTCTTTTCCAGTTAACCAGTCACCAATGGAAGCAGTTGTATTTATAAATCCCTGTCCTGTAGCAAGATAGTTGGCTATTCTATTTAACAGCATTGTTGTACTGAACATAGAAAGAATTCCACCATAAAATGTTGTTACTGGTGCCGTTATGATATGCACATCATCTTTTGAAATTGGTAACATCGCAGGAATAAGTTTTTTTAATGAATTGGCAACTGCTGTACCATTGGGCATTTTTGTCGTATATCCAGTAATAAATAATTGAACAGGTTGAACAACAATATTTAATTGCCTTCCGTATGTATTACTGAATTGCAAATTGGTACTTAAAATCATTCTTTCGCCTTTGCCCTCTGCTTCATCAAAACCATTGATGTTTGTTGTATCCATTATTACTGTAAGTTGTACATTATCTTTGTCTGTTGGTGGTAAAATGAAATTCACTGTTTTATTTCCATAAAAAATATCATTAGAATTTACTGATATGTCCCTTTTCAAAACAACATTTGGATTTTCAGGCAGTATTTCCTGACCATCAAAAAGCGCTTTGAATTTCACTCCTGAAACACTTTCATAATTTGTCGCAACATCAAGAGAAAGGAGTGTTTCTCGACCTTTCAAAAGAATATAATCTCTCGCAGGATTAATAAATTTTGGCCAGGGAAGACAATTTTGACCAACAACATAATCATTCAACCAGATAGATGGAAGAACTTCCTGATTCTTCATCTGCGGTCCTGAATTACTCCAGTTATTCAATTCAAAATGATTCCTATTTACAGGAACACCTCTACGAAGAAACCATCCTGCCTGCGGTTCAAGAGGAAAGCCAGAATTCAGTGAAAACCATTCGAAGTCCGGTTTTTTATCTCCAAAATAATTATTTGAACCTAAATTAACCTTTCCAGCAGGATTAATATAGGGAAAAACAGGACCAATTCTACCAGCAAAACTACAACCAGAAAAAGTCGGTTGCATAGAAGAACTATCTGACCATTTTGGATTGGTGTCAGCACCCCAATCGGTGAACTGAACCATATCACCAAAAACACAGCCGGTAAACATTGCCTCATTTCTTCCTCTGAAACTAACCGGATAAACAAATTCACAGTTTTCAAATACTGATTTTCCACCTATCACATCCAGCGGATATCTCCATAAACAATTTGAGGCACTAAAATTTTTTGCATTATTGATTTGATAACAGAAAAGTATCGTGCTACCTTTTAGGTCTACGTTTGTGTTTGATAAATCCTGTGGAAAAGAACCAAGGGATACCCTTGAATTTATTATCGATAATGATGCATTATCAGCATCCTGAACAACATTGATACCAACAAATGAGTTTTTTACTGATACAGAAGTATTATTTCCGACTATCACAGTAAAACCATCACAATTCTCAACAGAAGAACCCGATGCCCCAGAATATAAACGTAGCCATTCCAGACCAGAAAGTCCTCTAACATTTTTGGCTATGACAGGATTGTTGTGTAAATGAATACCAATTCCATCAAGAGAAATTCCTTCAGAGAAGGATAAAACCCCATAACAATCAATGATATTAAAACCCGATGGCACAGTAAGATTTCCATTAACTGTCAATTTTTTGCCCGCTGGAACAATAATTCCTCCTGCAACAATAGCAGCGTCATCCAATGTCTCGTCAAAAAACAGTGTCCCTCCAATTGTCCCATCGATTGTAACTTCTGCTATTGCCCGTAATTCTGAATCTGCAAATAATTTGTATGTGTAAGTTCCATTAGTCAAACCTGCGTGATGGAACTTTTCATCAATCCTTCCACCACCAGGAGGAAGCTTACGAGAATAAAGTGCTTCACCACCTGGCTCAACAGTGAGGGTAATGGTTGAATCAGTTGCTTCCCAGTCGGAAAAAGTCAAATGAACGTTATCAAGACCTTTATAACTGATAGAAATACTTCCATAACCACAGTAGCCCCAAAAAGGGAAAACCAAAGAAAATGCAAACCCCCAGAATACAATTTTATTTTTCATAACCCCCCCGTTTTATATATATTTTACCACATCTCTTTTTTCCTGAACTGAGAAACAAAAATTTCTAAGTCTAATATTCCAAAGAGTGTAAGCTATGGATAGAAATCTGATTGTATTGCTTTTCTTAATATCAAAATGACATCAACTATATCAACGAGTTCGTCGGAGTTAATATCACCAGCAGTCGTATCCACATCATCAAGTCCTATCGCCATTCTCAAGCACAGGATTACATCAATGATGTCAACAAATCCATCTGCATTTATATCTCCACTATTTCCCACCTGAATGGATATGAAAACCTGGCTTAATCTCATGTTTGCGACAACAGGAATCGTAGCAGTGTAAGTCCCGGAAGAAAGGCCTGTCCGGTTTATCTGTACACTAATAGTTATGACTTCATTCAGGTTCCCGCATATGCTACCTCTGTCAGGATAAACAGAGATAATCCAGCCTGCCGTTTCGTTATAAACAGGAGCCTCCGCTTTCCAGCTAAAACTTCCAGTTCCTGTAACAATGAGGTTGAAAGTTTTTTCACTTTCTGAAATCTTAAAATTAAGGTTGTCAGGTTCCAGATAAAATTCAGGTACTGGAAAAATGCTCACTTCAATGGCTCCTGACCAGTCTGAAACTATGGAAGTATGGGTGCAACATCTTGCCTTTGCTTTAACTGAATAGGTACCTGGTAGATTCCACTGGTGGCAGGCGTTTGTTTCTCCGACTGGCAACCATCCAGAAGTACTACCATCTCCCCAGTCAAATAAATATTGCACCGGATGCCCGAGGTTAGAAGATGAACCACCAGTGGAATAGATGTAGGGCACACCTGTGTTACCAATACCTGCTCCTTCTGGCGTGGAGGGTGCGGAAATAAATTCTTCCGGTGGAAAAGTTTCTGTAGTAAATTCTGTTGCTAAAGGTAACGGCTGCGACCAGGCTCCTTTGCTATCCATATACCTGACCTTCCATCTGTAACGCGTGTTGTACTCCAGTATTCCAGAAGGAACCACAGTGGAAGTTAAATCATATGTGCGCCAGCCGCTATCCCATACTACACTATCATCGTCCGCCCGTCTTATTTCCCACCAGCTTTTCCAGTGAGCATCTCCATCCGGGTCTACAAACTCTGAAGCACAAAGTCTTGGTGTCAAACTAACAGAAGTAGCACCGTCAGCAGGTTCCATGTTGAAAGGCCGTAAAGGTGACCTATTGGTACATACTGGAAAAAATCTATTTCCTGGAACCCGGACTGGGGACAGTTATCCCAGTAATAGTGCACTATGTCACTGTAACTAATTCCCTGTTCAGCCCAGAACCTGGTACCAAACTGCGACATCCTGCCAACAAAAAGTTCATCTATACTTTTACCAGAGGAGGAACCTTTAAGTTTAAGGAATCTGCCTGGAACCCAGCCTGTAATATAGTTGCCAGGCGTCCAGACTGCATAACCGGCAGTTTTTACAAACCACCAGCGATAACCGTCCTTTGTTGTCAATCCACTGCTTAAGACAATCAACTCTTCACCTTCGTAACATCTGGTAACGATAGGTGCGTCTATCCCGGGGTAGATGTGAATATCCACTCCTTCCACAGTGTTGTATACTTCTGCTCTCCCGCTCCAGTACTGAGTTTCAAACAGCCTGCCATCCGCACGGGACACCCCGATTCCCTGCACATCATCAACTGCTCTGGTTGTGCTGCTGAATTCACTATCAGGTTTATACACCTGATCCCAGCTATCATCCCTGACGTCAAAACCATGTGCTGGATACTTGGGTATGTACACCCGGTACCAGCCATACATCTTCACAGCTAATGCCCCAGCCTGTAAAGCCTGCCATGGCCAGAAATTACGTTGCGGCCAGTCAGGAGGCCATTCATTGGGAAGAACATTTATAACATAGGAGTAAAAATCTACTTCCTCTACTCTTCCAAGGGTAGCGCGGTATATTCTTATGTAATTGGGCTGAGTGTAGCAGTCTTCGGCAGGTTTTGTGATAGTTAATCCCTCAGGATTAATAAACCTGCCAGAACAGAACCTCTCTGTTTGAATCTTTAAGGCTACCTCTTCTTCTGATGTTCCAAATCCGTATCCTGCTGCAACTATATGAAAAACCGGTGCTTCAGACGCCTCAGCGATCGCCCAGCCACCGCCTTCCGGGGCCACAATGTAAAGTCTATAGTTTACACCATTGTAGACTTGCTTTTTTTCCACTTTCACCTGATAATCAATACCGACATAATATGCCATAATCTCACTGTAAAGGTCACAGTATTTCTGCACCCTGACAAAGCCGTCTGCTATCACCCAAAGAGGCAATCTCTTTATGCCAACCAACCGCGCACTGATGATATTTTCCATAAAATCATTTTCCGGGTATTTCTTTCTTAACAACTGATAAGTCAGTATGCTTTCTGGAGGGCCATCCCTGCTTGTGCGCACAGCAAGAAATTTTGGCCAGTCGTGATTGTTCTGGGCAGCTATGTCAGCTTTGATTACAGAGTCCGGCTCAGCAGAAAATACTGCTGAAGTTGTCCACAATAATAGAAGAGAGAGAAAAATCAAGGTTATGATAACTACAGATTTATCCCGGTTAAAAATTGACTTCATTTTTCAACATCCTTCAGGCAGTGAAGATTTCATAAATTAGTTCTTTTACTATTATACTCCAATCCGGTTTCAAGTTGTGCATTTTCTGCAGGTCAAATACCTGATACCATTTCTCTGGTATTTGCGTTTCTCATCAATAGGCGGCAGAATCTCCCCGTAGAAAATTCTTAACTTTTTGCCCCTTTGTAACACAGATAACAATTTCAAACTATTGCCAGCTAAAGAAAACAAAAGAGTTGCCCAGCAAAAAGTTTGGAATTCCCTGAATGAGGGGTTATACTAATATTAGACAATGAGGAGATTGTAGCAGGGGCAGATGCATAACAAGATAGATTTGAAGACAACGGGAAAAATTATCGATGCGGTTTTGCTTCTTTTACCTGTAGTTAAAACTGTTTTTGGCTATAATTTGGGGTTTCTAAGGTAAAAACAGAAAGGGAGAATCAAAATCATTATGTTAAATGTCAGAGATGGAACCAGAAACTAAAATACTGTTACTTCTGCTTGTTATAAAGATAGCCGTATCCTGGGGTGAGTCTGGAAAAATCGACTCTCTTTACCGTGAAGCTATGGATTTGTATTCAAAGAAAAGATATTCTGAGGTGATACCTAAACTAAAAACGTTTCTGGAGACAAACCCGGACCACTATGACGCCTGTTTTCTCCTGGGAATGGCATATCACCAGGAAAAGAAAGAAGACCAGGCAGTTTCTTACCTTTCCCGTTATCTAAACCAATCACCTCTGAATAACCTGGCACGGTTACAATCAGCCTACCAGGTAATTACCGCTATCTACCGTCAGGATAAAAATTGGGACAGGATAATTTCGGTCTCTGAACTTTACCGGAAACGTCTTCAAACCGTAGAAAAATCCGAAGAGTACGCTAAAACCGCTATTCCTGTCCTGGTACACGCACACAACTCTTTGGGTGAATATTTTTACCAAAAAAATGATTATGAATCAGCCCGGAAACACTACCTGTCCTCCCTGCAGTACGACGAGAAACAAACCTGGATCTGGGAAAAACTTGCAAACTGCTACCTGCAACTCAACAGGCGTCAGGATGCAGTTTCTGCATTTACCAAAGCTCTTTCCTGTCCCAATGTATCCTGGAGCTATCAATTGAACCTGGTCTCTTCCCTGATTAAGGCTTCGGAAAATGAAGAAAGACTGAAGGAGGCTACAGAGAAAATACCCCCGGAACAGCCAGCCTGGTATACTTTGAAAGTCCTTTCTCTCACCAGACAGAAAAATTTCCCGGAGGCTTTAAGTTTGCTCAGAAAAGCAGAGGCAACATTGCAGACGAAAGGAGAGTTCGCTATAAGGGTGCTGAAGCTGGTACAGGAGCAAACTCCGGAAGGTATGGAGTTTTTCCTGCTGGGTCTCCAGTCTTACCCTTTTGCTCCCGGGTCCACTTCCTTTATTGAAACCCTCCTGGGAAGTTATTCCCGGGATCCGGAAAAACAAAAACAGCTGAAGAATCAAATCGTAAATGTAATGGATAGGATAATCGCTGATAATCTCCAGGTTCCAGAAAGTCAGGAAGTAGCCTTTTTTTTGATTTCGTTACGTTTTCGCTATGAGGAAGAAACAGAACAATCAATCCGCAGCCAGCTGGAGGAATACAGAAAATTTGTAGAGAATTACCCGGAAAGCAAATTTGTTCTTCAGGCTCTCCAGCGGCAGGCAGACATTTACCGCCAGAAACTCAATGACTGGGAAAAGGCTGCTTCCATTTACACTGAACTGATAGAGAAGAAAAACCAGAAACATCTTATTCCTTCCCTTGCGTCCTGCCAGGCTAAGTTAGGTAATTATCAGGAAGCCATAAATCTGCTCCGTTCTTATCTCAAAGAAAGATCTTCTGACTTCAGTATTTCTCTGCAGCTGGCAGAGACGCTACTTGAGGCAGGGATTACTTCTGAAGGTATCTCCCTGCTGCAAAATATTGTGAGTTCCAATGCTTCCCAGTATTTGAAAGATAGTGCTAACAAATTACTAAAAGCATACCGGCAGGTCATCCCGGAAGGTTACACCTTACCTGCAGGAAGAGAAACAGGCATTTTCCTTCACCAGAAAACTCAGCATTATTACTTTACCAATGCCCCCAGTCTGAAACCTTCTGACCCTTTGCTTTACCAGTGCCGGCGGAGTATCTCCGTTTACCCCTGCTCTTCTAACTTCAAAACATTACCGCTAAGACTTTCTGTCAGCTCTTCCTTGCCCTTTTCCCTGACAGAACCATACACTCTTTTAGAACAGGAAAATAATCTCTGTCAGGCCTGCTGGAAATTTCAGGCAAAATCTTCTTCCCAGCCATGGCGGAAAGAAGAAACCTATACCATATTCTTCCCCTGGGCTGAAGTTCAGGAAAAAAAATGTGGTATAGAAAGAGTTTACCAGGAAGAATCTGATGGTTCGGTTACTTTGCTAATCTCTGTTTCTTTCCCTTTCCCTGGTAAGTGGCGGCTGGAAGTTTATTCTACCCGCTGGCAAAAGATGGAAAAGATTGAACCACAGCCGGACCAGCGCTCAGGAGAAATACTTACCTATCAAAACCTTTCCGGGGAAAAGACTTTCACTGTGACACTGAAAGGGAAACTTCCTTCCTCCGTTCAGTATAACTACCCCAGGGTGACGTTGAGCCATCTGTTAGAAGGTACTGTGTCCCATGACCAGGACACAGATGACTGGTTTTATCAGGAATCAGGATGGCAATACAGGATAAAATTTCCGGAAAGGGTTTACATTGTACAAACGGTGAAACAAGAGGAAATTACTTACCAGCTTGACGAAAAAATAGAATGGCGATGAAGAAATTTTTTCTTTTCTTCCTTTTTTTCTCTCTCAAAGCGGTTGCCACCATCAGATTTGATTTTGAACAGGATCTGGAAGGCTGGGAATCTGCCGGGGGAAAAGGTCTGTTAGAAAAATCCTCTTCTTATGCTGCCAGTGGAAGAAATTCCTTATGCGTGAGTGTAAACCAGGCAAAAGAGGGATGGGTGTATGTAAGATTGCCTGAAGGACTGGGGCAGGCTGACACCTTAATTTTACACCTTTTCCTGCCAGAAGATGCCCCACTTCCGGTAACTGTTATCTGTTATATCAAGGATAAAACCTGGGACTGGTTTGAAACAGAACCGGTTAATATTCGTAGAGGAGAAGAAAGAACGCTTTACCTGGACATCTCTAATGAAAGTCTGGACTGGCAACCGGTGGGGCATCTTAAAACCTGGGATGGCTATGTCCGCCAGTCAGCAAAAGAACTGGGATTAAGATTCTTCTTTTCTGAACCCACCACTCAGAACATCTATCTTGATGCGGTAGAAACCATCCCGCAGGAAGAAGAAAGATTGTACCTCTATAACTTTTCCTGCCCGGAGAAGGTAAATCAGTACCAGCTTTTTGAGGTTACTTTTGATTTACCGTTTACCTTCAGTAATCCTTTTGACCCGGAGGTTGTAGATATACAGGCTGTTTTTACTTTACCCTCAGGAGAAAAAAAGACTATCCCTGCTTTTTTCTACCACGACTACCTGCGTTTTTCCTCGCCTTCTGGAGAAAAACTTTATCCTTATGGTAATAGTGAGTGGCGCGTTCGTTTCACTCCTGAAAAACCCGGGAACTACTCCTTCATCATAACTGTTACCTACCAGGGGAAGGAAACAAAATTTTCTGCTGGCAGTTTTACGGCTTTACCTTCAGAAAAACCTGGGTTTGTCCGCTGGGATAAAAATGACCCTTACTGGCTGGCTTTTGAAAATGGGAAATTTTTCTATCCTGTCGGGCATACCCTGCGTTCACCGGATGACGCCCGCAGTCCCTATACCTACGAATTCGTTGTAGAAAAAGAAAGAGGAACCTATGCCTATGATGTTTACTTTCCCCGGATGAAAGAAGCCGGAGAAAATTTTATCCGGATGTGGATGTCAGCCTGGTGGGCGGGTTTAGAGTGGAATCCTTCCTATGCTGCGCACTTTGGGGGACTGGGACGTTACAGTCTGGAAAATGCCTGGCGCCTGGATAGGGTTCTGGAAGCAGCAGAAGCAAATGGCATCTACATTCTTCTCACGCTTATCAATCATGGCCAGTTCAGTATTAATCCTGATGCTGAATGGTGGGATAATCCCTACAACATTCTCAATGGTGGTTTTCTGAGCAATCCGGACGAATTCTTCACTGACGAGAGAGCCCATCATCTTTTCAAGAAAAGATTAAGATACATTGTGAGCCGCTGGTCATATTCTCCCCAGATAGTTTTCTGGGAGATGTGGAATGAAGTGGATTTGACCGGCTACTATGATTCCTTTAAAGTCAGATACTGGCATCAAAGACTCATCCCTTACCTGAAATCTATTGACCCTTACCAGCACCTGGTGACCACACATATCTGCCGCCGGAATGTTGACCCGCTGGTCTGGATACTCCCGGAAGTAGAGACGATTGTTGGTAATGCCTATGCAGCAGATGTGGTCACTTCCATGCGTGAGTATTATCTTACCAGGAAACCTTATAACAAACCCATAATGATTAACGAGTTCGGTGTGGGTCGTAACCGCCTGGCTTTAGAAAATAATCTTCATGCTGGCATCTGGACATCTGCTCTTTCTCCCATGTTTGGGGTAGCACTTTTCTGGTGGTGGCCCTTTATTGACCATTTCCAACTTTATTTTCACTACCGGGCTTTAGCCAATTATCTTCAGGGTGAAGACTGGCGCGGAAAAAATTTACAGCTGGCTACTGCTAAATTCCAGGCACAGCCAGGTCAGGGATTGGTTAAGGTTGATGTTACGGGAATGCAGAACAAAGAAGCGGCATACCTTTGGGTTTACGATACCCGCTATTTCAACACAGCCAGCCCTAAAGAAAAAGTGGAACCTGTCCCCCCGATTAACATTATGATTGAATGCCTTCTGCCAGGAAAATACCAGGCTGAATTCTGGGATACTTATCACGGCAAGATAATCTCTAAAGATAGCTTTACTGTCCAGCAAGATAGTTTTCTTCTTCCAGTTCCTTCTTTTGAGAAGGACCTGGCGATAAAGCTTATCAGAATTAAGCCATGAGATACATCCTCTTTTTCCTTGTCTTTTGTTACAGTCAGGTTCTTTTATCCCAGAGCAACTGGTGGGATAAAAAATGGCAGTACCGGGTCCTGCTTTCGGTAGAAGAATCTGAGTATCGCACGTTTCAGCAGGTAGCAAAAATTAGCTTTTTCCCAAAAGGTAACATTAAACCTGATGGCTCTGATATCCGCGTTCTGGATAGCACAGGCAGTGTTGTCCCCTGTCTTGTTCAGTCAGGAAGCAGCCCCGGAGAGATAGTTGTTTTCTTTCAGGCAGCAAGTGGTAAAAACTTCACACTTTATTATGGAAATCCAGAAGCAGGCCAGCCGGAGAAAACTTTCTCTTTTAAACCAGGGCGCTTCGTTTTGAAAGATTACCTTCATCCAGAAGCCAGAACAACTGGCTCCTGGTCCTGGGTGAGATACCCCTGTCTTTCAGGGCAACTGGCACATACAGAAATGGAGCAGACCCATACTTTCCACGGGACAACCTTTGTTTCTCCAGTACCGGTGCAGGCTGGAGACACTTTAATCCAGTTTGTTTTTCTTGAGGAAAAAAATCCGCCGGAACAAATTATGCTGGAACTGAGGTCCGGACGTAACCGCTTCTCTTTTTACTGGGGAGAACAAAAATTTTCCTGGCGTGGACTGAGTGCACAAAAAATGGGTGATTTACCTGAACCTGGCTCCTGGCAGAAACTGGTACTTCCCCTGTCAGAATTTGCCAGACATAAAGAATTGACCGGGCTTACTTTCTACCATGACAAAGGCAGAGTAATCTGGGACGCCAGCAGCATTAATGAAGTACCGGTGCCAGCAAAAATTACTGACTGGCAGGAACTTAACCAGCCCGTTTCACCTTACTTTGTGGAAGAAATACTTGGTCCTTTTAAATTTGCAGGTGAATCCTTTTTTATCCTCAGCCTCAACTCATTCAGCGGTACAAAAGATTGTCAGTGGATCATCTCCGGTAAAAGATATTCTGGAGTAAGTATCAGATTAAGAGTACCGGTAGAGAAAAAAATTCCTGTCCTTCTGACCGTTACTGATAATACCGGACAGCCTGTTAGTTACAACCGGGAAATCTTACTACCTTCAGAACAACCAGAAGAAATCAAGGTGGAAATAAAGAATGCCCCCCATGCCTGTTTTGGTTACCCGGGTGAAACCTTACTCATCTCTCAACAACTTTCCAGCTTGACCAGTTTACCTTTACCCCTGAAGATTATTTTTGATGGCCAGGAACAGGAGATTGCACTTCTCCCCCGACTGGAAAATGCTGTGATGCTCCATCATAACTTCGTTGTTCCCGAGGGAAAAAAAACAACTACTATCAATGTTAAACTGGAAGACCTTAACCTTCTGGTAGCTCCTTATCTTTTTCTGCCTCTTTCTGAAGTTAGTAATATCAGTTGCACTGGTCCTTTCCTCCTTTCACCTGAAAAGGAAGAAGTTATCGTTATAGTGCCTCAGCAACAATTCCCTCCGGAAAGATTGGGTGGTAAAGAAGAGATAACATTGGAATTTGTAGGCGATGTACCGGAAAATCTTGCTGCGCTTGTTATTACTGAACTGAAACAGAAAAATCTGAAACCGCGACTGGTTAATTTTGCCGCTGCAGAAAAACAGTCCTATCATCAGCTTTCTCTTTTTGCCAATCTCACCAGAGAAAAACCTTCCTGTAATGTTGTGGTGTTTTTCCCGGACCTGAAGTCTCTTTTGAGAAAAATTCCACTGAGGCTCTGGCTACCTGTTGTGGATGCTACAGTTTCCTATTTGAAAACTGGCTGCGACTTAGTCTTGGTATGTTCACCCTTCCCTTCTCCGCCTCTTGTGAAACAGTTATCAGCATATAACGCTAAATTGCGCAGTCTGACCCAGCAAAGAAATCTACCCTTTCTTGACATTTTTGAACTACTGACGTCTTTGCCAAACTGGGAGAAACTTTTTCTCCGGGGTGAAGGTATCTTCACTAACTTTCCCGGACCAGAAGGTCTGAAGCTAATTTCCAAGGCACTGGCAGAAAAAATCCTTTCCTTCCGGTAAAATGAGTTCAGCTCAAGCGCTGGTGGTAAGGCATGGCAGTCTTGGTGACTTAGTTCTCACTGTTCCAGTTATCCAGACGCTGACAAAGCAAGGCTTCCAGGTGACAATGGCAGTCAGAGAAAGCTGGGGTAAATTACTACTGGCTACCGGTTGCGGTTTTTCTCTTCTTCCCCTTGATAGCCAGTTTTTTCTTCCTTTTTTTCAGGATTTTCCCCTGGAAAACCATTCACAGAGAGAAATTCTTTCTTCCTTTGACCTCATCCTTTCCTTTACTGACCCGGCAGAGAGATTTTCTGAAAACCTGAAAGCGTACTCCCGGGTAAAACCTGTATTTCATCCAGTTTTTGCTTCTTCAGTTTCCCTGCATCTTACTGATTACCTGCTGCAACCCCTGAAGAAACTATTCGGACAGGTAGAAGATAAGCCAGACCTTTCTCTACCAGGACAAACTTACCAGTATTTAGTCATTCATCCAGGAAGCGGAAGTTCCCGGAAAAACTGGCCGGAAGAAAACTTTTGTTCCCTGACGAAAAAAATACCTTCTGACATTCCGTTTCAGATACTGCTTGGACCGGCTGAAGAAAAAAAGAAAAGTTTCTGGGAAAAAGTTTTCCCTGCCAGGAAGGTAATTTTTTCTGCCACCTGGCAGCAACTTCTTCAGGCTTTAAAGACAACCAGGGTATTCCTGGGTAATGATTCCGGTGTTACTCACCTTGCTGCGGCTACCGGAATAAAAACTATAGCTATTTTTGGACCCACTGACCCGAAAATCTGGGCACCACGGGGAAAGTATGTCTGCCTTTTTTCGGGTAGAACTGATTGTAGTCCGTGTCTGCCGGCCGGTCCAGAGCCTTCCTGTAATAAGGAATGCCTGAGAAAAATCACTGTGTCTTCAGTGGTAAGTGAAATTGAAAGAATGTGGAGGTCACCGATTTGACCTGTAGCCTGTTATTCTGGTACACTTTTTTGTAACCTGATTTATCCGGGATGCATCTAATTTCAGGTGGAAAGTGGAGGTGCAATGCCAACTTATACTTATGAATGCCTGAAGTGTGGTTATACTTTTGACGTCTTCCAGCAGATGACTGAACCACACCTGAAAGAATGCCAGCGGTGCCACGGCCAGGTTCGTCGGCTAATCGGTCCAGGAGGTGGTTTCATTTTCGGAGGAAAAAGCAGCAGTTTGTCTTCCACTTCTGCCTGCAGTAGCTGTTCGTCAAAGACATGTTCTACCTGTTGCCGGTAGAGAAATCTCAAAATTTTCCCATTTTGCAAGGAGGTTTAAAATGCCAACATATGAGTATGAATGTCAGAAATGCGGAAAAATTTTTGAGACCTTTCAAAAGATGACCGATGCTCCACTGCAAAAATGTATCAGCTGCCAGGGACCGGTGAAAAGACTTATCGGTGCTGGTGGTGGAGTTATTTACAAAGGACCGGGTTTTTATACTACTGAATACAGAAGCCAGGAGTATAAAAGACGGGAAAGAGAAGAAAAAAACCAGGCAACAAAAAGTTCAGGCGGAAATGGTAGTGATAAACCAGCCTGTGCTACCTGCAACCAGTCTTCTTCCTGCAGTAAGAAAAACACGGATTGAGGATGGATTTTCAGGAAGTTATCCGCACCAGGCGAAGCGTCAGAAGATACAGCAAACAGGACATTCCTGATGCGGTGCTTCAGAATTCTGGAAGGTGCCAGGTTAGCGCCTTCAGGTAACAATAAACAGCCCTGGCATTTTATTGTTGTCCGGGACCGTGACAAAAAGGAAAAAATCGCTCAAGCTTGCTACGGACAGAGTTTTGTCAGCCAGGCTGCAGCCATAATTGTCTGCAAGCCACTGACGGAAATTGTCTCTTACGATGGTTACAGCCAGAAGACTTGAGTTTTTTCCTTGCCTGTGTTATCTTTCTATCATAACACAACCTGAAAGTTTCCGGCGTAGCTCAATGGTGGAGCAAGCGGCTGTTAACCGCAAGGTTGTAGGTTCGAGTCCTACCGCCGGAGCTAAGAATTACCCTCGTCACTCTTCAGGGAGACCAGATGGGCAACACATACGAGGAAATAAGGAATTATCTTGATGACATTCCTGTGATAGACTGTCACGAGCATACAAGAGGCCATTGTTTCTCCCCGGAGTACAGAGAACCAATTTTTTCCCTGACTCAAGGGTATCTCCAGAGCGATTTAATTTCCGCGGGCGCTACAGAAAAAGAAATGGAAATTCTTAACAACCAGGAAATAGAAACAGACAAAAAGTGGAAAATATTTGAGCCGCTCTGGAAGAAAATAGAAAATACTGCCTACGCCCGGGTTACAAAAATAATAATGGAAAAATTCTACGGTGAAAAAGAAATGAGCCTTGGAGCACTGAAAAGAATAGCGGAAAAGCTACTGAATTTAAAAGAGGAAAAAGTTTATTACGGAATACTGGAAAAAGCAAAAATAAAGTGCCGCCTGGTCAATATCCTTTATGGCCACACTGAAGTTGTTACGGAAATCAAAAAATTTATTGACGGAAAGTTTTCGCTTCCTTCCACAGATAGAATTTTAATCCCGCTTATTATGTTCCACTTACCGGTCCGGGAAAAAACTGCCGTAGAAAATATCAGTCAAATTGCCGGCTGGGAGGTTAACAGCCTGGAAAAGTTCCTCCATGCCTGCTATCACATTTTTCAGAAAATGAAAGAGAAAGGCGCCGTAGGGATGAAAGACCAGTCAGCCTATGAGAGAATAATCAGGTTTGAAGATGCTCCTACTTCAGAAGCAGAAAAACTTTTTAACCGCATACTCTCCAACCCCAGAAACATACTGGGTTTTCTCGAAGCAAAACCCCTTGACGACTTCTTATTCCATCGTTTTCTGGAGATGGCAGGAGAACTAAAACTTCCTGTTCAGCTTCATACAGGACACCTGGCTGGCATAAGAAATGAGATAACAAAAGCAAATGCTATCCATTTAACTCCACTTTTGGAAAGATACAAGAACGTAAGATTTGACCTGTTTCATGGGAACTGGCCGTATAAGGGAGAATTACTTTTCCTGGCAAAAAACTACCCTAATGTTTCCATAAATCTTTGCTGGGTGCATATTATTGACCCGCTCTACTCTCACCAATTACTGTCGCAATCCCTGTTGACTGTACCAGCATGTAAAATCCATGGTTTTGGCGGTGACTACGGTGATACTCCAGAATACAGCGTTGCCCACCTGGAAATAGCCAGGAATACCATTGCCTCAGTTTTATCAGAGCTTATAGAAAAAAGCTGGATGGATATGGAAAAAGCAAAACAAATTGCCAGAGATATACTTTTCAACAACCCGAATCAATTTTTCAACCTTAAATTTCCTCCTGTTTGAGGACGGGCCTCGACTGTTCTTTCTGACACATAGTTTACACTTTATTCCTGGCAGATAGTTTACACTTTTATTCATATTTTGTTCAAATTACTAACTTAAAACCAAACGGGTCATCGCTGGGTGCGAACCTGTTGTCTACCTCATCAAAGAACCC
>CAZYCA010000015.1:0-87561 GCA_964645405.1 uncultured bacterium | reverse complement strand
GAAGAAGAAAAGAGACTGCAGAGGCAGCAGTTACAGAAACAGAAGCAAGCAGCAAGAGAAGAAAAGAAAAAGGTAGTTTCTGTCCGAAAAGTTACTCCTGCCTTAGAGAAACCTGACTGGAGAGCCGTTAACAAAGAAAAGCTTTTCCAGCTGCTGAAGCAAACCAGGGAAGAACACGAAAGGGCAGTTGCCAGTTTAAAACAGGCTAAGGAAGCGTTACAACAGGTTAAACCTCAGCCGAAACCGCCAGAAAAACCACCAGTTTCTCTTAAACCTTCAGCCAGACAGTTTAAGACCCTGGAGGCGAAAACCCGACGTCAGTTAAGGAAAAATCAGCTGATACAGCTGTTACAGATAGCGAAAGAAAAAAATAAACTCCGCGCACCTGTTTTGCCTCCTGCACAGCCACCAGAAGTAGCTACTACTTTAGCACCTGCCAGACCGGCAGTAGCTATTCCAAATGTAATCAGGAAACAGATAGCCAGTCTTACCAGACTGAGCAAGAATCAAGAAAAATTAGCCAGAGAAAAAACCGTTAGCGCGGAGAAAATCCTGGCCTCAGTTGCGCCTGTGCCTGTCAGGAAGCCACCAGAGATTCCACCTGCTAAACCGGTCCCTGTTACTGCCATTCCTGCTAAGAAGGAAGTTTCCCCAGATTTAAGAAAACAAATCAGTGAGCTGATAAAGGTAGCTAATGCTCAGCAGCAGCTGGCAGGACAGCAACTGGGTAAAGCCATTAGGGTCTGGCCATCCCTTCAGTCCATCCTGAAGAAAAAAGTGCCCGAACGAGCACCAAAGTTACCATCTGTGCCTGCAGGAAAAGTTCCTGTACGTTACAAAAAGCCCGTGCCACTGGGAACCCTGCTGAGAAGGAATGCCTTCCGTTTTGTTTTCCTTTTACTTCTCTTCATCTGGATAGGAGAAATTATTTTCTTCACCATGCGTTCTAAGTCCGCCGACGAACTTTTCCAGGAGATTACAGGTGCAGCCAGGGAAGAAACTGCTCCCAGACCAGAAGCACCACCTTCTCCAGAGAAGATTCAAGCGGACATCACCTTTAAAACTGCCAGGGTGGACATTGAAGGTCGTCGCGACCCTTTTTCCACCGGTGTTCTGAAAATGGAGGTAATCCGTCGGCCAGCACCAACACAGATTGCTCTCGCCCGCCCACCGCAGGTAATTTCCATTTTGAAAACACCCAGAATAGCCGTAGTTACTCCGGGTGAAGAGAAATTGCCAGAAGTACCGCGGCAGCCACCGGTAAAAGAAATAACTCCTCCTCCCAAACCTCAACAACCTGCTAAACCTCAAGTACCGGAAATTTCTGGCGTCAGGGTAACAACAGAACGCCTGGCACCAAGTCCAGAAGTTACTGCTCCTGTTATTTCGCCTCTGATTATTCCAGAAAGAAAGTGTACACTGACCTACAGGGGTAAGATGCTTATGGAAGGGATGGAATACTTTTTCCTGGAAGGAGAAAAAAGAACTTACCGGGCTACCCTGGGTGAGGAAGTAGAGGGCTATCGTTTAATAAAAAAGGAACAGGATAAACTTTACCTTTCTAAGGACGGTCATATATATGAAATAGGGCTGAAATAGAAATTGTTGACTTACTCCAGCAAGTTTGGGTATACTATTAACGGAAGAAACCTGGGGGAGGGATGAAAAGAAGTTTATGGTGCTTGGTGGCAACAGTGGCTGTTTTGATGATGACGTCTCACTGGTCCCTGGCAGCAGAAGTAAAACCAGAGGAATTGTTTCGCCAGGGCAGGGACCTTTACAGTCGTCGGCAGTACCAGGAAGCCATCACTGCCTTTGAAACCCTTCAGCAAATAGACCCTAATTTTCGACGTAGAGAAGTGGATGTGTACCTGCGACTGGCCAGGCAGAAATTAACTCCTGCTAAAGAAGGGGCCCGCTACCAGGTTAAGGAGGAGCGAGTGCCCCTGGTGGAAATTAAAAAAGAAGGTCAGTTAGAGGTTCTGGCACGGGAAGCAGAAAGAGTTCTCCTTGACACCAGCACCTACATTGACAATATCAAGAAGCAGAAACTTGTCCCTGATTTCAAACTACTGGATGCGTATTCCTCACTTCGTTTAGCCCGGGAAGCTTATGAGAATAAAAGGTACACCGAGGCTGTGCGCCTGGCTAACAAAGCTCGTTTTTTAGCAGAATTGCTGGTGGAAGCTGGAGAAAAACAACAGATGCCTCTTTTAGGTGAGATTGGCAACGTCCCGGTTACATTAAATCTCACCGATGCTGATCTGGAACAGACACTAAAACTAATCTATGAGCTTACCGGAGCCAATATAATTTTGTCCCGCGGTGTTACTGGCAGGGTGACACTTAATGTGAAAAATCTTCCCCTGCAGCAGGTCCTTAATCTTATCTGTGAAGCCAATGGTTTAAGGTATGTGGAGGAAGATAAAGTTATCAAGATAATGAGTCTGGATGAATACCAGCAGAGACCAGAAGTACAAAGGGCTACCAACAGAAGGGTTTATACAGTTCTTTACGGAGATGGTCAGGCAATCGCCAAGGCTCTGAGGGAAACATTCAAACTGGAATCAATAGTCTATGAACCCAGAACCAATTCCATTGTTGTTGATGTGCCCAATCCAGCCCAGGCTCAGCAGTTAGCTGATGTTATTTCTTCCCTGGATACCCCTATTTCCCAGGTACTGCTGGAAGCTAAAATTATTTCCATTTCCGCTTCTGAAGAAGATATGTTCGGGATTGACTGGCTGATAAGTTCCAGACTGGTAACCAGTCTGGGTACTCCTACCACGATTACCGGACCGAGATTTGGTTCAGATGTCACCTTTACTCCAGGTGTGACCAGCAGCTTGCCAGGTGGTTTTTCCTTCGGTATCACCAACAGTGAGGTAAACAGTCTCATCCAGGCTCTCACCACCAAAGGAACGGTAAGGCTGGTGCAGGCTCCTAAAATTATGTGCTTAAACGGAACCAATGCCACTATCAGTGTCACTCAAAATTTTCCCTATATCATACCCGTCTATGAAGAAATCTATAATGATCAGGGAGTGCGTACAGGTACAAGGCAAACCATTAACACTTTTGAAGAGGATGTGGGAACAGATTTTATTGTCACCCCAGTAATTTTACGAAACAGGAATGTCTTCCTTAATCTTCAAATTTATGA
This sequence comes from uncultured bacterium, assembly GCA_964645405.1. Lineage (GTDB taxonomy): Bacteria > Ratteibacteria > UBA8468 > B48-G9 > DSTR01 > JAMWDF01. The sequence continues at coordinate 84,398 of CAZYCA010000015.1, read as the reverse complement.
TTCCCGTCTGGTGGAAATAAAGAAACTCTCTGCAATCGCTGCCAATCTTCGCTATGAGACAGAACAGCCTATCATTTCTACCAGGGAAACAAGTCAGAATGTTACTCTTTTTGACGGTCAAACCCTGGTTATCGGCGGCATGATTCAGGAAAGAAAAGAATTTTCGCAAACAGCCATACCTTTTCTCCACAAGATTCCACTTCTGGGCTATCTTTTTAAGAAACCCAGGTATACAGCAACCAGGGACGAACTTCTTCTCTTTCTGACACCCAGGGTGGTTACTACCTACGAAGAGGCAGAAACAGTAAGCAGACCTGACCTGCAAAAAGGAGAAAAGGAAGTTGACCCTGGAATTTTAAAAAGGTTCTAAGGAGGTGCAGGATGAAAAGAATATCTTTGTTTATCGCGCTTGCCGGGATGATATGTCTTGCTGTTGGTGAAAGTCTGGCGCAGACAACAAGGACAACCGGGTCCACTTCTACCAGAACATCTTCAACCACCGGTACTCGCTCCACTGGTACAAGATCCACCGGAACAGGAAGGACAACAACTACCGGGACCGGTCAGTTAGATAGACAGGGGGAAATAGCCTCCTTTCTTTCTGCTATTATCGGCGGTATGATGAGGCATCCTGACCCTATCATCAGAAAACAGGCTGTACAGTCTGTCATTCAGGGTGCCGGTGGAACAACCACCAGTGGAAGCAGCAGCACGAATACTTCAGGAATCCGCGGACTTCTGTCCACCAGTACGACTGGAACTGGCTCCAGATCCGATACTGCAGGTGGTGTTGGCGTTGTCACCTTTGTCCCGGATTTATATATGCTGCTTGCTGACCCTGACCCGGAAGTAAGAGATATTGCTTCTGTTGGGCTGGATGTGCTTTTTGGCACGGATATGACCCTGATGCGGATGATGAACGACGAAGACCCGATTATCCGTAAGTATGCAACCAAAACCTTTGCCAGCCGTAACCTTCGTGGGAATAGAGAAGGTACCACGGGAAGCAGCACCAATGAGGAAGTAAATACTTATGAACTTCTGGCTCTCCGGACACTCTTAGTGCGGCTTAAGTATGAAAAAGATTTGACCGTGCGCAAAACCATCATTGATGCCTTAGAATGGTATGTCAGCAGTGGTGGAACGGAAAGGGATACCGGTGGCAGGGACCTTCTTACCGGGAGAATTTTTGGTGTAGATGCTGGCATCTTAAAGTACCTGGAAGATGAAAACCCTGAGGTGAGAAAAAATGCGATCCGGGTAGTTTCCAGCTCTGATTATAATCCTCAGACTCTGGAATTGTTTTTTGAGATGTTCCGGAAAGAAAAAGACCCGGACGTGAAAAAATCTCTTCAGGAAGCGATAGACATTTATGCAGCTAAAGCCAGAACGCGGGGTCAGGCTGCCACAGCTGGTGAGCCGGCTGCTGCACCTGCACCCATGCAGCCGTTTCCCTGACAGTTTTAGGAACTAAATGAAGTGAGAACTGGACGACAGATACCAGATATGGGTAGAAAGTTTTTACTCTTTCTGCTTTTTATTTCAGTTATCCCCATCTCCGGGGAGAATGAGTTTACACTTAATTTCAACAATGTGGATATCAGAACCTTTATTAAATTTGTGAGTGAATTCACGAAAGAGAATTATGTTCTGGACAATAATGTCCGGGGTAATATCACCATTTATTCGCAGAAACCTGTTCCGGCCAGGGAAATTGATGCTGTTTTCAGAGCCATACTGAATCTTTATGGTTTTGCTGTCGTCAAGAGGGGATACATTTCAGAAATCATACCCCTGACTGATGCCAGGGTGAGGACGAAAGATATTAATATTGGTAAGGTCCCACCAGAAAAAGAACAGCTTTTTCTGCACCAGATTGTGCCTTTACGTTACTGCGATGCCTCTGGCCTTGCCCAGATTCTCAGTCCCTACCTGACTAAAGGTTCCAGCATCACTGTGGAACAGCGCACCAATACCCTTATCATTCCTGACACTGGTGCTAACATCAACAAACTGTTAGAAATTATTGAAAAGATTGATGTCCCCAGTCCTCCAGGAAAGGAAGAGTTCCGGGTTTACCGGCTGGAAAACAGCAATGCTGAAGAGCTGGCTAAAGTTCTTAATGATATCCTTTCCCGGAAAAGAGCAACCCCTGCTGTTCGCGCGCCAGGGGTAACTACAGCTCCTATCCAGGCTTCTGTTGTAGCAGCCAGGGCTACGAATTCCTTAATCATCTATGCTGCCCCGGATGATTTTGAGACCATTGAAAACATCATCAAGAGTCTTGATGTCATGACCAACCAGGTTCTCATTGAGGCTTTGATTGCTGAGGTCACCTATGAAAGAGAACAGGAGTTTGGATTTGAATGGAATATAGTTGATACCTTCTGGAAAGATAAGATTACCGGTTCTGTAGAAACCAAGTTTGATTTAGATAAAGCTATCCCTTCCGGTATGAAGGTTGCTGTGACCAAGGGTGTTTCTGACATCAGCAGCATCATCCGGCTCTATGGAAAGGATCAGCGTTTTAACATTCTTTCCACCCCGCAGATAGTCACAGCGGATAACCAGGAAGCCATGATTAACATCAGTGAAAACCGTCCCTATTTAAAGGAGACAAGGTTTGTTGGGACCTATTACACCGGTGCTGCTCAGGATACCATTAAGAGTTTTGATTATAAGGATGTGGGTATCATTTTGAAGATTACACCGCAAATCAGCCGGGACAAATATGTTAAACTCAAAATAAACCAGAGTGTCACCAAGGTACTGACTGTCGGTAGCCAGGGTGAATTAACTACTGCCAAAAGGGAAGCTGATACAACCTTGATTGTACCCAATAATCAGACAGTGGTTCTTGGAGGATTGATCCGCAACGATAGCGAGAAGGTGGTTCATAAGGTCCCTTTCTTTGGGGATATTCCTCTCCTGAAATATTTTTTCCGGAGCCAGCGTGATGCAGGTACCAAAACAAACCTCCTTATCTTTATTACTCCCCATATTATTACCAGTTTTGAAGAAGCTGAGCGCCTTAAACAGGAAAAAGAAAAACTGATGCAGGAGATTAAGAAATGACTTCTCCCGGTTCAGAAATTGTAAAAGATATTGAACCCCTCGTTGAACCAGAGTTACTCACCAGTTTTCCTTTCAGTTTCCTGCAAAAAGCATGTTTTTTACCTTTACGGGGAGAAAATGGTAAGGTGTTGATTCTAACAGCTGACCCCTTACAGCTTGATTTAGGAGAGATTCAGTCCATTCTCGGGAAAGAAGTAAAACTGCAGATAGGACCAGCCGATTTAATTTTGGACATAATTCAGAAATACTATTACCATCCGAGCTCTTCCAAAAAGATAATCGCTGACCTGCAGGATAAAGAAATGGAGGTTTTACAGGAAGAGATTAATGGGGAAGGCACTGATTTGCTTGATTTAGCAAATAAAGCTCCTGTGATAAGACTGGTCAACCAGATTCTTTATCGGGCTGTTTCCATGAGAGCAACAGACATTCATCTGCAGACAACAGAGACAAGTTTCAGGATTCGCTACCGCATAGACGGTATGCTTTATGATATGTTCGTTTTACCAAGGAAATATCAGCCTGCGGTTATTTCCAGAATTAAAATTATGTCCAATCTGGATATTGCGGAAAAAAGGATTCCTCAGGATGGCCGTACAACTTTTAAGGCTGACAACCAGCAAATTGACGTTCGCGTTTCCATTATCCCCACCTTTTTTGGAGAATCTGCAGTCTTGAGATTGTTAAATAAAGCATCATTCCTTTTTGATATGGAAAAATTAGGTTTACAGGGCGATACCTACGAAACTTTCAATCGTCTTATTCATTATGACCACGGCATTATTCTTCTTACCGGTCCCACCGGTAGTGGCAAAACTACTACACTTTATGCTGCTCTATCTCGTATCAACAAACCGGAGATTCATATTGTCACCCTGGAGGACCCGGTGGAATACAATCTGGAAGGAATCAACCAGATTAATGTTAATACCAGGGCAGGCTTAACCTTTGCTAATGGTCTGCGCTCCATTCTCAGACATGACCCGGATATCATTATGGTAGGAGAAATAAGGGACCAGGAAACTGCAGAAATGGCTATTCAAGCTTCCTTAACCGGACACCTTGTCTTTAGCACTTTGCACACCAATGATGCTCCCAGCGCCATTACCAGATTACTGGATATGGGGATAGAACCCTATCTTATTGCTTCTTCGCTCGTTGGTGTGATGGCACAAAGACTGGTGCGTCTTAACTGTCCGGAATGTTCTCAACCTGTGAACTGGTCATCTTCTCTGCTGGCAGATATAGGAATTGCAGAAAAAGATTTGACTGGTGCAGATTTCCGTCAGGGCAAGGGTTGTCCCCGTTGTCTGGGTACTGGCTATTACTCCCGTTCCGGAATCTTTGAGCTTCTTTTCGTGGATGAAAAAATTCGCAATCTGATAACAAAGGAAATTTCAGCCGGTGTGATTAAAAAGGCGGCTTTAGAATCAGGGATGAAAACCCTGCGCATGGATGGAGCAAGAAAGGTACTTAAGGGAGAAACCACCGTCACCGAGGTGCTGAGAGTAACGCAGGATTCTTAAGAATAAAATTCTCTTCTATCTTAAAATGGCAAATTTTAGTTATCTGGCTGTTGATGCTCAGGGAAGAAGAATCACCGGAACCATAGAAGGAGAAGACGCTGCTACAGTGCGCCGTCTGCTTAAGGAAAAGGGAATCTATGTGGTGGAGGTCACTTTAGGTGGCGGCACGAGTGCTGCTTTGTTGCCTGCCAGGGTAAGCACAGAAGAACTTGTCGTTGCGGTGAGGGAACTGGCAACCTTAATCAATTCCAGAATCCCTCTGGACGAATGCCTTTCTGGTCTGGTTTCTCAGATGCGACCGGGTAAGCTAAGGGATGTTTTCTCTGATATCCAGCGTTCCATTCGTGAAGGGAATAGTTTTTCCACGGCTCTTGCGAAATACCCCCAGTACTTTTCCGAGATTATTGTTTCTATGGCTAAGGCAGGAGAGGAGAGTGGTACCCTGGATTTAATTCTGCAAAGGGTAGCTGATTTTCTGGAAAAGCGCCTTTCCTTTCGCAACCGGCTTATAGGTATTATGACCTACCCTTTGTTGATGTCTGTCGTTGCAGTGCTGGTAGTTCTTTTTATCCTTACCTTTGTAGCCCCAACCCTCACCAGAATCTTTCAGGAAATTTCTTTAACTTTGCCTGTACCCACCAGGATACTCATCAGCATAAGCTGGTTTTTTAAATGCTACTGGCTGGCACTGGTAGTGGTAGTAGCAGTTATCTGTTTTCTTCTTGTGAGGTTTAAACGGACACAGGCCGGGCAGATTTTCATTGATAAAATGAAGCTACGGATGCCTTACCTGCGGGACATTTTCCTCAAGACAGAAATCGCTTCCTTTTCCCGGACACTGGCAACGCTTCTGTCCGGCGGAGTAGAGATTCTGGAGGCTTTTGCCATTACGGAAAAAGTGGTTTCCAGTCCCGGTCTGCGAGAGGAAGTACGTTCTATCCGCGAATTTTTAGCCAGAGGCGGCAGTTTATCTAACGGTTTTCATAATACCCGGCTTTTTCCTTACCTGGTGACACAGCTGGTTAATGCTGGAGAAAAAAGTGGTAATTTACCGGAAATGTTTTTAAAAATAGCCACTATATATGAAGAGGAAGTTGCCCAGAAATCTACCCGCCTGGTGACCTTTCTGGAACCGGGAATGATTCTCTTTATGGGTGCGGTTGTCACATTCATAGTACTGGCAGTGTTACTGCCCATATTCCAGATAAGTCAATCCATTAAATAAAGCAGGAGAGCTTATGAAAGAAAAAGAATTTAAGGGAAGTTTTAAAAACCGGAAGTCAGGATTTACTTTTATTGAACTGATGGCAGTAATTGTTGTTCTCAGCATTTTAGCCATGATTGTCATGCCCAGAATTTTTGGTCGCGTTGAGGAGACAAAAATTGCCGCGGCCAAGGTACAGATAAAAAATTTAGAAAGTGCCCTGCGACTTTTCTATCTGGATAACGGTTTTTATCCCGGCACCGAACAGGGACTGACTGCTTTAGTGGAAAAACCTTCTACCGGACGTATCCCTACCAACTGGCGAGAAGGCGGTTACCTGGAAAAGAAAGAAGTTCCCAAAGACCCATGGCAGCATGATTATGTCTATTTGAGCCCCGGTCGTAACAATGAAGATTACGAAATTATCTGCTACGGAAGAGATGGAAAAGAAGGAGGGGAAGGACCAGATGCTGATATTTCCAGCTCCAGTTTGTAGGAAGGAAAAAACTGCCAGCAGAGGTTTCACCCTTTTTGAAATACTGCTTGCCCTGCTGATCATAGGGTTTTTTTTTCTCTGAGTTTACCTGCTATTAGAAACTTCAGGACTCTTAGCCGTGACCAGGAAATTATCACTTCCTTTGTTGAGATCATTGAATCTCTCTGTACGAAAGCACTGACGACAAAACAGGACTGGCAGCTGTGGATAGATTTAGACAGGCAAAATTACTGGGCAATACCGGCTGAGGAAGAAAACTCTGCATCAGACCAGGACCAGGTAGCGACCGCTCTTCCTCCAGAAATATGGATTTATCAGGTGATTTACTTCGGCGAACGAAAAACCACCGGCCAGGTCTGCCTGAATTTCCACGCTGACGGAAATCATGACTACGCGGCTCTTTACCTTAGACAGGTAAAAACAGATGAATACTACACACTTTTCCTTAACCCCTATGCTGCCTCGGTCCAGGTATTCTCCGGGGAAATATACTATGACCAGACACTTTAGCAGGAAAGGGTTTATCCTTCTGGAGGTTATGCTCTGTCTGGCTATTTTTGCTATCGGGGCACTGGTGTGTCTGGAAAGCTTCCTGCTGAATACAAGAAATGCAAGGATAGTTCGGGACACTCAGGTAGCTGTGCTTCTGGCTGAAACACAGGCAGGCGAGTTACTTGTTTCTTCTCCCAGAGACGTTCCGGAACAGGGAACCTGGAAAACACCCCACCAGCTTTATAACTGGACGCTGGATTATCACGACCTTGTTCTGAGTGAAACAGAAGTCTTCCCTGCTCAACTTGGCTGGCTAACAGTTACCTGGTCGGAAGGAAATATTAGTTTCGCTTTCCCTGTTCTTAAGAAAAAAACCAATGAAAACCGGTAAAGCTTTTTCTTCCGGATTTACTTTAATTGAGGTTCTTATTGGTTGTGCCCTGTACCTGGTTTTATTTACTCTGATTTACCAGACATTCACCAGCAGTCAAAAAGTGGTGACCAGTGTTGACCAGACTTTAAAGGAAAGGGAAGTTATCTTCAACTTTTTCCTGCATTTTCACTCCGATGTAAGTTGTATTCTGCCTGACATCAAGTCTTTTCGGGGCAAAGCGGATTACCTGCAGATGCTGGTAGACCGGCCGGGAAGGTCTTATCCTGTTAAGGTCATCTACGCGTTCCTGCCAGGTACCCATGGATGGGAAATCTGGGAAGGTCAGAATACTTTGATTTTTAACCAGGAATTTGCTTTTCCTGTTCTGGAAAAACTGGAAGATGGTAGTTTTTCCTATTTTGATGGGTCTGCATGGCACGAGGAATGGGATAAGGAACAACTTCCCGCAGCAATACTTCTAAAGCTGACAGTGGACGGCACAGATTTCACTTTACCTGTTAAGCTTTACCATGAAAAATCATAAGGATGGGATTGCTCTTATTTTTACTCTGGGGTTTGTCCTGGCCTTAATAATCCTTACTCTGGAGTTTCACCGCAGATGCCAGCAGCATCTGGTTTTTTTACGGAACCAGCTGGATAAGATTCAGGCAGAATTTCTGGCAAAAAGTGGGGGTGCGGTAGCCGTTGAGGTCTTAAAGGCAGATAAGAACAGTTATGACTGGCTGGGGGAGGAGTGGAACCGGGAAAGAGTTTTTCAGACCAGGGCAGGAGAAATTAAACTCAGGTTTCAGGATGAAAACGGCAAAATAAACTTAAACGGTATCCTGCAGCCTGAAGGCAAGGTCAACACCAGACTGAAGGAAGTAACAGAAAGACTTTTCCTTGTTCTGGGATTAAGTCATGACCTTCTGGATTGTCTCCTGGACTGGATAGATGAAGATGAAATGCCCAGAGTTTTTGGGGCGGAGAGTAATTATTACCAGAACCTGGAACATCCCTATCGCTGCTCTAACCGAAGTCTTCTTTCTCTGAAGGAACTGTCCCTGATAAAAGGATTCACCGAACAGGTGCTGAAGGGAAACGAGGAAACAACTGCATTGCTGGATTTGGTAACTCTTACCTCTGATAGTAAAATAAATGTTAATACTTGTGCTCCACCGATTCTTAAGGCACTGGGTTTTTCAGAAATGGAACTTAACGAGATTCTGGCTCAGCGGCAAAGCGGCCCGCTGGAGGACGCTTATCTGATGAAGGTGAACAGGGAAGTTTTTCTCGCCAATCGCAGCTTGATTAGTTATCGTAGCTCCTGTTTTTCTGTTGTGGTAGAAGTAAAAACGACAACCGGTTTTACCCGGAAAAGACGTTTTTTCCTCACCAGGGGTGAGGAGGTGAGTATCCGGGGTGTGGAAGTACTATGAAAAGAACAATAAGTTGCTACATCTTTGGCCGGGAAATTTTGCTGGCGGAGACACCAGATAAGGTTAGAAACGTTACTCTTCCCGAAATAGAGCAACAGCTGGAGAAGATTGGACCCTGCAAGGTTAGTTTAATCCTTTCCCGGCCACTCGTTTCTTTGCGGGTTATAAAATTTCCTTTTTCTCAGCCGGCGGCTATCAACCTGGCATTAAGAGCAGAATTGGAAGATTTACTTCCCCGCTTGCCGGAAAACTACCTTCATCAGTGGTTCTATCTCCACCGTTCCCGGAGCTTTTGTGAAATCCTGGTGCTTTCTGTGGAACGTGTCCATTTTCAACCCTGGCTGCAGTTAAAGCAGCGCTTCCGCCTGAGACTTTCCCTCACCGTGGATTCTTTACTTGTTCACCATATATTGAGACCTTACCTGCCTGTGCCTGATTGCTGGGTGATTATGGTGAGCAAACCGTATCTGCTGGCAAATCTTGTGATTTCCGGGCAGTTGTCCAATTCTTTTTCCTTTCAGGTAACCGAAGACGAAGAAAGAAAGGACTTTGTCAGAACTCTTCAGAATCAGAAACAACTTCCTGTTTTCTGGGTGGGACCAGGGGGAAAAGATTCTGTTTTTGGCCTGGGAGAAACAAGACTTCAGTTACCGCAATTACAGGCATATTTACATCATGACCACTGGATTATTTTTGCCCCGTTTTTCCATCCTTCTGACTTACCTTCCCTGGAGCTGAAGGAACTGGCAAAGACCCAGGCAGTTCCACTTTCCTCTTCTCTGGCCGGGGCAGCCATTTTTCTGCTTCTTTTACTTGGTATGACAGCTCCCTATTTTAAGATCCCACAACTGAGGAAAAACGTAGAACAGCTCAACCAGAAGATGAACCAGATATTTATTGCTGTCTGTCCGGAGGTGAAAAAAATTGTTGACCCGGTCGTACAGATGAAAGAGAAATTGAGACAGGAGCAGCAATCTTTTTCTGATTTACCCCGTCCAGTATCTGTACTGAAGGTTATGGATTCTTTTGTGGGTGCTATTCCTGATTCCCTTGTCTCCAGTCTGGAGGTGACACATTTCATTCTTAGCGGTGGTTCTTCGCTTTTTATTTCTGGCCGGGTAGAAAATCTTATCCAGCTGGAGAAATTAAAGGGAGCATTACAGCGCTCACCGGATTTTGCTTCCGTTACCGTCGGGGACATCTCTTTTGATAAAGACAAGAAAGTTAGCTTCAATCTAACAATTAAACTGTCATGAAACTTACTGGAAGACAAATTTTCATTCTCTCTGGTTTCGCCATTTTAATATTTTTTTATCAGTTTATTTTTCTCCCCGGACGCCGGCAACTCCGCTCCCTTCAGGAAACAGTAATCCGCAAAAACCGGGATTTAAAGCTTTTGGAGAATCTCTGCCAGCAATACCAGCAACGTCCTGGTCAGAAAGAGAACTCCAGCTTAAGATATGTGGACAACAGTTTTTCCCTGATTGGTTTCATTGGTAATTTAACAGATGCCCTTGATTTGAAAGGAAACGTCAGGGAGGTAAAACCTCTGCCGCAACTCTCCCGTCAGGAAGCCACCGTGGAAAGATTACGTGTTAGTATGGAAGAAATCACCCTGGAAAAACTCTGTCAGTTTCTAAAGGAAGTAGAAGCCAGGGGCTTTATTTATCTACCGAGTTTCCAGATGAAACGACACCGGGAAAAACCTTTTTTGCTCAATGCAGAACTGGAACTTACCATTTTGAAAAAGGCTGCTGCTGTTCATCCGGGAAAAGTGTCATAGGTTGGAAATGGAAGAAATTTTTCTCCTTGATGGTACCTCCTTAGCCTATCGCAGTTTCTATGCCCTCCCGAAACTGACAACTTCTTCCGGTCAGCCTGTAAATGCCATTTACGGGTTTGCCACGTCTATCTTAAAAATTTTTAAAGTTTATCAACCAGGTTTCATGGCAGTAGCCTTTGATGTTAAACGAGAAACCTTCCGTACCAGAATCTTTACCGATTATAAAGTTCAGCGACCTTCCATGCCGGAAGAACTTTCTCTTCAGATACCATTAATTAAAGACCTTGCCAGATACCTTGGTTTGAACCTTTTTGAAATGGAAGATTATGAGGCTGATGACATTATTGCCACTATCTGTGACCGGATGACGGGTGCTGGCCATAAGGTACTGATTATCAGCGGTGATAAAGATGCTTTACAACTACTTTCCAGCCAGGTGACTGTTATCAACCCCACCGATGGCGAAAAAAGAGATATTGTGTGGCTAAAGCAACACTGGGGACTTTCGCCTGAACAGGTAACTGATTTTCTTTCTCTTGCCGGTGATGCCTCTGACCATATCCCTGGTGTCAAAGGCGTAGGAGAGAAAACAGCCCTGAAACTTTTACAACAGTTTTCTTCCTTAGAGGAACTTTATCAGCATCTGGAAAGGATAGATTCTTCTTCTCTAAGGGAAAAATTAGAACATGGTTACCAGCAAGCAATTTTAAGCAAGAAACTGGTCTGTTTAAAAAAGAATTTACCATTGAACGTTTCTCTTGAGGATTTGAAACTACGTAGCGTCGATTTAGCAGCCCTTTTTCATTTATGCCATCAACTGGAACTTAAGAAACTTGCCAGCCATGTGAAAACTATGTTCGCTGAAAATGATGAACTTTTCTCCCCGGGGGACCAGCTTGCTTTTTCTGATGGTACGGTCGTTTCCTTTCAGAAGATTCTGAAAAACACCGGAGAATTTGCTGCTAAGTTAAGCGACCCCAAAATCGGTAAATGCGGTTACAATTTGAAAGAAAAAGCCCTGCAGCTTGCTGCTTTTGGTATAAAGATGGCAGGGTTAGAGTTTGACCTGGCCCTGGCACAGTACCTAACCGGCAAGGTTATTTCCGGCGAAAATTACTTTGCCCTGAAGCGGGCTTACCAACAGCTTCTAAAAGAGCAGGGGCTGGAAAAACTTTTTTTTGAGGTGGAAATGCCTCTGGTGCAGGTTTTACTCTGGATGGAGAGGTCCGGTATAGGAGTTAATGCTGAGTATCTTTCTCAGTTGAACCAGCAAATGCTTTCCTCCTTAAAAGATCTGGAACAGAAAATATATCAGGCAGCCGGGGAGATATTCAACATTAATTCCCCTCAGCAACTGGCACATATTCTTTTTGAAAGACTGGGACTTCCTCCTAAAAGGAAGACCAAGAATGCTTATTCCACAGACATAGAAGTTCTCCAGGAGCTGAGAACACAGCATATTCTTCCCGCTCTTATCCTGGAGTACAGAGAGTTATATAAGCTGAAATCCACCTATGTGGAAGGTCTCAGGGAAGCAATCAACCCCAAAACCGGGCGTATACATCCGCGGTTCAATCAGATGGCAACAGCCACCGGTCGGCTCAGCTGTAGCCAGCCCAATCTGCAAAACATTCCCATCAGAACACCCCAGGGTAGTCTCATTCGGAAAGCTTTCTGCGCTCAGGTTCCTGCGAGGTTTTTCTCTTTTGACTACAACCAGATAGAATTGCGCATTCTCGCGCACTATTGCCAGGACCCGGTTTTAGTGGAAGCCTTCTGGAAAAACCGGGATATCCACCAGGAAACAGCGCAATATCTTTTTTCCACTGAATCCCTTTTCAGTCCGGAAAACATTCGTGAGCAGACGGATTTAAGGAGGCTGGCCAAAACCATCAACTTCGGCATTATTTACGGGATGAGTGCGTTTGGCCTTTCCCGGCAGCTGAACATACCAGCAGAGGAAGCCCAGCTTTTTATTGACAAATACTTTAAAACTTTCCGGGGAGTGAAAGAATATATTGACAGAACCGTAAATCTTGCCAGAAAACAGGGATATGTCACTACTATTTTAGGCCGGCGCCGTAGCCTCCCGGAAATTACCAGCAGTGATAAAAACAGACAGGAATTTGCTAAACGTGCAGCCATCAATACCCCAATCCAGGGAACAGCAGCCGATCTGATAAAAATTGCTATGAACCAGTCCTACTCTTACTTTCAGCAACAAGGATTAAAGAGCAGGCTGGTACTGCAAATTCATGACGAACTTCTTTTTGAAATATTCCCCGATGAAGAAAAACATGTCCCGGCTATTTGCAGAATTATGGAAAAAGCTCTTCCTCTTTCTGTTCCTGTCAGGGTGGATGTTCAGGCAGGTGCAAACTATCTGGAAATGGAAAAAGTTTCCTTTCCCCCGACGGATTGACACAGGTTGAATTTTCGGAGAAAATAGAGATATGCCAAGAAAAATATTAGCGCTCCTGGGCGGCAGTTTAATTTTGTACCACAGCCTTTCGTTTGCTTACTGGGAATGGACACCACAGACCAGGCGCTGGATTAATCCCAAGTTTGCTGTTGCCGGTACTGCCAGAGAGCAGTTTCAGGTGGCGGAGACTGCCCGCAAGGCCGGCCGCACGGAACAGGCGATTCGTGAATACCACAAGGTATTAAAGCATTTTCCCCGTTCAGAATACGCTGCTGCTTCCCACTTAGCCCTGGCTGAAATTTATGCTGCTTCTGGAGATAAAGAAAAGGAATTTCAGCACTATCAGAAACTGATTACTGAATACCCGGATTCTGACTTAGTAGCCGTGGCTTTAAAGAGGCAAACAGCTTTAGCGGAAGAGACTTTGAAGGCAAAAACCAACCGCTTTTTGCAGGTATTGAGAGGCAGGGACAACTCTGCAAGAAAAATGGAGCAGGTCATCGCCAATAACCCTTTCGGGGAAGAAATGGCTGAAAGGTGCTACCAGCTGGCTACATTCTATACTGAGATTGGCCAGCTGGATAAAGCACAGGAAACACTGGACAAACTCATGCGGGATTTTCCCGGTACCAGGGCTGCTCTCCAGGCAAGGTATCAAATCATAGAAGTGCAATACCTGTCTATTCCGGAAGTCTCAACTGACCGACAGCCCTGCCAGAGGGTGAAGACTGAAATTGAAGAATTTCTTAGTAGTTCCCCGGATAAGAATCTGGCGGAAAAGGCTCAGCGCCTCAAGAAAATGACTGAGGAAAAAGAAGCAAAAAAATTGTTTACCACAGCCTTATTTTACCAGCGAAGCGGCAGGCAGAAAGCTGCCAGAATTCTTTATGAAAAACTTTGCCAGGAATTCCCTGAATCTTCCTATGCGGAAATGGCCAGGAAAAAGCTTTCTTCTGGCCGTTAGTCTTTTGCTTGCTGGTTGCGGGTACTCATTAGTCACTCCAGCCCAGCAGAAGAAGGTTTATCTGAAAACTGTGGAAAACTTCACCAGGCAGCCTGGACTGGACCTTTTTCTCGCTTCCAGCTTCAAACAGCGCGTACTTGACAGCCCGTGTTTAAAACTTGTTGACTCTGCCGGGCAAGCAGATATGATTGTTAGCCTGCGGCTGGCTGAATCCTCCCGCCAGCCTCTTTTCTTCTCCGTGGAGGAAACGCAGAACATTCTCATCGGTGCTAGGCAGGTATTATTGCAGGTAGAAATTGAGCAGTCCGGTCAGAAAACTTCCCACCAGATTCAGGAAAAACTCTCTTACCCTCTTTCCAGAGGATATCTGGAAGAACCAGTTCTATCTGAACTTGCCCGACGCCTGTCCAACAGAATTATTTTTTTGCTTCTTTCCAGACAGGACAAACATGCACCCTGAAAACTGCCGTATTATCTTAGGAGATACTCAACAGGCAGAAGAACTGGTCCGCCAGATCTGTGAACGTTATGCTATCTCACAATTAGACCGGGTTGTCCTTTATGCTGACACAACACCTGTAAGCGAGATATTATCCCAGCTTGATTTCCTGCCAGTATCCTCAGAAAAGAAGCTGGTTATGGTTAAAAACATAGAAGCCATTTCCAAAAACGACTGGGTTCCCCTTTTAGAGTATCTGGCACATCCATATCAGCATGTTCTTCTCATTCTGACAGGGACCAGAGCAAGCATAACACTACCTCGCGGGATGCCTGTTTCCGGGACAACACAAAAGCAGGAGATAAGTTCTTTATTTTCTGCTGTTTACTCCAATCACCGGCTGACAGTCAGTGAAGCTTTGAAACTCTTCCGGGAGACGCTGGAGAAAAAAGAGCAGAATTTTCCACTCCTTTTTTCCGCTATGGAACTCCATTTAAGAAAAAGAATTTTAAGGGAAAAAAAAGATTTGTCTTACCTGCGCGAATTTTTCTTTCGTCTGCACTACCTGGACCTGGCACTAAAAACAGGCAGGCTCACTCCTGAAGCTGGACTGGAACTTTTCCTCGTTTACTTGCTGGTCTGACTGCTCAGCTTATTGACCCAGTGCTGCAGTCTACTCCTTTTTCTTCTGGCGGTCCGGGAGTGGATGATACCCCGGGCAGCAGCTTTATCAAGTTCCGACGAAGCAACGGAGAGATATTTTTTTACTTCCGGGTCGTGGTCTCTCGCTGCAAGCCGGACTTTTTTAGCCAGGGTCTTCAATTTGGAACGGACACTCTTGTTCAAAAGACTCCTTCTGGCAATCTGACGCTGTCTCTTGAGTACGGTCTTTTTGCGTTTGGCCATTGCTTCTCCTTTTATCTTTTTGTTTTCCGTCTTATCGGTGTCTGTAATAAATGTTATCATAGACTAAACGGAAAAGCAATGGATTCTGTCAAAAATAACAGAAAGAATCCGGAGTTTGATGTTTACTACAGACAGCTGGCACCTAAACTTTTCGGGGTTGCTTTCAGAATGCTGCAGAATCAGAGCGATGCACTGGATGTTGTGCAGGAATGTTTTCTGCGGGCTTTCAGAAGCTGGGAAAAGTTTCGGTCCCGGTCTAAGGTTTCTACCTGGCTTTACCGGATAACAATGAATCTCTGTTACGACCAGCTGCGGAAAAGAAACCGGGAGAGAAGAATAGAAAATGCTGATAGTTACCAGATAAAAAGTGATAATTTCAATGGTGAATGGAATCTGAGACAGGAGAAACTGGTTAACCAGGTGAAAGAAGAAATGGAAAAACTGACACCAAAACAGAAAACAATCTTTATTCTTCGTCTTTACGAAGAGCTCCCTTATGCAGAAATTGCCCGTATTACCCGCTCACGGGTGGGAACGGTGAAGGCTACTTTTTTCCAGACTGTTTTAAAACTCCGGAAAGGGCTAAAAGAGAAAGGGGTGATTAAGAATGAAATGTAAGGAGATAGAGAAGGTTATTCTGGAAAATGTAACAGAGCGGACAGCAGTTCCTGCCGCTGTGCAGGAACACCTTCAGCACTGTAGCAACTGTCAGCAGTTATGGCGTGACTTAAAACAGACGATTTCTCTCTGTGAAATGATAACCGCACCTGGTTTTTCTTCCAATTTCTGGTCCCGGGAACTTGCTATTTTCCAGAAAGTCCCGGTAGCCGGGAGAAGAAGAAAACTGGTGATATGCCTTTCTGCCTGTTTTCTGATTATGATGATAACAACAGTAAGCTTTCTTTCCTGGACTGGTGTGCGGTTTCCATTTAGCCCTAAAAGCAGCAGTTACGTCCAGGGAAAAACCCTGCTACCTTCAGACGACGACCTTCTCCAGTTAGCAGACTACCTGAAGGAAGAAGACCCAGCATTTACACTCCGTCTTTTAATGAGTAACTGAAGTTTTAATCCGCTATATTTGTTTCTACTTTTTTCCTGTGGCACAATATACCAGTACCAAGACAGGGGGGTTCCATGTCCACATTAAAATTGCCTCTTCCTCGCCAGATGGAGAAATACCACCTGACAGAGCTTCTCAGGCAACGCCGTTCAATAAGAAACTACAGTCTGAAACCACTGGACCTGAATGAGATAAGTGACTTGCTCTGGTGCTGTGATGGGAAGACTGCTGACTGGGGCGGCCGGACGGCACCTTCCGCTGGTGCCACGTATCCTCTGGATATCTACCTGGTGGCAGGAAATGTTACCGGTTTAGCATCAGGTCTTTATTCCTACCACTGGCAGACACATTCTCTCACACAAATTAAACCCGGTGATTGGAGAAAACAGCTGGCTGAAAGTTCTTACAATCAAAAAATGCTCCGCGAGGCACCTGTAACCATTGTTATAGCTGCCACAGCGCCACGTACTACCAGCCGTTACGGAGAACGCGGCTACAGGTATATCTATATGGAAGCTGGCCATTGCGGACAGAATATTCATCTTGCCTGTGTAAGTCTGCATCTGGCAACAGTAATGGTAGGAGCCTTTGATGATGCCAGAGTAAAAAATTGTTTGGGGTTGCAGCAGGATATCCTTTACCTTTGCCCGGTGGGACATCCTTTAACATGAACAAGAACGCAGAGATTGCCAGTCTTTTTGAGAAAATAGCTGATGCTTTAGAGATAAAAGGTGAAAACCCTTTCCGGGTAAATGCCTACCGACAGGCAGCCAGGGTTCTGTCAGAACTTTCTGAAGATGTAGAAACGCTGTGGCAGACCGGCCGGTTAAAGCAGATTCCGGGTATCGGCCAGGGCATGGCAGAAAAAATTGAGGAATACTTAAAAACAGGCCGTATGAGAAAATACGAAGAAGCCCTCTCCGGACTTTCCCTGAACCTTTTAAACCTGCTCCAGATACCAGGAATGGGACCCAGAACAGTAGCTTTAGTTCACGAAAAACTTCAGGTGAACTCCATTGAAGATCTGGAAAGAGAACTAAAGCTGGGAAGATTAGCGCAACTACCCGGGTTAGGACCAAAAAAAGTGGAACAACTGAAAAAAGGGCTACAAATTTTCCTTCAGGGGCAGAAAAGAATTCCCCTGGGATTAGCCTATCCTCTGGTCCGGAAAATAGTGGAAAACTTAAAGGAGTATGCTACTCATATCTCCCCGGCTGGCTCCCTCCGCCGGTGTAAAGAAACCATTGGCGATATTGACATTCTTGCTACCAGCCGGGACAGCTCCTTTCTCATAAAAAAATTCGTTAGCCTGCCTGATGTTCAGGAAGTTCTGGCTGAAGGTGAGACAAAAGCATCAGTGACAATGGCACCGGATGGCTTACAGGTTGACCTGCGTGTGGTAGCGGAGATATCTTATGGCGCAGCCCTGCAGTACTTTACCGGTTCAAAAGCCCATAACGTCAAACTGCGTGCCATAGCAGCTAATTCTGGTTTGAAGATTAACGAATACGGTGTCTTCCGGGGTCAAAGAAGGCTGGCCGGGAAAACGGAAGAAGAAGTTTACCAGACGCTGAATCTACCCTTTATTCCACCGGAATTAAGGGAAGACAGAGGCGAGATTGAGGCTGCTTTCAAGAATCAATTACCAGAACTGATAGAGCAAACAGACATTTTAGGCGATTTCCATGTTCATTCCAATTACTCCGATGGCCTTGATGACATCCGGACGCTGGCAAAGGCTGCCCGGGAAAGGGGCTATCGCTGGCTGGCTATTGCTGACCACTCTATTTCTGCCAAATATGCTGGAGGGTTAAGTGCTGACCGCCTAAAAAGAAAAATGGAAGAAATAGAAAAAATCCAGGAAGAATTCCCTGATGTGAAGCTATTGAAAGCGGCAGAAGTGGATATTCTTTCTGATGGCCGTCTGGATTACCCGGACAGTTTACTTACTCAACTGGATGTAGTCATCGCTGCCATTCACCAGGGCTTTACCAGAAATGTGACAGAAAGAATTTTGAAAGCCATAGACCATCCTCTGGTGGATATTATTGCTCACCCAACCGGACGACTCCTTACCAGAAGATCAGGTTACGAGGTTGATTTACCAAAGGTAATGGAACGTGCTGCCCGGAAACAGGTGGCTCTGGAAATCAACGCCTACTATGACAGGCTGGATCTGGACGATACCAACGCCCGTCAGGCCTGCCTTTCAGGAATCCCTCTGGCAATCGGGACTGACAGCCACAGCGCAGCCATGCTTTCCTATATGGAGTTAGGTGTAGCGGTAGCCCGCCGGGCCTGGCTGCGGAAACAGGACGTCTTGAATACTCAACCATGGTCCAGAAGACGCCGCCAGTGAAAGGTTCTCCCAGCCCGGCTTACAAAGGAAGAAAATGACCCAACCAGCATTTCTCATCCGCAGTGAAGAAAAAACGTTGGAGGAACCGCATAATGAACTATCTCACCAGGGAAGACCGTATTTTCCACCGCGGAAAGAAGATAATTCAGGAAACAGAAATTCCCCGAAAAAAAATTAGTACGACAAAACCGAGCCTTCACTAAAACACAGACAGGAGGAGGTTATGTGGGGACTGCTGGCAGTTCTTATAGGAATTGGTATTATCATTAGAATTTTGAAGACCCCTTACTTCAAAGGCAAAGCCGGCGAGAAAACAGGCACGTTTTTCTTCACCAGGTTCCTTGAGCAAACAGAATACCACGTCCTGAACGATGTCATTCTGAAAAGAGGCGACGGCACAACTCAGATAGACCATATCATAGTTTCTCCGTATGGGATATTTGTTGTTGAGACTAAAAACATGAAAGGATGGATCTTCGGTTCTCAAACGGATGCCTGCTGGACTCAAAAGATATACGGATACACAACCAGGTTTCAGAACCCGTTGCGCCAGAATTACAAGCATGTTGAGGCCATCAGCTCTTTTCTTAATTTAGACAAACAAAAGATCCACTCTGTAGTTCTTTTTTTAGGCGATGCCACCTTTAAGACCAGAATTCCAGAAAATGTTTTTACTGGTGTTGGATCTTGTGCAAGGTATATTAAGTCTAAAACAGAGAAAATTTTCAGTCCTGATGAGGTCCAGACAATTATAAGAAAGTTTAACGAAGTGAAGGCGCAGACTTCCACTGAAACAGTTCGAAGCCACATAGAACACGTGCAGGCGATTAAAGCGCGAAGAAATGGAATCCGGAAAGATTGAAACCTGAACCGGAATTCAGAGGCGCCCGGGTACAGTGATCTTGATTGGCAGTTGGAGAAATTGCAGGAAAGGGTTTACATGAGGATAGTTTGGCTGTCAGGGTTAAACCATGATTAACTGGGGAGAAGGATTTTTTAACGGTGTTATGTTAGGTTTTTCTCTGGTTATTCTGGCAGTGGAATGCTACTTTCTCATTTTAGATAAAGCTACCGAAAAACAGTTATCTGGAATCCAGCTGGCTCTTCTCAGTTTTCTGGCAGTGGTAGCACTGACTCTCATTGTAACAAGGATTGCTGTTTTTTCTATTTTTCTGGTTCCTGCCGGGTATCTGGTACTTATGCTCTGGCAGACATACCAGGAAAAAGTTCAGGATGCTGAGGAAGTTTCCCGCCAAATACAGCATCTGCAGACAAAAATTGCCCTGAATCCAGAAGATGCCACTGCTTACGCAGAACTCGGAAATGTTTACTTCCGGAATGCTGATTATGAAAAAGCCTTACACTTTTACCAGAAAGCCTACCAGCTTGACCCGGTCCCCTGGTTAGCCCAGAAAGTTAAGGTTGCCCGGCGCGAGCATCAAATTCAAACGGGAAATTTATGGTACTGCCCGGAGTGCGGGAGCAAAAACAGCGGACAGACACAGTACTGCTGTACCTGTCATCATCCCAAAACCGCAATTATGTCTGTGAAAAATGACTTGCTGCAGCAAAAAAGACAACTTATAATTGGCATACTGCTTGTTTCAGGTGTTGCGTTTTCTCTTCTGCTGGTGAGTAAACTGGTAAAAGGTTTTGCCTACTTCAGTCTGATTGTTTTTTTTCTCTTTTTGATGTACCTTATATTACGGGGATTTTTCAGCTGGTGAAATAAACGCGAGGAAAACATGATTCCACGTTACAGCCGTCCGGAAATGGCAGCTATCTGGAGTGAGGAGAATAAATATCGTCTGTGGCTGGCAGTGGAGCTGGCGGCTCTGGAGGGGTGGAGCAAAATTGGGGTCATACCGCAAGAAGTGCTGCAAACAATCAAAAATCAGGCGCGAACTGACCCCAGTCGTATTGCTGAAATTGAAAAGACTACCCAGCATGACGTGATTGCCTTTGTCGAACAGGTGAGCAGCGCTTTAGGAAAAGAAGGAAGGTTCTTCCACTTCGGTCTGACCTCTTCAGATGTTGTTGATACCGCCACTGCACTGCAGCTAAAGCAGGCTGGAAATATTATTCTGGTTGATTTGAAGGAATTGAAAAAAGTTTTGCGCACCCAGGCCTGGAAATATAGGCATCTGCCCATGATTGGCCGCACACACGGGGTTCATGCAGAACCTATTACCTTTGGTTTTAAACTGGCAGGCTGGTACCTGGAAGTGGAAAGAAATCAAAACCGCCTGCAAAGGGCGATAGAAGAAATAAGTGTGGGCAAACTTTCCGGTGCTGTGGGGACCTATTCCAATGTTCCACCTGAAGTGGAACAGTATGCCTGTAAACTACTGGGACTTTCTCCAGAGAAATTTTCCACCCAGGTTCTACCACGAGACCGGCTGGCTAATTTTCTCTGTACACTGGCTTTGATTGCCGGCTGTATGGAAAGGATTGCATTGCAGCTGAGACTTTTACAACAGACAGAACTTTCTGAAACAGCGGAACCTTTTCAGCAAGGACAGAAAGGCTCTTCCGCTATGCCCCATAAACGAAATCCCATTCTGACTGAGAGAATCTGTGGACTTGCCCGGATTATCAAGAAGAATGCCTCTGTTGGTCTGGACAATATTGCTCTCTGGCATGAAAGGGATATCAGCCACTCTTCAGCAGAAAGATTGATTCTCCCGGAAAGTACTATTCTTGTTGATTATATTGTCAGGCTTCTGACAAAAATCCTTGCCGGCCTTCAACTTTTCCCCGAAAATATTGAAAGAAATCTTCAGCATACCAGAGGGCTCATTTTCTCACAGGTGGTCTTAACACGACTGGTGGAAAAGGGACTTGCCAGAACCAGGGCTTATGAAATTGTACAAAAATGTGCTTTTCAGTCTCTCGCCGAGAAGGTAAATTTTATTGACGTTTTAGCCAGAACTCCAGAAGTTAGCAATTTACTTTCTCCTTCGGAACTGAAGGATTGTTTTAAAACAGATTACTTTCTAAGGCATATTGACACTCTTTTTTCCTGCCTGGAAGAAAAAAACGAATCCTGACTGCGATACCTCAGATGGGAAATTTACTTATCACATTAGGTGGTTTTGGCGAACTTTTACGTCGCAAGAGCAACGGTAAAACGCTCTACCAGTTTGCTCCCAAGCCCAACCTGGATTTCCTTTCCACTAAAGGCTTCTGGGGCAGAGTAAACCTGGGAAGCATCCCGGAGAAAGGCTATTTTTCTTTCTGGGGCAAACCAGGTTGCTTGTTCCCGGGAGAAAGTTATCTGCGCTGTCTGACATATGATTTGCCTGTAAAGACCGGGGGAAGTCTTTTCCTGGCAAAATTTCTTACTCATAATCAGGGAAGAATCGTAGCCACTGATTTAAGACTGACTATTGCGGAAAAATCACTGCTGTTACAAAGTTTAGCAGAAAATGCCCCGGTCAGCTTTTCCTGGTATTGCCTCCAGGAAGAAGAAGTAATTACTCTTCAGCAGTACCTGCCGGAGGTGGAAATCATACCACCTGGATGCCTCCTGGGTCAGCAATACCAGCAGTATCTTGCCCCGGGTAAAAATTACTGGCCACTGGTAAACCTTGTAAATGCTTCCAGCCACGTGTTAGAAAAACACCCTGTCAATACCATCAGACAGGACCTTGGTGAGCCAGTTGCCAATCTTCTCTGGCTCTGGGGTAAGGGAAAAGAAAAACAATATCTACTCGGGGAAGAAAACCAGCACTGCTATTTTTTTTCTGAAAGCCTGAGACTGCGAGGTCTGGCACTTTTTCTTGGCTGGCAACTTCAGGGCAGAATTAATCTTTCCGGGGAAAAGGAAGAATTCTGGTGGTTAGACTTCAGTCTGCCGGGAGAGAAAAATTTTCCTGCCTGGGTAAAAGCACTGGAGCGACTTGATGCGGAAATTCTTTTTCCCTTGCAGCAGTCTTTACAGGGGAAGGACTGGCGCATCTTAATAATCTTTGATGGATTTCTCCGCCAGGATGAAATGATTTCTGACCCCTGGGCTATTTTTCTGGCTGCCACCAGCAACGTTGCACCCAGACTGAGAAAGTATTACAGGCAACCGTATGGCCTGGTAAAAGATTTCTTCGGGTCGGACTGAATATGTTTACGGTAATAATTGGGCTGGGAAGTAATCTCGGTCGTCGGAAGGAAACCCTGCGCCGGGCTATTTTTCTTCTGCAAAATAAGTTGCGGATACAACGTATTTCGCGTTTTGTCAGCTGCAGACCAGCAGAGGGTGTCACCGGAGGGAAGTTTCTTAATGGGGTGTTACAGGCAAAAACCAAACTACAGCCTGACCAGTTACTTAAGTTTCTCCAGTCAATTGAAGTCAGCCTTGGCCGGCCTAAAAACCACAAACCTTTTCTGCCCCGTACTATTGACCTTGATATTCTCTTCTACGAAAACCTGGTGATGAACAAAAAAAATCTTCAGATTCCCCACCCGGCTGCCTGGAGAAGAAACTTTGTAGTAAACCCGCTTCTGGAGATCGTTCCCCACTGGAAGGACCCTGTTTCCGGAAAAAAAATAGAAGAAATTGCCGGAGAAAATAATTATTCCCGCAGGAGAAACAAAAATGAAGGTAGCTAAGACAATTGCTGTGGTGAGAAAATATGTGCAGCAGGCAAAAAAAGCAGGTAAAAGTATTGGGTTTGTACCCACAATGGGCGCTCTTCACCAGGGGCACCTGTCCCTGGTAAGACAGGCGAAAGACCAGTGTGATTATGTCGTGGTGAGTATTTTTGTGAATCCCACCCAGTTTGGTCCCGGAGAAGATTTTGTTACCTACCCGCGTCAGCTGAATAAGGACCTGAGTTTGTTGAAAAAAGAGAAGGTGGATTTAGTACTGACTCCCTCAGTGGAGGAAATGTACCTTCCGGATGCCGCCACCACAGTGGAAGTCTCCAATCTCAGTGAGGTTTTAGAAGGTAAATTCAGACCAGGTCATTTCCGGGGAGTCTGTACCGTGGTGCTGAAATTATTTAACATAGTGCAGCCTGATTTTGCTTATTTTGGGTGGAAAGACGCACAGCAGCTGATAATAGTAAAAAAAATGGTAGAAGATTTGAATGTTCCAGTGAAAATTGTGGGGTGTCCAACTGTCAGGCAAGTTGATGGACTGGCAGCAAGTTCCAGAAATGTCTATCTTTCCAGAGAACAGAGAAAAGTGGCGGTTGTGCTTTATCAGTGTTTACAGATGATGGAAGAAATGGTAAAATCAAAAGGAATCAAAGACACGAAAAAGCTGTTAGAAAGTGGCCGTAATTTTGTTTCCAGGCACCCAGGAGTAAAACTGGAATACCTGGAGGCAGTAAGTATCAGGAACCTGCAACCAGTAAAAAAGGTTGCATCCGGAGTTTTGATTGCCGGAGCAATCAGAATTGGTAAAGTGAGACTAATAGACAACATAGTTTTCAGCTGAAAAGGAGGTTTTTCTCTCATGCTGGTCTTAATGTGTAAAAGCAAAATCCGGGGAGCAGTGGTTACCCGGCGCAACCTTTACTACGAGGGTAGCATTACCCTGGACAGGTCGTATATAGAAAAGGCAGGGATTGTCCCGGGTGAGATGGTTTATGTCCTTAACATAAACAACGGTGCCAGGGTTCTCACCTATGTTATACCCGGCCGTGCTGGTTCCGGGACAGTATGCATTAATGGTGCGGCTGCCAGGTATTTTGAGGTAGGAGATCCTATAATTATTCTTTCTTTAGGTTTTATGGAAGAGAAAGAGGCTTCCAGACACCACCTGAAGGTTATTACGGTTACCTGCAAGCATGCCCGGAAGAAATAAAAAGAAACCGGGTGCATTCTTTTATCGGATTTTTCTCGGTTGCCTGTCCGGAGTGCTACTCTCCTTTGCCTTCCCACCGTGGCACTACTGGCCGATTGCCTTCTTTGCCCTTGTTCCCGCTTTTCTCACTTCTTCTCCTCATCCTCGTGCTGAGTTTTTCCGCGGCTGGCTGATTGGCCTGGTTTTTTACAGCATTACCCTTTTCTGGTTGACAAAAGTAGCAGGAGCAATATACCTTTTTCTGGCTGCATACCTTTCTTTCTTCTGGGCTTTGTTTTTCTTCCTGGTGAAAATTTTACCCGCATCGGGATTGATTGTTCTTTCTGCCTGTGCCTGGTTTTTCCTGGAAATCATAGCATCCAGCCTTTTCACCGGTTTTCCCTGGTTAGTTCTTGGTCTTTCTCAATATAGCAACCGCTTCTTACTACCCCTTTCTGCTTATGTCACAGTTTACGGTCTTTCCTGCATCGTAGTTTTTTTCAACCTTTTATTCTCGTTTGGTTGGCGTCGCCATTATCTTTATTCCTGGCTGGCTACAGTGCCACTCCTTTTTTTCATAATTGCCGCAGTCCACTATGGCGGCAAACAAACAAACATAAACGGCTGGCTGAAGATTCTTCTTATCCAGGAAAACATCTCCTCGGCGCAGAATTTTTCCCCGGAAGAAATTTTTCAGGCTCATTATCAGACGACAAAAAATCTTCTCCAACAGGAAAAAGTAGATCTGGTTGTCTGGCCGGAAAGTTCTTATCCTGACCTTCTTAATATGCGGGTGGACCTTGTTAGGAAACTGAAGGAATTAACTTCCTGTTACAGCTGTGGTCTGCTTGTTGGCTCCCTGAGCCAGAATGGTAAGGATATGTTCAATACTGCCTATCTGTTTACAGGCGAAAAGGTACAAATTTATCAAAAGATCCACCTTGTTCCTTACGGCGAATTTCTTCCCGGTGCGAAAAATACCGTGATAAGAAAAATTTTCTACCATTTCGCCGGATACATACCTCGTCTGCAGTACGGAAAGGAATTTACTGTGTTTAACCTTCCAGTAGAAGGGAAGAACGTGCAGATTAGTGTTTTGATTTGTTTTGAGAATATTTTTCCGGAAATCTCCAGAAAGTTTGCTCTCCAGGGTAGCCAGGCCTTTTTTGTACTTACCAATGATTCCTGGTTCGGACAATCACAGGGACCTTACCAGCATTTTGCTCATAACCTCCTGCGTTCTGCAGAAACTGGTCGCTACTTCATTCAATCAGCTCTCACAGGAATTACAGGCATAGTTTCTCCCTGTGCTGGCATAGTCAGTACCCTGGAGAAAGAAGGGAAGAAAATTTTCGTCAAAGGCTACTTAAAGAGTAGAGTGCCGCTTGTTGCTGGTCAAACTTTTGCCCTCAGGCATGGTATTTTACCTCTGGCGCTGGTTTTGCTTTTCATAACAGGAGTTATTCTTTGTCGGACTTAAAGTTGCTTCAGGAAAAACTGGGGTATCAGTTCACCAATAGCCAGTTTCTTCAGCAGGCACTGACCCTTCCTGGTTCTGGAAGTGGAGTTTCTTATGAAAGACTTGAGTTTCTTGGAGATTTAGTTTTGGACCTGGTGGTTGGTCTGAAAATCTTTCGTCAATTTCCTGAAGCAGGGGAATCCTTTCTCAGCAATCTTAAAGCCAGTTATGTAAATCGTCACTTTCTTTATAATGTTGCTGCTAAATTACACCTGCAGAAATTTCTGTCCATTTCTACCGGATCCCCCTTTCTTCTTGCGGATGTACTGGAGGCGTTGATTGGGGCTATTTTTCTTGATTCCGGATTAAAAGCGGCCACCAGTTTCATTGACCGTTTTATTATGAACAAGAAGATGCAACCTTTAGTTGATTACAAAAACTTAGTAGCCACTGTTGTGCGGACTGCCTACCGCAAGGAGGTTTCTTACCAGATTAAGAAATGCAGCGGTCTACCCCACCAGCCACGTTTTGTTGTCAGAGCCTGGATAGAAGGTAAAAGGAATGTCGGAAACGGCGCAGGTCCTTCCCGGAAGGAAGCTGAAATTATGGCTGCCAGAGACCTGCTCAAAAAATTACTCACCAGTCGCAACATCTCGGTTAAGACTATTGCCAGGAAAATCAGGAAAAAATTTCTCCCTCCCTCTTAAAAACTACTTCCGCGACTTGCCAGTATCTCTGGAAATCAAGTACTGTTCTGCCAGACCAGCCAGATTCATCGTTACCCAGTAAAGTAACAAACCCGAAGAAAAATTGTAAAAGAGAAAGAGAAACATAACCGGCATAAGAAAGGTTAAACTTTTCTGCGTGGGTTCCTGGGGAGTGAGTTTCTGCTGCCAGAAAGAAGTACCTGCCATTATTATCGGCAGAAGATTAACTGAAAATCCGCCCAGTGAAAATAACTGGTCAGGCTGGGAAAGGTCTCTTATCCAGAGGGCAAATGGCGCCCCGCGTAAAAAGATGGAGTTCCGTAAAGCCACAAAAAGACCAATAAAGATAGGAAATTGAATCAGCATCGGCAGGCAACCGCTGAAAGGATTGATTTTATACTCCCGGTAAAGATTCATTATCTCCTTTTGCATCTGCTGGGGATTATCCTTATACTTGGTCTGCAAATCCTTCAGGTAAGGACGCAGATGCTGCATTTGTTTCATAGACTGTAAGCTGCTTCTGGTAAGCGGATAAAAGACAAGCTTCACCAGAAGGGTCAAAATCACAATCGCCCAGCCCCAGTTGCCAACAACGCGATGTATCGCCTGCAAAATCGTAAAAAGGAAACGTCCCATACCAGCAAAAAAACCATTGCCCAGAACCGGTTCCTTAACTTCCCGGGAAAGAATGAAGTAGTCAGAAGGTCCGGCATAGAAGGAAAAACGAAAAACCTTTCTTCCCTGCGCGGGGATTACCACTTCAGGATAGAGCAGTCCGAAGGCTACACTACTGCCGAAGTCAGAAAGAAACCAGCCTGCTTTTTCCTCTGGGTGGAGAAAAAATAAACTGTAGTGCGACCAGAGAGAAAGCCAGAAAGCTTCTTCACCAGAATAGTTTCCTACCCTGCCTGCAAGATTCTTCCGGATAATTCCCGCTGGACCGGCAGCTTTAAACTCAGCGGTGGCCGTTTTCTCTCTTCTATCTGCCGGGTTAAGAATACCACCCAGAACGCGGTAATTTTTTAATTTGATTTCTTCTTTTCCATGATTGACCAACGCTACTTCTGCCTTTATGGTATATCCGGAAGGTGAAAGATGAAAACTTTTCCCCACTTCCAGACCCGGTAAAGGAAAACCAGAAAGATGTATTTCTCTTTCCTCTGCCCGGACCTGGTACCGGGTGGCAATCCAGGTGTCTGCCTGCACTTCTGAATAATCAAGAAAAGCCCCAAAATCAGAGGCGATGGTAAAAAATTGCTCCCCGGGTCTCAGGTAATGTTTCAGGGAAATTTCCTCAATCTTTCCGCCGGTAGTTCCCACGGCCATCCGGACCATTCCTGTTTCCAGATTGATAAGTTCCGTTGATTTCCTGGCTCCTGCCAGACTTCCGGCGGGAGAAACTTTTTCTTCTGTCCGCTTTTCTGTTGCTACACGTGCTGGTGGAGATGGCTGATACAACCTGGAAAAGAGAAAGATAATTAAGAGAGAGAGAACAAAAGCCAGTAAAAGTCTTTCTTCGTCCTTCATACTTCCCTCATTGCTGTTGAATCACCAGCAGGGTCATACCCACCAGGATTCCAGGGGTGACATCTCAAAATTCGTTTGATGCTTAAATATAATCCTTTAGGCAGTCCGTATTTTTTCAGGCAAATACAGGCAAACTCGGAACAGCTTGGATAGAACCGGCAGCAGTAACCCAGCCAGGGTGAAACCAGAAGCTTATAAAGACGCAGAACTCCGATAAGGATATTTAATGCTACCTTCTCCGCAGCCCGGAAAAAGGTAAATACGCTCTGGCAACCTTCTCTATATTCAGGATTCATGGTCATTACTCTTTAGACTTACCGGACCCTATTTCTGCAAGCTGGCATATTGCCACGGTTAAGTATTTTCTTAGTTCTTCCTCAGAAAGCCCTTCTATTTTTCTAAAAATAAAAACAAAATCTCCTGCTACTTTATGCTGGAACCAGAAATGCCGGATTACCCTTTTCCACCGGTTACGTTTTACAGCTGAGCTGAGACAGCCAAGTCCTGCAAAACCCAACCTGGTAAAATTTTGACCGGTCTTGCCGATGATTACCAGCTTCGGGAAGTAAAAAGATTGGCCAGTCTCTGTCAGACGTTTTATTACTGTTTTCTTCACGCTGATAGAACCTTGCGGCCTTTGGCGCGGCGTCTGTTGATGATTTTACGCCCCCACCTGGTACTCATCCGAGCAAGAAATCCGATTTTTCTTTTCCGCCTCAGGTTATGTGGTCTGTAAGTAACTGACATTTCCACCCCTTCAAAATAATTTCCAGCCTGCTTTATTTTAACCTACATCTGAAGGTAAATCAAATGAGCCGGCGTAGTTTGCGGTGCAGTTTTGCCTTGAAGGCATAAGCAGTCAAATCAAGATGGAGCGGACAGATGGATACATAGTTGTTAAGGACAGCCCCCACATCTGTTCCCTTTTCCGCATTTTTCCTCAGAAAATTACCTTTCAACCAGTAGTAAGGACATCCCCGGGGATCATTTCTTACTTCGTAATCTTCCTCAAACCGGCATTGACTCTGTCTGGTAACTTTGTAGCCGCGGATTTGTTCCGGTGCTACATTGGGGATATTAACGTTAAGTACTGTATCAGCGGGCAAATCACCCCCAAGGCATAATCTGATAAGAACTGGCACAACCTTTCTGGCTGTTTCCCAGAACAACTTTTCATATCCGACCAGGGAAATTGCCATCGCCGGAAATCCCAGGATAGCCCCTTCCATAGCTGCAGACACTGTCCCGGAATAAAGAACATCCATCCCTAAATTGGGCCCAATATTAATCCCGGAAATTACCAGGCAGGGACGTTTCTTCACTATTACTTTAATCCCGATTTTTACACAGTCAGCCGGGGTCCCGCTACAAACATATTCATAACTGTGGGTACTGGTCTTCCTTATTCTAAGCGGGTTGACCAGATTAATCGCATGAGCTACGCCACTGCGTTCTCCTTCCGGAGCCACAACCACAGGAATAAAAGGTTTTACTGCCTGTTTCAGGACAGATAACCCTGGCGAATGCCATCCATCATCATTGGTGATAAGACAGTATCGTGGACCCATTGCTACCTTCAGAGGTAATATATGGAGCAGACCGGATTTGAACCGGCAACCTTCCGCATGCGAAGCGGACGCTCTCCCGTTGAGCCACTGCCCCAGAAAGGATTCTTCCTTATTATAACTCAGGCAGAACGAATGACAAAATAGAAACTTGATGATAAACTTTTCATCTATGGAAATTCCAGAGATAAAAATCGCTTCTCTCCAGGTGAGTAAATTCATCCTCGGTAGTAACCCCTTCAGCGGCATCTCGCATCAGGGTAGTGCCAGGGATCTGGAAATGAAAAAATACTTTACTGTTTCCCGTATTAAACAGGTGCTGAAACAGGCGGAGAGACTGGGCATCAATACTATAGTTGCCAGAGCTGATCACCATATCATGCGGCTTCTGCTGGAATACTGGGAGGAAGGTGGCAAGCTACAGTGGCTGGCTCAGACCTGTCCGGAGCTTGGCAGTATCCAGCGGGCAGTAGAAAATGCCATCACTGGTGGAGCAAAGGGCTGTTATGTCCATGGCGGAGTAATGGATAATCTTTTCTCCAGCAAAAAATTAGAGCAGATTCCACCGGTTATAGAAATGATAAAAAAAGCAGGCCTGGTTGCTGGAATAGCCGGGCATAACGTGCAGGTTTTCTCCTGGGCAGAAGAGAATCTGGATGTGGATTTTTACATGTGCAGTTATTACAACCCGGTAAGCCGGCTACAGACAGCTGAACACAGACCAGCAGCCCTTGAGATATACAGGGATGAGGACCGGCTTCTCATGGCAGAGCAAATTAAAAAACTTTCCCGTCCGGTCATTCATTATAAAGTTATGGCTGCTGGTAGAAACGACCCCGTAGAAGCTTTTTCTTTTGTGGTGAGAAATTTAAGAGATACTGATGCTGTCTGTGTGGGTATCTATCCGAAAGAAAAACCTGATATGCTGGAAACTGATGTCCGTCTTTTCACGGAACTTCTTAAACAGAAGGGTAGTTGATGAAAAAGGTAGTAATATTTGGTGCGGGCCAGATCGGGCGTGGTTTTCTTGGCGACATTTGTGCTGCCGAAGGTTATTTTCTCGTTTTCGTTGATGTTGTGCCTCAACTGGTACACAGACTCAATCAGGAAAAAAGTTATCCGCTGTGGATTCTCGGAGAGAAAAGAGAGGAAAAAGAAATTAGAAACGTCAAAGCAATATTACTCTCGGAAAAAGAATCCGTGGTACAGGAATTGCTGGAAGTCTCACTGGTTTTTACTGCTGTAGGAGCATCTAACCTGCCTTTGCTTGGTCCTGTACTGGCTGAAGGAATCAGTAAAAAAGCCCGGAAGCAACCGGATTCCTTTCTGAACATAGTGATTTGTGAAAACCTTTTACACGCTGGCCAGTTTTTAAATCAGATTATCCAGAAAAATCTTCCCGCTTTTGCTCACGGTTATCTGAAAAATAATGTAGGATTAGTAGAGACAGTGGTGAGCCGTATGGTGGCTCCTTTAACTGAAGAAAAAAAGAAAATTCACCCCCTTCTGGTGACAGTAGAACCCTATAATATCCTGCCTGTCTCCAGACCATCTTTTAAGGGTGAGATTCCTTCCCTTAAGTCCTTCTACTTAGTTGAAAAAATTCTGCCCTATGAAGAACTAAAACTTTTCGGTCACAACCTTACCCACGCTG
Source organism: uncultured bacterium (assembly GCA_964645405.1). Taxonomy (GTDB): domain Bacteria; phylum Ratteibacteria; class UBA8468; order B48-G9; family DSTR01; genus JAMWDF01. The sequence goes on along the minus strand of CAZYCA010000015.1, from coordinate 53,163 downwards.
CTGCTGCCTATCTGGGGTGGAGAAAAAACCTTACTTTTATCTGGGAAGCAATGGAGGATAAGCAGATAAAAAGCACTGTCAGCCAGGTTAAAAAAGAGGCAGGCCAGGCGCTTACCGAAGAGCATCATTTTCCCGGGGAAGAAATAGAAAACTACTTTACAGACCTTTTTCATCGTTTCCAGAATCGTTTGTTAGGGGATACAGTGGTTCGCGTTGGCAGAGACCCTTTGAGGAAACTGGGACCTGCAGAAAGGATTGTAGGTGCCATAAAACTCTGTCTGAAACATGGTATCTTTCCAGAAGCAATCTGTTTGGTAGCTGCTGCCTGTCTGTGTTACAATGAAAAGGGCGATAGCCAGGCGGTGAAACTGCAGGCTCTGCTCCAGGATAGAGGGATAGAGTATATCCTTAGCCAGCACTGCCAGTTACCTTCTGGACCGGTCCGGGAAAGAATAAAAATGGCTTACGAGGTGTATAAAAATGAAAGCCGGGATTCTGAAAGATATTGAAAAATTAACTGTGGAAGATGTTCCTGACCCTGAAGCTGGCCCCGGAGAAATTGTCATCCAGGTGAAAGCCTGCGCTGTTTGCGGAACTGATGTTAAAGTTTTTCACCACGGTCACAAGCACATAGTTTTTCCCAGAATTACAGGCCACGAAGTCACAGGTGTGGTGGTAGACTGTGGTGCAGGAGTAAGTAATTTTCAACCAGGAGACAGGGTTGCTGTTGCCCCGGCTATCCCCTGCGGTCAGTGTCATTATTGCCGGCAGGGATGGCAGACAATGTGCGACAACCTGAAAGCCATCGGGTATCACTATGATGGCGGATTTGCCGAACTGATGAAGGTTCCTGCTACTGCTGTCACCAATGGCTGTGTCAACCTTATCCCGGAGAACGTCTCCTTCCAGGAAGCGACTTTAGCTGAACCTCTTGCCTGTGTTATCAACGGACAGAGACTCAGTCAGGTAAGCCTGGGCGATACGGTTCTCATCATAGGAGCAGGACCGATAGGTTGTCTCCATGCTGAGCTGGCTAAAAGTTCAGGTGCCTCCAGAGTAATACTCGCTGATATCGTTCCTGAGCGGCTGGCAATGGCTGCTTTTACCGGTGCGCTTACCATTGATGCCTCCCACCAGGATATTCTGTCCCGGGTCAAAGAATTGACTGGCGGCCGGTTAGCAGAACGGGTAATCGTAGCCGCCACCTCTCACCAGGCTCAGGAAAAATCTGTGGAGCTTGTAGCCAGAAGAGGCTCGGTGAATTTTTTCGGTGGTTTGCCGAAAGAGAAACCCTTCATTAATTTAAACAGTAATCTTGTTCACTATGGGGAGTTCTATATTGTAGGAACCCATGGTTCCACTCCCCGGGACAATAAACTGGCTCTGGATTTAATTGGCAGCGGGAAAATTAACACTCAAGCCTATCTTACGCACAGTTTCCCATTAGAACAGTTACACCAGGCGCTCATGGTAGCTGAATCTATGAAAGGATTAAAGGTTGTAGTTGTACCCTGAAGATAGAGGAGGAACATGGAAATAGACAGGGAACTGAGTCTGCGACTCTTAAAACAGATGATGGAAATAAGACAGTTTGAAGACAAAATTATGGAACTGCTGGCTAAAAATATTGCGGAAGGGGGTTCCCACCTTTATGCTGGTATGGAAGCAGTAGCCGTTGGCGCGATTTCGGTCCTTCGTCCGGACGACTATATTACCAGTACCCACCGGGGACATGGCCACGCCATAGCAAAAGATGGTGACCTGAAAGGATTGATGGCAGAAATACTGGGTAAAAAAACTGGCGTCTGCAAGGGAAAAGGTGGTTCCCTTCATCTGGCTGATGTTGCCAAAGGTAATCTTGGTGCTAACGGTGTTGTTGGTGGAAGTATTGGTATTGCCACCGGTGCAGGCCTTTCTATCAAAATGAGGAAAACCAGCCAGGTGGTAATCTGTTTCTTTGGTGACGGTGCTACCAATCAGGGTATTTTTTATGAATCCCTTAATATTGCAGCTTTGTGGAAACTTCCGGTGGTATATCTGTGCGAGAATAACCTCTACGGGATGAGTGTCTCCGTCAAACGCGCTTCTGCTGTGGAAGACCTCTCTAAAAAGGCTTTAGCTTTTGATATGCCTGCGGAATCCGTGGATGGTATGGATGTTCTCGCGGTAAGAGAAGTCGTAGGACGCCGGGTAGAAAAAGCCAGAAACCAACACCAGCCGAGTTTAGTAGTAGCCAGCACATATCGTTACTACGGACACAGCCGCAGCGACCCCCGTGTTTATCGCACCCGGGAGGAAGAAAAATTCTGGAAAGAAAGGGACCCCATCATCAACTTTTCCAGGAAATTAATACAACAGGGTGTGGCTACAGAGCAGGAAGTAGCCCAGCTGGAAGAACAGGTAAGACAGAGCATTGAAGAAGCTACGCAATTTGCTATCAACAGCCCATGGCCTGAACCAGAAGAACTTTATACTGATTTGTATGCCTGAAGAAATCTAATCAGGGAGAAAAGATGAGAGAAATTACCTACCGACAGGCTTTAAACGAAGCCCTGGATGAGGAACTTGCCAGAGACCCGGCCGTATTCGTTGCCGGCGAAGATGTAGCTATCTACGGTGGTGCCTATGGTGTTACTGCTGATTTATGGAAAAAATACGGGGAGGAAAGAGTAAAGGATACACCTATCTCAGAATCTGCTATTGTAGGAGTGGGACTGGGAGCAGCCCTAACAGGGATGCGACCTGTGGTAGAAATCATGTACATTGATTTTATCCCCCTGGCTTTAGAACAGATTAACAACCAGGCTGCCAAAATCAGATATATGTTTGGTGGCAAATGCACCGTACCGTTAACTATCCGGACTGAAGGTGGAGCAGGACGGACACTTGGTGCTCATCATTCGCAGAGTCTGGAATCCTGGCTTATCCATATCCCGGGATTGAAAGTGGTGATGCCTTCAACACCTTATGACGCGAAAGGTCTGCTGAAGAGTTCTATCCGGGAGAATAACCCGGTAATCTTTATTGAGCACAAAATGCTTTATAACACAAAGGGACCAGTTCCGGAGGAAGAGTATCTCATACCTATTGGCCAGGCTGACATAAAAAAACAGGGTACAGACGTTACCATTATTACTTATTCGCGGATGGTTCTTTTTTCTTTGCAGGCAGCCAGTCTTCTGGAGAAGGAAGGCATCAGTGTGGAAGTACTGGACTTACGGACTCTTTTGCCCGTGGACATCAAGGCGATGGTTGATTCTGTCAGCAAAACCCACCACGTGGTAATTGTGGAAGAAGATTGTAAAACAGGTGGCACCGGTGCCGAAATTGGTATGCTCATTATGGAACACGCCTTTGACCAGCTTGACGCTCCTGTGAAGAGAGTAGCAGGAGCAGACGTGCCCATGCCCAAAAGTCCTGTTCTGGAAAAGTTAGCCATTCCAGACCCGGAAAGAATATGTGCAGCAGTAAAGGAGGTTTTACAATGACTCATGAAATCATTATGCCCAAGCTGGGTGAAACAATGGAAGAAGGTTATCTGGTGGGATGGAGAAAGGCTGTCGGCGACAGGGTAGAGAAGGGAGAGGTTCTTTTTGAAGTGATGAGTGATAAGACTAATTTTGAAGTAGAAGCAACCCACAGTGGCTATCTTCGTCGCATCCTTTACCAGCCTGGTGAGCAACCTATCCCTGTGACCTCTGTCATCGGTTACCTTACAGACACTCCGGATGAAGCCCTGGTAGAAAAGCAGGGTCCGGAGAAAAAAGAAGAGCAGAGAATTTCTCCTCAGCCTTCTGAAACGCAAATCACTGCAAAGGTGACTTCCTCTGCAGCGCAAGAAAGAATTCCTGTAAGTCCACTGGCGAGAAAACTGGCTCTGGAAAAAGGAGTGGATATCAGACTGGTGAGAGGTAGTGGTCCAGGTGGAAGAATTACAGAAAAGGATGTAACTGACTACCTGAAGGAAAAGGAAACTTCTGCCTATCAGGTCGTATCCTGGACACCCATGCGTAAAATCATAGCCGATAGAATGACTCAAAGCAAGAGTATTATCCCGCATTACTACGTTCAGATTAGTGTTCTCATGGACCAGATAGTCAGAATGAAAGAACTCCTGAAAAAAGAAGGGAAACATTACAGCTATACAGATTTTCTTGTCTTTTACTGCAGCCGGGCGATTAAGGAATTCCCTCTCCTGGATGCTGCTTTAATGAATGATGAAATCCGCATTTACCCCCAGATAAACATCGGTCTGGCTGTGGCCGTAGAAAATGGTCTTGTTGTTCCGGTTATCAGAAACTGCGCCCAGAAATCTCTCCAGGAAATCTCTACAGATATTGATTCTCTCACTAAGTTAGCTCGTAACAATCAGTTAAAAAAGGAGCATACAGAAGGGTGTAGATTCGTCGTTTCCAATCTGGGAATGTATCAGATTGAAAACTTTTATCCCATTATAAATCCGCCTGGAGTAGCGATTATGGGAGTAGGGGCTATTAACCGCCAGATACTGCCCACAGAACACGGAACAACTGTTGCCTTTCTGATGAAAATAAATCTTTCTCTGGACCACCGTGTCATTGATGGGGCGTATGCCGGCCGTTTCCTTTCCAGACTGAAAAACTTACTGGAACAACCAGGACTGCTGGCTCTTTAACCCATCGCCTACGTCTGAGGAATAAATGCTGGCAAGAATCAAAGAAGATATCAAGACAGTATTTGCCAGGGACCCGGCAGCCAGAAATATTTTTGAGGTTCTCACCTCCTACCCGGGGCTTCACGCCATCTGGATGCACAGGATAGCTCATTTTCTCTGGATTCACGGAGAAAAAACTTTAGCCAGGATTATTTCTCATCTGACAAGATTTTTTACCGGGATAGAAATTCATCCCGGAGCAAGAATAGGCCGGAGGTTTTTCATTGACCACGGAATGGGTGTGGTTATCGGGGAGACTGCAGAAATAGGTGACGATGTGCTTGTTTATCAGGGTGTTGTCCTGGGCGGCACCACCCTGGAGAAGAAAAAGAGGCATCCCACGCTGCACAACCAGGTGGTAGTGGGGGCAGGGGCAATCGTTCTTGGTGCCATAGAAATCGGTGAAGGTTCCAGAATTGGAGCTGGTTCGGTGGTAATTAAACCAGTGCCACCAGGGTCCACTGTAGTGGGCGTACCAGGCAGGGTCGTGGGTGAAAAAAGAGAAGCAAAGATTGACCTGGACCACGGACGTCTGCCTGACCCATTTGCCAGGGCTCTGCAGGTCATCATGGAAGAACAGGAAAAGCTGGAAGAAAGAATCAAAAAAATAGAAGCAATGGAAGGCCTGGAAGGTCGTCTGGATGAATATTTTGAAAAAAAGAAAAAAGAAATATGCGAGGTTTTCTGCCTGGAGACAGAAACTCGGAAGATAGAAAAAGATAAACAGAAAACAGAATGAATTTGTCCGGGAAAAAATCCCGCGGTAAAATAGTTGACGGGGAATCAAACAGGGGGAGATGATGAGAGGGAAAAAGATGGTTCTTTTCCTGACCTTGCCTTTTTGTCTTTCCGCAGAAACTATTGTTTCTCACTATCACCGGGTCAGGCCCGGGGAGACACTTTCCAGTATTGCCAGAAAGTACAATGTCCCGCTTTCTACTTTGATGAAGCAAAACGGCCTGTCCTCCACCAGTATTAAAAGCGGACAGAGAATTCTGGTGCAGAAAAAATCCCTGGCTCTTTCCAGCAGGGAAAAAACATACAGAACGTACAAACAGAAATATGGTACCGGCACCAGCGTAGCCAGTTTAACCAGTATTTCGTGCTACACGGTCAAAAAAGGTGACAGCCTTTCTGCTATCAGCAGGAAAACAAGAATACCAGTAGCAGAAATAAAGCGGCTGAATAACCTGAGAACCAATTTTCTGAAGGCTGGACAGTGCCTGAAACTTAAAACTGCACCAGTCTTCACTCTTCCAGAAGTAGAACCCAAACCCATCCTGCCTGTCCAGGAAAAGATTTACTACAGAGTAAAAGAAGGAGATACCCTGGAATCCATTGCAGAACAATTTGGTATCTCTGCGGAAAGCCTCAAACAGAGTAATCTTTTAGGAAACGGACCTTTGCGGAAAAATCAAATTCTCGTTATCCCACCATCTGAAGACCGCCAGAGTCCAGAAACAGAAGTAGAAGACCAACCCCACCAGTTAACCTTAAACGATCGTCTGGTGCAGGAAGCGAAACGTTTTCTGGAGACACCATACCGTCTGGGTGGAGATAGCTGGCTGGGTATAGACTGTTCTGGACTTGTCAGAAATGTATATTGTGCTGTCGGTCTGAACCTGCCAAACTCCTCCCAGGAACAGTTCCGCTCTGGAATAGCTGTAAGCCTGGAGGAAGCCCAGCCCGGAGATTTGGTTTTTTTCAGACAGGGTAACCAGGTTGATCACGTTGGTATCTATATTGGTAACAATCAGTTTATTCATGCCAGTTCCCTGCAGAGAAAGGTAACGATAGGTTCCCTGGCTAACAAGTATTTTCTTAAGCATTTTGCCGGTATCCGCAGGTATCTCGGCGGACATAATTCTGGCTCCCTTCTGGTCAGAGAAGAAAAGCATGTTGACACGCCCTGATGGCTGCCGCTGGGCAGAGTACTGGTGGAATGGTTACCGTATCTTATTTCTGGAGAATGACCTTCTCCGCTTACAGATTCTGGTGGATAAAGGGACTGATATTATTGAATTTCTTTATAAACCTGATGATGTGAACTTTCTCTGGCGCAGTCCCATACCTTTTTACCAGTCCCCGAGAAACAATCTGGCACCCAGTGATACCGGTTGTTTTCTTGACTGTTATCCTGGTGGGTGGCAGGAAATTTTTCCCAATGCAGGACTTCCCTGTGAGTATAAGGGTGCCAGATTGGGACTCCACGGTGAAGTGTGTCTTTTACCCTGGCGTTATTCTGTCAAAGAAGATTCAGCAGAGAAACTATCCATCTGTTTTTCTGTGGACACTGTAAGGACTCCTTTCCACCTGGAGAAAACTCTTTCCCTAAAGCGAGGAAAAAGTTCCCTCTTTATAGAAGAGGAAGTATTAAACCTGGCTGGCGAAGATATGGATTTCTGCTGGGGACACCACCCGGCTTTTGGTTCACCATTTCTTTCCTCTGATTGTTTTATCAGACTGAAAAAAGCAACGGTCACTGTTACTGCTGGTGATGGAAAAGCAGTCACTAACCTTACCCCAGGAACTTTTTCCTGGCCTGTGGTTGCCGGTAAAAAAGGGGAAAAGATAGACATAAGTATCTGTCCTTCGGAAAAAGAGACTGTTGCGGATAACATTTTTCTTACAGATCTGTCTGAAGGAGTGTATGAACTTGTTAATCAGCGTCTGAAACTGGGTTTTCGTCTGGAGTTTGATCTGGAGGTTTTCCGGTATCTCTGGTTCTGGCGGGTCGCTGGTGGTAGTTTTCACTATCCCTGGTACGGCCGCACCTATACCGTATCCTTAGAACCTTTTTCCAGTCTGCCGCAGCTGACAGAAGCCATAAAAAGGGGTCAGCAGTTAACCTTACCTGCTGGCGGCAGGAAAAAAACTTTTCTCACAGCTTCTATCATCAAAAGTTGAGGAAGATTTATATGAAGGTGGAAAGTGTTATCGGGTTAGAAGTTCACGTAGAGATGGCGACTATGTCCAAAATGTTTTGTGGTTGTAGCACAAACTTTGGAGCTCCACCCAACAGCCAGGTCTGCCCTGTCTGTCTTGGTATGCCCGGGGTTTTGCCGGTGATTAACTATAAAGCAGTCCAGCTTGCTTTGAAAACTGCCCTGGCATTTCACTGCCAGATTGCCAGAACCTGTCGTTTTGCCCGGAAAAGTTATTTCTACCCTGATTTACCCAAAAACTATCAGATTTCACAGTACGAAGAACCTCTGGCTACCAGCGGCTGGCTTGATATTTCTACCCGGCGGGTAAGAATAAGACGTATCCATCTGGAGGAAGATGCTGGTAAACTCCTTCATCCGGAGGGTTCTTCCTTCTCCTTAATTGATTTCAACCGCAGCGGGATACCCCTGATGGAGATTGTTACTGAACCAGATCTCCGTACTCCAGAGGAGGCAGCAGAATTTCTTCAGAAACTGAGACAAAATCTCCGTTATCTTGGTGTCAGTGACTGTTCTATGGAGGAAGGTTCTCTGCGATGTGATGCCAACATTTCAGTAAGAGCGGAAGGTCAGGATTCCTTTGGTGTCAAAGTGGAAGTGAAAAATCTCAACTCCTTTAAATCTGTCAGGAAAGCCCTTGCTTATGAAGCCAGCCGCCAGACAGACCAGCTTGCCACAGGAGAAGCTGTTTGCCAGGAAACAAGACTCTGGAATGAAAACTTAGGTATTACTGAAGGTATGCGCGGGAAAGAAGAAGCCTGCGATTACCGTTATTTTCCTGAACCTGACCTGGTGCCTTTAACTCTTGATACCAGCGTGCTGAATACGATAGCTGGTGAAATGGTGGAACTTCCCCAGTCCAGACGCCTTCGTTTTATGCAGGATTATTCCCTTTCCGATTATGAGGCAGAAGTAATCACTGCGGAAAAGGAAGTGGCAGATTATTTTGAAGACTGTGTCAAGATATATCAACAGGGTAGAATCCTGGCCAACTGGATTATGGGTGAACTTGCCAGTCTTCTCAAGGAAAAAAAATGTTCCCTTCAAGAGCAACCGGTTAGTCCAGAACTTCTTGTGGAATTGGTGAAAATGGTAAATGATGGTATAATTACCCAGACTGCAGCCAAGGAAGTTTTGCGCGAGACATTTGCTACCGGGAAGCGACCGGCGCAGGTAGTAGAGGAAAAACAACTGGCGCAGTTAAAGGACCAGGATACTCTGCAGTCTATTGTAAAGCAAGTTATTGCCGAAAATGAAAAAGCTTTCCGTGATTTCTGTCAGGGCACAGAGAAAGCTATTGGCTTTCTTATGGGTCAGGTGATGAAAAAAACCAGGGGCAAGGCCAACCCGAAGATAGTGGAAAATTTGCTGCGGAGGTATAGAGATGGAAGACAGAAAACTTAATGTGCTGCGTGCCAGAATTACATTAGGGGTTATCGGTTTTCTTATCCTGGCCTTTATTTTCGGCAGTGATGTCCGGAACTCCCAGGGAAGAAAAAACGAGGAACTTCTTTATCAGCAACTGGACATGTTTGTGGATGCCATTGAGATTGTCCGCAAACAGTATGTGGAACCTGTTGATGATAAAAAACTCATTTATGGTGCTCTGAAGGGAATGCTGCTTTCTCTGGACCCTTACAGTGCTTTTCTGGAACCCGAGGTAAGAAATGAGTTGCAGATAGAAACCCAGGGAGAATTTGAAGGTGTGGGTATGGAGATTACCCTGAAGGATAACATTGTCACTGTGGTCAGCCCTATTGAAGATACCCCGGCCTGGAGAGCAGGAGTGAAACCAGGCGACCGTATTATAGAAATAGATGGTGTTTCCACCAAGGGATATTCCACCATGGAAGCAGCCAGGAAATTGCGCGGGAAAAAAGGTACTCAGGTTTCCATCAGTATCATGCGTGAGGGTTCCCCCAGGCTTATTAAACTGACACTTACCAGAGATACAATCAAGGTAAAATCAGTCAAACCGAAAATCTTTGGTGAGTTTGGTTACATTCGCCTCACCGAATTCCAGGAAAGAACAGCAGAAGACCTCGCCAGACACCTGGTGGAATTTGAAGATAAGAAACTGACTGGTCTAATCCTTGATTTGCGTAATAATCCCGGTGGACTGCTTTCTTCAGCAATAGAAACCAGCGAGCTTTTTCTTCCCCCGGGCAAACTTATTGTTTATACCCAGGGCAGGGAAAGTAAAGACAAGAATGTCTTCCATAGCCGGAAAAAACCTCTCTGGACCAAACCGGTGGTGATTTTAACCAATGGTGGCAGTGCCAGTGCTTCTGAAATTTTGCTTGGTGCTCTCCACGATAATCTGACAGGCTGTCGCTCTGTTGGTCAGAAAACTTTTGGCAAGGGTTCTGTGCAAAACCTTATCCAGTTGAGTGATGGTTCAGCCTTAAAACTGACAATTGCCCGTTATTACACCCCCAGGGGTGTCTGCATTGAAGGACAGGGTATATCTCCTGACGTGGAAGTAAAACTACCGGAAGATGAAGCCATAATCCCGACCGAGGAAAAAGACCTGCAGTTCCAGAAGGCTCTGGAGGAGCTGAAAAATCTTGTTCTCTCCCAGAAACCAGGCTAAGAAAACCGGATTTTTCTGGAAACCCGGGTAAAGAACTTTCTATGTCTAACCAGAACAAAAAACCAGCAAAGGTTCTTTCCTGGGCTCTGCCCTTGATTCTTTTTCTGGTTCTCTGCATTCTGATTGTGAGCCTGAAACTCATAAGAATAATCAGGCAACCATTTTCGTTCAGACCTTTTTCTTTACCACCGGCTAAAGTTAGCAAGATAAATAAACTTTTTCCTCACGAGAAAAAATACCTGGCAATTGTTATTGATGACATTGGCTGGTCACTGAATCTGGCAAATCAGCTGGCGGAGATGGAGCAACCGCTCACCTTAGCGGTTCTTCCCTTTGCCTCCGAGACAAAAGCCTGTGCCCGGAGATTAAGAAAGGCAAAAAACAAGGAACTTCTTCTCCATCTACCCCTGGAAGCTAAATTGCCTGCTGTCTGCCATGACCAGGGATTGCTGAAAATGGAAATGACTGATGAGGAAATCAGAGAACAGCTGAAAAAAAACCTGGAAGCCATAGGTGAGCCTGTAGAAGGTGTAAATAATCATATGGGTTCATTTTTCACCACTGATGAAGAAAAGATGAAAATCCTTCTGGAAGCCATCAAGCAGCATGGCCTTTATTTTGTGGACAGCATGACAGCAACTAATTCCTGCGGGTACCACCTGGCGAAAAACATGGGTGTGCCAGCTGCCAGGCGGGATGTTTTTCTGGACAATTCCAGCAACCCCGAGGACATCCGTGAGCAACTTTTTCTGGCTGTGCGTCTGGCAAGAAAACATGGCCAGGCTCTGGCTATCGGGCATGCAAGAAAGGAAACAATTCAGGTCTTGAAAGAGCAGTTACCGTATCTAGAACCAGATATCCAACTGGTTCTGGTTTCTAAGATTCTTCACTGATAATTTCTCCCATGGTTATTCTGGGCATAGAAACATCCTGTGATGAGACTGGAGTGGCGATTTTGAAAGATTCTTTTCTTGCTGCTAATATCATTGCTTCCCAGGAGGATATCCACGCTGTCTATGGAGGAGTTGTACCGGAACTGGCCAGCCGCGCACACTGTAGCAGGATTGATAGACTCTGGCTACTGGCACTACAAAAAAGTGGATTGAAACCTGAATCTATCCAGGCTATAGGAGTGACTTCAGAGCCAGGATTGAAAGGTTCTCTTCTGGTAGGTGTCTGTTTTGCTGCCGGTTTATCCTACGCTCTGAAAGTACCGCTTTATACCGTCAATCATCTCCATGCACATCTGGCAGCTAACTTCCTGCATCCAGAACTATCTTTTCCCTGCCTGGGACTGGTGGTCTCAGGTGGTCACACCAGCTTCTATTTTTTGAGAGACAAAACACACCTGCGTTTAATCGGACAGACCCTGGATGATGCCTGCGGGGAAACTTTTGACAAGGTGGCACGCATGTTAAACCTGACTTACCCCGGGGGCCCAGAGATTGAAAAGATGGCTAAAACTGGTGACCCCTTCCGTTATCATTTCCCCAGGGCACTTCTTTCCAGTAATTCTTTGAACTTCAGTTTCAGTGGTTTGAAAACAGCCCTTTTATATCACATCAAAAAATATGGACAGAAGGATTTACCTGATATCTGTGCCAGCTTTCAGAAAACTGTAGGTGATATCCTGGTAGAAAAAATAAGAAGAGCTCTGGCTCGTTTCCCAGTAAAAAGTTTTCTTTTTGGTGGCGGAGTCATCAGAAACCGTTATCTCGCAGGAAGGATAACAAAGTTTCTAAAAAAGGAGGGTGTAAAGCCCTTGCTTCCACCAGCCAGCCTCTGTCTGGATAACGGAGCCATGGTGGCTATCCTGACCGCAGCTTTAATAGAAACCGGCGCAAAAGCTATTTCTGATAAGATCACTGTAGTCCCTACCAAACAGTAAGAAGAATTGCTTGCTCAGTCCACAATAATAGCTAGTTGCGTCTCACCACTAACTGCTTTATCCAGATAAATTTTGATGGCAGAAGCGTGCTCGTTATAAGTTCTGGAGAAATGATGAGTACCATCTCCCTTGGTGACAAAAAAGAGATAATCAGTTCTGGCAGGATGGAGTGCTGCAAGAAGGGATTTTTTCCCGGGATTACAGATAGGACCAGGGGGTAATCCCCGATACCGGTAGGTATTATAGGGTGAATCAATCTTTAAATCCAGAACGCTGAGTCGCGATTTATGCGTACCCAGAGCATATTCCACTGTGGCACAAATTTGTAACGGCAGCCGTTTTTTCAACCTGTTGTAAACCACCGAAGCAATTATCGGTCTTTCGCTATCAACCTGGGCTTCTTTCTCTACAATGGAAGCTACAATAACGATTTTCTTGATTTCCTTTTCTGTGAGGTCCAGTTTTTCCTGGCCATAGCAGGAAGCAAATTGTTTGTAGAAATTTTCAATCATTCTGTTGACCACCGTATCTACATTTACCTTGATAGGGAAAAAATATGTATCCGGGAAAAGAAAACCTTCCAGACCCCGTTGCCGGGCATATTCCAGAAAATCTTTTTGCGTTATAACTTTCTTTTTTTCCAGGATACTTCCAATCTCCTGACATCTGGAACCTTCTGGAATTACTATCTTGATTAACGCTACCTGACCCTGAACTAACTTGTGTATCACTGTTTTCAGGGGTGTTCTTCCATAAAATTCATAAATGCCAGACTGCAGTTTTCCCTGGACTTTCATCCTGTGAGTAAGAAAGAGAAACCAGGAAACCCTCCGAATAATATTCTCTCTCTTCAGCAAATGGGCAATTCCCACAGCTGTATAGCCCTCTGGAACCTCAACAAGTTTTGCTTCCTTAACCAGAGGAGGAACGGTTATTAATTTAATCAGCATCCAGCCGCCAGCAAAAACCATCAGGATGACAACCAGCCAGCTTCTTTTCATTTTTTCTTTTCCCGGTTAGCAATTACTTGTCTTAAAAACTCCAGAGCGGAAAAAACTGCTCTCTCTCTAATCTGGGTTCTTGTCCCGGAAAAAAGAAACCTTCTGCTTACTGTCTTTTTATCTGGAAGAACAACTGCCATCCATACCAGACCAGGAGGTTTTTCTGGGCTTGCCCCGCCGGGCCCGGCAATGCCAGTGATACTAATTGCCACATCTGCCTGACCAGCTTTTTTGGCGCCCTTAGCCATGGCCAGGGCTACTTCCTGGCTAACCGCGCCGTACTTTCTTAAAAGAGTAGGAGGGACCTTCAGCAGTCTTCTCTTCCAGCGGTTGCTGTAAGCCACTATGGAACCCTTGAAATAAACTGAACTTCCAGGGATATCAGTAATTCTGGCTCCAAGAAGCCCGCCGGTACACGATTCCGCCGCAGCCAGTGTCAGTTTTTTTTGCTGAAGAAGTTTTCCTACAATTTCTGGCAGGGTAGGGGGATTTAAACCCAGAAAAGAATCACCAAAAATTTCTTTTAATTCTTTCTCCATTTCCAGACAGAGGCTCTTATTCTCTTTTGTGGTCTGGCACAGCAATTCAATCATCCCGGGGACAGTGATAATCGTGAATTGAACTTTTTCGGAATAACGTTTCCGTAAATCACAGGATTTTTCTTCTACAAGCGATTCCGGAAGTCCAGCGATGCCAAAACGGAAATATTTCTTTTCCGAAAAATGAAAGAAATCCTTTAGAAAAGGCAAGACACACTCCACCAGCATTCCTTCCAGCTCTGAAGGTGGACCAGGAAGAAGTATTACCAGTTTTCCACTTTCTTTTTCCTCCAGCAGTAAACCAGGTGCTGTTCCCCTTTTATTCGGCAAAATCTTGCTTCCCTCAATGAGATAGGCTTGCTTTTTAGCTATTTCCGGAACCTTCACCTGCCTGTGGTGAAAATAAGCCTGGATCTTTTCCCAGATTTCTGAACTGAAAATAAGTTTCCGCTGGAAGACAGATGCGACTGCTTCACGGGTAACATCATCAAAGGTCGGTCCTAATCCGCCACTTACCAGTACCACCTGGCTGCGCGATAAAGATTCCCTGAGACAATCGGCAATTTCCTCCTGTCTATCAGGCACCACCGTATTTCTCTGGAGCATTAAACCAGCTTTAGCAAGATATTCACTTACCAGGATAACATTGGTGTTAACCTTTTCTACCAGCAGTTCCGTACCAACGCAAATAAATTCAATCCTTTCCATAGCTTTCCTTTCCAGATGAGAATTAATTTTTCTGACCGCTGAAATTATAACAGTTAAATCAATAATTTTCAGAATCGCTTCTGGTGGAGGATACTTGCACCAGCAAGAGAAATAACGGAAACTGATTTTCTCTCCAGGTGTCCCGTGCCAGACCGGCAGCACCCTTTTTACGCAAACATGCACTCCTGATTAGAAAAAAGCAACAGTTAACTTTTTCCGCCAGATGGAGCCGGTTTCGGTCTTCAGGAACAACATTGCCCGACTATTGTATAAAATATCTCCCGGCTGCCCGGGCAAGGAAATATGAGTATCACCAGTTTCTCTCACCTTCATCTGTTACCTGCTGAAGGAAGTTTTACCCTCGGTCCTACTGCAGCATGACCATCAGGGTAAAGAACAGCAAAACCAGCCATGTGTGGTGCTGGTATGTCCTCCTTTACCGCTGTCATTTCAGTCATCAACCAGGTGGATTTCCCTAATGAGCTTAAATCCCTGCCGTTAACAGTATCATTCCAGATATAGTTTATACCGCGGGTATTTAACTCAGCGGGTAAACACGGACAGAAAAAAATCTCTCTGGTGACTCCATAGGAACGAAGAATGCCGGGCAGTCCCCTGACATCTGTGGCAGAATCAGGGAAAAATTTTGCTGGCGGTGCAGTACCCTGGTCCTGGACAAACATGTTCACAGCCAGATAAATCTGCTTCAAGTTGTTCAGACACTGAACTTCCTTCCCCTTTTTTATTGCCTGATATGCCGTGGTGGAGACAGCGGAAACAAGGGCACTGACTGCCATCAATTCTATCAGGGTAAATCCTTTCTTTCTTCTATCCATCTTTCGCCTTCCTTTCTCCTTAAAAGGATAACACCCAACTCCACAGCTGTCAAATTTATGCACTCGTTTCTTTATCCCTCTTCAAATTCTCCTTTGCCAGACGGAGAAAAACAAAATAGATTCCCCCTCATCGGTAAAGAGGGGCTGGGGGAGATTTAAATCCTTCTTGCCTCTCCCTTTACGAAAGGGAGAAACTTTTGATGTAGATGCCTCTTTCCAGAAGATGTGGTCGCAAGCTTTGATTTTTTTGTCCCTGCCTTGTAAAGGATGGTAGGAAAGCTTTCTGGTAAAAAACAAATATTTTTCTCTCCCTGAGTGTATGGTAAACTACAGGTAAAAAGACAAATCAATGTCTAAATTAGAAAAATTTTTTCGCTGTCTGAAAGCACTGCAGGGATTAATCCTTTTTTCTGCCCTTTTCCATCTTTTCCTTTTAACTGTTATTGCTTTGCGGGAGCACAACCTTACCTACCTTAATTATTTTTACATTCTGGACCTGCATTACTTCTTTCCCTGGCTTGTGACCGGTAAGTTCAGTCACCTGCTTTCCTTTTTCACCATGGCGTTAATCTATTTTCTCATGTATCGGCTTATAGCTTATCTCAGCCAGGTGGAAAACAAACTGAAAGGACAAAAATGATGAAATGTGGTTTTGGTCGGGCAGATATTACTCCGAGGATTGGGGTGGAGCTGTGCGGCTTTGGACCTTTCCTTAACAGACATTCTATCGGTGTACGGGATAGACTCTGGGCAAGGGCACTGGCTCTGGAAGTTGCAGGAAGCAAACTCCTACTTGTTTCCTGCGACCTGATTGGTATTGATTTGAAAACAACCTCCCTTGTAAGAGCTCTGGTAAAAGAAAAAACAGGCTGGCCAGAGGATGCTATTATGATTCACTGTACCCACACCCATAGCGGTCCGGCAACCATTGATCTGATAGGCTGGGGACAGCCTGACCCGGTTTACCGCGAGATTCTTCCTTACCGGGTAACCGAGGCTTGTTTTCAGGCGGTAAAAAATCTTATTGTTGCCAGTTTAGCATACCGGGAAGTAGAATGCCCGGGTATTGGTCAAAACCGCGAGTATGACCGTGATGCCTTACCACTGGAAGAAGTGCTCAAACCTGACTGGAGACCTGCCCGACCAGATTTAACTGATACCACCTGCCACGTTTTTGTTTTTCAGAAAGACAATACCATACTGGGATTCCTCAGTTATTTCGGGTGCCATCCTGTAGTCTGCTGCAGCCAGACAAGGTGGATCCACGGTGATTACTGCGGTATAGCCACCAATCAGGTAGAAAGGGATTTCCCTGGTTCCACAGGCCTTTTCCTTCAGGGGGCTCTGGGTGATGTCAATACCTGCGTGGTTCATAAACCAGAACAGGAATCCCTGCTGGCTCTGGATGAAATTGCTGGCCGCTATGCCAGAGTATTAAGACGCGGACTGGCTGAAGCCTTGCCGGTGAAAGTTGATACATTAAAGGTCGTGAGAAAGAAAGTGAAATTTCTCCGTCAACACTGGTCAGTACAGGAAATAAAAAAAAGATGTAGACAGCAGGAAAAAATTCTGCATGGACCTGGTGCCAGTGACGGGGACAAAAATGTCAGAATGGCCATGGTTTATCTCCTGGCGCTAAGACAGATGCTGGAGGCAAGAAAAACAGCACTTTGCCTGCAACCAGAAACTGAAATCCAGGGTTTTCGTCTGGGATCTTTTCTTTTTCTTGCTGCCCCTTTTGAAATTTTCCAGGCGATAAAAAATGATGTCCGGGATTACTTCCAATCGCAAAAAACACTGGTTATGAGTCTCACCAACGATTGTCTCGGTTATGCGCCTGACAGAACAGCAGAGAAAAGGGGTGGTTATGCAGCCCAGGCAGTGCCGTTAATCCTTGGTTCTTTACCTTTCCGTAAGATTCACCAGCAACTGGTGAAACAACTTATCAGTCTGGGTGAAGATTTAAGGTAACAAGAAATAATTGAGACAGGTGAAGACCGGACAGACTTTTCTTTTAATTGTTCTGGTGATTGTGGGTATTGCAAGCATGCTGCTGCTTTTGCTTCTGCCTACTACTGTTTCCATCCAGGAGGCAGAAAAGAGGTTAATCTGCCTGAAGAACTTAAAAAACATAGGTCAGGCGCTACAGATGTACGCAGTTGACTTTAATGGCTATCTACCCCTGGAGGCAAATTCCAGCAATCTTCTGTGGGACGGAACAAGACGGTTAAAGGTTAACCTGGGTCAGCTTTATCCTGGCTATCTCAAACAACCTCAAAAATCCTGGTACTGTCCTGCTCAACGCTACTATCGAGAAAGTCATCCGGATTTTGGATTCACAGCCTTCGGGGTAGCCGGGAAGAAAGCATACGGCAGTTATTTTGTCCGGGGTGCATTGCAGTTTGACGAATCATTAACTCCAGATTCACCTTTCTTACCTACCAGTTATCCGGAAAAGATAGCCTGGGTTGCTGATTACAATATTCCAGACAGTGAAGTTTGCGCCCATAAGGGTAGGGGGGTCTTTGTGCTTCTGAAAGATGGCTCTGTTCACTTTGCTTCCGGGACCTATAGCAGCAGTTCTCCTGCTGACCCTTACGGTCAACTTTTCTGGAAATCTCTGGACAGCAGGTTTGCCAGCAGGGTGCAGACTACAGAAAAGACTTCCCCGGAGACAACGACAGCACCATAAAAGTACTTTCAATTTTTTCTAATTCTTGCGGCAGGTAGTTTCATCAGCAGAAAAACTATTCCTCCAGCAGTACTTTGCAGCAACACAGAAGCAAGAACCAGAAGGGATAGCGCCAGGGAAGTCTGGCTACCTAAATACCGGGAGAAGAAAAAAACATAACTGTACTCCCTCACACCCAGTCCGCCAAGTGAAGGTATAACTGTAGCTGCCCAGATTAAAGGAACATAAATAAAAAATATCCTGAGACTGACACCAAATGTTGCCGGCGGGAAAAGTGACTTCGCCATAAGATACTGTGCCCCGATAGAAACTATCTGCAGCAGGAAACTAACCCCTACTGCCGGGATAAATATCCTTCGCTGGCTGCAATAAAGGAAACCTGCCCGATAAATGTGTTTCCACCGTTTTCTTAAAGAAGAGGGAAATATCCGGAGCAAGAAAGAGAAACGCACAGCCAGTTTCTCAGAGGATAAAAGCATAAAAGCAAGGCAGCAAAAAATAAAAAAAATAAGGACCAGAAAAGTTACCCGCCTGTCAAGTCCAGGAGTAAGCAGAATGGCTATCAGTGCCATCGTAAGAACCGTTAATGTCCCGATAAATCTATCCACCAGAACAGAACTGCCTAAAAGCAATTTTTTTTCCTGGTTACGGACCAGAAAAAAAACCTTTGCCAGGTCTCCACCAGCCCCGGTAGGTAAAAAAATATTAAAGAAAAGTCCGACCATGGTCATCTGCCAGATGAGGAAAAAAGGGAAAATGTAGTTTTCTCTCACTGCCTGTAGCAGGAGATACCAGCGGCAGGCAAGAAACAGAGTAAGAGATAATATCAGCAGATAGGCAAGAGCCAGAAGAGACAAATCAGCAGATTTAAAGATAGTTAGCAAAAATTTAAGGTCAACTTTCTTCAGCACCAGAAACAAAAATCCAGAACTGATGATAATTTTCAGGGCAGGAGCCAGCATCCTCTTCATTTGTCGAGGCCCGTCCTCTGCAGAAGGTGGAGGAAGGCTGTGGCAAAATTTTTGGCTGCAGATGGTCCATTGGCAGTCACAATCAGGCCATCAGTGACAACTTCCTCAGCAGAATAGATAACTCCTGACTGCCTCAGTACTTCCGCAGCACTTACATAGACAGTTGCTTTTTTCCCCTGGAGAACCCCTGCTTTCGCCAGAATGACCGGAGCCAGACAGATTGCACCCACAGGTTTTTTCTGACGGACAAACTCCTGGACGAGAAGATGTAACCTTTCGTTCTCATAAAGACTTGTTGTCCCGGAACCACCAACCAAAATGAGCCCGTCAAAATTCTGGCTTTTAACATCATTCAGGTTTTTTTCCACGCCTACCTTCAAACCAAGCATTCCAGTAGCCATCCCTGTTTGTGTGGAGACTACCTCTACCTGATACCCGGCTTTCTCCAGGATTTGCCGTGGTATTCTGTATTCTTCGTCTCTGAAGTCACGCCAGGCAATTACCATCAGTACAATTTTGGCAGCAGCCAGAACCATTTTACCCCCTTTGCTGTATGCTCTTTTCCTCCCGTACTCTTGCTACTTTGTCCAGAATGCCGTTTACAAAATACGGTGATTCGTCGCCACTATATAACCTGGCAATTTCAATGGCTTCGTTTATCACCACTGCTTTCGGTACATCTGGAGAGAAAAACAGCTCCCAGACGCCTATCCTTAAAATATTCCTATCCACCATACCCATCCGTTCCAGTTGCCAGTTAAGCGCTGCCTCAGATATCAACCGGTCAATCTCTGAAAGATTTTCCATGACTCCATGGACAACTTTTTCTGCATAACTTTTTACTCCCTGGCTCCGTACAGAACTGGCTTCCCAGAATTCTTTTAACAGAACTTCTACCGGTTGTTCTCTCATTTCCCTCTGGTAGAGTATCTTCAGAGCACATTCTCTTGCCAGCCTTCTTTCCATCTTCATCCGGATTATCTCTTGTTCTGCTCTAACATTGCAGCCACCTGCGCCATTTCAATAGCGCTTAAAGCAGCATGCCAGCCTTTGTTTCCCTGTTTGGTGCCAGCACGTTCTGTTGCCTGTTCAATAGTATCAGCAGTGATGATACCAAAAGTTACCGGTGTCTTCTGGCTGAGATTAAGATGGGCTACTGCTCTGGTCACCTGAGAAGCCACATACTCAAAATGAGGTGTTGCCCCGCGGATAATGGTACCCAGACAGATAACAGCATCGTAATTACCTGTCTCCACCATTCTGGCCGCCCCATAGACAATCTCCACTGCTCCTGGCACCCAGACGACATCAATATCTTTTTCCTCCGCCCGGTGTCTCAGAAGACAATCCAGTGCTCCTTCCAACAACCTTCTGGTAATGAAATCATTAAAACGGCTGACAACAATACCAAATTTCTTACCCCTGGCATCAAGCATTCCCTCTTTTACATTCATGATTCCTCCTCCTTTTTCAGTTCCAGAAGATGATGCAGCTTTTCTTTCTTTGTCTTCAAATATCTGCAAGAGTACCGCGTAGGTGCCACAGTGATGGGGACGCGGGCAACAACCTTCAGTCCATAACCCTCCAGTCCAACAATTTTTCTCGGATTATTGGTCATCAGACGAATCCGGGTCAAACCCAGATCAGAGAGAATCTGAGCACCTATACCGTAGTCTCTCAAATCATCAGGAAAACCAAGTTTCAAGTTGGCTTCCACCGTATCCAGTTTTTTCTCATCCTGCAGCAGATAAGCCCGCAGTTTGTTTTCCAGACCGATGCCACGGCCTTCCTGCGGAAGATAGATAAGTACTCCCCTTCCTTCCTTTTCTATCATCCTTAAAGCCTGGTGCAACTGCTGCCCGCAATCACAGCGCAGAGAGTGAAAAATGTCACCGGTCAGACACTGGGAGTGCACTCTTACCAGGATACTATCCTGAGAATTTTTCAGGGAAAGGTCTCCCTTCACCACAGCCAGATGGTTATTACCGGAAACTAAATCCTGGTAAAGGCTCAATCTGAAACTCCCGAATGCTGTCGGCAGGAAAACAGAAAGCACCCTCTTAATCAGTTTCTCTCTTAACCTGCGGTAAGCAATCAAGTCCCTCACAGAAATCAAAGAAAGTTTATACTTTCTCGCAAATCTAATGAGCTGTGGTAAACGAGCCATCGTGCCATCAGAATTCAAAATTTCACACATTACCCCGGCTGGTAACATGCCTGCCAGCCGGGCTAAGTCCACAGCTGCTTCCGTATGTCCAGCCCTTACCAGAACGCCACCGGGTTTGGCTCTGATAGGAAAGATATGTCCTGGTCGTGCCAGGTCCTCTGGTCTGGTCTTCGGACAAACAAGCAGTTTTACTGTTCTGGCTCTATCATGAGCAGAAATACCTGTAGTGACACCTCTGGCGGCATCCACCGAAACAGTAAAATCGGTCTGGTGTAAGGCAGTATTGTCTGGCACCATGGGCGGTAGTTTCAATTTCTCCAGCCTCTCCGGAAGCAAAGCCACACAGATTAATCCCCTTGCCTGCTTTGCCATAAAATTAATGGCAGCCGGTGTCACTTTTTCCGCGGCAATAATCAAATCACCCTCATTTTCCCTGTTTTCATCATCCACCACTATCACAGGTTGCCCCTTCCGGAGATTTTTGATGGCCTGTTCAATGGGAGAAAAGATTCGTGAATCTTTCTTTTTTTTCACCATAAAACTTTTTACCTCTCTTTCCAGAGTTTATCCAGATATTTAGCCAGAATGTCTGTCTCCACGTTGACCCACGACCCGACTCTCTTAAATGCCAGAGTTGTGTTTGCTAAAGTGTAAGGTACCAGGTAGAAGCTCGCCAGTCCACCGTCCAGTTCCGCTACAGTCAAAGAAACTCCATCCACTCCCAGGTTGCCGCGTCTTACAACGTACCGGAGATGGTTATAATCTATTTTTATCTTCATCAAAGCAGAATCTCCTGTGCGCTGGAAAAAAAGTATAGAGGTTTGAAAATCAATGTGTCCGGTGAGTAGATGTCCTCCCAGCCGGCCTCCAAAAGTCAAAGCCCGTTCCAGGTTGACTGGCTCACCAATTTCTATTCTACCCAGCGTAGTCTCCTTCTGGGTCTGACTGCTGAGCCAGACTACGAAGGTATTTGCCTGCTTGCCTTCCACTGTAAGACAGACACCGTTAACAGCCACACTTTCTCCTTCCTTCAGCTCCGGAGTAACCCTTTTCCCTGCAATGACAATCTGCAGTAAACTGCCTGAAAAACTGCGCCTTACAACCCTGCCAACTTCTTCTACTATTCCGGAAAACATGGGTATCCTTCAATCAAAAGGTCGTCACCAAAACGTTTTACTGATAGTTCCTCCAGAAACGGTGCCGGGTTCAGATTTTCGCGGTCAGGGACTGACAGAGGAGACAGGGAATGAGTACCGGCAATAAACTTGTTCCCTACAAAAATCATCACTCTGTCCACCAGCCGTTTCTCCCAGAAACAACTGAGTACCTTCTGACCTCCCTCTACCAGAACAATCGCTATTTTCTCACTCCAGAGATACTTACAGACTTCTTCCAGATTTAAAAATTCTCTGTCAGAGCTGACCTTAAAAACAGAGCAGTTCGCCTGAGTAAACTGCCTGACTTTTTCTTCAGGTGCCAGATGTGAAGTAAAGATAATCACCCGGCTGGCTGAATGAGAAAAAATCCTCGCACAGCAGGGCGTTTGTAACCTGGTATCCAGGATAACCTTTGTATAACGTTTCCTCTCCAGAAGGGAACGCCGTGTTTGAAAGCGTGGAAGCTGGTAATCAAGAAACGGGTCATCCCTGATGATCGTGTTTACTCCGACTAAAATGGCATCACAGGTAAAACGAAAGGAACGAACCCAGTGCCTTGTCTCTTCTGTTGTAATCCAGCAGGAATCACCGGCGCAGGTGGCAATCTTACCATCAAGACTCATCGCCCATTTCAGAATAATGTAAGGCCTTCTGTGTTTAACTGCAATCAGATATGCTTCGTTCAACCTGGTGGCTTCTTTCTCCAGGTAACCTTTTCTCACCTTGATACCCTTTTTTTCCAGAAATTCAAAACCTTTTCCGTTGACCAGCGGGTTAGGGTCCTGAAGACAGCAGATTACTTCCTTAATACCAGCATCTACAATAGCCTGGACACAAGGCGGTGTTTTGCCGTAATGACAGCATGGCTCCAGTGTAACATAAAGAGTGGCTCCTTTTGCTTTAGCCCCTGCCTGTTTTAATGCCTCCACCTCAGCATGAGCCAGGCCATATGCCTGATGCCAGCCCCGACCTATCACCTGTTTACCTTTTACCACCAGAGCACCAACCAGCGGATTAGGACTGACCAGCCCTTCGCCTCTTTTTGCCAGTTTTAGCGCTTCTTTCAAGAATTTTTCGTGCTCCATAATACCTGCATTGCCTACCTCATTTCCTGACCACCAGTCACATTAATTGCCTGCCCGGTCATATAGGAAGAACGTTTATCACAAAGAAAAACTACCACATTAATGACATCTTCGTAGGTGCAGGGTCGCCCCAGCGGAACCTGGTCAATATATCTTTGTCTTACCTGTTCTTTCGTAATTCCCCATTTCCTGGCATACTGCTCATAAAGACTTTCCACCCAGAGCGGACTGTCCAGAAGGTTTCCCGGACACACAGCGTTAACCCTTACATTGTATGCAGCTAAGTCAAGAGCCATAGACTGGGTAAGGCCAATACCACCAAACTTACTGGCAGCATAGGCACTGTTACGGAAACTCCCCTTTTTCCCTGACTTGGAATTAATCTGGACTATGACCCCGGAACGTTGTTGTTTCATTACCCGGGCAGCATACTTGGCGCAAATAAAATAGCCGGTAAGATTAACTTCAATAATTTTGCGCCAGACATCTTCCGGAAACTCCGTGACCTCATAAGAGTGAAGAATCCCGGCGTTGGCTATCAAAATATCAAGGTGGCCAAAACTGTCAGCAATCAGTTTTACCTGCTCCTGTACTGCCTGACTGTCGGTAACATCCACTACTGCTGGCAGGCCACAACAGCCGTACTCATTCTTCAGTTTTTCTGCCACCTGGAAAACCCATTCCTGTACAATATCCCAGGGACAGACAACCGCACCTTCTTTTGCCAGACCATAGCAGATAGCCTCACCCAGCCCCCGGCCTGCCCCGGTAACAATGGCTACCTGGTCTTTCAATACTTTTTCCTCCATCCTGCCGCTCCTTTTTCTTTACTCCAGTTTAATCACTGCCTTTAACACCTCCCCTTTTTTTACCATACTGATAGCCCGGGTAATCTCCTCCAGAGGGAAAACCCTGGTAATGAACCTGTCTGCAGGAATCTTCCCTGAAGAAATAAGACTGGCAGCCTGCAGATAATCCTTCCTGTTAGAAGCAAAAGCCCCAAAAACAGAGATTTCTTTATAGTGAATGAGATTGGCATCTATGGTAATCAAAGAATCATCCCTGGGCAAACCTCCGAAAAGACTGAGCCGACCACCGGGTGCTAAAATATCCAGTCCATCCAGTTGAGCCTGTTTCACCGGGCAGGCAGTAATGACCACATCAGCTCCTAACCCGGAAGTCATTTTCCAGATTTCCTGTTTAAGATTTATCTTGCCGGGATTCCACAAGATAAGGCCTGCAAAATTCTGACCAAACCGCACCAGCCTATCAAAATCAGGGTCAATCACTATGGTGGTGGCACCTTTAGCTTTTGCCAGAGACGCGTGCATCAGACCAATAGGACCTCCACCAAAAATCACGACAGTTTCCCCTTCTTTTATCTCCAGATAATTCTGACCGTTAATTACACAGGAAAGGGGTTCAATCATACTGCCCTGTAATAAGGAAACTCCATCTGGAAGTTTGATGATTGCTTCCTGCTGGACTGCCTCTTCCGGAACAATTAGGTAACGGGCAAAACCACCTGGCCAGTAATAACCTATCGCCCTTGTCTGTAAACAAAGGTTGTAGCGGCCCCGGCGACAGAGCGCGCATTTCCCGCAGCCAACAGAGGTTACCACAGTGACAGCATCGCCCACCTGAAAATTTTTCTTATCCACACCTTTGCCTATTTTTTCCACCACACCGGTAATTTCATGTCCGATAATGGCTGGGGGAGTAACCTTTTTGTGCCCGTGGAAGAAAATGCGTACATCTGTCCCGCAGACAGCACAATAAGCAACTTTAATGAGTACTTCCTTCTCCCCAGGGCTTTTTTCCGGCCAGTCTGCTACCCGGATATCCTGCTGACCATAATAGATAGCCGCTTTCATTTTTTCTCCTTCCTTAACTTATGGGTTAAAATTTTCAGTATGAGCAAACTCCTTCTTTTACTCTGTGCGATTCTTTGCTGTCCTGTCAGGGCATCCTCCCCCTCTGTTTATTTTACTCCACACCAGGCTGTTGACCAACTGGTTCTAAAAACTGCTGAAAAAACCCGACATAAAATTTACCTGGCCTGCTATAATTTTTCCTGGAAACCACTCCAGGACGTGCTTGTTCAATTAAAAAAGAAAAACGTTCAGGTGCAAATACTGGTGGAAAATTTAAGTCCAAACTTTCCTCAGGAATTACTTACCTCTGTCAAAACTGATTTTTCTCCTTCCCTTTTCCACGCCAAGTTCATCACTGTAGATGGCAGGTACCTGCTTATCGGTTCTCTTAATTTCAGTAGTGATAGTCTCTTCCTTAACCACAATAACATTTTAGTTTTTGAGGACCCGCAACTAACCAGTACCTTTGAAAAAAGGTTTCAGGCATGGTATGAGGATAAACCAGGACCTGCTTTTTACCAGAAGGGAAACGTTACGGCTGCTTTCTCTCCTCACTGTGACTGTGAGACAGCGATTTGTAACACCTTACAGCATGCCAGGCAGAGTATTCATTTTCTCCAGTTTCAATTTACTTCCCGGCCAGTAGCAGAAATTTTAGTAAAAAAATCTCTCACTGGATGCCAGGTTTTCGGTCTTATAGAAGCAACTACCAGCGGAGACTTTTCTGTCTTTCCCTTCCTTTTTGATTTAGGAGTAAACATCAGACGCACCCTTTTAGCCGGACTTCTTCATGACAAGAGTTTCATTGTTGATGGCAGAACCGTTATCACCGGCTCCTACAACCCTACGGCCAGTGCCAGAAAAAACAAAGAGTGTTTGCTTATCATTCAGGACGAAGACTTAGCCAGAAATTTTATGCGGGAATGGAAAAGGTTGTGGCGCTGGAAGAGTCTGCCGGAAAAACTTATTTTCCCCTGAAAGTTTTCTCTGCCAGTTTCAGGTTTGTTATTGCCGGCTGAAAATCAGGATTAGCCTGCAGAATTTTTTTCCAGAGGGAAATTGCCTCCTGAATCTGGTTATTGTTAGCCAGACAAACCGCTAAGTCATTCATCAGTTCAGGATTTCCTGGCAGAAGCTTCAGACACTGCTGGTAAATCTGAATTGCCTGACTGTGTCTACCGAGCAACTGATACATTTTTCCCAGATTCTGCAGGAAGGCAACTTCCTTAGGATTTAAACGGCAGGCTTTCTCCCACTCTGAAAGAGCCTTCTCATTTTCCCCTTTTTGCTGGTAGACAATGGCTAAAAGATTATGTGCCTGGGCATCTTCAGGCTTCAGAGAAATGGCATGATGCAGAAATCTTTCCGCCCGGGTTAGCTCTCCCTTTTTCCAGAGTAGCATCCCTGCCAGGCGAAAACCAGGCTGAAAAGAAGGTGACGTCTTCACAATTACGGACAGGTGATTGAGGGCAGTGGCAATATCACCTTTTTCGCTGGCAATCAATGCCAGGTCATATCTCAACTGTGGATGAATTGGGTTCACTTCCAGTGCCCTTTTGTAAAAGGACATTGCTTTTTCTTCTTCACCCAGCGCCCGGAAAGTTCTGGCTAAACCAAGTAAGGCATTCATATACCGTGGCTCCAGTTCCAGCGCTTTTTCAAACTCACTGACAGCCTCCTGCAAACGTCCCCCGGCTGAGAGTGCCTGTCCCAGACTGTTATGCGGTCGGGCTTTCCCGGGACTTTTTTTAACGGCATCAGACCAGAGGGAAATATTACTCTGCCACACCTTATTGCGTCTACACGTTAAATAGCCATAAGCGGGCAGAATCAGCAATATGATTGTCAGAAAAATCCAGGAGTACCTTTTCCTCAACACCCAGCAACAACCGCTGGCTACAGCCAGAGAAAACGAAAACATTGGCAGGTAAAGTCGGTGTTCAAAAATAACATCAGCAATAGGGATAAAACTACTTTCTACCAGCAGCGTAACAAAAAACCAGCCTATTAAAAAAGCATGTAATCTCTTCTGGCGAAAGTACAACCATATCGCCTCACAAATTAAAAAAAGAATTAAAACAAAGCTGAGATAAACCGGGGGTTGTGTCAAACTGTAATAAACAGGATAATCATAGTCAATATTCTGGTTGAAAGGCAGGACCAACAACCTTAGATATGTAATAATCACGCGCCACTGGGTAAACAGGTATTGATACCAGCTAATCGTTCCTCCAGGCTCAGCGAACCTTAACCAGCTTAACTGTTCCGTTCTGCTGCGTACAATAAAACTTAACGGAATAAAAAGGGTAATCAAAAAAAAGGGGACCAGATATTTCGCACGCCTGCGCAGGTCTTGAGAGAAAAAACTTACCTCCAGCAGTAACAAGGCTAAAGGCAAACTGAAACTGTTTTCCTTGGTAAGCACTGCCAGAATCATTAAAAAGATAGCACCTGCATAACTTATCACACCACAAATACCGCTGCGGAACAACCCGTAAAGCAAAACAGTTCCCAGATAAAAAAAGGCAACCATTACCGTACAGCGCTGGGAAATGTAAGTTACCGCAGAAGTCTGAAGAGGATGAAGTGCGAAAACCATAGCTGCCAGCCAGGCGCAAAACTCTTTTTCCAGAGAAAAATTTCCCTGCGGGAGACAAGACTGCCGGAAACGTTGATTCTCGCTGAGTAAAAACCTGGTAAGCAGCCACACCAGAAGCACTGTTAGAATGTGCCAGGTGATACTGGTAACATGATAAGAAAAAACATTTAAGCAGCCGCGCTGGTAGTCAAGAGCAAAGGAAAGCATAGTTAAAAATCTCGTCCTGCTGTATCGCCAGAGTGAAGAAATTCTTAAGGGTGAACGGATGACCGGATTTTCCGTGATGCAGCGAGCATCATCAAGTACCCAGGGAACGGAAAGGCTATTAAGATAGACACCAATTGTACTAACTATCAGGATAAAGAAAAGCAAAATTCTTAACCGGGGAAAAGACCTTTCCTGCAAACAGGAATCTGAACAAAACTTAGTACAGTTGGCGGCTGCCACGTTTAGATTTTCCCCAGCAGTAAAGTTTCAATACCTGGCTGACAGTTTGCGCCAGAAAGATTTTTGCTTTAGCCATCGCCAGCCTGGTGCTGACAGGACCAGGGACAATACTGAAAAAACTTCTTCTTCCCCTTGCCAGTCTGAAACCTTTTTCGGAAATGGAACCGGCAAAGGCAATCACCGGAAGATGATACTTTTCCGCCAGATGAAAAACCGCATAAAGTGCCTTCCCGTATTCTACCTGCTCATCAAGACTACCTTCTCCAGTTATGACCAGGTCGCTTCTGGCTAATTTGTTCTCAAAACTACCCCATTCCAGAATGGTCTCTATCCCGGAGACAATTCTCACATTAAGAAAACCGTACAGACCAGCAGCAATACCACCAGCCGCACCACCGCCGGCAATGGTCAGGATATTTTTTCCGGTGACCTTTTTTACTACTCCAGCATAATGCTTCAATCCTTTGTCCAGCCGCCTGACTATTTCCTCACTGGCACCTTTCTGCGGTGCATAGATATATGCTGCCCCCTTTCTGCCAGTCAAGACATTGCGTACATCGGTCATAATAATCAGTTGCGCCTTTTTGACTTCCGCAGGCAGACCAGAAGCATCAATCTGATAAATTCTCTCTAAATCTTCTCCTTTCCCGGGCCAGAGTATTTGATGGGAACGGGTAAAAAACTTCACTCCCAGAGCCGTAAGAGCACCTATACCTCCGTCATTGGTAGCACTTCCTCCCACACCCAGATAAATTTTCTGGCAGCCAGCTTTGACAGCCGAAAGAATCATTTCCCCTACACCATAGGTGGTAGTATACAAAGGATTACGTGCCGAAGAAGGAACCAGAGTCAAACCGGAAGTTTGCGCCAGCTCTAAATAAGCTTTATCTCCTTTTTTCAACCAGAAGACCTTTTTTTTCCTTGTCAGCGCATCAAGAGCCGCCAACCACTGCTTTTTACCACCTATCAGTTTCTGGATTACCTGTAGTGTCCCTTCGCCACCGTCTGCCAGAGGAAAAGTTTCCACTTCCGCCTGCGGTAGAATTTTGCCCGCGGCCTGGGCTATGATTCCGGCTGCCTGGATACTACTTAAACTACCCTTGAAGGAAGCAGGAGCTACAAGGATTCTCATGAAGAATTATTTCACCCGGGCTGCCCAGACCTTAAGAAAATTCTTCAGCGACCGGTCATAGGTCTTCTCAGCATCCGGCGGGAAAAGACATCCTGGTAATTGCTTCTGTGACCAGTGGTAGTGAAGACACTCGCAGCAGATACCCTGCCGGGAACATCCAGAGTAGCTGCAACTACATCTTTCCAGATTCTTTTTCTTATTTGCGCACTCCGCCATACTGCCTCCTTTAAGTTAAGTAATATTTTTCTTCACTAAATCAGCGACTGTCAGTTCATCCAGACCCTGGCTGGCAAAAAGAGCATCAGGCGTTCCGGAACTACCATACCGACTGATACCCAGCCGCAAGAATTTCCCCTGATAATTTCTTTCACTCAGATAAAGAGCTACTGTTGCACCAAGACCTGTATCCCGGTGATGGTCCTCATAAGTTACTATCAATCCAGTCTTCATTGCCCTGGTTAATACTTCCTCGTCCGGCACCAGCGGGCAGGACATATTTACCACCGCTATTTCTATTCCTTCCTTTTTCAGCAATTGATAAACCTGGGCAGCCCTGGGAACCATGGCACCCATAGTAATAAGACAGCCACTTTTTCCTTCCTTTAAAATATCAGCCTTTCCGTATACAAACCGGTAATCTTTCCCAAAAAAAGGTTCCCCTGATTCTTTTGTGACTACAGGAATCTTAGAACGACCCATTCCCACAAAGAAATTTCCTGGCTGGGAGGCGATGTAACGGACTACCGCATCAGTCTGGTTTGGGTCTGCAGGAATAATAACCTTAAAACCAAAAAGATTACGCAGCAGTCCCAGATAGTCAATACACTGATGGGTCTTACCATCTTCTCCTACATCCAGACCAACATGCGTACAAACCAGTTTCAGGTGAGTGCTGTTACAATCATTTAACCTCTGCTGGTTAAAAGTCTCATCCACCCCAAAAACACCAAAATCAGAAAAGAAACTCACCAGCTGCTCAATGGAAAGTACTCCAGCCAGGGTGGCAGCGTGGTGCTCCTGGACTCCTGCCTGAAAAAACCTTTCCGAAAACTCCTTTTCAAACAAATCTGTTTTCACGGAAGAAGCTAAGTCGCAATCCACGACAACAAAAATTCCCTGCTGGTTATCCTTATTTGCCCTGGCTAACTCAAGTAATGCCTGACCGTACGCTGTGCGGTTATCTGTCTTGTCAGTGGCAGAGTAGATATGACGAGCTCCTGTTTCTACCTTACACTTCCACTGAAAATTCGCCTCCGGGAAAACCCATTTTTTCTGTCGCAGCAGCCTGTACTTTTCCAGAGATGGTGTTAGTCCCAGTTCTGCCATGGCTTTCTCATACTCCTGCTGGCTCAAAGGTTTCCCGTGATACTGATGTTTGTTCTCCATAAAGGAGACACCATGCCCGATAATGGTGCGGGCAATAATACAGACTGGTTTGGCACTTTGCACAGAAAAACGTAAGGCAGAGTATAAAGCGGAGAAGTCATGACCATCTACTTCCACTACCTCCCAGCCATCAGCCCGGTAATTGCTACAGATAGAGCAAGGCATTACCTTCTCAGTATTACCACTGATTTGTATCCGGTTATAATCCACCACAACCGTAATATTGTTCAAACCATACTTAACGGCAAATCTTCTGGCTTCACCTACCTGACCTTTGGTCTGCTCTCCATCACTCATTAAAACAAAGACGTGGCTTGCCCGGTTATGAATTCTGGAAGACAGAGCAAAACCGCAACCTGCTGATAACCCCTGACCTAAATTACCTGTTCCCCATTCTACTCCTGGTACCTTGCGGACGATATGCCCATCAAAAATAGAACCTTCCAGCCGAAAGGTAGAAATTGCTGCCTCTAAATCACAAAATCCTAATCTTCCCAGCACTGAGTAAACCCCGGGAGAAGTGTGTCCGTGGCTGATGACAATTCTGTCTCTCTCAGGGTCAGTAACCAGGTCCGGTCCAATTTTTGCGCAGGAGTAAACTGTCAGGTAGATATCCAGACTGGACATAGACCCACCGGGGTGGCCGGAACCTGCCAGGGTGGTCATCGTAAGTATATCTCCCTTGCAAAGACGACTTAACTCTTTCAACCTTTCTCTCTCTTTTTCAGGCAATTCCTCCCATATAAATCTTTCCATTCTTTCTCCTTTTTACGCAGGTAATTGATTATAACTGGCTGGCTTACTTCAGGCAAAAAAGTCAGCGTGTGCTATCCTGCACTTTCGTCTGTGGTTTTACTTTCTGGTAATATTCTGCATGCCGTTTCCAGGAAGTTAAAACTCCTAATTTTTCTGCCAGTTTCTTAGCCACTACTTCACAATCAGGTCCAGAGATTCCTTTAATGGTAAACTCAACCTTGCCTTCAGGGGAAATGATAAGCTCAATTTCTTGCTTCGAAGCCATTTATCTCCACCTCCTGGCAACTAATCTGATGGTCTGGTTAGCACCTTGTTTTTCTTCCACAATAGTATAACCCTCCTGTAATAATTTTTCCCTGACCGCTAAATACGCATATCTCTGTTTTAGCCGGTTAACCATTTCTTTTTGCCTGTGGTAAGAAACCCCACTGCTGGCAGTGAAAACTGTTTCGTAAGTACCGTCTTTCTTTTTTATCAACCCGATGGTCTGACCCTCCGCATCCCTGATAAGAATGTCCACCATTACTTTCTGACCATCAGCTTTAATTATCTCCACAGTCTTCTGCTGCCCGGCTTTCTCTTCTTCTATAATTTTGTGGTAAAAATGCAGTTCTTCCAGCGCCTTTTGCAGTAACACCAGACTTGCCATGCACAATTCTAAGCTTCCACACCCACTCATCGTCTTTCCTTTTAATAAAAACTTCTCCACCGGCTGAACTGGCCGGGGTCTACTCCTAAAGCCAACGTAGCCATCCCACCAATAATTAAAAGCCCTGCCACCACAGCCAGAACCAGCAACCAGCCAGAGATTGCTCCTTTTGCTGTCCAGAGAATAGTTCTGAAAATAAACATTAACAATCCCCCGGAAAAAAGTAAAGCTGCTGCTACGGCGCTGTACTTCCTTTTTTCTACTTCCCGCTCCAGTTTAAGTCCCATTTCTGCCTGCCTTATCTTCATTTCGTTAATAATCTGCTGGACTTTTTCCGGATTGCTTCTTTCCTGCTTAATTTTTGCCAGAACCTGCCTGATATGAGCAGGCAAATACCGGTCTTGAGAGGAATATTTCTGTCCGCCAATTTCTATCTCTACCGGCGGTCCTTCCTTCAAAATATCCTGTTCAGTGGCTACAAAGTGGAACCCGCACCACAGACACATCTTCTGGTTGACATTGGCTTTTCTGCCACATTGAGGACAGATTACCTCATAGGGAGCAAGGTTACCTGCAGTCTTTTCTGCCACCTGGGGAAAAACCTGACCACAGTAAATACAGTAAAGATTACCTGCCCTGTTATTACGACCACAAAAAGGACAGGGAAAATATTTCTTTTGTAAGACTTCTGATTGTTCAGACAAGGTTCTGGCATCTTCTCCTGTCTCCAGATGAGAGAAACGGTCTTTCCCCGGTTTTTTCTTTACCATACCAGCACGGATGTCTTCACCTTCAATCCGGCGAAACCTTTCGCTTGCCATATGCCTATAGCTCCAATTTTCTTTCTTTTGTGGACTTTTCCACCTGATGTATACTGGCAGGGACAGTCCTCTTTAAAGCCCACTGTCTCAAGCTGGATATCTCCTCTTCCATTGTCCGGGATAGTGGCACAGTAAAGCTGATACTCTTCAGAATATCTTCTGTCATCACTTCCCTTTCCTCAACAAAAGCATCAAACAACGCGGCAATAATTGCCTGTTCAATCTCTGCTCCGCTGAATCCTTCGCTGGCTTCAGCCAGAGCAACCAGATCAAAATTCCCGGGGTCCCTTTTCCTTTTTTTCAGGTGAATCGCAAAAATATCCTGCCTTTCTCTCACTGAAGGTAAGTCCACAAAAAATATCTCATCAAATCTTCCTTTTCTGAGAAGTTCTGGTGGTAAAAGACGGACATTGTTGGAAGTAGCCACCACAAAAACAGGCTTCGTTTTTTCCTGCAGCCAGGTGATAAATGTACCAAAAACTCTGGCGGCTGTTCCTGCATCAGAGAAGGAGGAACTCTGTAAACCAGAAAGAGACTTTTCAATTTCGTCAATCCACAGTACCACCGGTGCGATAGATTCAGCTGTTTTAATGGCACGACGCATATTCTCTTCTGAGGAACCAACCACTCCGGAGAATACCCGGCCTACATCAAAACGTAAAAGTGGAAGCCGCCAGAAATTACCCACAACTTTCGCCGTAAGCGATTTACCACAACCCTGAACACCCACCAGCAGAATTCCCTTTGGTTCGGGCAGACCAAAGTCTCTCGCTTTCTGACTGAAGGAATGGCTGCGCTTACTCAACCAGTGTTTAAGATTATCCAGACCACCAATACTTTCAATATCTTCCTCAGTATGCAGATAATCCAGAATGCCTGTCTTCCTGATAATCTGTTTTTTTTCCAGGAGTATTAAATCTATGTCCCGCTCATCTAAAGCATTGTCTTCCACTACAGCCCTGGCGAAAGCGTTCTCCGCCTCGTTAAGAGTCAACCCCTGGGCAGCATCAATAATCTTTTCTTTTGTTTCCGGGCTGAGACTAATCACAATATTCTTACGGCTGGCAAGAGTGCAGATTATGGAATCAAGCAGCCGCTCTATCTCGTCACGACCCGGTAAATCAAAATCAATAACAGCAATATCCTTTTCCAGTTCTATCGGGACAGTTCCGACAGGAGAGACAACAACCAGCGTCTCATAAGTACTTTTTAAATTCTCTACTAAATCGCGTAACTTGCGCACAACTGCAGGGTCTGAAAGGTATGGGTGAAGGTCTTTGAAAAGAAAAATTTTTGGTCCTACCTCCCTTTCTACCTGAGACAGAGCATTAAGAACATCACGGGTGGATTCCTGTATCTGCTCGTTTTCATAGAGCCTTAAACCTGTGGTAGCTGACCAGACATAAAACTCTTTCCTCTGTTCCTGACTCAAACGGAAAAGAAAACGAGTAACCCTTTCCTCCTCATAACTGACAATAAAAATCAACGGGTAGCGTGCACGAATAAGAATGCTGATTTCTTTTTCGCAATTGTTCATCGTATTAATTTTAAATACAAAAGGAAAACCTGTAAACGATTAACTTTTCTCCCGGAAATTTTCTTTTCCGGCAAATTAAAGAAGGGGACAGGTGGAAGTTCTTGTAACAGCTGGCTAAGGACACGCCAAAGGCAGAGACAGGATGGACCTTGGAGCAAACTTTACCTGTTGACATCCTAACCCTGATTGGGTTAAAATGAGTTTAATAAAAGGTAACTTTGTCTTGATTGTCGGAGAAAGATGAACAGAAAAACAGTTCTCCAGCTGTTAATAATGCTGTCTATTTTTCTGCCAGCATTGACTGCCGCCAGTCAAAACCAGTATTTAATCTATGTTTACACGGAAAACAGTGTCAGTAACCTTTATCTTTGCGACCTTACCAGCCTGGAAACCAGATTACTAACCTGCTTTTCTGATAAGGGCACAATCACCAGTATCTCTGCCTCTGAGGCGGGCTGGCCCATCTATTTTACCCGAGCATCTGCTGATAACGGACGTTCTAATCCTACCATCTGGACAGTTAATCTTGACGGAAGCGGCCTGACAGATGTTGCCTCTGTGGCTACCAGCAGCGATATTAGTTACACTTACGTGGCTGTTTCACCTGACGGACAGAAGGTCGCCTATGTTGCCAACAGCATAGCAGCAAATAATGAGTATCATCTTTTTGTTTGCTCACCTTCCGGAACCAACCGCAGACAACTTACTTTTGCGCCCGGAGAAATTTGTTCTTATCCTGTCTTTATTGATAATGAAACTATTCTTTTCAAATCTCAGGTGGGTTACCTGCAAAACTATTACACCGTTACTACCTCTGGTACTGGTTTAACCAACCTTACCAATAACCAATCCCATTCCCCTTATTTCCCGCGGCTTGGCCGTCCGATGTTGAATTCCAGCCGCTCCCGGGCAATTTTTGCTCAGCAGATTCAAGAAACATGGGGTTACCGTAAGTGGTCCATCTATACCCTTAATCTACTTACCGGTTCCCAGATAGAAGAAACGCCAGATGTTTTTCCCTGGTGGGGGCTTTACTATGATTTTCAACCTGACCCGCTAAAGCAACCTGAACCCTATCCTGTTTTTGTTTCAGACAGCCAGGTCGGTCTGGTTGGAACCCAGGATAGCACTGCCTCGGAAACTGATGTTAACCTTTATATCACATCTTTGCCGATTGGCAACCCTTACCAGTGGCAGCTAACCTTTACCGGTGGTATCAGCCTGCCATATTTTGTCATTCCAGCTGAGCTACCCACTCAGATAATCTATCAATTATCAGGCAGGTTGTATCGTGTGGATGAAGCTAACCAGGTAACACAGTTAACCTGGTTTTCTGCAGCTTCTGATCCCACACTGGATAGCCGTGGTTGCCGGATTGCCTATGTTGACAATGGTCTCTGGATGATGAAAATAAACGGCAGCGATTTAATCTGTCTGGAACAGGATGTCTCTGTCAGGTATCCTGCTTTTTCTCCTGATAGTTCCTGGATAGTTTATGTTAAAAACAATGACATCTACGCCCGGTTGACTGATTTAACGAATTCACCTGTGAGACTGACAGTTTCCCCGGATATGCCTAAAAGTGACCTTTCTTTTTCCCCGGATGGCCGCCAGATTCTTTTTACTGGAGCCAGCAACGGGAAAAAACAGCTTTATCTTCTTCCGGTAACAATTACTGAATCACCTTCACTTATTTTACCCAATGGTTCCCCGGTTAACCTGACACCAGGTAGCAACGACAATTATCAGGGTCGTTTTAGCCCTGATGGAAACATGATTGCCTTTATCTCTACCAGAGCACAGATACCTGAAATATGGATGATGAACCGTGACGGTAGTGCTCAGAGAAAAATTCTCTTTTCTGACAATAAACCCGTGAATCCCTCCTGGGTTCAGTTTTCATCTTATGAGAAAAACCGCTTACTTTATCTTTCTGGCACACCGGAAAAAATCTGCACTGCTGATATCTCCATCCTGCCCTGCCAGGGAATTTTGAGAACTCCTGAAATTGTTGCTTCTCAATTTGTCACAGGTCCTGTACCACCTGGAATAGTCCGGGCATATCGCCATATTACCCTGGACACTCTTGACCCTCATCTTTATCTGGTTTATCGCTTGAAATTATATGTGGATGCTGTACCGGCACCTTCCAGTGTTGTTCTCACAGAAAATCTACCGGCTGGCTGGAAGTTGAAAGATGTCAAAATTAATGGTGTCACACCAGCCCCCTTGACCAGCAACAATCAAACTGAAGGTACGCTAAAATGGGTTTTTGGCCCCACAGGTGTTGCCCCTTTAAAAAACTCCACTATTGAATTAACCGTGGATCTTTCCTCGGAAATCGGGAAAGATGGTTACCGGTATTTAAACGGCTGGGTGGAAAAAACCGGTGATAGAATCAGGACCAGCGGTGATGCCAGCATAAAAATTGGTTATCCGTATCTGCCAGTTGATACCAGCCGGGACTGGAAAATCTCTGATGAAGAATTGCTTTTTGCCATTGACCTGTGGGCAATGATGACACAAATACATGGCTGGCCTGACATCAACAACTGGGATTTCTGGCTGCTAACCATTATTGACTTCTGGATTAACGACGATAAAGGTTATGAATATGATATCCCGGCAGGGCCTTATCCTGTAGACCAGGAAGCAAAATGGAAAATCCCTGTAGACCAGGAAGCAAAATGGAAAATCCGATGAGAAATAATAAAATACGTTTATTTCTTCTTTTCTCTTTTGTGGTAGCGGTAGCATTCTGTATACCAGTAGACTCTGCCTGGGGTCAGCCTGAAAGCATTTCCTTGAATTATTCCTTTTCCATCCCTTCTGTAGAATATGCTGGCTCCTGGCCAAAGATACAATTGCCAGGCTGTGAAACCCTCAACCTGCCAGGACTGCCGCCTGTCCCTGTTAAACTGGGAAAGATTCTCCTTCCAGAAAACAGAAAAGTTAGCAAAATTATCGTAGAAACAGAGGAATACTTAACTTTTCCTCAAAGTTATACTTTACCTGCTTTACCTTCACCCAGAAAACTAAAGGAACCAGGCGAACAAGAACTTTCACAGTTTACAGGAATCTATCCGCAACAGGCTTATGAAGTCTGCGGTATACACAGGCTACACGGTTACCAGATTTTGCTGGTGCGACTTTTTCCTGTCCGTTATGACGGCAAAGCAAAAAGAATTTCTTTCACTTCCCGGATTAGCCTGCAGATAAACCTGGAAAGTACAAAATCTGTGACACCGGATGTCCAGATTCCCCGGGAGAGTACGAAAGATGAGAATCTTGTTAGAAGCTGGGTGGACAATCCTTCTCTGGTGACAACCTACCTGACAAAAACCACCAGAAATGGTACAGGCTACGACTATCTCATCATCACTACTTTTTCCTTTGTTTCTGCCTTCCAGCCACTGGTTACCTACTACCAGAATAAAGGGATAAGAACCATAGTGGTTACTACCCAGGAGATAACTGCAGAACCTTCTTCCCCTTACTACCAGACTGGTCGTGACAATGCGGAACGTATCAGAAACTTCATCATCTACGCTTACCGCAACTGGGGTATAAGTTATGTACTGCTGGGAGGTGATACTGAGGTTATTCCTGCCCGGTACTTCAAGAACCCGGTGGAGGAGGATCCTATCCCTGCTGACATGTACTACAGCAATCTGGACGGTGATTTTGACTATAACAGAAACAATATCTTTGGTGAACCTTACATTGATGGTCCTGAGGGAGGCGATGTTGACCTGCTGGCAGAAGTTTTTGTTGGCCGGGTCCCGGCAAGTACAGTTTCTGAAGTTACCAGCTGGGTCAATAAGAACCTTTCTTATCTGCAGACTGAGACTGTCGCACTGAAAAAAGCCGGAATGATTGGACAGCAACTGGATGACTTCAACTGGGGTGGCGACGGTAAAGATGATATTGTTAACCGGTGCTTTCCTTCTGACTGGGAAATTTCTCGTTTTTACGAACGAGACAGAACCTATTCAGTTCAGAATGTAATTAACTACTTAAATTCTGGTCCTCACCTGGTAAACAATTTTGCACACGGTTCCTGTGATTACGCCTTTGGTCTTGATGGCTCAGATGTTCGAGCTCTTACCAATACAACTTATTTTATTCTCTATTCGCAGGGCTGTTATGAAGCTTCTTTTGACAATCCCTATGGTTATGACAGTATCACAGAATACTTCATTACTTCTCCAGCAGCAGCAGTAGCTACGATCGGTAATTCCCGGTACGGCTGGTACTCACCTTGGGCTATCAGGAATGGGCCTTCCCAGGTTTTTGACAGGGAATTTTTCAATGTTCTGTTTAACCAGAACTTTACGGGTTTGGGGCAGGCTTTCTATCGTTCCAAGCAGAACCTGACAGCCGCCCTGGGGGGCTACCAGCGTTATGTTTACTATGAACTCAATCTTTTTGGTGACCCGGCGTTGCCAGTGGTCCAGCCAGCCCAGGGTCCAGCTGAGGAGCTGCAGGGTCTTGTCTACT
This sequence comes from uncultured bacterium, assembly GCA_964645405.1. Classification (GTDB taxonomy): domain Bacteria; phylum Ratteibacteria; class UBA8468; order B48-G9; family DSTR01; genus JAMWDF01. The sequence continues at coordinate 14,187 of CAZYCA010000015.1, read as the reverse complement.
TTGTTAAAGACAACAACCTGTGGGTGAATGACTTAAAGAAAGAAGAGACCCGACAGCTTACTTACCTGCAGGTTTCACCAGGACCAGGCAAAGTGGCAAACCTCGTGCTTAATGATGATGGTAGTAAACTTATTTTTGCCTACAAACAGGATACCTTAACTGAGACCCATCTTTATCAGGTAAACAGCGATGGCAGTGGCTTAGAGAATCTAACTGTTAAGTACAATCTGAGCCTCCAGACAAAAAATCAATCTTCTGGCGCATATAGTCCCAATGGTGATTTGTTTGCCTTTGTGGCTCAACCAAGGTCAGGCAATATTCCTGAACGTTTTCAGCTGTATCTGAAGGAATTAACAGGCACGCGGAGACTTTTTCAATTGACCTTTCTTGATGGGAATGTTTCCTCTCCTCTTTTTATTGATTCCAGCCGGATTCTTTTCCGTTTTCAGTCAAGCAGAGATAATTGCGAGGATTTCTATACAATTACTACGACTGGAGCCAGTTTAACCAACCTTACCAGTAATGCTTCCACTTCACCTTATTTCCCGAAATTAGGACAACCTGCTCTCAATAGAGATAAAACTCAGATTATTTATGGTAAGAAGTTACAGAACCTTGGTCAGTACAGCAGCTGGCGGCTTTATACCCGCAGTGTTCTGCCAGGTGGAGTGGAAAGTGAAATTATTTCTAACCTTTACTATTATGAAGACCCAATCTACCAGCCTGACCCAAAACCATGTTTTGTCGGGGATAATGCCATCGCCTTTGCAGGCGAAAGACCCTACAACAAAGATACAGAAATTTTTGTCACCACTTATAATGCTTCTGACCCTTACCTTCACTCAGTAGTATCCAGTGGACCCGGTGGTGACAACCCGGTTTATTTTCTACCCTTACCAAAATCCACACAGGTGGCTTATGTGAGCGCGGGCCAGATTCATGTGCGCCGCAGTGACGGTACTGATTTACAGATAACTTCCACCATTAACGAAAATCGGGACCCTGCTTTTTCTTTCACAGGCGAGTACCTCACTTACGCAGGAAATGGCATCTGGGTGTGTAAAGCAGACGGTACTGAGGCAGTCCAGGTGGAGGAATTTTTCTCTGCCAGATACCCGGCTTTTTCTCCTGATGGGAAGTGGGTGGTTTATGTGAGGAATAACGATATTTACGCCCGGAGAATTGACAGAAGTGTACTTGCCTTGCGCTTGACCAGTACCAGCAATATCATTAAGAGTGATTTGTCTTTTACTCCTGATGGCACAAGGATTATTTATACAGGCGCTACCTCTTCAGGAACCCAGATATTTGCCTTACCAGTAACAATTTTTGATACCATCATCAAGGTAGAAGGTTCACCCGTTAACCTTACCAGCAGCCCTGGTTGCGACAATTTCCATGCCTGTGTTTCTCCTGATGGGAAAAACATCATCTTCATTTCCCGAAGGCTGGGCAGTAACAGAATTTTTATCATGAACGCTGATGGTACAAACCAGCGGCTTTTAACTTTTAATCCAGAACCTGTTAATCCTGCCTATCCTCAGTTTTCACCTTATGGTGAACAGCAGATAATGTTTTTCTCCGGTGTCACACTATATCAGGCTGACTTAGACGAAGGTCGCAGCTGGGCTGTTAGCCCTTCTGTCACCAGTGACTATCGTTTTGCCTGGGGTATTTATCTACCAGCAAAGATTACTGTCCAGCGACAGTTTCCCTTCAGCCGGATAGACCCCAGACTGCCACTGCGTTACCAGCTGCATATTAATTTTAACCAGCTATCTCCACCAGCAGGTTTAATTATCACTGAGATTTTGCCCACCCTCAGTGACGGCACAGCCAGTGACACCTGGGTTCTTACCGAAGCTGCCTTCAATGATACTCCCCTTGTTCCCCGCACCAGCAATGGCCGTACCACTGGCACTCTGAAATGGATCCTTAGCAATAATTTTCCTCTCGGTCAACCGGTAACAGGTATCCTGAAACTAACGGTAAAGCCTGGTAACGATGGTCCGGCTAATGCTCTGCGGGCGCTTAACGGTGGCGTCAGTGATGGGGCCAGCTACAATGCCACTTACGGCGATAGCTATCTGACAATCGCTGATATCAACAATCCCGGCAGTTGTCCAACTTTACCGGTAGATAGCAATGAAGATTTTCTCATCTCTGATGAAGAATTACTTTTCACTATTGATTTATGGGCAAAATCTATGTCCATTCGCGGCTGGCCAGTTGATGTCTCAAGTTTGAACTGGGATTACTGGCTCTTACAGATTATTGATTTCTGGGTGAATCCTTCAGGCTATACTTATGATGCTGGAAGGAGTCTCTCAGATGGTGAACCCCGCTGGAAAAAAGCACCATGAAACAAGAAAGGAGAATAATGGAAAAACAAAAGTGGGTACTGCTGAGCGTGCTTACTTTTCTGCTGGCTGAAAGCAGTTTTACTGGTGCCCAACAGGTTGCAGGAACCAGAAATCTTCCTTCTTTTTACAACCCGGGAAGTACTGCTACAGTTAGTATCAATATTAATGTGGATGAAAGCAATGTTCCCAGTGGTCTCATCGTGGCAGAAACACCTCCTTCGGGCTGGGCAATCATCAATTCTCTTCCGCCTTATGAAAGCGCTACCGCTGGCACTTACAAATGGGTTTTCTATGGTGGGGAGGTGACTGACCGAACCATTACCTACACTGTGAACATTCCTGTTACCTCTACCGGCGACCAGGTTTTCTCCGGGAAGGTAGAATATCTGGATTCAGGGGCAACCTACATCTCTGATAATATCCAGGGAGACACTATCACCACCTCCACGCCTTTACCCCTTCTTTCCGTGAGTCCTTCCACCCTTAACTTTGGCACGGATACTACCTTCATTCCATTTACTGTCGGCAATGTAGGTGGAGCTGATTTAATCTGGCAGGCTTCAGTGGATAAATCCTGGCTTACTATTACCAGAACCAGCGGAAGACTTTCCTCTGGCCAGGTTGAAGTAATAACCGCTAATGTTACCCGCAGCGGTCTTGTTTCCGGCACTCATACTGCCAGCATCAATTTTACCAGCAACGGTGGCAATTCTTCCATAGCAGTAATTCTGGTGGTGGGTTCTCCTTCCCCGGTCACCAATGTACAGATTCTCTCCTCCGTGGGAGGGAATGTTCTCTACTGGGACAACCCTTCAGGTTATACGGGGACAATCATCTTTCGGAAGGAAGGAAGCCAGATCACCGGGGCAGCAGTCAATGGCGTTTATTATGGAGTAGGGGACACAGCAGGTGATGCCACATGCGTATTTAAGGACACCACGGGTCTGGACCACTGGTTTGATGATGGGGAGGGAAGCGGACTCAATCCAGACATTACTTACTACTACAATATCTACAGCTTCAGCGACCTCAACTATTCACCAGCAGGCAGTGGTTTTGCGCGGCCAGTTACCACCCTGGACCAGTGGATAGTACCAACTACAGGTGGAAGCCACACAGTAAGTGGTCAGATACCCGTCAATGGTTTTGAAGTAAATATTCCTGCATTACCTTCTGAAGCTAAAGTTTCCATTGGTGTTGTTAGTTCTGCCCAGGCTCCAGCTCATTCTACGGCTCTGGCAGGGTTTAACAATGTCTATTTGTTGCAGTCGGATATTGAACTAACTTCCGGTCAATCAATCACCCTTAAAATTCCGGTTTATCAACAAGATTTAGACGCGGCAGGCGTACGCAAGTTAGCTGATTTGAAGGTCTACCACTGGCCAGGGCCTGATAGACAGTGGGAGGAAATGACCATTCTTCTCAGGGAGACAGTGGAAGCTGATACCCTGCGTGGTTATATTTCTGTCAAATGGGAAAATGTTACTGGCAATGATTATTTTTCCTCAGGTGCACCGGTTCCTGTACCTGGTGGTGGAGGAGGCTGTTTCATTGCCACAGCTGCGTTCGGAAGTCCGCTGGCTGGACAGATTGAGATTCTGCGCCGCTTCCGCGACCAGACTTTACTCCGTTGCAAACCAGGACAGGCTTTTGTTTCCTGGTATAACCGTTATGGTCCCCGGGCTGCCCGCTACCTGATAAAACACCCCTGGTTAAAACTTCCGGTAAGACTTGCTCTTTATCCTTTAATCTTTTTTGCCTGGTTATCTCTGAAACAACTTTTCTGGCCTTCTGTAGTAATAATCAGTTGTCTTTTCTTACTTTCCGTCAATAATTCCGGATTATCACTCAAAAAGGAAAGGGAAAAAACATGAAGCGCACACTGATTCTAACTGCTACAGTCTTAACTTTACTTTCAGTCCGTTATGGGAACGCAAAAATAGTACTAAACTCATTTACTTCCTATGTCATTGCCAATCAGGGCATTTTACCCAACATTAATTATTCCCGGCAGCTTCCTGGTGGTCAGTATTCTCCTGCCAGACACGCTGTAGGTGACCCGGATTTAATCGGGAGTAATGCCTTTGATGAAGGCTACATTATTATCTTAAGTCATAATGTTGCCAGGGATACAGCTCCGGTGCAGTTTGTAGAAAGTATTACTGTAACTGCTACCGGAAACTTAGATGTAGAATCTACCTGTGTGACTGACCGGGAAGGGACAATTTTAGGTGTTGTCCCTGGTACAGGGACCATTACCCTTCAGCCGCGCCAGCCAATCCCCCTGCAGACAGCTGACCCTTATGGTGGGATGGGATATTTCTTTATTGCCATTCGTATCACTGACATCTGCCAGGACGGTGCTTCTTCCACCTTTACTGCGCAAAGTGTCGTTATCAGGCCCCCGGTAGACGGAGATGTACCCGCTGTGCCTGTTACCACTGCCGCGCTTACCTGTGAACTGCGGGTAGCTGACATTTTACCGGAGGAGATTAACAATCGGGTGCTGACGACACCCATGCAATACCCGGAGTATAACCAGTGGTACCCCGGGGAGATGATAAGACCAAGGTATGACCGCACACCTCAGGGATACGATTATGCACCCTTAGAAAGCACGAAAAGCCACCGTGTGCCTCAGGTTATTCCCTGGGAGACAAGAACTGCAGTTTTAGCCATAGCCTGTGCGCAGCGCGATGTCATCTGGAATGGAACCAGCACACCTGTTGTTGCCACTGAAAGTCTCAGTGCTATCAGACTAACCTGCACAGATACAGGAAAAAGTGATTTTGACCCTAACTACTTTTTCCGTGATACTACCAGTATCCGACCTGGAATTACACTGTGGCGTGATACCAACGGTAACGGTATCTGGGAACCAACAAATGATACTCAGGTGCCTATATCCTTCCAGCAGGGCGGACTCTGGCAGCAAAAACCAGGTTTGCGAGAATGGACTTTAGTTATGTTTATAGCAGAAGCGATTGAACCTTTATGGGACGGTCTTTATGACTACTTTGTGGTGATAGAAACAAGAAGTGATGCCCCTTCGCCTTACGATAACCTTATGGGTTCTGACTACAAAATCTGGATTGACAGGGGAGACATTGTTTTTGGACCAATTGCCTATCCTTACAGGTATGCTGGGATTTTGCAGACCAAGACAATTTATAACAACATCTACCTGGACGGTATTGCGCCTTCCTGGGTTGACCCGTGCAATGTTAATGATTCCCCTGACATGACAGATAACATTATTCCTGTAATGGGTCTGGATATTGCTGGAGGTCCAGCCCAGGCCACAGGTGGTGAACTTTTCACTTTTCCCAATCTAATTCTTCAAAATGTCCGGGTAAATTTACTGGCTATTGATGATTTTGACCCTAACACAGATTTGCACCCTCTCCGGTCTGATAACTACTCTGGTCTCAGCCTCTGGCAGGATAACAAAACTACAGGCAATATCGGCAGTTTTGATGTTTCCGATACTTTTATCCCCTGTAATTTCACCGGCTGGGTTTTTGATGGCCAGGTAAACGACCCGGTCCATGGCTGGGTCAACCAGTGGCATACCACACTGACGACACTGGCTCTGGCTCCTGATACAGTCAGAATTCTTCCTGAGGATGACGCCTACCACAATTCGGCCAACCGTGGCGATGATTTCTTCCTCTGTGTGCGGGTAAGAGATAATATCGGTTATGGAGCGAAATTTGCTGTTAGCATTCCGTCCTCTGGCGTCTGGCTGACCCAGGGTAAATCAGCAGGAAACAGCAACAGCTGCACAGGAAGTCAAATCCGTTCCAACATTACAGCAGTTATCACCTCCCTGGTGAATCCTGGCAACACCGGTATCGGACCTAACAGTGGGCCTGTACCTGTCTTCAAGGTGGAACTGAAAGATAACAGTTCTAACAAAGGTCCCAGGTTACAGGGAATTACTGTAGAATTTTATCCCCGGGGTGATTTTCACCTGGATGATCTGGCTTCCTTTGACCCTGTTTTCCCCCGCTTCAATGAGACTACCCGCTGGTGGGAAGTCACTAATTTCAACCCCACAGATTTAGCCAGATGCGGTGTTGTTATTTACAGAAGCAATACTTCTGGCACCGGTCCTGACTATAACCAGCCAGTGCTTATCTCTCGTTTCCGCCAGCCATCCTACCCCGGTGTTCCCATGGCTTATCAGTTAGAGTTTCAATCACCGGTAAGTCTGCCAGCTACACTTTTTGTTGTCATCCGCACATCCGGCACTTTCTCTCCTGGTGATTCCTTTGATGTGGGCATTGTTGGCTGGGGAGGAACGCAATCTTCCTGGAACTCCTGGGGCTCTCAGGCTTTACCCATCATTGATAATTCCAGTATCCGCACCAATGCATATGTCCGGCAGCAAACCGGTACTTTCAATCCAGTGTCCAGTGGAACCATTGTTACCACCAGCTCCTCCAGTTATCAAAATGTCACAATTACCTGGTCCAATATGACAGGAATCAACCCAGCCAGTTTCATAAATTACCAAATCTACCGGGATGGCATTCTTATCACCACCATAACTGATTTTTACACCACCAGCTACACTGATTACCTGGGTCCTGATGACGGTACAGAACACAACTACACAGTACGAATGAATTACTACCAGGCAGGTGTACCTGCTTATCTTGAATCTAATATTACCTCCGGTCAGGCTTATGGTTTCCCGGATAACATGGCGCCAACTCTTCTTAACTTAGTACCAGGTAGAACTTCAGTCTTGGTTCAATTCCGGGATAACTCCCCTCATAACGAACCACTCAATCCTTTCCGCGCTACCAGTTTCCGGCTCCGGCGCACAAGGCTTCTGGATGATACTTTTGTGGAAAGCACCATCCCGGCACATATAGCCTTGAGTGATATAACCTATGCTTATACTGATAGCCCCTTACTTCCAGGTAACTGGTATAAATACGAAATCTGGGCACAAAGACAGGTCGGTGGTGGAACTGCTATCTCCAGACCAGTTACCCGCACCACCCAGACCATTCTGGAAGAAGGGACTGGACCAGGTGGGGGAGGGGGCTGTTTTATTGCTACAGCTGCCTTCGGGTCAAGTCAGGCTCCAGCAGTAAGAGTTTTACGGCAGTTCCGGAATATCTTTCTCCTGCGTTCTGTTCCGGGCAAGCGCCTCGTCGCCTGGTATTACAGATGGAGCCCGAAAGCTGCTGCTTATTTAGAGATACATCCACTGTGGAAACAACCTGTGCGTCTGGTTCTGTACCCACTGGTAGTCATTGCCTGGCTTCTTGTGAAAAACCTCTTCTGGCCCATGCTTTTTCTGGTAGCCTTTTTCCGTCTTTTAAGGAAGTTTTCCCAGCACTACCATTGTTACAAAAAATGAGCAGGACTGGATTGTTTGCTGTGTATTTTCTTATCGGTGTTATCACTTCCTCTGGAGCCAGTCAGTCCTCAGTTAAATCCTATAACACCATCCTGAAAAAAAACGTCTTCACCAATCTGGTTGAAACTGCAAAACCTGTTGTTGTTTTAAACCCCGTAAGCAGTCTTCCTGAACCGGAACTACCAGACAAAACATTTAACCTTCTGGGAACTGTTGTTGACACCAGGACAGCAGCAAATAGCCTGGCAGTTTTTGTCAATGTCAGAACAAAACAGGACTTTTTTCTTTCCCCGGGAGCAGCACTGGGCAATACTAAAATCGTCCATATTGAAAAGGAAGGAGTAGTGCTGGAAAACAGTTTCGGAGACAGGTTTTTCTTTACCTGTTTCGGTCTCAGACCTTTAGGGTTATTTCCCAAAACATTTTTCTACCGGGTTAACCTCGGTCAACTTTTGCAGAAACTGCAGCAGGAGACAGACTTACTTTCTTCCTTGAAGTTGACCCCGGCAGAAATAAAAGGCACCGGCGTAAAACTGACTGGAATTGTTGCCGAAACTGTGATGGAAAAACTTGGCCTGGCAAACGATGATATCATCCATAGTCTCAACGGTGTGACTTTAACTTCAACCGTGGATTTACTCCAGGCTTATCAGAAATTACTCAGTGAGGGTCAGAAACAGGTAGTTGTCCGCGTGATGAGGGAAAAAAGACCCCTCAGGCTGGTTTATCAGCTGGAGTGAAACAAATGAAGCGAAGGAATATTTTTATATCCGTTGTTCTGCTTTCCGTCATCATTGCAGGTTTATCTTATCTGCGGTCCATCAGGTGGGAAAGGAAATTCGAACCATCCCTGCCGGTAAAACACCAGACCAGTTATCAGCCTGTCTCTCCTGACTTACCAGTTAGTTCCAGGAAACCAGTCTTTGCACCGTTTGAGGCACAACAGCCAGAAAGCACAGAGCCTGAGTGGTTGAAAACAGCTGTGGCTCTTTACGAAAAGTACCAGGATACCTGGAGGAAAACCCCATCCTCTGCTTTTGTGGAGAAATCAATCTCTGTTTCCGGTAGTACTGTTAGTCAGCCAGACTCTCTGGCAGAGTCTCCTCCAGTGTCTCAGGGTACTACTACTTCACCAGTCACTATTTCTTCTCATGTCCCTGCTTCCCCGGCAGAGAAAAAAATACCACAAACCCTGCCAGCAGCACCGGGGCCAGCTGCCGTGGCTTCTCTTGCTGACACCTCCAGCCCACGTTCTGATACATCCGGTCCTGATACAACCCCGGACAGCAACTCCGGCCAGGTAGCCCCGGTTTTTGTCACCAGAAAAATCAAGCCACTACCAGGTGGTGGAAACCAGGTGATTCTTACTATTACTATAGGTGAGACAATCAGCGGGCTCATCGTCACAGAGGAAATTCCGGAAAATTACACAATTTACTCTGCTACTCCTAACTATGCCAAAAAGGTTAACCAGGCACATAAATGGCTTTTTTATGGGACATCAGTGCCCAGCCAGCAAATCGTTTACGAGGTAAAGGGAAGAGGTTCTGGTAATATCAGTGGTTCCTTTACTTCCAGCCGGGGTTCAGGTATAATTACAGGTGACTTCAGGCTTGGCAATTAGAAAGCTATGGACGGAGGAAAAAAAAGAAAGCAGTATTTCCAGATGATACTGACTGCGCTGGTTCTGGTATTTCCGTTCTGTGGATTATCCTATCCTGCAGGACAACTGGAAGGAAACAGAAAACTACCCGAAAATTTTTCTCCAGGAAAAACAGTCACAGTGAAGTTATCCATCAGTGCAGGTAAATCAGAAACAGCCTGTACTCTAACTGAGGTAGTACCGGAAGGCTGGCGTATTGTTGCTGCAGCTCCCAGCTATGAAAAAGAAAAAGAACTCCTGATAGAGAATATTTACACCTGGTCAATCCCTGCTCTCAGGAAAAAACCTTATACCATAACCTATGTCCTGGAAATACCCTGGTCAGTGAGAAGACCAAAGGAATTTTCTGGGTACCTGAAAATCGGAAATAAGAATCTACCACTTTCCGGCGACACGAAGTTAACCATCACGGAGTAGAGGCCCGTCCTCAACGAAGGGGGAGCGATGAAAAAGAAATTCTGGCAGGAGAAGATGTGCGGAGTTTTCAGGAAAATTTTTGTTTTCGTTACTGGCGTGGTAGTGGCTTGCCTGGCAGCAGATTTCCAGCAGGCACCTTTGAATCCTCAGCATTTGCAGTATAAATCGCTGGTAGCACAAGACATCTGGTCAGTTTCCACACCAGAAGGATATGGTCTGGGTTTCATTCCCCCAACAATTGATTTTTCTCATCTGAGGAGTGAAATTTCGCGACTTCCTGTGGAACCAGGAGTAGGAGGACCCAGGAAATATGACCTGCGTTCCCTTAATAAGGTTACCGGGGTAAGAAACCAGGGTTCTGCTGGTTCCTGCTGGGCACATGCTACTTATGCTTCTCTGGAATCCTGTCTTTTACCTGGAGAGACATGGGATTTTTCTGAAAATAACATGAAAAATCTGCTGAGTTCCTCCTATCCGGAGGGGTATGACCGGGGACATGCTGATGGTGGTAACCACATAATGTCCGCAGCTTACCTTGCCCGCTGGACAGGTCCGGTAAAAGAAAGTGATGACCCTTACAACGCTAATTCTGGTTCCTCACCTACAAATCTACAACCGGTGAAGCATGTCCAGGCAGTACTGTTTCTTCCGGACCGCACCGGTCCTCTTGATAATGAGACTATCAAGAATGCAATCCAGACCTATGGTGCTGTTTATACCAGCATGTATTTCGGCAGCAGTTACTATGTCACCAGGGATTACGCTTATTATTACAAAGGCAGTTCTCCCAGCAACCACGCAGTAGCCATTGTTGGCTGGGATGACGATTTTGACAGGAACAAGTTTAGCGGTTCTGCCTCAGGAATACCGCAGGGTAACGGCGCTTTCATTATTAAAAACAGCTGGGGACAATCCTGGGGAAATCAAGGTTATTTCTATGTTTCCTATTACGATACCCGTATTGGCACCTATAACGCTGTTTTTTATAATGCCCGACCGACCACCGAGTATACATATGCTTACCAGTACGACCCTCTGGGCTGGATAACCAGTTACGGTTATGGTAGTGAGACTGCCTGGTTTGCCAACATCTTTACCTCGGTAGCTGCTGGTACCAGCTTAAAGGCAATCTCCTTTTATGCTTGCTCAGCGCCATGCAGTTACGAACTTAGAATCTACACCGGTGTAGGAGAATTACCTACCAGTGGAACGATGGCGCGCAGTGCGTCCGGAAGTTTAACTTCTGCCGGTTATCACACCATTGCCATCACACCAGTAACTGTAACCGCAGGACAAAAGTTTTCTGCGGTCTTGAAGGTGAAAACCCCGGGTTACAACTATCCCATTCCTGTAGAAGCACCTCTTTCCTATGCCAGCAAAGCCACAGCAAGCGCAGGGCAGAGTTTTATCAGTTCCAGTGGCAGTAGCTGGGAAGATTTGACCAGCAAGGTTTCTAATGCAAATGTTTGTTTAAAAGTGTTTGCTACCGGCCTGGCAGAGGGGGAACTTGATCATTTTACCATTTCTCCCATCAGTTCACCTCAGACAGTGGGTGTTCCTTTCTCCATTACTATTACCGCAAAGGATAACCAGGAAAAAACAGTAACCAGTTTCACCGGCAAAACCACTCTTTCTGATTCCACTGGCACTATAAACCCGACCATCACCGGTAATTTCACTTCCGGTGTCTGGACAGGTTCAGTGACTATTTCCCAGGCTACAGAAGCAGATACCATTGTAGCCACTTATGAAGGGAAAAAAGGAATCAGCAACCAGTTTAAAGTGAAACAGGCTGAATCTGTGAGAATCATCACCGAGTATCTACCTGAGGGAACTGTGGGCGTTAGCTACAGCCAGACTCTACAGGCTACTGGTGGTAAAACCCCTTATACCTGGAGCATTGTTTCTGGCAGTTTACCATCAGGTTTGAGTTTGAACAGCACCACCGGTGTTATCAGCGGGACACCGACAACAGCCGGTTCATTTACCTTCCGTGTAAGGGTAGCGGATTCTACCAGTCCTGAACACCTGGTGGATTATCGGGAGTTTACCATCAGAATAGTAGCGCAGGTTGCCAGTATCACAGTGGTTTCTCCTAACGGTGGTGAACTCTGGGAGCAGGGACTTAGCTATTCTATTACCTGGAACTACGGCGGTGCAGTGGGAAAACAGGCAAAAGTGGAACTTCTTGATGGGCAGGTTCCGGTGGCTGTCATTGCCTCTAACTGTTCCCTGGGCACTGACGGTAAGGGTTCTGTCAACTGGAAAATTCCTGATAATCTACCTGCTGGCAGTAACTACAGGGTAAAGGTTAGCAGTGTAAGCAATCCTGCAGTGAGTGATACCAGCGACCAGCCCTTCACCATTTCCGGTAAATCCATTACCGTGGTTGTCCCTGCTGGTGGTGAGACCTGGTATCTTGGCACACAGCAAAATATCCGCTGGATATATACAGCAAACCCGGGTCCTGATGTGCGGGTGGACTTACTGCAGGGTAATCGTGTGATAGGCACCATCACCCCCAGTCGCTGGTTAGGGGAAGGCGGAAGCGGGTATCAAATCTGGTCTATACCTTTCACGGTAAAACCAGGGAATGACTATCGTATCCGGGTCCAGAGCAGAAGCTATCCTGCAGTAAGTGACACCAGCCATCCTTTTACAATCAGCGCTGGTAGTATTGAAGTAACCCGTCCTGCAGCTGGCGAGGTGTGGTATAAGAAAAACACTTACACCATCACCTGGAACTATACAGGAAATCCTGGTCCCTGGGTGAAGGTAGAACTGTTAAAATCTGGCTATACCATAGGAACGATCGCGGCAACCGTGTCCGTGGGCAGTAACGGTACTGGCACTGTAAGCTGGAAGATACCGTTGAACCTTCCAGCCGGAACAGACTACCAGATAAGAGTCAAAAGTACATCCTTCAGTACAATCCAGGGCTTAAGTGAACAGTTTACTATAGCCGAACCACCCGGCTATCCCGAAGACTGAGTTAGAGGACGGGCCTCTGCAAGATGGATAAGGTAACTGGATTACTGCTGATGTGTTTTTTACTGGCAACCGGGTGTAGCACTAACCGAAAGAATCAACCAGTAATCACACCTGGAAAGTCTTCTCCTGAACCTGTTCCTACGCCGGTGGTGGAAGGCAGAGCCAGTAAAGCCATAAGAAGCCTGCCCTCCTTTTACCAGCCAGGGGAAATTCTGACAGTGAGGATTGCGGTCAACCCAAATCCAGCCACTGCTGCAGTCATCATCCAGGAAGCCATCCCGGAAAACTGGCAAATAATTCAGGCAAACCCTGCTTACCAGAAAAAAGAAGGCCGCATCTATAAATGGCTTTACTGGAGCAGAGAAATGGAACCTTTTGAAATAGTCTACCAGATAAGGGTTCCAGAATCAGCCACTGGTAAAGCAGTTTTTGAAGGGGTTATCAAGACGTTTGAGGAAAAATCAGTCCCTATCTGTGGCTGTTGCGTGATAGAAAGAAAACCAGAATAAAAGAGTGAAAAAATGTGCTCCTGGTATCTAATTTCCGCTTTTTCCAGATGGGGAAGGGGGACTTGACAAATTTACAGGCGGTATTAAAATCATTGTATAGTGAAAAAAATGGGCTGCTCTTTGACATGTGGCAATTCAAGACGCAAGACTTGACAAATTTACAGCGTGTAGTACAGTCAAGGTATACTGAACTGATAAAACTGTGACAAAAGTGGAACCAGAAAAGGATGTTCAGGCCTGGCTGGCTGCCTGAACGCTAAACTGGTTTCAAGCAAAGACGCAAAAGGAGGTGAAAGTTCACCAGCACAAAAATAATGGGCTGAAAACCCTGCTACTTCTTCAACATTTTCTCAGCCCACCATGTTGCAAGGAGGTAAAGATGAAAGGAAGCTTTAAGTGGTTGCTGGGGGCCATGGCTATTTGTCTGGCTGTTTTTGTCATGGTTCCTACGGCAGCAGAGGCAGTACTGGGTAAACAGGGTAATATCCTTTACGTTAATGACATCGTAAGAACCGAAACTGACAACAAGATTTACAGGACAGGGGAACTTTATACCAAGAACCTGGAGACAGGAGAAGTAAATCAGGTTACTTTCTTCTCACCTGACGCTGGCGAAATGATTCTCAACCCTTCTTTCACCATTGACGGGAAATACATCATTTTCACCAGCAACAAGAAGAGAGATAGCACTAGCACCTACTTTGACGTGTATAAAGTTCCCTCTGGTGCTACATGTGCTGCTGGAGTTAACGTTTTGCTCGCTGGAAGTGCCAGCAGTAGTTACCAGTACGCAGCATTATCCCCGGACGGAAATCTCCTGGTGGCTGCCATGACTGATACTTCCTCCGGAAAGTCTTACTTAGTAAA
>CAZYCA010000014.1:0-54546 GCA_964645405.1 uncultured bacterium | reverse complement strand
AGGAGTTTTATAAGGAAGAAGGTGTTTGGTAAGAACGAGTATGCGTATGAGGTAATTCCGTACTATGACGGGAAGAGGAAGCAGATTCGGCAGCATGTGAAGTATCTGGGTAAGGTAACGGGAGAGGGGATTCGGCGGGTGCGGGGCGTGGTGGTGGAGCGGCCGGTTGTGGTGGTAGATTTCGGATCGGTATCCAAAACGGAGTTGGTTCAGTTCCCAGTCGGTGAGCCGGTTTCTGGAAAGACTGGGGAAGGATGAACTTAGAATGAGACGGTTTTTCCAGAGGTGGTATGTGCGGCTGGGAGGAGCGAAAAAGGGAAGGGATTGTTCTATGACATCACATCGCTATCATCCTCTTGTCGGCTGATGGAAATGCTGGAATATGGATATAACCGGGACAATGAAACTTTACCGCTGTAGGGATGGTGGTGGTATCGGACAGTGGGCTGCCAGTGAGTTACAAGGTCTTTCCGGGCAGCATCCCGGACGTGAAGACCCTGGTCAATCTTCTGGCTGACCTGCGGGGCATGGGAATGGAGGAGGTGCGGCTGGTACTGGACAGAGGATTTTACAGCCTGAACAACCTGCATACCCTGGTAAAGTCAGCGGTTGCGGTTCATCCTGCCGTTACCGTTCAGCCGCACAGTAGCCCGCCGGTTGCTCAGCCGGGAACGCAAACACCTGGAGTCTCTGGAAAACATACGTCGTTACGAAGGCGGGTTCCTCCATGCAATCCAGGGGGTCATAGATCTGGCTGGACACCATCTGCACTACAGCCTGTATTACGACCGGGAGCGCAAGACCAGAGAACGAAACCAGTTCTTTCGGGTGCTAATAGGGGTGGAGGAACGGTTGGGGCAACGGATACTACAGCGGGGGGAGAAACCCTGGGAAGTCTTTGAAGACATCGCTGGTAAGTATGCCCCGTATCTTTCCTACCGTCTGGACAATGGCCGGTTCATCCTGCGGCGCAGAGTCAAAGCACTTTCCCGGTACCTCAACCGGCTGGGTAAGGAGATACTGGTAACACCGGAAGAGTTGCCGTGGGACATCCCCCTTTTTCTCTATCGGGCCAAAGAACGCCTGGAGAAAGTTTTCCGTGCTATGAAGAATGAGTTGTCTACACTGCCATTGAGACTGCACAAGGAATCCACACTGAAAGGATATCTCTTTGTGGTCTACCTATCCCTCATTATCTACTTCCACTTGCAGAACAGGATTAGAGACTCCGGGGTATTGAAAAAGGTCCCTCTGGAGGGAGTGCTGGGTGAGCTGCGAAAACTCAAACTGGTAGACTTCCCCAGTACCAGCTATCTGTGTGAAGTTACCAGAAAAAAAACTGAATTACCTGTCGCACTCGGTATCTCTGTGCCTAAAATATGAGGAATTCAGGAATAGATTTTTCAGGTGATAGTGGAACAACAATAAATACTTTAGAAATTTACCTGGATGAAAAATATGGAGGAATTGTTAACAATTTACCTGCTGAACAAAAAATTGAACCGGTAAAATAGGGTGTACTGCATTCCATTTGTCTGTGGACTTTATAGCTGTAAGATAAAAGTTTAACCTTGCCTTCCCTTGCCAGAATCTCCACTGGTACCTGGCAGCTTGTTCGTGCAGAGACAAGCATAAATTTCTGTACCAAACTTCCTTATTAGTTAAGTAAAGGGTGGTAACGATCTCTATGACCATTTACACAGAAAACTTGACAAACGATACCGATGTGGTAACGTAAAGGTGAAAGGAGGTGGACTATGGAAAAAAAGGGATTTACTTTGATTGAACTTCTGGTAGTAATAGCGATTATTGCGATTTTAGGGGCGTTACTTCTTCCTGCGTTGAGCCGGGCAAGGGAAAGAGCCAGGATGAGCACCTGTGTAAACAATCTGAAACAAATTGGGGTGGCTCTTTACATGTATCTGGCAGATTATGATGACTTCTTCCCTTTACACTATCCGCCGGTAGACCAGTGGAAGTCCGCACTCTGTAACAATGGCTATCTACCGAAAGATGCTTACAGCCGTGGTGCTGACAGGCCAGCCAGACCTCCTTCTGTTTTTATCTGTCCGACTGATTATGGCTGGGACCGCTCCCATGACGATGGCTGGCTTTACCAGGGTGGCTACCGGGGAAGTTATGGACCTAACGCCCGGTCTGTGATTTGCTATTACACCCATCAGAAACTGCAGAAACTGAAGTATCCCTCTGTAACAGTGATGGTGGGCGATACCTGTAACGGTGGTACCTATGACAAATACGGTCCTTCTTCTCCCGTTTTCTGGAGCAGTATCCCTGCTTTATCCTGTAAACATAACCGGATAAGGATGGACCAGCCAGGGGTATGCAATATTCTTTTTGTGGATGGTCATGTCCAGGGTGTGCCCTATAATGACCAGGCCTGGGTAAGATATACACCATAAGACAGGTAGCAGTCAGAGGAAATGAGTCTTAGAAAAAAGCTTTCCCTTTTCGTTTTCTTTCTTTCTGTTAATCTTTTTTCCGCTAATAATTCTTTGCTTTTTCGTTTCGTGCATCTTTCTGATATCCACTATGTTGATTCTGCCAGTCTCCAGGAGCCGAAATGGAAACAGGCAAGCGAAAGAGGAACCAGAAAGTTTAACCGCATGCCGGAAATCATTTCTAATTTTGTCCAGTGGGCTAATCAAAACAAGATTGATTTAGTCATCATTACCGGTGATTCCCTGGAGCATCCAGATTCGGCAAAAGTTGCCTGGCCAGAGCTGGCGCAAAAACTTTCTCAGATGAAAGCACCTTTCTTTGTCGTACCAGGTAATCATGATTTTGGTCTGGAGCAGGTTATGCCAGCCAGTTACGGAGGGAGAGATTTCTGGTTTTCCTTTGGTGGATTCATTTTTGCTGGTTTTCAGACTTACACCAGCCGGTTTAGCGGCATGGTGGAACTGGCGGAAAGGAAAAGTCTGGACTGCTTAGCCAGTCTTGCCACTTCTTTCCCTGAGAAACCCATCATTGTCTTAACCCATGCTCCGCTATCTAACAGTTTAATTATTCCAGCCTGGGCGCCACCAGCCAATGTCATCCAGATTAGACAGGTTTTACAGCAGTGTGGGAATGTCATCCTTTCCCTTGCCGGACACATACATGTCTTCACTTTTTCCGTGGAAAAGGGAATCAGTTATGTGACAGCTCCTGGACTGGTAGAAAGTCCTGATTTCGCTTTTCTTCTCTGGTCAGTCTATCCGGACCGGCTGGAAGGAAAAGTTTTATCCGCTCTTAACTTCCAGCCAGTTACAGGTATGGAGAAAATTACTGTACCTATCCCTGAACGTTTTCAGAAATCTTTAGCCTTGCCTGGAGAAAAACCAGTTGCTTCTAACTGGCCAGAACCAAAAAACCAGCTGGAAAATTGGTTTGGACCAGACTGGTCAGAATATCCCGGGGGAACAGTTTTGAGTTTTTCTGAAGAAGTTATTCTTCTTCCCCGGGGTAGTGCGGACTGGTATTTTTTAGAACAATCTACTGACCCGGTACCAGATAAAAATGGCAGAGTGTGGTTTCACCCTGAGTATCAGGAAGAAAACTGGGCTAAAGGGAATCTGCCAGCTGTTTATGGCTACCGGAGAAACAAAGCCAGTCAGATGACCATTGGTACTAAACTTCAATCTGCAGGGTTTTCCTTCTGGAGGAAACGTTTTACTGTCACCGGCTGGGAACCTAACCAAAGAACCATGTTAAGGGTAGCCAGTGATAAATGTGCCCAGGTTTATCTGAATGGGAAGTTAGTGGATGAAGAAAGAATGTACCACTGGGCTGATTACTGGAACCGGTATGTCCTGCTTCCCTCTTTTCTGCTGAAAAATGGGGAAAACGTGCTGGCAGTCAAACTTATCAATACCCGGAGTAGCCACGGATATCTGGATTTAGAAATCGCAGGCGAAAAAATTAAAAAATAACTCCCTTTTTTTCAGATAACTGAAACTTGACAAACGCTGACAGAGTGGTAAACTCCCAGCTGGAGGAACTGCTGTCAGGGAGGTGAAAGATGGAAGAAAAAGGATTTACCTTGATTGAGCTTCTGGTGGTGGTGGCGATTATCGCAGTTTTAGCAGCGATGTTACTTCCTGTCTTGGGTCAGGCAAGGGAAAAAGCCAGAACTGCTTTATGCCAGAGTAACCTGAAACAATTGGGTATTGCCATACACATGTATGTGCAGGACTTTGATGGTCATTTCCCCATAGCTTTGAACCAGCAGGTGTATGGAAATATGTACTGGACAGATTTGCTGAAGCCCTACATTTATACCAAGAGTGAATATGGCAGCTCAGGAACAATCACCAAAAAACCTGGTAAACAGCTCTGGCGTTGTCCTACCAGAAGTATCTACAACAAGATTCAGGATTATGGAAGCTGGATGTATCCAAGTTATGGCATAAATGCCTGTATCTTTGCCAGGGTAAGAACCACCGGACAAATCACCAGCGATGTTCCTATCCAGAGGATAAAAAAACCATCAAAAACACTGATGCTTATTGATATTAAACCACTGGACTATATCGGTGGTGATGTGGACTATCTCAACCGTACGAATCCAGGATTCCAGTACTGCAGTGTTGATTACCGTCATCAGGGTGGTGCCAATGTTCTTTTTGTTGATGGTCATGTGGAGTGGATGAAAGCACCGCAGCCAGGAAGGTACCTTGATATTGCTTTTCAGTCCAGCAGTATTCTGTGGGAATGAAAACTGTACAGCTGGTTGGTCTTGTCGGATGGATTTTACAATTTCTGCTTCGTACGGAAGCAGTTGCCCAGATATCTTTAAGGTTTGATTTGAACCGGAAGAACATAGAAAGACAAGCTGCCAGCCTTCCTGCAGATTCTCCCTGGAAAAACAAACCCTTTTTGTGTTATGTAGTTCCAGCTTTAAGTCCAATCCGCCGTTTACCTGATACCCTGCCGCCGGATGGTGTAATTGATAATAAACTTATGTTGGTGGGAGCCATTGGTGAGTTTGTGCCTGCTTCTTTTATTCTCTGTCCGCTTCAGGAGGTGAGAAAACTGGAACTGAAAGTTTCTCCCTTAACTTTGATGGGACAGGAAAAGAAGAAATCAGAAATTCCCGTGGAAAATGTGGATATCAGGGTGGTGAAGGTCTGGTGGCAGACAGGTACAGCCTGGGGCAGTTACTTTGGGGACCCAACCCGGAGAGAAGTTATCCCGGAACTTCTTCTCCATGATGAAAACTTAATTAAGGTTGACTGGGAAAAAAGGGAGAATTATCTCCGGGTGGATTACCCGGAAGGTCCGCAATATGTCTGGATAAGTGCTCCGCCAGAGGTAGATGACGGTAAATTTGACCATCACACAGAACCAGTTTCTGACAGCAAAGTCCTTCTTCCGGTAAGACTTCTTGCCGGGGAAAACAAACAGTTCTGGCTCACCATCAAAATTTTAGAAAAAACTTCTGCTGGTTTATACGAAGGTAAGATTGACCTGGTAGCTGACGGGAAAGTTTCTGGTTCTCTGATTATCAGGTTACAGGTCTTACCTTTCAGTCTGCCAGAGCCAAAAACTTACTATGACTTGAAGAAGCCATTTTATTCCTTTATGTATAACAACTGTGACCTTTACACGCACTTAAGTTTAAATGGTGGTGACCGGGAACTGGCGGAGAGAAAACTGCGGGCAGAGATGAAAAACATGATAGAACACAACCTCTTTCAGTACCTGCAAAGGAGTATCCGGCTTTTTGATGCGGAAAACAAAAAAATCTTTATCCGCAACCTTGAACTGGTCAAAGAAGCAGGTTTTAAGCCACCACTTTTTGATGCTTTTGTCTCCTCAGGTAGTTTCTGGTTTCCTCCAGAAACAACAGAGACCTACCAGAAGTACCTGAAAGATGCTGGTGAAGCCTTACAACTGATAGAAAAAATCCTTGGTCATCGTCAGGTCTATTTCTTTGGCTATGATGAACCAGGACGCAGTACCCTTTTAGCTGAGAGACAGGGGTGGAAGGATTTACAGAAAATAGGGGCAAAAATTTATAGTACCGCTCGTACCCGTTCCCATTTTCCCCTGATAGGTTATGCGGAAAACTTTGTCAACTGCCCGGAAAACAAAAGAGAAATGGCTGAGAAGTGGCATCTACTGAACCACAACATTGCCAGTTATGCTACTCCCCATACCGGTCCGGAGAACCCTGATTTTGTCAGAAGAACCCATGGTTTAATTCTTTACAAAGCCAACTTTGATGGCACCGGAAACTACAAGTATTACGACCAGCATAAAATCTGGAATGATTTTGCTTCCTACCAGTATCGCGGGTTTAACATGGTTTATCCTACCAGAACTGGAGTAATTGATACCATCCAGTGGGAAGGGTTCCGGGCAGGGATAGATGATATCCGCTATGCTACAGAACTGAAAATTATGGCAGAAAAAGCTATTGCCTCGGGTAAACTTGATGCTGTGTACCTGGCGAAAAAGGCTTTAATCTGGCTGGAAGAAACAGACGAGAAAAAGGCAGACTTAGATACAGTAAGACTGGAAATGATTAATTATATTCTTCGTTTAAGAGACCTGCTGGCTGAGGGGAAACAATGAAAAGATTTTCTATCGCGGCAGGACTGATATTTCTGCTGAGTTTTACCCTCTTTGCCCAGACCTACCGTGAATCTCTCCGTTCCGCAGAGAACTATTTCCGGGTGAAAAACTATTCCGCTGCCAGAGCCGAGGCTATTCGGGCAAAGGAACTGGCTGCCAGCGAAGAAGAGAAACTGGCAGGGGGATTACTTCTGGCAAAGATACTGGTGGCTTTAAATGAAAAAAAGGCAGCACAGGAAGAGTATCTTGCGGTAATCAATTCTCCTGTAAGTAACGATTCCCGGAAAGCAGAAGCCTGCCTTTCTCTGTCTGAAATTCTCATCGGGGAAAAAAACTGGTCTGAAGCAAGGAAGTATCTGGAAAAAATTTTTCCCCTGCAGGTGGAAGAAAAGATAAAAAACAAAGCTTTAAGCCAGTATTTGATGACCTGGTCCCAGGCAGAAGATATAGAAGGTTTGAAGAAGGTGGTCGATGGTTTTTTGAAGGAAAGGAAAGAAATCTGGCCTGGATTCAAGGTACAACTTTTGACTGAGGCTGCCAGGATTTTGTCTTCCACAGGAAACTGGAGACTGCGGGATTATAAGTCAGCCCGGACTTATTACCGGGAAATACTTTCACTTCCTGAAATTCCCGCATCTACCTTGTTAACCACTTACCTGAATATAGCAAAAAGTTATTTTTCCGAAGGTAATTACCAGACCGGACGGAAGGTTCTGACAGAAGCCTCAGAAAAACTGAAATTAAACCCGGGAGAGAAAGTAAATCTTCTCCGGGAAATAGCCAGAAGTTATGCGCTGGAAAAAGATTATCTCAATGCTATCCAGACCTTGGATAAAGCGTTATCTCAGGAAATCCCGGAAGAGAGTAAAGGAACAATTCTGGTTGACATGCGCGAAATCTATCAGAAGCAGGAGAATTTACCAAAACTGTTAGAAACCACAAACCGGATACTTTCGTGGAAACAAGTAACGGAAAGAGAGAAAATTCAGTCGTTGTTTGTCCTGGGTGATTTTCTTCTGAGAAAAAAGGAGTATGATAAGGCAGCCCAAATATACAACCAGGTGTTTCAGTATCCAGGTCTTTCTGTTTCTGATAGATACAAAGCCATGGATTTAGTTGCCCGGTGTTATCTACTGGCAAAACAGCCACAGAAAGCCGCTGCCATCTTAGAAGAAATGAGTAAACTTTCCGGAGCCAATGAGGAACAAAAATTTTTAATCTCTCTGCGACTTGCCGGCAGCCAGGGAGCAATGGGAGAAATTGATGAACTGAAGGGAAAAATTAAACAACTGATACAGAACAGGGGCAGTCTTTCTCTGGAGCAAACCCTCAACTGTCTCTGGAAAGCAGGACAAACTTTTCTCTCCGCCAGGTATTACGAAGTGGTGGAAGAGTTTTTATCGCAGGCTAATTCCTTGGGTTCCTGTATAAGAAATGAGTATTTCTGCAGGTTTGTTCGCCAGGCTCCGGTTGGTGTTGGTGGCTGGATACAGTCTGACTTTTTCCGGGACAGGAGAAATAAAGAAGACCGGTTTTATGAGTACAACAAACAGGATGCTGCTACTTTAATGGCAGCAGATGTGACAGCCCAGCGTCCTTTCGCGGATAAACCCCCTTCCAGCCGTCCGGGAGAAACTTCCTTTTACATGTGCTATGATACTGCTGGCTGGCATATCTTTATCCATACAGAGGAACCAAACATCCAGCAAATTATGTTAGAAAATGGCCGGGGATCCAGCAGTTTAGAGATGTTTTTCCAGCCTGGCAGGGAAAGGGTAAGCTACTACCAGTGGATTATCAACCTGGCAACTGGAGAAACCAATATCTATGACTGGGATAGCCCTCATCGCTGGTACCGACCACTGGAATTAGGTCCAGGGAACATTAAAGTAGAAACTTCTGTTCTGGATGATGGGTGGGGAACTATTGTTTTCCTGCCCTGGGAATGCCTCTATGACAGGCTACCTTTTCAGAAAGATAAGGAAAACATCTGGCGCTTTTCTCTGATGCGCTGGAATCCTGCTGGTAGTGTTACCTGGGGTGGCAGGGTTCATGAAACAGGCCGCTGGGGCTTGATAAGATGGGAAAAACCACCAGAGGCAGAAAGGTTAAACATTTTAAAATATCTTATCAGGCGTGCCTGGTATAAATACCAGACAGTGAAAACAGCACAGATAGATTACTGGAGTTGCCAGGAAAGGGGAGACCCGGAGTTCTACCGGTTGTCTCTGAAACCAGTCGTGGAAAGTTTTGATGCCTACGGAAAAGACTTACCAACCATTGATTCCTGGAACAAAGAAAAGATAGAAGAAATCTTTCACCAGATTGTTCCGGAGTGGATGGAGTTCAGCTACCGGGTGGAAGAATTGAGGAAACAGTACCTTCGGAAAAAACATTTTCCGTAAAATGACCAGCCTGGTTAAAAAGGGAGAAACATGGAAAAAGTAAAAATCAGTTTTTCCGTGGCGCTTTTATTCTGTTTTCTTTTACCGGTACACAGTCAGGAAAACAAGCTATTCTTCCAGGAGGACTTAAGCAAATTCAACCTGGAGTACAAAGCAGGTTTTGCTCTCAGTTTCTGTACTGGCTCACCAGAAAGTCTCCAGATACAGATAGAAACAGATAAAGGGGAGAAAAAAACAATCACGGTAAGAGCATTACCCCAGAAAGGGAATGGCTGGCAAAGCAAGTATGCAGAAACAGTTTTCCCTGATTCTGTTTTACAGTTTCGGGGTGCCATCAATCTTGATTACTACATCAAACCACGGGTCAAACGTTATACTGATGACCAGATAGAAAAACTAACAGAACAGTGGAAAGCCATGCCTTCAGCCTCAGAAAAGTTTGTCCGGTTACAGATTCAGCCAGACAATGAAGGATACAAATTCTGGATTGATGGCCGTTATGCCGGCAGATTTGATACTGCCGGAAGGTTGAAGACTTTCACGGTCACAGGTGGCAGCAAATCCCGGGTGAAGGATAAAGAAATTTTCAAGTCTGCGGAAACTGATAGGTTTCTGCCAATAGACTTCGGGCTGGTAGCACAACCAGGAGTGATGAAAGAAGCAAAAATTTCTTTATCTGCTGGGCTGCAAAATATAAAAGGGATTCCTGTAATTGTTTCTGATGGAGACAGAAGCGGTGATATTTCCAGAGTCAAACAGATGCGGGGAAGTTTTGCCCTGGAATGTGATGAATACCTCTCCCGGACTGCCTTTGATGGTATGCCTGAATCCCAGCTGGTCAGTGTCCCCCAGGCTTATTACTGGCGGGCATGGGTGCTTTTTGGTGTGGACCCGGACCCGAAAAAAGACCCCATTCTCACAGTAAGACTGACCAGGTTTGCCAGCCGTTCTACTGTTGGCCGGGGTACGGCTATTGTGGATGTTTATCTGGACTTACCTGAAGATGCGGAGAAACTCCCTGCCAGCATCACCCGGGTAGGCAGCATCAAACATAAAACCGGAGACAAAGAGATAGAATTACCTCTTTACCTGGCTGAGGTGAACCTTCCCATAGGCCAGATACTGGACCTTATCTCTGAAGAAAAACAGGATACAGCCAGTGAACTTGGTATTGGCCCTTTCCTGGACTTTGAATTTTTGGGAAGAAGAGGAGTACGCGCAGGAGAACATAAACCAACCGGAGCTCCCAGTGCCGCCAACATCTTTGGTGTCACCTTAGAAAAAGCACCTGCAGAATTCAGACTTTTCCAGAAACAGGTGGGTAACATTTTCCACAATGAAGAAAAACCAGAAGTGGAAGCCCGGGTGAAAGCTAACCTTCCTGGTAAGTATTTTCTTACCTGGAGTGTTTCCGATGTTAAAGGGAAAATTTTATTACAGAAAGAGAAACTTTTTTCTCTTTCCGGTGGACAGCAACAGCAGGAGACAATTGATTTGAGAATGCCTGAACCAGGGTATTACGGACTTAAATTTCAACTTTTAACGGAAAACAGGAAAGAAATTCTTACCCATCAAGCTTCTTTTGCTCTCTTAGGACAAGATACCAGACAGGCGGGTTATGAATCTCCCTATGGCACCTGGTGGTTTGACGGACCACATCTGACCATCCGGGAAGCTGAAATTGCCGGTCCTCTCTTCTTAAAGGCAGGTTTAAGAAAGTTTGCTTACAGCCGCAGGTACACTGAGGAACAGTTAAGCCAGTGGAAAATGACTTTATCGCAGTTACCGTGGCTTTTCCGGATGAAGGATTTGACAGAAAACGGGACGCTTTCTGAAGAATCCAGGCAAAGGGTTACCAGGGAAGTTCAGGAATTCCTGACTAAATATCCACACTGTAACAGTGTCCTGCTTTTCCATGAATCACACGGAAATGATATGCCAGTGGAACTGGCTGGATTACAGCCAAACTTCACAGAGGAGAAAGAAAAACAGTGTAGGGACAAAGCCCTTCTGGCTAACCTGGTGGCTGATTTTTACCGGCAGAATTTTCCCCAGCTGAAAATCATCTTTGGTAATACCAGTGGCACGGCACATTTACTGGCAGATACACTGCGTTTTGGTTTTAAACCGGAAAAAATTGATTATGTGGGCATAGAAACACCAGGCCAGAGTTTCATGCCGGAAACTGTGGATACAGGTACCACCATGGCTTTCTGGCTGGTGCGGCAGATTGGTCGTCTTTACGGCTACCAGTTACCTGTTACCAGCTGTTATGAATTCACTTACAGACCAGGCCGGGTCCTGGGAGAGGAAAGACAGGCGCAGTTTTATGTCCGGGATATTTTGCTTTCTCTGGCACATAAAGCTGACCACATCAATCCTGGAGGTATCTGCGATGTCGGCAGTTCTTACTTTAATGGTTATATTTACGGCGGAAGTGGTTTCTGTGAAAGGTATCCCCTGCTTTATCCCAAGCCTTCCTATGTAGCCATAGCAACTTTAACGAAAGTTCTGGATAAGGTGAAACTGCGCCGAATTTTACCAGCAGGTTCGCTTTCTGTTTATACCCTTGAGTTTGACCGGCAGCGCACCCCGCAGGATATAGCCTATGCTACCTGGACGGTGAGGGGACAGGCAGAACTTGTTTTTGATTTCGGTAAGGAGACAGAAGCTACTTTTGTGGAAACCTACGGCAGAGAGAAAAACCTTAAGACCAGAAACGGGAAACTGACGATAACTACTTCCACTGCAGCAACATACCTCATCAGCCAGTTCCCTGTGCTCAGTGTCACAGTGAGCAAAATAAGTTATCCGGAAGATTTACCACCAGCCGGTTTTAAACCAGCCAACCGTATGGACAGGATGGAAGAATGGGTGAAAGTGACTGATTATAGCCTGCAGAGTAACTTCTGCCGCCGGGGAAACTTTACTTTAAGACAGGTTACTGACCCGGAAAAAGGTCCCTGCCTGGAGTTAGAACTACAAAAGGCACCTAACTTGCCAGACTTAGTAAGTGAATACACTTCTTTGAAACTGAAACAGCCCGTGGAAGTTACTGGAAAACCCCATACGATTGGTGTCTGGGTGAAAGGTAACTGTAACTGGGGAAGAATCTACTTTGAAATTATGGATGGAGAGGGAAGGTACTGGCGCAGCTGTGGTGGGTATCATGACTGGCCTGCTGATTTAGCCATTAATTTTGATGGCTGGCGGTTTGTCCGGTTTTTCATTGATGCTGAACGTTCCCCTATCAAGAATGTCTCCCCGGGAAGGCAATGGGAAAGTAACGGTGGCGGCCAGTGGCCACCGGCATACCCGATAAAAATTGTTGGTCTTTATGTGCAGATGAGACACAAAGCCATTGACCCGGTAGAAATGAAAGATGTAGTACCGGTGTTGAGGTTTAAGGACATCGGTGCGTACGAGTGAGGGAAAAAATGAAAAAATTTTTCTTGCTGCTGGTTTTCTCCGGCATAGTTGCTGCTCAGGATAAAATTCTCTGGAAGGAAGATTTCAGCCGGTTCCCTGATGGTTTTCGCCCTGGTTGCTACCATAACGGGAAAGGGGAAGTAGGAGTGGAAGACGGGAGACATTATTACCGTTTCCCTGGTGGTTTCATGTTAGGTGGTGGCTGGAACTATTTTGGTGCGAGAAACTGGAGAAACTACATTTTACGTTTCCAGTTAAGACCACGGGGCAGATTCACTCTTTTTTTAGTGGTGAAAAGAGAAGGCTGGCGGGAAAAGTTTTCTTATATCTGGTACTATGTCACCATCAGTTCTAACCAGGTCACAGTGAATGCTCATAATCTAACTGGAACCAAAGAATCTCTGCCTGCTGAAAAGATTGAACCAGCCCTGGAAGAAAACCGCTGGTATGATTTCCAGATTCAGGTCACGGAAAACAGAATCCAGGTATATCTAATGAGGGAAAAGGAGAAAACTCCTGTCTGGGATAATGAAGTTCTTCCTGGTGGAGGCGGGATAGACTTCCATGGTATTGGCTCCTTTGACTTAGCAGGGATAGAAGTGGAAGAATTGGAATGAAACGAAGCATTTTCGGTCTAATCCTGTCTCTGAATGCCAGTCTGCTTTTTTCCGGGGAAGTTTTTTTTGAAAAGGGAAAGACTGACTGGAAGATTTTTGTTTCTCCTCAGGCAAAACCAGAAGAACTTTATGCGGCTTGTGAATTGCAGCAAACTTTACTGAAAATCTCCGGTGCTCATTTTGAGATTATCTGCACAGAGGAAAAACCAGCCAGACATACGATTGTCCTGGGCGATTTAAGCAATCCTGTTGTTCGGGAAAAAGCCAGGGACTGGAAAATTTCCTCAGGAGAAAGAGAACAGATAGGTATCTATACTTCTGATAACTGTCTTTACCTGGTAGGTAATCAGCCCCGGGCAGTTCTATACGCTGTTTACACCTTCCTGCAAAAATATTTAGGTGTCCGGTGGTTCTGGCCTGGAACTTCAGGTGAGTTTATCCCCGGGAAAGAATACTGGTCTTTACCGGAACTGAGTTACCATTACCAGCCCTTTTTTCTCTATCGTGGTTTTCATCTCTGCGGTGACTGGAGACAGGTGGAAAGTTTCAAGGAATGGATGGCCAGGAATTTCATCAATATCTACCGCCATGCTTCTTCCCCAAAAGAAAAAAAGTTTGGTTTCTACTCCCTGGCATCTTCCCATAATGCCCGGCTGCCCCAGTCTTTGTTTCAGGAACATCCGGAATACTTTGCTGAAGTTGCCGGGAAAAGGTATGCGGAAAACATCTGTTTTTCCCATCCGGAAACAGAAAGACTGGTAGCGGAAGGTTTAGCTGATTATATCCGGAAACACCCTTACATAGAAATTTTGAGTATCTACCCTGCTGACAACCAGACATACTGCCGGTGTGAAAAATGCCGCCAGACTGATGTTTCCACCTGCTGGTTTCAGTTTTACAACCGGGTAAGTTTGAGGCTGAAAAAAGAATTTCCTCATCTGAAATTTGCCACACTTGCCTATCAGGGATACAGGTCAGTCCCTGCCTGCTCTGTTGAAAATGCCTCCATGGTAGAGTACTGTCCTTATGACCGCTGCCATGTTCACCTTTTTAACTCACCGGATTGTAAGTTTAACCAGGATACCCTGAAGGCTATAGAAAACTGGAAGAAAACCGGCCAGAGAATAGGTATTTATGGCTATGAGTTTGATATCTTCAGGAAAAATTTTCGTTTTGTTCCTTTTTTCAGCCTGTTAGAGGATGGTATCAGGACTTATAAAAATTTAGAGCTTGTTTCCGTTATCACTGAAATTTCCCTCTCCCCGAAAACCGGTCCAGAAACTTCAGTTCTCAATGTCCAGAATCGTCTGCCCCTTTACCTCTACGCCAGGTTGTTATGGAATCCAGAAGAGAAGATGAGTGCTGTCGTTCAGGACTGGTGCCAGACTATTTTTTCTCCAGCTTCTGAGGAGATGTATCAGTACTATCTTTCCCTGGATAAAGCCTGGTCCTGCCTGTTAGAACACCGGACCATCCTGGCTGATGCAGCCGGTACAGCGCAGTTTTTTCTAACTGATTCCTTGAGAGAGAAGGCTGAGACTTTACTGATTGCTGCCACAGAAAAACTGAGCCGCTGGTCAGATTCTCAAAAAGAGAAAGCTCAGGCAGCCCTGCAAAGAGAAAAAGTTCTTCTCAGACAATGGGATAGCCTTGTTCAGTTTAAACAGCAACTTCCTGATTTCTTTCTCCCGTTTTTATCCCAGGGCTCAGAAATAAAAGAAACCTTCTGCCAGAGAAAACTAATCTGCTCTTCTAAAAAAGAGGATTATTCTGCTGAAGCAAAAATTGCCTGGAACACGGAGGCAATTTTGTTGGAAGCAGTCTGTCACAAGCTTAAATCCAGCCCGGTGAAAACAAAAAGGGACGATAACATAGATTCTGAGGAAAGTCTGGAAATTATCCTTTCTCCTGGCCTGGCTGGACCGGTCTGGCATCTGATAGTTAATCCCCTGGGTACTGTCCAGGATTATCTTGTTTTTAACCAGAAAAGGCAGGATCACTGGAACCCTGACTGGCAGGCAGTAACTTTTAGAGAAGCGGATTTTTGGTCTGTCCGCATCAACATTCCTTTCTCCAGTTTAGGCGAAACAGTTTCCCCGGGGGATTTATGGGAAATGAAACTAATCCGGCGTACCGGATATACCGGCGAAGAACTCAGTTTCCCGGCAGGAGAAAAAAAAGGCCTTGTCTTTTTCAGTGGTAAGAATCTACCAGAAAGAAATCTTCTCTGGTGGTCAGGCAGACCGGAAAGGGAAAAAGAAAGAGAAAAAAACCTTGTCCTGGAATTTTTTCACTCCGGGTGGCAGATGCATCTGGTCACCACAGGTGAGGAACTTCTTTCCCTTCTCCCTCAGTCTCAGGTTTTCTGGTTCCGGCATCCACAGGGAACCAATAAAGTACCTGAGGAGTTCTGGCAGAAGTATCTTGTGCCGGCTATCTCAGAAGGAGCGGTTGCTGTTTTTTCCTCTTACTGGGATATCCCTCTGGAAAAATACTTTAACCAGGCTGACTTTAAGGTTACTTCCTGTACCATTAAGAATCTTCCCTTACCTGCCAGAAGGAGTGTTTTCCTTGCCCCTGGTGACTGGATAAGTATACCCAATAATCTTTTACCTGATTTGAAAAACAAAATCACACCCTGTTACGGTTTTCTGCCAGAAAAACCTGATGCCTGGACTATCCTGGCAACTGCACCCAGGGATGAGAAGGAGACATTTTTCTACATTTTGATGAGAAAATACGGGAAGGGAATGATTTTTCTCTGTGGAACTGACATTCCTGTATCCCCGGTAAAGCTTCTGGAAAATTTCGTTGCTTATTATCAGAAACAGACCGCGTCAGAAAGATAGTTTTGTCCCGGGTTAAATTCTGGATTAAACTAATAAGCTATGACAGAGACAGAACATGGATACCAGTATGAAGTAAAAGAATGGCAGGTTTCGTCTTCTTACCATGATGTGGATTCTTGCCATCATCTGGAAGTGAGCGCTATCTTTGAACACCAGCAAGGAAGATTTACTGTCCCTGCCTTCTGGGCAGGAGGTAAAAACTTTAAATTTCGCTTCAGACCTATCTTTCCTGGTCTTTATTCCTTTCACACAGTCTGCAACAAAACTTCTTCTACCGGACTTTCTGGTCTCACAGGAAAACTAAAAGTGAAACCGTGTCGTCGGAAAAATAATCCTTTCTCTCATGGTCTTCTTTGTCTTTCCAGTAATGGCCGTTTTCTCCAGTGGACTGACGGTAAACCATTTTTCTGGTTAGGGGATACCTGGTGGATGGGCTTCTGCGACCGGTTATCAGATTCTGATTTTCTTTCTCTGGTAGAGGACCGTAAAAGAAAGGGTTTTTCAGTCATCCAGATAGTGGCTGGACTTTATCCGGATATGCCTGCTTTTGACCCCAGAGGGAAAAATAAGGCTGGTTTCCCCTGGGAGAACAGCTTTGAAAGAATTAACCCGAAGTATTTTGATGAGGCAGAGAAGCGTCTGCTGGCAATTCTCAAGGCAGGTCTTGTTCCCTGTATTGTGGGAGCCTGGGGTTATTATTTACCCTGGATGGGAATAAGAAAAATGAAACAGCACTGGTGTTACCTGATAGCCAGGTGGAGCTGTTATCCTGTTATCTGGTGTCTGGCTGGAGAAGGTGAGATGCCTTATTATCTCTCCAATTCCAGGGAAGAAGACCGCAGTTTTCAGAAAAAGGGCTGGACGGAAATTGCTGCCTATGTAAAGCAGATTGATCCCTACCAGCACCCGGTTACCATTCATCCCTGCCGTAGCAGCCGGCAAAGTTTAGAAGATATCAGCTTTCTGGATGTGGACATGCTTCAAACCGGGCATGGTGACAGAATGAGTCTGGCGACCACAGTAAACAGTGTGCTCAGTTCCTACCAGAGCCAGCCAGTAAAACCGGTCATTGAAGGTGAGGTTTGCTATGAAGGTATTGGCCAAGCCTGCCGTCAGGAAGTGCAGAGGCTGATGTTCTGGGCATGCTGGCTTTCTGGAGCTAAAGGGTTTACCTATGGAGCCAATGGGCTATGGCAGGTAAACACCCGCTTAAAACCTTATGGCCCTTCTCCCCATGGCATGTCCTGGGGAGAAACACCCTGGGAAGAAGCTTATCAGTTACCTGGCTCTACCCAGCTTGGTCTGGCAAAAAAACTCCTGGAAAACTACCCCTGGTGGCTGATAGAACCTCATCCCGAATGGGTGCAGCCACACGCTTCAGCAGAAAACTATTTAGCACCTTATGCCGGTGGTATCCCGGGTAAACTGAGGCTTGTATATCTGCCACACTCCAGTGGAAGTTTTCCTTTATTGAAACAACTGGAACCTGGTCTGACTTACAACGGTTATCTCTGGAATCCAGTCAACGGGAAAAAATATCCTCTGGGAAAGATTCAGTCAGACAGCCAGAGAGAGTGTAAACTATCACAAAGATTACCTGTCTATCAGGACTGGCTGCTTGTCCTGGAAAGTGACACCCTTAAATGACAGAAAGAGAAAGGTTTTTAGCCTGCCTGAATTATGAAAACTTTGATAAGGCACCTTTACGCATTTTTGGAGCCTGGCCTGAGACAGTGGAAAGGTGGAAAAAGGAAGGCTACCAGCCTGAAAATCCGCCATTTACTCTGGACCGGTGGGACTGGTTTGGCCACTGGTTTTTCCCTGCACCTGCCTTTGAAAAGAAGGTCTTACAGGAGGATGAAAGTACCATCCTTTACATAAACAGAGAAGGTATTCTTCTCCGGGAACGTAAGGATAATCCTGCTTCTTCCATGCCACAGTTTATCCGGTTCCCGGTAGAAACCAGGCAGGACTTCCGCAGATTCTGGAAGGAGAGGATGAAACCGGATTTATCTCAAAGGATTGGACCTGACTGGAAAGAAAAACTTTCTACTTACAAGAAACGAACTGTACCGCTTATCATTGTAGCTGACCGCTGGGGTGGGTTTTTTGGACCTTTACGGAATCTCCTGGGGCTGGAAAAACTCTGTCTTCTTTTTTATGATCAGCCTTCTTTTGTGGAGGAAATGATGGAAGCAGAAGTAGAGTTTATCCTTAAAATCATGGACCAGATTCTCCAGTATACAGACATTGATGTTTTTGGCTTCTGGGAAGATATGGCCTGTAAGAATGGTCCGCTCATCAGTCCTTGCCTGGTGAAAAAATTTATGCTGCCCAGGTACCGGAAAGTAGTGGACTATCTTGCCGGGAAAGGATTACCTTTTTTCTCCCTGGACAGTGACGGTAATATCTCCAGTCTTATCCCTGTCTGGTTAGATGCAGGTATCAATATCCTTTACCCCTTTGAGGTACAGTCTGGTATGGATGTCTGTCAGATAAGGAAAAAGTATGGCAGGAGTTTGAGGATGTGGTTTGGAATAGATAAAAGAGCAGCCATTTCTGGTCCAGCCGCAATTGATGCGGAGATGGCAAGGGTTTCCAGTCTTGTCAGAGAAGGTGGCTATGTTCCCGGACCAGACCACTCTTTTCCTCCAGATGTCTCCTACAGCAACTTTTGCTATTTTATGGAAAAACTGCAAAAAATACTTTAAGAAATGGTCGGTTGTTGTCAGTCTTTCCCTTCCGGTTTAAACTTTTCAAAAAAAGGAGGAACCATGGAACTGGTAGCAGTGCAAATTGAAAAACCGGATAACATTAATTTCATCCTCGGACAGACACACTTCATCAAATCAGTGGAAGATATCCACGAAGTTCTGGTTAGCAGTGTGCCCGGGATAAAATTTGGTCTGGCTTTTTCTGAAGCTTCAGGAGACTGTCTCATCCGCTGGTCTGGAACAGACGAAAACTTAATCCAGCTGGCTCAAAAAAACTGTCTTGCTCTGGCAGCAGGTCATTCCTTTATTATTTTCCTTGGAGAAGGTTTTTACCCGGTGAATGTACTCAATGCGGTTAAGGCTGTCCCGGAAGTCTGTCATATTTTTTGTGCCACTGCCAATCCCTGCCAGGTTATCCTGGCGCAAACCTCGCAGGGGCGTGCCATCTTGGGTGTAGTGGATGGATTCCAGCCGAAAGGTGTGGAAAACCAGGAAGGTATTGCCTGGAGAAAAAATCTCCTCCGACGAATTGGCTATAAACTTTAGGTGTAAGGTTTAGCCCGGGAATAAAAGGACCATCTTATGGAGAGAAATCAAAGGATAAGATGGTTTGAGGAAGCACGGTTTGGGATGTTTATCCACTGGGGGGATTATTCTGTACCTGGTCGGGGTGAATGGGTAATGTATCAGGAGAACATCCCTGTGTCTGAGTATGAAAAACTGGCAGACCAGTTTAAGCCACCAGAAAGTTTTTCTCCATTAAAATGGGTAAGGAGCGCAAAAGAAGCAGGGATGAAGTACATTGTTCTTACCACACGGCACCATGATGGTTTCTGTTTATTTGATTCCAGGGTAAGCAGTTTTACCTCTGTCAGACGTGCCGCAGGAAGGGATTTCGTAAAGGAGTATGTGGATGCCTGTAGAAGGGAAGAGATGAAGATAGGTTTTTACTATTCACTTATTGACTGGAGGATGCCTGCAGCATATGAGGGACCGGAGAAGAATTCTTCCGGGTGGAGAGAACTGGTGGAGATAGTCCATAAACAGGTGGAAGAACTCTGTACAAACTATGGAAAGATAGATTTACTCTGGTATGATGGTGGCTTTTATATCAACAACCGCCGGACAATCCCGACCAGGCCAGAAGACTGGGAAGCAGAAAAACTCAATGCCATGGTAAGGAGATTACAGCCGGACATAGTGATTAATAACCGTTCAGGATTGCCTGAGGATTTTGATACACCAGAGCAGCACATTACTGCCTCTTCACCCGGAAGGATGTGGGAAAGCTGTATGACCATGAACAAGCACTGGGGATATTTTGCTGCCGATGACCTTTACAAACCCGCAAAGGAACTGATACACATCCTTACTGGTTGTGCTTCTGGTGGAGGAAATCTCCTCCTCAATGTTGGACCTGAGCCAGATGGTAAGATACCAGAAGAAGAAACAGTAAGGTTAAAAGAGATAGGGAAATGGCTGCAGGTAAACGGGCAGAGTATTTATAAAACAGAGAAAGCTTCACTTGATACAGGGACTGCTGGATGTGCAACTAAAGGGAAGGACTGCTATTACATATTCGTCCACTGGTGGCCTGGCAAAACCCTTTCTCTTCCTTGCGTAAAAGAGGAGATAAGTTCCGCTTATATACTTTCCACAGGCAAGAAACTTGCCTGGAAAAGGCAGGGGGACAGGCTGCTACTTACAAATCTACCTGTAAACCCACCAGATAAACTAACGACTGTCATTGTGCTTAACAAATAAAAGGAACTGAAAAAAATCGGTTACAGGGAAACAGGCGGGTGAAGAATTTTTCTCCAGGGAAAGCATAGCGGCATACATAAACCAGCTGGAAGTAAAAGACAGGAAGAAAATCGGAGGTTGACAGTGGAAGTCTGTTTGCGGTAAACTATATTTCAATGTCTGCCAGGAAGAAAGAAAAGTTAGAAACACCGGAAAAGGAAAGTCAACAGTGCCAGGAAAAAGGAGAACTGACAGAGCAAAGGGTAAATATAAGGTGCCGACAATGTTTCATCGTGGATGGCTATAAACCCGGGGAAGAAAAGTGTCGGCACTGCGGAGCGAAGCTTTATCGCCTGGATGCGGTTTAACTTTTTCCTCGGCTTCTGAAGAAAGAAGAAGTTGCCGAAGAGGGGGTGAAGATATTTGTCCAGAAACCCTGAGTTTGAGAAGATTTTTAAACAGTTCAAACGAGAAGTGGAACGTGAGGGAATTATTAAGGAAGTCAAAGCCAGGGAATTCTACGAGAAACCCAGCCAGTTGCGACGGCGGAAAAAGGTAAGAAAATACAGGCCCCAAAGCCAATTTTCTCCTTAAAAATTGGATAAGCGCTTCCGGATATTTACCCTTTCCCTTAACACCAGTCTGGACAGGACATTCTGTCTGGACAGGATAGTTTTTGGAGATATCAACAGGATAAAATCTTCTCGCCTGGATGCTGGTGGAAAGGGATTAAATGTTGCCAGGATGCTCCACCGTTTAGGACAGCCGGTATGCTCTGTAGTGTGCCTGGGTGGAGACAACGGGAAAAAGGTGAAACAGCTTATCCAGAAGGAAGGCCTTTCTTACCTGGTGGTTGAAACCTCTGGCGAGACAAGAAACATTTTTAATCTCATAGAAACAAGGACAGGCCGCATCCTCAGAGTTAATGAACCAGGTCCTGAGTTCTCCAGGGAAGAAAAACTGTCGCTTTTCCGGTATTTGACTACCCTGCCTCTCAGTCACAACACCATAGTGGTTCTTTCTGGTAGTTTTCCTCCAGGACTTCCTGTTTCCACCTACCGCACGATTATCAATTTACTGAAAAAATATACACCATGGATTACCCTGGATGCTGATGGCGCGGCGTTACAGGAAGGTGTCAGGGCCAGACCCTGGCTGATTAAACCCAACCTCTGGGAACTGCAGCGGCTTTGCTCTCAAAAGATTCGTTCTTTTGCTAAACTGAAGACTGTCTGCAGATTACTTCTTCACAGAAAAAGAACAAAATTGATACTGCTTACGCTTGGCAGCCAGGGTGCCTTAGCCGTCTCTGAGGAGGAAATCTATTGGGCAAAGCCGCCAGCTCTTTGCCCTGTGAGTGAAGTTGGCTGCGGAGATGCTTTTCTGGCAGGTTTTCTGTACGGCTGGGTATCAGGATGGTCTGTTCAGGAGAGCCTTATTATGGCGGTTGGTTGTGGCTCAGCCAAGGTCACCTGCCCGGGTACCAGTATGCCTTCAAAGCAGGAGGTTTTCCAGATGAGAAAGAAGGTAAAACTTCTCCCTCCGGAAAAACTTTCTTTCTCCCAAAAAGCAGCAGGATGATACTCTTGCTAAAAGGAAGTAAAATATGGTAACAATGTAAGCATAAAAGGAGGCAAAATGTTCTATTCAGGAATCAGTGACGAAGCCGGACAGGCAATTGAAACCCAGATTAAAGCCCATCAGCAGTTAGGCTGGTCTTACCTGGAAATAAGAAATGTGGATGGCGAAAACCTGTCTCTTATGTCTGCAGAAAAGTTTGAGCAGGTTTATGAAAAAGTAACTGCTGCCAGATTAAAGGTTTCCTGTTTTGCTGGTTGTATTGGTAACTGGGCGAAACAGATTTCTGGTGACTTTTCCATTGATGTTCAGGAATTAAAGACAGCTATTCCCAGGATGCACCGTTTCGGTACCAGGTATGTTCGGATAATGTCCTGGCCTAATGACAAGAACAATCCCTGGTCTGATGCTGACTGGTCCAGAGAAGTCATCCGCCGGTTGAAAGAATTAACTAAAATGGCAGAAGATGGTGGCATTATCCTGGTCCATGAAAACTGCTCTGGCTGGGGAGGAGAATCTGTGGAAAACTCCCTGCGTCTGGTGGAGGAAATTAATTCTCCGGCTTTCAAACTTCTTTATGATACAGGAAATGTTGTACCCCACGGACAGGACCCCTGGGAATTTTACACCCGAACCAAACCTTACACTGTCTACATCCATATCAAGGATTACCGCCGTGATGGTGAAAAGTATGTGGCTACTTTCCCTGGAGAAGGTGAGGGTATGATTAAAGAAATACTTCAGGATTTACTGCATACCGGGTATACTGGTGGTATCTCCATAGAACCTCATCTGGCCAGCGTGGTTCACGAAGGTAAAGTGGGCAAGGAAAATGTTGCCTATGAGACCTATCTCACCTATGGAAGAAAACTGATGGCTCTGGTGGAAAAACTGAAAAAACAGTGAAACCTGCTTTTGTCTCTTGCATCTAAGTTAATGAGAACAAAAAAAGGAGGTGATGGCTATGAAAATGGTTAAGGTTGACCCGATCCGGGAAATGCTGGATGTGAGGGACAGCTTTGACCGCTTCATAGACAACTTCTTTGGCAGAAACCTCGGTCTTGACCTGGCAGAGTGGCAACCGGCAGTGGACCTCTATGAAGATGAGAACAATATCTTCCTGCGGGCAAGTATCCCTGGAGTGAAAAAAGAAAACATTAAGATTACTCTTTCCGGGGATACCCTCACTCTTTCCGGGAAAACAGAAGATGCTAAGGAGGTCAAAAGAGACAATTACTACCGGAAGGAGATACGGACAGGCAGTTTCACCAGAAGTTTCACTCTTCCCTGCCCGGTTGACCGCGCCAAAGTTGGTGCTACTTACAAGGATGGGATTCTGGAAGTGACACTACCAAAGGCTGAGGAAGCCAGAGCCAGAGAAGTCCAGATTGCGGTCAAGTAAGCTGGTGGAAAGAAAAAGCAGGCCTTACGGGCCTGCTTTTTTGCTTTCAGGCTTCATTGCATTCTTTTGTACTATTATCGTAGTGTGCATGCACTGCTGCCATTAGGTGCGCGACAGAAAGAAGGTAGAAGAAAAGCAGAAAGAGGTAGCAGGGGTATACACTGCTTCCATTACCAGCGTGGCAAAAACAGGGCAGAAAAAAGAGGGGAAAAGGGAAGAGATTTATCAGGATTTTTATTTAACACTGATGACCAGACGGCCATCTGAAGCGTCAACTACAACTGTATCGTTTTCCTTAAATTCTCCAGCCAGCACTTTTAGAGCAACCACATTTTCTACTTCTCTCTGGATGAGCCTCTTAAGCGGTCTGGCTCCGTAATTGGTGTCATAGCCTGCTTCTGCCAGATATTTTTTGCCGGCTTCAGTTACCTCCAGTTTAATCTTCTTCTCCTCCAGTCTTTTCCTCAAATGTGAGAGTTGAATTTCCACAATCTTTACCAGGTCTTCAGGTTTCAATTTACGAAAGATGATAATCTCATCCACCCGGTTAAGAAACTCCGGCCGGAATTTTGCCCTCAGTACATCTAAAACCTTGCTTTTCATCTCTTCTTCATCCTTAAACATCGTCAGGTATTGACTGCCCACATTGGAGGTCATAATCACCACGGTGTTACGGAAATCAACTGTGCGACCCTGACCGTCAGTTAATCTTCCGTCGTCAAGAAGTTGTAAGAGAATGTTAAAAACCTCCGGATGAGCCTTTTCTATTTCGTCCAGAAGAATGACACTGTAAGGACGACGTCTGACTTTCTCGGTAAGCTGCCCTCCTTCTTCGTAACCCACATAACCAGGCGGGGCTCCAATCAACCGGGAAACAGAAAACTTCTCCATGTACTCACTCATATCAATCCGCACCAGGGCATTCTCATCATCAAACAGAAATTCTGCCAGTGCTTTTGCCAGTTCCGTTTTCCCTACTCCGGTAGGACCGAGAAAGATAAAAGAACCGATCGGCCTGGAAGGGTCAGAAAGTCCAGAGCGACTCCGACGGATACAGTTAGCCACAGCACTGATAGCCTCATCCTGGCCAACCACCCGTTGACTGAGACGCTGCTCCATCTGGAGAAGTTTTTGAATCTCACTTTCCAGCATCCGGGAAACAGGAATACCTGTCCATTTAGAGACAACTTCGGCTATATCCTCATCCGTAACCTCATCTTTCAGCAACCCTGCGTTTTTCTGAAGTTTTTTCAGTTTCTCTGTTTCCTCCTGGAGTTTCTTATTCAATTCCGTAAGTCGGCCATATTTGTATTCAGCTGCTTTATCCAGGGCACCTTGCCTCTCTGCCTTCTCCATAAGAATCCTGGTGGTTTCAATCTCTTCCTTAATCTTTCTCACCTTTTCCACCACTTCTTTTTCTGCCAGCCACTGAGAGCGCAGTTTTTCTCCCTTTTTTTTCAAACCTTCCAGCTCTTTTTCCAGCCTTTTCAGTTTTTCTTTTGTCTCTTCTCCTGTCTCTTTCTTCAGAGCCTGCCTTTCAATCTCCAGCTGTCTAATCCGTCTTTCTACTTCGTCCAGTTCCACAGGCATACTGTCGTTTTCCATCCTTATTTTGCTGGCAGCCTCATCCACCAGGTCTATCGCTTTGTCCGGAAGAAAGCGGCCGCTGATGTACCGGTCAGAAAGAACTGCCGCAGCAACCAGAGCACTATCAGTAATCTTCACTCCATGGTGCACCTCATACCTCTCCTTCAATCCCCGAAGGATAGAAATGGTGTCCTCCACACCTGGTTCTTTGATAAGAATCGGTTGAAAACGTCTTTCCAGAGCCCTGTCTTTTTCCACATACTTGCGGTATTCATCCAGTGTGGTAGCTCCGATACAGCGTAACGACCCCCTGGCCAGGGCTGGTTTCAACATATTGGAGGCGTCCACCGCACCTTCTGCTGCTCCCGCACCAACCAGGGTATGCAGTTCATCAATGAAAAGAATGATACGGCTTTCTTCTTTCTCTATCTCCCGCAGCAAAGATTTCAGTCTATCTTCAAACTCACCCCGGTACTTTGTCCCGGCAACCAGGGCTCCTAAATCAAGACCTAATACCCTTTTATTTTTAAGTGGCTCCGGAACATCACCGGAGACAATCCTGCGGGCTAAACCTTCTACAATAGCGGTTTTCCCTACACCGGGTTCACCAATAAGTACTGGATTGTTCTTGGTACGACGGGAGAGAACCTGAATTACACGCCTGATTTCCTCATCCCTTCCGATAACCGGGTCCAGCTTACCCTTAGCTGCCAGATCAGTGAAGTCCCGGGTGTATTTTTCCAGAACCCGATATTTACTTTCTGCATTTTTGTCTGTTATCTTTTCTCCGCCGCGATTTTGCTGGATAAGCTTCAGTAATCTCTCCGGGAAAAGATTGTGCTGGTTTAAAATCTCACTGGCAGGTGAGGAGATTTCACTTAAAGATAGAAGAAGATGTTCCACACTTACATACTCATCACCCATCTGGCTGGCATGGTGTTGTGCGCGGGAGAGTACCTGCTGAAGGGAATCTCCAATATACATCTGTGTCGCACCGGTTACCTTCGGCATCTTTTCCAGCCGGTGTTCTACCTGGCTGGTAATTTGCTCTATGTTTGCCTGAGCCTGCTGGAGAATATCCGCGGTAACCTCATCCTGCCGCAGGAGAGCCAGAAGAAGATGCAATGTTTCTACCACCTGATGATTTCTCTCCTGGGCAATACTCTGTGCGTTGACTAAAGATTCCTGAGCCTTCACAGTGAATTTTTCCCAGTTCATTTTTTCACCTCAAGAAATGCTTTTTCACTACATTAGATAAAAAAGGGGAGAAAAAGTTTCAAAAAGCGCCTCTGCAGAGAAAACAGTAATAAATTTTTCACAGACACTGATGGTAAATAGTATCCACCAGTTCCATGGTTTTGACCGCATCCCCGAAATGTGTCTGTGGCAGTCTTTTTTCTTTCAGACAATCAATGAAATGACGGTTTTCTGCAAAAAAGCCACCGATTTTGTAAATCTCTTTTCCACCCGCAGCGGAAGAAGCAGAAACTACCATGCCTTCCTCTTTATTGTCCTGGTAGATGACTGCCTGTTTCTCCGGGTCCACAAAAGCTGAGATACCGCATCCATGCATCTCCACGGAAAAGATACGCTTGCCGGAGACCCAGTTGGTGGAAAGAAAACCAACACAGCCGCTTTCAAAAATTAACAGCGCATTAAAGCTATTATCATAATCGGCATAGAGACTGCGTATACTGCTGGCTACTTTTTTCACTTCTCCACCCAGAAAACGTAAAATGTCCACCGCGTGAATGGCATCACAGGTAAGAATGTCCACCGCTCCCCGGTAATAGGGACCGGCACCAAGCATGTGTTTAAAAAAATTAGCCTGGCACTGATTTAAGGGTCCCTTTCTGCTGATTTCTTCCTTCGCCCGGACTACCAGTGGAGCGAAACGGCGCTGGAAACCGGTCATCGTCAGGCATCCCTTCTTCTCAGCCAGGACTGCCATCTGCCTGGTCTGCTCTCTGGTGATGCCAGGAGGCTTTTCAATGAAAACGTGGAGAGAAGATTCCAGGCAGTCTATGACAATATCAAACAGATGATAGGGTGGCATCAGCACATAAGCTGCTTCCGGTTCTGTCTCTTGCAGCATCTTTCGGTAGTCGGTGTAAGTCCGCCTTATCTGGAACCTTTCCGCTGTAGCTTTCAGTTTCTCCTCCACCAGGTCACATAAACCAACCATTTCCACATCCGGAAACTGTGCCAGAGAAGGATAATGGACGTTATTGGCCATCACTCCTGCCCCAATCAGAGCCACCCTGACCTTTCTCATTTTCCTTCCTCCTCAAAAGTACATTCCACCGGCCCAAAACGAATTTTGTCGCCATGTTTTAAGGCATAGGGCTTACCGGTTTCCAGTCTGAGCTCATTGACATAGGTTCCGTAACTGCTGCCTGCTCCACCGGTGCCAACATCCACCGCATGATAAACACCATTAATTTTTTCCAGCCTGGCATGATACCGGGAAACTTTAGTCAGCATTTTAAGTAGTTGCCTCTGCATTTCTACTGCCAGGGTTCGGAAAGCACGGTAATCCGGGATTACAATATCATGGTCCTTCAGCCGACCTACAGTAACTCTATCCCTGGTCAAAGGATACTCCCTCAGCATAAAAGGATAGTTAAAAATTAGTTTTGCCATGGGTTTCCTCTTCTTTATCAAAGTCCGTGTTGATTCCAGAGCCACTGTCCCGCAAATGAGAAGGTTGCCACAACAGCCAGATTAAACACAGGCCACCGGTGAGAAAAAGAAATATACCTAACAATTGCGTAGGATAAAGGTCAAACCCGGTCAAAGCAAGGTCACCCCTGAGAAAATCAAGGTTGTAACGGATTAAACCCATCAACATCAGGTAAAGGCAGAAAAGGCTTCCTGGCCGCAGCCGGTACCGGGACAGCCACCAGAGACAACCAAAAGCAGCCATATCCGCACTGAAATAGTACAGCTGCGTCGGATGAACCCGTCCTTCCACCAGGGGCAAATGAATACTCAAAGGAGAAAGGGTGGGTCTTCCATAGCAACAACCATGGAGGAAACAACCTAACCTGCCAATCGCCTGTCCCAGAGGTGTTACCCGGGCCACTAAATCACTTAACTGGAAAAAGGAAAGAGACCGAACTGCAGAATAAATCAGGAGAAAAAATATGGCAGCTGCTACAGCCCCTTGAATGGCAAGCCCGCCATTTCTCAACTGGAAAATTTCCCAGGGGTGCCGGTGGTAATAAAAAAGATGCGTCATCACATGTACAATTCTGGCTCCCAGCAATCCCCAGACCACCACATACAGCAAAATTTCTGAGATAACCTTCTGGGAATAACCTGCTTTCTGTGCGAGTTTCTGAAAAAGTGAACCGGCCACCAGAATCCCCAGAGCAGCCATCACTCCATACCAGTAAATGACAAAACTACCGATTCTCAGAAAAACAGGGCACATAGTTTCCCCTTGCCTGGAATATTAAGAAAACACCTACCCCGGCAACTATCAAACTGTCAGCCAGATTGAAAACTGGCCAGATGTGAAAATTCAAAAAGTCCACCACTGCACCAAACCGTATTCTATCCACCAGATTACCTAAGATTCCTGCACTCATCATTCCCAGACTTACTCTGGTCTGAGAAGATAATTTTCTCCCCTTCTTCAGTCCGTAATAAATTAAACCAGCCAGAACCAGAGCAGAAACTGCAATCAGAAAAATAACGGTTTTTTCCGTATTCAGCAAGCCAAAACAAATCCCCTTATTTTTGATGCAGGTTAAGGAAAAGTAACGAAAAAAGTTGACAGAATTTCCTTCTCTTAAATACTTCAGTACCAGGTTTTTGGAAAGCTGGTCAGCAACCAGGCCTGTGAAAATCACGCTCCAGAATAGCATATCAAATTCTTTCCTCACCTTTTCCTTCTTTTTCTTTCTGGCAATGGATACAGTATCTCGCATAAGGTAAAGCATCCAATCTTGACCGCGGAATATTCTTCCCACAGGATTCACAGATGCCGTAGGTCCCTTTCTTTATTTTCTCAATGGCATCATTTATCTCGGCCAAAAGTTTACCTTCGGAGCTGGAAAGGTCCATCTCCAGAGCCTTTTCAAAAACATCCGTACCCAGATCAGCAATATGTGTAGGCACCCCCCCAACTTCTTTGGAAGCGTTACTTTTCTCACCTTCCTGGAGGGCACCCAGTATCCGATAGATACGTTCCTTCTCCTGGAGAAGTTTTTTGAGATAAGCTTTTCTCTGTTTTTCGTTCACCTTTCCCCCCTGAAAATCAGACATCAAAAATGAGAAAGCACCGGTAAACGCCTTTTTTGCGTACTATCTTTAATCCGTGATAGGTAGCTGCTTTAATTTCTC
This sequence comes from uncultured bacterium, assembly GCA_964645405.1. Classification (GTDB taxonomy): domain Bacteria; phylum Ratteibacteria; class UBA8468; order B48-G9; family DSTR01; genus JAMWDF01. The sequence goes on along the minus strand of CAZYCA010000014.1, from coordinate 25,290 downwards.
TTCCCGGACACCCCCTGGTAATCTTTATCTCTGCTTCCAGCTGATAGACTGAAGATTCCTTTTCTATCTTCAATTCTTCTACCTGGGGCAGTCCTCTCACCTGCGCCAGGTAAATCAGTTCACTTAAAAATCTGACCAGCAGTTCTTCCAGATTTTCTCCTTCCAGAAGAAGCTTTTTCTTACCTGTTTCTTCGCCTGTCACAGGTTCCCAGAGAGCCCAAAGTGCCTGGCTGGCAGAAAGGAAAAGTTCTGCCAGGCTGCTTCCAGAAATACTTACCCGCACATCTGCCGGGTGCTCCAGTAATTTAAACATCACCATTTCCCTGGGGAACCAGCGCCAGGTCCGTGATAGAATCACCTGGTTCCAGGTTAATCAGTTTCACTCCGTAAGTGTTTCTGCCTACCAGCCTGATGTCCTTAACAGGCATCCGAATTATCATGCCTGCCTGTGTTGCCAGAATTAATTCGTCTGTTTCTGTCACACTGCGGATACCAACTACCTCACCGTTTCGCTCCCCTCCTTTGATATCAATAATTCCTTTACCTGCTCGGTGCTGGTTGCGGTAAAGATTAATCCGGGTGCGTTTCCCAAACCCCTTGCTGCAAACAGTAATCAGACTGCGCACTTTTTCCTCCGGGCAAACAATCTCTGCTCCAACCACTTCATCGTCAGGCTTTTTAAACCTTATCCCGATTACTCCCATGCCTGTCCGGCCAATCGGATGTACCTCTTTTTCTGAAAATCTGATACTCAGTCCATATTTGGTGCTAAGAAAAACATCCTTTGTCCCATCTGTTATTTTCACCTCTATCAGACGGTCATTTTCCCGCAGAGTTAAACCAATAATCCCTCCCTGCCTGGGTCTGCTGTAAGCAGAAAGTGAAGTCTTCTTTACCAGACCATTTCTGGTGACCATCAGCAGAAATTTCTGCGGGTCAAATTCCTTGATAGGAATCACGGCGGCAATTTTTTCACCTTCACCCAGACGGAGCAGATTAACTATCGGTTTACCTTTAGCGTTGCGACCAGCCTCCGGTATGAGATAACCTGCCAGCCAGTGAACCTGCCCGGTATCGGTGAAGAAGAGAATGGTATCCACTGTAGAACAGATGAACAGATGCTTGATAAAATCTTCTTCTTTTGTCTGCGCACCAACCATTCCTTTTCCTCCCCGCCGCTGTCTGCGATAGGTCTCCAGTGGCACCCGTTTAACATACCCCTGGTGAGAAACTGTCACCACGATATCCTCAGGTCTGACTAAGTCTATGTCTTCAAACTCCTGAATGGGTTCCACAATCATTGTTCGCCGCTGGTCTCCAAATTTCTTTTTCAGATGATAAAGTTCCTCTTTAATAATCTTTTTTACCTTTTCTGGCTTAATCAGAATCTCCTTGTACTCCTTTATCCTGGTTTCCAGTTCAGCCCGTTCCTGTAAAATCTTTTCTCTTTCCAGCCCGGTTAATCTTGCCAGAGGCATACTTAAAACAGCTTCTGCCTGGGGAAGGGAAAGTTTAAAGTTTTTCACCAGTCCTTCTCTGGCTTCTTCTACCGTGCGGGAACTCCTGATAACTTTAATCACCCGGTCCAGATGGTCCAGGGCAATAATCAAACCCAGAACGATATGATGTCTTTCCTCGGCTTTCCGCAAATCGTACCTTGTCCTTCTGAGAACAACTTCCCGGCGGTGGTCCAGGAACAACTGCAACAGTTCCCGGATATTCAAAAGTTTTGGCTGCTGATTCACCAGAGCAAGATTGATAATACCGTAAGTAATCTGCAGTGGTGTGTGCTTGTAAAGCTGATTCATAATGATATCCACATTCTCACCCCGGCGCACCTCCAGAACAATTCTGGTACCCTCCTTATCTGATTCATCCCGGACTTCCTGGATACCTCCAATTTTTTTCTGCTCCACCAGATTGGCAATATTTTCCACCAGGGAGGCTTTATTCACTTCATAGGGTATCTCCTTAATGATGATGTTTTCCCTCTCCTTAACTGTCTCCACTTCCATCCTGCCACGTAAGGTGATAATACCCTTGCCAGTCCGGTAAGCCTGAATGATACCCTCCTGTCCGCAGATGAAACCTCCAGTGGGAAAATCCGGTCCTGGCAGAAACTTCATAATTTCTTCTATAGTGCACTGGGGTTTATCCAGTAAAAATACCAACGCCTCCACCACTTCACTCAGGTTATGGGGAGGAATATTGGTAGCCATACCTACGGCAATACCAGAAGCACCGTTGATAAGAAGATTGGGAACCCTGCTTGGTAAAACTACCGGTTCTACCAGGGACTCATCAAAGTTGGGCATAAAATCTACTGTTTCTTTTTCCAAATCAGCCAGCATCTCCATTGCCAGAGGGGCTAATCTTGCTTCTGTGTAACGCATGGCTGCTGGTGGGTCTCCGTCAATGGAACCAAAATTCCCCTGACCATCTATCAGGGGATACCGCAGAGAAAAATTCTGCACCATCCTGGCAATGGCTTCGTAAATCGGGGCATCACCATGGGGATGGTACTTACCCATAACTTCACCAACAATTCTTGCTGCTTTTTTATAAGGTCTTCCTGCTTCCAGCCCCAGCTCTAACATGCCGTAAAGTATTCTCCGGTGTACCGGTTTCAATCCATCCCGCACATCAGGCAATGCCCTGCCCACAATGACACTCATCGCGTAGTCCAGGTAGGAACCACGCATCTCTTCGTGAATACTTACTGGCTGGATTTTCTCTTTAGGTTGTTCCATCTTTCACCTATCCTTCCTGTTTCAGATATCCAGATTTTTAGCCTGGCTGGCATATTGTTCAATAAACTGACGTCTGGGTTCCACCTCCTCGCCCATCAAAACAGTGAAAATTTCTTCAGCCTTGACCGCATCATCCACCGTCACCTTTTTCAGTCGCCTTCTTGCCGGGTCCATGGTGGTCTCCCAGAGTTGCTCGGGATTCATTTCACCAAGTCCTTTGTATCTCTGGATTACTAATCCTTTCTTCCCGTATTCTTTTAAAACCTCAAAAAACTCCACCAGGGAACAATCGCGCACACGATTGTTTTCTTCCACACTTATGACTTTGCCGGTTAAATCTTTCAGGGATAAACCCATTTTTTCCATCTGCTCCATCAGTTTTGCCATTTCCCTGGATTCAAAAATCTCTACCAGCTGATGCTGGTTCTGGTCATCCCTGGAAAAAAGGTCCAGCTGCTCTGCTCCTTGCGCACCAGCATATCCGGTCAGTTCCTGCTCATCTTTCAGGAAAATTCTTTCCTTTTCTGATTTCACCCAGTAAGCCGGGAAAATCTTTTTTTCCTGCCAGAACTTAAGATAATCGGAAAAAACAATACCTCTGGCTTCAATACTGCGCTGCAGTTCACTGAGCCTGCGGCTGATAGAGGAAAGATTGATAAGCTCCTGTCTGGTAAGCTGCTTCTTTTTCTCCGGAAGTTGCACCTTCACATTGTCCAGAGCAAATTCTACCAGCAGTCTATCCATTTCTGCTTCGGTTTCTACATAAAATTCTTTCCGGCCGCGTCTTACCTTGTACAGGGGTGGCTGGGCTATGTAAACATAGCCACTTTTAATCAAATCAGTCATCTGCCGGAAAAGGAAAGTAAGTAAGAGAGTACGGATATGGGCTCCGTCAATATCAGCATCAGTCATGATAATGATTTTATGGTAACGCGCCCGGGAAACATCAAAATCTTCGCCTGCACCAGCGCCCACCGCACTAATCATCATCTTGATTTCTTCGTTATTCAAAACCTTGTCTAAAGGGGCTTTCTCAGTATTAATAATCTTTCCCTTCAGGGGCAGAATCGCTTGAAAAGTTCTGTCCCTTCCCTGTTTAGCACTACCACCGGCAGAATCACCTTCCACCAGAAACAGTTCCCGCTGCTGAGGATCTTTATTAGAACAGTCTGCGAGTTTCCCGGGAAGAGCACCAGTTTCAGAAAGTTTTTTTCTCGTCAAATCTCTGGCTTTTCTCGCGGCTTCCCTCGCTCTGGCAGTAAGGATACACTTGTTGAGAATTTCTCTGGCAGGTTCCGGGTGTTCCTCTAAAAAGGTGTATATCTCCCTGGCAGCCAGACCTTCCACCAGAAACCTGATGGCAGAATTACCAAGTTTACCTTTTGTCTGCCCTTCAAACTGAGGTTCAGGCAGTTTCACGCTCACCACAGCTGCCAGACCTTCCCGTACGTCTTCTCCAGAAAGTGCCATGCCTTCAAGAAAACCGTTATTCTTCCCGTAGTCATTAATGGCCCTGGTCAGTCCACTACGAAAACCAGTCAGATGCGTGCCGCCTTCTCTGGTGTTAACATTATTAGCAAAAGAGAAGACTGTTTCTGTGTAACCGTCGTTATACTGAAAAGCAATTTCCACTTCTACATCAGCCTCTTTCTTCTTAAAGTAACAAACCGGAGAAAAAAGAACTTTCTTATTTTTGTTCAGATTTTCCACGAAGGAAACCAGGCCACCATCAAACTTGTAAACCTCCTTCAGATTTTTCCTTTCATCCGCAAAACTGATTTTCACCCCGGCATTGAGGAAAGCCAGCTCTTTCAGCCTGCCTGCAAGGATACTGTCATCAAATTCAACTGTCTCAAAAATTTTTTCATCGGGTTTGAAAGTAACCCTGGTTCCGGTGCGTTTGGTTCTGCCCACTACCTCCACTGGCGAAACAGGTATTCCGCGCTGGTACCGCTGACGGTAAACCTTTCCGTCTCTTCTCACTTCTACCTGTAGCCACTCCGAGAGAGCATTCACCACAGAAACCCCTACTCCGTGTAATCCCCCAGAAACGCGATAGGCTTTTCTGTCAAACTTACCACCAGCATGAAGGACTGTCATAACCACTTCCAGGGCAGGTCTTTTCTCCGTTTTATGCATATCCACCGGGATACCACGGCCGTTATCGTTAACTGTGACGCTGTTATCAGCATGTACTACGACCTCAATCTCCGTACAAAAACCAGCCATAGCCTCGTCAATACTGTTATCCACCACTTCGTAAACCAGGTGATGCAGCCCTCCTACAGAGGTATCACCGATATACATGGCTGGTCTTTTTCTGACCGCCTCTATCCCGCTTAAAACCTGGATGGTAGTCGCATCATAGGTTGTTATGTTTTCCATTCCTTTTCCTCCCTGATTAAACTTGAAAAATTATATCTTTTATAGCTTCAGGTGTCAATTACAAAAAGCAGGACAAAACTGCTGGAAAAAGGGGACCGGAAAGCGAAAAAATTACAACTTTAAAGCTGGCTGGTAAATATTTTCTTCAGTAATAATAACGTCCACCGGAATATCATTTCCGTCTACCGGGAGAGGAAATGTCTTCACCTGAAAGGAAAAAGCTAAAGCTACCTTAAGAATTTTCTTTCTCATCTGGCGGAAAAACCTGTCGTAGAAACCACCACCCTGGCCGATACGGTTACCATAAATGTCAAAAACAACTCCTGGCACCACAACAATATCTAACTGTTCCGGGCTGATGAATCTAAGCTGCGCCGGACAAGGAACCCCCCGAGAGGAAACTATTTCCTCTGCTGAAAAAATGCGGCCGGGCAGAAGAATTTTCTCCTGCCATTGCACAAAGGGAAGACAGACTATTTTACCACTTTTTAAGGCAGTATCTAAGATTAAATCAGTTCTTACTTCCCTGTCCATATGGGCATAACAAAGAAGGCACCTGGAGCCAGTGAAGTAAGATTCACGGAGAAGTTTATCCTGGATGAGGAGACTCTTCTTCTCCCACTCTTCCCGATGAAGACTGCTTCTTTCCCTTTTGACTGTCTGACGAAGCTTTCCTTTCATACTCTTTTTTCAGCCTTTCCAGATGCTTTAAGAAAAAACTGATTTTTCTCTCATAACCGCTGTCAGAAGGATGGTAAAAGGTTTTTTTAACCGGCAGATAAACCTGGTAAACATAATGTTCCGGGTAATCATGAGGATAAAGATAACCCTGGCCCCTGCCGAGTTTCTCAGCAGCCGGGTAACTGGCCTGTCTCAGATGTTCAGGGACTTCTTGAGTTTTGCCTTTTTCTACCTCTTCTAAAGCTTTGGAAATTCCCTGATAAGCAGAATTACTCTTAGGGGCAGTAGCGACATACAGGGCTGCCTGAGCCAGAATAATCCTGGCTTCAGGCATACCTACCAGAGTAACTGCCTGAAAAGCAGCAGTGGCTAATACCAGAGCCTGGGGGTCAGCATTGCCCACATCTTCAGAAGCACAGATAACAATTCTTCTGGCAATGAAACGGATGTCCTCACCGGCTGCCAGCATCCTGGCCAGCCAGTATAAAGTAGCATCCGGGTCAGAACCACGCATACTCTTAATAAAAGCGGAAATAGTGTCATGATGGATATCTTCCACCCGGTCATACTGCAGTATTTTTTGTTGGAGTATCTGCTCTGCTGTAGACAGACTAACATGGATGCTGCCATCAGGCTGCGGCTGGCTTGCTGAAACAACCAGCTCCAGAGCGTTGAGGGCTCTCCGGGCATCTCCTTCACTCCTCCGGACTAAAAATTCCATAGCTTGCTGGTCCAGGACCACGTTAATATCACCTACACCCCTTTCTCTATCCTGCAGTGCTCGCTGAATAATGGTACGCAGTTGCTCCTCAGTTAATGGTTTCAGTTCCAGAACCTGACAGCGGGAAAGAAGAGGGCTGTTCACAAAAAAGAAAGGATTATGCGTGGTGGCACCGATAAGGATAATCGTTCCTTCTTCTACGTCGTGCATCAGGGAATCCTGCTGTAACTTGTTGAAATGAGCAATTTCATCCAGAAACAGGATTGTCCTGGACTGGTTTACTTTACGACGCTGCCTGGCCTGTTCTATTACCTGCCTGACATCAGCCACGGTAGCAGTCACAGCATTGAGGTGGTGAAAGAAACAGCCTGTCTCCTTAGCCAGCAGTAATGCCAGAGCAGTTTTGCCACAACCCGGTGGACCAAAAAGAATGAGAGAAGGTAGTTTTTTCTTTGTGATTAAAAGTCTCAGTACCTTTCCAGGAGCAAGCAGGTGCTTTTGACCGACAAACTCCTCCAGATTCCGGGGTCTCATCCGGAAGGCTAAAGGTTGTTCTTTAGCCTTTTCCGAGCTTTCAGCAGGGAAAAGTTCTTCCACGGAGATGGCTTTTTTCTTATGTTACCACAGGCTTGTGGGCGGTAGAGGACTTGGCGCCTTCCGCTGCGCTGCAGGTCGGCCACCCGCCCGTTCGCCACTTCCCCTTCGTCGTGGCTCACCACCCGGGCTCCCTTCAAGTCCTCTCCTGGTAGGAGCCAGAAAAATATGGGCGGTAGAGGACTTGAACCTCTGGCCTCTACGATGTCAACGTAGCGCTCTAACCAGCTGAGCTAACCGCCCTTTCTTTCCATTATACCTTAACTTGCTCCCCAGCAAAAATCAAAACTCCTGTAGCTGCAGAAACAATTCACCTATCAGCTTCTCGTTACTTTTCACCTCTATGCGGTAGAGTGTTTTTTCCTGATTGAGAGCAAAGCGAGGGAGAAGCTTTTCCCTTTTTACCAGGTAGCCGAGGTCCTGTCCATCATTGTGCTGCTGGTTGCCTGCAAACCCTTTAATATCCACCTTTACACTGTCGAGATTTTCCGGCAGGACCCTGGTAATCTTCAAATCTTCCCCGGGTAGCAGGAAAATGGTTTCTCCAGGCTGATAAATTCTCTCCTTCCCGTTAATGGATACCTGCAGTCCGGTTATCTGCACCGCACAGATGCGCACCGGAAAACCATAACGGACATTATCCTTCGCCACTTCAAGGACAGTATCCTTCTCCAGACAAATATCACTGCCGGGGAAAATCTCCTTTTTTGAATCCTTCAAGTAAAAAGACCAGCCCAACTGGTTGTAACCTTCTACACCTTCTATTCTTAAAGTTTGGCCTGGAGAAAGCAAAAGATTACTACCCTTTAGCAGCCGTATTTCCTTTCCGCTGACATTAACTTTTAAAGCAGTCAGAGAGTTCTGCCTGGAAAGTTCCTTTTTTACCTCAGGCAATGCTGCCTCTGGAAAGCAGACGGGAATAATTCCTAATTCCTTCAGCACAGCATTGATAGCCAGTGTCATAAAACTAACAGCCTGACTGAGAGAACAGTCTTTGGTCACTTCTATTCCCACAGCCATGCGGTGGGCTTTTGTCAGGGCATAATAAGTGAGGGATTTACGCTGTTGCTTATGTCGGGAATTCTCACTGGCAGTCTCGGTATTATTGATTTGAAAATGATACCTGGCATCAGCGATTTTCAAGTTGGTTCTGCTGGCTACAGACTGGGCAAAATCCTGCAGAGAAATCCTTTCCCCGCGGGGTAAATCAAAGAAGGGAGCGTCTATCACATTACACTGACCCCAGCGGCGAGGGTTACGTTTGCTGTCCACCCAGACCGGAGAAAAAAAACCTGAACCCTGATGGGTATTCACCACGCAGGTTGCTTCCTGGATAAGTTTTTTCACCAGCTGGATAACAAATCCCTCAGGAGCAGGAAGTTTCTCCTCAGGTAAAGCAAAAAGACGATTCATATCCACACCATTAATTCCCCGGCAACCAGTCAGAATAGCCTGCCTGTTCAGTCGTGGAATGATAATCATCCTGCCATGTTTTAAGCTCAACCGGGTGTACCGTTCTACTGTCAGACAGCCAGCCAGTTCATCACCATGGATACCACCGATAAGCAACAAAGTCTCCCCTGGATTGTTTTCCCCAAGACGAACCACTTCTACCTGATATTCTTTCCCCGGGAAGAAAATTTCTACTCCTGCTTGAGAAGACCGGGGGGAAACTTTTTTCCAGGGAAGAACCAAAAACATGGTAAGGAAAAATAGCCTGCTTTTTCTGGACACGGTTCTGCTTTCCGTGAGGCGAAAGTATCCTTTAAAGGGTTGTCTCAGACAAAATCCTCCACCCTTTTTCCCGTTTTACCAGGTACAATTTTTTCCACGCTTTGCTTCTCAGGTTGTTGGATTCATAAATCTGCTGGAAGAAAGCCACTGCCACTTCTCCAAACGGGGTCTGACCGTAAGGTATAAGTTGAAGATTTTCTATGGAAATTTTCACATATTTTTTAGACTGGTTGACCTTCCTCTTATAAGCAGCCCAGGCTGATTTGTCTTTGTTACCCGTGGAAAATCTGTCATCGTACCAGGCAAGATAATCCTCAGTCTTCAGGCTTTCCCAGGATTTTTTCCACTCCTGGATTGTTTTCATAACCTCACACAGGTTAACCACTTCAGGTGTCTCCGCAATATAAACAAAGGTTCTTTTAGGCTCAACAAAATTACTGACTTCCGCCAGATCTTTATCATTCAGCACTACACAGCCTTCGCTGTTATAAGGCGGTCTTTCCATGGGTGTGCCGTGCAGCCAGATACCGTTACCGGAACGACCAGCCATACGGTCAATAGCAGTGGGGAAATCAAGGGTGTAGGCTCCCAGACCGTACCTGGCTGGCAGTGACCTCCCATCAATCTTTTCTGTCAGAAGAAAAGCTCCTTCCGGGGTACGGCCATCACCAGGTTTCTCCTTTTGACCACTGTTTTTCCCGGTGGTACAGGAATAAGTCTTAATAACTTCCGCTCTGGCACCATCATACCGACAGACAGAAAGAATTTGGTGTTTCTTGGAAACTACAAGAAAGATATAAGGTTTAAGACCTGAAGATTCAACCGGTAATTTTTCTTCTTTTTTCAGAACCTCTGGTGCCCGGGGGAGTTCCAGTTTAGCCAGAAGCGTCTTTATTCTGGTTTCTTCCTCTCTTGCCAGGTCAGCCCGTCCCTGCCTCTGGTAGACACTGAGAAGAACTTTATGCAGATTAAGGTCATCGTAAGCAGCCAGTCCTTCCCGGGCAAATTTCTCCGCCTCCTGCCACCGGCCAAGGTCCCGGTAAGCAGCTGTTAGATAAGTGTAAACTTCTGGTTCTCTACAACCTGTATTTAGCGTTTTCTCCAGAAGCAAGGCAGCCTTCTCTGTTTGCCCCAGACCAAGATAAAGCTTGCCGACAACCAACCAGAGATTAGCATCCTGTGGGTACAGTTTCGCCAGAAGCAAAGAAAGCAAGGCGCGTTCTTCTGGGGGAATACCCTCCTGTAATCTTTTTCGCAGGTACTGACCCATTTTCAGCCGCTGGTCAGGATTGAGTTCAGCCAGAGCCGGATTAAAATCCAGCCCGCAGCCCTGTTCTTCATAAAATCCTGCCAGCTGTAGCCTGGCTTCCTCTGGACTATGAGAGAATTCCAGAAGCTGCCTGTACCGGTTGAGAAGCTTTTGGTCCTCCGGGGATTGCTTCAGAGCCAGCCGGTAGTTTTTTGCTGCCTGTTTCAGGTGCCAGGCAGCTTTCCTGACCGGGTCGCTTCTCCAGTACACCAGAACCCCGGCTATCAGTCCGGAAATAGCAACCACTGCCCCGGCTACTGCCAGTGCATTTCGCATCAGACAGAACAGTTATTCTTCAATTATAATCGCTTCCACCGGGCAGCCCTCGGCTGCCTCCCTTACCTTATCCTCAATCTCCTTCGGGACTACGTCCACTTTGACCACTGTGGTTGTTTCCCCCATTTCAAATACTTCCGGACAGGCATCAACACAGATACCGCAACCGGTGCAAAGATTCTCATCCACTTTTACCTTCATCTTTTCTCCTCCTTCTCTCCGTAACACTGTATTTTGCCATAAAAAAACTTATGGCAGCAATTTTAATGTGAAGTCTTTTTTCTGTCAAAATCAACTTATGATAAAATACCATTAGTATAAAGCATTTTACCCGATAGACAAAAAGGATAGCAACCATGGCTGATTATACCGAGACAGTGCTTCTTCCCAGAACCAGTTTTCCTATGAAGGCAGACTGGAGCCGGAGAGAAAGTCAGTACCTGAGTTTCTGGCAGAAGCAGCAAATCTACAAAAAAATTCAGGAAAAAAACCTGGGTAGAACCCGTTTTATCCTCCATGACGGACCACCTTATGCCAACGGACATATCCATCTGGGTACAGCCCTTAATAAAATTCTTAAGGATATTGTAGTCAAACAGAAGAGTATGCAGGGTTTTTTATCTCCTTATGTTCCTGGCTGGGACTGCCACGGGATGCCTATTGAACACCAGGTTCTGAAAGAGCTGAAGATAAATAAAAAGGCTGTCCACCCTTTAGAATTCAGAAAACAGGCTGCTTCTTTTGCCAGGAAATTTGCTGCCATTCAGCGTGAGGAATTCAAAAGATTGGGTGTTTTGGGAGAATGGGAAAATCCCTATCTCACACTTTCACCTGAATACGAAGCCACTATCATCTCAGCCTTTGGAAAACTTGCCCTTTCTGGTTATATCTACCAGGATTACAAGCCCATTCACTGGTGTCTCACCTGTGAAACTGCGCTGGCAGAAGCAGAGATTGAATATGAAAATGACAGCTCTGTCTCCATCTATGTGGCTTTTCCTCTGGCTGAGGAAGAAACCAGAAGAATAGGTCAAAAAACTTCCTTCCTCATCTGGACCACAACACCCTGGACACTCCCGGCTAACAAAGCTATTGCCATTAGCCCGGAGGAAAAATACGTCCTGGTAGAAGTATCTTCCGGTCGTTTTATCCTGGCTGAATCTCTGTGGCAAACTGTTCTGGCGAAAAGAAACTTGAGCGGAAAAATTATCAGAACTTTTTCCGGGAAAGAACTTCTGGGCTGGCATTATGTTAATCCCCTCACCGGGGAAAAACTGCCTGTAGTAGAAGCTTCTTATGTCTCCACAACAGAGGGTACTGGCTGTGTCCATACGGCACCAGGGCATGGCCTGGAAGATTACTACACCGGTCAACGTTACGGCTTAAATATTTTCTCCCCGGTAGATAACAGGGGATGTTTCACGGATGAGGTACCCCGGTGGAAGGGAATCCAGGTTTTCCAGGCCAATCCCCTGATAATTGAATATCTGGACAAACTGGGCATACTTTTCCATCAGGAAGAAATTGTTCATTCCTATCCCCATTGCTGGCGTTGCAAACAGCCGGTTATTTTCCGCAGCACCAAACAATGGTTTCTCAGGATTGATTATCAAAAACTCAGAGAAAAACTCCAGCAAGCCATCAAAACATGCCAGTGGATTCCTGCTGAAGGTGCCAACCGTATCCAGTCCATGGTCCAGCAGCGCCCTGACTGGTGCTTATCCCGACAGAGACTCTGGGGTGTGCCCTTACCAATTTTCTACTGCCTTTCCTGTCACCGGGAAATAATCACTCCGGAAACAATCAGCCAGGTAGAGAATGCTTTTCGTCAACACGGTTCTGACATCTGGATAGAGAAAACCCCTGAAGAACTTTTACCAGAAAATTTCTCCTGTCCCCATTGCGGTGGTAAAAAATTTGAGAAAGAAAAAGATATTCTTGATGTCTGGTTTGATTCCGGTGTAAGTCATCTTGCTGTCCTTGCCACCAGGAAAGAGCTCTCCTGGCCAGCAGATGTTTACCTGGAAGGCAGTGACCAGCACCGGGGCTGGTTTCAAACTTCCCTGATTACCTCCTGTGCTCTCACCGGAAAGGCTCCCTTCCGCGTAGTTGTCACCCACGGCTTTGTTGTGGATGCAGAGGGGCGTAAGATGTCTAAATCCCTGGGCAATATCATCACTCCAGAACAGGTGATAAAAACCCACGGGGCAGAGATTTTAAGGCTCTGGACAGCCTCAGAAAATTATCAGCAGGACATCCGTATTTCTGAAAGCATCCTGAAAAATCTTGTCACAGTTTACCGGACCATTCGCAATACCATCCGTTTCCTTTTAGGCAATCTGTATGATTTCTCTCCGGAAGAACAAATCCCCTATCACCAGCTTCTGGAGGTGGACCGCTGGGCACTAAATAAGTTGCAACAACTGGTCCAGGAGGTAACGACTGCCTATGAGCAGTTTCTTTTTTATCAGGTTTATGAACTTATTTACGACTTCTGTAACCTGGACCTCTCTTCCTTCTACCTGGATTATCTTAAAGACCGCCTTTACACCTACTTTCGGGATTCCATAGAGCGGCGGGCTGCCCGGACAGCCTTATGGAATATCCTGAATACATTACTGAAACTTCTGGCACCTATTCTTTCTTTCACAGCTGAAGAGGCTTACCAGTGTCTGCCGTGCCGGGAAAAGGAAAGTATTTTTCTGGAGGACTGGCCGGAAAAAAAAGAACCTGATAAGCAATTGTTGCAGCGGTGGGAAAAGTTTTTTGTCTTCCGGAAACAGGTTTTGAAAAAGATTGAGGAAAAAAGACAGGAAAAAATCATCGGCAGCAGTTTAGCTGCCTCAGTCAGGGTAAAAGCCAGCAAAGAATGGGTGGATTTTTTAACCGGTTTTCCTCAGTTATCGTGTTTGCTACTGGTCTCGGAGGTAACACTGGATAAAAGCCAGGACGAACTGCAGATTGATATTGAGAAATCTCCTTACCCGAAATGCCAGCGGTGCTGGATTTACCACCCCAGCGTAGGTGAAAGGAGTGATTTCCCGGAATTATGTTCCAAATGTGTCCAGGTACTTACCGCAAAAGGGTGCGGAAGGAGGGTCCATGGTGGAAGCGGCCTTGAAAAAACTGCACCAGGACAGGGTTAAATATGTAGAACTATGGTTTGTAGATATCCTGGGGCAACTGAAAACTTTTACTATTCCTGTAGAAGAAATTGAAAAAGCCTTTACGGAAGGTATTGGATTTGATGGTTCCTCAGTGGAGGGCTTCGCGCGCATTTTTGAAAGCGATTTGATTGCTAAACCCGACCCGGAAACATATCAGATATTACCTTTAGTGGAGGAAAAGACAGCACGTTTTTTCTGTGACATCCACCTGCCAGAAGGTCCACCTTACGAAGGTGATAGCCGCTACATCTTAAAACGGTATCTGAAAAAGATCGCTGAAGAAGGATATACCTTCAATATCGGTCCGGAGGTGGAATATTTTTACTTCCGCTCCTCAGAAAACCCGGAAACTATTGATAACGGGGGGTATTTTGATTTCATTCCTCAGGACCTCGGAAGCCAGTTACGTCGGCAAACTATGCAACTGTGTGAAACCATGGGAGTGAAAGTGGAAGCCGGCCACCATGAAGTTTCTCCCAGCCAGCATGAGATAGACTTGAGATACGATGAGGCATTACGGATGGCTGACAAAATGATGACTTTAAAGGTTCTTATCAAACAGGTAGCAGCCAGAGCCGGAGTTTACGCCACGTTTATGCCCAAACCTATTTTTGGTTTGAATGGCTCCGGTCTGCATATTCACCAGTCTCTTTTCCGGGGACAAACCAATGCTTTCTACGATAGCCATGACCCGACTTATCTCTCCCCCACGGCTAAAGCCTATGTGGCTGGGCTGCTGAAACACATCAGGGAGATTACTTCTATCTGTAACCAGTGGGTAAACTCTTACAAAAGGCTTGTCCCGGGTTATGAGGCTCCGGTTTATGTTTCCTGGGGAAGAAAAAACCGTTCTGCCTTAATCAGAATTCCTATCTATAAGCCCGGGAAGGAAAAAGCCAGCCGGATTGAGTTACGCAGTCCTGACCCGGCATGTAATCATTACCTGGCTTTAACCGTGATTCTGGCAGCTGGTTTTGAAGGTATTAAACAGAATCTAACGATACCGCCAGCCATTGAAGAAGACATTTACCGTATGGAGGAAAAAGAAAGGAAGAGGAAAAAAATCCAGCTTCTTCCTGGTAGTCTCATTGAAGCCATTATGGAAACAGAAAAGAGCCAGCTGGTCAGGAACGCTCTGGGTGAACATGTTTTCTCCAAGTTTATAGAAAACAAGAAAATTGAGTGGGATATGTACCGGACCCAGGTAACCAGCTGGGAAATGAAAGAATATCTGCCAGTCCTGTAAAATGGTTGTCCAGCAAGGTAAAAAGACCATCTATGTCATTGATGGGTTTAATCTTATCAAAAGTTCTTTTCTGAAAGGAGAAGAAAGACAGGGAATTGATTGGGCTGTTTCCTCTCTTTTAAGAATTTTAACAGCCTACTGGAGAAGACATCCTGATACCCATTTTACCGTTGTCCTTGACGGGCACCCTTTTCTTTTTAACCACCAGCCAGGAATAAGTACCTTTTTTTCCGGTTCCATAACTGCTGACGAGAAGATTCGTCTTCTTTTAGAGAAAACTTCTACCCGGCAGAAAACAGTGGTCATTTCTGATGATAGAGAAGTTCAATCTACAGCCATTATACTTGGAGCCAGCATCCTTTCCGTCTCTGATTTTATGAATCTTCTGGTACCACCAAAACCGGTAAAAACAACTAAAAAGGCAGAGAAAGAGATTTGTTTTCAGAAAGCCCTGAAGATAGAAAAGGAGCTACAGGACTATTATGAAAAGAAACGGAAAAATTTCGGCAGTGATAAGAAGGTTAATCCGTAGCCTCACAGCTGAGTTAGAAAAAAAGGATGCTGTCAGAGAAAAAGCCCTGAAAGACTGCCGGCAACTAACCCGACAGGCTGCCAGAGCTATTCAGTACATCCACCAGGGTGAAATTTCTGCTGCGGAAAACACTATCAGGGAAACTTTGTCTCTCCTGACAGATACCAGAAGCAGACTGAAAAATTATCCTGAAATTGCCTTTGCCGGTTTCCTGCACAACGCAGAAAAAGAGGTGGTGGAAGCAGTTGTTTTTCTCCATTGTATCAGGAAAAAAAAATTTCCAGAACCGGAAGAATTTGGTTTTGATTCTATCAGTTATTTGCATGGACTGGCAGAAAGTACCGGTGAGTTAAGACGTTTTATTCTGGACGGACTGAGAAAAACAAAGCATTTCCAGTGGGAATACTACCTAACATTAATGGACACAATTTATTCTTTCCTGATTAACTTTTCCTTCAGTGAGAGCCTCACAGCCAACCTCAGACGCCAGGTTGATTACGTTCGCAGCATTCTGGAAAAAACCCGCTCTGAGGTCACATTAGCTTCACTTTTTGCCAGAAAGAAATAAAAGTTCTCCTGTAGTCTCCGCCTTTTTTCTCTTTTCTATTCCCCTCTTTCGTAAAGAGGGGGAGAAGACAGGAGCAAGGAACCAAAACAAAAAAAGTTAGGATAAGGGGAGATAAAACAGGAAGGAAAAAGAAAAAGCATCAAAAACACAGGTGAATATCCAGTCTCAGCGAAATTCAGCCTTCTTCAATTTGCCACTACTGAAGTTTTACCTTCTGGTGGTGACAAGATGAGCCACAAAGCCAGCCCCAAAACCATTATCAATATTGACCACTACCACATTGGGACTGCAACTATTCAGCATGGCAAGAAGAGCTGTTATTCCCTTCAAGCCAGCCCCATAGCCTACCGAGCTTGGTACTGCGACTACCAGTTGCCTCACCAGACCAGCCACCACACTGGGTAAGGCTCCCTCCATACCTGCAACCACAATAATACAACTGGCACGGTTTAAAACCCTTAAATGTTCCAGTAACCGGTGTAACCCCGCAACACCTACATCCCGGATTCTTCTGACTTTTGTCCCTAAAATCTCGCAGGTTAAGGCTGCTTCTTCGGCTACTGGTATGTCAGCAGTTCCCGCACACAGGACAGCTACATAATTTTTCCCTTCAGGTCTGGGCTGGCGCAAACAGACAAGCCTGGCATCAGGGAAATAGCAGAGGTCAGGAAATTCTTTCTTTATTCTGGCCGCAATTTCTGGTTCCAGCCTGGTAATAAGAAACTGACGGTAGTTTTCCCTCATCCTCCTGACAATAACCAGCAGTTGTTCCAGCGTTTTCCCGGGGCCATAAACAACTTCCGGAAAACCAAGCCTTAAGCAGCGGTGGGTATCAATTTTTGCCCAGCCCAGGTTCTGGTAAGGGAAAAACTTCAATTCCTCTATTACTTCTTCTGTGGAAAGCTTGCCTTTCCGGAACTGGCTGAGGATTTCTCTCAGTCTTTCTTTATCCATCTGCTTAAATCCGGCCTGCCATGGCTTCCAGCCGGGCAATCCTTTCCTCAATAGGGGGATGGGTGGAGAAAATAGCCATCAGCGAGCGCACAGAAAAAGGATTGACAATGAAAAGATGAGCAGTGGAAGGATGGGCAGAAACCATGGGTCTTACCCTTACAGCATCACTCAGTTTTCTTAAAGCTGAGGAAAGATACTCAGGATGTCCACAGATGCGCGCTGCGGTTTCATCAGCCAGATACTCCCGGGAACGAGAAATGGCTAACTGGATAATCATGGCAGCAATGGGTGCTAAAACAGCAAAAAGAAGCATAGCCAGAAGCCCGAAGGCGTTACCTTCCCGCCGGTCATCTCTACCGGTTCCAAAGTAAGCCATCATCTGAAGCATTCTCGCAAGAAAGGTAATCGCACTGGCAATCGTGGCAGCAATGGTAGCAATAAGAATATCCCGGTTACGGACATGACTGAGTTCATGCGCCAGCACCCCTTCCAGTTCTTCTTCTGTGAGAAGATTTAAGAGACCGCTGGTCACAGCCACACTGGCATGACGACTGTCCCTGCCGGTGGCAAAAGCATTGGGTGTGGCTGTAGGAATAAGATAAAGCCTGGGTAAAGGCAATCCAGCTGACTGTGTAAGATTCCTGAGAATCCTGTGCACCTGGGGAAGCTGGTCTGCACCAGCTTCCTTAGCCCGGTAGATAGTCAGAATAAGTTTATCACCAAAAAAGTAGGAAAAAGCATTCATCGCCAGGGCTAAAATTAACGCCACTACCAGCCCTTCCTGGCCAAAAAAGCCACCAATATAGACCAGGATAACAGAAAGAATCCCTAAAAGAAACACTGATTTAATCTGATTAACCATACTACCTCCCTGTCTCAGTTATATTCTACCCCGGATGGGTTTGGTTTCAAAATAATTGATGCCGGAGAGAAAGAAAAGTTGCTAACTTCAGGCAAACAAGGAGGAAAAGACAGCCGCTAAATCCGAGGGAAGGAAGAAAGACCAGCGGAGTGAGAAGGCAGGCAACTAAAGCCCCTGCTAAATCTGCTCCGTAAAGAAGACCAAGGCTACCAAAAAAACCCTGCCAGAGAGTAAACTCCATCAATAATCCAAACTCCCACCCTAAAAGAAAACCGGAAACTACCAGAAGAAAACCAGCCAGCCAGCCAGAAAAAATTCCACCGGCTACAAGCAAAAATGCCAGTGTATGAAAAAGCAAATAACACTTTTCTGCCTTCAGCAGAGCCAGCTTAACTGGTTTAGTTATGGCAGAAGTTATTCCTCCTGCACTTAAACCAGCCATGAACATGCCTGTGAGCAGACTTAGCATTAAATACAGCTGTCCGTAATGCCACTGGAAGAGCAGAAAAATTATCACTTCCAGAGAAAGGCTCACCAGACCGTTGGTGAAAGTAATTTGCCAGGTGCATCTTTTCCGGTTCCCTGGGAAAAGCCAGAGCGCAAGGAAAAAAATTACCAGAACCCATTTTTTCTCCTGAAAGGATAAGACATAATCAAAAAAACTGGTAAAAAATTGTCCTAAAAAAGAAGAGGTAATTCCCAGCCAGTACGCCAGGCTGTAATAAACTGTCTCCAGCCCGGAATCTTTTCTCCCGGGAAGCGTATTTTCCTTTAGACTCTGAAGAAAATTCTTTTCTTTTAAAGGGTCAAAAACATAACCAAGGAATTCCTCCTTCAACCAGCCCGGTCCCTCTGGCAAAGTCTTCCAGGAGGAGAAAATATCCCTGTAGCTGAAAAGATAAAGGATGGGTTCCCCTAAAGCCAGCCGGGAAAAAGGAAAAACACGGGACGCTGTCCGGTAAACGACACCATGTAATTTCCTTAAAGCCTGATTGAGATATTCCACAACCCCTGGCACCACCAGGGCAAGGATACCTTCTTCCTTGAGATGCTGCCCTAAGAGCAGGAAAAAATCTTTTGAGTAGAAGCGACCACTACCCAGACTGAGCGGCAGTCCCTGGTCTAAAATGATGAGGTCAAACTTTTCTTTCGTAATCTTCAGGTATCTGATTGGTTCCGCGACTTTCAGATTTTCCTGCCATTCTTCAGGGAGAAACTCATCTTTCAAAATTCTGACTGCCAGTCTGTCAGGTTCCAGGAAAACTATTTTTCTGGCACCGGTTCTCCTCGCATAATTGATTAACTCCGGATTACCAGAGATGAGAATACTTTCTGTCTTTTTCTGGAAACAAAGGGGAAGAAAAACTGTGCTGGCAAGAGAAGAATAATCTGCCTGGCTGGAGAAAAACACTATCCCATCTCTCAAAAGGACTTTCTGCCCGAGGTTACCAAGCACCACAAACGACCCGTAAGAGGAATAACCAGACCGGATAATTTCTGAACCAGGCCATTGTTTCTTCAGGGAATAGTTCTCCAGAAAAGGTGAACCGGCAATTACTCCCAGCCAGAAAAAAGTGGTGGCAAGAATGATTTTCCTCAGCCGGTAACTCAGGAGAAAACAACTGAAAAGATTCAAAAGGGAACCAGTACTTATTAGAAAAAAGGGGGTTGTTCCTTTCCAGAGAAAAAAAGCAAGTACCAACCCCCCTGCCAGCCAGCCTGACCCTTCCACTCCATATGCTACCCCGGCATTACCCAGTAACTTTCCTGCCAGAACAAACCTTCCTGCTTCCAGAAACCCTGTAAGAAACAAACTGAAAAGACAGAGGAGAAAAAAGACGGTCAAAGAAAAAACCTGGCCCGGTCCAGCAATTTTGCCTGGAATTACCCTGATAATTAAAAGTCCCAGAATGATAAGAACACCTTCCAGGAAGGTCAGGTAAAGAAAATCTCTACTTTCTCTGCGGGAAAAATGTCTGAAAGCCAGACTTCCGGTAGTGCCACCTGCCAGCCACATACCTAAAGCCATACTTACAGAAAACTCGTTCCCGAAAAAGGAGGAAAGAACTTCCCTTAAAAGAACAGTCTGCCACCAGATACAGGCCCAGCCCTTCAGGAAAAGACAGATACACAATTTCCCGCGGTCAGAAATTTTGCCCGGAAACATCATTTTCAGTTACTCAGTTTTTATGCTGGAGTGCCTGATGGACCTTATTCCAGAACTCCTCTTCCACAGGGTAGCCTGCTTTTCTGGCTGCTGCTATATCTTCTGCTGCTTGCTGGTATCTTTGCAGATAGAACTCAGCTTCAGCCCGCAAAAAAAGAATCTTTCCCTTTTCTTCAGGAAGAAGTCTCAAAGCCGTATTATACTCAGTGATTGCCTGCTCCCAGTTCCTGTTTGAAGACAGAGCCAGTCCTAAATTGAAATGAAACATTCCAGAAGAAGGCTGTAAGGAGATAGCTTTCTGGAAAGCAGAAACAGCACCGGGTATCTTTCCCAGTCTTAACCTGGTCCCGCCTAAGTTATTATAAGCCTGGCTATAATCAGGTTTATATCTTACGGCTTGCTGATAACACCATTCTGCCTCTGACAATCTGCCCTGTGCCAGGAAAAGATTTCCTAAGTTGTAATAAGCCTGGGCATAACCAGGATGAATAGTTAGAGCCTGCCGGTAAGCGTTTTCCGCCTCTTTTTGTAAACCCTGTTTACCTAAAAGGTTTCCTAAGTTAAAGTAAGCCTGGGCATAGCAGGGATTAAGCTGGACTGCTTTACGGTAATAATTGATTGCCGCAGAAAAATTACCCAGTTCCTCCAGGGTATAAGCTAAATTGTGATAAGCAACAGCCAGGTCTGGTTCTATTTTGATAGCTATCAGGTAATGCCGGATAGCCTGCTTTTTCTTTCCCAAATCAGAAAGAACATCGGCCAGTACCAGATGCGCCTGGGTTAAACCCGGTTTCAGGTAGATGGCTTTCCTCAGCTGTATTTCCGCAGACTTTAGTTCTTTTTTTCTTGCCAGACCAGAACCAAGACCCAGACAGGCTCTGGCTGTGGGAAATCTTAACTGAGAAATACTTTTCCTCCACAGGGAAACATCATCCTTCCAGTCGTAATTCCTTCTGAAACTGATACTCCCGTAAAGAAAAACAAAAAAGACAACTAATGCGGCAGCCAGCCAGATTTTCCTTATCTGGCTCAAGTATCTGGCTACTACTATCAGAAAACCAATCCCGGGAAGATAAAGGTATCTTTCCGCAAAAGGGTTAAAAAGGGGCACTAAATTGCTGGTAGGCAAAAGTCCGGCTATCAGCCAGAATAAACCAAAAAAAACTATCCTGTCCTGTCGCCAGAAGAAAAATAAAACTGCCAGCACACCAGCCAGGATAAGAAAGGATTTAACGGCAAACTCCCAGCTGAAACTAACAGGCCAGAGACAATGGTATTCTGCCATCAAAGGATACGGCCAGATAAGTTTCTTAAAATACGCGGCATAGACAAGGGGGATATCCAGCAATGTCACCAGCCAGCTACCACCTAAAAGACTGGTAGTATCTTTTTTCGGACTGGGGAAGACAAGAAAACGGAGAACCAGGTAAAAGAAAAGCGCCGTACCGTAAAAAAACGCTGCTTTCTTTATTTTTCTGCCTGACTTTTCCGGAAAACATACCTCAGAGCCAAGAATCAGAAAAGGAACAATTACCCCGTTTTCTTTTGACAGACAGGCGAGAAAACTGA
Source organism: uncultured bacterium (assembly GCA_964645405.1). Taxonomy (GTDB): domain Bacteria; phylum Ratteibacteria; class UBA8468; order B48-G9; family DSTR01; genus JAMWDF01. Next base: position 3,775 of record CAZYCA010000014.1, on the reverse strand, counting down.
AGAAAGCACCAGCCAGCAGAAACCAGAAACCATCATTTTTTCTCCACCTTAAGTAAAAAAGAAAAGAAACAAGAGCAAAAAAAACCACCAGCTGGTCTTCCCGGAAAGAAACAGCATTGACGACTTCACTGTTCAGGGGGAAAACAGCGAAAAGCAAACCAGAAAGAAATCCCATTTTCCAGGAAAACAACCGGCAAAAGACCAGCATTACCAGACAGGCGGAGAAACAATGCAACAGGATATTCGTGAGGTGGTAGCCATAAGGTCTTTCCTGGAAAAAAGCAAAATCAAGAAAGTAACTCAAAGTTACCACCGGTCGCCAGCTTGTTTCCGTAGAAAGGAGAAAGTAATCCCGGTGAAAAAGTTTCGGCAGATTTTTCCAGGAGCGGATGAAGGTATTGTTTTCTATTGTAGCTAAGTCATCATAACAGAAACTGTTACCAAGAGTATTAAAGTAAGTGGCAAAACTAACACAAAATATTACCAGAAATGCTATCCCCGGCCAGCGGGTTTCCTTATTCATCTTTGAGTTTTACCGCCCTTTCCAGATTTTTCCTGGCAAGGTCAAAATCAGGAGCAAGTTTAAGTGCCTTCTCCAGATAAAAAGTGGCTTTCTCCCTTTTCCCTTGCTCTAAGTAAAGACAGCCAAGATTATTATAGGTTTCCGCCCGGCCTGGATTTAAAGATAAGGAATAAAGATAGTATTTTTCTGCCTCTTCTAACTGGTTAAGCCTGTGACAGGAAATGGCTAAGTTATCCGCAACCGTATCAGAATAGGGAGAAAGTTTCAGGGCTTTAAGGAACTGTTCTTTTGCATACTCCGGGTAGTTACCACTAAGATAAACAGTACCCAGGTGAAAACTGGCTTCCAGAGAATAAGGATTAAATATAACAGCCAGCCTGCCTGCCCTTTCCGCTAAAGCCCAGTAGAGCAAGTTCTGCTTCTGGCTGGCTAAACTGAACAATCTTTTAGACTTTTTAAGGCAGAAACTGCTACCAAGGGCGCAGAAGGCAAAGAAGAGAAAGAGAAAAAACATAATTCCGGCAATAATTTTAAAGAGTGCTGGCTTAAACGAAAGATGAATTTCTCTCTCTTTTGTCAGTTTGCTGGAGAAAACAAATAAAACAGCCAGATTAAAGGCCAGAATCTGTTTTACGGCTGTGTTTTCTATGGGAAAAGCTGCCAGACTGTTAGTCAAAACCCCGGCCCAGGAACTCAAAACAGCCACGGTTAAGTACTTTTCCTGGTCATTACCCCCACGAATAACCTTTAAGCCAGTCCGGAGTAAAACAATCACCAGATAGAGAAAGGCAGCCAGTCCCAGTATTCCCTGTTCTGCAGTTATTTCTAAGTAATCATTATGGGCATTAGCCACCCTTTCTCCTGAAGGAATAAGACCTCCTGCCTTCTTCGCATAGGGAAGAGAAACAAACTCAAAGTTTCCAGCACCAACACCGGTGAAAGGTTTTTCCTTTATCATGGCTAAAGCAGCTTTCCAGATAAGCAGACGACTTTTCAGGCTGGTGGTATCAAAAGTCATTATTTGTGCCGGGCAAAGGTAACAGCGGAAAAGAATAAATATTCCCAGCAACAGTGCAATCTTTTTCCCGGGAAAAGGTTTCTTCAGGAGGAAAAAAAGGAACACGGAAAAACCTGCCACCAACCCAAGATAACTGGCACGGGTAAAAGATAGAATAACTGTCAGTAGAAGAAGGAAAGTGCCTGTGGCTTGTAAAATCTTTTGCGGGATAGATTTTTCAGTTAACAGAAGAAAAAGAAAAAAAGGAAAAACTGCCACTAAATACTCTGCGGTAAAATTTCTTCTGCCCAGCGTGGAAATAATACTTCTTGCTGAGCCAGAGGAAACCTCCCAGGGAAAAAAATCGAAACCAGCCAGTTGCAGCAGTCCGTAAAAGCAGACAACAACTGAAGTAAGGGTGATGGTATAAATAACAGGTTTAATCAACTGCTCCTTCCCTAAAATTTCTGTCAAAAGTATCACCAGAAGGAAAAAAGAAAAAGACTGGACTATGTTTACCAGCCAGGCAAAATGATTGACGGCAGATACCCCGGAGAAAACTTCTGTTAGAATAATAGCCAGAAGTGGTAAAAAAAACGGGTTTTTTAGAAAGTGAATATCTTGTTTTTTCCTGACGGTGAGAAAAAAAAGAAGGCAGAAAGTTATGCCCTGAAATAAAACTTCTTTCGGCAGAGAAAAGATCTCATCTAAAAGACGGCAAAAAATTAAAGGGAGAAAGCTGAAGAAAAAAATGAGATAGAAACGCATAGATAAAGTTTACTACAGGAAAAGAAAAAAGAGAACCCCGGGGAAACCGGGGTTCTCTTTCCTTTTTCTCTTTTTTGATTACGGATTGATGAGTTTTCCGACTGCTCCGGTTGCAGTGTTAGCTTTGTTGGGAATCATCTCCGCAATCTTACCTACTGGCACCCATTTCACATGGCCACCAACATAGCAGGCGTTGACACCATCACCCTTGTGGTTGAGGGTATTGCTGGTACCACCAGCCAACCCTTTAATTGCTTCTGAAGCTATGTCAGCTTTCCAGTTAGTACCAGGATCACCGGATTTATCCACCACGATGACGGTATCCACATCTATTTCCTCGTTCATGTACTGGCCATAGGCATAGGAAAGACCAACATCAGCTGTTCCTCCAGTGACATCACACAGAGGTGAGGTAGCACTAGAACTGGTCCTATGTCCTAAGTCTGAAGGACAGATGAAGGTCTTCTGAGCAGAAACATACTGAGGATAAAGGAGTGCCAGAGGTTTACCAGCCGAAGATTCGTCTCGGTCGCTGCCTGAATCATCTTTCATTGGCTGACTCCACGGGAAGTACTCCCGATAGTCCTGGCTGTACATCTTCAAGGCAAGCCCAATCTGTTTCAGGTTGGAGACGCAGACAGAACGTCTTGCTTGCTCCCTTGCCCGGGCGAGTGCTGGCAGTAACATCGCTGCCAGAATCGCGATGATAGCGATGACTACCAGCAACTCAATCAACGTGAATCCTTTCTTCATTTTCTTTCACCTCCTTTCTTCAAATTTAATTTTTTCATTCTTCATGCGATTAATAAGGATTCAAAACCGGACCGGACAATGTTGCAGTGGGAGTTACACCCCGCACATTAGGAAGTTTTTCTGGAGGAAGCTTGTATGTTGTCTTGCTGGCTGCAATCCACTCCACATGTCCGCCTACAAAAAGAGCATTCACACCATCAGTACCATGGTTGTCGCTTGTGGCTAAGGCTGTAGCCACATTCAAGCTGGCATTCTTGGTGGTGGTAAACTTATCCATGACAATACAGGTGGTATCTGCCACCTGTTCATGGAGCGCACAACCATAGGCATAGGAGCAGTTACCCCAGTTAGCCACACCAGTATCTGACTTGGTATCAGCAGAACTCGGACAGACAAAAAGTCCCGGGTCCTTGAGGTAAACAACACCTTCCGTAGCAGCATCTTGGATGTTTAACTGACCCATAAGCAAACTGAAGCACTTGGTTGCATCCATACCGTCAAAGTTATAGGGGCTTGTTGGCAATGTAGTTGATTCGTTATAAGGGAAGTTTTCATCATAGTCCTGGCTGTACATCTTCAAGGCTAACCCAATCTGCTTTAAGTTGGAGATACAAACTCCCCTTCTTGCCTGCTCCCTTGCCCGGGCGAGTGCTGGCAGTAACATCGCTGCCAGAATCGCAATGATAGCGATGACTACCAGCAACTCAATCAGCGTAAATCCTTTCTTCTTCATA
>CAZYCA010000013.1:0-18786 GCA_964645405.1 uncultured bacterium | reverse complement strand
AGTCATAACCTTCACCAGACCAATGGGCTGGCATTTGTAGTTTTAGTTATGAGCTGGTTAAGGGCGTTGGGGATAAAAGAGGAAGTATTGTGGCAGGAAGACCGGGGACAGGAATTTGGTGGGGATAACCTGAAAAAATTGGGTGAATTAAATGAGAAATATTATAAACCTTTCCGTGGCAGATTAGGGAGGGCACCCAAAGGAAGGAAAAGGTATCAAGGCAGAGCAGAAAGAAGTCATAAAACAGATGATGAAAAATTCTATCTGCCTTATCTACTTACGGTTAACAACGAAGAGGAATTTTTGCATCTGGCTGGTAGGTGGATTTTCTGGTACAATACAGGTAGACCTCACTATGGAGATAAAATGGCTGGAAAAACTCCCTACCAGAAATTACAAGAATCTTCCTTACAATTTACCTGTAGAGTTTTGTGCTTTCCCTGCAGTAGTCTTAGATAAAATTTCTACCTTTTTAGCCTTAGTGGGAACGATCTGTTGGCCCTTACAAAAACGTGTTAAAAATGAACGGTTTTCGTAGAGAAAAATTAATGAGGCAACGACTTCCTCTTCGCGTAGATTTATTTATGAAGCATCAGCAAAGTCTTTTCTCAGACTCTATCTTCATGCTAAAATTATAATTAGGATTTGACACATGAACGAAATTCGAGAAGAAGTACTCAGAAACGTTTTTGTCACATCCCAGAGGAGAAGAAAATACTCCCGTTTGTTGATACTTCCTTTCTTATGCATTTTATTCAGCAAAATAGTTCTTGCCTCCGCTCCAACGGGACAACCACCCGGAACGCTCCAGACGGCGGAAGAAAAAATAGAGCAGGAATTAGTATCTGCGAAGACAAAGAAAGCTGCTGCGGTAGTTGCTGAGGCAATAATAAGGAATGTGTATTCGGATGAAATAATCAACGGTGAAACATATCTTCAATTTATTGGCGCGATCAATACCGCTGTGCAAAAGGAATTGGAGAGCAAGAACATTGGCATGAGGGTAGTTGAATTTCAAACAGACCAAATTTGCCGGGAAACTTTGCTGAAAATTATTAAGGAAACTGATAACAAGACGTTAACCAGCAATACCGTCCCCGATCAAATTGGTAATTACTACCAAGAGTCAGACATAGACATGGTGATAGTAATACTTATTAGGTCTAAGAGGGGAACTAAACAACCGTACCCACTCTTCAGCCGGGAAGGGACTCTCACAACCTTCAGTCTGGACCCAAGTCAAACTTATCTGAAAGCGGCAATTTTTGACACGAAGGCTAACTGTTTCATCTGGTTTAATCAGGTTTTTGAGCGAAAGGATGTTAGCAAGCCCGGTTGTTTAGAAAAGTTAATTCACAAAGTCTTTGAAAAGTTACCGCATAAAAAGGAGTGAGAAATGGTTCCAGTGAAGCTAAAATGCTTTAGGGTATTGTTGGTATCATGTCTTTTTCTGAGCGGGTGTGCTGGTTTGCAGGTTAAATCGTCTAAAGAACCAGTACTTCCTATACCGCAGAGCATCTCTGTTCTGCCGCTAATAGACGACAGGCTGGATAAAAGAAAAATGCCAGCGGAAGATATTCAATCCCTTATAGCCACAGTCCTTTACGGCCTAGGATACGATGTACCAGAAACAAAACAGACTAATGCAAAACTCAAAGAGAAAAACACTCAATCTGAAAATCTTGTTACAATTGATGTTAAAGAATTATGCTCCGTTTTAGGGACGGAGGGTGTGTTGAAAACCACTGTTTATGATTTTGAATCCGCTTATAAGGGCTTCTATCGTACGGATCGGCTGGAGATGGAATTGATTATTTATAACAATGCTGGGGAAAGCGTATGGAAAAACCGTTTAGTTAAGCACCAGAATTACGTAGGTGGTCTTTTAGGAAGTGCAGTTCCCACGTCAATCAGCGGCTGGATTAGACTGGAGGCTTTTCAGGGTCTACCGCGTGGCCAGAAATATAAAGAACATACCAGCACAAGACTAAGACTGGAATGGATTGGCAGATGAAAATCGAATGGCCTACCAGTTGCCAATGGCAGGTTTAGAAGCTCTGCAAGGAAAGGCCACGTCTTTCTAAAAGGGATCCTTCCATATGAAACAGTTCCACCAGGGAGTTGATATATTTTACCACAGCCTCAATCTCTCCTATCTGGCTGGCAAGAAGGTCCCTCTGTACCTGAGCCACCAGAAGCGGGGTGGATTTGCCTACCCGGAACTTTTCCGTTTCTGCCCGCAGCTTTTCTTCCTGTAAAACCCTGGTGGCTGCCGCAGCCTTTATCTGCTGGAAGGAACTGTTCACTTTCAGGTAAGCACAACGGACATCTAAACTAACCAGCTGGGAAAGATTTTCTAACGCTTCCTCAGTCTGCTGCCTGGTAACAAGAGCCCGCTGGTGCTGGGCTTTTGCCTGCCGGTTACCAGAGGGCCATTCCAGAACCAGACCAGCAGAAACATCATAGCCTTTTCCGGTAATATCCTGCCAGGAACCGCCGAAGGAAGAGGAATAACCGGTTTTCCCCAGGGTGATGAAGAAATCCAGCTTAGGAAGAAGTCCATTTTTTGTCTTCACCAGCTCTAACTCTCCTTTCTGCAAACTGAGACGCGCCTGGTTAATCTCCGGACGCAACCTTAAAGCCAGCTGACAGTGGTCTTCTACTGTGTCCAGCTGGATCTCTGGCACAGCCGGTAAATCCCTGGGAATTATTTCTATTTTCCATTGCTGATCCGTTAGATTTAACAGGGAGAGAAGATGCAGTCTAATATTTTCCAGGTTACTGGTGGCAGTAATAACTGCTTCCTGCCGTAGCGCCACCTCAGCCCTGGCTGCGGAAAGTTCTATTTCTGCTAATTTACCAACATTAATCCTTTGTTCCGTCTCCTTAAGCTGTTCTTCAGCCAGTCTCAATGATTCCTGATAAATTTCTATTTCCTTGCGGGCTAATGTATACTGCCAGTAAGTCTTCTCTATTTCCGCCACCAGATTTTCTACAAAACCACGCAGCTGGTATTCAGAAAGGAGGGTATTTATTCTTGCCTGTTTTATTTTTGCTAAGTTGGCTTCGGAACTACCACCTTTTAGCAGTGCCTGGGTCACAGTGATACCCAGCCTGGTGGTATGCTGATTGCTGTAAAGACTGGACCAGTCTTTTTCCGTACTTATGCCTGCAGAAAAAGTTGTCCCCTGAGGGGAAAACCTGCTGATACCGGCATCCAGGTGTATCTGGCTGCTGGTGGACCCGGTTAAAGCACCGGTGGTTCTGGCAGGAGACTGACTATGTTGACGGGAAAGGGAAAGGTTACTCACAAAACCGGGGTCAAACTTCGCCTTTTCCTCTTCTTCATAAGTTTTGCTGATAGCTGGTGATAATTTCTCTACCCGCAAAGAGCGGTTATTCTCCAGACCTAAAAGCACAGCTTCTTTCACACCCAGAGATAATACCTTAGAAGAAGAACCCGGCTGTCCGGAAGGATGGGAAATTGAAGACTCCTGCGCCTGGCTGGCTATACCGGGAAAAAGTAGAAACATTAGATTGCTTATCAAAACAATTGATTTCGTTAGATTTCCTTGCATGGTTACCCCTTTCTTTGCATTTTACTTTTTTTCTGGAGCAAGATTCCTTTCCAGAAGAGAATAGACAACAGGAACCAGAAGTAACGTTATCAGTGTAGCACTTAACAGTCCTCCGGTGACGGCTCTGGCTAAGGGGGACTGAAACTCTCCTCCTTCTCCCAATCCCAGACTCATTGGCAAAAGCGCCAGACAGGTAGTAAGACTGGTCATCAGGATGGGCCGCAGTCTTCTCCTGCCTGCTTCTTCAATTGCCTGTGGCAAAGAAAATCTGTCCCGAACACGCAAAAGGTTGATATGGTCCACCAGAACAATAGCATTGTTGACCACAATACCCCCTAACATGATACAGCCAATAAATGACTGAAGGTTGAAAGTGGTACCTGTAAGAAACAAAAGCCAGATAACGCCGATGGACGCTGGTGGCACTGCAAACATTACCACAAAAGGGTCCCGGAAAGACTCATACAGAGAGACCATGACCATATAAACCAGAATCAGAGACAGTATCAAGACCAGGATTAGTTCCTGGAAAGCCTCCCTTTGCTCCTGGTATTCACCACCAAAATTGATGGTAAAATCAGCTGGCAGGGTAACTGAGGCAAGCTTTCTTCTAATGTCTTTGAGGATGGAACTCAGGTCACGGCCACTGATATTGGCAGAAACAGTTACTATTCTTTCCTGGTCTTTTCTCTGGATACTTACCGGCCCACTGTAACTTTTCGACTTCACCACGTTTTTCAGGACAACTGTTTTCCCCTCAGGGTTAACCAGGGTAAGGTTCAAAATATCTTCCATGTCCATTTTTTCTGCATCTTTGAACTGAACAAAAATGCGGTATTCTTTTCCCCCTTCCCGGTAGTAACCGGCGATACTACCTCCCAGAGCTGTTTCCAGCATTTTAGAGATGTCGGAAACAGTGAGCTTTAGGTCCGCAGCTCTGGTCCTGTCAATTAAAATGAGCTCTTCTGGTGTGCCGGATTCACGGCTGACTGAAGCATCAGTTACACCTTCAACCTCTTCCACTTTTTTCTTCACTTCCTGTGCTAAAATCTCTGCTGTTTTCAAATCAAATCCTCTGACTTCTACCTGGATTCTTTCTCCGCCACCACCAAAACCTCTCGTCAGCATCATGGTAAACATACCAGTTCCGGCTCTGGTGCGGATGGTCATCCCCGGGATAGATGCTAACTTTCTCCTTAAGGCAGCTGCTACCTGGTCACTGGAACGACTCCTTTCTTTCTTTGGCTTTAAAGCAATCCGCATCTGTCCTTTATGGCTTCCTGCTGAGGCGAAACCAAAACCACCACCAATTGTAGCCACCATACTCTTTCTTTCTTTCACCTCGGCAGTAACAATGGATTCTATTGTCTGAAACTGTTCCTCCAGGACAGAAAGTTTTGTTCCTACTTCTCCTTCCGCCTCCACCCTGACTTCTGCTTCATCGCTCTGTGGTAAAAGTTCCACACCTATCAAAGGTACCAGCAGTAAACTTATTCCCAGCAAGCAAGCTATGCTGGCCAGAACAACCCGGCGGTGGGCTAAAGCCCAGTGGAGAAGCTTTTTGTAGTTATTCTCCATCTGCTGGAACATCCTGCCACTGAGGACGAAAAGTCTATGCATAACATTTTCCTCATCCCGGATGGATAAATCCACCGGGTGCAGATACCTGAAAGCCAGCATCGGTACTACAGAAAGAGCTACCACCAGAGAACAGAGCAGGGAGAAACTGACTACCAGTGCCAGTTGCTTGAAAAGTGCGCCTGCCATACCCCGTAAAAAGATAAGAGGAAGAAAAACGACGATGGTGGTCAATGTACTGGCTACCACTGCTGCAGCCACTTCCTGTGAGCCATTGATGGCTGCCTGTTCCGGTTCTAATCCTGTCTCTCTTAACCGGTAGATATTCTCCAGGACCACAATGGAGTTATCCACCAGCATCCCTACACCTAACGCTAAACCCCCTAAGGTCATCATGTTCAGGGTAAAACCAGCAAAGTACATCAGTGCAAAGGTGGTGATGACAGAGGTGGGAATAGCGATGGCAATAATGGCGGTACTGGCAAAATTCCTGAGGAAAAAAAGTAAAACCAGGATAGCAAAAGCGCCCCCATAAAAAGCAGCAGAACCTACTGAGGCAATAGACCGTTTAATATAGTCTGAGGAATCAATGATAGGGATAAGTTCTATCTGTTTCATCTCCTGATTGATTTTCTGCACTTCAGCCAGGACCAGCCTGGCAATTTCCACCGTGTTTTTCCCTGATTGTTTGGTCACAGCCAGATGTACCCCGGGCCTTCCATTGACCCGGACAATTCTGGTGAGTTTGCGAGCTGTATCTTCAACAGAAGCAATTTCTTTCAGTCTGACAGGCACACCCTTGAAACTTGCCACCACAGTTTCACCAATTTCCCCAACACTGGAGTACTGGCCAGGTGTTCTGACAGTGACATCGTAATGTCCCTGCTCTATACTGCCTGCTGGCTGGGTGATGTTAGCAGCCCTGAGAGCATTTAAAATCTGATTCAGGGGAAGGTTTAAGGCTTTTATTTTGTTTGCGTAAAGGCTAACCCTGATTTCTCTTTCCAGTCCACCCCTGACATCCACAGAAGCCACGCCAGGCACTCGTTCCAGACGATACTTAATCTGTTCATCAATAATTTTTCTTAACTGGATGGGGTCTAAACTGCTGGAAGCCCCCATAATCAGAATAGGCATACTGGAAGGGTCAAATTTCATCAGTCTGGGACGGTCCATTTCCTCAGGTAATTGTGAGATTATTCTATCCAGCCGGTCCCGGACATCATTGGAAGCTACATCCAGGTCTGTTCCCCAGGAGAAAGAAACCCGAACGACACTGTTACCTTCGGAAGATTCCGAAGTAATTTCCTCCACCCCGGGTACAGCACTGACTGCTTCTTCAATCGGTCTGGTAATGAGTTCCTCCATTTCTTCGGGGCTGGCATTTTCATAGGTGGAAAAAATCGCCATCGTCGGATAGGTAATATCAGGCATCAAATCAACTGGCAGTCTCCTCAAGGAAATACCACCCAGGATAAGAGCAATGAACATTACCATCACGGTCAGTTTTGGTCTGCGCACACAGAAGGCTGGAAGGTTCATGGTCTTTCTTTTGCTGGACCGGAGAAATCCGGTGGCAGAATTACTGAACTTTTATCCTGGAGAAGGTGATGCCCTAAGGTCACAACATATCCGGCCAGTTCAGGTTTCACAATCTCCACCTCTTCCCCGGCGCTAATACCTAACTCCACCGGAATAAAATGGGCTTTCTTCTCCTTGCTATCCACCAGAAAAACGCCAGTCTTGTTTTCTCTTTTCGTTAAAGAGGAAAGAGGTATTACTATCGCAGAAGGATGTCTGGTAAATTCTATCTCCGCCTGGACGAAGGCACCCGGTTTCAATAAATGGCCAGGGTTAGCTACAGAAACTTCTACCTGTCCTGCCCTGACCTCTTCTTTCAATGCCGGTGCTACCCGGACAACCCGGCCGGTGAATCTCTTTCCCGGACAGGACTCTGCAGTTAAGATTACACCCTGGCCTGGATGTATCCTGAAATAATCTTCTTCGGTAACATGAAGGATGGCTTTTACGGTGTCTATGTCCAGAAGAGAAATAATACCATCATTAGCCCGGAGCATCGCCCCGGTATCGACAAAACGTTCTCCCACCACCCTTCTATCACTGCCATCTTCCCAGGAAGCCTGAATCCGGGTAAAAGAAAGTCTTACCTCCGCAGCCTTCAACACGGCTTTTTTCTGTTCTACCTGGGCTAAAGCTACCTTATATCTGGCTTCCCGGACTTTATAGTTGGTTTCAGCTTCCTCCAGCTCTGACTGAGAAGCAATTTTTTTCTCCCGGAGAACTTTTGTGCGTTCCAGTTCTCTTCTTGCCATTTCCAGATTGGTTTCACAGTCAGCTACATTGGCTCTGGCTACCTCCAGTTCTGCCCTGGCTGCTTCTACTTCCTCTTTATATTCCTGACTGTCCAGGCATGCCACCAGCTGTCCTTTCCTTACCCAATCTCCCATATCCACGAGAAGTTTTTCCAGGCGTCCAGAAATTTTCGGTGCGACTACAAACTGGGAGGAAGGGAAAATGGAGCCTGTAAATTGCCCCTTCTGGGAAATGGTTTTTCTTTCTACTGCCACTACTTTGACCGCCACAGGAGTGCCAGAGGGTTTGACTGCTGGTCCCTTTGTTTTCTTTAAAATTTTTTCAGAAAGAGACCTGGCAAAAAGAGCAAGGAAAATGACCACCACTGCGAACAAGAAAATTTTCTTCTTTTTCATTTGCCCACTCCCCAAGCTTTTTCTACCTGGAAATCTTCAATATGTATTTGACGGAGAAAAAGCTGAATTGTTTTAGAAGTTCTAACGGATATTTTAAACTACTTACAGGAAAAAATTGTCATCTTGTCTGTCCCCGGTTAAAATAAAAGATAAAACAGGAGGGAAAATGCCAGAAAAACATGTACAGGTGGAGGTTGTCCAGGGTGAGACTTTCCTGACAAAGTGCCAGGCTGGCAGGCATACCCTTATTATGGACCAGCCTGTTGCTTTCGGCGGTACTGATGCCGGGCCAACACCTTTAGATTACCAGCTGATGGCTTTAGGAGGCTGCCTGGCAGCGATTGCCCGGATTATTGCCAGACAGCGCCATCTGGCTCTGAGAGGTATCCGCGTCAGCCTGGAAGGTGTCCTGAATACAGATAAACTTCTTGGTAAGGAGAGTACTTCCCGGGTGGGTTTTTCTTCCATCAAGGCACTGGTTACTCTGGACGCTGATTTTTCCCTGGAGGAAAAGAAACTTCTCCTGCAGGAGCTGGAGCAGCGCTGCCCGATTTCAGACAACCTGCTTAATTCCACTCCGGTAACCATAGAGCTGGCAGAGTAGGGGAGAAGTTTTTTCTACAACTTCCGGTAGTAGGTTACCCATTCGTGTTTAATGTTAAATCCAGCTCTTTCGTAAGCCCGTCGGGCATATAGATGTGCCTGGTCCAATCCTGTGTTGACGCGGGCATACTTCATCCCGTTTTTCCGGAAAAATTCTAAAACTGCCTGATACATCTTCTGCCCGATACCTCTTCCTCTCTTTTCTGGTAAGACTGCATTGTTGCCAATCTCACCAATAAGGTGCTCTCTATCCAGCCAGAAGGTAATAAAACCTACTACCTGACCATTTTCTTCGTAAACCAGACAGTTTTCCGGATGCTGGCGGCACTGAGCTGCCACTTCTTCTCCTTTATCTGTCTCCGGATGAGGACGGATTAAGGAAAAAAGCTGGTCTCCCAGTCTCTGCCGGAACATTTCCATGATAGGCTGCCAGGCCTGGTTGGCAATCTCCTTTACTGCGGGCAAGTCTTCAAATTTAAATGGTCGTACCATATTACCTCCTGGTTACCAATGTTTACCATATGCTTATTTCTCAGGCAAGACATAACTTTTGACAGACGCTGTTTTTTTCAGGAAAATTATTTCCATGGATAGCAAAGACTATGCCAGAATCGGACTGAAAGAACTCATTGTTTTCTCTTCTCTGGACGGTTCCAGCCAGCCCTCCCTTTTCTGGCCAGCACCAGGGAAGAAACCAAGACCTCTTCTGGTGGGACTGCATACCTGGAGTGCTGACAGGCACAACCAGGTAAAACCTCTTTATCCTCTGGCGAAAAAAAATCGCTGGCATCTGCTACTTCCTGAATTCCGCGGACCAAACTTAAACACCAATCCCCATGCCAGGCAAGCCTGTGCCAGTCGCTTAGCCTTACAGGATGTGGTAGATGCTCTGGAGAAGGTATGCCAGGAATTCGCTGTGGATAAAAGCAAAATTTTTCTTTCAGGGGCAAGTGGTGGTGGACACATGGCTTTGATGCTGGCTGGTTACAGACCTGATTTGTGGTGCTCGGTGGTCTCTTTCTGTGCCATTACTGATCTGGAAACCTGGCACAGGCAAAATCCTCGTTATGCTGTCCATATTGAAGCCTGTTGCGGTGGTCCCCCCGGGGAAAAAACCAGGGATGAATACCGGAGCCGTTCGCCCCTGTTTTACGCTGGAAAGATAAGCCGGTGCCGGGAACTTTTTATCTATCACGGAAAGTTTGATAATTCTGTGCCCTTTACACACAGCCTGAAGCTTTTCCAGAAGATTTGCCGCCTGCACCCTGCAGCCAGAGTTTTTCTGAGTATTTTTGATGGCGGACACCAGATACTGCTGGAACAAGTCGAAAAACAGTTTCTTCAGGCGGAAGAAGCAAAGACAGGAGTTACCGGGTAATCAGCAATATAGACAGTTTTCCATAAAACCTTTTTCCCAGAAAGATTTTTTTATGGTTAGCAGAAAGGATATACGTATCATCAGGGAACTGGCAGGACAGGTAGCAGAAATCGCTGCTTTGCCGGTGCAGGAGGAAAAAAGAAGGCTGTGGCAAAGACTGAACGGTTTGCAAGCAGAAAGACCCATGGTGATGATTGACCAGGTCTGCTGGAATGAAATGAATATCAACGACGAATTAACCCTTCTTTGTTCCGATAGCGCCTGCCAGAAGTATGAACAGATGTTGCGCCGTATCCTCTATCAATGGCGATATTTTCCGGTGGATATGGTGGTGGAACCATTTGTCCGGGTACCCAGGGCAGTAACCAGTACCGGTTTTGGTATCACTGTTCAGGAAGAGATTGCCATTACAGACCCGACAAGTTCCGTCGTCGGCCATAAGTTTATTAACCAGTTTCAGACAGAGGCTGACCTGGAGAAAATTAAAGAGCCTGTGGCCAGCGAAGAGGTAGCAGAAACACAAAGGCGGCTGGAGCTGGCGCACCAGCTTTTTGATGGTCTTCTGGAGGTGAAGAGCTGGGGAGTAGAACCTTATCTTTCCCTCTGGGACCCGATTGCCACCTGGATGGGAGTGGAAAATGCTCTTCTGGCTATGGTTGATAAGCCAGATTATATGCACCAGATTCTTTCCCGGATGACTTCCGGTTATCTCAGCCTTTTAGACCAGCTGGAAGAAAAAGGACTGCTGTGCGGAGTCCAGAGTATTATCCACTGCACCGGTGCCTGGACAGATCAGCTTCCTGCTGCCAGCTATAACCCGGAAAAACCCAGAACAAAAGATATCTGGATGTATGGTCTGGCACAGATGCTGGGTACTGTTTCTCCGGCGATGTTTAAAGAATTTGAAGTGGATTATACCAGTAAAATTGCCGCACGTTTTGGCCTGGTCTATTATGGTTGCTGTGACCCGCTGCACGACAAAATTGACCAGGTACGTCTTATCCCTCATGTGAGAAAGATTTCCATCAGCCCCTGGGCTGATGAGGAGAAGGCCGCAGAAAGGATTGGTTCTGACTTTGTTTTTTCCCGGAAACCCAATCCCGCTTTTGTGGCTACAGTTTCTTTTGACCCGGAACTGGTGCGGAAAGACCTGGCCCGGACAAAAGAAATTTGTGCCCGGTACGGTTGCTCCCTGGAGTTTATCCTCAAAGACATAAGCACTGTACGTTACCAGCCACAACGGCTTTTTCAATGGGCCAGGATTGCCATGGAAGTAGCCCAAAAATAAGGAGAAAAAATGGAAGGCAGGTTGAAAATAAGAGCAGTCCAGTTAGATTTAGCCAGACAGATGGAAAACCTATCATTTATCAAGGAGTTTATTGATTTTTCCAGTGATTTTGGTTACAACTGTCTGGTCCTTTATCTGGAAGCCAGGATTAAAACCCGCAGTTTCCCTTATCCGGCTTCCAGCCAGTGTTACACCGCTAACCAGATAAAAAAGATTGTCTCTTACGCTGCAAGGAAAAACATGGATGTTATCCCTGTGGTCCCCAATCTGGGTCATACGGAACAGTTTCTGCAGTTTTCCCCTCTGTCTCACCTGGCAGAACTCCGGGAAGGTATTTCCGGCCGTTTTTCCCGAGGTCTTTCCATGGTTTGCCCCTCCCTGGAAGAGACCTATGAATTTTTTGAAAAGTATTATACGGAAGTGGCTTCCCTTTTTCCATTCCCTTATTTTCATGTAGGAAACGATGAATCCTGGGATATCGGTTACTGCAGCCTCTGCCGGAAGCGTCTGGAAAAAGGGGAAACCCAGGCTGATATTTTTACCCGGCATCTTAAGAAAACACACCAGATAGTAGCAGGCAGGTTAGGGAAGAAAATGATTATCTGGGATGACCTTTTTGAACACTACCAGAAATCCCTTCTGGAGATTCCCCGGGACATTGTTTTATGCTGCTGGCACTATGATGAACTGGTGGATATCCCACGTGCTCATTTTTGTAATCTGCAGCGTCAGGATAGTCTGAAGCTTTACGACCAGCTGGGTTTCTCCTACTTCATTGCTCCAGCAGAAAGATCCCCGGCAAATGCAGAAAGTTTTACCAGGTATGCTACCAGGTATCATCCTCTGGGCGGACACCTCACCACCTGGGAAAAAGGAACCTCCTTTCTTTATGAACATTATCCTACCATTGCCTACATCGGCTGTCTCTGGGAAAAAGGAATATCAAAACAACCGTCCACTCTTTTCTATGAGGTTTGCCAGGAAATTTTTGGTGTGCAAGACCGTGGTTTTCTGAAAGCCATACAGCTTACCCAGTACCTGACAGGCTGGCCAGGGCTTTCCAGTGTTGAAAGCCTCAGACGTGGTCCCTTCACTCCTTATGAAAACAAAAAATTTCTGACAGTTGATTATCTTTACAGCCAGCTTCTACCTTTCACCAGCCGGGTGCGGACGAAGCTGGGTCGTAAAGTCATGGAAGATATCCTTGTCAGCTTGAAAGAGGAAATTCTGGCTCTTGGTCTGCGCAAGGTAGTGGCAGGACTGGATGATGGTTTTGCTTCACCTGGCCAGCGCGTTCGTTTTCTTTCCGCCGGCAGGTCTTTCCTGAAGCAGGTATCCTCCCTGAAAAAACAACGTCTTTCTCAATGGAAGCGCCACCGGACTACTCTACCTGATACAAAGATAGCGAAAAAGTTTGAAAACTGCCAGAAAAGTTTTTCCTTTTTTTTCAGAAGATATTCTGAAGAAAAACCTTCTCTTCTCCAGGTAAACTACTTTTTGCCTGATGCCTACAATGCCCAGAAGGTCTGTCTGCAGGTAAAATTTCAAGAAAGTGAGAACTGGAAGGAAGTCTACACCGGTGTGCCCAAACCCAATCTTTCTGACCCCAGCCAGACACCATTTTTCACCTTTTCGTATTTTTTGCCTGAAAATCGTGTTCCCCGGAAGTTGCTGGTATCTTCCTGGGGCTATGGAGGGTTAGGAATTACTTTTATGAAGGTGATAACCAGGAAAGGTATTTTTGTCCCGCAAGAAATCCTGGCTACAGAAGGACTGGTTTTTCGTCCGGAAGCGATTCTGGTGGAAGATAGCCGCTGGTGTTACCTGGGAGACCAGGATGTAGCCAGCCAGTTTTCCCATCCGGAAAAAGCAGAACAGGTGCACAGCATGAAGATTCGTTTCCTTTAATTAATCCTTTTCCGGTGAAATTTTTAAATCACCCGGGTCTGTGATAGAAGCAGTGAAAAGATTGTTGCCACCACCACCCTGACACTTTACCAGAAGAGTATTGACACCTTTCTTCAGAAAAATCTGTGCTCCGATAGGCGCATCAGCTTTAAACCAGGCACCATCAGCAAGAAAAAGTTCCTTTTTTCTCTCACTCTGGATTATCTGGCCGTTCAGGAAAGCATTAGCCCAGAAATCACACCCGATAACCAGCCTGGCAGGCCTGTCTTCAGGACTGCGGATAAAAGTTACAGCGTAACATATCTGGCCTCTTTTCACGCCATTGGTTACCAGAAAATTCACACCTTCTTTCATTTTCACCCCTTCAGTACTTTCAGTATGCTTCCAGGAGATTTCCTGACCATCTGTTCCCTGGTAAACAGCCTTAAAATTCACTTCCTTTTCTGGAGGAAAAACCTGGGCTAACGAATCCTTCACTTCTGCGTCTGTTGTTCCCCGGGTTAAGAAAAAACTGGGAAAAGGACCGATGGTTCTCCAGAGATTACCTGACAACGGCCGGTAAACAGGTCTCAATTCCAGATAACCAAGTGCCCAGTCACCTTCTCCGCCAACCGTTAAAGGTAAAACCTTGCTTTTTGCCAATATCTCAGGAAAACTCAGACGGCGAAATCTACCCTTTTGTACCGGCAATTCCGCTCCAGGCTGGTTGTCTACCAGTGCCTGGACAGTACCGTCTTTCATACTGCTAACTCCCAGAATAAGCCGGTAAACAGAAGGACCATAAGTAGGTAGAGCCAGCTGGATTTTTCCTGTCTCACTTTTCAGGACAGGAATCTTTTTCCAGGAAGCGTCATAGAGCCCCCCATCCACCAGTCTTACTTTTGTGTTGGACGTAAGAAAGGTTTTCAGCTCCTGGGCTTTTTTCTGGTCTTCATAAGGGAAAGGACCGCCGCTTTTCAGAAAAGGATAAATGTTGCCCTGGCTGTCCCGGATAAAAAACCTTTCCCTTCCGTTAACAGTAACACTGAAAGCAGAAGGAGCCTTTATCTTCAAAGGCAGTGGTCCGTCTCCAGTGACTTGAACTCTGGTACCATCATTCCTGATTTTTACATCCCAGCGCTGTGGTAACTGCGGTATAATAATTTCTGCCACCTCAGCCTTACCCAGCCTGTTCTCCTTTCCCTGGCAAACAATTTTCTCAGCACCTGCCCGCAGACAAAAAACACGGCTACCTCCTGGACCGCGGATGACAATAGTTTTACCATCATTTAGCACTGTCACCTGCTGGTCAGACCTTACCAGGGTTAAACCCTGCCAGACAAGAACCTTTCCCTCTGCCAGGGCATATCCTGTGAGAACCTGTCGTTTGTCTGAAGAGACAACCGCAGCCGCAGCATCTGTGAAAAATTCTCCACTGAACACCTTTTCCCCGAAACTACCGGTGACTAAATCCTGCCCTTTGTCTGAAGAAATAATAGCCACCCGGTTATCCGGACTGAGTTTTAGTTTTCTGTCATCTCCTTCCTGATGCGGCACCATAACAGAAAGAAACTGAGCCTTCTGTCCTTTCTTGATGGCGTGCAGTACCCGGTAATTGCTGGATTTAGAAAGGCTTACCTGTAACTGGGGTACTTCTCCGAGGAAAACTCCATCCAGTACTGCTTTGGGGCAATAACCTACCTGCCATGGTGTTTCCGAATGGACTGCATCATCTGCCTTCAGGATAACAAACTTATCCCCGGAGGGAATTTCATCTTCAGGCTGCCAGTCTTTTTCCCTGGTAAAAACTGCCAGGGCTACCCGACCGCCGCTATGGGATTCCAGCTGGACTTCCAGAGTACCTTCTTTAATTTCTATCTCTGGTTTTCTGTCCGGTAAAATCGGCAACCACGACCAGCCCTTCATAAAAAACCCTCTGCCAAAATAGGCAGTATCATAAGGAGCCAGTTTTTTATTTACCCGGATATTGTTAGAAGCCCAGGAAGCAATGGAAGGTTCGCTTCTTACCAGGAGCCAGCCGCGATAAACTCCGGGAGTAACATTTCTAACTACCAGCGTGGAAATCCTTTTCGGTTTTAGAGTATGGAGAAACTTTCCGCCAAATCTTTCTTCAATCCTGAAAAAGGCGCCGTCTGCCTTCAAGATATTATTAGGTATGGTGTGCAATAACCAGTCATAGGAACGTATTTTCTCATCCTTACAGAAATCATCAGTAATAACCAGAAGCGGTCCGCTGATTCCCCGGATAAAAAGAGCCCGACGGTCAGCCCTTTCCACTGGATTGTACTCCTTAAAAACCCATGGTCCTTCCAGGCCCCCTGCGAGGAACCGGCTATAAGAAAGCGATAAATCAGCATCAATAATATCTCCGTAATCATTGGATTCTACAGAGCGGATAAAACCTTCCACACCACCCTGGTACTGGGGTTGACCCAGGCCATCAATAAGGACAACATTGTGGTCCTGGCTGGAAAAATAGGTAACCCCTGGTTCTGCTACCAGGAAAGCACCATGGGCAGCCAGACAGAAAGAACCCTGGTCCGCGTGGGAGTGGCCTGCTCCCAAGGAAGAATTGGTGACAAAGGTGAAATGAGCATCCTGTGGACCCCAGCCACTCCTGCAGTAAACCAGGCCCACAGTGGAAAACCAGTGGGATAAAGGAAGATGCTCAGGTTTCTCACCTTTTGCTTCTGGAAAACCGAGGAAAAGAGAAATCATATCCGGTGTACCGATGTCATGTTTTTCATCAATAGAATTCAAATAAAGCCAGTTTGCCAGACCACCGAACTGCCTGGCTAAAAACATTGTAAGGCTTCCTGGACCGTAACTTCCGCTGGACTGATTAACAGGTACCCCCTCATATCCCCAGGGAAGCAGGTCATAAGCAGTCCACAGAGGTACTTTAGCCAGGTTAGTCTTTTCTATTAAATCAGTCTGTCCCCGCAGTTTCATCGCCACCAGGTAGTAAGGGAGATGGTTGGTGCCAAAGCCAAGAGCATAACCTGTCCCTTCAAAAAGACAGCCATCGCTGGTAATCCCTTCGTTCAGAAACGCTCGCATATACTGGTAACAGAGTTTTTGAATTTCTGGACTGTAACCAGGACGACCTTCCAGAACCATGTTGGTTAACCCGAGATTGGATGTACAGATAGGGGTCCAGTTAGTGGTATTCCTGCCACTGACCCTTGGTCCATTTAACCACCAGGCTGTATGAAACATTTCCTGGGTAGGCTTGCCCAGCAGGGAAGCAAAAATTTTTTCTGCTTTTCTCCTTTCTTCAGCCGTAAGCCGGTCATAAATCCAGTCATAGGCTAAAGCATACTCTGCACTTCCCCAGGAAGACACAGGCTGAATTTTTTCTTCCGGCGGCCAGGCAGAAAGCCAGATACGGAAGTATTCCGCAGCAATCTGACCATCTTTCTCTTCTCCAGTAATAAGGTAGATTAAAGCTGCCTGTCGACAGGCTGGTGCAAATCTTCCCCACTGGGCAAGACTTTCTTTTCTCTGCTGCTGGAGCCATTCTGCTTCTTTTTTCTCCAGGGCTTGAAGAAAAGATGTCTGCTGGGATAACCACCGGGCATGCCAGAGAATTTTTTTGCCCAGGGGTGTCTGGGCGCGCTGGCGGATAACCGGTAAATCAGAAGTCGTACAGATTAACCTGGGATGCTGTCCAGGTTCAGGTAACCTGCTGGCTGAAGCCATATTATCCATTGCTGTAACAAACATAAATAAAATTATTCCTCCTTTCCCCCAGGCAAACATTTTCCCCCTTCTTTTACCTGATTTTATCATACCATAGTTTCTAATCACCAGTTTTCCTGTCTTCAGAAGAATTCAGCCTTTTTACCCTCGGTAATGGTTGCACGTCAGGGAAAGCATGTATTTTCAGCACCCGGAAAAAATCTCTTCCTGCAGTATGGGGGTGAAAGGGGTCAAAATTGACAAAATCTTTCTGCCTGGCTTTTTCCACTGCTGGAGCAGTAGCCAGAGTGCTTTCCGGTGTGCTTTTATCTCTGGCACATGATTCCAGAAGGCCATCAGGTCCAGCAGAAATAATAATCATGGCTCCCTTCTCACCAGAAGGAAGAAGCCTTTTTTCTGTCTCTGTCAGCTGGTCAGCTCTGGCAGGGCAGAACCAGAATACCCGGTAAGGACGAAACCACGGGTCAGTCTTAACATTGTAGGGAATCCTGATAAGATAGGGACCATTCCAGTATTTTTGCATCTTACCTGGCAAAAGATGCTTGACTTCCGCATCGCTTTTACCCCTGACTAAATCTCCTTTAGCCGGGTCCCAGATACGAACAGGTTGATTTGGACCCTGACCTAAATCATGGGGATGACAGAAATAAAATTCCGGTAAATCACGGGCAACAAGGTTATAGGCATACTCATACCGGCTCATCATCCATTCCACCTGCCGGATGGGAAAATGATTTTTTTCTGCCGGAGTAGTCTTTTTTTTCCAGCAGGGAAAAAGGAAGAGGCAGAAAACTAAAGTCCCGCAAGCAAAAAGAAGAAACTTTCCTGCTTTTTTCCAGAACATGAAGGACAAATTCTAAACAAGGAATTCTTTCCTCATGGAGGAAGAACACCTAAAGCCGGGTTTTTCTGCCGCCACTGGTTGAATGGGTATCTGTACCGGCGGCCATTTGCATCTATCCACTGTGCCCGGAGAGCATCACCATCAGGAAAATAAGCCACATTGCCAGCAATGAAAAGGATATTACTTCCCTTCACATTTCCAGTACCATGCCGGTAAAAGTTAACTGAACCTGGAACATAACAACAGACTGCACCAATGGTAGTAGATCCACCTGCCTGTTCACATAAGAGCATGGTTTCAGCTGGTTTTAAAGCCATGGAAAGCTTCCACGGCGGCATAGTAAGAGTGCCTCCCGCAACACACCAGTCATGCTGCGGATAGGAGTAACCAATCCACCACCGGCAGGCACCACTTGCCCGACCACCTGTTCCTGGCCAGAGTCTTTTTACTGTGGGCAGATAAGTAGGACAGAAAAAGGGACTGTTGTAAGGGGGACCGTAAGAAGAAGTAGTAACCTGAGTTTTCTCTGTACCGGTGTAAAGAGCAAGCAACCCATACCACCACGGCCCTGAATTGTAATCAGTCGGCGGGTAAGGCCAGGGAAACTGCTCATTATAATCCTGGACATACATCTGGAAAGCCAGCCCTAACTGCTTGAGATTGGAGGCACAGACAGCCTGTCGGGCTTTCTCCCTGGCTGTAGAAAGTGCAGGCAGAAGCAAAGCGGCTAAAATAGCAATTATGGCTACCACTACCAGAAGCTCAATCAAAGTAAACCCGCGGTCTCTTGCATCCATTTTTTCCCCCTTATTTTAGGGATTATATCATTTAACAAACAATCCTGTCAAATTCCCTGAGATTTTCTGAAATTCCGACATAAGAAATTTTTAAAATTTTCCTCTTTTTACCTAATTTTCAATCTTTTTCTAACTTTCTACTTTTTTCACTCTCAATTTTATTATACCCCCCCAACAATTTGTCAATAGATGTAAAAAGTGTTGATACTCAATAGATTTAAAAATTTCTCTCTTACATATCCATCATCCCTTGTGTAATACCTCCAGCTCACTTTCGCTTTTTCTCTCTTATCAATCCCGGTATTGGTAATAAGTTGTTTCTCTGATGTATCCTTAAATGCCTCTCTATCTCTTCGTTTATCTTGTTCATCCTTGCCATCT
>CAZYCA010000012.1:0-13716 GCA_964645405.1 uncultured bacterium | reverse complement strand
ATTATTTTCACCTTTACCTGAAAGAGATACAGTGGCGGTTTAATCATCGGGACGAAAATCTCGTGCCGCTGTTAAGAAAACTCCTTAACCAGAAAATTTCAAAGAACAATCTGGTGCAACTTTAATTACCAGTTACCTGATTTTTAACTGTTTCATCTGGTATTAAAAAATGGAAGATGCCATTTCCGAACCTGTTAAGTTTATTTTTAAAATCCCCAAATTTTTAAATCCCTTCTCTCAATAGTTTTACATCTTTTGACAGACTTTCTGGGGGGTATAATTATGTTAAAGCTTCAAAATCAGAAAAAAGAACGAACCCGGTGTTTTGACAATTTCTTATGTCGGAATTTTAGGTTTCCCTGCGACAGTTTTTGACTTTTAAAAGAGGAAATGTTAAAATAAAAAGCCAAAAGAGGAAGAATGGGCTGCTGGAAAAAGAAAACTGGGTTTACTCTGATAGAACTTCTGGTGGTGATAGCGATTATTGCGATTTTAGCAGCCATGCTTTTACCTGCTTTAAGTAAAGCCAGAGAGAAAGCCAGGGAAGCAGTCTGTATGAATAACTTAAAGCAGTTGGGTGTGGCTCACAGGCTTTATATGGAGGATTTTGGCTACATTATGGCTGTTTATACCGGTCCAGGTAGTAGCTGGAAAAACGGCTGGAAGTATTTACTTCTACCCTATACCAACAACAATGTTGGACTTTTCTATTGTCCCACGGATAAAAAAATTTTTGAGGAATATCAAAAATTGTACCCGGATATAGGGGTACCTACAATTTCTTCCTATGGTATGAATATCTGTGCCTGTGGCTGGTACATCACAGAAGCTTATCCTTTGCCGTATGCTCCAGTTGACACTATCAGAGATCCGGAAACTTTGATTGATTTAGTTGATATGGACCCGCCATCCACTAATGTTTGGTACTGGGGTTCCTGGCTTTATGTGAATCCTGGCAAAACAAGCTGGGATACGACAGGTACTGCCACTACGGTTTCCCGCAGACATCGAGGTGGAGCCAATGTTTTGTTTTTTGATGGTCATGTAGCCTGGTTTACCCATGATGAACTGGAGAGAGATGACCTGCCGCAGAATACTTACTGGGGAATACCAGGAAAGTTAAGGTGGAGAAAAATTGGTTCCTACTGGTAAGGATAACAGGAGGGTAAAATGTCAGGCAGAAAAAAAGGATTTACTCTGATTGAGCTTTTAGTGGTGATTGCGATTATTGCGATTTTAGCAGCCATGCTTTTACCTGCTTTAAGTAAAGCCAGAGAGAAAGCCAGGGAAGCAGTCTGTATGAACAATCTCAAACAACTTGGTTTAGCCCACCGTCTTTATATGCAGGACTACTACTATGTCCATGCTGGTCCCTGGGATTGGAACTGGAAAGTAGTCTTTCTGCGCTACACCAATAATAACTTAGGTATTTTCTATTGTCCTACAAACAGAAAGAGCCTTGAATATTATGAAAGACTGTATCCCAGCTGGCCAAAACCAACTATTTCTTCTTATGGCATGAATTTTGTGGAGTGCAATGGTAACTTTGTGGAGACATATCCATTGCTGGGCACAATTGATTCTATCAGGGACCCGGAGACGCTAATTGATATTGTGGATATAGACCCTCCGGGTAGTCCCGGGACTTACTGGTGCTGGATGTTTGCCGGTAATGGTAAAAGCTTCATTGATTCTGCCGGCACGAATCTTAACTGTTCCGGCAGACACCGCGGTGGAGCCAATGTTTTGTTTTTTGATGGTCATGTAGCCTGGTTTACCCATGATGAACTGGAGAGAGATGACCTGCCTTACTCCGCACTTGGACCTAAAGGAATTCCTGGAAAACTCAGATGGTATGGTAAATCTTCATACTGGTAATAAAAACGGAGGTGGATGATGGGAAAGAGAGGATTTACATTGATAGAATTGCTGGTGGTGGTGGCTATTATTGCGATTTTAGCCGCGATGCTTCTACCGGTCTTGAACAAAGCCCGGGAAAGAGCCAGAACAGCTACATGTATGAATAACCTGAAACAATTGGGTCTTGCCTGGATGATGTATCTGAATGATTATGATGAGTATTTCCCGCCTGTAGACCACGGCAATGTCTGCTGGTCCTACCCAGGTAATTACCGCAATAGCTGGGTCAGGTTTCTTGCTCCTTATGTACCACAGATTAAGAGTAACTATCCCTTTCCGACCAATAGGTTGGTTAGTACAGAGTTTATTACTATCTGTCCCACGGCAATGGGAATTTTTGTAGCAGCAACCAGCCAGAGCAACCCGGATACAGGCAATAACGAATGGTGGAATTACAGCTATATGTTTCATTATTCTGATGCTCATGGTTATCCGCTGGTTATTTTTTCCGGGAGCCAGCCGGTAAGAGGAAGAAAGATATCGGAAATTGAAAAGTTTGCACCTATCTATAGATGGATAATGACTGATTATGTCTGGTATATGAGAACCGGGTATATGGTGGTACATCTTGGTGGGAAAGGCAGTACCTATGGTTTTACAGATGGTCCAGGTGGTACTGGCGGTAGCTGGGTTAACCGGTTATATCTGGATGGAAGTGTCCATCTTGTTCATCTTCCCCAGTTAACAAACTATCCTTATACCGGCGGTGCCTGGACTCACCGGGGAGATGTAACACCTTTTGGTCCGTGAGATAAACAGTCAGGGAAAATACTTGTACCGCAGAATTTAATGTCTGTTATCTACCGGAGGTAATAATGAAGAGGAAAAAGATACTGGTTATTTTTTTGTTTTTTTCTTTTTTGCTGGAAGCAAAACACAGCGGAGACTACTTGAATGTTGTGACTACCAGATACCTTACTGAGCATCTGGACTGGGCAAGGCCACTTCCCGGAAAAAAAGTTAAATGTCTGTTCATTGTAGGCCGGCAGGGTGCCAGGGAAGTGGTGGAACTCTGGCAAAGAATGGATATAGAGTTTGATGCTTTTACTGTTTTTCATGCTGGACTTCTGGCTATGGAAGATATGTACGAAGGACAGGTGGAGGGAACTACCTTATGGGAAAAGAAAAACGAGATTCTGGCGAAACTGGAAAAGGATTATGATGTTTTTATTCTGGGAAATGTGAGATTTGATATTCTGCCAGCAGAAGCGAAGTATAAAATTCTGGAAAGAGTGAAAAAGGGAGCCGGACTTGTTTTCTTTTATGACCACGGCACTATCTACAAAAAGATATTTGCTACACCAGAAAATACAGACTGGATTACACAGGGGCTTTCGCTTAAAAGTCTGCCTCTTTCTCCTTCTCTCGCAAAGCCAAGCCAGCAGCTGGCTCCTGAGAAAAGGTTTAAGACAGAAGAACTGCTGAAAGGTTATCAATTTGGCAAGGGAAGAATTCTGATAGTTAACTACCCTGGAAAACACAGTACTTACTACAGTGGCCTGGCTCTGACCAATCCGGAAAGGTATTCCCGATTCTGGAAGGCTGATTACGAAAACTACATGGTCCTGGTAGCAAGAGCCATTCTCTGGGCTGCGAGAAAACAGAAAGACTTTCTTCTGACGCCACTAAATTTCCAGAATGAGGAAAGCATCAAGCAGGAAAACCTGCCTTTTCCTTTAGTTTTTAAAGCAGAAACAGCTGAGAAATTAAAGATTTTTGTTCGCATAAGGGATATGTGGAACCAGGTGCACAAAGAGCAGGAAATGAATATCCAGAATGGAAAGTTACAGTTGAATCTGCCAGTTTTGCCGGCAGGAAGATATTTTCTGGACTATCTTGTGAAAAAGGGAAAAGAAGTAGAAGATTTCGGTTTTTTCACTTTCCAGGTGGAAAGTCGCTGGGAAAAGGTAGCCCTTGATACAGATAAGATTTCTTGCAGAAAAGGAGAAAAGATAAAAGGAAAACTGACTTTTGAGCAAGTCCTGCCTGAGGAAACTAATCTTCTGGTGGAAATTTCTGATTCTATTTCTAAAAAAACCTATTTGCGGAAGGAATATGTTTTACCCCGGGGGGCTGGTTCTTTGGAATTTGAAATAGCGGTGTCTGATTTTCCATCGCTTTGTGGTTATCTTCAATGCTCAATTAGAAAAAACAACCTGATTCTGGCAAAGGTGGAGAAAGAAGTATTCTTCCCGGAAAAGGAAGAGGAGATTTTCCCGAACATTCTCTGGGGTGGGATTAATGATTATCTCTCTGAACTTTATCAACCGCAGGTACGGAAGGCTGGTTTCACCTGTTCTCTGAACCATCCCACAGAGGAGGGTGGGAATGCCCGGATTGCTTCTATCTTTAATCTGAAGATGGTTCCTTATCTTTACCGGATTATGCTGGGTCGCGATGACCAGGGCTGGACACAGGAATTATGGTTAAAGACAAACGACCCGAAGAACAAAGAAAAATACGGAGGAGATGGTTCCTTTTACAATCCAGTCGTGCAGAAAGAAGTCCGGGAAGTTATCAGCAAAAGAATGACAAATCTGCCCCTGTACGGAATGCTGGTCTATAGTTTAGGTGATGAAAATTTCTTCCATTATGAGTCCGGGTTTTCTCCCAGTGAAGAGAGAGCCTTCCGGGAATACTTAAGGAAGAAATACGGGAAGATTGAAATTCTGAACCAGGAGTGGGGAGAAAATTTCAGCAGTTTTGAGCAGGTTAAGCATTATCGTCTTAGGGAAGCTGCCCACAGCAAGAAGTATGCTGCCTGGTATGACCACAGATGTTTTCTGGAAAAACAGTATGCGGATTATCACCACTATCTGGCAAGGCTAATCAAAGAAATTGACCCTGGGGCAAGGGTAGGGGCGGAAGGCTCTGTCCCTGGAAATTTAGAGGAGACTATCAGCCAGTTAGAATTCTGGGGTCCTTATGCGGATAAAATTGGTAACGAACTTTTAAGGAGTATTGGCTGGGATAAGTTGAGGACTAACTGGTGGGGTGGATATGTTGGTTCTCATGGTGGCAGGGATGCGTATCCGTATCCTCTCTGGAAACCCCTTTTATGTGGCATTATCAATGGCAATAGCTGGTTTGCTTCTGGCCCCTGGGTGGAAGGATTTATCTCAGTTGATTTTTCCTATGCTGATTACTTTGAAAAGATGTTGCCGAGAATTCAGAAACTCAATAATGGGCTGGCGCAGTTACTGGTGATGAACAGATTAAAGAATGAGGGTATAGCAGTTCACTGGTCCCATGCCAGTAGTTCCATTGCCCTCTTGGGTGAACCTTTTGTTTCTCCTGAGAATTCTACCGGGCAGCTGATTGACTTCTGTTATCGGCAGGGATGCCAGTTTGAGTTTTTGACTACCAGGGAGATGGAAAAAGGTAGGCTCAGGGATTACAAAATTCTTTTTCTTTTCGGCTCTTCCTCCATTTCAGACGGAGAAAAAAAGGAAATAGAGAATTTTGTGAAAAATGGTGGTATTCTGGTAGCAGATATGAATCCAGGAATTCTGAATGGCTACTGTCGGCCGGTGGAAAAAGGGCAGCTGGTAGATATTCTGGGAGTAGAATTAAGCGGGAAACAGAAGTTTGTTTTCCGTCCTGTAAAGATAGATACGGAAATATCCGGCAGAAGGATTGTCTTTCAGGCAGAAAAGGTTCAGGTATCTCCAGAGAGTGATATCTTTCACGTGAAGCAGACAGGAAAAGGCCTGGCTCTTCTTCTCAATTTTGACTTAAGTTCAGCTTTCAACACTTCTTCTCAGGTAGCCTTTGATAGATTTCTTTCTGATTTGCTGGAGATAGCTGGGGTAAAAAGACAGATAGAAGTACAGGGTGTAAACGAGGAAAAGACAATTGTCCGGCTCAGGGAGAACCCGGAGTATCAGATTCTGGGAATTTTGTGTCCGAAAGAAGATGTCGGACGAAAGATAAGCGTGAGGATGGCTAAAACCTACCATATCTATAAAGCGGATGAAGGTTTTATTAAACAGGCAGAATGTTTTGAAGATAAGGTTAAGGAACCTTTTCTCATTTACACCTTATTTGCAGAAAAACAGGGAAAGCCGGAGGTGAAACTGGCAAAGACAAAGGTGCAAAGAGGGGAAACAATCAGGCTACTTTTACCAGCAGCCGGTGCCGGCAGAATTTACAGGGTGAGAGTATATCAGCCGGGAGAAGAAATTTTCCGGAATGTTTTCCCGTGTCAGCAGGAATTTCTGGAGATTCCCGTTGCTTTTAACGAAAAACCAGGAAGGTACACGGTAGAAGTGACAGATGTCGCCACCGGATTAAGAGAATCAGTAAGTTTAGAATTCATTTGAAATGAGAAACAGAAAGGGTCTTTTTTTTGTTTTTATCTGGATGTTTTTTTGCCAGCAGGTTTTCTGCGTGGAAGTCATGGTGAAAAACAAATACGGGAAAAACCAGCAGGGAGAAAACCTTAACGAAAGAACTCTAATGATGGATAATTTGAGAATTGACTACCGGGCTGTATTCCAGGAGGCTGACCGCAAGGTTATCCGGGGAAAAGATTTTCTGCTGGGATGCAACTTTGGAAGAAGGGGAAACGGTGGCTGGAATATCTGGCACTTTCTGTCAGTTAGGACAAAGAAAGACAACCAGATTTTGTCCCTGGAGGTAGATAGTTTACCCAGAAACATTTATGTCCTGAAAAAGACAGAAGAAACAGGGCTGGCTGAAATTTACTGGGAAGGAGAAAATAATCTTGCGGTGAAGATTCAAAAACTGGCAAGTCTACCCCGGTGGTTTTTTCTGAAGATAGAAACCAGTGTGCCCATTTTTCAGGTGGTAGTTAGCGCCTATCCAGGAGAAACAACAGGTCCCCCGGAAAGAGAAAGATGGTGTGCTTTTGCCAGTCAGGCATACAATCTACATCAGGAAGCAGGGAAAAAAGCAGCAGGTGATGATAGCGTTGTTCTTTATAACAGGTATGGTGGTTACCAGGACAGATACGGAAACTTCCTTGTTTTTCTGCCTGAGGAGATAGAAGATTGTAAAGTTAAAGGTACCTATGGTGTCAGCATAGAACTTACTCCGCAAAAAGACGCAAGACAAGTAAGGCTGGCGCTGGGATATTTTTATGATGAAGACAGAGACAGAGCGTTGCATGATTTTCTCAGTAGTTGTTCCAGACAGATTCGCAAAACACTTTCCCTTCTTTCCTGGGAGGTAAGTCCGGACCTTACAGAATGGAAAAAATTAAAAGAAGAGATAGACAAACTGGGAAAGGAAGAGGAAGTAAGAAAATTTCTGGAAGAGTCAGGTTATGAAAAGATGAAGTCAGCGGCAGAAGAATTTATAAGAGAAAATAATTACAGAGAGATGCTGGATTTGACAGAGAAAATGCAGGAGTTAAAGGAAAAAGTTTATGAGAAACTTTTATCCTCCTACACCGGAAAATAGCTTGGAAAAAAATCTCATGCTGGCAAGGGGGTAAATGATGGGGGAAAGATTTTGCTGGTACGGGAAAACTTTTTTTCTCTTTGGGTTATGTTTTATCTCCCTGGTTTCTGCTCAGTCCAGGGTTATTTCTTTTTACCATGTTGGCTACCTTCCTGACCATCCACAGATAGACGGGAAGTTGACTGAGAACTGCTGGCAACAGTGCCAGAAAGAAGGAGAATTTTACAAATACTGGCAGACAAAACCGGTGAAAGGGGAACTGAAGACAGAATTTATGATGTTCTATAACGAAAGGGGGCTTTACTTTGCCAGCATCAATTATGATGATTATCTTGAGAAAATCAGAGCTACCAGAACTATGAGGGATGACCCGGAACTGTGGACTGATGACTGCAATGAAATCTACTTTGACCCTGAAGGAAAGGGTGTGGGCTACCTTGCCTTTGTTGTCAATTTTCTGGGGACAAAAACTGACATTCGCAGAATAGATACTGCCAACACCGACATTTCCTGGAATCTGGAGAACTGGGAGTATAAGACTTCGAAGACGAAAGATTTCTGGGTGGTGGAATCATTTTTCCCCTGGACTGATGTTTTTAAGAAACCCCGGGAGGGCAGTTTGTGGATGTTTGACCTTGTCCGGTATTCTTTCTCTACCGGGAAGTTCCGCGGAGTAAGCTGGTCCTGTGGTGGTAGTAATGCTACTCCGGATAAGTTCGGATATCTGTATTTCTCTTCCAAAAAGCTTAATCTGGAGGATATTGGCCGGCTTCTCTCCAGAGAGATTACTCCGCCCTGGGAGTTACCCTGGCAGGATGGGTTTGTTCTCTGTGAAACAAAAGGAAAGTGTAAATTTGTCAGAGCTAATGATGTGCTGGAAGAAGAAAAGAGTAAAATTCAAGTACTTCTGAGTGAAGTTGAATCACGCGTTAAAAACTTAAAAGCAGAAAACGTTGGTAAAAAATTGGAAGGGCTAAAAGAGGAATTTCAGAAACTGGCATCTGTAACTCCCACTCTGGAAGGGATAAAAGAAGTTAAGGAACTGAAAGGGAAGGTGGAAGATTTATACTGGGAGTTGAGAATTGAGGAGGTGCTGAAATGAAAAAAGTAATTCTGTGTACTTTTTTACTGGCAGGTTTGTTGCAGGCAAAGACCCCACTTGATTTTCTTGCCGAAATTAAAAAACCGGAGTTTAAGAAAAACCATAAACTGCTCCCGCTTTCCCGGTGGGGCTGGGAATTAGCACCTGATGTAAAAATTGAACTGGCGAGAAACTGGGGATATGGTTTGGAAATTGTTGAGAGAATAGATGAGCAGGTTTGTGCTATGGCAAAAAAGGAAAATCTGCCGCTGGCAGTTATTATTCCCAGACCAATTCATAAACTGGGGAAGGGATTTCTTGATGATATAGCAGAGAAAGCCTTCTGCAAGGACGAAAATGGCAATGTGGTAAAAAATGTTTTCAGTCCTGAAGCACCGGATATTATTTTTGAAAAGACAGGTCAGTATATGGTTGATTTTTTAAATCAGCTGGCAGAAAGAGCAGGAAAACAAAACATTAAAATTATTTTGAATGGTGGTGAGTACGGATTGGGTGTCTATGGCTTTGGTAAGAAATACTGGGAGAAAGACCCTGATGTTTTGAAGGCTAAGGGAGAGAAAGACTGGCTGACATATCTTTCTGAAAGGAAAGCACATCAGGAGGCAATAATATACAGAACAGTTAAAAAGAATTTTCCCCAGGCTAATTACATCTATTATCATACTGAGGGAACACACACCAACCGTTATCCGGGATGGTGGGAGTGGAGTTACGACTATAAAAGTATGAGGACTATCTCTGAATTTCCCAGTACTTCCATATATTACGGTCATTTTACCTCTAACTTTGACCCGAAAGGGCCTTTTGGAGATATGCTTACTCAGGCTCTCAACTCAGTGGCTCAACAACTGCAGTTCGGGGACAATCTTTCCTACAACTGGCTGAATGCTGGCTGGGAGGGGAACAAACAGCTGGCAGATTTGTCTCTTTATCTGGGTTATCTGAAATGCTACTACACTGCCGGAATGATTGGCGGTGTGGCTGGATATTTCAGTGTTCCGGTCAGGGGTGGATTTAAGGGGGACCAGGGAGAAGAACTGCCGCACTGGCTGGCGCAGATGCTGGTTCTGTCTTATACTCATGCTCTTTTTTCCCATCTGGAAGAATACCTGAGAAACGGAGATTTACTACCAGGACCGGAAAAACACCGCTGGAGCAAGAACCTGCCAGCATACGAATTTCCCACTGGTGACCCATATCTGCGGGTGCTGGTAAGGAAACACCGGCAGAAAAAAGAATGGCTGGCTACAGCCTGGGCAATGGACGGAAAGGCAAGAAGCTGTAGTGTGGAAATCCCGGAGGCAGGCAAAATAGAACTTCAGGCTCGGGGCTGCGGGTCTGTGTACAGGATATTTCTGGAGAAGAATCAATGCCAGATCAGGCAGCTGGATGAAAACGTAGTTTATCCTTTACCATTTAACTGAGAGGATAGATGAGAAAGAAAATTTTTTTTCTGACTGGCCTTTTCCTTATCCTGATGGTAGGTCCACTGCCAGTTTTTTCCAGAGATTTTGCCAGCCATCAGCTTCTTACTCCTGTTTACCCCTGGAGAACCCCAGCCAGTCAGGGGAAAATTAAAATTTTGATTCTTGCTCACTCCTGGACCACACCGGAGATGGCTGAGTTTGCCAAACGTTTTGATTTTGATTATGATTTAGTCCCTATCTGGAGTGAAGAATTTCTGGACAGGTCCTGGAAGTCTGAAGGAACCAGAAAGTTACACCGCCGTATTATTTCCCTTCTTACAGAAAAAACCTACCAGTGTATTCTCATCACTTCTTATGGTAACTTTCCTGCCACTGTCTGGGAGGCTATCTACCGGCAGTGTGTGGGGAAGAAAACAGGACTGCTCCTTTTCAATACCGGTGGTTATTTTGGTTCCTTTATGCCTAAACAGATGGAAAAAGACGGGTTCTGGAAAAATGAATACTGCCTGAAGGATATTCCTTTTTCTGGTGTTTCCTGGTCCGGGTTTTACCAGGAAATGCTGGAAATGGATTCCAGAGGTAACTTTGCTGGTTTCCAGCAGCAGAGCTACCAGCTTTCGGGAAAAGTCAGTTTTGCGCAGAGGCCAGAAGGCAGCAGGATAATATTATTCAACTGGCAGAAAGAACCTTATGCCTACTGGTCTATCCACCATGGTATCAGCCCGGCTGGTCTATTTTTTCCTTTCGGCCGTATTTTCCCCATGGCGGACCATCTCTTTGCCCTGGTGGGAAAAGCTGTTGTCTGGGCAAGCCATTGTGAAGGAAAACTAAAAATTGTTTCTGTCAGCCCATCTGATTCAGAGGTCTCTCCTCTGGAGAAAGATTCTCTCCGGTATGCTGTTACCGTAAGGAATGAATCTTCTCAGAAGAAAACTGCAACTATTGTCTGGGAGGCTCTGGACGAAAATGAAGTTGTTCAGGATTCCGGTAAATACCAGCTTACTGTAGCTGCTACAGGAGAAAAGACAGTGAAGTTGAATCATCTGCCAGATACCGGTCAGCACCTCTACTTTCGGTGCCGGCTACTTCAGGGAGATAAGGTCACTGACTGGGGTAGTTCCCATCTGAAAGTTGTTTATCCTGAAAATATTCTTTCTTTTTCTGTATCCAACGGAACACTTAATCCGGCTAACCAGCCTTTCCGGTGCCAGCTTGCTTTCAATGGGATCATGCCAGGAGATAAAATTCGTATCCATGTCTATGATGGCTGGGGAAGATTAGTACGGGCTGTGGAAAAGGAAATTTCCGGACCACGGATGGAAGTTTTAGTGGATACCAGAGACCTTTCCGGTTATGCCTTCCGGCTAAAGGCAATGGTTTTAAGGAATGGTAAAGCTCAGGCAAATAAAGACCAGTTTTGTACCCTGTTAGAACCTTTAGGCCGGCATTATTATAATATCCGTGCTGATAGTGCTACTTCTACTGTTACCGGCTGGTATCTTTCCCGGCTGAATCGCCTTTACGGGTTGAATTTTTATCGCACAAAAGGAAGTCCCCTTTCTGCTAACATGATGTTCGGTTTTCGTTTTGGTGTTTACTCTTATTACGGCAGGATTGTTGGGCCTGTGCCGCCAGAGATGGAAAAGACTTATGAGAAGTTTGTAGAAGAAGATGTAATTCCTGTCAAGCCCTATGGTGGCTATCTTTATGATTTCGGCGATGACACAGGTGTAGGGCAGGGACTTTTTAAGTCCAGGGCTGCGACAGACCAGCAGAGACAGGCAGAAGAACAGAAAGACTGGCAGAATTTTATTTCCTACCTGAAGACTGTTTACCGTGACGCGGCAGAACTTTCTGAAAACTGGCAGATACCGGTACAGAACTTTACTGAAATTACCAGAGAACAGGTAACCGAGCAGCAGAAAAAGAAAAATCTTGTTCCTCTTCTGGATTACAGGCAATACCAGGAATGGCTTTACGCTTCTCACCTGAGAAAAATGAAGAGTTTGCTACAGGAAAAAATTCCCTGGGCTAAGGTTACACTTAATGGTTACGGTGATATTGGCAAGAATTTTGATTTAGTTTGCAGGGAAGTTGATAGTTTAGTTCCTTATTACCGTCCTTCTCACCTGCGTGTTCTCCGGGGCATCCTCGGTCGGGATAAATATCTTGGCACCTGTACCGGTGCCTATTACAGTGATAGTACTGATAAACGTTTCCTTTCTTTTATTCCCTGGGAGACAGTACTGCTTGGTGGCAACACCGTTTTTCTCTGGGGCGCAGGCTGTATCTCGGGAGATGGTGGTCTGAGTGAGAGTACCTATCCCATATTTGAAAGTTGTCGGGAACTTGCGCAGGGGATTGGTGAACTTCTTGCCTGTTCTGAATGGCAGAATGATGGTTTCTATATTCTTTACTCCCCTGCTTCCAACCATGCCCAGGAGAGTTTCCCCCATTTAGGCAGGACAAAGAATTCCAGTGAGAGTTTTGCCACTTTTCTGGAGGAACTGCAGATTGGTTATGATTACATATCTTCCTTTAAACTCGCAGCAGGAGAATTACTGCGCACAAAAGCCCGGGTGCTGTTTCTCCCTTACAGTGTTGGTCTGGAAGTGCAGGCTCAGAAAGCCATCAGAGAATTTGTCTCTTCCGGTGGAGTTGTCATTGCTGATTTCAGGCCAGCCACCAGGACTGTCCACGGCAAACTTCTTCCTGCCGGTGGCCTGGACGATTTGTTTGGCGTGAGACAGAAAAAGGTGGAGGAATATTGTTGCCGGGGAAATCTTGGAGAAACTGGTGTGGAAACTCTGGCAGATTTATCCACAGAACCGGCTGGTGCCAGGCCAGCAGGCTGGGTCGGCAAAGCCCCGGTTTTGTTAACACATAAATATGGCCAGGGACAGACGCTTTTACTGAATTGTTTTATTGGTAAGTACAGGAGTCTTTACGCTGATAACCGGGCAGGTGCTTTAACGGAATGGCTGGTTTCTGCCTTAAAGTTAGCTGGTATCAATGGCAGACCTTACGGATATTTACCTTCCGGGACCAGGGTCTTTCGTTACAACCATAAAGGGCTGGAGTTAATGGCAGTTTACCGGGAAGATTTACCAGGCACTCCGGAAAGAAAGGTATTGACATTACTTTTACCCGGAGAAAAAGCAGTTTATTCTTTAAGGTCAGGAAAATTTCTGGGGGAACTGACAAAACTGGAGATTAGTGTTGGTAAGCTGGAGCCGGTTATTCTGGCTCTTTCAGAACGGAAAATGCCACGGTTTCAGGTGAAATCTTTTAGGCAGGTTTGTCCCGGGGAAACTCTGAGGATGACAGTGTCTTCTTCCGGGAATTTATCACGGCTGCTGAGGCTTGATGTCTTCCAGCCTGATGGGTTGCTGCATTCCGGAAGCGGTCGTCTTTTCTGGCTGGAAGGTGAAAAAACAGAGGTAACGTGGCTACCGGCACTCAGCGACTTAACCGGTCTTTATCGTCTGGAAATTACTGATATCATTACCGGACAAAAGGAAGTTTTCCCTGTTACTGTGAAAGGAAATTTGTTTGTATACAGGAGGTAATGTGGCACCCAGCAGAAAGGTTTTTCTTTTTGGTTTCTTCCTGATTTTTCTCTGTAACGCAATTACTGAAGTTCAGCCAGCAGCAGAAAAAGAGCAAATTAGAAACATCTGGTTTCACCAGGTACCCAGAGTACGCCAGGCTCCTGTGATTGACGGAAAAATTGATGATGATTGCTGGCAACAACTGCCGGCTCTGACTAACTTTGCCCGGGACCTTTACAGTCTGAAAAGTACTCATCCCTTAATCCCGATGAGCCTGCAGTTAGGGTATGAC
>CAZYCA010000011.1:0-20649 GCA_964645405.1 uncultured bacterium | reverse complement strand
ACTTCAGAAGCTTGCCTTTCCAGTAGGCAGAAATACGGCTCTGGCGCCAGAAGGTTTCCCCAAGGAAATAGCGGGTCAGACGACACTTCCGACAGCGGTACTGACCGTGGAAAGTTTCAGGTGCAACTCTGGTTACTAATTGCCAAATTTAAAACCGGATTCTTAAGGTTTAAAAGCGAACTAAGTTGAAGTCCTCGGTTTTCACCTTCTGGATATCAACCAGTTTATCTTGATACCAGAAGGTTACCT
This sequence comes from uncultured bacterium, assembly GCA_964645405.1. Lineage (GTDB taxonomy): Bacteria > Ratteibacteria > UBA8468 > B48-G9 > DSTR01 > JAMWDF01. Next base: position 20,400 of record CAZYCA010000011.1, on the reverse strand, counting down.
CAGCAATACGGGTTTCCTTGTTAAGGTTATTCAGGAATACTTTTCTATAAGAGTTAATCATCGGCCCCACGCGTAAACAGAACACATTCTTTGTTGATTCAAGCGGTGGTAGCAAAACAAATGGTCTGAACAGAGTTTTCTTTACTTTTAACGGGTTGTAGAACCTTAAATCCAGGATTTCCCGGTGCTACTGTGCACCTTTTGTTATATCTGTCCGTTTCGTATCTCAACACCTCCCGTGCACCTCTGATTTCTTTTCTGCCTTCTCTTGCACAAGTTCTTACAATTCTGTCCTGTAGCCAGCCATACGGCCGTTCTACTTTCCCCTTTGCCTGCGGAGACAAGGCACAGGTTACCTTCACACATGCAATGAGCACCTGTTTCCATTCCAGGTCTACCTCATCGGTCACCTCTTAATGCTTCCGCCAGAAACTGTCTCTGCCCTGAACGAACCTGAATATGGAATGGCTGTCCACGTAAAACGACAACGGCAGTCTGTATTTCAGGAAGATACTTTCCATTGCCTCAATAGGATTCCAGGTTGTTTCCCGTTCTACCAGGTAAGCATAACGCATCTTCCGGCTGTAATCATCCAGGGAAGTCATCACATGCCATTTATCCTCCACATCCGGTGACCATCTATGTTGAGAGGAATTATGCTGGACTGACTCTGGCATAGTTGGTCAATACTTCCCTGTCATGCCGTTTATGCTCCTTTTCCGGCAGAGAGAAGTCATTCTTTTCTTTGTCCGCTCTATAATCGTCGGGACAGGGACCTTCTGATTATACTTCTCACGCAGGACGTCTCTTATATAACTTTAATTGTAACTTCTTATGGGCATTGGCAGGGCTTCTCTTAACGATTTCTCCTGCTTCAATTCCTTGATGATATTCTTTTCTACCACCGTATCTTTTTCTCTCTGTTGTAAGCGATGGAGAAATCGTACGGGTTTTCCTTGTAACCCTTGAGCAACTCAAAAAACGGGCTTCGTCCTATCTCCAGAATCTTTAATATGTACTCCAGTTCAACCAATAAACCTCTTACCTGCTCATCGGCCAACCGTTTATGTATCTGCTGTCCCATGAACTATATTCTCAAAAAGAAAAGATTAAACCATAAGACCTTAAATGTGGATACTGCCGCTATCTTCCTATTAACTTTTTTTACCCTCACCCGGATCCCCTCCCTTCAACAGAGAGGGCTCTTCAGTCCGGTTTTAAACTTTAAATCCTTCAAAATTAGTCCACTTTTAAACTTGAAATGCCACCGCGACAAGCAGCAGTGACATAAGAACAGAAATGTGGAATAATAAAAGGGGCAATGTGGGTGGCCATTTTTGGGGAAAGGAAGGCAGGATTTACCCTGATAGAACTTTTAGTGGTAGTAGCAATTATTGCTATTCTGGCTGCGCTTCTCCTGCCGGCTTTATCCAAAGTTAGGGAAAAAGCCAGAACTGCCAGGTGTATGAGCAATATGAAACAGATTGTACTGGCTCTTATGATGTACTGTGAAGACTTTGATGACTGGATTCCTGTCCTTATGGGCCCATGGCTGGCACCAGCTCTTACCGGGTGAGGGGTTTAAGTTACTTTGCTTACCTGGGCAATACCAGGGTTCCCTTGACCGGTGGATCTTATAAGATTGAATTGCAACTTACCCGGTGTCCCAGCGGCAAACATGCGTCCTGGTCATCAGCCACAATTTATGCTCTCAAGACACTGGCAGGAGAGAATGTTGGTCATCACCTCAAACGGGTGAAGAATACTTCTTCTTATAGTCTGGTGTTTGATAGTATCAGTTTTCGTTCTTCTTATTATGGACTTCAGATTTACCGTATTAACTGGCCGGCAACAGACTTAGTTGACTTTTGCCATCTCGGTCTAACAAATGTTGGTTTCGCTGACGGGAGTGTGCGTAGTTTAAACCCCTCCGGGTTAATTGCTTCAGAAAGGGAAAATTCTCCCACCAACGGTGTGGTTTGCTATACTGACCCTAAATACTTCTACCTGCCATGAGACAACGGAGAATTTTTATGAGAACAGGAATATTTTCATTAGTGGTTTTTATTCTGGTGGTGATTTTCCTCTCGCCAGTGAAATTGCAGGGCTGGGGACCAGGACATTCCAGGATGACAGAAGCAGCAGTTTCTGTCCTTCCTGACTGGCAAAAAAAGTTAGTTTCTGCGGCAGGTGAGAACCTTATCAGAAAGTACTGTCATTACCCGGATAGAAAAGATTCTCCTGAAGTTTCCCCTTATATTATCCTGATTGACAAAATTCAGTTTCATTACCTTCCCAGAGCCAGTCCAGCAGAAAACTATCGTTTCTTCACAGCCGGTGCCTCTGCTTATCTGGGCAAAATTCTGACCTGCCTGAAAGAGGGAAAGACAGACGAAGGATTGAAATACCTGGGATATCTTTTTCACGTTCTACAGGATGCCTGCCACCCTGGTATCCACTCTCTGGAAGGTTTCAACGGATTAACCTGGGTGCAACTGGGAGAAATCATCCAGCCACCAGGCAATGCCCACCCGCTATATTCTCCCCAGGCAGTTTTCCAGGCAATTATTGATTTTGACGCTGCGGCTGATTTTAAAGTTTCCCTGGAAAAATACCAGCCTGAACTTTTAGGAACTACTGTGCCAGAGATAGTTTTTCATCTTTACCAGGGTTATGTGAAAGCAGTTCGGACTGCTCGGGCAGTGGCAGTGCCGGCAGCAGAAAAAGTTTACAGCGGGAAGAAAGAGGAAGCCATTCCTTATTTGTTAAAGGCAGCTGAATCTGGAGCCAGACTCTGTGCTGACCTGGCTTATACTTGTTTCTGCAATTCTACGGGAAGAGTTTCAGAAGATGACCTGGCCTGGTTGAACCGGATAGACTTAACCAGTCTGGAGCCTATTTCTGTGCCACTTATCACCTCTTTCCCCTACCGTTTTACTCCTTTAATTCTGGGCGCCAGTTTAGGTCGCTGGAGGAAGGTTTATCCGTTAGAACTATGGGTGGAGGAAAACGGAAAGAGGGAGAAGAAAAAATTTGAGAAAGGATTCAGTACTGGAATGGTCCCGGTTGGTTATGACCTTCCGGCAGAAGTTTTTTCCTCTGTGGAAGTTTGGGCTGGTATCCACGCTACTTTAGGTGCCGATGACTGGGATGGCAACAGGTTAAAAGCAGAACCACCGGCTGCTTTTACCATGGCCATAAAACTATCAGGGAAAACTCTCTGGGAGAGTAAAGTTTTACAAAAGAATTCTCCGGCAGAGAAGGTCAAAATCTCACTGGAATCGGGTGGTCGGCTGGAATTTGTTGCCCGAGATGCCAGTGGTGCCAGTGTCAACCATGCTAATCAGCCGGTCTGGGCTGAACCTGTTCTTATCCGGCTTAACCGTTAACAGAGACGGCAGGAATAACTGCTGATGAAAAAATTTCTTGCCATCAATACCTTTGTTCTGGTCGTAATTACAATCCATCCAGTTCAGCCAGCCGTTAGAACCGTTGCCCTAAATTCCATCAGAGTTACCTACGAGGAAGAGAGCGGAAAGGTGCAATCTTTGATGATTCCTTTCCTGGAAAATCTTCTGTTGAAAGTAGAAACAGATTTTGCTCTTTTTCTTCAAAAAGAAATTCAGGAAAGATAGCAAGTGAATTTACTGCGGAAGAGGATGGCTGGTTTTACCTCTCCTGAGTTTCTTCCAATTTTTCTCTGTGTTAGAATTAAAGCAAATTAATCTGGGGGTGAGAATGAAAAGGAAATGGCTGGGTTTTGTGCTACTACTTCTTTTCACCAACCAGTCAGAGTCAGCAACTATCTTTCAAGAAAACTTTTCTTCTCCTTCCCTGAAAGGAAAGATTGAGCGGCTGGAAATTTCAGGTGGCCGGTTAGTATTGAAGAGAGGTAACCTGGTAACCAATGGAAGTTTTGAAGATTCGGAGAAAGCACCGGTTGGTTTTTTTATCTATGATTCCCGGTGCGGGAGTCTTGATACCAGTGTAGCCTATGCCGGAAAAAATTCTGTCCGTCTGGACAGACACACTTCTGTCTATCTTCATCCCAGCAATTTCGTAGCCACCAGGGAAGGTATAGACTGGTATGTCGTTTCCGTCTGGGTAAAAACTGAATTTCTCACAGAATTTCCTGAAGAGAATATGGTTCAGTTAAGGGTCTGGGGTTATGACCAGAAGAAAGAAAATCGTACCCAGGTTACTGCAGCCAGAGTAGCCGGGACACATGACTGGGTAAGGCTGGTCCATCCAGTCCTTTTGAAAAAAGAAACTGCTTTTGTCTCCTGTGATGTGCAGTTACAAACAGAAGATGCTGACCAGACCAACTGTAAAGTATGGATTGATGGAGTCCAGATAGAAGAAGGTAAAAGTCCTACCGCTTTCACCGAGAAATATTACCGGGAAGGCCTTTACACCTCACCGGTAATCTGCCTGAAAAAAACTCACGGTAAGATTCACTATCAGGCAGAACTTTTACCTGAAACTTCAGTCCAGCTACGTTGGCGTACCGGGAAAGATTCTGATTGTCTGGAAGAATCTGGTTGGAGTCAGTGGAGTAGGGACAATAGTGTTTCTTTCTCTTCCCCGGGACAGTTCTTGCAGCTACAGGTTCGTCTTGTTTCCGAAGGCCGCGGACTGGTAAGTCCGGCATTGGTCTGGCTTAAAGTGGAACAGGAAGAATAAATGAAATTTTGCTCTGGTTTTGTAGTGTTTCTTGGGTTCTGGACTTTTCTTCAGGCAGAACCGTTTTACCTGGTGAAAGACCATCAGCCGAAAGCCACTATTGTTATTCCTGATGATCCCTCCCTCACAGAATCCTTTGCCGCATCAGAATTAAGTAGTTTCCTCCAGAAATCCACTACTGCTGTTTTGCCTATTATGAAAGAGAAAGAGGCTTTTGCGAGTCCGTCAGAAAATTTCTGGGTACTAATCGGGGGCACCAGGAAAACACAGGAGCTGGGAGTAACTCTGAAAGGTATTACGAAAGGAGGCTTCCTGGTAAAAAGAACTGGTCCCTACCTGATTTTCTGGGGGGAAGATGACCGGACCAGGTACCGTCAGGGAAAACCCTATCCTGTAGACCCGAAACAGCGCTCTCAAACGCGCCACGGCACACTTTTTGCCGTCTATGATTTTTTAGAAAAAAATCTTGGTGTTCGCTGGTACTGGCCAGGTTCTTTAGGAGAAATTGTTCCTTCTCATGCGAGTGTTTATGTGGACAATGTTGACTACCGGGAAAACCCGGATTTTGAGTATCGCTTTTGTTATGGCTACTGGCTGGATGACCCTGATTTCCAAAGGGAAGAAAGTAGTCTGTGGTGGCGGAGACAGAGGCTGGGTGGAGCTGGTTATGCTCCTGCTACCCATTCCTTCGCCAGTTATGTCGCCAGATACGGTCAAACACATCCGGAATACTTTGCACTTCAGAAGGACGGAAAAAGATTACTTGATACCACCCATGGCGGTCACATCTGTCTTTCCAACAAAGAATTCCAGAAAATTCTGATAGAGGATATTATCAATACCTTCCGCGCGCACCCTGATATCTACACCATCAGTGTCATGCCTGGTGATTCCTTTGAACGTTATTGCTGTCAGTGTGCGGAGTGCCGGGCTAAATATGAGGAAGCAGAGAAATCTTTTCCTCCCGGTCATGCTACCTTTATCCGTGCCAGCGGAAAACATTCCTGGATTGTCTGGGAATATGTCAACGAAGTAGCCAGAGAGGTAGGGAAGGTTTTTCCTGACAGGTATATCGGTTGTTGTGCTTATGCTTCCTATTACCTTGTACCCAGAAACATGAAGTTTGAACCTAATGTGGCTGTGACGGTCTGCCGGGGAAATGCTGACCTTTATTTCTGGGAGGAAAAGGATATCCAGCGTTCCCATGCGCATCTGGCGGAATGGGCAAAGAATACCAGGCTGCTTTTCACCTGGGAATATCCCTGTGCCGCACAGGCTTACGGTAATCCGGTCATTTTTCCTCACGGTGTTAACCAGGAGGTTAAAAGGCTTAAGAAAAGCGGGGTGAAGGGCTGTATTGTGGAATATACTCCCAGTTACGAACCAGCCAGGTATGGTGGTGAGTATACCGGATGGATGAGGGAAAATCTGACCACCTATGTCCTTTTCAAAAGTTTGTGGAAGGTTGATACTGATGTGGATAAGCTGGTGGAGGAGTACTGTCGCGATCTTTACGGCCCAGCTGCAAAGCCAATGAAAAAGTTTTTTCTTCTTTTGGAAGAAATCTGGAAAAATGGTAATCATGGTTTTAAACCTTACTACGAGAACTGGTCCAATATCTGGACCTACCTTTACTCTGCAGAAAAGAAGGAAAAACTGATAACGCTTTTAAATCAGGCGTCTAAACTGGCACCGGAAGGCATTTACAACCAGAGGGTGAAAAAAACTATGGCCGGTTTTTCTGTGCTCTGGGAAAATAGATAACCTTTTCTGAGGGAAAAATGGATATGCTGGTGAAACTGTATGATTTACCAGAAATAAACGTGCTTTTGGGAAGCCTCGCAGGTTCTGGTATTCTTGTTCGTCGTGGGCTTGTACCGGAGAAACATATTGTGATTTCCTGGGTGGCAGCTACCTTCAGTCAGGCATGGTCCAGTGAATGCCAGATGTCTTTTTCCCGGCATCCGGTTTCCTGTTTCCTGGCTGTGAAGGAGAACACTCTGGTGGGATTTGCCTGTTACGAGGCTACCTTTAAGGGCTACTTTGGACCAATGGGGGTACTACCGGGCTACCGCGGCAGAGGGATTGGCAAGGCGCTTCTGATTTCCTGTCTTAAAGCCATGGCAGAAGAAGGTTACCAGTACGCTATCATTGGTGGTGTAGGCCCAGCAGAATTTTATGTGAAAACAGTGGCAGCAATAGAAATTCCTGGTTCTACTCCTGGCGGGTACAGAGGGATGTTGAAGTAGAATTTTTTTTCTAACAGCTGGTTAAACTTCAGTCATTGTCCCCGGTATCCCCTGACTATCTCGTACCGCTGACTGGAAAGGATGACACTTCAATCTTTTTGCTCCAGGCACACTCATGGGACCACAACCGCAGACATAATCAGTGGCAGTAAACCCCAGAGACTGTCCTAAACGTGACCACATCTGCCAGCTTTCCGTGGAAAGAGAAACAGGGATGTCCGGATTATGCCGGCGGATTTCCTTCAGGTAGTACTGGTAAATCTGAAACCGGACTTCCTCCGGGAAAGGCTGGGTGCAGGGATTTTCAGGTTCAGGATGTTGTTCAGCCATCTTCAAAAACTCAGGCTCCAGCAAATCTAAAACATTCTTCAGTCTTTTTTTCATTTCCGACACATCCATCCACATGAAACAGCAAAGGCTGATAACATCAGGATTTGTCAGGGCAAAAATCTTTTCTATAGTTTCGCTGGCTTCTTTTTTCCAGTTTCTCACCGGAATAATTGGTTTGAATTTATACCTTATCTGGTAACCTGCTTCCTGGGCAATTCTGGCAGCCTGGATTCTTTCGTCAGTAGTGCCGGCTTTCTCTTCTATAATTTGACTCTGGGTGGGACCGCTGATAGACCAGACAATGATGGTCTTACCGTTATGCTGGAGATTTGTCATCCATCTGGTGTTCCAGGTCTTGGTATGAATAATAAGGTAAGCATCCTTCTGTTTCCCAAAGAATTCTATAAGGTAGGACAGACATCCCAGCTCTGGCTCCAGCCCTGGTGGGTCAGCGTCATCGTCCAGAAGATAGGTCTTCTGCCAGGGGTGACGGTCAATAACTTCCTGAAGATGCTGACAGTATTCCTCAATATTGACCATAGCTACCAGTAGCCCTCCCAGTCCGCAGTAAAGGCAACGGTGAAGACATCCGGTTTGCAGGTGAATACGCCAGCAAGGCCGGCAGACTTTATGCTGCCGGTTGGGGTCTTCAGAAAGGTTATAGGGAGACCAGTGGAAAGCTCCCAACCCTAACAAATCTGAGCCAACTTCCAACTTTTCCTGGTGCCATTTTCTCTTCAGCTGTACCATCTGTTTTTCTGTCTGGAAGCGGAAGGTATTGAAAAGCAAAATCGGGTCGGTAATCCGGGGCAGAGTACCCATCGGAACCCGCTTTTCTGTCAACCCATTTTTAATCAGGTCTGGTATCTCCTGGTCAGAATAGGTAATAACAGGTCCGGGTTGTTGCAGAGAGCTGACAACTCTGGATACCCTGGCACGGTAAACCGGATTTTCCATAACACTCTCATGGGCGTAGACAGCTGGTGGGTTTATCCTGTACATTTTAACCTCCTAAAATACTGTGGCGAAAAAGGAAAAATACAGCACCTGAAAGACACAAAGACGCCCACAAATAGTCCAGAGTGAGTTTTTCTCTTAAATAGAGAACAGAAAAGGGCACAAAAACAGAAAGGGTAATAACTTCCTGGATGATTTTCAACTGACCAACACTCATCACCTGGTGTCCAATTCTGTTGGCTGGCACCTGCAGTAAGTACTCAAAAAAAGCAATACTCCAGCTGGTTACTGCAGCCAAAAACCAAAACCTGTCCTTCATATACCGCAGGTGACCGTACCAGGCAAAGGTCATAAAAATGTTGCTGACGGAAAGAAGTGCGACTGCTTTCAAGAACGAAGTCATGTTTTTCCTCTTTCTTTTTTTGAATTTTACCCGGTGATAAATTCCTCCACCACAGCTACCGCATTTTCTGTCGGTGTCTCAGGCCGGAGTGGTTTGGCTGGTGCCAGAATGTAACCACCACCACGGCTCATTTCCTTCCGCAGCCGCCTTATCTCCTGCCTGATTTGTTCTGGTGTGCCAAAGGGAATAGTAGATTGAGTGCCCAGGCCACCCCAGAAAGTAATTTTATCTCCCCATTGCTTCTTCAGCAAGTAGGGATTCATCCCGGCAGCCTCTGGCTGAACACTTTCCAGGACATCAAGACCGATTTCCACGATATCTGCCATAATCTGTGCTACACTGCCGCAACAATGCATAATGGCAATTTTCTGCTGCTGGTGAATAGCCTGAAAAATCCTGGCATAACGGGGTTTATAAAATCTGCGCCAGCGTTCCGGTCCAATAAGCACTCCTTGTTGATAACCCCAGTCATCACCCATCATAATGGCATCCGCAGGGATATCAGCGCAGAAAGCAATATGTGCCAGCGTCAGTTCTGTCATTCTCTCCAGAAGTTCCTGGTAGAAATCTTCCTCTGTGATACAGTCTGTTAAAGTCTGGTCAAAACCTCTCAGGTACCAGGACAGCCACAGGCACGGACAGGAAATGCAGGTAAAAGAATCAGCATGCTCTCTCACCTTTCTGGCAGTCTCTGCTTTTACCTCCTTGTTGAGAAATTCCGCAGCAGAAGGGAAACGATAACCCTCAAAAGATGGTTTTTTCAACCCTGGTTCTACCACTACATGCGGAAGCGAATCTGTCCGCCAGACTGTCCCAAAAGCATCCCGGAAATGGTGTGCGTCAATTTCCTGGGTGGGCATTTTTGCTACAGAACCGCAATCCACCAGATAAGGTACCAATCGTTTCTGCCAGGAGTCCCCACCGTAATAAGCATTTAATCGGGAAAGCATTTCCGGTTCAAAAGCCAGGCTGTAAGGAATTTTTTCGGTTTCCTGATGCTTTATCTGCGCCAGAACGATTTCTCTTGGTGTCATCATCTCAGCCCACGTTTTTAAATTTTATCTCCACCTTGCCCACAACTCTTTCCATAGCCATCGGGATTCTGAAAATACGAAACCCGGCACGGCTGTAAAAGGCAGCAGTTGTGGGATTGGTAGGTATCAAAACCTGATTATAACCGAGATTCTTAAGGTGGAAAACACTGCGAAAAAGAAGGACAGTACCTAACTTTTTCCCCCGGAAGTCTCTCCTGATGCCAGCCGGGCCAAAAAGGCCATAGTTGCATCCATAAAGTCGCCAGTCTGTTGGTGCTCCGGGCTCTGAAACCATTACCCCACCGATTACCCGTCCCCCGAAGATTACCGGGAAGAAATGTTCTAAAGGAGAATTCAGTCTGACGACCTGCTGGAATCTATCACGGAAAGGAAACTGGTCAAAAATGTCCGGTGACAGGGATGTCTTGCTGGCAGAAAAACAGGGGAAAGAAAATCCTTCCTTTTCCAGTTTTTTCTGCAAAGAGAAGACTTCCTCCGGGATACAGAAATCTTTTAGATCCCGGCTCATCCAGACACCCAGAGAACCAACCTGGCATTCAATCAGTGCATCATAAACACCGGGTACAACAAAACGGTGGCTCCAGAGAAATTCTAAATATTCTATGTCAGTAGAAGCAGGATGAGAAAGGCTGGTGGTGGCTACTTTCTTTGCCTGCGTGGTAGCTACCTTCCTCAAAACTTCTTCCAGAAGGTTATCAGCCACTGACTGATAAAGCTTACCATCCCTGGTGAAAATAGCCTGGAGAAGAAACACAGATTCTTTTTCGGAAAAAGTGAAAATTATGCCCCCGGCTACACCTTTACTATCTTTAGCCAGGAGAAAATTATCTGGTGAAAAATCTTCCTTTTCCCGAAAAAGCCAGTTAAACTTTTTTCCGTCCAGCGGATAATAAACCCAGCGGTTTACCGCCGTCTTGTTCCAGGCAGAAAGAACCTCCGGCCAGTCTTTTTCCTCATACCCACGGATTCTCAGGGAAGACATTTTTAGAAAGATTTAGCCTCAGTTAAAATCTCCTGGCGGTAAACTGTCATTCCGGTAGCCAGGGAACGGTCCACAGCCAGAGTCATCAACAGCACTTCCAGGGCATCCTGGAAACTGCAGGGAACTTTTTTCCCGTTTAAAATTGCTTCCTGGAATGCTTCATGCTGTTCCGCAAAACCAAGGTGTCCGCGGCTGGCTAAACTGCCGCTTACTGTAATCTGTTCCCGGTAGAGACAACCCTGTGTGTATGCCTCCAGAGAACCGGCTCCTTCAGGACTCCAGGGGTTGCCATAGATGATGCCGTTGGTACCAACAATACCGAAAAGACTGTTTTCCGGTGTGGGTGTCACCTCACTCAGACTGATGTTTCCCTTTGCGCCGTTAGCATATTCAAAAATAACCGTGGCTACCTTTGGTATTCTGTCCGGGTTCAGACCAGTTTTTCCCACTTCTGTTCCGTAAGCAGTTAGCCTTTCAAAGCTGGCTCCAGCAAAAAGTGAAAGGATATCCATATAGTGGCACAGGCAGTCAAAAAGTTTACCCCCTCCGTATTTCCTTTCTTTCTGCCAGTAAGGAAGTTTTTCCTCTGCGGTTTTCAAAAACATATGCCACCAGACAAAAATAACCTGCCCGATCTCCCCCCGGCTGATTATTTCCATAATTTTTCTGACCAGCTGGCTGGAACGAACCTCATACCCCACCTGGAAAACCAGATTTCTGGTTTTCTGGAGAGCCTGCTGTATCTGGTGTGCCTGTTCTAAACTCAGGGTCATTGGTTTTTCCAAAAGCACATGTTTGCCGGATGCAATCGCCTTTACTGCCAGTTCAGCATGTAGATGTGGTGGTACAGCAATCACGATAGCTTCAAAATTGTTCCAGGACAAAAGTTTCTCATAAGAAAGGAAAGCCTCTACTGACTGGTTGAGCTTCTCCTGGATGTAATGGCTAGCATTTTTCAGTGTCTCTTGGTCCCGGTCACAGATAGCCACCAGCTGTCGTTTTGGATTTTTAGGGATGATATTTACATGTCCCATACCGTGATGGAGACCAACAACTGCATAGCGGATTTTTTCCATGGTAAAGACTCCTTTTGTTTTTCAGAATACGTTTAATTTTAGGACGGGGATACTCTTAAAGTCAATGGTAATTAGCGGGAAGTTTGTTTGGTGGTAAAATAGAATGAAAAGCTCAAAAGGAATAAAACCTTTTACCGGAGAAAAACAATGTCAGGGCAAAATATATTTCTTCTACCTCAACCCTTTTTCCTCTGCATTTTCCTGCTGGTGGCATATCTGGCTGGCGGGAATGAAACCAAAATTCTCCTTAAGAGCCGTTTTGACCAGCCCCCTGATACCCGGTGGAAAGTACTGAGTGGCAACTGGTACTATCAGGATGGGTGTTACCTGGAAACTACTGATGGTCTGGTAACATACTGGAGTCTGGCAGGAGATGATTCCTGGACCGATTACAGTATAACTGTGGAGATGAAGGCTCTGGACAGTGGTGGTTCTCTTTTTGTGGCTGGTCGCTGGCATGATGAAAACAATCACTATGAAATGGAATACCAGGGAAGAGGGGATTGTCTGCAGATTAACCGGGTGCTTTTTGGTCAGAGACAGGTTCTTGTCAGAAAAGAAGGAGTACTGGATATTGGTGGTGGAGTGAATCCTTTTGGCCGCTTTCGTTTTACTCTGCGCGGACCTCTTTTAAGTGTTGCCATCAATGACCAGGATATTATGCAGATAGTGGATAAAACTTTCCTCCGGGGGAAAATCGCCCTGGGCGAAAGGGAAAGAAGAGGTGTCTGGAAGTCTGTTTTAGTAGAAGAAAAAGAACCACCCGGTCCGGAAGAAATAGCCTTTTTTAGCCCGGAACTGGAACTGATTTGCCCGGTAACTTCTTTTCTCCGCGGTAAAATAGAAAATCTCAGGTTCAGACTGGTTAATACGACTGCCCACCAGCTCCCGGAAATGAAAATCTGCCTGTCCCTTTCAGGTTTACTGGAAATGCAGAAAGAAAGCAAAAATCTGGCATCTGGCCAGGAATTCGTTATTAATTTTCCCCTTGATACAAGGAAGTTGAAAAGTGGCAACTACTGGTTAAAGGCAGAAATGTTGCAAGACAGGGTGATTACCTTTCAAAAATTCTGGCCAGTTGTCATTACACCAACCCCCAATCCCCAGCGTCTGGAAGTGCTTAACTGGGGTGGACTGATGTCCGGGATAGAAAAGCATGGTTTCACTTCCTTCTGGATTTCCCCGGTTATCAATCCAGCCTACGCCAGGCAGGATTTGGATATTCCGGTTGATGCCAGTGACAGGGAAACTATAGAGCTTACCTTTCAGGAATATAACCAGGGTATTGGCCGGGGCCTTGTAAGCGGGTTACAGGTAAATAACATCTGGGCACGAAATTTGAGAACTAAAATTGATTTTTCCGGAGTTTCTCTGGAGGGCAGCAAGATGGGAAATAATCCTCATCATCCTGCTTTCCAGGAATGGGCGAAAGCCTGGATGGAAGCAGTGATGAAAACTTTTGCCGGTTTTGATGGTCTGAAAACAGTTAATCTTAACTCCGAATGGGACCGGGAGTTTGATTACAGTGAAGAAACAGTGGCGCTTTATCAGAAAGATTTTGGTTGTCTTCCTCCTCGTTTTTGTTTTCCGGTGGACCGCCAAAAGGCAGACAAAAAATTTTTACCGGTTAACGGTCTTATTGAAGATGATAATCCCTATTACAGCTACCTGCTCTGGTGGTGGGAAAAAGGACAGGGACTGGTACCCTTTAATGAAGCCATGGCCAGGATTGTTAAAAAGTACAGGCCAGACATCCTCACCATTTCTGAGCCAGTGCTACGTTGTCCTTTCCTTTATGGCAAAGCAAAAGGTTGTGATATTGCTCAGCACTGGAGTTATGCCTGGCCCGGTCCCCGTTCTTTATTGTTTTATGTTGATTCTCTGGTAGCCACCAGGAAGTATACAGGACAGATGATTTCCCACGATGTTCAAATTCTCTGGAAGAAAGGCTGGGTTGGACCTTTTGATATGACTCCTTCCCCGGACATTATCCGGGAATCTATGTGGATTAACCTTTCCCGGGCAATGGACAGCTTATTTTTCTGGGGAACTCATCTGGCTATCCCCAAGGAAAAGGATTACAGACAAACCAGCCATCCTCAGGTTTATCAGGAACTGGCAAGTTTTAGCGAGAAGGTTGTCAGACCTTTTGGTCCCCTGGTCAAAAGACTGAAAAATCCTGATAAACAGGTGGCTTTTCTTGTCTCTACTGCCAGTCAGCTTTTTGTGGATGGCTGGCGGTGGGCACCAGAGATCCATAGTATGAACTTCTACGATGCCTTACAGGCTGCCAATATTCCCACTGATGTTATCTATGAGGATGATATCAGACAGGATGTTCTGGAAAAAAGAAAATACAAAGCAGTTATCCTTTCCTACTGCCAGACACTACCGCGCAGTGTCTACAGTAAACTGGTAAGTTTTGCCAGAAAGGGTAATCTGGTTTTAGCCGATTCCTACCTGGTGGCAGACATTCCGGGAGTGAAAAAACTACCCTGGGCAAATTTTGATTTTGTCAGCCAGCTGAACTATAGCAATGTTTCCTCAGGAAAGACAGATGTGGAGACAGTCAGGAAAAAACTGGACCAGATTGTTGCCAGACTGAAGGACTTGTTCCAGGGTGTTTACCAGCCTGAAATATCATTGAAAACTTCTTCTGTCCTTTACAATGTTCTGGAAGGCAAGGGAATGAGACTTTTTGTTTTGATAAATGACCGGCGCCAGCCAGGGGAATGGGCTGGCCGATTCAAAACTATTGAAGAAACAGGTGTCCCTCAGGAATTTGAGGTTTCTTTCAGACTGAAAAAACCGGGTAATGTTGTCTATGATTTACTTGAACAGCAGGTTGTTTCTGGTAAAAAGAATGGTTCCTGGTTAAGTTTCACCTGTAATCTTGGCCCCTGTGAAGGTAAATACTTCGCGGAGTATACCCAACCCATTTCCTGTGTTGTGCTTAAAACCAGTAAAGTTAGAAAAAAGGGAGACCCTGTAAACCTCTCAGTAGAAGTAAGAGGAATTTCAGGGAAACTGCTGGAAGGGTATCAGCCGTTAAAGATTAATGTTTTTGATGGTTCCGGACAGCTGACAGAATACTCAGACTACTACTGTGCGGAAAACGGTCGGTTCAGTTTAACATTTTCCCCGGGAAGGAATGAACCAGCTGGATTCTGGAAGATAGAAGTGAAGGAACTGGCAGGTGGGCACCGAAATCAGCTTTATGTAGAAGTTCCTGCTTCCGGAAGTTTTTCCGGACACGGGAAAATGGACGAAAGTACCGGGCAGGACTGGGACCGGGATTGAGGAAAAGGAGAAAGAATGAAAGAAAAAAGGATTTTGTGGAAAAATATTTTGCTGGTAGGACTTTTATTTTTCCAGACGGTTCTGGCTGGTGATTTGACTGATGACCTCTTACTTTATGCACCCTTTGATGGTCACCTGGATCTTTTAGTAAGCAGTGGCGGGTTACTACCAGCAGTCTTCACCAGAAAGTCTATCGCTTATACACCAGCAATGGAAAAATTTGCTCTTAATCAGCCGCGTTATGTACCCGGTAAATTCCAGCAGGGTATCTTTCTGGAATCCGGGGATTACGGAGATTATGCCCGGGGAACAAGAAATAATTTCCCGCCAGACAAAACTAATCCGGCTCTCCCGGAAGGATGGAAAGCAATAGGACAGGCTAAGGCGACAGTTGAACCGTCGATTTTTTCCGGATTACCGGCAGTTCAGGTCGTCTGCCAGGCAGAAAATTCCGGGGTCTCTACAGGAGAATTTTCTCTTCCGCGTGCTATGCGTTATATTGCCTCGGTTTATCTTAAGGGGGGTTCTGGTGGAGAGAAAGTGAAACTGGTGTTAACTGACAAAACCAATCAGGTAGAGGAAACAGTAACAGTAATATTAACTGCAAACTGGTCCCGGTATCACCTGGTTCTTCCTTACGTGGAACAGACAAAAAAGTATGGTGAAAAGACATTGCAGGAACCGTTTCAGGCAGTTTTTTCCCTCCAGAGCGAAAAGTCAGGAACGTTTCTGGCTGCTTGTTTTATGCTGGAACAGGCAGGAATGCACTATTCTAACAGGATGACTCCTTCCACCTGGATACCACCAGGCAGTGTCCGTTCTTCGGAGGTCCTCAACCTGCCTGTCACTCCGGAGACTTTCAATCCTGAATCCGGGACGATTTCTTTCTGGATGTTTCTGGAACCAGGAAAGTTTAACCGTACCTTTTGTTCTGTGGGTGCTGGCTGGGATACCTTCATCAATCTGAATGAGTATCCAGCCGGCAGAATCTGCTTCACTTACTGGGGCGGGAGAAATACTTCGTCTTTACCTGAATCTGGGAAATGGCATCATGTGGCGCTGAGCTGGTCTGGAGAAAAAGCCTCCGTCTATCTCCATGGCAAGAAAATCATTACAGTTACAGCACAGAATTTTCAGCCTAGTTCTGTCTGGCGCAGGCATGTTTTCCTGATGCCAGGACATGCTGACTCAGGCTATCCTTTTGGGGCTAAAACACACTTAGGAGGCATCATAGATGAACTGGCAGTTTTCCGGAGAGAGTTGACAGAGGCAGAAATAATGTCTCTTTCCACAGCAAAAGAACCATTAGTAACTTTGAATGATGTAAGAATTCGTTTTGATATGTCCTGTCGTACTTATAGCCGGGACCTGGAAGAAGTCCCGCTAAGATTAACTCTGCGTAACTTTTCTTCCCGGAAGGCAGAAGGCGTGAGAACAACTTTTTCTGTAGGAAGATATTTTCGTCAGGAATCCGGTCCTTTTACTATACCGGCTGGGGGAAGTCAGGAAATAATTTATCTCTGGCCTGTAGGCAGGTTTTCCCCTGGTCTTTATCGTCTGCAAGCAAGAATTTCTACATTGGCTGCTGATTCTTTCTTTTTCTTACGGGCTGGTCCTTATCGCGATAGAAACAAGCTTCCGGTAGTGGCCTGGAACATTCCTGACAACTATGAAGACATTGAATTGGCAGCCAGTTTAGGGGTCACTGTCACCTCTACTGGAGTATCTCCTTTTGCTCTGGACTGGGCAGCAGAATTTGGTCTTTCCGGGATGGCTCATATGCATGTTATGGCCTGGCACAAACCAGAAAATTTAGAACTGGCAGTAATTCAAAATGATGGTTCTTACGATGGTGTCAATCCAGCGCTCCCGCAGGTCCAGGAAGAAGCAAGAAACCGGGCAGGAGAATTTGCTCTTTCCTTGCAGGATAAACCATCTCTCACCCATGTGATTATCAATTCCGAATGGAACTCTCCTATGGATTTCAGCGAAAAATCTAAATCTTTTGTCCTGAAAGAATACGGACTGGACCTGGGAAAGTGGATGACTGAGACGAAGAAAGCCTGGGCTTATCTACATCCTTATAACAGACTTAATCCTACCCTGCTTGGTGAAAACTGGTTCCCTGAAGATGGTATTGTGGAAGAAAGTGACCCGTTTTATCGTTATCATTTGTGGTGGCATCGTGGTGGAGGTAATGAAGTGGTTATCAACGAAATCTGTGCCCGGGAGATAAGAAAAGTACGCCCGGATATCGTTCGTATAGCAGAGCCAATTCTGCGCTGCCCTCCCATCAAGCGGTACCGGGAAATGGATGTGGCGGAAGAATGGTTTTACTACGAGAATCCCCTTTGGGCCATTGTAGTACAGGAAAACTTAGCCTGTGTGAGTGCCAGCCGCGGAATGAAAACCTCAGGAATGCCGCAGTTTCTCTTCAAGCCAGGAGGCGCTGCCCCTTATGCTGCCACCCCGCCTCCCGAAATGTTAAGGGAAGTACTGTGGCTGTGTGCTGCCAGGCCGTTAGGACTGATGACCTTCTGGGGATGGCACCGGGTTCTTTCTAACAAGGGAATGCTTACCTTACCGGAGATAGAAGAAAAAACTAAAGGACTTGACTGGAAACAGACGATAGATGCCTTGAAAAACTTTGGTGGGGAAGGAGGCGGTTTGTTTATCCCTGAAGTGAAAGAAGAATTCAGTCGTTTTGCCAGCCAGGTGTGGCAGCCGTTTGGTCCATTGCTGACTTCCTGGAAAAATTCTCCGCGAAAGATAGCCGCTATCAATTCTTTTGCTGGAAACCTCTATGGTAACCAGCGCTGGCCCACCATGGGCTGGTTAGGAGATGTTTTAATTTCTACCGGACTTCCTTTTGATGTTCTGTATGATGAATCCTTTGCTGAGGACAGGGATGTTTTGAAGGGAAAAAATGTAGTTATCCTGGCCAATACTCCAGCAGTAACCAGGACCATTTTTGAGCAACTGCAAGCCTTTTCCCGGGCTGGTGGAACGATTATTGCTGATGAAAAATGTAAGGTAACAGGAATACCGGGAATGAAAATTTTTACTCAGGAACAGTCCCGGGAAGCAGAAAATCTTATAAAACAAAAAGCAGGCTACACCTTCACTGTGGAAACCAGGGATATCCTCTGGAACCTTCTGGAGTACCAGGGAGCCAGGTATCTGGTATTAGTTAATGACAAAAGGGAATATGGTCCCTATCTGGGCAGGTGGCAGAAAGTAAAAGAAAAGGGGATTGCCCAGGAAGTAACTGTGGCAGGCTGGGAAATAGGTAAAAAAATCTTTGATTTAACAGGCAGTCAGGAAGTAAAAAGAAAAACTGATGGTTCCTTTACTTTCCAGCTTGGTCCGGCTGAAGGCCGTATTTTTGTTGCCGTTGACCGTATGCCAGATGCCCTTTCTCTTTCTTTCACCCGGGGAAAGGTTTCCCGGGGTGAAAAGATAGAAATGCGGGTAAAATTGACCGGGCATGGAAGTTTAGTAGAAGGAGGAATTCCTGTTCATCTTTTGATTACGGAACCTTCAGGGAAAAAACATGACCGTTCCACAACGCTGTTGCTTGTCCATGGCCAGGCAGTTTTTTCCCTGGTAGTGCCAGTAAATGCTGAAATCGGTACCTGGAAGGTCCAGGCGAAAGAAAGGCTTACAGGAAAGACTGAAGAACAAAGATTTATAGTGGAATAAAAAAGGGGAGGCTTTTATGAGCGGAGAAAAAGAAGCCTTAAAAATTGGGTGGGCACAGACAGATATCACACCCACAGAGAAAGTTCTGGTAAGCGGTCAGTTCCACGCTCGGGTCTCAGAAGGGATAAAGGACCAGATTACCGCCACAGTTCTGGCTCTGGAAGGAACAGACCAGGCAGTGATGGTAAGTTGTGACCTGGTAAGTATTTCCGATGAATTGCGAGATAGTGTCCGGCGGGCAGTGGCTGCTCAGTTACCTGGTTTTGACACTAAAAAGATTTTCCTTGCTGCCACACATACCCACACTGCCCCTGAAGCCCGGCATAATCCCTTAGGTGTTTTCATGGAAGGTCCTGGGATCAGTCTAAAAGAACTGGGAGTGATGTCTCCGGCTGATTATATTGACTGGGCATCTGGTAGGATTGCCCAGGCAGTAATTAAAGCCTGGAACTCCAGAGAGGAAGGAAGTTTTTCCTATGGTCTGGGACAGGCTGTAGTAGGACATAACAGACGCTGGGTTAACACGGAAGGTATCAGTACCATGTACGGCAATACTAACGACCCCAGATTTAGCCATATAGAAGGATACGAAGACCATAGTATCAATCTTCTTTTCACCTGGGACAGGAAGGACAATCTTACCGGTATTGTCGTTAACCTGGCTTGCCCCTCTCAGGAAAGTGAAAGTGAATATACCTTGAGTGCTGATTTCTGGCATGAGACAAGAGTGAAATTTCGGGAAAAGTTTGGTTCTACCATTTTTGTCCTGGCACAGTGTAGTCCGGCTGGTGACCAGTCCCCCCACCACATCTTCAGAAAGGCAGCAGAAGAAAGAATGTTAAAACTGGCTGGCAGAAGCTCCAGGGAAGAAATTGCCACCAGAATCACCAGCGCTGTCTCAGAAGTATTGCCGGTGGTAGAAAAAGAAAAACACTCAGAAGTTTTCTTTTTCCATCTGGTAGAAAATGTAGAATTACCTTTAAGAAAGTTAAGCCAGGGGCAGGTGGAAGAAGCTTTAAAAGAAGCTGCCAGGTTAAAAGATGAGTATGAAAAACTAAAGAAAGAACTGGCAGAAAATCCTGATTTCAAAAAAAACCCCCGCTGGTATGTGAAGATTACCTATGCCTATCGCCGGGCAGCCTGGTTTGAAAATGTCGCCAAACGTTACCAGCAGCAACAGTCCAGTCCAAATCAGACTTTTGAGATTCATGTTATCCGTCTGGGAGATATCGTTTTTGCCACCAATCCTTTTGAGTATTTTCTGGACTATGGTATCCGTATTCAAGCCCGGAGCCCTGCCACACAAAACTTTCTTGTTCAACTGGCCGGGGCAGGTACCTATGTGCCGACAGAAAGGGCAGTGGCTGGCAAAGGGTACGGAGCTGTTCCTGCCAGTAACCTTGTCGGTCCCGAAGGTGGTGCGCTTCTGGTGGAAAAAACTCTGGAATTGATACAGAGACTCTGGAATCACTGAGTTCTTGAAGAAACAGGTAATCTCTGGCAGAAACTGGCTGAAGATTTCAGCTAAAATTCCGACATAAGGATTTCCCTTCCTAATTTATTGATTTATCTACACTTATAATGTACAGCCTTGACCCAGAAAGGAAGTTTGAGGCCATTTTTTATTTTTGTTATCACCTTAAGATGAAGTAAAGGATATCAA
>CAZYCA010000010.1:0-1695 GCA_964645405.1 uncultured bacterium | reverse complement strand
GACATCAATTTTACTGGCTACCTGAGTGTAGAAGACTTAAGGGGTCATCTTTCTGAAGAAGAACGGATAGGACAGGGTATTGCTTATCTGAAAGGGTTAATAGAATCTGACAGGAGAGTAATGCCTGTTTGAACAAGAAAGAATAATCAGGAAAGGTTGCTTTCTTCTCTCCTTCTTAATCAGTATGAATGTTTCTGGGCAGACAAGGGAAATAGGCGGCAGACTGGAAGTTTTCTGGGATGACTGGTTGATTGCTGAAAAGAAAGAGGTAACCTGGAAACTTCACCAGCCAGTCGCACAGGAAGTGGTAATGGAGTTTAACCTTCCCTGGGAAGGTAGTACCTCTGCCTATGTGACGGTTTTTGCCGATGGAAATCTCTGGAGGATGTATTACCGTGGTTCCAACTACGATGTCAGGAGCCGGAAAGCAACACATCCGGAGTTTACCTGCTATGCAGAAAGTTCCGACGGTATTAACTGGAAAAAACCAGAATTGGGGCTGATAGAATTTAATGGTTCCAGAAAGAATAACATCATCTGGGAAAACGAAATTGGAAGCCATAATTTCACGCCTTTTAAGGATACAAATCCTCAGGCAAAAAAAGAGGAAAGATACAAAGCAGTTGGAGTGGGTAAAGGTGGTATCTACGGGCTTTATGGTTTTGTTTCACCGGATGGAATTCACTGGCGGTTATTCAAAAATTCTCCGCTTATCTCCAGCGGAGCTTTTGATTCTCAGAATACCGTTTTTTACGACAGGCGGAACAAAATTTATCGGGCGTATCTTAGAGGGTGGACAGGTAACGATTTCCAGGGAATAAGGTCTATCAGACTTTCCACCTCCAGAGACTTTGAAAACTGGTCAGAGCCAGAGTTTCTTTCCTTCAAGGAGGCTGCCCGGGAGCATCTTTACACCAATGCCATCTCACCTTATTTCCGGGCAGAGCACTTTTATATTGGTTTTCCGATGAGGTTTGTCCCGGAAAGGCATAAAACTCAACTTCATCCCATTGCTGGTGTCTCTGATGCTGTTTTCATAACCAGCCGGGATGGAAAAAACTGGTATCGCTGGCCAGAAGCCTTTCTCAAGCCAGGTCTGCAACCAGAAAGATGGATTAACAGGAACAATATGATAAGTTTTGGTCTGGTAATCACCAGGTCTAAACTCAATCCGGCTGTAGAAGAGCTCTCTCTTTATTCCAGTGAAGGATATTACACAGAAAAAAACAGGTTAAGGAGATATACCGTGAGAATGGATGGTTTTGTTTCGCTTGGTACCTGCGGGAAACAGGGGCAGGTGGTTACTCACCCCTTGTTATTCCAGGGAAGGAATCTGGTCCTTAACTATTCTACTTCCGCAGCAGGCTGGGTGAGAGTGGAGATTCAGGATGAAGAAGGCAAAACTATTCCCGGGTACGCAGCAACAGATTGTCTCCTGATGTACGGTGACAGTACAAATGAGGTTGTTACCTGGAATTCCGGGAGTGATTTAAGCCAGTTAGAGGGAAAACCTGTCAGGCTGAAATTTATTTTGCAGGAGGCAGAACTTTATTCTTTACAGTTCAGAGGGAAAGAGAAAGGAGAAAATGGAGGATAAGATAAGGGTGGGGTTGGTAGGTTGTGGAAATGCTGGAAGCAGGATTCATTTACCACTTTTGAGAAAGCATCAGGATTTGTACAGGGTTGTTGCCTGTG
>CAZYCA010000009.1:0-28748 GCA_964645405.1 uncultured bacterium | reverse complement strand
GTGCAGGTAAAGTGGCCAGTTGCGGTAATCAACCAGTGCTTCTTCCACAACTGCCTTACACGAAGAAAGGTTGATAGCCACATGGTGTTCAAACCCTTCCCGGCAGATGAACTGTAGCAGAGACTGCAGATTATTAATCTGGACTACACTGTAACCTCCAAAGGTTTCCACCTGGTCATCAGTCAGTCTTCCTTCGCCGAGATACCCTTTGAGGCATCCAGAAGTGTCATCGGTGGAAAGCCGCAGGAAAGTAAAAGGTGCCGTTTTTAGCCTTCCGTAGATGGTGCCGGCAGCATTTTCTTTGCCTACAGTGCCGGCTATAATCTCGGAAATATAAAGACGGGATTTTTCAAAATAAGAAACCGGGAAGTTGCTGCAATGAAAGATGACGGCTTTCTCCGGCTGGTTGTGGTAGTTGTTATTCCAATCCACGATAGCGCTGGGCTTACCTGAAGCCAGCTGGAGAACATACATACTTAAAGCCCCCAGAATATCCACTTCACAGGCAGCCGGTTTCAAGGATTCAGAAAGCATGCTCATAGCTACACAGGGCATCACACCAAAATTCTGTTGCAGGGAAGACCAGCACTGGATGGCTACTGCGGCAAAACCGTTTTCTTCCACCCAGTGGTCTAAGGCTACCTTGAACCGGGCAATTTTTTTCAAAGAAGACTGCGTGACAGAAGAACAAACTGTATAGTCTTGAATAGTTTTCAGGGCCTTCAAAACAGAGGAATCATTATCAGAAAGTCTGGCGGCAACAGAAAGAACCTCAGAAAGGTCTGTAGTATCTACAGAGATACCTTCTTTTTCCAGTATTTTTTCACTGTACCGAACAGTCTTGAAGGCTGCGGGTCTTGCTCCTAAAGCTCCCAGCCGGGCTTTTTTCAGTCCAGCCAGTACCCGGCAAACACTTAGAAAACAATCCAGGTCTTCAAGGAAAAGAGGATTTTCCGGGTCAACGGTGTGCCAGCGGGTTAAAGAGAATTTAATTCCGTATTGCTTGAGGTTATTACAGACAGAAATCTTTCCGCAGAAACTATCGCGCCTGTTGGCGACATCCATTTTGTCCGGGTCATCAGGCCAGGCGTGTATAAGAATGGGTACATCCAGTTTGCTCCATCTGATAGTATCAGCTACTGCCCGTTCATCCCCGAAGTTTGGCAGAGTAACTATGATGCCGGCAAGACTATCCCTGTGCCTGCGGAAAAGTTCAGCACATTTTTCTGCGTCCTGTCGGGTCTCTACAGAACCAAATTTTCCCACCTCTTCTGGCAGAGCAACAACTTTTAAGTTTTTCTTCTTAAGCAGGTCCAGCAGTTTTTTCCGACCGGTCTGGCACAGATGGTCCGGGAAAAAACCACGGTTACCAACAATCAACCCCAGCTCCATTTTCTCTGTTAACATTTGCCCCCCTTTTTAAATTATTTCACACTTTTCCACATAATGGCTCATAATCTCCTGAAATTCTTTCATTTCTTCTTCAGACGGGCTGCGACGGGAAAGAAACTGCTTGTTAACCAGTTTTGCAGGTACAAATCTTTGTAGCAGGTAGCGCTTTGCTCCCCGCACGGTTTCACCTATTATCTGGAAATCCTCTTTGTTCAGAAGACCTGAGACTACAGTCGTACGAAAATCATAATCGCAACCTCCCTTTTGCAGTAACCTGATGCTTTCCTGCACAGCTGTGGTATCAGAAGTCACCCCTGTAACATCCTGGTATTTAGGAAAGGGAGCCTTGATATCAAGGGAGATATAGTCTGTTAAGTTCTGGCGCAGGAGTTCAAAAATTATTTCCGGGAAACTTCCATTGGTATTGATTTTCACTGCCAGGTGGAAAGACTTAACCTGTCTGATAAAGTCTATCAGGTCAGACTGAAGACACGGTTCTCCACCGGTAATAGTTACAGCCTGTAGCAGGGGTCTTCTTCTCAGGAAATCAAAAATTTCCTCCTGGGGAATGAGGGGAGCAAAAAGTTCTGGCAGGACCAGTTCAGGGTTGTGACAGTAATGGCACCGGTAGTTACACCCCTGTGTGAAAATGATTGCTCCTATTTTACCAGGATATTCTGTCAGGGAACAGCGCTGGAAACCCCCGATTTTCATTCTCCTGAGAAGAAAATTTTATTTTTCCCCGGCACCCGGCTGAACAGTCTTCTGTAAAGTGCCCTCTGTTGTCATTTCCTTTTTTACCTTTAGCTCCTCTTCCTTTACTGTGAAATTCTTTCTCACGGCAAACTCTGCTCTTTTGCCTTTATTCCACTGGTTAACCGGTCTCAAGTAGCCAACCACCCGGGAATAGATTTCTGTTTCCCGGTGGCAAAGGGAACACACTGGCTGCTCTCCCGGGAGATACCCATGCTGCGGACAGACAGAGAAAGTGGGAGTAATAGTGAAATAGGGTAGATGGAAATGCTGGCAGATGGTCCGGACCAGGTTTTTCACCGCAGACGGGTCACAGATTCTTTCGCCCAGGAAAAGATGTAAAACTGTTCCGCCAGTATATTCTGTCTGCAGTTTATCCTGTAATTCCAGCGCTTCAAAAATATCATCTGTAAAATTCACCGGTAGATGGGTGGAGTTGGTATAGAAAGGTTCTGCTCCCTGCCGGTACTGCTCTTCGTTAGCACAGATGATGTCCGGATACTTATCCTTATCGCACCTGGCCAGCCGGTAAGAAGTTCCTTCTGCCGGTGTGGCTTCCAGATTATAATTGTTCCCTGTTTCTTCCTGAAACTTAACCAGATGCTCCCGGATGAACTGCATAATTTCCAGAGCAAAGTTCAGTCCCTGAACTGTCCCAATGCTTTCTCCCAGAAAGTTGAGACAGGCTTCGTTCATACCAATCAGCCCAACAGTAGAAAAATGGTTGACCCAGTAACGACCAAACCGTTCCTTGATATGCCTTAAATAGAAACGGGAGTAAGGGTAAAGATTCTCTGCGGTTAACTTCTCCAGAATTTTTCTCTTAATCTCCAGACTTTCCTTTGCCAGAAGCATTATGTCCAGTAAACGTTTTTTGAAATCCTCTTTACTCTCAGAAAGGTAACCAATCCTGGGCATATTGATGGTGACCACTCCAATGCTTCCGGTGAGAGGATTGGCACCAAAAAGGCCACCACCTTTTTTTCTCAACTGCCTCTGGTCTAAACGCAACCGGCAGCACATAGACCGCACATCATCCGGTTTCATATCAGAGTTAATAAAATTAGAAAAATATGGGATACCGTATTTGGCTGTAACCTCCCAGAGCAAGGTGGCTACCGGATGTTCCCAGTTAAAATCTCTGGTAATATTATAGGTGGGGATGGGGAAGGTAAAAACCCTGCCTTTAGCATCCCCTTCCAGCATCACCTCTAAAAAAGCCTGATTGAACATATCCATTTCTTTCTGGAAATCACTGTAGGTAACAGTTTGAGGTTGACCGCCAATGATGACAGGTTCATCTTTATAAATTTCAGGTACTGTCAAATCAAGAGTGAGATTGGTGAAAGGAGTCTGGAAGCCCACCCTGGTAGGCACATTCAGGTTGAAGAGAAACTCCTGCAATCCCTGTTTCACATCTTTATAATCCAGGTTATCATAGCGAATAAAAGGAGCCAGAAGAGTATCAAAGTTGGAAAAGGCTTGAGCACCAGCAGCCTCTCCCTGAAGAGTATAAAAAAAGTTGACAATCTGGCCTAAAGCTGTGCGGAAGTGTCTGGCAGGTTTACTCTCAATCTTTCCTGCTGCACCCTGGAATCCCACTGTCAGAAGGTCCTGTAAATCCCAGCCCACACAGTAGGTGGAAAGGCAACCAAGGTCATGAATGTGTAAATCTCCCTGGATATAGGCACGGCGGACCTCCGGTGGATAGATACTATTAAGCCAGTAAGTTTTAGTAATTTCAGAGGAAACATAATTATTCAGTCCCTGCAAAGAAAAACTCATGTTGCTGTTTTCGTTGACCCTCCAGTCCTCTTTCTGCAGGTAATGTTCTACCAGATCCAGACTGGCTTTCGTGGTGATTTCTCTGATTTTGGCGTGCTGGTCCCGATAGATAATATAAGCCTTGGCTGTCTTCCGGTAAGGAGAATTAAGCAGTACTTCTTCTACTATATCCTGAATTTCTTCCACAGTAGGGATTCTCTCGCCAATAAGGTCAATGGATAAATCCAGTACCCGCAGGGTGAGTTTTTTAGCCATCTCCATACCAAATTCCCCTGTAGCCTGACCAGCCTTACAGATAGCACTGGTAATTTTATTCGCCTCAAACTTCACCATCTGTCCGTTTCTCTTTATGATCTTGTCAAACATAATTTTTCCCTCCGAAACTTTTGTTTTCAGATAACATTTTTAAGTTTACCACATTTTGTACCAGACCAGATTTTTTGTCAAAAAGTTGCTGGAATTCCTTATCTCTCTTGCTTTTCCTTTTTCCTCAGCCACTAATAATTCCCGTAAAACATATTTCTTTCTTCCGCGTTTTGTCCTTTTTTGTTTCCCCCTCTGACAAAAGAGGGGAAGGGTACTTGACAGAGAAAACTGGTTGTAATATAATGTATGCTGAGGACAATCGGATACTATGAGAAAAGAAAATTTGCCTCTTTACTGGAAGATTTACCGGCAGCTACGAGAAAACATCCACAAGGGCGAACTTCATGCAGACCAGAAAATTACAGAGAGACAACTCCTTAATCAGTACCGGGTAAGCCGGGTTACCATCAGAAAAGCGCTTTCCCTGCTGGTCAAAGATGGTTACCTTTACCGGATACCTGGTCTGGGAACATTCCTGACTTCTTCCTTACCTGAAGAGCATTTCCCCTGGCCTAAGAATAACCGCAGTATTGGCATTCTCATTCCCTGCATTACCCGTTCCCTTTACTCCGGAATTGTCCGGGGAGCAGAAAATTTTCTCCTGCCCAGAGACTATTCTTTGATTTTAGGCAGTTACGATGCCAGGCCGGAAAAAGAAAAGTTGTATCTGGAAAGATTTCTCTCTCAGGGAATCTCCGGTTTAATTGTGGCTCCCAGTTACAACTCGGATAGAAACACCTACCGGGAACTCCTGGTGAAAAGAAATATTTCTTTTGTTTTTGTGGATACTTGTATCCCCGGGATACAGGCTGATTTGGTCCAGACTGATGGAATGAAAGGTGGGTACCTTGGCACCAGGTATCTGATAAACTCAGGCTGTCAGAAGATTGCCTTTTTATGTGGACATTTTAAGGGAAATTCTAATTCTCTCTACCGGCTGGAAGGTTACCGGCAGGCTCTCCAGGAGGCAGGTTTAACCTATAATTTAGATATTGTCTTTGAAGGTGATTTCTCCTTTTCTTTTGGTTATGAGACTACGAAAAAGTTGCTTTCCCGGCAGAGTGTTGATGGCATCTTCTCGGCTAACGAGCCGATTACTCTTGGTGTTTTACAAGCCCTGGAAGAATCTTCTTCTTTCGTTCAGAACAAAATTCTGGTGGCTTCTTTTGATGAATTGTCTGAACCGGCAACAAATTTTTTCCCGGTAATTACAGTAAAACAACCCAGGCTGATTATTGGCGAGGTAGCAGCTGAGATACTGCTACAACGTATCCAGGAGAAAAGGAAGAAACAAACATCTTACTACAGGCAAATTCTTCTTTCACCGGAACTGGATGTTTCTGCTGTAGAGAGAAAGGGAAAGGCTTTGTTAACCAGTGTAAACACTTAAAACGAAGGAGAAGAAATGGAAAGAAAAGGATTTACTTTGATAGAACTTCTGGTAGTGATTGCTATCATTGCGATTTTGGCTGCGCTGTTACTTCCGGCTTTGTCCACAGCGCGGGAGAGGGCAAGGGCAGCTACCTGTATGAGCAACCTGAAACAGATAATGCTGGGAACACATATGTACATTCAGGATTACGGAAGACATTTTAATTCTGGAGAAGCCAGCAGAGAGCCAGCATGGTACAGGGACTGGGTTCTACCTCCTTACTGTGGTGGAAAAACAGTCTTGACCAACAAAGTCTTCAGGTGTCCATCTGATAGGGTCGGTCCCAGGCAAGACTGTCCCAGTTATGCGATGAATTTCATGTGGGATTGGACTCCCACGTATCAGGTTGGTCCCTTAGGAGAAAATGTCATCAATAACTATGGAGATTGTATTTTGTTTATTGATGGAAGCGGTTTCCACAGGACAACCTCGCCTGATCATATTAATTGGCAGCCTCCCAATCCTATTACTTATGACCGTATCGGACCCAGACATCCTAATAGCAGTATAAACGCTGCTTTCATGGGAGGTTATGTAAGAAATATCAGAAGCGGGGAAACCTTCTACTGGCAGTGGTACCCAACTTCATCTTCCAAGACTCCTGTGACCTGGAAATCATGGGATATTCTCAAGAACCGGTGGTAGTGATAAATGAACTTGAGAGGAGGGTAAAATGAGAAGGAAAAAGAAGGAAAATGCTGGATTTACTTTGATAGAGTTGCTTGTGGTCATTGCTATCATCGCCATTTTAGCCGCGCTGCTTCTTCCAGCCCTTGGTCGTGCCAGGGAGCAAGCCGCCAGAGCAGTCTGCATGTCAAATCTTAAGAATATCTATCTGGCTTCCATTATGTATGCAGAAAATTATGGTGAAAACTTCCCTGTTTACGACAGAAGCGCGGACTATGCTGGTCTGGGACTTCCACCTGAAGGAAACTGGTTTAGCCTTGATTCCTTCACTCTCCTCTGCGGGAGGGTTCCTGGAGCCACCGGGCAAGAAAGTAAACTTCCCCAGTACATAAATCATCCGGATGTACTTCTGTGTCCGAGCAGAAAAAGAACCCCTTTCAGTACAGCAGTTAGAGATGACCTTTCCCAGGGCTTTCTGATACAGAGTGATAATGTAAGTTATGCTTATGCTCCAGGTTTGACCCTGAAGGAAAAACCTTACAGAGTTGTTGCCTGTGATAGGGCTGGAGGATTTCATACCAACAATATTTTCCGAAAGGCATCAATGTCGTGGCATCCGAGTAATGCCTATGACTGGAAAAGGCATGATGGTTCTGGAATCACTTACAAAACATTTGCCACCCGGTACAGCTGGGATATTAATCACGGAAAGAAAAACTTCAGAGAGGAAGGGAAAAATGTTGTTTATTTAGACGGTTCAGCGAGATGGGCGACTGCTAAGGGTTTTACCTATGATGCTTACACTTATGTCTTCTGGAGCGTTTATGATTTTGGAGAACCACCTGAAGGGAGTAATCTGCTATCTCAGATTGGTGGACATTCAGGTGCAACGTTATCAAAGATTACCATAAGGGAACCCTGGGGGAGATAGTATTTTGTGTTTCTTCTCAGCCTGAACGAAGACTAAGCGGGCAAAATCAGCGAGGAGAAAGGTAACCTTCCTGAAAGCAAAGGAGCGTGAAATGGAAAGAAAAGGATTTACTTTGATAGAACTTCTGGTAGTGATTGCTATCATTGCGATTTTGGCTGCGCTGCTGGTGCCTGCTCTTTCCCGGGCAAGAGAAAATGCCAGAAGAGCCAGCTGTGTTAATAACATGAGACAGATTGGTCTGGCTGTGGCTCAGTACTGCCAGGACTGGAACGGTCAGTTTCCCCAGAACACCAGCGGTGGAGATAATCCGGCAAATACCTCCTGGTGCCGTCGGCTTTACCAGAATGGCTACATCAAGGATAAAAAGATTGTTATCTGTCCATCTGCCAGGAAATGGGGTCAATTTATGTTCAACTATGATGGCTGGAATGCTCCTTTAACTTACAGTGTACCGTTTTCCCCCAGCCAGGCTTATAATGGTAACATCAGCTGGGTACAGGATACATCTAAGGCTGTTTACCTGTTAGAAGGTTACTGGATTTACAACAATGTTTATAATGGCTGGCACTGGGTAAATAAAGTCACCAGTACTGCTACTACCCTTAATCCGCCTAACGGCTCTCGTTATCCCCATCCCAGACATAATCTGAAATTGAATTTTTTGTTTATGGATAACCATGCGGAGTACCTGGCTCTGGAAGATACCGTTAAGCTGGACTGGTAATCAGAACAAGGGGGCAGGATGAAAACAAAAGGGTTTACGTTGATAGAACTTCTGGTAATCATAGCCATTATAGCGATTTTAGCCGCCATGTTACTACCAGCACTGGAGAAAGCAAGGAAAAAGGCAGAACAGGCTGCCTGCATGAATAACCTGAAACAGTTGTATGTTGCTTTGAGCATGTACTGGAATGACTGGGATGACCGGATTATTCCTGCCTGGCTGGGTGCACCGCCTGGTGGTCTGGCACCACAACCGCAGCCCTTCAGACCTGCTATCTGTGAGCTGCTTTATGTCAACAAGTATATCAGCAACACTGATATCTGCCGCTGTCCTGCCTGGGGATTTAAGAGAGTAAGGTATCCTTACGAACGAAACCTCACCTGGGGATGGACTGGTGGCGGCTATTACACCTACCCGAGTCTGCCAAACCCTCTCATCTCTGGAGCCGGGCAGTTTCTTTTTGTTTTTGATTACGGTTTTAACGGCATGTGGCCTGGTCAGGGTGCAGGTTTTGGTGACTGGAGTAAAAAAGTTCGGGATGTCCAGCGACCATCACAGATTATAGCTATGAGTGAAGCCAACGTCTCCGGGTACCTGGATAATGCCTACTATGATTATACCTTTGCGGCTTTCCAGAGACCGGTGAAAAACCCTTCTTCTTATTATGGTCAGCCCTGGAAGTTACCACTTCATCTCTCTGGGTTCAATTACCTTTTCTTTGATGGCCATGTAGAATTCTTAACTGTGGACCAGGCTTCTGACTTGAAATACTGGATACCCTGAGAAGTGAAATGCAGACAAACTATCAGACTGTGAAACTGAAGATTCTTTTTTACGTTTTTCTGGCGGCATTGTTATTTTACTTTGACTTAGAGGCAGAAAACTGGCTGGAAAATTACCGCTACAGGCAGAAAATTTCTGTCAGTGATGGTTTCTATGTTACAGGTTCAGACTTGAAGAATTTTCCTTTACTGCTGGTCTTAGCAGACAGCCAGAACCCATTTTTCCAGAAGACAAAACCTGATGGTGGAGATATCGCCTTCACTGCTTCTGATGGAACCACCATGTTACCGCACGAACTGGAGATTTTCTCTCTTTCTCCGGCAAAACTTATCTGCTGGGTACGTCTTCCTGTTCTTTTCTCTGACAGGGAAACTTTTATGTATCTTTATTACGGAAGTCCCGGTCCTTTACCAGGGTTGCCTGCAGAGGATGTCTGGAAAGAAGGATTTGTCGGAGTATGGCATTTCCAGGATGAGGAGGGAAAAGGTACCGGCACAACAGTTATCAAAAATTCAGCAGGAAAGTTTCTCCTCGGGAAAACAACAGGTAGTCTTGTTGAGGGTAAAATCGGGAAAGCGATTGTCTCCAGCGTAAGTTTTGACCCTAAGGAGAAATTGGAATTCAATCCAGAAACTTCTTTCACAGCTGAAGCCTGGGTTTACTGTCAGGAGATACCCTTCAGGACAACCCTTTCTGTACTGGGTAAAGGCTCCGGCGGCCGTGGCTGGTCATTATACTGGCATGAGGCTGGCCGCTGGCAGGCAAACATCACCCAGGATTATCGCACAGAGAATACCCGTTTCTACCTGATGAGTCCTGATAATCCTTTAGAGCAATGGCGGTATCTAACCGTTACCTACCAGGCAGAAGAAAGAAAGATGCGTCTTTTTGTTAATGGCCTGGAAAAAGCTTCCGGGAAATTGCCAGATGGGTTGAAAGAATTCTCTGTCAACCAACCTTTCTTTATTGGCGGAATTAAAGGAAAAATTGATGAGGTAAGACTTTCCAGTGTCGCCCGTTCTCCGGACTGGATTGCTGCCTGTGAGAAAAATCAAAGCAGTCCCGGCCGGTATATCCGGTTTTACCAGCAAGAGTCTCTCCCCTTAAAAAAGTGAGGTAAAAATGAAAAAAGTCAGACCTCTTCTGCTTGTTAGTTTTTCTCTCCTTTGTCTCTCAGCTAGAGCTCAAGAAGTTCTGCCTTCCTTTGTCAACTGGTCCTATGAAGGTGCCTGCCAGAAAAGTAATGGCTTGCGGAGTTTAATTTGCCTGAATGGCTGGTGGCGCTGGCAACTGGCTGAAGAAAAAGGTTCCGCACCACCGGAGAAAGGCTGGGCTTACCGCAAGGTCCCTGGCTATGGCATCAATTTTAATGTGCTGGGTTCCAACGGTCAGCCTTTAAAGTTAAAACCTGAGGAAAAGTGTAGTTTGTGCTGGGTGGAGAGAGAGTTTACTGTACCTGAAGAATGGGCTGGTAAAAGAGTGCAATTAGTTTTTGAATCCATTGAAGGAGATGGTGAAATCTGGCTGGATAATCAAAAGGCTGGTTATACCTGGGATGGCTGTGTTTATTGTCTGGAACTGAAACCACCGTACCGGCAAAGTCCTTACCGACTATCCATAAAGTCAAAAGGGGTAACCAGTAATGTGTGGCTGAAGGCTTTACCTGCTGGTCCACTGATTACCGATAGTTATCTTTCCACCTCAGTAAGGAAAATGACAGCTACCATCAGGGCAAGGGGAACCGGAAAGGCAGGAAATAAAATACAGGTGGTTATTACTGATTACAAACAGCCAGAAAAAATTATCCGCAGAGCAGGTCCTTTCCCCTGCCAGTCAACTTCTGACGGATGGAAACTGCAGCAGGAGTTTCCCTGGCAGGATGCGGTTCTCTGGTCACTGGAGAAACCAAATCTTTACTACTACTACCTGGAACTGCAGGATAGCCAGGGAAAAACTTTTGACCGCATTTTCCCTGTCAGATTTGGCTTCCGGGAAGTCTGGATTAAAGATGGTTATTTTATGCTCAACAACCAGAGGATTACTATTACCAATGACATCCACTCACCTCTGGCAGTGCATCCGGGGAAAAACATGGGCCGGTCTTACAGCCCTTTTACAGATGAAGAAACCTGGAGAAAAATTATCCGCAGATGGAAAGACCTTGGTGTCAACTGTGCGGAGTACCGGTGGGGTGGAAACATTGATGATGAAATGCTTTTCAGAATTGCTGATGAGGAAGGATTCTTTATTACTATGAGTGTCCGGGGAATAGAGAGGAATCCGGTTATTCGTTCCATCCCGGAGATGGCTGCCTACAATGAAGATGTGAATGCGTATCTCCTTTATCCCAGAAGACATTCTCCCTGTGTCCCCTTTTATTACTTAAGCAGTCTTAGCAGCTGCTGGGATTACGCACCCTTCCATTTAGGGGAAGACTTTGACACAGAGAAGCTCTTCGGGAAAACCAACCGGGAAGAAAGAGCCCTGGTAGAAAAACTTGACCCGGTTCGGGCACCGATTTCTGGTTCTTACAGTGGTGGTGGAAAAACTGAACCTTTCCATTCCTCCATGAACTACATAGGTATCCATGTGGATATGCAGTCCTATGAGAACTGGCCCTCCCGCTGGTACCAGCATAAAAACAAACCCCTGATGACTTATGAGATGGCTGTACCACCTTATATTGCAGAATGGTACCAGAGACCTTCCCGGGGAACCCAGGCTCACGGAGTAGCCGGGGTTTTACCTTTCTTCCTGGAATGTGGTGCCATCTATCTGGGAGAAGAACCATACCTGATGGAACCAAAAGAAAAGATTGCCACCTGGCTGGAAAATGTCAGCAAAGGGAAAAACCCTGGTTACCCGGCCAGGGGTGGAAGTTTAACCTACGAGAAAGTGGCAGAGCTTTTCACCCATCATGTTTTCCGTTCCTGGAAGACATATGGTGTAAACATGGGCTTTTTCGTCCAGGTAAGGGAGTTTTTTGAAGAGCCAAGGCAGGTTTTTGAAATTCCAAAGGTTGACCCCAGACAGCCTGGTATTTATCCGGATGCCAGGATTACCGAGCATACCTTCACCATGGGTCCTTTAAGACCTTTAGGTGAAATTGCCAGGAAAGCATTAAGCAAACTTCTAATCTATATTGGTGGTCCTGATGGCCAGTTCACCCTGAAAGACCATACCTATAACCCCGGTGACACTGTGAAAAAAGCTGTGGTGATGCTGAACGAATACGAAACTCCTGTCACTCTTACCGGTAAATGGCAACTGGTCCGGAAAACCGGGGAAGTGGTGCTTTCTGGGAGTTTTCCAGAAACAGTTTTACAACCAGGAGAAATAGCGCCAGCCAGAGTCCATATTAGTTTTTCTGCTCCGGCAGTCCAGGCAAGAACAGATTTCATTTTAAGGCTGAAGGCTGAAGCTAACCGTCCTGGAAGTTTGGAGGATGAGTTTGCGTTGACAGTCTTTCCAGAAGCTGCCAGACCTCTTATCAAGTCTGGAACACAGATTTTTGTTTATGACCCGGTTGGTGATACCACACAACTCTTAAGGAAAGCCGGGGTGAATTTCCAGCTGGTGAGTGACAGCCTGCCTGACCCGGAAAATGGTCTTTTGATTGTCGGTCGTAATT
Organism: uncultured bacterium; assembly: GCA_964645405.1. GTDB lineage: Bacteria > Ratteibacteria > UBA8468 > B48-G9 > DSTR01 > JAMWDF01. Next base: position 16,324 of record CAZYCA010000009.1, on the reverse strand, counting down.
GCCTGCAGCAGCCAGCCGGTAAGAACTTCAACCAGTTAATGTACAAAAAGTTATCCTATGACTTTGCCACCAACCTTTCCAATGGGATGCGGGTTCTGGTATTTGAGCAGGCTCTGGATAACCTCTGGGGACTGAAAACAGAGCAGGCACGCTGGAGAAGAGCTTTCATTACAGCAGCTGGTCACCCTGTCCTGGAAAATCTGCAGCCAGCTGATTTCCTTTACCTCAAAGGTCATGGAAATCTTGTTGACCCTTATCCTGAAGAACCACCAGCAACCACAGATAGAATTGCTGGCAGTCGTTTCCCGCGCTGGGGTCTGGACAACACCGTAGTAACCTATTCTCTGGTAAGACCACAGCTGGCAGCAGCGAGGTCTCTGCTTTCCTGTGGTTTTGACTTACAGGAAAGTGCTCTGCTGGAAGTAGCTGCTGGTAAAGGTAGAATGATTTTCTGCCAGGTAGATGTCACCAACCGTTATGGAACTGACCCTGTGAGTACCAGACTGGTGAACAATCTTCTCAGTTACCTGACTAATGTATCCCCTCCGGATCCGACCATTCCCAGACCGTTAGACCTGGTGAGGGAAGGGCTGGAGGATGCACCCTTACCTGTGAGTACAGAAAAAGTTTTTATGGTGGATAGGTTAGAAGGTCCTGTTTCCTGGGGAATCACCCGGGCAGACCTTTACTTTCAGGGATTTCTGGAACTACCTTTACTCAAGGGACCGGATGGAAAGAAATATCTTTACTGGCAACTGCCAGGAAAGAAACAGGTCTGTCATACTCTCAACCGGAAAAATTTTCTCACCAGGTGGCAGAGAATGAAATCTATGATGATTGTTTCTGCCTTAACGATTAACCAGGGTGGAAGCTCTGATATCTTTCCCAGACCAGCGCTCCAGGATAACAATGAAGAACTTTATCCGCTGGAATGGCTGGAAGGGTTTGTCCACCCTTATACCCTGATGCAATGGTAGCAGGATAGATAATTTCTTTCAGCAGAGGAGGCAAAAATGAGAAAAAGTTACTGGTTCATCTGTCTTTTGTGGCCCGGGCTTCTGGTAGGCTGGGAATTTCTTAGTCCCAGACCCCTGGAGAAACAACGTCAGGAGGAAATTATTGTTAAAGGGTCAGAAAAGTTTATCAACCGCCAGTACGAAGAAAAGTTTCCCCTGGCCAGTCAGCTGAGTGAAAAAGGCTGGTTTTCCGTGGACTTAAAACCTTATTGTAATGTCAACATTTTCTCTGAGGCAGGGCTTACCACCCCGGTAAAGTATCCATTTATGCCCCCGGGAAAACAAACTTATTACGGAATCCCTTTTGAAATTATCTCTCCAGAAGCTAACGAAAATAAAACTGCCATTGCCCTGGCTTCCACCTATCTTCTCACCAATACTTTACCTGATACTGTGGAAGTACCGGTAGGGAGAAAAAGTGTGGTTTTCTATTTCCTGCATACCACCTATTACACTGACCCCAGTGGTAACCAGTACTACCGGATTAACTACCAGGATGGAACCAGCCAGGAAATAAAAATCATTGGCAGAATTCACTGTGGTGACTGGTACCATAGTGATACCAGGATTTACACCGAAGATGTCCATTATGTGCTGGTGCCAGCAGCTAAAGATTCTAAGACTTTTCACCGGAATATGCATATCCTGCAGTGGAAGAATCCCTGCCCGGAAAAAGAAATAAAATCAATTGTTTTCCACTCTGACAGGAAAGCACCAATGGGAATTTTTATTGTCGCGGTCACAGGTCATAGCGGATAACAATAAAGGGGAAAAATGACATGAGTAGGAAAATTCTAATCATCAGTCTTTTACTGAACTGTTGTTTTGTCTTCTGCCAGAATAATTCTGTTTTATCACTGGATAACCTTAAAGGTATCTATCTGCCAGGTCCCATAAGTGAAGTGGAAAAAGAAACTGTTTCTTTTCTCCAGGAAGGTTTTAAAACTTTTTACCAGATTAGCCTGGAAATGGTAAGTGATAATAATTTAGAGCCGGTAATTGTTCTTGGCAGGAAAGCAGCCCTCCAGAAAAAACTAATCAGTGAAAAAGAACTGGATTCTTTAAGGCCTGATGGTTATGTTATCCGCACCAGCAACCAGTATCTTCTCATCGCCGGTCCTGATTCCTGGGCAACTTACTACGGGGTGGTTGGTTTTTTTCAGCAACAGGGGGCTAAATTTTACCAGGCAGCAGCTGGAAGGTTTAAACCCTGGCCCTGGTTCAAAGCAGATTTTCCAGAAAAACCAGAGAGAAGCATCAGCCTTTCTCTTAAGGAAAAACCTGTCTTTGCCTACCGCAGCGGTGGTAAGCCTGTCTTCCGGCAGACAAGATTAGCTGACCCTAAAAACGGAGCAAACCCGGAAATTTTTGATGCGAAAAAAACTGGTTCTAATTTGTGGATAGACCACACCGCCGGGTATCTGGTACCGAAACTTCTTTATTATGACCAGCATCCAGAGTACTACGCGCTGGGTAAGGATGGGAAAAGAATTGCTAAAGAAGCCTTCAGTGACCACACAACTCCCCTATGTTTATCCAATCCAGATGTCACCAGAATCTCCATAGAAAGGGCACTGGCCTGGATAGAGAAAAACCCGGAGGAACGTTATTTCATGATAACTTACGGAGACACCAGCTTCTGGTGTCAGTGTCCGGAATGTCTTAAACTGGACCCGGTACCAGGGGAATATTCCACCAGGTTGCTTTCCTGGGTCAATGCTGTTGCCAGGCAAGTGGCTAAACATTATCCGGACAAAATTTTAATCACTTTTGCCTATGCTGGTTCTGATGTTGCTCCACCTAACATTAAACCAGAACCAAATGTCTGGGTCTGCGGTTCTACCGGGCTGGGTAACATTCCTTTCTGGGACCATGCCTTTGCCAGCCAGATGCCAGATTGGCTGGTAAAAAATGTCTCCAAGGTGGATGGCTGGCTGAAGGTTTGTCCGGACCAGTATCTGGTCTGTGAGTACCTGTCCGGGGTGTATCTGCCAGCACTGATTGATACGACAGTCAGCAGACTGAAGACTTATGCCAGGAAAGGACTGCGGGGAGTACTTTTCACCTATGGTGAACCAGCCAATTTTCGCAGTCTCTGGCAGTACCTCTGGGGACAGCTCATGTGGAATCCAGACCAGGATGTAGAAAAACTTACCCGGGACTTTCTTCGTTTTACCTATCCGGCTGCCTGGGAACCATTAGTTAAATACTTCCAGCTTAGCAGGCAGAGATACCAGGAAACACTTAAAGAGAAAGCAGCCCTGGATAATATGTATCCGAAAGGATACTACCGGAAAGAATTTGTCCAGAAACTGCTTGCCTGTTTCCAGCAGGCAGAAGAGAAACTGAAATCTCAGGCTGAGATGGCAAAAGAGATAGAAAAAGAGGAAGGTTACCTGATTGCCAATATCCTGGAGCATCCACCGGAAACCCAGCTGACAGAAGAGGTGAAACAGGTCGTTACATTATGTGTGCACCGGCTCAGCCAGCTGGGTAAGTCTACCGGGAAAACTGCTGATTTCTTGAGCAGTCTTAACCGGACTGTCCAGGAGGTGGAGAGAAGAATCCCTGGTTATCGTAACCTGGTGGAAGAAATTTTAGGTCAGTTACCTGAAGGTCAACCCGTGCAGATACCCGGTGGTTTACGGCTGCCACCAGAGATTTTCCGGAGAGCAGACTTAGGACCAACAACCGGTGCGGACTGGGTGCATCCTGATTATAAGTTTCCACCGAAGACCTATGTGGGAGTTCTGCAGTCAGCCACAGATTCCCGCGGTAGACCAACAAGTTCTGTCATGGTGGCTAAGTTCCAACTTTCTGAAGTGCCTGCCAATCCTGTAACCCTGGAGCTGGAAGGACAGGATGCTATTACTAAATGGGCTGCCGGTCACCAGCGGGCGATGAGTTTCACTGCCAGGATGAAGATTACCCTTAACGGAAAGGAAATTTATAGCGGACCAGCTGATTTTGTTCGGGGTAACTGGTCCCGCCGGAGTTTTGAAATCAAACCAGGTATTTTGCAGGTAGGAGAAAATACCCTGGAGATTGCTAACATCAGCCAGGGTTTTGCTTTTTCCACCTGTTACCTTTTAATCAGTGATGCTTTACTGAAGTGGCAGTGAATCCCTACCCGGGAGGAACCGTGATAAAGAAAAAGTTGTCGGTATTACTCTGTCTGGTAGCAGTTACAGCGGTTTTTTCTGCGGAAAATGTCCTGGTGCTGGAAGACTGCCAGACTAACCGCTGGCAGGGAAAGGTACTGCCGTTAAGCTGTCAGTACCAGCCACTAACTGGTAAGGTGCAACCAGCATTGCAGTTTCCCTTACCAGGAAAATATTTTCTCCCGCTGGCTGCTAATCTGGAAGGAGCAGGCAGTATCAGCCTGCATCTGGATACACCAGCGCCGTTAAAAATAGATTTTCGCCTGATAAGTGGCCAGGGAAATTTCTCTGTGTGTTTTACCACCACAGGAGGAGAAGAGTTTATCCTTCTTCCTTCAGGCGTCTTTGAACGTTCTCAGAATGCTTCTGGCTGGGAAAAGGTTGACGGAGTGGAACTTTTAGTAGAAAAACAGGACAAAAACAAATCTTTTTACTTTTTAGGGTTAGAAGTTTTACCTGCGGGAATCACTGTTTCTGGTCAGGGACTTTTTCTGGTACGTCCGGTGAACAGAATAAACGCTATCGGTCGTGCCTGGCCAGTTTACGCTATTTTGAGTGAAACTTCTTACCCGGAAAAAACAGAAAAATCTCCGGAAGTTTTAGTAAAAATTTTCAAGGAAATGTTTGGACTGACTTTACCTGTCAACCCTGCTTATGTTTCTGCTAAAAAGGGAATTAAAAATGTTATCCTTCTGGGACCGGAAGTCTCTTTGAAAGCCGGTAGTATCACACAGGAGGAACTGAAAAAGCAGGATTATTTCGGTTTTGTAATTAAGGCTGATTCCGGTCTGGTAACAATTGCCGGAATGAGTCGTCACGGGACTGCCTACGGTACCTATGCTTTTCTGGAAAAACAGGGCTGCCGTTTCTACGGGAGCGGCTGCCAGAAAATTCCCAGAAAAAAAGAAAATGTTCTCTTCACTTGCGAACTGGCTGATAAACCTTTTTTTCCTGGTCCGAGAATTGGGCCTGGATATGAAATCTACGGACAACCAGGGGATGTCTTTGGAGATGCCAGCAAGGCTGAGAATCCAGAATTCTTTACTGATATCTCCTGGGGCTGGAGAGAACATACTGCAGGCTACCTTGTTCCCAGGCAGATTTACTATGACAGCCATCCTGAATATTACCGTCTCCAGGGAGATGGAACCCGGCTACCGAAAGATACTTCTAACTTCCGGACAGTTATCTGCACCACCCATCCAGATGTATTGAAAATTTCCGCAGAAAGAGCCTTAAGATGGATAGCATTACAACCTGATAGGAAGTTCTTTTCCATTACCCAGGGAGATGACCATGAATGGTGTCGCTGTGTTCGCTGTCGCTCTATGGAATACCAGTCAGGAAACTACAGTGACATGATGCTTTACTGGGTAAACTATGTCGCCAGGGCCGTGGCGAAAAAGTATCCGGACAAAATTTTGATAACCTATGCCTATGGTCCCACCCAGCCACCACCTGTGAAACTGAAACCAGAACCCAATGTCTATGTTTTCTACTGTGCCTGGCCCAACGCTACTTCAGCACCCTGCGGTATCCGTGATTTTGATGCTCCGGAAAACTATCTGGCAAAGCATGAGATGGAGGGCTGGTTAAAAGTAGCTCCTGGCAGGGTCGGTCTCTATGACTACAATGCTTACGGCTGTTACACCCTCAATGGTATGGCCTGGAAGGTAAAGTGGTGTGCTCAGCGGAACATGTGCGGTTTTATGTACTGCGGGATAAACCAATCCTTTCAGCCACTATTTCGCTATGTCCACTCTAAACTTAACTGGAATCCTTTCCTGGAAGTATCCACCCTGAAACATGACTTCATCTATGCCTATTATGGAAAAGCTGCTGCCCTTATGGAAAAAATCATAGATTCAATTTATGATAGGATAGAATATGGAAACTATGACAGCCGCATGCATGGAGTTCCACCGGCTGATTACTGGAGTAAGGAGTTTGTAGTAGAGATATTAAAGCTTTTTGACCAGGCACTTTCTCTTCTGCCGGAAGGAGGTTACGGTGTTAAGAGTGAAGTGCAGAAAGACCGCAACTGGTTTATAGATAACTGCCTGGCAGCAACCCGGCCAGCAGGACGTGATTATACAGAAGAAGAACTTGAAGTTTTCGGACTGGCTCTCCAGCAATACATCCCCAGGTATCTGCAACAACATAAAGAAAAGGTAGCTAAAGCGCTGCAGGAGAAGAAAAAAGTTCCTGGTTACCAGGACATATCCGACAGTCTCTGGAACTGGGCAAGGATAAGAGTGGAAACAGATGTGCCTGAAGGCCAAATACCGCCGACACTTCTGGCTTTAATGAAAGACCCGGTAAAAACAATTAAGGAAAAAATGGTTACCAGTTTTGTGGAAAGAGTTCCTGACGGCTGGGTGATTTCCGCCAATGCTTTCACCGGAGGACAGGTCTGGCAGAAATACGGCTGGTTGTGTGAACCGAAAGATGCTGCTATCGTCAGGGGGACGATGACTGAATTTTCAAAGATGCAGGCAAAGTTTTTTGTTGACCAGGTACCTGCCGGGGAAGGAATCTTAGAAATAGAAGGTCAGGATAGTGACAAGTCCTGGTGTGCACCTGTGCCCATCCAGATTTTCATCAATGAGAAAAAAATTTTTGAAGGACCCAACGGTTTTGTCAAGAGAGGCTGGTCCAGCCGGAGTTTCCCTTTGCCAGCGGGGATAATGAAGGAAGGAGAAAATGTCATTGAGATTCGGAATCTGGCAAATAGTGATAGTTTAATCTCTCACTGGGTCATTATTCACCAGGTAAGGATACGTTTCCCGGGTAAAAAGGAGTGAAGATGGTAAGAAAAAACACAGTTCAGTGCCTGATTTTACTTCTAACAGGTATTTGTGTTGGGGTGGCCTCTGGTTTTGATTTGCGCAGTTTAAAATCTATTCAGGTGGGAGAAGAAGTTTCCTGGCAGGAGAAACAGGCAGCTGAAGAATTAAGAAGCCGGATGAAGACCCATTTTCTTCTGGAAGTACCTGTGGTGACAGGTCCTGTTAACAAAACAGAGCCTGCCATCTATCTGGGAAAAGCAGCTATCGCTTCCAATTTGGTGAAAAAAGAAGAATTGGAAGCAGTTAAATATGACGGCTATCTTGTAAGAATTACTCCCGAAGGAATTGCTGTCACCGGTTACCGCAGCCTGGGTACTCTTTACGGAACATATGCTTTGCTGGAAAAAATGGGGTTAAAAATTTATCCCGGTAACCGTTCTCTGGGCAATATAGAAACTCTTCCCCGGTTGCTTGTCACCAGTCTACCGGAAGGAAGTTTTTCCAGTAAACCTTTCTTTGAGTACCGGGGACTTCTGGACTATCTGGACAGGGGTATGTTCGGGGCTTCCTACCAGGATTTAGGTAATCCGCAGGAAGCAGCCAACCCGGAATTCTTTGGCCGGGAAGCAAGAAAAAACTGGTTGCCAGGGGAATGGCTCGGTAGCGACCATACTGCAGCTTATCTTGTCCCCAAACAAATTTATTATGACAGCCATCCAGAATATTTCGCTGTTTCTGGGGGGAAGAGACTGCCGAAAGAAACAACCATGAGCAGAATGTCTTTGTGCTTAAGTAATCCGGATGTACACAGGATTGCTGCAGAAAGAATGGTTGAATGGATGAACATTCAAAAAGAGCGCCGCTTTTTCTACTGTACTGATGCGGATGCTGATGCCTGTCGCTGTCAGCAGTGCCTGGCTCAGGATTACTTCTATTACTACTGCACTGACCGGAACCTTTCCTGGGTCAATTCTGTAGCCAGAGCCGCAGCAAAATCCCATCCCGAGAAAATAATCTTTACCCATGCTTACCAGGCAACGATTAAGCCTCCAGTAAAGGAAAAACCAGAAAGCAATGTAATTGTTCTTTATTGCCCCTGGTTCTGGACTTCTGCTGGCTGTCGTTATGCTTCCTTTGCTCATCCCCTCAATATCACTGCTATGGAAGAGTTTATGGGCTGGTCAATGATGTTTCCGCAGCAGTTAGGTATCTATGACTATCCCGGACATGGTGCATATCTCTGGCTGCACGGCCATATAGAAAGGGTTAAGTGGTATGCTAAAAACCGGGTGAGAACAGTTTATTGTTGTGGCACGCCAACACTTTTTGATGGCCTTTTTCTTTATGTCATCAGCCGTTTGAACTGGGACCCATACCTTGATGCAGAAAAGTTAATTGAAGAATATGTAAATCTTGCCTATGGTAAGGCTGCTGGACCCATCCTGAAATATCTTGACTTAGACAGGGAATTAGCCCTCGGGGGAGCAGGCAGAGAACAGGGACATATTCTTGCCAGTAAGGAGACTTTCCAGCAGGCAGGGAAACTCTTACAACAATCCTGGCATCTGGCAGCCAGCGAAAGAGTTGATGTGCAAAACAAACTCGCCTGTGATGTTATGGTCTTTCTCAGGGATAAGTTTTCCAGATTTAACCCGAGAAACCAGAACTTTATTTCCCGGCAGGATATTCAGGAGTTTCAGGAAGATGTCATCTGGTATCTGAATGCCTATCATCAACTTCTAACAGAGGCAGTCCGGAGAAAGTCCAACTGGTGGAAAAACTCCCTGGAAAAAGAAATGAACGAGACTCTAAAATCGCTGCAGTTGAAATACCAGGACCTGGTAGAAGACCCGGCTAAGGACAAAAAGGGACCCCTTACCCCGGAAGATATTGCCCACCGCATAATTGTCCATCCAGAACTTATCATTCAGGGGCTTTCTGTCAAAGAGATGCCTGAAGAAAAACGTCGGATTGTCAAAATCATTGATTTAACCAGAAAAAAGGACAGGGAAAACTGGGTGCTGGAATCTACCAGCCCGGAACTGGTTTCACCTGCCACGGAAAAACCTTATAATTTTGGCCCGGAGGAGACAAGCAACTGTATTTCTGTGAGTATACCCTTGAATAAACTTCCGGAATTTCGTCTACCAGTTTCTGAAAAAGGGAAGAATGTCATCCGGGCAGGTTCTTTTGCCCTGATAAAAAATTTAGATGCCCCGGTAAATATTTCCGGATGCGACTTTGTAGAATTTCATGTTGTTTCTTCCAGTTCTGTACCAGCAACTTTTTATCTTGATATGGAAGGAATTGGTGGGGTACGCAGTGATATTCCGTTACATCCCGGGCAGCAGATTGTCCGGATGGACTTAAGACAGCATGCTGCTGGTTCCTGGGGAAAACAGAAGGAGAAATGGTCTGGTAATCTTTCCGGAATAAAAATAGAGTTCTGGCCCCAGGACAATTTCTATCCGCATCCAGAAACCAGGCAGGTGGAATTTAGCCTCCTTGGTGTCAACGCCTTAACTTACTCCCATCAGCCCGACGATTTACCCTATCGCGGTCAGGTTATCTGGTTAAGTCAGTACCGGCCTAACCTTGTTTACAACATACCTTTTCCCAGAGATAAATGGCGAAAAAGACCTAACAAAACTGCGGACAGAGATAACTATGAGGCAGAAAAGTTTCGCACTTTCACTAAAGACCGTTGTTTAACTCCACTTAGAGCCATTCTCACTTCCCCTGAAGCGCCGGAGAAAGAAATAAAAATTGCTCAACAACTTCAGTCCTACCTGAAAAAACTTTTTGGTGTGAGTCTACCTGTCAACCCACCAGAACTGAAAATTGGAGCAGATACCGGCAATGTTTTCCTCCTGGGAAAACAAGCAGCTTTAGCCTGCGGCAGGGTAAGTGCGCAGGAACTGAAACATGCCGGAGAAGAAGGTTTTGTTTTACGAGCGCATCAGGGAGTGGTGGTGATTGCCGGGTCTTCTCCGGAAGGTACTGGTTATGGTGTCGCCAGGTATCTGGAAGACCACGGGGTCAGGTTTTTCCAGCCAGAAATCAGGGAGAAAATTCCTGATTTAGCCAGAAGTTTCCTTCATGAGCTTTATCTGATAGACTGGCCTTCTCTTCCCCGGGGAGATTTTCCTGGCGGCTGGCAACTGGGCTGCCCGGTACCTTACGCTAATCCTGCTGAAAGTGAAGAGAAGCTGGATGTAGAAAAACTGGCTGAGGAAATCAAAGAATGTAGTCGCCAGAAAAAGCCTGTACCGGAAGAAATTCTGAAGCAGGGTAGTTTATCAGCCCCTGGCCGTTATGTGGTAGCGAAACTTCTCTGGAACCCTTTTGCGGATACATCCCGTCTGGTAAAAGAGTTTAAGCAGTAACCGGTTTCACCGCCAGGCAAACTGGTGAGCGTAGTCCAGATAAAATTTGACTGCAGGCGGCGGGACATTATAAGGAATATGATTTCCAATGCACATCATATAACCACCAGACATTTTTCCTGTTTCCACCATACTGAGAACCATTTTTTTGATTTCTTCTGGCTGGTTGCGCATTAAAACCCGGTTGTCTCCTTCCCCTGCGAGAAAACAATTCTGGTACTTTCTGGCAATAACTTTGTAGTTAGTATAAGGTTCACTGATAATCCCCAATGCCCCGCAGGGCATAATATCATCTACAAAAACATCCAGGCAGCCATCAGACATAAAAATTACCTGTTTACCTGCCTGTTTCAAAATAGACCAGAACTCTTCATATCTGGGGAAAATATGCTTGCGCATCCAGGCAGGACTGCAGACCGGGCCACGGGTAATAACAATGTCATCATGGCAGATGACAAAATTCACAGGAAGTCTGCTGAAGGCGCGGAAAACCCGGCGGTTGATTTCCGCAAACTCATCCAGGATACGTGTAAATTCTGGTTCCAGGCAAAGCGCAAGGAAGTTCTCATAACCAAAGACAAGCAGGGGCCACATAAAAAGGGTATTATAGAAACCAACAGAACTGGCAGAACCTTCTGGTGCCTTATCTCCCCATTGGTCCGGATACTTTGCCCGATACCGCTGGTAGATAACATCTTCGCTGCGGTAGTCCCCATCCTCCACCACATTCCAGCCAGTAAAATCACCCTGCTGTAAAGGGCTGAAATTTAACATTTCCTCTCTACTGGAAAACCTTTTCCGGGTTTGTTCCTGCTGCCAGTAGTCCCTGTAGAAACCGCCCCAGAAACCTTTCCCTTTATCCTTTTGCTGCTCAGGTCTTGGTAAAGGCTGGTCACTGGCTGGTACTGGCAGGTAAAGATAAGGATACATTTGATTTAGCCGTTCTATACAGCTTTTAGGAGACTGGTAGTAGTCAATACCTGTGATATAGGTGGCTGCTTCCGGGTTGGACCAGTGTTCCCAGTGGATGATATGTTTTGGTCCTTTTCCCAGAAAGGTATCATAACGGGCATCATTCATTTTTTTCCTCTCCTGGACCAAGCTGCTCCAGAACAACATCTATCAATTCTGGATGCTGAAGAAAGATGGTGAACGGACAGATACTCAGAGAACGGCTGCCAGCTTCTCTTACCGCTTTCAGTTCCTGCCGGAACCTTTCCACCGGTTTACTGATGCCTGGCCGGTCAAGATAGATACCAACAAAAGGAATTCCCTGCGCCCGGCTGTAGTAATCTTTCTCCCTTTCCACCACAATTCTGGTATACTGTTTCACCTTTTCCAGTGGCCAGAAAGGTTCAAAGTACCAGGCTACAGTCTGACAGCAGTAGTCAAGATTCAGTCTATTGCCATAAACAGGGTCAGGAAGAAAGGTGGGATAGATATGGGTAACAAATTTCAGAGAAGGAGAAATACTCTGCAGGTATTCTATCAAAGTGTGATAGAAGTCCACCAGGGTATCCAGGGAAAATTGTTCCCGGGCTTTATTCCAATCTATTTTTTCTTTCAGGCTCTTTGTGTAATAGTCAGCAAAAAGTTTTTCTGAGACCGGACACCGGCAACCCCGGTAGTTTTTATATCCGAAATAATCAAAAGCAATACCAGCAAGTCCAGGAGAAGTTTTAATTACATCTAATAGTTTTTCCTTGCACCAGGCTACCACCTCCTGCCGGTGTAAACATAAAAATTCATTGATATCCACATCATGCTGGGAACTGACTGGTTGCCCGCCATGTTGATAGGGGTAACGACCGGGTGTTTTATCTTCTTTAATCCGCCTGGCTTTCTCCTCTTCTTCTGGACTGACTTTCTGCCACCAGTCCTGATTTTCTTTCTTGCCAGGGATATTAAACCAGTAGTAAATTTCCACACCCTGAAGCCTGGCTTTCGGTATCAGCTCATTCAGGTAGCCGGCAGGTGCATTAATCATCAGCGCGGAAAAACCCAGTTTTTTGGCTACAGATAAAAGTTGTTCCTGGTCTTTCCAGGCTGCTGACCAGCCACTCCTCCAGATTTTTTCTTTCTTTTGTGAAGGACCGGAGACAAATTCAATCGTCTGCCACTGGGAAGGGATATGGCAGTCTACAATACCCATAACCGGCCAGGTCCAGTAGTACCTTTCCGTATAAGGTCCTTTTCGCCAGACACGACCTGTATGGGCTTTCCAGATATCGCCTGGTTTAACCGGGAAACTACGCATAAAAGGTTTCAGAGAACTAAAGGGGATTGCCAGTTCAGCAGACCAGCCTGTGTCCTGGTCGGTAAAATCGTTGAGGGTGCCCTGGATGTGGACAGCGCTTACCAGTCCTGGACATTGCCATTGGTGATGAATGAACCAGTCGTTAGGTTCTACCTGCAGGGAATTTTTCCCGCTGGTAAAGAAAGCGTCAAACAGAGAGTTGAAGGGATTAATGTGAAATTCTACATAATTGCGGCCATCAGCATCCGGGTCTAAAAAAAGTTTAGCAAAACAGTCACTGCGCATTATCTCCAGTTCATTCCTGGGGAAGACAAAAGGAAAACCTTGTCTTCTTTTCAAATCAACCGTAGCCCAGACATTGGGCTCCTGAAAGACAAACCCCAGATAAAAAAAGTTAGCGTCCCACAAAAGCCTGACTTCAGAATCAAGAAGTGCTGGTTTTCCGGTGAGGATATCACCGAGATAGATAACCGGAGCTTTTTTCCAGTCAGATTCTAACAGCTGGCCGTCTATAATGATTTTTTCTGTAGCCTTCTGACACTGGTAAGAAGCTGCTTGCAGCCAGAAAGGAAAAGTTAGACTGCCGCAAACCACCAGTAAAATGTTTATCAATCTTACTGTCAGTTTCATTTCCCCCTTTAGTGGAAAAATTCTAACTGTTAAAGGATTTTCATGTCAAAGTAGCGGAAAAGTTGAAATAATCGTATTTTAGCTGGTAACTTTATACTGTTGCCTCTTTTCAAAAGAGAAATCAGCGAAGATTTTGAAATGCCCTTTGCGAAAGGGGGAAAATAAAAAAGGTGAAAGGGTAGCAGTATAAAGGCTCTCAGTTTTTCCTCATTCTTCAGCTATCAGAAAAAAAGCTTAAAGTCCTCACAGAAATTACCAGCCAGACACAGCTCCTCTTTCAAAATTCTTATCACTTTCTGATATACTTCTTCCTGGGCTTTAGTCACAGAGATGTTCATCCAGCGTTCATAGACTTGTCTGATACCAGTAGCCACATTCACCTTGGCAATCCCGTGCTGGACTGCCGCCTGTAAATCCTCCTTACTGAGCCCTGTCCCTCCATGTAAGACCAGAGGGATTTTTGTCCTCTGCTGTAAAGCCTGCAAATGGGAGATATTCAGCCTGGCTCTCACTTTAGGTTTGTTTCTAATAGAGGCAGAGATGGCCCCATGGATGTTACCAATCGCTACCGAAAGCCAGTCCACACCTGTCTGTTCCACAAAAAGACCCGCCTCTTCCGGGTCCGTAAAACCAAAGCCGGTAGAAAAAAGATCCTCATAGTCAGGCAATGGTCCTGCTTCATGACCTAAAACAGTACCAAGCTCCCCTTCCACCGGTACTTTCTGCACATGAGCCAGTGCCACCACCTTTGTTGTATTTTTGATGTTTTCTTCCAGGGAAAGTCTGGAGCCATCCACCATCACAGAGTGGTATCCGCATTTCAAAGCTTTCTGGATAATGCTTATAAAATCTACCTTTCTGCCATCTTCATCAATAACCGGGATATGGTCCAGGTGCAGCCGGGTGAAATTTTCATCTCCTACTTTAGAATATTCTTCTGCAATGGTTTCCAGGCTACCTGCCTGAAATTTCTCCCATTCTAACCTTGCCACCATAATAAAGCCAAAAGTCTTTGTATCTCTAAGAGCCTGCACTACAGGAGTCATCATCGGCAGGTAAGGGATGTTAAATGCTGGTAAAGCTGTCTTTTTCTTCCAGGCAAGACTGACCGGCGATTCCATCAGATTTTATTATTTTTTCAACGCCAGAGGAAACATTTGACTGTGGCAAAGTAAATCAGAAGACCACTGATATCTACAATGGTGGTTAAGGCTGGACTGGCTATCACCGCAGGGTCATGTCCTAAACTGACTGCTGCCAGCGGTAAAAGAGCACCTAAAAGAGTGGAGGTAATCACCTGCAAACCTAAAGCAGTGGAAACAGCCAGTCCTATCAACCAGAGAGAGTAGTTAGCAGGAACAGAGCCTCTGGCAAAAAATATTACCCGTCCAAAAGCCACCACTGCTAAAACCATGGCTAAATAAAAAGAAACTTTAAACTCCTTCCAGACAATTTTTAATGCATCCCTTACGGAAATCTCTTTCAGGGCTAAAGCCCTGATCACTAAAGTAGCTGACTGACTGCCGGTATTACCACCTGTATCTGCCAGCATCGGCATAAAGGTAGCTAAAATTCCGAATTGCAGTATTAACCCTTCATAACTTTGTACAATATATCCAGAAACCAATCCTAAAAGAGCCAGCACCACCACCCAGCCCACCCTGTTACGGAAGTGTTCCCAGGCAGACATTTGTAAGTATACCCCGGCCTGGTGAGAACCGGTGATAGCCATTAATTTTTCTATATCCTCGGTATGCTCCTGGGTGATAACATCAAGGGCATCATCGTGGGTGATTATTCCCATGAGTATCCCTTCCGGACTTGTCACAGGTAAGGCAATCAAATCATACTTCTGTATTTTTTGTGCTGCCTCTTCCTGGTCATCGTTAACACAGACAGATACAACTTCCCGGTGCATAATTTTCTCCACCTTTACATCTAAAGGAGCCAGAATTAAATCTTTGAGGGAAACAAAACCAATCAGTCTTCTGTTAGCATCCACCACATAGGCATAATAAATAGTCTCCCTGTCAGGGGCTTCCCGGCGCAACTTATTGATGGCTTCTGCAGCTGTGATATCCGGAGGTAAAGTAGCATAATCAGAAGTCATAACCGCACCAGCAGTGCCTTCCGGGAAAGAAGAAAGTTTTCTGATATCTTCCCTTTCTGCCTGGGCTAATGCTGGTAAAATCATTTCTCTTTTGTCTTCCGGCAAAGACTTGAAAAGGTCTACCCGGTCATCAGCAGACATATCAGAAAAAAGGCGTGCCAGCTGGTCTCTGGGCAGTTTCTCAATTATCTCTCTCTGCAGGTCTGCTTCCAGATAGGTGAAAATTTCTGCCCGCAGCTGTGGACTGGTAGTCTGCAGAACACGCCAGGCTTCCTCAGGTTGGAGGGCAGAAAGGAAATCAGCCACCAGAGCTGGCGGGGAGGATTCGCAGAAATCCTTTAACTCTTCAGTATTGTTCTCTGCCAGGTATTCCCTGATTTCCGGTACCAGTAAAGGTATTTTCATGGCTGGCCTGGTTAACTGCCTGCTGACCTGGCAGTGGGCCAGCCGGCAGGAATCAAGGTAATTCCGCTACTTCTTTCAGGGAAAGCCAGCTCAGTCTTTCCCCTTTGCAAAATCTGCCACCTCGGTGAGACTCTGACCCCTCACCTTTCTCAGTATTTCTCTGCCCCATTTTCTTCTGAAATTACTGTCTATCTTAATAGAAGTTTTCTCTTCCGTCAAGAACTTTACCCGGAGGTTAAATGTCGGATAGCCACGGTCTTGACAGGAAAGCAGGAGATGAGGTATAATTTAAAGAGAAAGAAAAAAATGGAAAATATTTTGCTACGGAAACTGAGGTACTTGACAGATGAAAGCAGGTATGATAGACTGCTGGTAGAATGAAAATTGTCAGGTGGGCAAAAACCTCCTGGCAGAGTTAAAACAAACCCGGAAAGGAGGTGAAGAAAGGTATGAAGAAGAAAGGATTTACGCTGATTGAGTTGCTGGTAGTCATCGCTATCATTGCGATTCTGGCAGCGATGTTACTGCCAGCACTCGCCCGGGCAAGGGAGCAGGCAAGAAGGGGAGTTT
>CAZYCA010000008.1:0-1995 GCA_964645405.1 uncultured bacterium | reverse complement strand
GAAATAAAGAGGCAACAACTATGTCAGCAATGGAACGGCCACACTGACTTTCCGGGAAAAAACCCCTGCCACGTTCACCCCATTTACTACCCCAGTTTTCTTTTCGGCCGAGAGCCGGTGATGGCCGCACGCAACCTTCTGGACCGGTATCATGGGTCAGCACAAGAAAATGTAAGGCACGTCTACAGATTTTTCTGAGGTTTTCGGCAGAAATACCGGTGATTCCCGGGTCATATTCCGGGGAAGAAACAGTGACAGCACAGACTACTGCAGGCAGTATTGTTTCTAAAGCGTAGTAGTGAGCCCCACCAAAGAAGTAGCCAGTTTCTGGCCAGAGTTCCCAGTCTGAATAATAGGCTAAGGCTGTGGGTATCCAGCGCTGAAGTAAGGAAAGATACCGGCGGCTTTTTTCTGTTTCTTCTGCTGGTATCACAGGCTGGTTTAAGGCAGTTAAGTATTGATTAACTTCCATGTTTGCCCCTGTGGACATTTTTTCTCCTCTTTGTCAGCTGGTCTGTGGTAAGGGAGTAATGTACACCAGTAATACCTCCCGCGGGGAAACAACCACTGTGAATCTCCGGAACAAACTGGCATCTGGCTCTGCCTGATTGCAGAGTAATCCTTCTTTTAACACAAAACTGTCTCCTCCACAAAGTGTCACTTTATATCTTCCCGGTGGCAGGTCCAGCCCAAGAACTGGCCTGGCCATTTCGTCTGCCCAATTTGCCAGATAGATAATCCGGCTACCGTCTGTTACCTCCCGGATTAAAAACTCTACCCTGCCGTCTGGTTCAAACCTGATGCCAGTCTCACCTGTCAGTTTCTTGATGAGAGAAACAAGACTCTTGCGCACAGAACGTCTCATTCCCTTCCGGGAGAGATTAAGAACCTGATAGGTAACATTGGTGCTTTTCAGCAATGATTTTAAAACCGGCTCCGGGTACGGATTACCAAATTCATCTGTTGGACCTAACTGGTCAATAATAAGAAGTTTTGTCCCTGAGCTAACTGCTTTCTTTATGGCATCAAAAGATTCTCTGGAAAGGGAGTAAGCAAAAGGTAAAATTACAAGTTTATACCTGTTTAAGTCTGTCAGGGTTTCTGGCCTTTCTGCAAACTTTACATCGTAGGGAATACCATTTTCCATTAATAATCCTTCAATGCATTTCCCGGATACCATACCACGGAAGCGCTCATAGTTCAGTTCTCTGGTCTGGTCTTCTGTATCAGATTTTAAGATTGAGGTTATATCCTCAATCCCTGGCAGATAAAGAACAGTGGAACCTGTGCTTTCAGAAGCGCTCTGCCCCAGCAGTCCTTCCATTTTCACTTCCCACCAGTCCTCAGAAGCCCGGGATAGTATTACACAGACAGAAGATGGAGTATAACTTTTTCCTATTCCCCATTGTTCCAGTAATCTCATTCTCTGAAAACCAGCAATCACTGTAGGACGCCATTCTTGCCAGTCCAGCATGTAATTTAACCTGTAGCTGGAGATATGACGGGCACCTTCCATTACACAGGGAAGAAGATAACCATAAAACTTTATGGGGTCATGTGTTTCATTATAGGTAATGTTCAGCCATTGCATGGCTGCCATAATTCTATCCTTTCCAAATGCTGCCTGGAACCTGCGACATAAAGCTGCATATCCACCAATGTCCACAGTAGCGCTGCCATAAACATCACCAGCATCAACAAGAGTGTCCCTGCCCAGAATATCCAGAGCCACACCATGTTCCATCCTGGTATTGTACAGCTGAACCATAGCCTGGTTACCATTACTGATGATTTTCAAGCCAGGTTTGATTTTCTTAAGCCTGGCAGCAACATCAAGGAACAAATTATAAAGTTTCTCATATTCAAAAAGTTTCCATTTTCTGTACTTTTCAGTATCCCCGGGTTTTTCCGGAAGGGATTCATAGCCAAACTTTTCCTTGAAGGCAGCAGTACATAAGGGACAGTTTGTTTTTGGCAGGTTATGCCCCTTAAAAT
>CAZYCA010000007.1:0-50837 GCA_964645405.1 uncultured bacterium | reverse complement strand
CAGGGTGCGGTGCACACCCACCTGGCTTACTCTTTCTGGAAAAGCACCAGACGGAATTCCCGGGCAGGAACTGTAATTTTTAATCCGGCTACTTTTTCTTCCCTGATTTCACCTAACCATTGCTCTGTCTCCGCATCCTGGAATTTACCTTTTTCTATTTTCAGGGCGGAAAAATTAAGCAGCATCTGGCCAGTAACAGGATGTTTCTCAGGGTTAACTAAAACTGCCATAACGTTCCCGCTACCTGAATGATGGTAAAGACTAATCAGTACATTCTTTTCAGAAAAGGAAACATAGTGACTGTTACGCCAGTAGGGCAAAAATTTAACCTCCGGCTGGAAAAAACCGAAACGACGCAACGCTTTAATAACTTTATCAAATTCCTGCCTGTGTATCCTGTTTCCATCCACACCGAAATCATGAAGCAGGTTTAAAGCCAGGACACTGCGGGAACCGTGGATAGAAGAAGCCTGCTGGTCAAGGTTACTGCAGGTCTGTCCTGGTAATCTTCTCATTCGGGAAATCGCACGAAACCTGGCTACCGGGTCTAACGGTGTTGGGTCTACATCAATTACTCTGGAAACAATATCGTAATGCCGTCTCTGTTCCAGGGTTTCAAAAAGGTCTCCACCGTGACGATAGATGTAAGCATCCATTTCAATATTCCAGACCCAGCCAGCGGTAGAAAAAACAGGCGCAAGACTGATTAAGTTACATGATTCATATCCCAGTTCCCTGGTTAAATTAAAAAGTCTCCAGAAAAGCTGGTCCCGGGCGAAGACACAGTAGTTGGGTCTGATTTTTCCTTCAGAAGTTACATAGGCACGACCTGTGGAAACATTTGTACCGGGCCAGATGGGTTGATTGTCAAACCAGTAACCATTGATACCTAACTTTTCACAATTTTTCTGATAATACCAGAGACGACAGTCAACATTACTCTGCACCAGATCAGCCACAGTGGGACCAAGTTTTTTGGGCTGACTGCGCCAGTCCTGCCGCAGGATGTCAGCCCTGTGCCAGGGCACCTGAGCGTGAACATCAGAGTCTTTATACTCCGGAGTTGGTTCCACAGGTGTCTGGCCACACCACTCACCGGAGAAACTCTCAAATTCTTCCATAGCCTGACCGAGCATGTGTCCGGAATTGTAAAGGATAAGGCAAACATCTGAAGGTGCTTGCTGCGGTAAAAAAGCCTTCTTCCACTTTTCTATGGCTTCCTTTAACCTCTGGTAATCACTCTCCTGATACCCCGGGGTGATGGAATCCACTCCATTACCCCAGTAACCATAACCTCCTGTATCCTGAAGTTTCCAGAAGATTTCTCCCCATTCTCTTTTCCTTCTGTCAGGTAAATCAGGCTTTACCGGGGCAGCCAGCAAAGCAAAACTTACCGCCAGCGGTTTTTTCACTTCCACAGCAGTATTCACAAAACGCAGACGGAGATTGATACCATCAGGGTCCCTGGTGATTAACTGGGATGGCAGGGAGTAATCCAGAAGCCATTCTCCATCACTGTCCGCATACCACCACAAACTGACATCACCGTTTCCTATACCAATGGCTGGTGTGAAAAGATTCTCTTTCTTTTCAGAAAGGTTGCTCCAGATTAACGCACCAGCTGGCAAAGCACCATAAAACCAGTTGGTCCGATATCCATAAAGGGTATCCGGGTAACTACCCAGAGGTATTACCAGTTCCAGTTTTTCCACCTGCTGTGTTTTCCACGGGTCAACTGTCAGATTTACCTGATACCAGCCATCATACCTTAAAAAACTTTCTACGGTAAATTTTAGGTTTTCCCACTGTCCCTTTCCCTGCAGCTGTACTCTGCCTTCCGCTACACTGACAATTTCCGTACTGCCAGAAACTGTTTTCACTTCTCCGTCTCTGGTGACCTCCAGCCTGATTGGTCCACAGATATTAAAAGCAGGAATTTCAGTTTCTTCGGTGGTGGTAATTCTGGAGACAAGACCAAGTGTGCCAAGGTGGTATTCTCTGCCCCAGGGTGAAAGTATTTTCTTGCTTCGGTCCACCTTTATTGGCCGGAAAGGAGCATAGACTTTTTCTGTGATACCCAGCCGGTTATGTTCCCAGGGATAAACTTTCCGGACAAACTCCTGTTTCAGCACCTGCCCGATGGGTATCCCTTCCTTATTAAGAAGTTGACCCGTAACTTGATAGTTCCCTTCCTGCAGAAAAAGGTTCTCCCAGTGGCAGCGTCCTTTTCCTTTTTCCAGTATGATAGTTTCCTGACGAATAATTTTTCCTTCCCCTGTTTTTTCCAGTTTCACCTGGCAGCTATAAGCCTTGCGGGTAACTTCAGGCAGGAAGGAATAATCTGTGTTCACCCAGACATCCATGGACTGGAAATACGGATAATGAGCGCAACCTAATTCCCAGATTTCTTTTAAGGGTGAATCATAGGGCCAGGTCCCGTAAGGCCAGTGAGCCAGTCTCCGGTACTCCTTAGGAGTCACCGGATAAAACTGAAGCATCTGGCTATAAAGGTGGTCCTTTTCACTGCTGGCTTCCACACAGAAACGACCGCTCCATCCTTCCTGAAGTTTAATCTCCTGAGGACTGATTTTCACCAGTTTACTCTCTCCTGCAACCAGCTCTATTTCTTTCTTTTCTGCAAAAAGAATCTGGCTGCCGCTTTCTATCGTAAGTTGTAAAGAAACTGATTTTTTCTCACTCCAGGGATTGGTAAACTGAAAAACAGGCTCCGCCTTCATTCCCCTTAAATCTCCTGTTTCCAGCAGTTGAAAGGCTGGCACCTTCCCGGAAAAAATAAGAAGCCCTGCATCAGACGGCATATACTCTACCGCACCATTCCACTCCCCGTAAGCCGCACTCCCCAGCCCGGGCCAGGTTCTTTCTCTGATAAAAAGCGCCCGCCAGGTTGTCCCGTCTTCTGGTGCCTTCTCCAGAGAAAAGGAAGAAAAAGGAATAGCCATTTCAATGTCCCAGGTATTCTCACTTTTTCCTGCCTTAACTACCGCCCTGCTTTCCCATTCCAGCCCTACCTGGTGATAGGGTTTACCCCGGTCTTCAGGTCTGATACACTGGTCGCTGTAAGCTCCTAAAGCGTTGATATGAAATCTGTAATTAGCCTTCGGGAGAAGAAAAACTAAGGTCCAGTGGTCTTCTCCTTCAATTTTCTCCGCAGCATCATGCTGGGTAGTTCTGGCTTTCAGTCCTTTTTCACCCCCTGGAGGAAAGAGAGAACGAAGTCCAATGTAGAGATTCTTCTCATCATAGCCCAGGTAAACCCAGCCCTGCATGGCTGCTGGCAGGATATAAGCCCATCTGGAATAAAGACCGGTAAAAGCTAATGCCTGAGACCATTCCTGCTGCTGAAAATTTCCGTCAATCACCGGAACCTTATCTATCAGAGGAAGACCAGCCTGAGGAAATTGACTCTGATTCCAGGCAATTTTAACTCTGGCAGCAGGGTCAGTCGTCAGGGAAAAAAGGAAAAACGAGACAACGGCCAGAATCAGAAAATTTTTGCTGCTTTTGATTTTCATGGACAGGGCGCTGTGTAGGGCCAAACACCAGGATAATCCGGGTAAGCACTCCCTCCCCCAATATACCAGCAATTGGTGTTATCTGTCTTCCACTGGTTGCGTAGAAGCGGCTGGACATGACCATCAGCAAAAAGAATATTACAGATATTTGCATGAGGGAAACTGAGGGCATGGTCTGTTGCATGACCGTTAAAATAGTTATCCCAGGGTTTAACATCAGCCAGCAATGCCCTGAGGTCAGGCTTAAAAATTTTCCCCAGTTTGCACGGTTTTTGAGCAAAATTCTGCCGGCTGGGACCATCACCACGGATGGTATACTGGTGGACCGCATTCATACCATAAGTAGAACGACCGTATCTCATAAGAGAACTCCAGAGGTGTGGCCAGTCCCGGTAAGAATTCTGAGCACTGGCTGTCCAGTTAACCTTATTCTCTGTGGCTGGACAGAAAACTACACCGTGAAGTTTTCTGTACATTACGTGTCCCCGGTAAGGAAGCGGGTCTCCATCATCCATGTTCAAATACATATTGTTATCCGTAAGACAACCTTCCCAGCCTGCATTGCTACCCCAGACATCATTCCAGGGAAGCCATTCATTATAGTCCTGAGCATACATATAGAAAGCCACACCAATTTGTTTCATGTTGTTCAGGCAGGTTGCCTGTCTGGCTTTATCCCTGGCTCTGGCAAGCGCTGGAAGTAGCATCGCTGCTAAAACTGCAATGATGGCTATGACGACCAGCAACTCAATCAACGTAAAGCCTGCTTTCTTCCCTTTCATTAATCACCCCCTATTTTGCCCAAAGATTAACATGTTTATCCACATCTGTCAAGTCGGCTCTCTCACAATCGGTTTCGGTAAAGTTAAAATTCTGGTATACTACTGCTAAAGGAGGCAAAAATTTTTTACAGGGGGTAACTATGCTTTTCAGAAAAATGCTTCTGGTGGCGGTAGTATTTTTGCTCAGCCTGTTTTTTGCCGGGAAAATCTTCTGTCAAAATCATTACTGGGAATTAGGCTGGGGTTTATATGGTGGAGAAGGTTTAGATGCAGCCAGGTTTGACTGGCATATGATTTGTTTTGGAAACATTCCGGCTGATGAAAGAACTGTGCAAGGCCTTAACGAAATACTGAAGCTTAATCCGAAACACAAGTTTCTCATCAGGGTCTGGCCAATAGGAGGACTGGGTGATTGTCCGGAAAACAGGTACCAGGCTACTCTTTTCCATTACCTTTACCAGCCAGGAGTAAAGGAAAAACTTCTAACAGAAGCCAGGCGGCAGGTGGAACTTGTCCTGAAAGGTGTCAGCCGTCCAGAAAATGTTTACGGCTGCTGTTTTCTGGAGGAACTCCCGGGACATTTTACCGGTGGTGGGTTTTCTCCTCACTGGAAAAAGGGTGACCCTTTGCCCTGGGACATGAAAAGATTTCAAAAAGAGATTGAAGCAGAGTTAGGCGAACCAATAGACTGGAGCAGCCAGAAACACAGACTCTGGTGGGGGAAAAAGTACTGCCAGGTAATCAGTGAAATCAATCGTACCATCAAGCAAGCCAGTGGCGGCAAACCTGTTTTTTACTACCAGGCTACCGGTTATTACACACTGGACCATCTGGATTTGCCCTTTACTCAGGGAAAATCTCTGCAGGTTGTACCCATTCGGTATAAAGACATCCTGAAACCTGGTGTCTGTGACGGTATCTTTGGTTATCCCAACAACCCGACAATCTGGGAAAATCAAACACAGTCTATGGTTAACAAATACAAGTGTCTGATGTTCAGTCAAACCTCCATGCCACCAGGTATGAGGCTGTGCCGTTTTGAGGAGATGGTGAAACTTGCCAGATGGGAAAATCCGGGCAATGTGGGAACCTTTCTTTTTCCCACTCATGGCCGCAAGCAAAAAGCCTGGAACCAGCTGGAGTATCAGGATGAAGATAGTTACTGGACAATTACTGACCACATCAGATATTTCGCCTGGACAAATAATATTGGTCTGGACGTGGTGAATCGCAATTTAACTGCGCAGGTACAACTCCATTATGATTTGAAAGACTTAAAGAAAGGTGAGTTTGCCCATTTTCAGGTACATATCTTCAACCAGCGTGATGCTTCCTGGTATGGCGGAAAAAGAGAGCCAGCTGTCCTGGAAGATGTCACAGTCAGTCTTTCTTTGCCAAAAGGTTTAATCATCCCTGTAACCAACAATGCCTCTCCCACACTGAAAATAGGAAACATCCAGCCTCAATCAGCCAGAATGGCAGACTGGTGGGTGCAATCAGAAGTGGATAATCCGGATGTTTCTCCTTCCAGCCCGATAAAAGTTGTTTTAACTGCTTCCGGGAAAATCAGACAGGAAGTCACAGCAGGAGAAAAAAGTCAATCCATCCCTTCCTTTCAACCAGGATATATACACCGCTCAGGGCAAAGATGGGTGGAACCGCTTTATACCCATCGTTATCAGAGTATTCCAGCTGTGGCTGAACTTTTAGCCTTCCAGCCTCTCTTAAACCCGGAACTGGTTCAGGGAACCCGCAGTGCTCTCTACAGGGGATGCCTGCAAACAGATGAGAAACTGATTATCGGACCTGGACCTAAAGCCACCATTTTCCCGGTTTCCTTATTTGAAGAAAAGGTGAAAACTTTTCCTACAACTCCTGATGGACCTGGAGTATTTAAGACTGGCTACACTGTTTACACCACTACAGCAGTCCCGGTTCAGCCAGGGAAAAAATACCTTCTTTCTGTCACTGGCTGGGCTAAAGAAGGGGGAAACAGCCTGGTTTTAGCCCGATTCACTGGAAAGATGAAAGGGAAAAAAGATAATGAGATAAAAGATGTCACCTGCCTGGTGAATCAATTTACGGAAAAGGAAAAAACTGTCTCCCAGGAAATTGAAGTTCCGGAATTTGAGGAAAGTGAAGTGACCCTGCGGTTGTTTTTCTACCGTTTTCAGTCTAAAGGGGTTGTCTGCTACCGCTGGTTTGATTTCAAAAGGGCTGACCTGCCGGAAACCGGATTAGATGTCAGCCAGAAACTTCAGGGAGCACTTCCTGATTTAACCTGGCCCTTCACGGAGTGGTCTTACCGGGACCTTTCAGACCCTGATAAGTACGGCCGGCCAGTTTTAAGAGTAAAGTTTTTACCACCGTCATAAAAAATGTCAGGCAACAGATACAGGGGAGAGAGAAAAACTACTTAAAACATAGCCAACTCTGGCAGAACCAAAAACTTAACAGGGAGGAGAAAATGGCAGGAGAAAGACCAGGATATGATGATACACCGTATCTTCCTAACAGCAAGTATCGGGTTCACGACCGTCAGAGACCTCACCCGAGAGTGGTTTTTCCGGGAACATTCAGCACACAGGAAACCCCGGGTAAAGCACCGTCAGATGCTATTGTTCTGTTCGACGGAAAGGATTTGTCTAACTGGACAGGAAAAGAAGGTGGCGCTGCCGGATGGAAAGTAGAAAATGGTTACATGGAAGTAGTACCCGGGACAGGAGATATTCAGACAAAACAGCAGTTTGGTGATTGCCAGTTACACTTAGAGTGGATGGAACCAGCCGTCATCAAGGGAGAAAGCCAGGGAAGAGGCAACAGCGGTGTTTTCCTTATGGGACGATACGAAATTCAGGTTCTGGATTGTTATGAAAATCCCACCTATGCTGATGGCTGGGTTGGTGCTATCTATGGTCAGTGTCCGCCACTGGTAAGCGCCTGCCGGGCTCCAGGTCAGTGGCAGACCTACGACATTATCTGGATTGCTCCCCGGTTTCAAGGGGAGAAACTGGTTTCCCCGGCCAGGGTAACAGTTTTGATGAATGGTATTGTTATCCATCATGATAAGGAACTCATAGGACCGACCACACACCGGCAGATACTTCCCTACACTGCCCATCCACCAGTTGGTCCGCTGAAACTTCAGGACCATGGAGATCTGGTCAGGTATAGAAATATCTGGTACCGGGTTTTAACCGATTATGACGCTGGCTGACAGGAAAAAAATTTTAGCCGCCTGCCTGGTACTTGCATTTTTCTTTCCCGGGCAGGTTGTTTTTGCCGATTTGAAATTTCTGTGTATACCGCTTGTTAAAGATGCAGAACTACTGCCAGTGATTGATGGGCTTATCAAGAAAGGTGAGTGGGAGGTAGCCACCCAGATTAACGGCCTGGTGGCGTTAGATACAGAAAGTTTCAGCCAGAGACAGGTCAAACTGTATTTTATTTCAGACGGCGAATGGCTCTACGCAGGGATGCAATCTCCAGCCATCCCGGCAAAAACTTTGCCCCAGGTTGTTCCCGGGTTAGCCTATCAGTCCTATACTGATTTTGCCGGTAATGACCGCATAGAGCTGAAGATAGTCCCTCCTGATGAACATGTCCGGGGAGCCTTTTACCTGATAGCTGATGCGGCTGGCCATCTTCTGGATGAAAAAATCCATGACGGTCAGCACCAGAGTTTTGCAGGAGAGTGGGACTACCGAACGACAAGCGACGAAAATGGCTGGCAGATGGAATTGCGAACCAGGTTAGCCCAGTTCGGTCATTTCAGGGTAAAAAATGGCGCTATCTGGAAAATTAATTTCTCCAGAGTCTGGGTTTTCCCGCTGCAGTACACAGGACTGATACGCCGGCCCCATGATACTGCCAGTGCCTGTTTTCTGGAGCAAGCACCCGGGTTTTCCATACAGATTGACCCAGAGATAACCCGGGGGAAACTTTCTTTAGTAATTACTGGAAAGGAATACGAAGAAAAATCAGCTTTCCCCAGGGAGACGCCTGATGATATCTTACCCCGGCAAACAGGAGGAAAACCACGCGGACAGATAATCCAGTTGCTTCTGGAAATAAGGGACGAAAACAAAAGCGTGTTGTTTTCTACAGAAAAAAGTATGAGTTTAAAACCTGATACGCTGGTGAGAATAGAAATCCAGGAGCAATTCCCCCTTGATAAGGCGGCTTGCCTCAGTCTTCAGCTGGTGGAAAAACCAAAAAACCGCCTTCTTTACCAGGCAGAAATTCCTGTGAAACCTTTTAATCCCGGGGAGGTGGAGGAATGGGGAAAAAGACTGGTGCATGGAGAAGTATCTGGTTCCTGGAAACTGCAGGCGTCTTTTTTCCCTTACTGGGAGAAGGTAAAAGTCAAACCAATTTTTTCTCCTGGAGTTCTGAAGGAAAAAACTGCCAGTGTGGAAATCAAGGTCAGTTCCAACCGGTCCTGGCAGGCAGAAAAGAAAATTGTGGTAGAAGAAGGTAGCTGCCAGGAAGTGGAAATACCTATCCCTGGTTTCCCTGAAGGTACTTACACTGTTTGTGCTCAACTTTTTGATTCTTACGGCCAGTTACTCGGGGTAAAAGAAGTGACTTACAGAAGAAAGGTTTTCCCCTGGGAACACAACAATCTTGGCCTGACTAAAAGGGTTATAAAACCCTGGATACCTATCCTGGTAAGAAAACAAACCGTTTCTGTCTGGGGTCGGGATTACACCCTGGATGGTTCAGGTTTACCTGCCAGTATTATCAGTCAGGGAAAGGAAATTTTGACCAGACCTGTCCATTTCTCTCTGTCTGCTGAAGGAAAGAAAAGCCAGTCCAAACCATCAGGCAGGCTTATTTTCCTGGAGAAATCTCCTGATACTGTTAGCTGGTCCGGGAAAGGAAAAGCAGAAAAGTTTCTCACCTTCCATGTCACCGGGAAAGCAGAGTATGACGGGTTCTGCTGGTGGGAAATCAGTTTTTCGCCCTCCCGGAGAATAAAGGTGGAGCAACTTCAGTTAATTATCCCTCTCAGCGAACACACCGCCCAGCTGATGCATTTTCAATCGCACTGGGCACGGACCAACTTTTCCGGTGCTATCCCGGAAGGACAAGGAACTGTTTTCCATAGCTTACAGACTAAACACTATGGTCGGCCAGGTGGTTTCAGTCCACACATCTGGATTGGCAGACCAGAAAGGGGGCTTTCCTGGTTTGCTGATTCAGATGAAAACTGGTTTTCTTGCCCGGAAAAACCTGCTCTGGAAATTGTCAGGAACGCCGGGGAAGTTGCAATTGTCCTGAATATTATTAACAAACCTGTCTGGCTTGATGCCCCCAGAACTATCAGCCTGGGGATGATGGCAACACCAGTAAAACCTCTCTTACCAATAAAAAATATCTTTACCCGGGCGGTTAACTGGTTAGGAGCTGATAATCAAACCGTTTTTGGAGACCATATGTACGCTCCTTATCCCAAAAATTTTGATTACCAGCTGGCAGACAGAATGCTGGAACAACTCGGCAGGAATAGTGAAGGGGTTCGCCTTTACTTTAACAAACACGAACTGGGAGCAGCCTTACCGGAACTGGAGGTCTTTGATTATGAATGGGGTGGTAGCCAACCAGCACCCAGTTATCCTGGAGACAACAAACGGTTTTCTGGAATATACTCCAGAGCAGTGAACCGCAGCCTGACTGATAGCCGTATTGATATGCTGGTTTATTACATTGCAGAAATGGTGAAGAAAACACGTCTGGCCGGTACTTACTGGGACATCACAGGAATTGGTCCAGGGTTACCCATGCTGGAAAATAAAACTGCTTATCTTGATGCCGAAGGTAAGGTCATCCCTACCTTTGACATTCTGAAAAGCCGTCAACTTTTCAAAAGAGTAGCGACCATGTGGCAGGATATAAGGGAGCAACCGGATTACATGGTCATCCACTCTACTAACCATCTGGGAATCCCCTTCTACAGTTTTGGTTACTCCTTACTGAATTTTGAGTGGCTCTGGCCAGGCCCGAAACTGGTAAGGGATGATGGCACGCAGAAAGATTTTATTGATTTACGGCCACTGGATTTATATGCCGCAGAAGGGACAGCCCGGCAGCTGGGATTATGGGTTAGTTCCATTGATAGATACACCCTTGCTGATACTGCTGATGAGAAAACTAAAAGAAGAATGGAACGTTCAGCCGCGGCTTTAGCTGGTTTACATAACCACCTTAATGGTCCGCAACCAGGTATCGGAAAAAGGGAAAGTGTCACGTTTATTGGCTACTGGGACGAATATGGACGTGTTTTTACTGACCAGCAGCAAGTTAAAGCTTCTCTCTGGATAGCAGGTGAAAAGGTCCAGTTGCTGGCAGCCAATTTGTCTACAGAGAATTGTACGGTGAAGATTTACCTGAATGTTAAAGGACTGGGTGTAAAACTACCGGTGGTAGTGAAAGATGTGGAAACAGATGAAGTTATCAATTCTCTGGAGAAAAATAAAGATTTGCTTCCCTTAACTCTGGAAATTGCCGCGCATGACTACAGGTTAATCCGTCTTGATTTTAGTTCCTGCTGTCAGCCAGGGAAAATCAGCATCCAGGAAAAAAATGATCCCTGGAAATACTGGCGAAAAAAATCCTTGCCTTTTACCTGAATATTGGTTAGAATAAACAAACTAACAGGGGGTGAGAAAGGAAAAACGGAAAGCTTCACCAAAGAAGGGAACGTAAAGAAATTGGGAACGGAGGAAAAAATGAGAAAAAAGAAAATGTTTCTGGTGAGTTTTTTTTTAGCATTTTTTTTCTTCCAGACATCCAGGTCTTTCTCCCAGGAAAAGACTGTTGAACTTACCTACTCTATCTTTTTCCCAGCCACGCACAAACAAACAGTATTAGCTACAGAATGGGCGAAAGAAATTGAAAAAAGAACTGCCGGTAAAGTTAAAATTACTATTTTCCCCGGTGGTACCCTTACTCCAGCCAACAAATGTTATGACGGTGTAGAAAAAGGACTTTCTGATTTAGGTATGTCTGTTCTGGCTTACACCAGAGGACGTTTTCCCCTCTCTGAAGTCATTGATTTACCTGTCGGGTACAAAACTGGATTGCAGGCAACCCGTCTTATTAATAGCTTTTACAGGAAATTTCAACCTGAGGAATTCAGCACGGTGAAGGTTATGTACCTGCACGCCCACGGACCGGGTCTTTTGCATACCAAGAAACCTGTCAGCAGTCTGGAAGATTTGAAGGGGTTGAAAATAAGATGTACAGGACTGGCTGCGAAAATAGTTTCTTCTCTTGGTGCTGTTCCTGTAGCTATGCCCATGGGAGAAACTTACGATGCTTTAAGCCGGGGTGTGGTAGACGGGTCCCTGGCACCAATGGAAGCCCTGGAAGGCTGGAAATGGGGCGAAGTAGTACGTTCTACTACTTTCTCCCGGGCAGTGGCTTATACCACAGGCTTTTTTGTGGTGATGAATAAGGAAAAATGGAACTCCCTGCCGGTAGATATCCAGAAAACCATAGAAAAAGTGAACCAGGAATGGATTGATAAGACTGGCCAGGTCTGGGACGAAATTGATAAATCAGGACGCCTTTTTGCTGCTAATCTTGGCAATAAGTTTGTCACCCTTACTGCCGGCGAAGACCAGAGATGGCAAACGGCGGTCAAACCAATACTGGAAGAATATGTCAAGAATATGAAAGAAAAGGGTCTGCCCGGGGAGGAAGCTTTAAAATTCTGTCTGGAGGAGTTAAAGAAAAGCAAATAAGCAAAGGAAATGAGGTGAAAAAGTTCCTTCATCTGGTTCAGAAAACTGCGCAGATATTTAATGTGCTGGGCGGTATCAGTTTAACTTTCCTGATGCTTTTAACTGTTCTGGATGTCATTCTGCGGGGTTTCAAGCATCCTATCGTCGGTACATATGAACTGGTAGGTTTTTCTGGCGCTTTAGCCATTGGTCTGGCTCTTCCATATACTTGCTGGTGTCGGGGACATGTCTTTGTGGATTTCCTGCTGGCGCATCTACCAGAGACGCCTGCCCGGATAACAAATACATTAACCAGAATTGTCAGTCTGATTCTTTTCCTTGTTTTTGGCTGGCGGTTACTGTCTTACGGGAATGATTTAAAAAGGATAGGCGAGGTTTCCCTGACACTGCAGTTACCTTTCTATCCAGTTGCCTGGGCTCTGGCTGTAGCCTGCTGGCTGGTCTGTCTGGTGTTAATAAGTGATCTGGTCAAAATCCATCTGGGGGAATATGAGTAGCGTAAATTTGGGTATTTTAGGTTTGCTGGTATTACTGTTGCTTTTCCCTACCGGGATAGAGCTGGGTTTTGCCATGGCTCTGGTAGGTTTTCTCGGCTTCAGTCTGGTGCGTTCCTTCCCTGCTGGTCTGGACCTTTTAGCCCGAGACCTTTTTGAGGTTTTTTCTTCTTACGGCTATACCGTTATTCCCCTGTTTATCCTTATGGGTCAGATTGCCTACAATGCAGGCATTGCCAGACGTCTTTATCACACTGCCTACCGCTTCCTGGGTCATATCCCTGGAGGACTGGCTATGGCGACAGTTGCCGGTGCCACTGCTTTCAAAGCCATCTGCGGTTCTTCTCCGGCTACAGCTGCTACTTTTGCCAGTGTGGCTGTTCCGGAAATGGACCATTACCGGTATGACAGGAAACTTTCTACCGGTGTGGTGGCAACGGTGGGAACTCTGGGAATACTGATGCCACCAAGTGTTACCCTTATTGTCTTTGGTGTCATTACCGAACAGTCTATCGGCAAACTTTTTCTTGCGGGTCTCCTTCCTGGTTTATTGATTGCCTTTTTCTTCCTTCTGGTGATTGCTTTCTGGTGCCGGCTCAACCCCAACCTTGGTCCCAGAGGAGAAAAATCAACCTGGAAGCAAAGGCTTCTGTCACTACCGGAATTCTTTTTCGTTGGTTTCATCTTTCTTCTGGTTATCGGTGGATTGATGAAAGGATTTTTTACTCCCACAGAAGCAGGAAGTGTTGGGACGCTGGCAGTTCTTTTACTGGCTGTCTGCCGCAGGCAGCTTGATCTTAAAGGCTACATTAAATCTGTGGCTGAATCTCTCCGGACTGCCTGTATGGTACTGATGCTCATTGCCGGTTCCACTATCCTGGGTCATTTCCTCGCTGTCACCAAAATTCCCATGATAGCTGCAGACTGGGTAGTTTCTCTTCCTCTACCTAACTGGCTGATTATGGTCCTTATTTGCTTTATCTACCTGATTGGAGGATCTTTCATTGATGACCTGGCATTCATGGTCTTAGCCACACCGATTTTCTACCCGGCCGTAAAGCAACTTGGTTTCCATCCTATCTGGTTTGGCATTATCATTGGAATCACAGTAATGATTGGCGTGGTTATTCCTCCGGTGGCAATTAATGTGTTTGTCGTGAAAAATATAACCAGGGAACCATTTATCAATATCTACCGGGGAGTTTTTCCCTTCCTTATCAGTCTGATAGCCGGGGCTGTTTTAGTCTTTATATTTCCCCAGCTGGCTACGTGGTTACCTTCTGTTTTCATGCCGTAAACCCGTTTAGTACTGCTTTTTAACCCTGCTGGCTGATTTAATCATCACCAGCATCATTTTCATCCTGCTGGTGGCTTCCACACCATGTGGTTTGTTTGCCGGCATAAGCAGTATTTCTCCTGCCTTCAGGGAAAAAACTTTGCCGGAAACGGTAATCCTGGCTTTCCCTTTCAAAATATAAACTAAAGCGTCAAAGGGTGCGGTATGCTCACCCAGTCCCTGCCCTTTATCAAAGGCAAAAACAGTGATACTGCCGGATTTCTTATCAAGGACAGTTCTGCTAACGATATTGCCTCGCTGGTATTCCACAACTGCTGCTAACTTTTCTGGCATGGCTACCATTTCCAGTGATTCCATCATTTCTTCCTGTACCTTATTTTTCTTCTTTTCCCAGTATTTCCTGAAGGTCTTTTTCTGCCGAAGTAATAGGTTTAAGGTTAAATTTTTCCTGGAGGACTTTCAGCACACCAGGAGAAATAAAGGCAGGCAATGATGGTCCAATCCTGATGTTTCTTATACCCAGGGAAAGAAGTGTGACTAAGATAGCCACTGCCTTCTGTTCATACCAGGAAAGAATTAAAGAAAGTGGTAGACGATTCACATCACACTGGAAGACTTTAGCCAGTTCCACCGCTATCCTTATCGCAGTATAAGAATCATTACACTGACCACAGTCCAGCAATCTGGGGATGTTCTCAATCTGCCCGAACTCCAGAGTATTAAAACGATATTTTCCGCAGGCCAGAGTCAAGATTAAGCAGTCTTCGGGTACCAGACGAGCAAATTCCTGGTAATAGTTTCTGCCAGGCCTGGCACCATCACACCCTCCGATAAGAAAAAAGTGCCTTATCTTTCCAGATTTTACCTTCTCCACAATTTTATCCGCCATCCCCAAAACTGCCTGATGACCGAAGCCGACTAAAAGCATTTTCCCCGGTCTATCTTCAGGAAAGCCTCTGACTTCCAGCGCTTTTTCAATCACAGGAGAAAAATCTTTTTCCCCTTTATCAGAGGAAATATGCTTGACCCCGGGCCAGCCTACCAGACCTGTAGTAAAGATTCTATCCTGGTAAGAAGCAGGCGGTTTTTGCAGACAGTTAGTAGTCATCAGAATGGCTCCTGGGAATTCACTGAACTCCTTCTGCTGATTCTGCCAGGCGGTTCCATAATGCCCAACAAGATTCTTGTATTTCTTCAGACCTGGATAACCATGAGCCGGGAGCATCTCTCCATGCGTATAAACGTTCACATTTCTCTTTTCTGCCTGGGAAAGTAATTGCTGCAGATCAAGCAGGTCATGCCCGGAAATAACTATCGCCGGACCTCTCACCACACCCAGAGAAACTCTTGTGGGTTCAGGAGTACCGAAATGCTGTCTATGAGCCTTATCCAGCATTTCCATGCAGGCTAAATTTACCCGTCCTAATTCCATATTTATTTCTAACCAACCTGCCAGGTCAAGTTTATCTTCCGCCAGAGCTGCCAGTCCCTTATAAAAAAAGCTTGTGACTGCTTTGTCTTCCAGTCCCAGGAGAAAGGAATGGTCAGCGTAGGCTGCCATTCCTTTCAATCCGTAGAGAAAAAGTTCTTGCAGACTCTGCACATTCTCCTCTCTGCCAGACGCAAGAATGTTTACTTTTTCCCACTGCTGAAGTAACCCGGATTCATTCCCGGCAGGCTGCCAGAAGGCAACTTCCGGCAGTTTTCCTGTAAAATCTTTTCCTTCCTGTTTTCCATAGTTTTCCTGAAAAATTTTCTCCGCCTTTTTCCTGTATTCAAAACACTCATAAATCATCTGCCGGAGCCGGTTGGAATCAAAGTTTACGTTGGTCACGGTGGTAAAAAGACCTTCCATCACGAAACGGTCTATCTCCTTATCCTGAACACCCATTTCGTCCAGCATCTTCCCGTAAAGTCCCAGACCTTTAAGTCCGTATATCAGAAGGTCCATCAAAACTGCTGCTTCTGCGGTTTTCCCGCAGACGCCAGACAAAGTACATGCTTTCCCACCAGCTGTCTGCTCGCACTGCCGGCAGAACATCTTCATCTCCTCCTCCCCGTCAGGTTAAAACCTGGTGCACCTGAAAGAAAAGTTTACTGCTTACTTGTTTTCTTTCAACTGCTAAAATAAAATAACATACTGACTGATGGAGGTCAAAATGCTGTGTGAGGCTCTTACTCCTGAAAAAGAGATTTGTTTTTTCGGCTATCATGATAAATGCCCCTGGGATGAATCTGGAAGGTATCTTCTTTTCCACCGGGTAAGAATGGAAAATAGACCACCGACAGCTGATGACCGTGCTGATATCTGCGTTCTGGACCTTAAATTTAGAAAGGTGGAACTGATAGGACAGACAGCAGCCTGGAACTTTCAGCAGGGAGCGATGCTGCAGTGGCTGCCAAATCAGAGAATAATTTACAACGACCGGGTAGAAGGAACCTTTGTCTCCCGCATCAGAGATCTTTTTTCTGGACAGGAAAAAATTCTGTCCAGGCCGGTGAGTGCTGTCAGTCCTGATGGTAAAAAAGCAGTGAGTCTTAACTTTTCCCGGCTGGCTGTCTGGAGACCTGGTTATGGTTACGAAGGCATTCCTGACCCTGTCTGGGAAGAAAACTGGCCGGAGAAAGATGGGCTGTGGAGTCTGGATATAGAAACAGGAAGGGAGCAGTTGATTGTTCCTCTGGCGAAAATGCTTGACTACCGGAAGGAAGAAAATATCCACCAGATGACTGGCCGTTTCAACCACACACTGTTTTCCCCTGATGGCCGGAGAATTATCTTTCTGTGTCGGTGGAAGAGCAATCCCGGTGCAGGTACACCGGGTTTTACCAGACTTTTCACTGTTGACCCGGATGGAGAAAATCTCTGCGATTTGTTACCAACCTATCATATTTCGCATTTCAGCTGGAAAAACAAAAAAGAAATACTGGTGTACGCAGGATTGCAGGGACGCTGTCTGTTCTGGGTAGTAGAAGATAAAACTGGCAGGTATCGTCCTGTAAGCGAGAAAATGCAAAAAGTTGATGGGCACTGTAGTTACAACCAGGCAGAAACTTTAATTCTTAATGATACCTACCCCATTGACGGATACAGACAGCTCAACATTTTTGATACCAGGAAAGAAGAAACAATTATCCTGGGTCGTTACTATAGCCCACCTCTAACAAAAGGGGAATTAAGATGTGATTTGCATCCCAGATGGAGCCGGGATGAAAAACAGATCTGCTTTGATTCTGGTCATGAAGGTTACCGCCGGGTGTATGTCATCAGGCTGGAAGAAAAGATTTTTGCTTGACAGTAGAGGTAACCTCCTTTATCATTCTGGAGAAAAACTAAACAGGAGAAATGATGACCAGGAAAGTTATTTCTCCCAAGCAACGGCTTTCTGGATGTCTGATAGGCGCAGCTATCGGTGCCCAGTTAGGCTGGGCACGTTCAGTGAGACCACAGCAGTTTAAAGTTTCCGCACCAGCAGATTTCTTTTCCCTGCCTTTAAAGATTTTGACAGACTACCAGCCTGAGCCAAAAAGGATGGGGCCGGTCTCACCGGTAGCTTTGATAGATGCCGGGGTAAAAGCCTATGGCAAAGCAAAAGGCCGCTGCTGCCCGGAAGATTTTGCGGCTGTCTTTAAGGAACATCAGGGTATTAGTGCTGGTACGATTAGCTGGGATATTCTGCATACGGTGCAGGAAATTTTAAAGGAAGGAATGAATCCGCGTTTAAGTGGATTGCTGGTCTGCCCTGCAGGATTTCTCTGCGCTGCCATGCCGGCTGTCGGTGCTTACCACTTTTGCCATCCGGACTACGCCTACCTGGATGGAGTGGAAATTGCTTCTGTGGCTTCACCAAGAATTGCCACCGACTGGGCTGGACTTTCTGCCGCAGCCATTGCTGCCTCTTTTGATTCGGAAATAGACGGCCAGGGTATCATGGAGCTGGTCCTGAAAATTGCTTTTGAGCACAACCGGCAACTTTTCTATGAACTTAACAGGTTATATAAAACAACAGCCAGACTTTCTCCAGACGATTTCCTTGCTTATTTATACCACGGCAGGCACCAGCCAGAACCATCAATATCCAGTCTTTGGTTAGCTTACAATCCGTTTCGCTTTGTCGGGATACTTCTGCCACACTACCTGAACCAGCCAGAAAAATTACTCCGTCTGGCTATTCTTCCTTCTGATTTTATGGGTGTGGCTGCCTATGCGGGGACAATTGCCGGAGCTATCTGCGGTGCCAGATATGGTCTGGAAGTTTTCCCTACAGAGTGGATTAAATCTGTGGAAGAAAAAACAGCCGCCTGGCAGGATTTCCTGGAGATTGTCCAGCAAAGAATTTCTGAGGAAAAAAGAATCCTGATTGAGGTGAAGCAACTTGCGGAAACAAAAATCAACAACTCCTGTCTTCTGGAAGAAAAAATTCGCGGCTGTCTTCTCGCAGGAGCCATTGGTAACGCAATGGGCTCGCCGGTGGAAGGAAAATTCTGGTGGGAAATAGAAGAGAAATACCCCGGTGGTGTTACCACTATTCTGGACCCTTCCAGGCTGGAAGGAGAAGATGATAACCAGATGGCTATGCTTCTGGTGGAAACTTATCTGAAAGCAGCAGGGCGACCAGTGATGGCCAGAGATTTCGGCCGTACCTGGAAAGAAAAACTTAACCGCGACCACTTTTATACCTGGTGTATGGGACATGCCTATGACCGTATCTGCGAAGGCTGGGATGCAAGAATTGTTGGTCACTGGTCAGTGGTCACTGGTTCTACCGTGATGTGCCTGGAACCAGTGGGTATTTACCATCTGGCGGATGCAGATTTTGCCTCCACCGATGCTTTAGCCATTGCCTATATGTACCAGCGCGGACTGGATGCCTTGTGTGCTTCCATGATGGCAGCCACAGTTGCTGAAGCTTTAAGACCACAGGCGACTTTAGAAAGTGTATGTGAAACTGCCCTGAAAGTCGCTCCGGATTTCCCGCTTCTTACTTTTGACCGGAGAGATTTCAGGAGCTGCCGCCACTATCTGGAGATTTGTCTGGAAATTGCAGAAAAGTATACCGATGTGCTGGCTGTGAGAGAAGAGCTTTACAAACATTGCCTTTTCTATCACATGATTGACCCGCTGGAGGTCTGGGGGTTGTCGCTGGCAATTTTCAAGGTGGCCCGGGGACATGTCCGGGAAGCCGCGGTCGGCGGGACCAACATCGGACGCGATTCTGACACCATCGCTGGCAGGGCAGCCATGCTTTCCGGTGCTTTGCGCGGCTATGCAGATATCCCCCAGGAATGGGTAAAAATGTTTCCTGCCAGAAGTCTGGAAAGAATAAACAAAAATGCTGCCAGGCTGGCTCAACTGATAGCAGAAAAAAAATTCTCGCTTCTTGCCAGACGCCAGCAAATTATGAAAGAAGGTTAACATCATGACCTATCTGGAATGTTTTCACCAACTGATGGCTGGAGAAGTTACAGACTGGGTGCCCAACTATGAACTGGGCCTCTGGGGACAAACAAAACAGCGCTGGATAAAAGAGGGTTTACCGGTAGATAAAGTTTACTTCGGTGACATGTTTGAAGGAGAACCTTTTTTCAGAATTGACAGAAGGGCTTTTGCCAGAATTAATTGCGGTCCTCTTCCCCAATTTGAATACCGTGTCCTGGAAGAGACTGACCGGTATGTTATTGCTCAACATGGCAATGGAATTATTACCAGAGCACTGAAAGAAGGTACAGTTTTAGGAACCAGGGCTTCTATGGACAATTACCTGCAGTTTCCTGTTACCGATAGAAAATCCTGGGAAGAAATGAAGAAAAGGTTTAATCCCCTGACACCTATAAGGTATCCCCTGTGGTGGGACCAGCAGGTGAAATGCTGGGAAAAGCGCGATTATCCATTGTGTTTACTGGGCAACGGTTCTTTTGGTCTTTACTCCCAGTTGAGATCCTGGGTAGGTACGGAAAACCTTTCCTATCTCTTTTATGATGACCCCTGCCTGGTAGAAGAGATGGTTGATTTTGCCACTGATTTTCTCCTGGCTCTGGTGGAGAAAGCCCTGCAGGAAGTAAAGTTTGATTATTTCAACTTTTTTGAAGATTGCGCCGGCAAAGGCGGACCTCTTTTTGGCCCGGAGATTTTTCGACGGTTCTTTTTAAAAAATTACCGCCGCATCATAGACCGATTACAGAAGGCAGGAATAAAAAGTTTCTGGGTGGATTCTGACGGTGACATTGAAGTTCTTATCCCCCTGTGGTTAGAAGCCGGTATCAACTGTTTCTGGCCATTAGAACAGGCTTCCGGTATGAACCCGGTACGTTTGCGGAAAAAGTTTGGTAAAGGAATAGTTTTCTGTGGTGGCCTGGATAAACGCGCGCTGACCAGAGGGAAGAAAGAAATAGAACAGGAACTTTATTCCAAAATACCTGTCCTGTTAGAACAGGGCGGATATCTGCCTCATATTGACCACACAATTCCCCCGGACATCTCCTACTCAAACTTTCAGTACTACCTGGAGTTGAAGTGGAAATTGCTGGGAAGAAACTAACCAGGGAGGAAACATGCTGGTGGTAATGGTTTCTGTTGAGGTTAAACCTGAATACATTGAGGAGTTTAAAAAGGCAACACTGGAAAATGCCAGGAAAAGTTTGCAGGAACCAGGAATTGCACGTTTTGATGTTCTGCAACAACAGGACAACCCTACCAGGTTTCTCCTGGTAGAGGCTTACCGTAGCCAGGAAGCCACCGCTGCTCACAAGGATACAGTTCATTACGCTGTCTGGCGCCAAACTGTAGAAAAGATGATGGCTCAGCCACGTAAAAGTTTGAAATATGATGCTGTTTTTCCGGAGGAGAGTGGCTGGTAAACATTTTTTCCCTGGAGGTATCATTGGCAGAAAATTTTTCTGATAGGTGGTTTTTCCCTCTGCCCAGGACTCACACCGGAATTCCTTTAGGCAACGGAACGATGGGTGCGTTAATCTGGGGAAGTGAGAACGTTTTAAAAATTACCCTTGGCCGGGCAGATTTGTGGGACCACAGAGGGGGTCTGGAATGGAAAAGGGAGATGAATCTTGCCACTTTAAGGCGTCTTTTAGAAACCGGGGACGAGAAATCTCTGCGTGAGATATTTGAACAAACCACGCCGACAGCAGGACAGCCAAAGCGTCCCAGTGTCTTACCTATCGGCCGGCTGGAACTTTACCTGCCGGAAGGAAAGAACCTGGTAAGCGGACAGGTGGAATATTTTAACGGTCAGGTAACAGTATTTGCTGGAGAGGGAAAACTATTGCCTGTCACATTTAACCTTTCCCTGTATCAGAACCTCCTGGTGGTTCAGTGGGCACCGGAACTGAAACCGGTGAAAATTGCTGGTAGAGCCAGCTGGGAGTTTCTCAGCCAGTACCTTTCTTCCATTTCTTTTACTCCGCCGGAGTTTTTTTCTGCGGAAGGTGTTTCCGGGTGGGTGCAGAAGAGACCAGTAGATACACCTTACTGTGTGGCTTATCAAATCAAGGGTTGCCAGCTTTCCGTAGCTACTGCGGTGGCTGAGTCCCCGGCAGAGGCTGTAGCCAGGGCTAAGACATTATTCCTGAAACCGGAGAAAAAATTAGCTTCCCTGAGAAGAAAGAATAGTTTGTGGTGGAAAGAATACTGGTCCACTGCACCCGTGATTAACCTGCCCAATGAGAAACTGCAGTTTATCTACCGCTATGGACTTTACAGGTTTGCT
Organism: uncultured bacterium; assembly: GCA_964645405.1. Lineage (GTDB taxonomy): Bacteria > Ratteibacteria > UBA8468 > B48-G9 > DSTR01 > JAMWDF01. The sequence goes on along the minus strand of CAZYCA010000007.1, from coordinate 29,259 downwards.
GGTTTTACCAACCCAACTGGTGTTCCCGCTACCTTGCAGGGACCATGGATTGAAGAGTATCAGATGCCACCCTGGTCTTCAGACTATCACTTCAACATCAATGTGCAGCTCTGTTATGCTCCAGCCTATCAGGCAGGTAAACTCCAGCATTTGAAACCACTTTTCCAGATGCTCTGGTCCTGGCGAAACAGACTCCAGCATAACGCTTATCTTTTCTGTGGTATCAAGGATGGCTACATCCTGCCTCATGCTGTGGATGACCGGGGTATCTCCATGGGTGGTTTCTGGACAGGAACCATTGACCATGGTTGTACTGCCTGGGTAGCCAAGATGATGTACGACTACTGGCTTTATGGTGGAGAGAAAGATTTTCTTGCTGAGGTTGCTTTCCCCTTCATGGCAGGCACCATGCGGGTCTTTGAGGTTATGCTGAAAAGGCGTGGTAAAAGCTGGTATCTTCCTGTCAGTGTCTCTCCAGAATACCGTGGCAGCTCTATGAATGCCTGGGGAGCCAATTCCAGTTTCCAGTTAGCCTGTATCCACTGGTTGATAGAAGCCCTTGTCAGTGCCTGCCAGGCTTTGAAACAAAAAATTAATCCTCTCTGGTTAGATATTCAAAAGAATCTTCCCCGCGCCTGTGTTCGGGAAAAAAACGGGCAGAAAAAAATCATGCTCTGGGAAGGCACTGATCTGGAAGAAAGCCACCGTCATCACAGCCACTGGGCTGGGCTGGTTCCTTTTGACGTGATTGATTTAAATGATGCTTACTGGCGCCAGGTTATCAACAATACCTATGACTGGTGGTGGCAACTGGGCATGGGGCTGTGGACTGGCTGGTGTATTCCCTGGGCAGCTATGATTCATGCCCGGGTCGGTAGTCCAGAAATTGCTGAAGCCCTTATTGAGTACTGGCAGAGACTTTATACTAACCAGGGGTATGCCTCATTGCATGACCCATTGATTTACAAAAGAGAACTGGTGGAAAAACCTGTTTACAGGATAGGGGAGAACACAGAAGTTATGCAGATGGATGCTGCTATGGCAGCAACTGCGGCTGTGATGGATTTTCTGGTTCATACCAGAAGGGGTATCCACTACCTTTTCTCCGGTGCACCGGAAAGTTGGAGAGAAGTTTCCTTTAAAAAAATTAGAACTCCTGGCGGTTTCCTGGTGAGTGCAGAAAGGATAAAAAATACAACCACCAGAATAGAAGTTACCAGCCTGCGAAATGGCACCTTTCGCCTTGCCAGTCCCTGGCCAGAAAAAACATTTCTCCGGACAGGACAGAAAAAAGCTTGTTTTTCTGGTAAATTTCTATCTTTATCCCTTCCCGCAGGAAGTACAGTTATCCTCAGCGGCAGGCCAATTTAGTTTTTCCGGAAAGCAAAACAGCGTAACGGATGGCTTCTCTCAGACTGAGTGGAGAGGCTTTCCCTTTCCAGGCAAGGTCAAAGGCAGTACCATGGTCCACGGAAGTGCGTACAATCGGTAACCCCAGGGTAATGTTTACCCCTTTTTCAAAGGAAAGCATCTTGAAAGGAATCAACCCCTGGTCGTGGTACATACAGATGTAACCATCAGTCATCCTTACCTTTTGAGGAAGGAAAGCAGTATCTGCTGGCCAGGGACCCGTAACCCTGATTCCCTTTCTTCTTGCCTGACGGATTGCTGGAAGAATAAATTTTTTCTCTTCTGTACCAAAAATTCCTCCCTCCCCGGCATGAGGATTAAGACCACAAACAGCAAGGACTGGCTCTTTCTCTTTTAACCGCCGGATAGCTTTTCGGGAAAGTTCTATTACCCTGACAATATCCCTTACAGAAAGAAGTCCGGAGACTTTAGCCAGACTGGTATGGGTGGTCACCAGACTGCAGATAATCTTTTCTGAAGCCAGCATCATACATACCTTCTTTGCGCCAGTCAATTCCGTTAGAATTTCAGTATGCCCCGGGTACCTGTAGCCAGCCCGATGTAATGCCTCCTTACAAATAGGACCGGTCACAATTGCTGCTACTTTTTTCGCCAGAGCTAACGAAACTGCTGTCTTGATGTAAAGGAAGGAAGCATAACCACAAAAGGACTGGATGGTACCTGGTTTTATTTTTTTTCCCTGCAATAATCTTAAGTCTAAAATCGCCGGAAAGCAAGATTCTCCTGTAAGAAATTGCTCCAGAGAGATGACATTATCTAAGGGTTTTATCTGACAGCAACGTGCCACCTTCTCCAGAACACAGGCATCACCGATGAGGAGAGGATGACACAGATTTCTCACTATTTTTTCCTGGGCTGCCTTCAGACAAATTTCTGGACCAATCCCGGCAGCATCACCCATAGTGATAGCCACTACTGGCTTAAATTTCTTCATTTTATCTTCCTGCTTGTTTTATTCTACCACGAACTTTGACCGCAAGCTCAGCCAGAAAATAGAATAACTCTGAAGATGGAACTGAAACCTGACTGGGAAAAGGTGAAAAAAAGGTACCTGGCTTTCTGGGCAGGTGAGATTTACGACCGGGTTCTCTTTTCTATCACCGTACCAGGGAAGAAAAAACCCGCGTTTTTTCCGCCAGATAATCCGGAAAAAAGGTTCACTGACAGTCACTATCTTGTTGCCAGCTGCCTGGCACAACTGGAAAACACCCTTTACCTGGCTGATGCTTTGCCTGTGCTGGATAGCAGTTGCGGATTACTTTTCCCTGACTGTCTTTTCGGAGTTAAAATCATTTATGGCCAGACCATCTGGACAAAACCAGTTTATTCTTCCTGCCGGCAATTACTCGCCAGTGTTGGGCAAAATTTTTCTTCTCCTCTCCTGAAAAAACAGGAACAACACCTGAGAAAAATTTGTAATCAGGCTAAGGGAAAATGTCTGGTGATGATGCCGCCGCTGACAGCCGGGCTGGATTGCCTGGCAAGTCTTTTAGGTGCAGAAAAATTGTGTCTGGAAATGATGGACTGTCCGGACCTGGTAAAAAAAGTACTTCTGACGATAGATGAAGCTTTCTGTTTTCTGCACCACCATTTCTACCACATAATCATGTCTTCCGGAGTAGAACCTACCGGATTTTTACCCCTGTGGTCACCTGAGGAGGCAGCGGTACTGCAGTGTGATTTCTCCAACCTCATCAGTCCCTCCCTGTTTGAAACATTTGTTTTACCTTCTCTGAATTTTTGTTCTCAGAAGATACGGCGGGTCATCTTTCATCTTGACGGTATCCCGGCCTTAAGACACCTGCCTGCGCTTGTCTCCTGTGAGAAAGTTCAGGTTATCCAGTGGCAACCGCGAGGGCCCAAACGTATTGTTTCTGGAGTGGAAAGATGGCTTCCACTTTTTCAGAAGATTCAGAAGGCTGGCCGGAAACTTTATGTCTTCTGCCACGCCTGCCAGGTAGAACTGGTTCTTACCACCCTTTCTTCCAGAAATCTTTTCCTGGAGACAGAAGCTGAAGACATCCAGCAGGCTTGTTACCTGGAAAAACTTGCTTTCAAACTTACCCATGACTGAAATCTTTATTTCACAACCAGTTTAAAACTTTCCGAATGACTGTTAAATTCAGGGGCATAAAGACACTGAATACTGGCAGGACCTGTCTGGTATTCCCCGGCCAGCTGAATCCTGACAGCATATTCAAAAACATAAGTTCCTTTTGGCAGGTAGTCAATGAAAAAGTGGCTGGCTGTATCTCTGGTTGACTGGTAATAAGCCAGCCCGTCCTGGTAACGATAACCGGAAAGAACGTCCACCGGTTCGGTCCCGCTGGGTCTCTGGTCCTTTAAATGAACATATTCCATATCCCTGTCCGCTCTTAATTCCAGCCGCACTACCAGTTCATCACCCACGGAAAGTAATCCCTCCACGGGTTTCAAAACCGGTCCTTTTTTCGTGTACTGTCTGACAAAAAGTGTTTTGCGCAACTTTAGAGGCGTACCTTCATAGGCACTAACTTTATCAATCTCTTCCAGGTATTGCCAGTGTAAACCACCCCAGGCAATACCGCTGTCCAGTTTCTTCACTGTTACCCGGCCCATGTCGGGTTTCACCTCGTTTCTGATAAACCTGCGCTGGTAAAAACCAGTACCTGCTTCCACCTTATCCGGCTTGATTACCTCATTGCCCAGAGAAACTTCCACCAGCACATCTGAGGTTAAAAGGTTAGTACCCCTCAAAAGGAGAGCATAGATAGCATCAGCAGTGGCCTTGGTTGTTTTCCAGTCCTGTGTTTGTTTCTGTTTCAGAAGCCATATTTTACAGTTTTCCACTGCCTCCTTATCACCACAAACCTCATCAAAAGCTTCAATCATCATCGCCTGGGTTTCAATTGGGGCCCGGTACCACCACCAGGAAAACTCTGTGTCTCGCCAGAACATACCCATTTCCTCATCAGTTACTGCTCTCTCCCTGATGGATTTCATGATGGCACTGGCTGTTTCCTTATCACCAAAACGTTTCAGAGCAACAGCCACGTGTGCCTGGGATTGACGGGAAGAAAGACTGAGCCAGTACTTTTTTGCCTGGGAGAGGAAATAATCAATCGCTTCTTTCTCAGCTGGTGAAAACGTCTTATCTTTCAGAAAGAAACTGCGACCGTAAAGATAAAGCGCCACAGTATTCGTTAGATGATTATCATTTTTGTTGCCTTTCTGGAGAATCTCCCTGTAAATTCTTTCTATCCATTTATCCAGCCGATTTAAAGACTTCAGAGCAACTTTAACATCTATGTCCACGCCCAGATGCCTCAACCGACCGAAACCAGTAGTAATGTAAAGGGTGATATAATCGTTGGGTCTGCCACCAGGAAACCAGGACCAGGCACCATCAGGAAGTTGTAGCTCACCTATCTTTTGTAATAGACGTTCTGTTTCCTCATTCAGGCACTTTTCCTCAAAAAGCAAGGCTATGTTACGTCGGGCCTGACTTTCTGCCTGAGCCTGTCTCAACCAGGGAGTTTCTTCCAGAATAACAGTTTTTAAGTCCTGGTTCTTCTCCAGAGGACTATCCAGAATGTCCGTACTTCTCCATTGTTCAAAAATCCTTCTAATTTTTGCCTCTGAGTTGACAATGGTTTGTGCCAGAGCATTGGCATAAAGCCGGTTAAAGGTCTGTTCCACACACTCATAAGGGTATTCCATCAGGTAAGGCAAAGCCAGTACCGCATACCAGGACGGGTTGGAGACCATCTGCAGGGTCAGGCTTTGATGTCTCAAGGTATTAGATTTGCTGGCATCAAGAAGCTTTTTGAAGGTGAAGTTTTTCCGGGCTGGACCTTTCACAGGTAAAGGTAAAGATTCCACCACCAGTATCTTTCCGGAAAGCACCGGCAGATACCCTTCCTCTCCATCAGAAAGTCTTCCTGTGCTGGCAACAGTTTTGTAAATCAAAAAGTCCGTACCTTCAGGAACTTTTAACCTCCAGGAAACACTCACTGATTCCTGGCAAGCCAGGTCAAAAGTTTTTTCCGGAACAATGTTACCGAGAAGTTTATCCACAGACTTCAAAGTTCTAAGTTCTGACAGGTTCAGCCTGACTTTCCCTGTCTGTCGGGTAGGTGAGTTGTTGGTGATTTTAACCACAAAATCAATAATATCATTCTCCCTCAGAAATCTCGGTGGATTCGGTTGAACCATTAAATCTTTGGCTGTCACCACTTTATCAGTTAAAAAACCGCTTCTCAGTTTCTGGTCATGGGCAAAACCAAGGAACTTCCATTCAGTCAGTGCTTCTGGCATGGTAAATTCTATTTTTACCACTCCGTCGCTTCCTGAAATAAGGTGGGGAAAGAAAAAGGCTGTCTCATTAAGATTCTTTCTGGCAATCACCGCTGACAAATCTATCTCCGGTAAAACCGCCTGGTCTTCAGCAGGTGTTTCCACCTGTCTCTTCCTTACCTCTGTCGCTTCTTCAGGCATAGTTTCACCCCTGCCGAAAGCATTCTTATCTGCCATCCCTTTTTCTGCAGCCAAAGCTGCCTCAGGAGCAGCTGACATAACCATCCCGCTGGCACGTCGGGAATACTGGTAACCCCAGAGATTTGCTGTTACCTCTTCTGGAAACTCCCGGTACCTCAATTCTGCTGGCAGGTAACCAACTGCCCAGTAACCAGCGATAGGCTGAAAACTGGTTATACAATTCCCAAATACCCATCTTAAACGCTGCTGTTGCCTCCGGAAATAGTGGTTAAAAGAAGTTGGCCACAGATGCGCAAGATAGGCATCCAGAGAGGCATCATATAAAGTGGCTACCATTTCCGCTGCGACCTTACTGGCATCAGGTCCGGAAATGACCGCACTCCATTTTTCTTTCGCTCCTGGCTCCAGTCTGGAAACAAACCTTTCCCACTGGATAACCAAATTTTTATTGCTGTAAGGTACATCCACCACTTTACTTTCCAGGTAAGCCCTGTTTTCCCGGACATAGGTTACCCTTAGAGTGAAACCTCCTCTCATCTCTTCCGTGACCATCTGCTCAATTATTTCCTGGGTTCTCTCCCTGTCTGTCCACCAGCTACGCAGAATCTTTCCCTGACATTCCAGCTCTATATAGGATCTCCCGGTTTGATACCCTGTAGCCCAGACAGCCAGAAAAGTTTGCCCCACTTCTACTGACCAGGAACGAGCCACAAGTATATGGGGAACAGGTACCGAAAGTTTCTTATTTTTCAAATCCAGAACCAGAAGGGGAAGAAAAGCAGTCACAGGCTCGCCAGAAGCATCTTTAGTCTCCAGTATAGCCCGGTAAGCTCCAGCCGGTAACTGGAAACTAACCCTGGCAGAACCATCACTGCCAGCAGTAAAGGATGTCTCCTTAATGACTTCTTCTACAGGCCAGGAATTTGGATCCGAAAGCTTTTCTTCCTTTTCTGAATGCCTGCCCAAAAAACCACCCATTTGTTGCCTGACAACCTTATCTGGTTTCTTCAGAAGATAAACCTTAACCACACCGCTTGCTGGCTGACCCAGACCGTCCAGTGTGGTCGTCCTGATAGCTATTTCCACAGGCTCATCCGCAGTCTGCCACTCCGGGGCACTGAGACTTGCCTGCAGACAGGTATAACCGACATTAATTGTCTTCTGTGCTGACCTTGTTTCTCCGGTTATATCAGTTACATCAGCATAAATGGTAAAGCGGAAGAAAGGCTTTTGTTTTTCACTGATAGACAAATCAGGTTTGGCCGGGAAAGAGATAGTGAAAGTACCATCACTTTCTGTGGTAACAAGCCCGTGGGATATTTCCTGACTGCCTGCTGGTGGTGGCTGCCACCAGCGGTACCAGCGATACCACGCCGGCCACCAGGGTTCTCTGATAACCCGGTATTTCACCTTCGCACCACCAATGGCAGCCCCGGTATAGGCTGTTGCTTTACCTTTCAAAACTACTGTACTATTCAACCTTACTGGTTGTTCCGGTGCTTGAAGAACTACCTGAAACCTGGGCCGTTTATACTCCTCCACCCTGACTAAAGCTCTGCCGGGTGGACCAGATTCTACCTGCAGACTCATCTGACCGGTGAGCCGTCCCACCGGAGCAACAAACCAGCCACTGAAAGAACCGTACTCGTTTGTTTTTTTCTCCTGCCGGCTGATTTCTTTTCCGTTGACATCGGAGAAAACAACAACCAGTTTCTGGTTGCGTAGAACCTCGTAATTATTCTTCTCTCCATCCACCTGGAAACAGATGCCCTTATAGTTGATAACCTGTCCTGGACGGTAAAGGGAACGGTCAGTAAAAAAGACAGTCCCGGCAAACACAGAACCGGTTTTAGTCTGACCACGGGATACATATCCGAAACTACTGGCTAAAATGTCATTACCGCAGGAGATTACAATCACCCCGGAGCGGTAACTTTTTTCCGAAAATTGGAAAAACCCGTTCTGGTCTGTTTTTACTGTAGAAACAAGTTTCCAGTTACCTGAGTTATCTCTTTCCCAGAGCTTAACTGTGGCTTCTGTGACAGGTTCTCCTTCTCTGGCAGTCAGTACAAAACCTTCCATTGCTGCCTCTGAAGAAGCAGTGCGCCAGACTACCGCCAGACGACTCACCCAGACACAGGTAACAGAAATCTGGTTATCTTCTTGAGAAAAAGAAGGATGGTGGCTGGCTAAAATGAAATAGAAACCAGCAGGAAGATTTTCCGGCACGCTAACTTCTTCTACCCTTTCCCGGTAATCAGCAGTCTGCGGCAAATCACAGGACCATTCCTGCAAAGCCTTCCAGCTGATAATTTGCTTTTCTTCCTGGTGGTTCAGGTATTCTGGATTCCAGACTCCTGTCTGCAGTCGCTTCTCAAAGTCAAAGGGAATTGCTCTGAAGAAAACCTTGTCCACATTACGGTAAATTACCTTAATCTTTGGCCAGGGCTGGTTCCAGACTTTTTCTGTCTGGATAGAAACATACTTACTTTCTATCTGCTTTATCAGGTTGTAGCATAACTTTCCACCTGCGCTTTCCGGAAAGGCATGATATCCTGCTTTCGCAACCTGATGCGCATCCACCAGCTGGTTGTCCTGCTGCAGTACACGTGCCCAGTAGTAACGGGCAAGACTGGAAATTTCATAATCAGCCCATTTTTCCACAAAACGTTTCAGAGCTCTCAGGTAGCGCTCTTTTTTCTCCTCTCCGTAAGACTGGTTATAAGCAAAATTGAGCCGCTGTAAATCAGCATCAAGAAAGGCACTTCTGTCTTCATCTTTCTGGTGAAAGGCTAAAAGTTTCTGATAAAGAACTACTGCCTTGTAGACTGGCGAATCAGGAGTTTCTGTTTTTACCTTCCACTGGAGGAATTCTTCTGCCCCGGCAAAAATCGGGCTATCTGCTGAAAGTTCAAAGTCATCCTCTGGCCTGGATGCTGCCTGTTCTCCAGAGGTGTAAAACTGTAAGGCATTATGGACAATGAAATCGTAGAGCGTAGGACGGTAACTATCAGGAACCGTTCCTTTAATCAGAAAATCCTGATAAACCGTAACCGGCGTTTCCTGTAACTTCTTCTCTGCAGACAGGGCCCGCTCAAAGTGACGGCTTATCTCTTGCAAAATAGTAGTCAGGTCCCAGGTAGTGAAATCCTTACCTGGTGGTTCCAGAGTCTGGGTACGTTGAAAAAAACGCCAGCGGTTCTGCTGAAAATAGTGCCAGAACCAGTTGGCTAAAATGGCTTCCATTAAAGGCACCATTTCCTCTGGAGCTTTAGCTATTTCTGCCTGCATTCTCACAATTTTTTCTTCTGGTTTATTTCCCTGGATAAGAGCTTCCAGACTTATTTTTTTACAGATAGCTTTTAACGCTTCCCCGTAAGCTTTCTCCCGGATTGCTTGCTGGATAATTATTTCCAGTTGTTCCACGGCTGTCCTGGGTAAACCTTTATTTACTGCGTCCTCTACCTTTTTCCACCCGCTTTCCCTGGGACCAGCCAGAGATATCAAAGCCAGAATAAGAGCTGAAATACCTGCTATGGAAATTATTCTCCTCATGTATCCTCCGCTTTAATCATTAGACACATTTCCGCTCCTGCCGGTTCCTGCCTTCTTTCCAGTCAGTCCAGAATTCTGTGTCCTGGTTCCTTCACTTTCGGGTCAGTCACCAGATACGGCCTGCTTAAACGAAGGTTATCACAGTTACTGTCCCGATTAGGGTCACTGGCAATGGTAATAAGAACTGGTTTGTGCCAGAATTCACCCAGCGGGATCTCCCAGCAGTGGAGTTTGCCCTCGTCACGAGGGACTGCTGTCTCCATTACAAGACGGCCATTAATCCAGATAAGAGTTTTCTGTCCATCTCCGTACTTCTGCGGTACGTGATAACCATAAAGACGTAAAACGCTATCCCTGTCAGGTATTTCCACCACATAGTCAAAAACCAGTCTGGTACCTGCTGGAGTAGCTGCCAGGTATCCCGGTAAGCTTTTTTCCTGCCCTGGTATCCGGAAGGGAGAAGAAAGAAGTTTGCCCCTGGTCATTTCCAGAACAAGACCTGGACCGCTGGCCGGTACAATGTAGCCCTGGTCATCCACGTTTCCCACCAGACCATCACTGCCTGCTTTCTGTGCCTGGCCAGTCAAAAAAACAATAGTGGCTTCTGGGGGAAGAGTGAGAAAGTAACTGCTGTTTTTTTGCTCCGGTGAAACTTCTTTCCCTTCTACCAGAGTTTGCAGAACTTTTACCGGCAGGGTATATTCCATCCTGACAGTTCTGGTTTTTCCAGCGTCCTGCTGTAATCCGAGACTCAAAATAATAAATCCCTCCCCTTCTCTGTAACCGCGCACATAAACACTTTCTGGCAAATCATGCACACAAAGCAGTGTCTCCCTCCTGGGCCCTGGCAGGAGAGAGTATTCCCAGTTTTTATCAAGCCCGATTGGTCCTTCCTGGTTATATGCCGGCCAGCCCCTGAGAGAAAGGGATGTTTTGACTTTCGTAAGATTCCGGGTCCGGCGATAAACTTCCTTTCCTTTCTCATCCAGTAAAATATGTCCATTTCGTTCCACCAGCTGATAGTAGTTTCCCTTAGCGTCCCGGTAATAACATAAGACATCAGCAGGCCATGGTGTTTCCGGATAAGCGGCTTGAAGCTGCCTTTCCGACATAAGTCTGGCGCGAAAAACATGGTAGGCACCTTCGCCTCTGGTAGCCTGAAGCCATAGATCAGAGACAGGCATAATGCCACCTAAAACATCAGCCAGGTCAACACTGTTTCCATGTATCCAGGTTAAAACATCCGGACCCCAGAGGAAATTGTTTACCGGTCTACCACGGACAACCCTCTTTTTCAGGAAAGCTTCATGTCCCCAGGCTGTACCATGCAGAGCCCAGTTGACAAAGGGAGCAGTCCTTTCTACATGATACTCGCTGGAGAAAGCAATTTTCGGTCCCACTGCCTTTCTCACTTCTTTCAGGAGGTAATAGGTCCCCTGAAGTGGCTGCAGGTTATCCACCACGCCATTACCAAAATCACCGCAGGTTCCAGCACAGTCCTCATACAGACTGTCCACCTTTGTTTTCTCCACAAACTCTTTCATCAGCTGCGCGTGCAGTTTCCTCCAGGCAGAGCTTAAAGGGTCAGTATAAATGATCGCTCCCTCTTTATAGTCATCCCAGGAAACCTTTCGGTCATCAAAAAGTCTCCCCCTTAAAAGGACTACATCTTTCAGCTGATATTCTTCCATCACCCTGGGACTTTTGTTGACGCAGACAGCATTCACATAGGCAGAAGTGTAAAAACCAAGTCTGTGTGCGGCTTCTACACTTTTGATAAATTCCTCCCGCGGGGTAAAGTCAGGTAGTTCCGTGTCAAAAGCAGGTTTTCTTGCTGCCCAGCCATGAAGCAACACAGTAGAAGGGTCAAAAACTGCAGCCAGCCTTTTCATCCTTTCCTCAGACATGGGCATTTCCGGTATAATTACCCGGATTCTTTTTGCCCAGGCTGCCCGCTCCGCCATATCTTCAGCAAATGTTTTCTGGAACCATTTCCGGTACGGGTCCATAGCTGCCACCCAGCTACCACGGAAACAGTTCAGACGCCACTGGACACTCCTGGCTTCTTTTCTCATTTCAAAAGGCATAATATTTCTTGTCTGCCAGACAAGATTAAACGAGGAGGTAGTATTCTGCCAGAAAAGGTTTTTCGGTCGGAAGAGATTATCCTGAGCCCAGATACCAATAGCTCCCTTTTTGCTCTCCAGAGCAATAACTGGCGCTTCCAGGAAAGGACCGCCATCACCTAAGGTATATTGACCCTCAGGCCATTGCTCATCAAAGGTCATCCCGCCCATATGGGAAACTGTGGCTTTCAATGTTTTCTGTAAGTTTGCCACACCCAGAGCCGCCCCATAAACACCACTTGAGCCTTTACCTGAAACTGTCAGCACCAGGGCACCTGTAGATTCTTCTATGGTGGCGGAAAGTTCATAGGTTTCTTCTGGATAAACTCTGCCTGCAGCAGCCAGGCTCCGGTACTTCATCACCACACCATTTTTTTGCTTGACAATCCTGACCTCAGTTCCCGGATGGGGACGATGCTGGCTGGGAAATTGAGCGGTTGGGTCTGTTTCCCCCTGAGATAAATCACTTGTTCCCCAGGGACCATGAAGACGTCTGGCTTCCTCCAGCGCACCTGTCTGCACACCCAGACCATAGGGAAGAGCCGCCGGCACACCTTTTCTAACTTCAGCAAAAACTTCCCCGGTCAACCTGTTTTCTATCCCGATGACAAGCCCTGATTTCACCGTTACAACCCAGCGGGGACTGATTAACCGCACCATCTCACCTTCTACCTGCACCTTCATCCCGGCAGCCCACAGACTTACTGAAAACATCATCCCGGCGACAGGAATTAATCTTTTAACCAGATTCATCTTCCTCCTTTTTTTTCCCTGCTGACTGTTTTTCTCATCAGAAAGCAAATCTGGGGTCCAAAATTTTTCTTCTGCCACTGCCTTAAACCAGGTATTTTTTTCAACTCAGGGATAAAAACCGGTGCCCTTTCTGCTATTTCCCTCACCTGCTTTCTGGTGAGAATCAAACTGGGTTCCAGAGAAAATATCATCCCCATACTCTGACGCCAGACCAGTAATAACTTTTCTCTTTCTTCCACCTCCAGGTCCCAGAGCCAGCGATGAAACCTGAGAGAACCGGGATAGACAGGGCATTGTCTGCCGGGTAGGTTTAACCCTGTCTCCACAGCCTGAAGAAGCGTCTGGCGGAAAACATCTCCTTTGTTCAGAAACCATTTTCTGCGGCAAAATTCCTTCGTTCCGGGGACCTGGTTTAAGATTTCTTTAATCTGCTGGTTACCTAAAATTTTGAAGGGTGGACAGTCTTTTTCTCTTGCCAGAGATTCGCGCCACTGTAAGATTGATTCCAGAACTGCCAGTTTTCTTCTGCTTAAATTTCCCGCACCAGGAAAGCGAAGAAAGAGTGGCTGGTTTTTCTTTTCTGTTAAATCTTTTTTTGTTAAAATCTCGCATTCCTCTTTTACCCAGTCCCATCTTCTTAACCTGAGTAAGCGTTTTTTCAGTTTTTCGCTCAGCCGCGGTAACCAGAAAACATCATTAGCCGCATACAAACACATTTGCTCTGGCAGGGGTCTTTTGGTCCAGTCTGCCAGTTGAAACCTTTTCTCCAGACTTACACCGAAGTACTTTTTTACCAGCCCGGATAAACTGGAAACTTCCCCCAGATAACGGGAAGCCAAATAGGTATCAAAAACGTTCCGACAGGAAATACCAAGGTGTTTTTTGATGCTGCGCAGGTCAAAATCAGCTCCATGAAAAATCTTTTCTTTTGTCTCATCCTTCAGGATGCCGGCAAGGCAGGAGAGATCTTTCAAGGACAGAGTGTCAATCAGCCAGATTCTCTTACCGTCAGAAAGCTGAATTAAACAGAGGCTTTCTCCGTAGTGGTAAAGAGTGTCCACTTCCACATCACAGGCCAGCAAAGTACAGTCAGCCGCAGCAGAGGCCATCTCTTCCAGCTGCTTTTGTGTCTGCACCAGAATATAGTCCGGGCAACAATCCTTTTGTGCCATGTTATTGGTTTCCTGTGCTATGATATTACCAGCAGAGGAAAAGGGAGTAAAATTTGCTACCTCTAATGCAACTCACCGGCTGGTTACTGGTATTAAATTTTTTCTACCTTGCTGCTACTATCTTTTACCGGAAATCAGGCAGGCACTGGTCAGTTACATTGCCATCTCTTTCTCCTCAGGCGGAAAAACTATTAGCCGGGTTTTTACTGTTATTTTCCGGTGTGCGGTTGCTGCTTTGTCTACGTTGTACAGTTAATTTGTCTGCAGTTTCCTCTCCCCTTCTCTTCAAGGGAAAAAATTTTCTCCAGTCTCTGGCAACCTACTTCTGGGAACTTTTTCCTGTTATCGTGGTAGCTGTTTTTCTTGCTTCTTTGATAGAAAAACTTGTTACCAGAAAATCTCTGTGGCTGCCGCGAAATACCCTTCAGGCTGCCTTATGGGCAACAATTTTACCCGTCTGTTCCTGTGCAGCTGTACCAATGGCTTTTTCTTTGCGCAAGAGTTTACCGGCCAGGGCTGTGTTTACCTTTCTGGTAATCGCACCTGTTCTTAACCCTTTTGTCCTGATTTTCAGTTACGTGGTTATTGGCTGGAGATACACTTTCTTCCGGATTTTAACAGCCTGGATTCTGGGTTGGTGCTCAGGAATGATTCTGGAAAAAATTACCGCTTCTGAACCACTGAAAGCAGAAGATAAAAACACAACCTTCTTTCATAGTTTCCCGGATACCGGCTCACTTCTTCTTTCTACCTGGCAGAATTTAGGCAGAGTGTACTTTCCTTTTGTCTCCGGTATCTTTCTGGCAGGTCTGGCTCTCAGGTATCTACCCGTTCCTTTTCTGGAAGTAGTTTTTTCTCAAAAAGTAGCTGGACTTTTTCTCACGACAGCAGCATCGATTCCACTGTTTCTTTGTTCCGGACAGGAAATTCCCCTTCTGAAACCTTTCCTTCAATTCGGACTTCCCCTGGGTCATGCTATCTCTTTCACTTTAACAGGTAATGGCATCTGCCTGGCCAGTATTCCGCTTCTGGTGAGTTTCTTTGGAGGGAAAACCACTTTCTGGATAATCTTGCTTTTCTTCACCGGGGCCTTTTTCTCAGGCTGGCTTATCAACCTTCTTTAGACGCTCTCCCTATCTCTTTAATCCTCCGGTGGCCACCATTCAGGAACAGGTGCAGCAATAATTTTCTTTTCTACAGCGATGGCATACAACACAGCAAAACTCGGGCCAAATGTTCCTTCATAACCACAATCCATTCCTTCCCAGCCTTTAAACTCTCTTCCTGTCAACCACCCACCGTGAAAAACACCATCCGCAAAAGCCTGCAGAAGGTTCTCCGCCAGTTCTTTTGCTTCCGCTTTCAAACCGTATATGGAAAGAGCCCTTAAATAATAAGGGGAAAAACATGCTCCCACGCTACCGTCAGTGTAACACTCAAAAGTTGGTAGTAATCCTTCCTTTCCCGCCATGTGGTCTTTCCTGTCTATGGGTAGAAGATTAGCAGGCACACCAAAATACGAATACCTGTTTACTTTTTTCCGCAGAGTTTCCAGATTTTCCAGCGCCTTTCTGGCAAGGCTTACATCAAGCAAACCAAACGCACAAGCCACCCCGTTCACCCAGAGGAAAGCATAGTCGTGAAGCTGCCCGTCCCGGCTTTTCCAGCCTGCCACCCAGCCGGTGGCTGGATTTATCAATGTCGGTCCATAGCTGGCTTTGATTGCCTCAGCTGATACCCTGCACTCAGCTGCCAGCCGATTTTGTCCACATTTTTTAAGCATAACTGCAGCATTTTGTAATGCCCGGTAAGTCCAGGCGTTTACATAGGCATCTATATGGCCGAAACCAACAACATCCATAGCATTAGAACTCCACCGGTAAGAATTGGAATTTCCAGAAAGACTTTTACAGACAACCAATCCTGTCTTCTCATCAATATTATCCAGCATCCTTAAAACAGCACTCACCAGTCCCGGCTTTATTTTTTCCAGCCACGCACTCTGGCGTGTAGCCCGATAGACAGTTCCAGCACCACAAACAAGTACCGGGTCAGAATCAAGGTAAAGCTGCCGGTGGTATCCGTATCCGCCTCCATTAAGCAACGCTCTCTCAATTGTATAGCGGAAAAGATCTAACGGAGCGGGCCCAAATTCTGGTTTTCTGGTAAAAACTGATATTTCTGCTGCTGCCCATTGATTCACATGGCAGTTGGTAGATATGGAATTATTGGAAAATCCACCCAGCTCCGGACGAAAGGTTGTATATATGGACGGCCATGCCTTCCGGATGCCCTCCGGTACCCTCTTTCTGCTGGTCTCCGGCTCCAGACTCACAAGCTTTAACTCAATGATTGCCTTCTTTTTCCCGGACGGGATTATCAGACATGAACCATCATCGGTTGGTTTAGCCAGGGTAAGACCGAATGAGCGTCTCCCTAAAGGTCTCCAGCTTTCAGTTTGCAGGAAACTGCAGTCCGGACTCTCCTTGACAAAACGGCAAGAAAGACAGCCAACCCCATCTCCAGCAATGATTGCCGGCGAATGAACAAAAGTATTGCGTCCATCTCTTAATAGCGGCATAGCCGCTACACCCGTCATACCTGCAGTCATGTCCCACACCCATCTCCAGACCTCATATTCCAGCGCCATGATATCCTGCCGGCAATCCTGGTATAATTCAATTTCTAAACTATCAGGATTAACAGTAAAGGCAATATCAATTTTGAGTTTATCCTGGAAGGTTAAATTACGATACTCAACCCTGTTACCACTGACCGAGACCTCACCACTCCATAAATAACCAGGCAAATCGTATTCTAACGTGCGCAGTAATGGTCCGGTAATTGCTGTCTCCTGTGTGTTTCTTCTGGTAACCGCCAGACGATTAAACCCCGCCCTTCCTTGGCCAAAGTAATCCCAGCCCAGATGAAGTAAAGTTGGTCTTACCAGGGAAAAACCAACCGCCAGATTTTCACTTTCATAATATACCAGATGTGGTCTTTGCATCACTCTCATACCAGCTGCTTGCGGTGAAATTTTTCCTCTTTTCAATACAGGGGTATAGATAGCCTGCCTTTCCTCACCCTCCAGACTACCAAAAGCGCGCAGAGGCTTCAGAATCCAGAAGGACACATTAAAAGGGGGACCTCCAGTCTCACAATGATTAGGCCAGACCTTATGCTCGCGGTCGCACTCCACCTTTACATGATTCGTTTTAAGCCCCTCCAGATGTATAATGTACGGTTTCTGTTGAGAGGTTGCCTGCTGAAAAAATTCATCCATCTCGGAAACAGCCATTTCCTGGGAAAGTCCTTTCCCTTTGAATTTTTCATTTTCCGGAAGCGAGACATCTTTGATTATTTCCCACTCTTTCTTTTTATCATTAAAGGTGGAAATCAGAAGATGAGCTGGATGAGTCGGCACCGCAGGAACGTTGCGGGCACTTATACGAGGGTCATTGACACAGGATAGCTCCAGAAAATCTATCCTGACTGGACGCAGAAACCGCATATACCTTACAGCTGTCTGAGCAAAAATATAAGTTTTCAACTCCGGGTCAAAAACTTTTTTCCTGCCACCATGAAAAACCGGGTAATCCTTAAGTAAAACACTTACTTTTTCCTTCATAACTCTCCTTTTCTAAAAGCAGACAGGATACTTTTTCCCTGACAGAAACCAACTCCAGAAAAATTGAGCGCTACTTTTATGTATATTATAATACAACCACTGTGAAGAAATATAAACTTTTTTCCCGGGTAGAAGAGATAGCGTTAGAAAGATTTGGGAAGAAGCTGCTTTATCCCTATGAAAAAGTTAAAGTAGTGGAAGTCCCCAATTTCCCTTCCCTGGGTAAACTGGTTTCCTTAAGGTTTATAGAGTGGCTACAGTTAAACCAGGAGGGCGTCATCTGCCTTCCCACCGGTAAAACTCCTGAATACTTTATCAAATGGACAGAATTTTATCTGCAAAACTGGCAAGAAACTGAAGTGCAGAAGGAATTAAATTCCTGGGGAATAGAGGGGTCAAAGAAACCGCAGCTGGAAAACTACTGGTTTGTCCAGATAGACGAGTTTTATCCTGTGGACCCGCAACGAGAAAACAGTTTTAACTATTACATCAGAAATTTCTATATCAAAAAATTTGGTTTCCCTCCCGATAAGGTTATTCTTATGGATACCTGGACAACAGGAGTGAAGAATGGA
Organism: uncultured bacterium; assembly: GCA_964645405.1. Classification (GTDB taxonomy): domain Bacteria; phylum Ratteibacteria; class UBA8468; order B48-G9; family DSTR01; genus JAMWDF01. The sequence goes on along the minus strand of CAZYCA010000007.1, from coordinate 11,543 downwards.
GAAACACTTGACCGGGTATTTCCTGAGGGGAAAGTGGACCTTTCTTTGAGATACCGCAGCCCCAAGAGCGAGTTAGAAGAGAAACAGCAAAAGGCGATATATGCCATGGATAGTTTTGCCATGAGATACGAAGAAAAGATAGACCGGTTAGGTGGTATCGGGTTTTTCCTTGGCGGAATAGGACCTGATGGACATATCGCCTTTAATATCAGAGGGTCTGACCATAATTCTACTACCAGGGTTCTGAATATAAACTACGAAACTGCAGCTGCTTCGGCGACTGATTTGGGTGGGATTGAGACGTCAAGAAACAAAGCAGTGATAACAATAGGACTGTCCACCATTACAAAAAATCCGTCTACCACAGCCATCATTATGGCAGCTGGAGAAAGTAAAGCCAGGGTCGTAAGAGATGCTGTGGAAACCGCGCCTGATATCCTTTATCCTGCTACAGTTCTCCAGAAACTTGAAGGGGCAAGGTTTTACCTTACCAGTGGGGCAGCCTGTCTCCTTACTGGAAGAAGAATAGAAAGGATTAGAAAAACCTATTCTTATCGGGAAAAGGAAAGGATACTGGTGGATATTTCTGCCCGGTTAAATAAGAAAGTAAAGGAATTATCCAGCCAGGACATACAAAAGGATATTTACGGACAGATACTTTTAGAAAAAGAAAATAGTACCACGATAAAAAAACTCTGCCGCAGCATTGATAAAGAGTTTAGGGAAAGAATTCACAGAGGAATTCAAGAGTTAGAAAAACTGGTATTTTTGCATACTGCTCCCCATCACGACGATATTATGCTCGGTTACCTTCCTTACATCCTTCACCTTGTTAGAAAGGCAACAAACTTTCATTACTTCGTTACCCTGACCAGCGGTTTCACCTCCATTACCAACAGTTACATTTTCTCTCAGCTGGAGAACCTGGAAAAAAACAGGAAGGAAGGTCGGTTAAAAAGGCTGCTGGAAGAAAAAGACTATTTCCAGCCGGATAATATCACAGGCAGAAGCAGGGATATATACAGATACCTTGATGGTGTGGCTGCAGACAAAGAAGAGATAAGGAAAGAGGCGGAAGCAAGAAGAATGTTCCGCAACATTTCTGAAATTGCAGGCGGCACACAGGAAAAATTAGTGATGAAAACAATGGAGGCACTTAAAAAGGAAATATTGAACTCCTACCCCGGAAAAAAAGATAGGCCCGGACTGCAAAGACTTAAAGGAATGGTAAGGGAGTGGGAAGAAGAATTGCTCTGGGCTCATTTAGGGATACGGTGTGACAGTATCTTCCATCTGCGTCTTGGATTTTATACAGGCGATATCTTCACCCCGCAACCAGAATGGGAGAGAGACATAAAACCATTTCTCTCAATACTGAGAAAAACAAAACCGGATGTGGTAACGGTCGCCTTTGACCCTGAAGGCACAGGTCCTGATACGCATTATAAGGTTTTACAAATAATAGCTGAAGCATTGAAGATATACGGTCCAGAATCCAGCAAAAGAATTAAAATCTGGGGATACAGAAATATCTGGGATAGGTTCCATCCTTCTGATGCCAACATATATGTACCTGTTTCTATGAATTCCCTGGCTATCCTGAAAAGTGCCTTTCAGATATGTTTTGCCTCCCAGACAAGTGCTTCCTTTCCCAGCTATGAGTATGATGGTCCGTTTTCCGAACTGGCAGCCAGGATTATGGTGGAACAGGGTGGGTTTATTAAAAAGGTACTTGGCAGGGACTTCTTTGGTAAAAGCAAACATGCCCGCATCCGCGCCAGCAGAGGTGTAAACTTTCTGAAAGAAATGTCCCTGGATGAATTTTTGCAGGAGGCACTCAGCCTGAAAAATGTTATGGAGTAACCTTCCTGGCTCTGACATGGTAATCTGTGTATAAAAATGTCTACCGGGGCAGAAGGAAATGATGCTGTTTTCCGGTTAATGCTTGCTTTCACTGGAAGATAGGCAAAAATATCTTATGGTCACTAACCGCGCGCTTATTACCGGATTGATTCTGTCTCTGGTGGTCGGTGCCGGAGAACCATGGTGCTTGATGGCTGTACAGGCTTCACCACTGTGCGCTGATTTTTCAACCGGTGCGGCTATTTTTATTTTCTTTCTTTTTATTCTTCTGTTTCAGTTTCTTTTAAACCGTTTATCTCCCGAGATAGCTTTTCAGCCAGGGGAACTGGCTACAGTGTATCTCATGATGATTGTTGCCTGCGCTATCCCTTCCTGGGGTTTCACATTAAACCTGATTGGTCTTTTAGCCGGACTCTATTACTTTGCCACACCAGCCAACCACTGGGAACAACTCATTCACCCTCACCTCCCAGCCCATCTTGTCCCTGGTGATCCCCAGGCTATCCGCTACTTCTACGAAGGATTACCAAAAGGCATGGGTATTCCCTGGAAGGTCTGGTGCAGACCTCTCGCTCACTGGTTCATCTTCATTTTCGTTTTCTCTTTACTCTGCCTTTCTTTGATGGTCATGTTACGAAAGCAGTGGGTAGAAAGAGAAAGATTGACCTACCCTTTGACAGAATTGCCTGCTGCTATGACAGCTGAGGGATTAGGCTTTTTCCGGAACAAACTACTGTGGCTTGGATTCACTTTACCTTTTATTATTTACTCCCTGCGTGGTTTGCAAGTTATTTTCCCGTTTTTGCCATCACCGGTGCTGAACCGCTCCATCCCTGTTTTCAACAGGACATTTTCTTTACCTTTTAACATTTACTTTGAAGTCATTGGCCTGGCATTTCTGGTTTCTACAAATGTTCTTTTCAGCGTCTGGTTTTTCTCCCTTGTTTTGATGCTTGGTACAGGATTTCTCAACCAGGTAGGATTTTCTATCGGTCCTTTTCAGCCGTATTCTGACCCGGCACATGAAGCCATTTCCTGTCAATCTATTGGTGCTTTACTGGTGTTAACTTTGCATTGTCTCTGGGTAGCCAGGAGCCATCTGAAAACAGTTCTCACTGAAGTTAGAAACAACCGCATCTGTTTTTCCCAGGAAGAACTTATGTCCTACCGTGCAGCCTGCTGGCTCTTCTGGGCAAGTTTATTTTTTTGCTTCTGGTGGATACACCGCTCAGGCCTGAACCTTTTACATTCTTTCACTTTTCTTATCTTTGTCCTTCTTATCTTTCTTGGAGTCACCAGAATTATTGCTCAGGCAGGTCTGGCTTATTACCGGGCACCAGTTATCCCGGCGGTTTTAACAATTCAAAGTTTCGGTTCCTCTGCCCTTTCTTCTGCAGGTCTGGCAAGTTTAGGACTTTCCTTTGCCTGGGCTGCTGACTTACGCACTTTAGTAATGAGTTCCATAGCCCATGGTTTGAAACTTGCTACAACTTTCAAAATCAACTGCCGCAAGCTTTTCCTGGCCATAATGCTGTCTGTGCTGGCCAGCCTTCTGGCATCAGCCTGGGCAATTCTTTTGATTGGATACAGGCAGGGTGCTATCAATATTCCGCTATGGCATCTAAAAGGATTGCCTAATTTTGCGATGACCTGGGTAAAACATTTTTTTCTCTCTCCCCAGCCTGTGGGAAAACCTCAATTTTTATTTATCGGCCTGGGTGCTACCTGGATGCTGCTGCTGATAATCTTGAGAAACCTTTTTTTATGGTGGCCACTTTCTCCGGTAGGCCTGGCTGTTGGTATCCCCTACCCGGTTTATATGACCTGGTTTTCTGTGTTCATTGCCTGGCTGGCAAAAGCCCTGGTGATGAAGTACGGTGGAGCCCAGGTTTATCAAAAAAGTAAGTACTTTTTCCTCGGTTTAATCTTAGGTTCCTTCGTAGTAGCCGGTCTCTGGAATTTGCTTGCTTTCCTTATTCACGTTCCCGGTATAAAATTTACCCTGGGCTGAATCAGGAGAAAACTTTTCTCCCCGAGTTTTTAACGGTATCTAAGTCAGGACTGGTCTGTTCAAAGGGAGGAGAAAAACATGGTTAAATCAGATTCCTGGATTAAAAGGATGGGAGAAAATATTATCACTCCGTTTACTCCTGCCAAGATTACTCAGGGAATTTCTTTCGGGCTTTCCTCCTACGGTTATGATTTCACTCTGGCTGAAGAATTCAAAATTTTCTGCGGGAATTCTCCCATCAGCCCTAAGAAGATACGGCAGCAAGATTTCAAAGACTATTCTGGCAAGACCTGCCGGCTGGCGCCAGGTAGTTTCGTTTTGGGCCGCAGTCTGGAGTATTTCCGTATTCCCCGCAACATTCTGGGCATATGCTTCGGCAAATCAACCTACGCCCGCTGTGGAATTATCATCAATGTAACTCCCCTGGAACCGGAATGGGAGGGATTTATCACCATCCAGATTGCGAATTTAGCACCGGTAGAAGCAGAAGTTTACGCTGGAGAAGGTATTGGCCAGATTATCTTTCTGGAAGCCGATGAACTCTGTATGCGTTCCTATAAGGACTTAGCTGGTAAATACCAGCAAGCACGCGAGATTCAGTTACCCCGATAAAAGCAAATTCCTGCCAGGAAACTTTAAAATCTATGGAAGCAGGTTGAATTCGAACCAGACAGGTACGGACGATGGAATTAAACGAGAATAATGATACCGTCACATAATCCAACACAGCATAAAAGATTTGTCTGCGGGCTCATCAGGATTTTTTTTGACTTTCAATTAAGGCTGTATAAAACAAAACTGTGGAACTGAAAACTAAAATCCTGAAAGACAGACGGTGCGAAACAAAGACATTCTCAAAAATAAATAATCCTGACAGTTCTTCTACAATTGGGATAAACGAGGCAGTTTGTACTGCACCCCATATCAAATTCAGCTAAGAAGGGGTGGTAACGGCGTCTGTGACCATTTACCTTGACCTCTTGACAATCTGCCCTGCCTGGCAGGTATAATAGGGTGGAAGTAAGAAAATGTTATATTGCTCTTATTGCGTTGTAGGAAGTAGCCGGCCAATTGAAGTTGCCAGGTTTAGTCCTGAAAGCCTGATCGGATTTCTTTTTTACAATTTCTATTTTAATTCTTTTCTTGCTGGCATTTTTTTGCTAACTAATTTTTTGAAGAAAGGAGGTGAGAAAAAGATGAGACAGGTCAGGATTCGTTGTGGAAAGGAAGAGGTGCAGCAGAGACTTCACCGGATGGCCTGGGCAGGCAGATTGTCAGATTATTGCCATAATAAGGAAGATTCTGACCTTCCCCTCACCCGACCAGGTGATTACGAATCCCGGCTCTTGACCGGCTTCAAACTTTTTGAGATGCCGGAAAAGGGTTATCCCACAGACTGAGACCGGTGAGTCTCAACTGGCCACATAGGGGTAAAATTTAACCACTGGGCTGGGTCTGAGAGTATAACTCTTTCCATAACTTCAGCGCCAGCCTGAGTTAACCAGGAGATTTTCTCGTCCTCACTTAGTTCTTTCGGCGGGTTAAAAGCTGGACCAAAGAAAAGGCGAAACCGTTTGCCTTCCATCTTTAAAAACCCCGGGAGCATCACCGCACCTGTCCTGATACTTAAGGTGGCTGGTCCACGAGGTAAAAAGGTAGTTCTGCCCATAAAAGTAGCAGGAATCCCTTTCTCGCCAAAAAGTCTGTCTCCCAGAACAGCGATAATTTCATTATTCCTGAGAGCCTGAAGAAGATGCTTGGGATTACCTCCAGTGAGAAGTACTCTTATCCCCTGATATTGTCTGCGGATAGTGAATAGCCTGGCTATTGATGGTCTTTTATAGGGAAGAGCAATGGCAGCCACCTTAAAACCAAGAAGACTGGTCGCAATTCCTGCCAGTTCCCAGTTACCCCAGTGGGCAGTCAGGGCAATGACACCCCTCCCGCAGGAGACAGCCTCCTGCAGAAAATGAAGATTCTCCACTTCTACCAGTTGTTTTACTGTCTGTTCATTCCAGCGTGGAGAACGTAAAAAATCAGTCAGGTATTTAGCAAAATGGTAATAAGCCTGGCGGACAGTTTTCCTCAGGGTAGCACTGTCAGCAGGAATTCCCAGCAATTTCTCCCTCTGTTTTAACACTACCTGCAAATTGGAACTTACCTGCTGCCGTAACCGGGGGAAAAAATAGTACCGGCAGTCTGCTATCCTTCTGGCAATGAAATAAGCCAGGGGTAAAGGAAGATGAAGTGCTAGAAAACTTGCCAGGCGGTAGAGAAGAAACAACATGTTTTTAAGTTTATAATGGTCTGCGGCCTTCCAGAGCCTTTTTCAAAGTTTGATAGTCTGTATATTCTATTTCTGCACCTACTGGCAGACCGCAGGCGATCCGGGAATGTTTTATACCCATCCCTTTAAGAATCCCGGAAAGATAGGTGGCAGTATCTTCCCCTTCCGGCGTGGGATTGGTAGCGATGATGACCTCTTCAAACTTCTCTTTTCTTAACCTTTCTGTCAGTTCTTTTATCCTTAAATCTTCAGGGTGAACCTGGTCCAGAATGGAAAGATGACCTCCTAAAACAAAATACAGACCAGGATATCCTGCTTTCTCCAGGACTACCAGGTCTTTAACATCTTCTACGATACAGAGTATATTTTTCCTGTTTGTATCCTGACAGATGGAACAAAGAACAGATTCTGTTAAATTGAAACACCTCTGACAAAGATGTATCTGGTTCTTTAATGCCTTGATGTTTTCTGCCAGTGCCAACACCTCTGCTTCTTTATCCTCCAGCAGGAAGTTGACAATTCTTTCCGCACTCCGCGGTCCAATACCAGGCAGTCTTTTTAAACGGTTTATTAAATCATCAACTGTTTTCGGATAAAGAGCCATAGCTTTTTAGAAAGTTTTAGCCTAAAATGGTAAAGCCCCGATTTGCGATTTCAACTCCTCTGCTACCAGACGTTCCACCTCTTTCTGTGCCCTTGCCCAGGTTTTCAAGAACAGTTTTTCCAGAAAATCCTTCTTCTCCGGAGAAAGAACATCTGGACTGAACTCTATTTTGAGAAGTTCCATCTTCCCGTTAACTTTAATGGTTACCTCTTTGTTTGGGGAAGAAATTTCTACCTGTTTTGCTGTCAGAAACTTCTGAAACTGGGCTGCCTGCTGCCTCAACTGACCTAACTGCTTCAAATTATCAAGAATTCCGGCCATTTATTCCTCCAGTTCCACTACTTCTCCTTGAAAAAAGTTAATTACATCTTTAACTTCTTCCTGTTCCAGCAAAGACTTCCCGGGACTGCCCTGGGTAGTTATTGCCAGCCGGTATCCTGGGCCAAGCACATTTTCCACTATCTTTTCTACCAGTTTCCGGTTGTGGGGACGTTCTATCATACTCCGGTGAAAAGAAAAACGCGGGTTATAACTTAAGTAGATAACTCGGTTTTCCACTTTGTCCAGCTGGGCTTCCCGGAGACAGGCTTCCACTGTCTTATTCTTCTCTTTCACTTCAGACAAAATGGTATTCCACATTTTAGCAATATCATCTGTTAATGGTGCAGTTTCTGGCTTTTTCTCTTCTTCCTTTTTCCTTTCTTTTACATCCACACTGCTTTTTTCAGGTTGCGCCTTCCTGTTCTCTTCTTTTGGCTCTGCCCACAACCCACCAGTTTCTGTCTCCTCCTTCTGTTTTTCTTCTTCCACTTTTTCCGCTACTACCTGTTTACTTTTCTCCCCGGAAGTTAACAAAACAGTAAGCTTGAGAAAAAGAATTTCCAGCAGCACCAGAGGAGTGCTTTCCCGCCTCATCTTTTCCCGATACTCTACCACCAGACTAATCGCCTCCAGAATTTTTTCCAGACCAAGATTCTCAAAACCTTTCAGGAATTTCTCCTTTTCCGAGACTGGTCCAGGTTCACCCAGTTTGCGGAAACCAATGTCCCGCAATTTTTTCACCAGTTCTCCTAAAAGGACTCCTGCATCCTTCCCTTCCTGTAACAGCTGGTGTAGTAGAGAAATGGCACCGGCTGTCTTCCCTTCCAGACACAAAGAAAGCATTTCGTCTATGGTTTTTCCCTCCACCAGCCCGAGTAAACTGCGCACCTGCTGTTCTGTGATTCTGTTATCCGGACTGAAAACAATTAACTGGTCCAGAACACTCAATCCATCACGCAAAGAACCTGAGGAAAAATCAACAATTCTGTCCACAGCTGCCTGGTCAATTTCCACCCCTTCTTTTTTCGCGATCTCTTTAATTCTGCCAGCTATCTCCCCTTCGGTTAAAGGGTGGAAATCAAAGCGCTGGCAACGGGAAAGAATGGTGAGCATAATCTTCTCCGGGGCTGTGGTGGCTAAAATGAATATGACATCTTCCGGAGGCTCCTCCAGGGTTTTCAAAAGAGCATTGAAGGCATCAGGAGTGAGCATATGAACCTCGTCAATAATGTAGATTTTATACCGGGCCCGGGAAGGACGAAGGGTAACATTTTCCCGCAGAGCCCTGATTTCCTCAATACCCCTGTTGGAGGCAGCATCAATCTCTAAAACATCTATGGCTGAACCAGCGGTAATCTCCCGGCAAAGGGAGCAACTGTTGCAGGGATTAACAGTAACTCCTGTTTCACAGTTCATTGCTTTAGCCAGAATTCTCGCCATAGAAGTTTTACCAATCCCTCTTGGTCCACAAAAAAGATAGGCATGGGCAACCCGTTTTTCTGTAATTGCCTTCTTCAGGGTCTGGACAATGTGCTTCTGACCCACAACATCGTCAAAGGTAAGAGGTCTGTACTTACGTGCCAGTACTTGATACATAGACTTTTCCTGCGGCTATCTCAAATACTGCCAAGGTACTTGAGAATATCAACAAAAATTACCAGAAAACCCACCCCGCCGACAATCGCGGAAACCAGAATCATTATCAGTTTTAAATCAGGCCGGTAAACCTTATCCGGGACAACAGCTTTATCCAGGACCTGCACAATGGGTGTATCCCGGGCTTCATTTATCTTGGCTTCTTCCAGCTTGGAAGTAAGCAGACTGTAAACAGACTCCTGAATCTTCAGTTCTCTTAACACCCGCAGCAGTTCATCCCGGGAATCAAGCAGACGGGAAAGTGCCTTCTGTAAATCACTGATTTCCCTTTTCAGAAGGACTATCTGCTCATCATTTTCGTTCAGGATAAGCCTTTTTTGTTCCAGCTGGAGCTGTTTATCCACCAGCCTCTGCATAATGGTGCCACCGGACTGGGTAATCTGGCTTAAATCAGGGTCCGCCACAAATTTGTTAACCTCCTGCAGACGCTGCAGCTGTGATTCCAGAACAGCAATTCTTTCACTGGTCTGTTTTAACCTTTCTTCAATGAACAACCTGTTCTGCTTGGCTGTGGTAATGGTAAGCTCCTTAATTAAAAAATCAAGGTTGTCCAGGTAAAAATTGACCATGGCCGCTACCCGCTGCCTGTCAGTATCCAAAAGTTGTATCTGGATTACTTTGTTCTTGGTAAAAACGATACTCAACCTTCTGGTAAGTATTTCTCTGGCTTCGTCCATATTCCTGGCACCATACACAGCAACCAGATTATATTTTTCAATCAAATCGTCCTTCATCCTGCGGCTGGCTAAAAGAGACAGGAAAAGCTCTGTATTTGTTCTAATGTTGGCTACCAGCTCTTCAGAAAGCCGTGAACCTTTAGCCGCTGTGCTTTCTGTTTCTGGCGGTTGCAAAATGGTGGCAGTAGCCAGATAGTACTTGGGTAAAACAAGATAAAGGGCAAAAGCAAGAAGAGAAACAGCCCCGTAGTAAAAAACAATCAGGATGAAATGGCGCTTGAGCGGTGTACCACGAAAGATTCCTGGTCTCTGGTTATTATCCTTTGCTGATGTTCTGTTGTTCATGAGTAAAATTTCTCATTTAAAGAGTGGAGATACTCAGACTGATCTGGTATATCATCTGGACAATATCGCGGATAACCTTGCCTAACCTTTCTTTTGCCAGGAAAGGAACTACAATGGTATCTCCGGGCAAAATTTTATCCACTTTTCTGGTTGCTGTCCCATCAGCCCGCACAATGAAGATGTTGCGCCTATCAGCATCCCTGGTATAATCACCTGCCCGGGCGATGTAGTCTTTCAGGGTTAGCCTTTCTTCATAGATTATATTGGTGGTCTGACTCACTTCACCAAGGACAGCCACAGAAACAGGTTTTTTCGGAATGTAAAGCATATCTCCATCTTCCACATAAAAATCACTGGGGCTGTTCCGGAAAGTATCCAGAGAAGTTAAGTGTATAACCACCCTTCCCCGGACCTCACTTTCTGCCAGCTGTTTCAGCAGGGTTTTACCCCTTTCTATTAAAACCTGTTCTTCTGCTCCCTCTACCCTTCTTTCTTCTTTTTCTAACTGTTTAGTCTTCTCCTGGATAAAACGACGCAAAAACTGTTCTCTCTGAATGCGGACCGATTCCCGGAGAAAAACTGCTGCTGGTAGATATGCTTCAGGAGTAAACCCGCCTGCCCTGGCAATTACTGAACTCAAACGTTCTCCGCTGGCAGCAGTATACTCACCTGGTGAGCAAACCTGTCCCTGAATGATAATTCTCTTTTCCGGACGTGTTTTCCGACTGATAACAATTCTGTCCTGAGGCTGTAAAAGGATATTTTGCTGACTATCTCCAGCCAGAAGTTTTTCCGGGGAAAAACTTACTACCTCTAAACCACCATCACTTCTGCGACGTACAATCTCCGCTCTTTCCGTGAGTGCTTCTGGCAAAATCTCAGCCTGAGCCAGTATTTCCGCCAGCTTCAAGCCTTCCTTCCAGCCATAGACACCAGGTCTTTTTACCACCCCCTCCACTTCTACCTGGTAGTATTTTTCCTTTGGCAGACTTGCCACCTTCACTAAATCAAAGTCAAGAATCTCAAATTTCTCAAATTTATCAGGCGTGATATCAACAACTACCACCCCTTTTGCCGGGTCCTGCCTTTCCACCTGTAGATGCGCACTATCTGCTGTAGGTAAAAAACCTCCTGCCAGCTCAACCAGTTCTGCCAGTATTTTCTCCTCCCTTAGTTCATAAATTCCTGGCCGCCGTACTGCTCCTTCTATTCCCACCAACCTTCTGGCTAAAGGAATAAAAATTGTATCCTGCTGCCGGAATTCAATAGGACTTGGTCTTTTACCTTTCAGAAGAAAAGGGTAAAGGTCAATAGTAATTTCAGACGCATCTTTGCGGCTGATTTTAATGTAACGCAGACTTCCTCTTTCATTTGGTCCCCCGGCTAAAGCCAGAACATCCAGAATATCAAACTGAGGGGAGATTTCATAGGTTCCTGGTTTGCGCACTTCCCCCAGAATGTATACCGGCATGGTGCGCACCTTACCCGGTGTCACCGAAACCCTGATACCCTTGTACTTGGCATAAAGACGTTCTTCAATCAGCTTTCTGGCTTCACCCAGAGTCTGACCACCAAGTAGAATCCTGCCAATTTTTGGAATGAAAACACCACCATCTGCATCCAGGACCAGCTGGTGAGTTTCTTCCACAAACCCCCAGATATGCACTATCAGGGTATCAGAAGGTCCCAGGACATAACTGTCACTTACCGGCATCTCCGCAGGCCTGGAAATCCTGGAATAGTCAGCAAAAAAACTCTGCCCGAAAACTTCTAACCTGG
>CAZYCA010000006.1:0-95250 GCA_964645405.1 uncultured bacterium | reverse complement strand
ATTATTTTCACCTTTACCTGAAAGAGATACAGTGGCGGTTTAATCATCGGGACGAAAATCTCGTGCCGCTGTTAAGAAAACTCCTTAACCAGAAAATTTCAAAGAACAATCTGGTGCAACTTTAATTACCAGTTACCTGATAATTTTTGACATTATCCGGGTAAAAATGTAGACTGGTCAAAATGACCCGAAGGGAGAATCACACCAGAATTCTTACCAGAAACAAGGGAGAATTTCTGACTTTTGTCCCCAATTTTGACCACTGGCTAAATGTTAACCGCAGTAGAGGATCTTTACCTGAAAAACATGTTGGAATGAGCCGGAATGATATTGTTCGTCAGGTTAACGGAACCATCTGGGCGAGAACCAGTATTTTAGAACAGGATTTAGAACCGGAAATAAAGATTAGAAAAAAGGAATACGGAGATAAAATACTGACCGAATACCAGACGCCAGCAGGTCAGGTTTATACTGTTCATCAGTATACCAGTGATTTTACCAGAGCGTTATTTTTGAAAGAACACTGGATTAAGAAAAGGGAAGACATAAAAGTAGTCAAGTTTATTGCTCAGCATTCCCGGTACAAAATCAACCCGGAGCCCTTCTTAGAAAGTGAAAAAGATGTAGGCCAGGACGGTATTTCTCTGGTGGGACTTCCCACCTGCCTGCCCTACATACATTCCGGGAAAAATGATTGCGGCTGGGAAACAGGGATTTACCTTCTGGCAGACTATCCCGAAGAAGTAGAAGACCTGTTAGAACTTTACGAACAAAAGGCAGAAGAAACTGCAGAACTACTCTGTCAGGGACCAGCCCAGGTTATTGCCAGCAGGGATAACATGGATGAGTGGACTACACCTCCTTCTGCGTTCAAGAAGTACGCCATAGCTTATTACCGCAAGATATCTGCCATCCTGCACAAAACAGGAAAAGTTTTTCAGGTACACTGGTGCGGCCGGACCAGGCATCTTTTGCCCTTTGTGCCTGAATGCGGCATTGATGTGGTGGAAGCGGTGGCAGTCAAACCAATGGCTGACTTAACCGTTCCTGAAACCTTAAAAGAAGTGGGTGAAAATGTTATCATTCAAAGGAGGGTTACCTTCTATCTTTTCTGTCCTCAAGGAGGAAGTACAGAGCAACTGAAAGAATACGTTCTTGACCTGCTGGAAAAAGTTCCGCACGGCTTCAGGTTTGCTCTGGGCATGAGTGATAATGTTTTTCCAGATGCGGATTTTGAAAGGGTGGAGACGGTTAATCATCTGGTGTAAGAAGGAGGGAAATAGTGGCAAGGGTTTATTTTCTCCCGGTAAAAAAAATGGACCAGTTAGAACCTTTTCTGGCAAAGACAGGCCTGCCGGAACTTATTGCCCCGAAAAGCAGGGTCGCTGTCAAGATTCATTTTGGTAATTCTGGCCATACCAATCATGTCAAACCCCAGATGGTAGCACCTATTGTCTCACTTGTCAGAAGAAGAAAAGCCCATCCTTACCTGACTGATACCAATGTTCTTTACCGCGGGGAAAGAGATAATGTTTTCAGCCATCTTCAGGTAGTCTGGCATCATGGTTATCAGTATCTGGATGCCCCTGTTCTTATTGCTGGTGACCAGGAACTTTCCGTAGAGGTTCCAGGAACTGGGGGAAGAAAGGCTTACCTCGCCCGTGAGTTCAGCCAGTTTGACTTTTTGGTAGCTGTGACCCATTTTAAGGGACATCTTCTTTCCGGGATTGGAGGCACCATAAAGAATGTCGGGATGGGCTGTGCTTCCAGAAAAGGAAAGTTTGCCATGCATGCCAGCGTGGAGCCCCGGCTTAACCCCAGCCGGTGTACCGGGTGCGGAGAATGTGTAAAAAATTGCCCGGCCCAGGCTATCACTCTGGTAGCCAGAAAAGCACAGATTGATAAAACAAAGTGTTTCGGTTGCGCTCAGTGTGTCCATGTCTGTCCGGAAGAAGCCATCGCCATCCCCTGGTCCAGTACCACATCTGTCCAGTTTCAGGAAAGACTGGCCTTCTACGCTGCGGGAGTAATTTCTCTTTACAAAGATAGGTTTTTCGCTGTCAACTACCTTTTTAATATCGCTGCCAACTGCGATTGTCTGAGTAATCCTGGACCTCTGCTGGTACCTGATATCGGCGTTCTGGCTTCTTCTGATCCGGTAGCTATTGACCAGGCTTCGGTTGATTTAGTCAGGGAAACACCCGGGGAGAAATGGGGACCCGGTGTAGACAAATTCCAAAAAGTCTGGCCTGACTGCCCTTACCAGGAACAACTCCAGCAAGCAGAAAAACTGGGACTTGGTACCAGGAAATACCAGCTGGAGACATTCTAAAAGTTTTGTCTTAACCTTTTTTCAGCTTCTTCCAGGCTTCTTTCATCTTTTTCATTTCCTGGTTCAGTTTTACCCGGTGGGGAGTTTGCTGGTTGCCTGGATGAAAAAGCCAGCGACCCTGGTTATCCCGCAACACCGGCATTCTTTTTTCTACAGGCGGAACTTCTATAACCCTGGTAGGTTTCTCCGCATACCAGTAGGCTACACTGCTGTAATCGTTAGCAAGATGGTTTCCATGGCCATGTTCTATGGTCACCTTGATTTCTTTCTGGAAACGTACCGGGTTTTCCAGGTGAAAGATATAAGATGTTTGATACCCTCCAGAGCGACCTGTCCAGAGATTATCCCCGGCCATACTTAGAGTGTAACCTTCGTAAAGGGAGGAACCATTACGGCCAAAAGCGTTGGGCTGCATTCCCCAGGCCTGGTTGAAGTAATCCTCGCTACCAGTACCGTGCAAATCTGGTGGCCATTTATACCCGTCCACCCAGATCATATCATCTCCTTCTCCCCACCAACTTCCCTGAAAATTAGCCACACTCAGGTTGCAACCGAGGTAATGACCGCGGCCTTTAGTCTCCAGGATGACATAATTGTTTTCCCAGGCAAGTTGTTCTTTGTTCACAATGTTAGCCTGGGCAGAATTGGCAGTTATTTCCGGTCCCCAGCCTCCGAAGGGATTAGCCCGGCGAAATTCAGCATGGAAATAGCCAAGGTTCTCCTCCGGTACTTCTGGCCAGAGTTCGTAATCAATATAAAAATACTGACCGTGGTCTTCCTGGCTTTCGTTCACCAGTTCTACTAAGGCTTTTTTCCGGAAAGGCATGGGTACATAGCAGTTTAAAGCACAACCAGCATTGAACTGGTAATTATTCCTCGTAGAAGCGGTAAAAAGAAAAGACTGGAAGGAATTGACCAGACCATGTCCCAGGCAGAAGAAATCTCCTAAAGGTACGTTGATGCTGGGGTAACCTGCCTGGTCCCAGGTGATTCTTAGCAAGCACTCCCGATAATGTTTTTGCTGGGTCATCCAGATATGGGTAATACAGCCAGGACCATCAATTTCAGCCAGAATTTTACTTTTTCCCGCAGGAATAACCCAGTAGTCAGCGTTTCTTCCTGTCCTGTCCCAGGAAGAAAAACGGCCAGTTTTTCCTTCCGTAATTTTAGCCAGATGGTAAAGCATATCTCCCCCTTGTTAAACTTTACTCTTTCTAATCCCGGGCTGCCAGTTCGCTACAGCCAGGAGCTGATGGTTGCTTTCTTGCCAGATCTAAAATCCAGTCAGGGAAGCAGCCACCAGCATCTGCCAGAGCCTGGTTCCTCAGGTATCTTACGACTTCTGGATGCTGGCTGGCAACATTGACATCAAAAGGTTCTTTTCTTGTCAAATCATAAAGAAAAATGCCTGTTCCGTCAGCCTTATAGTTAAGCCACCAGCGCTGGGTGATAACAGTAGGTGTGGCACTCCAGCCACAGGTTACATGGTCGCGAAAATGTTTCACTCCTTTCAAAGCAGCCTTCAGGAAAGGTTTACCTTCTATCTCTGGCGGTAGTTTCACACCCGCTTCCTCTAAGATGGTGGCTGCCAGGTCGTGATGCTGAATGAAAAGAGAGCTTTTTCTCCCGGCATACCTGGCTCCTGGCAAACGAATCATTAACGGAACCTCGTAAACTTCCGGACTGGAAGGATACGGCCGTTTACCAAGATAGCCATAATCACCGAGGGAATGTCCGTGGTCAGCAGTTAAAATCACCATGGTGTTGTCCAGAAGACCCATTACCTTAAGACTCTCCATGAAGAAGCCAAACCAGCGGTCACACATGGTAACTTCTCCACTGTAATTAGCCTGGGTACGTTTCAGAAGATAACTATCCATTTTTTCCTCAGAATAGCCTGACTTTATCTGTTCTGGCCCTTCTTCTGGCAGGTACATCTTCCGGTAATAGGGTGGTACCAGCCAGGGCTCGTGCGGGTCAAAGGATTCTACCACCAGGAAGAATTTCTCAGCATCCTGGTTTTGTTCCAGCCATCTGGAGGCTTCCCGAAATACTCTGGGAGCAAAAAATTCTTCCTCCTGCCAGCGGTCATGCATATTCATAATACATTGCTGAATGAATTCCAGACTGCGCTGGTTTTGCAGTTTTTTTGGTAACCAGTAATCAAGCTCCTTCTGACTTAGCCGTGGTCCAGAACGGGCCGGGTCTATCTCCTGTCCCCGGAGGAAGGTCCACTGGTGAAAACCTCTCCAGAAATTCTTGGAAGGTTTAAACATGTGGTAAACATCAGAGACCAGAGCAGTACGGTAACCTTTTTCTTGCAGCAGTTCTGAAACAGTAGGCTGGTTTTCTGGAATTGGTCCCCAGCCGGCTGCTCCTACAAAATCTCCTTTCAGCCGGAAATCACCATCAAAAAACGGGTAAACACGGCGACCGGTGTAAAGGGCTCTTCTGGCTGGCAATGTGGGTAAAGATTCCGGGAACATCCTGGTGAAAATAATTGCTTCTTTAGCGAAAGCATTGAAATGGGGAGTAAAGACTTTTCCCCAGAAAGGCTGGCCGTATACTTGCAGACAGTCCTTTCTTAAGGAATCAAAGACCACAAGAATGATGTTCATTTCCCTCCCTTTTCAGTTTCAGGTATTATAACATAGAGAAAAATTTGACCGAACAACTGTTTTCGCTAAAATAAGTGCCAGTAACCGCAAAAACAATGATTACTTTTGGACCGGTTCCTTCCAGAAGACTGGGTGCCAGTTTGGGAATTAACAACATCCCGGCTAAACACTGTAGCTATAGCTGTGTTTACTGCCAGGTGGGATTGACACCAGCCACAGAAATAGAAAGGAAAGCCTTTTATCCACCTGAGGAGATATTCCAGAAAGTGAAAGAGCGGGTGGAGAGTTTAACGGCTGCCAAGGAAAGGATTGATTATTTAAGTTTTGTACCTGACGGAGAACCAACCCTTGATTTAAACCTGGGCAGGGAAATAAGGCTGGTGCGGAAATTAAACATTCCTGTGGCAGTAATTACCAATGGTAGTCTTCTCTGGCGGGAAGATGTCCGGCAGGAATTGAATGCAGCAGACTGGGTATCAGTAAAAGTTGGTAGTGCCAGTGAAAGACAGTGGAAGAAAATCCACCGTCCAGACCCGGGTCTGGACTGGGAAAAAGTTCTCCAGGGAATTTCTCTTTTTGCCAGCCAGTATCAGGGACAACTGGTCATCGAGACTCTTCTGCTGAAAGATATTAACGATAGTTCTTCTTCCCTTACAAAAATAGCCCGATTCATCAGGAAAATCTCCCCGGCTAAAGCCTATCTGGGAGTACCAACAAGACCCCCGGCAGAACCATGGGTAAAACCATCCCCGCCAGCGAAAATCAACCTGGCTTACCAGATTTTTACTGAAGAGGGACTTCCTGTAGAGTTGATGGTGTTTCAGAACCCGTCTTCTTTTGGATTTTCTGGAGATGCCCGGGCAGACCTTCTGGCTATTACTGCTGTTCATCCCATGGACCAGCAGCAGGTTGCTGAATTCCTTCAGAAAGCAAAGGCAGACTCTTCGGTGGTGGAAAAACTCGTCTCTTCCGGGCTGGTGCGCTGGGTAAATTACCGTAACCGGCGTTTTCTGGTACGCTGGTCAGAACCGGAAAAGGAGAGAAAAAATGGATAGGGAAACAGCACTCCAGCTTCTCAGAAAGCATATCACCAACAAAAACCTTTTAAAACATTCACTGGCGGTGGAAGCCTGTCTGAAAGCTCTGGCAGTCCGTTTAAACCAGGATGTGGAAACCTGGGGACTGACCGGTCTACTCCATGATATTGATTATCAGCAAACCAGAGACAAACCAGCCAGCCACGGACTGGAAGCCAGGAAAATACTGGAAGGTCTGGTACCGGAAAATGTCTTAGAAGCCATCGCTGCTCATGCCGGACATGGAATGCAGAGTGATAAACTTCAGCAGGCAATCTGTGCTGTGGACCCGTTAACAGGTTTAATCGTTGCCTGTGCTCTGATTAGACCGGAGAAAAAACTGGACCTGGTTGACACGGCTTTTGTTCTGCACAGGTTTGGGGAAAAAAGGTTTGCTGCAGGAGCTGACCGGCAGGCTATAAAAGGATGTGAGAAACTGGGGCTTTCTCTGACAGAATTTGTTGACCTCTGCCTGCAAGCCATAAAAAAAATTGCACCGGAACTGGAACTGTAAAGTCAGATACCAACAAGAGAAATCCGATACTTCTCGCAGAGAGAAAATACCTTACCCTGATGGGCAACGATTGTGCGAGCAGACTCCACTGCCAGAACCCTGCCACCAAAACTGGCCAGATTTCTTATGGTGCCAGGACCAACCACCGGTAAATCAAACCGGATATCTTTCTTTCTACCAGCCATCTTTACCACTACAAAATCCTGACAAAGCTTACCAGTTCTTTTTATCATCTCATCAGTTCCTTCCAGTCCTTCCACAGCAATTACAGCCTGGTTTTTCACACTTACGGATTGACCAATGTGGAAGGAAAGAAGATTCTGAAGAACTTTCCTGCCAAATTCTATGTCCCTGAGGTAATTTTCTGCTGGTTTTTCTCCAGCCAGCAACCCTTTTTTTGCCATAAAATCCGGGAAAACCTTCGTCAAGGGAATAATATTGATTTTCCTTTCTTTCAGCCAGCAACCAAGATGCTGCAAAATATTCTCACTCTGAAAAACATCAAGTTTTTCCAGAATTTTGTGTTTCGGGGCTTTGTTCTGGAGAGTAAAAGCAACATTGTGTGGAATGCGACCTACCAGAAGGATTCTGTCAATTTTTTCCCTTTCAAAAATTTCCTCCAGGATATCCATCCGGGTCAGGTCTATCTGGTAGGAGGAAGGGAATTTTAAAAAAACAGGTGTGAGAGAAAGAAGAACTATCTCTTCCTTTCCCTTCAGCCTGGCGAGCGCCAGCCGGGACAGTTCATCATCTGAGACAAAAACAGCTAACTTCCCTTTCTTTTTCACCATGAAAGCTTTTCTGATTAACTTTCTGCGAGAATAAATTTCAATCTGGGGATAGCTTCAGAATCCTTAACTCCACTGAAGACAGAGTATCTCAACTGACCATCGGTAAAGGTGCAACCACCAGCAACTCTCACCCGAAAGAAAAGGTAATTTTTTCCTGATTCTACCTGTCTTTTTACCGGCTCGCTGACATCCAGAACCAGCTTCTGTTTGCTGTTTTCTACCGGTGCCGGAATCATAGCTATTTCCGGATGAATAACTTTAGCCTGGTAGTCTGCAGAAACAATTTCCTCCGGTGTAGAGGAATCAATCAAATCAACCACAAGATTATCAAAAGGAACCTTACCAACAGCGTTAACCCGGGTTAGCTCCAGAAAAACATTTTTTATTTTTCCTTTCTCCTGCCTTAACGGTGAGAGAGAAAACTTAAGGATGCCTCTCAGTTCCAGCCAGCTTTTTTTGCTCAAATCCCTCTGTCCTACCAGGAAATGTTCCTTTTCTTCGCCGGAGACAACCTGATTAATAATTTCAGGCTGTGCTGGTTTTTCTCCAGTCGCGGAAATATAACCAATCTGTTTCTTTCCAGCCGGGATGATAACGGTCTTCTCTTTCTCCGGGGTGGGCTTGAAGATTAAGCAGCCAAACCGGGAAAGAGAATAATACCACGGGTCTAAAACAGGTGACCAGACTGTAAAACGGTAGTTTCCATCCCTGGCATTCCACCGGATGAACTGACCGCGGAGTTTCTCGCAAACTGTCTTTGTCCCGGGCAAACTGTTCCAGGGGATGGCTACTGCCACCGCCCAGCCGTCACCAAGTTTTTTCCCGGTAACAACAATTTTCTGTGTATCCCACTCCAGCATCTTATGGCTGGGGAAAAAACCTCTTCTGGGACTGGGCATGATGTCATAACGACTGCTGAAGGATCCTTTCGGATTAACAATCAGTTCAATGTATCCTTCTGCTTTTTCCGGCTGCAGGTGAATGATAAATTTATCATCCTGTTCCACCTCCGGGTTCTCCCTGCCTTCTGCCCGGGCTACTATTTCCTCTGTCTCTTTCTTCAGCTTCATCCAGGCTGCTACATAGAAATTTTCATCATCGTAACCGATTTTCACCTGACTTTTCTCTTCCACCTTGTTGCCGCTCACTTTTTCCACCAGTTCCAGGTAAACAGGTATCCTTTGCCATAACTGCTCAAAAATGTTTGCTTCTTTTACTGAAAAATCCTTCAGGTAAACTGCCTGGTAAGAGGGGACACTGCCAGCAGCCTGGTGAAACTTCTCTGCCTCTTTGAAAAACGGTCCATAGGCTTTCTCATAAAACCAGTCCAGTCTTTTCCGGTAGATACTGCTTTCTTCTGTCCTGGAGATAGCCTTCTGGTAAATAGCCCTCAGTTCCCTTAAAATTTCTGGCGGATAACTTTCTAAGTAAACTTGCTGGCTGCCTACATTGCTGTGCGCTGGTTCCTGGCTCCATTTTACCTTCTCCCACCTTTCTTCCAGAAGAGAATAGAACTTCTCCATCTCCTCACCAGCCGGCCCAAACAAATCATGGCACCAGTCGTGCCTGGCTTTATCCAGGTCTAAATCTGGATTCCATAAAAGACGATGCATTAACCATACTATCCGGTAGGTAAGATAAAGCTGGGGCATATCAGCCTTGGTTTCCGGATTGAAACCATTATTGAAAATTCCCAATGCTTTGTCTTTCAGAAAATTAATATGGTCCTTCAAAACATGGGGGATTTCCGTAGGTGCTATAAACCAGGTGTTAGGATAACAGAAGTAGTCCCAGATAATAAGTCTTTCTGGATTACGGTTGACTAACTGGAACCAGTCCAGAATCAACTGCCGGTTGCTTTCTCTCACTCCTGGCTGGTTTTGAACTACCACAGTGGGGATTAAACATAAGGTGATACCAACGTTATCAGGAAATTTTTCTATGCTGGTCGGTGGTAGTTTATACTGCTGATAAGCCAGAGACCAAATCACTGCCTGGGGATGTTTTTTCTTCACTTCACTGGCATATCTGTAGAGAAAATCAAAAACCAGATTAGAAGCTGCACCATGCCTGCCCCTTTCCGGGGTAATTTTCTTCAGACAGTTTTCACAAACGCAGTAGCGGGGTACATCATTGGGACCAAAAGGGATATTGTTACCCCGCGGTTTAGCACCTCCTCCTACCCATGGCTTAATATTACCTGTTTTAAAGTACTCGTCCACATTCTCCAGATGCTGTTTGAGAACCCCTGGTTCAGACAAACAAAGGTAGGTCCTGTTCTTGCCGTCAGGGTCTAAGTTCAACGCCCGGCTACCATCTTCTTTTAAGGCAAAATATTCGGGATGACTTTTTCCATAGTACTGATACCAGTTGTTATGCGTATGATTGGAAGAAAGACCCCGGGAGAATCCAAATCTTAAGACCGGGTGCCAGGCTTGTGCCACCGCAGTCTTCCAGTGACTGATACCACCCATCCGATAAGGAAAAAATGGTGCACCGGAAAGAGAAAGATTATCTGGCAAACTCAACCTTGCAGAAAAAGGTATTACCGTACCCAATTCCTCCGGTGCAAAATACCATCTAATTTTCAGTGTTTCTTCCAGAAAACGATAAACACCATTAAGGGTTCCCCGGTCTATCCCTTCTTCAGAAACTTCGCCTACAATAGCCACTCCTTCTGGAAAACTTTTTATCAGATATCCTTCCCCGGGTAGTCCCTTTCCGGTAATACCATTTTTTTCTCCGATTCTGGTTTCCCCGATCAGGAGATAAGGCTTCTGGGGATTTTCTGATTCTTTTCTGATAGGCAGTCTCACCCCGGTTGCCTTCTCTATGTGCTTCTGAAGAAATTCTGCTGCGTACAGACTGGCATTCTCCAGTTTGCTATCAAACAAAAGTAATCTGCCTGGTCCATCACCAATGACGATACTACCCCTTCCTTTACCGTTTTCCAGGAAAACGATTTCTCCTTTTGCCCTGAATGATAGACACAGACAGAAGACAAAAACTAAAACCCGGGCTAATTTATTTTCCATTCCAGCAAAGGTATTTCAGCGGCAGAGTAAGTTCCTACGTGGCCATCAACAAAGAGAATGTTCATCAGAGTGTTCTCCCGATGGCTGAAACGAAGAAAAGTACTGGCAGAATCTGTTGTCACATAGGCATAACCTCGCCAGTAATTACCGAACTGTCCTGATTCTCCGAGAAGCACATGCTGACTGACATTTTTTATTCTGGTGGCTCTGGTCGTGGGAAATCCTTGTGCTTCCCAGTTAGCCCAGCCTGATGGAGAAGGGTTGTAGCCCAACGGTCTATTCATTCCATAATGGCTTCTAAAAGGTACATTAGATGAGGAAATACTCCGATAATTAGGATGCACATAAGGAAGATAGGTGGGACACTGAATAATCTTCAGACTGCGGATATACGGTGTCAGATGGGTCACCCAGTCTATTTTGGCAGTGGCAGCACCCTCCTGAGTGCCGCCGGGTCCCTGCCAGATAGGGGGAAACCAGTTATCGTAATCAATCAGATAAAGGGAAAAGCTCACCCCTAACTGTTTCAGATTGCTGATACAGACAGACTGCCTGGCTTTCTCCCTGGCTCTGGAAAGTGCCGGCAAAAGTAAGGCTGCCAGTATGGCGATAATAGCCACCACCACCAGAAGTTCTATCAACGTAAACCCACGGCTTTTATCCATTCAGCACCTCCTTTGTTTTCCTTTCCACTTCCACTTCTGCAAACCACCTGTCCATCTCTTTTTCCATCTGGCTTACCATTTCTGGATACTTCCAGGATAAATCTTCCTGCTCCCATGGGTCCTGTTTTAGATTAAAAAGCTGGGCTGGGTTTTTCTCTTCTGAAAAACCAGGGAAACTTACAGGCTGAATCTGCCTGAATTTTTCTGGCTGGTAGGTATATTCCCGGTCAATTTCTCCTAACTCTGGCGGGAATTCCATTGTGGCGGGTAAAGGTGGCCTGACAAGTTTCCAGTCTCCGTCCCGCATAGCCATATTGGAAAAAGCCACTGGACTAAGTCTATTCCACTGCCAGAACCTTTTTGTTTCTTCCAAGCTTTTCCCCAGAAGGGCTGGCCAGATACTCACTCCATCAATTTTCTTCATCCCGGAAGGTAACTTAATTTTAGCCATTTCTAAAAGCGTTGGGAGCCAGTCTGTGAAATGTACCATTCTATCTATGTTTTTACCTTCAGGCAGCATTGTTTGCCAAGAGATTAACATGGGCACTCTGATACCACCTTCGTAAACATTACCCTTGGAACCTCTAAAGAAGCAGTTGTACCTGGTAGTAGACATCTCACCTTCTCCGCCAAACTGTGGCCCATTATCACTGGTAAAAAGAACTATCGTCTTTCTCTCCAGATTCAGCCGCTGTAATTCCTCCATGATTTGACCTATACCTTTATCCATCCGGTGAATCATAGCGTAGATATAACAAACTCCCCTGGTCAGTTCTTTTTTCCCCAGAAAAAGATTCAGTTCTTCTTCAGGAGCCTGCAGGGGAAAATGGGGAGCGTTATAAGTTAAATGAAGAAAAAAATTATCTTTTTGATGTCTGCGCAAAAAATTAATTGCTTCTTCAGTGAAAACATCAGTGAGGTAACGGCCGTCTGCTTTCACCAGCTTTTCATTGTAATAAAGGTGCCACCTGTAGTAATCCTGCCAGCCACCACGAAAACCAATAAATTCATCAAAACCACGACTGTTTGGATGGTACTTCTTTTCTATGGCACCTAAGTGCCACTTACCAATAATTCCGGTAACATAGCCTTCTTTCTTCAGGATATCTGCCAGGGTTATCTCATCTGGTGCCAGTCTGTCCAGACCCTGCATCTGGAAAGTATCAATGCAGCCAGTGCGGTGGGGATAACGACCGGTAAGCAAAGCTGCCCTGGCTGGGCTGCAGACTGGAGAAGCAGAATAGTGCTGGGTTAAACAGATACCTTTCTGGTAGAGGTTATCCAGTACCGGTGTCCG
This sequence comes from uncultured bacterium, assembly GCA_964645405.1. Classification (GTDB taxonomy): domain Bacteria; phylum Ratteibacteria; class UBA8468; order B48-G9; family DSTR01; genus JAMWDF01. Next base: position 82,922 of record CAZYCA010000006.1, on the reverse strand, counting down.
GGAAAGACCTCCATTTAAAAAACCAAAGTCTCCATAGCCCATATCATCAGCTAAAATAAAAAGTATGTTGGGCCTTGTTTTCATAAGGAATCATCCACCGGAAGTTTAGCTCCTGTCAACTTTTTCATTTCTTCCAGGGCTTCTATCATCTGCGTTCTTCTCCCTGAATCTTTTTCCGCCAGGTTTCTTGTCTCTCCAGGGTCTTCCAGAAGATGGTAAAGTTCCAGGCGGTTATATTCGTAGTTTTGAATTAGTTTATACTCAGCAGTTCTTAAGGCAGAAGCTGGTTGACCGCCCTGGTTACCATAATGAGGGAAATGAAAGAAAATCATTTCTCTATCCAGTTTTTCCTTCCCTGCAAGCAGAGGAACCAGACTTACTCCATCTACATGCTGTTTCGGCTGTAATGGCAAATTGACCATCTGCAGAATGGTGGGATAAAAGTCAGTAGAGATAACAGGTACCTGGCAGACTTTCTTCTCTCTTTTCTCCGTCACTCCTGGCCAGCGAATAATCAGGTTGACCCTGATACCACCTTCTTCCAACCAGCCTTTCCCTTCCCTTAAAGGCAGATTACAGGTATGGGAACCTTCAGCGGTAGACAGGCCTCCGTTGTCTGAAGTGAAAATGATAATGGTGTTTTCCCATTTACCTGTCTCTTTCAAAAATTGAAAAAGCCGGCCTATATTTTCATCCAGATTCTCAATCATCCCAGCGTAGATTGGGTCTGATTGCACCAGCCGCCTGACTACCCGCAGATGCTTTTTGTGCTCACAGGGGAAAAATTCACCTTCCTGGAAGGTCTTCACCTTATCCAGCCCCAGTTTTTTCACCTTTTCTTCATATTTCCGGACATACCTTTCCGGGGCAGCGGCTCTGGCATGGACAGCATAATGAGAAAGATAGAGAAAAAATGGTTCTGGAGATTCTCTCACCAGTTTGATGGCTTCCTCTGTCAATCTATCTGTCAGAAACTCTCCTTCCGGACCATCTGGAAAACCTGGTATCCGGTAGGGACTGAAATAACCATACCGGGGAGCACCCCATTCACAACCCGCCACATTTTTGTCAAAACCTTGATATTGTGGAAGATATTGAGATCCTCCCAGATGCCACTTACCTACATGATAGGTCCTGTAACCAGCTTCCTGCAGAGTCTTCGGAAGAGTTTTTTCACTTAAAGGAAGATACTCCAGGTTGGCTGGAGGAAGAAGTTTTCCTCTCTCCCTGCCGCCTATATAATTGGTAATTCCTAATCTTGCTGGATACTTGCCGGTCAGAATACTGGCTCTGGTTGGCGAACAAACCGGACTGGCAGCATAAGCGCTGGTAAAGAGGATTCCCTCTTTCTGCAGTCTATCAATGTTGGGGGTCTCATAGAATTCACTACCGTAGCAGGAGAGGTCCTTCCAGCCTAAATCATCAATCAGAATAAAAACAATATTCGGCCTTTCAGAAGCTACCATTTTCTTTATCACGTGCTTTTTCTTCTTTGGCTATACCCCTTTGCGAGTTCTGAATAAAACGAATAATCTGGTCAATCTCTTCACAGGCAGGAAGTTTCTCTAACTCTTTCAGACCTGCAGAGATATTCAGGCCAGAGCGGAAAAGTATCCGGTAAACCTCTTGTAAAATGTTAATTTTTTCCTGAGGAAAATTGCGGCGTTTCAGACCAATTTTGTTAATTCCACAGGGTAAAGCAGGATGGCCATCAGCCATAATGAAAGGAAGGATGTCCTTGGTAATTTTTGAACAGCCACCTGTGATAGAATGGGCTCCTATCCGGCAGAACTGATGAACCCCGGTTACACCGCCAATAATGGCATAATCTTCCACTACAACATGTCCTGCCAGTGCTCCCAGGTTAGCAATGATAACATGATTGCCTATGGTACAGTTATGGGCAATGTGTACATTGGCCATAAAAAGGTTATGATGACCGATGATTGTGCTTTCCCCTTCAGAAGTACCCGGGTTCATGGTCACAAACTCCCTGATGGTATTGTAATCACCAATCTTCAGGTATGTTTCCTCTCCGCGGTACTTCAGGTCCTGAGGAATACTGCCAAGGACAGCTCCAGTAAAAATACGACAGTTTTGTCCAATGGTAGTATGTCCCAGAATGTGTACATGCGGACCTATCACAGTTTCTCGGCCAATTCTTACTTTTCCTTCAATGATAGCATAGGGACCAATTACTACTTCCTCATCCAGTTCAGCTTCTGGAGAGATAATAGCGGTAGGATGTATCCTTCTCATGCCCGCTCAATGAAATCATAAAATGGGACGAAGTTCACGCATCCATCAGTGTGAACATTAACAAAGCTTCCGCTGCCAGTCGGTCTTCCACATACGCTTTACCCTGGACCTGACCGGTCTTACTCCGCATTTTCAAAACCTGGACTTCCAGTCTTAACTGGTCCCCGGGGGTGACTGCCCGGCGGAATTTAACACGGTCAATGCTTAAAAAATAAGCCAGTTTCCCTCTGTTTTCTGTTTTGCTCAGCATCAAAACTCCTCCCACCTGAGCCATCGCCTCCACAATTAAAACACCGGGCATCACCGGACGACCAGGAAAATGTCCCTGAAAGAACCATTCGTTCATGGTAATGTTTTTCACACCAATTGCTTTGTCAGCCTGAAGTTCCAGGATGCGGTCGACCAGAAGGAAAGGGTAACGATGAGGAATGATAGTGGTAATCTCATCAATGGTCAGCGTCTGGGTATGAAGAGGTAGAAGAGAAGGTGCACCGATACCCACTGAACGTTCTCTCCTCTGTACTTCCCGCAATTTACGGATAAGCCTGGTATTTAAGGCATGGCCGCTGCGAATACCTATAATGTGGGCTGCCAGTGGTACCCCTAAGAGGGCTAAATCACCTATCAAATCTGAAATCTTATGTCTTACCGGCTCATCGGCGAAACGGAAACTATTCTTAATAACACCTTCCGGTCCGATTACCAGGGTGTTGGAGTAGTCTGACCCTTTCCCCAGACCAAGGCCACGCAATCTTTCCACTTCTTCTTCCAGACAGAAGGTTCTTGCTGGAGCCAGTTCCCTCATGTAAGTTTCCGGGTCCACCACAAAAGAAGCATACTGGGAACGTAGATACGAATGGTTATAATCAAGGGTATAAGAAACTTTTAAAGTATCTCCGGGTAAGGCAATCACATGAGAACCATTTTCTGAAATGTAAATTGGTTCCTTAATCTTGAGAACCTCTTTGACCTGGGGTAGTTCTTTTATACCCGCCTGTTGCAGAATCTGAGCAAAAGGAAGAGAACTACCATCCATTCCAGGGCATTCCTGACCTTCTACTTCCACGAAAACATTGTCAATCTCCAGGGCATAAAGTGCAGAAAGCAGGTGCTCTACCGTATGAATGGCATAGGAACCCATGCCCAGGGAAGTCCGACGGGGATACTTATCAATATCCAGCTGTTGCTCCACTTCTGCCCGAACTGGCATAGCACCCGGTACATCTTTGCGCTGAAAAAGAATTCCGGTATTGGCGCAAGAAGGTCTGATAGTTACCCTGCTTTTTTCTCCAGTGTGAAGACCTGTACCTTCCAAGGTAGCAGGACTTTCAATCGTCCTCTGATTTCTGTTCATTCTTAGCTTTCAGTCTTTCCTCTAAGGCTGCTACCTTTTCTTCCAGTTTCTTCAGACGTTCCAGAATGGCTGGCTGTTTGCGCAGGTAGGCTTGAAAACGCATATCCTCCCATTTTTCTCTGGCCGGAAAACCGGTAACATGAGTATCCGGGGGAACATCCTTGGTTACTCCTGCTTTACCACCAATGATAGCATTGTCTCCAATGGTCAGATGTCCGATAATGCCCACCTGGCCTGCAATAATAACATTGCGACCGATGGAGGTGCTGCCGGAGATTCCTACCTGGGCGACAACGATAGTATTGTCGCCTATGGTTACGTTATGGGCAATCTGTACCAGGTTATCAATTTTAACTCCTTTGCCGATATAAGTTTTATCAAACCTTGCCCGGTCAATGGTAACATTGGAACCAATCTCTACATCATCTCCAATTTCCACTGTACCTATCTGGGGAATTTTATGGTGGACTCCTCTGACCGTAGCATAACCGAATCCGTCATCACCAATCACTGTACCGGAATGGATAATAACCCGGTTACCAATCTTAATCCTTTCCCTCATTATAACCTGAGGATAGATAATACAGTCATCTCCCAGTTCCGTGTAATGCCCGATGTAAACACCAGCACCAATCACACAACGATTACCTATGACAGCATAGTCCTCAATTACCGCATAGGGCTGGATGGAAACATCCTTGCCCAGACGCACATGCGGACCGATGATAGCCGTTGGATGTATCCCTGGGGGGAAAGTAATCGGTTCCGGTCCCACGGAACTGACAATTTGAGCAAAAGCCAGAGAAGGGTTTTCTACCTGGATAAGAGTCGCAGAGACTGAATTGCAAATATCAGGAGAAACTATCACCGCTGAAGCCTTGGTACTCTGGAGAAGGGAAAGGTACTTCCGGTTGGCAATAAAGGTTAAATCTCCCGGCTGGGCTTCTTTAATTCCTGAAATACCTTTAATTTCTAAGGTCTCATCTCCGATTACCTTCCCCTTAACAATCTTAGCAATTTCTGCTACAGTCATTGTCTCCACCAGTCGTCATTTGTTTAAAATTTTCAGAATCTCTTCGCTTAAATCTAAACCTTCAGGTCCGTAGACCACTACCCGGCTATCTAAAATCAAAGAGTAGCCATTCTTTTTCCCGTAATCCCTTGTAGCCTTCACAATCTCATCCAGACACTCCTTCTCCAGTTCTTCCCTGCGCATATCCAGTTTCTGATTAACCTCTTTCCAGCGTCCAGAGAAATCCTGAACCATCTCTCTCAGTTGTTCCTCTTTTTTTTGCCGTTCTTCCGCCTTAAGAAGGTCTTTTTTCTTGTCAAAATCTTCCTGCTCCTTCTTAATTTTATCCTGGAGTCTGTTTATCTCCTTCTGCTGGGCTTCTACCTCTTCCTTAAACTTCTTCTCATTCTCATGTGCCTTTTTATACCCCTGAAAAATTTTCTGTAAATCAACGTATCCCGTCTTTCCTTCCGCAAAACCTGTGGCCCAGAAACCAAGAGAAAAAACTACCAGGCCTGCTACAAACCATCTTCCTTTCACTTTTTACCTCCCGGCGAAACTTCCGCCGCTTTGTTAAAAGCCAAAACTCATGCCAAAGTGGAACCGCCCTTTCTCCTGGCCCTTTTCCCTATCCAGAGCAATCCCATAATCAATCTGGATAGGTGTCCGGAATAAAGGAACCATTATCCTTAATCCAGCACCTGCTCCTTTCCGCAGGTCGCCAAAGGACATCTGTTTGTCCCACACATTACCGATATCAAAGAAAAATACCCCTTTCAGAATGTCCTGGTAAATAGGATACAACACCTCCAGACTTTGTGCAAAAATGCTTCTGCCACCCAGCGGTTCTCCTGTGGTAGGGTCTTTCGGACCAAGGGACCTTTCTTCATAACCGCGCACAGTTCCGATTCCACCACCAAAAAATCTTTCAAAGATAGGAATATCAGAGGTATCACCTGTTTCTCTGATGGTGCCGAGATAAGTTTTACTGTGGAAGATGGTTTTCTTAAAAGGCAAAGGATAGTAAAAATTTTCTTCCAGGGTAAGCTTCCAGAAATTTAAATCTCCCTGAAAGGGACCCCCGGCATACTCCAGGCTGCTGCGGGAGGAAAATCCTCTGGTCGGCAACAACCTGCTGTCAAGTCTGCTATATTCAAAAGATGTCGCCAGACTGTTCTTCCAGTATGTTCCTGCCTGACTGGCAATAGAAGGAATGGTAACATCGGAAAGAGTTACGCGTTCAGATTTTACAGTAAAACCAAGGGAAAAATCTTCCCAGCGCCGACCAAACCTTATGTCTCCTCCTAACCGTTTCTCGTCATATTCATCCCAGTCTCTGGTCCAGCGGTATAAATCTGTTCCTAACCAGACTGGCCGGTCAAGAAAATATGGCTCGGTGAAACTCAGATAAAAACCTTGATTGGTTTGACCTATCTGCAGCCAGAGCTTCAGGTCCTGTCCACCACCAGTAAATTTAGGAAAATTAGTCAAATCAAAGTTGGTCTGCTCCAGACTGATAAATCCCACCAGTTTATCTACAGAACTGAAACCGCCACCGAACATCAGGATTCCTGTCTTTTCCTTTTCCTTGACATCAACAACCAGATTAGCTTTGTCCGGTGCCAGAGAAAACTCTGGAAAAATCCTCACCTCTTCAAAGTAGTTGAGGTCCCTTAATCTGCCAAAAGTCTTGTCCAGAGCCTGTACGGAAAAAGTATCACCGGGAGCCAGAACTACCTCCCGGCGAATTACCTTATCCTTCGTGCGCACATTCCCCCGGATAACCACCTCATCTACAGTAAAGACATTGCCAGGTTCTATCTGATAAGTGAGATTGATTTTATTGTCTTTCAGGGCAGGTTCAGGAAGGGATTGAATCTGCACCTGGATATACCCCCGGTCAAAATAAAACTTCTGTAGTCTGGCGAGATTACCCTGTGCTTTACTTTCGTCAAAATAATCTCCTTCCTTTACTAAAACAAGCTGTTTTTGCAATTCTGTTTCCGGGACTAATAAATTTCCTGCAAACCTGATTTTACCCAGGCGATACTGCAGTCCTTCCTCAATCTTTATCCGTACAATCAACCTTTCCTTCCCTGCTGGTTCCCGGGAGCTGGAAATACTGACATCAAGGTAGCCGTGGTTTTTGTAAAAAGTTTCAATGGTAGAAATATCTTTCTCCAGGTCCTCTTGCTTGAAACGACCAAGAGAAAAGGGTATTCTTCGTTGTTTTACCTTCATCAATTTTCGCAACCTGGATGCCGGAAAGGACTTATTCCCTTCAAAAACGATTTCCCTAACAACCCTTTTCTGTCCTTCCTCTATCTGGACCACAACTTTTATCCCTTCTTCTAAAGGTTCCACCTGATGAGTTACTTCTGTAAAAACCAGTCCCTTTTCCTGATAAAGTTTTCTTATTTCTTCCAGCCCGGCGAGAAATTTTGACTCATCCCAGAGGGTATCCTTTTCCACACCTAATTTTTTACTCAAATCCGCAGTCTTAATCTGCCGGTTGCCGGTAAACTGAATTTCCTTAATGACAGGATTTTCCTTTACCCTGAAGATAACTACCGTACCATCTTCTTCAGACTGCACACTGCAAGAGACATCAGCAAAATAACCGGTCTCTGCCAGTCGTTTCACATCTTCTCTTAAAACTTCTTCACTGTAATCAGCACCACTTTTGCTTTTAATCAGGAGAAGAAGCTTCTGCGTACTGATAAATTTGTTTCCTTCAAAGATAACATTTTTGACCTTGAAGGAAGCCGCCAGGACATTAACACTAAGAAGAAGTACAGGTAGTAGAGGCAGAATTTTCTTCACTGGGTTCTCCTTTAACTATTGGGTGGAAACTCAACCTTTCTCCTTTCCGGTCCACTTCTATAACTGCTCCTTCGGGAAAACCCTCCTTCAGAATTTCTTCTGAAAGCGGGTCTTCCAGGTACCGGGCAATGGTCCGTCTGAGTGGTCTGGCTCCAAACTGCGGATTGGTTCCCTTTTCCATAAGAAAAACTCTGGCATTATCTGTGACCCGCAGAGAAAGTTTCTGCTCCTTTAACCTTTCTGCCACTTTCCCTATTTCTAAATCAACTATTGCCAGAAGGTCTTCCTGGGTCAGGGGATGAAAGACGATTATTTCATCCAGGCGGTTAATAAACTCAGGCCGAAAGGTTTTTCGCACTTCGTCCATAATCCGCTGTTTCATTGCTTCATAAGAAGCCTCACCCTCCACAGAGCGGAAACCAATGGTGGCCTGATTTCTAAAAATCTGTGTTCCGATGTTAGAAGTCATAATTAAAAGGGCATTCTGAAAACTGACACTCCGGCCAAAACTATCTGTCAAACGTCCTTCCTCCAGAACCTGCAGAAGAAGGTTGAAAACCTCTGGATGGGCCTTTTCAATTTCATCCAGAAGAACAACAGAATATGGCCGACGCCTCACCCTTTCTGTGAGCTGGCCTCCTTCCTCATACCCGACATAACCAGGAGGAGCACCAATCAAACGACTGACAGCAAACTTCTCCATATACTCAGACATATCTATCTGGATTAAAGCCTGTTCTTCACCAAAAAGAAATTCAGCCAGGGCTCTTGCCAGGAGAGTCTTTCCTACACCAGTTGGTCCTAAAAACAGGAAACTGCCAATCGGACGTTGCCTGTCCTTCAGACCGGCACGGGAACGTCTAATGGCACGGCTCACTGCCGAGATAGCTTCCTTCTGACCGATGACCACCTCAGCTAAGGAGTCTTCCATACTGAGAAGTCTTTCTCTTTCCTCCTTGCACAGCTGGGCGACTGGTATCCCTGTCCACTGGGAAACCACATGAGCAATATCACCGGCTTTAATTACTTTTTGTTCTTCAGGAATAAGTTTTTCCCAGTTAGCCCTGAGGTAATCCAGCCGGTTCTTTGCTTCTCTTTCCTTATCTCTGAGGGAGGCTGCTTTTTCAAAGTCCTGGCGGTTTATCGCTTCATCCTTTTTCCTGGTAATTTCTTCCACCTCCCTTTCCAGTTCTTTTATTTCTGGAGGGGGATGGCTCAGTTTCAGCCGGCGCTGGCTGGCTGCTTCATCAATCAAATCAATGGCCTTATCCGGTAGGTAACGTCCGGAGATATAACGGTCACTTAAAGAAGCAGCAGCCTGTAAAGCTTCATCTGTAATTTTGAGACGATGATGGCTTTCGTATTTTTCCCTCAGCCCTTTCAGAATAGCTACCGTCTCTTCTACTGTTGGCGGGTTGACCATTACCGGCTGGAATCTTCTTTCCAGAGCACCATCCTTTTCTATATACTTGCGGTATTCATCCAGGGTGGTGGCTCCGATACACTGAATTTCTCCCCGGGAAAGAGCTGGCTTCAGAATATTGGAGGCATCAATTGCACCCTCAGCACCACCGGCCCCCACCAGAGTATGAAGTTCGTCAATAAAGATGATGATATTTGCTGAAGACCTGATTTCATCCAAAACTGCCTTTACTCTCTGCTCAAATTCACCCCGATACTTGGTTCCTGCTACCAGAGAAGCCAGGTCCAGCATAATTATCCTTTTATTCCGGAGTAGCTCCGGAGCCTGACCGGAAGCAATACTCTGAGCAAATCCTTCAACAATGGCAGTTTTTCCCACCCCTGCTTCACCCAGAAGTACTGGATTGTTCTTTTTTCTCCGGCAGAGTATCTGTGTGACCCGTTCAATCTCCCGGCAGCGACCTATCACCGGGTCAAGTTTACCTTCCCTGGCTAATCTGGTGAGGTCTCTTCCAAAACTGTCCAGGGCAGGTGTTCTGGTTTTTGTCCGGCTGGTTCGGTATGGTGCAGCTGGTTCACTGGCTGCCTCGGAAAGCAGAAATTCAAGACTCTGCCTGGCTTTCTGTAGATTCACACCCTGGCGGTTCAAAATTCTGGCAGCCAGACCTTCTTCCTGTGCGAGAAGGCCTAAAAGCAGGTGCTCTGTGCCAACATAGTTATGCCCGAGAAACTGGGCTTCACCTACGGCCAGCTCCAGAACCTTTTTTGTTTCGCTGCTGAGGGGAATATCTCCCATCATCATCAGGGGGATACCAATCCGCATAGACTTTTCAATTTCCAGGCGCAGCCTTTCCGGGTCCACTCCTAAATGCCGCAGGATAGCCATGCCGACACCTTCTCCCTCGTCAATCAACCCGAGAAGAAGATGTTCAGTCTCTATCCTGTTATTTCCTGACTTAATAGCCTCTTTCCTGGCTAAATCAAGGACGGTTTTTACCCTTTTAGTAAATCGTTCAAACATAGATTTCCCCTAACTGGCTCCGCATCAGTTTTGCTCTGATAATATCGCGCCGGGCAGGCGGAAAACTGGAACCATAACTGTGCTGGAGATGGCCAGGAAGAACACCGGAAAACAAACGACCAAAGTTTTTCCTGTCCCAGTCCACCATCTTCAGCTCTGCAGCCAGACTCAAAAAGGAAAGAAAAGAAAGTGCCTGGTTGGTGGAAAGTTGTCTCGCTGTTTTTATCTTTCTCAGTATTTCTTTCACCAGGTCACGCCATCTGCGACTGTTTCCCATTTGCTGGCGCATCTTTCTTTCCTCTTTTGATAATAATTGTACCACAATTTGCAGTTCGTGGATAATTTCTTCTTCCCCTTTACCCAGATTTGGGCCTGAAGAAATCTGGTAAAGATTGGCTGCTGGCAGGGAACCTTCCCCATACCATCCACGGATGCTGATACCCATATCTTCTAACAGGGGAAAGATAAGTTTGTGCCTTCTGGTAAAGACAAGACCCGGAAGATGCATCAACACCGAAGCACGGAAACCGCTACCCAGATTACTTGGACAGGCTGTCAAATACCCCATCACAGGATGAAAAGCTACTTCCATCTTTCTGTCCAGGCAGTCATCCAGAACATTCACTTTCTTCCATAAAGACTTTAAAGCCAGCCCTGAAGCAAAACCCTGCAAACGAACATGGTCTTCCTCGTTTATCATAATGGAAAGACGTTTACCTGGAAGAACAATAGCCACCTTGGGATAATCTTCTATAGCAAACTCCAGGCTGATAAGGTGTTGCTCTACCAGCACGGCTTTTTCTACCTCGGAAAGAGTGGCCACATCAATGATACAAATATCCTCTTTCTTATATTCCTGAAGAGCATGGACTACTTTCTGGACTAACTCTTTTGACTGTTCCATTGTGGCCTGATGAGGGAAAGGAAATCCCCGGAAGTTGCGGGCCAGCCGCACGCGAGAACCAACCACCACAGAATCTGCTATCTTCTGAAAAAGCCAGCCGGTAACCTGCCTCAGATTGTTCCAGGGTATAGTTGCCATCACCTTCACTGTTATCGGGAAAAAGATTCTCCCTCTTTTTCCAGCATCTGCCGTAATCTTTCCAGCCTTCTCTGGACCGAGGGACTGAGCCGCGGCACAGATTTTCTGGCTGAATCTTTCCTCATTCTGTACGGGGTTTTACCCTGATGAGAAAAACACCCGTAAGTTTTTTGCAGATATTTTCGGATTAAGGGAAAGAAGTGATAGTAGCAATCAGGACAACCAAGGAAACGAAACTGGCGAAAATCTTTCCAGCGGTATCCGCAGGCAGGACATCCAGGACTAACAGAAACTTTCTTTCCTGCCCTGTAACTGGCAGTTGCCAGAGATAACTTTACAACAAAAGGCTGGTTCACTTTTATCAGGGCAATTTTAATCTGTGTTCTCCTTAATGAGAAATCACTTTTACTCACTTTCATAAACAGGAGTACCTTCTACCTTCACCTTCTCCCGGAAAGCCTGCGTGATGGACTGAGTAACCTTTCCCGGCAGCCCATTACCGATAGCCCTGCCGTCTAAGTAAGTTACAGGAACAATCTCGGCTGCAGTACCAGTAAGAAAACACTCATCTGCTACATAAATATCATTACGGGTAAGATTCCGCTGGAAAACCTCCAATCCCAGGCTCTTGCCGATTTCCATAACTACATTTCTGGTTACTCCAGCCAACACTCCAGCACTCACCGGGGGTGTGGAAAGAAAATTTCCCTGGACAACAAAAATGTTCTCTCCTGTGCACTCACTAACATACCCGAACTGATTGAGAATTAACCCCTCGTCAGCACCAGCCAGATTGGCTTCAATCTTGGCCAGAATATTGTTAAGATAGTTTAGAGACTTAATACACGGATTTAAAGACGCATGAAGATTCCGACGGGTGGCTACAGTTACTACCTTTAAACCTTTCTGGTAGTAACTGTCCGGATACAATTGAATCTTACTGGCAATAATGAACAAACTTGGCCTGGGACATTTGCGCGGATCCAGTCCGAGGTCTCCCACTCCTCTGGTGGCAACCACACGAATGTAGCCATCTTTAATATTGTTAACTCTGACAGTTTCTATCACAGCCTTGCGTAAAGCATCCAGGTTCATTGGAATCTCCAGCATAATCCCTTTGGCAGAACAGTAAAGTCGGTGCAGGTGCTGGTCCAGCTGGAAAATACGTCCTCCATAGCTTCTTAAACCCTCAAAAACACCATCTCCGTAAAGTAGCCCGTGGTCAAAGACAGAAACCCTGGCTTCTTCTTCCGGGACAAATCTACCATCAAAATAAATCTGTAACCCCATCCTTTCCCCCTGTTTTTTCCTCGTTTGCTTCCCGCGTTATTTTTCTCTTTTCCTGCAGGCGTCCATCCCTTAAATATACAACCTGCGTCGCCAACTGTAAAAAGATTTCGTTATGGGAAGCGATAACAAAACTAACCCCCTGCTCCTGGTTCAACTCCTGAATCATCTTCAGAACAAGGGTAGTTGCTTCTTTATCAATGGAACCAGTTGGTTCATCGGCAAAAACAACCTGCGGCTGGCAGATGAGACTCCGACAGATGGCTACCCGTTGTGCTTCTCCACCAGAAAGCTGTGCCGGGTAAGCATCCTTCCGGTGAGATAAATTAAAGCGGTCAAGAAGTTCTTCAGCCTGTTTCCGGTAATAACTCAGCCTGGCCTTCTTTCCCTCCTTAACCCAGAGAGGTAAGAAGACATTTTCGCAGACGGTCAGTTCTGGCAAGAGATGGAAGAATTGAAAGACAAAACCAAAGTTCTGGTTCCGCAAACGGGCAGCCTGCCAGTCAGTAAGGTCAGTAATCTGCTGCCCGTTAAGAAAAACCTGACCACTGCTGGGACGGTCCAGGATAGCCAGAAGATTCAAAAGGGTGGTTTTACCGGACCCGGATGGACCCATGACCAGTACAATTTCCCCTTTTTCTACCTGGACTGTTACATCTTCCAGGGCTACCAGCTGTCCGTATCTTTTGGTTAACCTTTCTCCTTTCAGCATCATCCTTATTCCTTACTCGTATTTAAGTGCCTCCACAGGATTTAATCTGGCAGCCCTGACTGCCGGATATAAACTGGCTAAGGAAACTATGAGCAGAACCGCCAGAGAAATAAAACCTATATCCTTGCCGGCAATTTCTACAGGCAGCCGCGAGAGATTATAAACAAACTCTGGTAAACGGATGAACTGGTAACGCCGGAGGAGATAACTGAGCATCCCCCCTAAGACCAGACCACCGGCTAATCCTTCCAGACCGAGGGCTATCCCCTGCCAGAAAAAAATCTTCGCAATATCTGCAGCGGAAAGACCTATCGCCCGCAGAATTCCTATTTCTCTGGTCTTACGGAACACAGTAATCATTAGAGTGGAGACGATATTGAAAGAAGCCACCAGAACAATCAGCACCAGGATAACTGCCATAGCCTTCTTTTCCAGGGCTAAAGCAGCAAAAAGAATTTTGTTTTTCTGAATCCAGGTTGTGACTGGATAACGATTTTTTAGAAGCTGGCTGACCTTTTGTGCTAAAGATTCTGAAGCATAAATATCATCAGCCCTCAGTCCCACCCCATGAACAGCATTTCCCAGATGGAAAAGTTTTTGCACGTTGGTTAACGCGGTAAGACCCATAGAGACATCGTAACTGTACACTCCACACTCCATAATACCTGTGACGCGAAAAGATTGTTGTTTAGCCAGCAACCCACCAATGACCGTTACTTCATCTCCTACGCCAACTTCTAACTCTTTCGCCAGTTCACTGCCCAGGACGATCCCTTTCTCCAGAGACTCCAAATCACCTTTTTTGAAAAATGTAGCAATATTGGTAACTGTTGGTTCTGCTACCGGGTCAACTCCTTTCAGGATACCGCCAAGGAGATAATGAGAAGAACGATAAATCACCTGCGAGGAAAGGTAAGGGGCAGCTCCCTTAATCCCGGAAATGGATAGTACCTGCGGGATAAATTGTTCACAGTCGTAAAGGAGAGGACGTCCTTCAATGTAAATCGTAGGGTTAGCACCAACAATTTTTTTCTTCAACTCGTTGGAGAAACCATTCATTACCCCTAAAACCAGCATCAGAGTTGTTACTCCCAGGGCAATACCCGCAACAGAGAAAAAACTGAGGAACCAGAGAAAGTTCTCTTTTGCTGGCCTGCCAGCAAATTTCCGCGAGAGGAAAAAGATGTAGGAGAACATTTATCAGCCGCTGTCTTTTAAAGGATTTATTTTACTTTTGCCTCAACCTGGATGTCAAACCGCCCAGCAGTGAAGGATTCGGGAATGGCGGAGGGAAGATTTTTCCCGTGCCAGCTTACAGTCTCACAGGCTGAAATTTTCTCTGGATTGACAAATTTCCTGCAGAGGCTAAACTTTATGTTAAAAAAACAAGGAGGGCGACCATGAAGTTAGGGGTTTTTCTGGTGCTTTTCGGGGATAAGAGTCTGGAGGAAGCCTTAGAGATGGCTAAGTCAGCAGGCGTGGAATGTGTAGAAATCGGAACCGGTAATTACCCGGGAAATACCCACTGTAATCCAGAAAAGCTACTGGCTGATAACCAGGAACTGAAAAATTTCCAGAAAACGATAGAAAAAAGTGGCCTGGAAATTTCCGCACTTTCCTGTCACGGGAATCCTCTGCATCCTGATTCTGCTGTGGCTGGTGCTCACCGGGAGACACAGAGACAAACAATCTTGCTGGCTGAAAAATTAGGAATTCCCAGGATTATTACTTTTTCTGGCTGTCCTGGTGATAGTGATAAAGCTAAGTCACCCAGCTGGGTTACCTGCCCCTGGCCCCCTGATTTTTCTGAAGTTTTAAAATGGCAGTGGGAAGAAAAAGTGATACCTTACTGGAAAGAGGAAGTGGAGTTTGCCAGAAAACACCATGTTACTCAGATTTGTCTGGAGATGCACCCGGGCTTTGTCGTCTATAACCCGGAAACACTTCTGAAGCTGCGGCAGGCAGCCGGCGAAGAAATCGGTGCCAATTTTGACCCCAGCCACCTTTTCTGGCAGGGCATTGACCCGGTGGCAGCAATCAGACACCTGGGGAAAGCCATCTATCATGTTCATGCTAAGGACTGCCGTATTAACCCTTACCAGACAAGTATTCATGGTGTCCTGGACACAAAAACATATTTGGATGAGTTCCATCGTTCCTGGATTTTCCGTACTGTCGGCTATGGCCATGGATTTGATTTCTGGAATGACTTTGTTTCTACCTTAAGGATGGTTGGTTACGACGGAACCTTGAGTATTGAACATGAAGACAGCCTGATGAGCACCGCTGAAGGTCTGACTAAAGCAGTGAAATTTCTGAAAGAAGTTCTTATTACCCAGCCAAAACCAAAGGCCTGGTGGACTTGAAAGTTATTTTATGAGCAGGAAGAAATTGAGGGTACTGGTCGCTGGCTCCGGTGGACAGGGAATTTTAACCTTGGGCCGTCTGCTGGCTTACACGGCCATAAACAGAAACTGGCAGGTTTCCTGTCTGCCGACCTATGGAGCAGAGATGAGGGGTGGTTATGTTTATTGTTTAATCATTATCAGCAACACCCGGGAAGTTTCTTCTCCGGTAAGCGGCAGGGTGGATGTAGGCATTTTTATGCAGGAGAAAATGTTAAGACTGCTGAGCCATTATGTGAAACCCGGGGGAACATTACTGCTTAATTCTTCTCTGGTGCATACTGAGCCAGAAAGAAAATTCAGAACCTGGGAAATTGATGCCACCAAGTTGGCTGAATCTCTCGGGAATCTACAGGTCGCTAACATGGTCATCTCTGGTGCTCTGGGTTATTTAATAAACAAAGAATATTTCTCCTGCCAGGTATCTGATTTGAGTTCTGCCCTGGAGGCAACCCTGGGGAATAAGGAAAACCTGCCGCTTTGCGAGAAAGCCCTTGCTCTTGGCTGGAATATAATGGAAGAGAAATGGAAGACCTGAAGACGAAACTGGAACGTACCGGTCCTTACACCTGGGTTATTCCCAGACACGGTGGGATGAGAGTGCCAGGGATTCTTTATGTTTCTGAGAAACTGTTAGAAAAAGCGTTGAGTGATAATGCAGTTACTCAGGTAGTAAATGTGGCTCACCTGCCAGGTATTGTCAGGTATAGCCTGGCGATGCCTGATGTCCACTGGGGTTACGGTGCACCTATCGGCGGGGTAGGTGCTTTTGACGCTGAAGAAGGGGTGATTGTGCCTGGTTTTGTTGGCTATGATATCAACTGCGGGGTAAGACTGATAACAACCAGCCTGCAGGTCAGTTCTATCAAACACAGGCTGGATGATTTGCTGAGTGCTCTTTTCCACAACATTCCTTCTGGTGTCGGTTCTACGGGCAGGCTTAAACTGAAGAAAAAAGATTTAGAAAAAGTGGTGGTGGAGGGGGCAGGGTGGGCTGTTTCCCAGGGTTTCGGTTCTTCCTCTGACTTGCAGAACATAGAAGAAAACGGTTGTATGCCAGGTGCTCATCCCGAAGTTCTCAGCCAGCGGGCAGTGGAAAGAGGATTGGAACAACTGGAAACACTTGGTTCAGGTAACCATTTTCTGGAAATACAACAGGTGGTAGAAATCTATGACCAGGAGGTAGCCAGGGTCTTTGGCTTATTTTCCCAGCAACTTACCATCATGGTCCATACTGGCAGTCGCGGGTTTGGTTACCAGATTTGCGATGATTACCTGGCACAGTTCGGCAAAGCAACCAGCAAATACAAAATATCAGTACCTGACAGGCAGCTTGCCTGTGCACCGGTGAAATCATACGAAGGAGAAAGGTATTTTGCCGCTATGAAATGTGCTGCCAACTATGCCTTTGCTAACCGCCAGATTATCAGTCATCTGGTAGGGGAAACCTTCCGGAAAACACTGGGCGTTTCTGAAAAAGAACTGGGGCTGGGAATAGTCTATGATGTGGCACACAACATCTGTAAACTGGAAACACACCAGGTGGAGGGCAAACCGAAGAAGTTGTATGTCCACCGGAAAGGAGCAACCAGAGCCTTCCCTTCTTTCCATCCGGAGTTACCGCAGCATTACCAGAGTGTTGGTCAACCTGTTATTATCCCTGGAACAATGGGTACATCTTCCTATGTCCTGGTGGGAACAGAAAAAGCTATGGCAGAGACCTGGGGTAGCACCTGCCACGGTGCGGGACGAACGATGTCCAGGCACCAGGCGATTAAAGCCACTCAGGGCCGTTGTCTTGCTGAAGAACTCGCCAGACAGGGAGTTATCGCCCGGGCAGCCAGTCGTTCCGGTCTGGCAGAAGAGATGCCCGGGGCGTACAAAGATGTGGATGAGGTAGTAGCGGTAGTAGAAGGAGCAGGGCTTTCCAGAAAAGTAGCCCGGCTTATACCTCTGGCTGTGATGAAAGGGTAAAAAGTCTTAAGGTTCCCAGGAAATCTTTAAATCTGTAAGATTCAGGCAGGGAATGATGTTTTGAGAAAGAAGTTTTCCCTGAGAAATACTGAAAGTGCCTTCCCACCCGGTATCTGTTTTCCCGCTGGCTACTGCCTTTCCCTGGAAAAGAAACTGAAATTCTGTTCCCTGGTTACGGACACCTATCTCCACCCATTCAGGGCAAGCAGATTGACCCAGCAGTATCATTCCTTCTCTGCCCGGTCCTAAAGGTGCTACCTGTTTCCCTTCCACAGCGCAGATGTCAGATAGATACCACCGGAAGCTATCCGTACCCTGTTTCTCGCACAAGATGTTTGCCTGTAACATTTTCGCAGGGGTCTTTTTTTCTTTATCTTCCGGGACAATCCGCCAGGAGAGCAAAAGAAGGCTTAAAGGTTTTTCCCAGGCAGGTTTTTCTTCCAGAGATTCTGGCAGTCTCACCCGGAAGGAAAACTGGTAGTTATCTTCCAGTAATTTCCAGTCATCACGGAAAGAAATGCTGACTGTACGCTTACCGGCAGGCATCCTCCAGAACCTTTTCCCGGGCTCATTCTTATTTTCCAGAAACTCTGGTGGATACAAGCGACTCTGGTTACCTTCTATACTGCTGATGGTCAGGTCATAGGAAACGGGCCTTGTCAGGGCAAAGTCTTCTCTCAGACAACGACCATCTGAGGAAATATTCTTCAGAAACTGTGTTTCCGACGAAACCAGAAACATCCTGGTGGAAAGGTTTTCTGGCATGGTCACCAGGAAAACACCTTCTTTCCCGGGGATAAACTCCCTGGTTTCCACATCCAGAAATGCTGCCATCCCGGGCCAGGTAATTTGTGTTTTTACAGGCTCACTCCGGGAGTAGCTTTGTAAAAGAAGAAGGCCAGAAATTCGGGAGGCAGCCTTTTTCTTCAACGCCATCCATTTCACCCTTCCGTCAGAAATTCTGATGGGGCTTTTCTCCTGCCAGTAGTTATACTCTTCCACCTCTTCTATTTTTCCGTACCCAAAATCAGAGAGAATTTCCTCATAGGCACAGGCAAGTCTGGCACTGGCTGTGTACATTACCCCGGTCCTGATATCATGGATGCGTCTCATCGCCCAGTCCCGGAGAAGGATAGCAGGGGGATATTCACCTGCCTGGTGACGACCATGACCGCTGACAAAATCCAGGGCTAAAGGAATCACCCCGGCCTGCCTGCCAAAGGTAACTGTTCTGGTGTAATCAGGTGGCCAGGGAAGTTGATAACCCTGTTTCTGGCTGGCTTTCTTTTCTGCTGCCTGCTGTCTTTTCTTCATCTGCTCAGTTAATATCCGGTGGCTGCCCAGAGCAGGAAATTTTCTGACTGTCACTTCTGTTTCTGGTGGGACCAGGTCAGGGTCTTCAGTTTGCGCTCTCTGTTCCAGGTCCAGGGTTGCTGTTGCCCAGACAGTGAAAGGTAAAACCTGTGTGTTGGTCATATGCATGGTGAAATCAACAGGGTAAATGGCTTTCTGCCGATTCCATTGCTGAAGAAGTTTGTAGATACGTCGGTAGTACTGTCTCTGAGAAAACATAGTGATACCGTACCGCAAGGTGCCGTCACTACCCCGGTAGGCTGGTCCAAAGACTTCGTTGTAGCAACGTTTTGGATAGCTGTTGTCAAAATAAAGACTTACTCCCCTTTTCATCCACTCGTTAGCCATGTAAAGAGCAAAATCCTGATAACTGGGAGAGAATACTCCCCAGTTAGCTGGTTTTTCCTGAAACCGGTTAAACTCAGTACTGGCCCATTCATCCTGGAAAACCTGCCATTCAGGAAGAAGGGTATCCGTGGCATGTTCTTCAAAGTAGGTACCACTGCCTTTGCGCCCTGACTCTGCGGCTCTCTGGGCAAAGTGTCTGGTCAGCCAGAGCCAGTCAGTAGAACCGTTTATTCTGCGGTCAGGCCAGCGGCTTTTTACTTCTTCATATTTTTTCTGGAAAAACTCTTCATCTTCCCGGGTATACTGTCCCTTCTGTCTTATCTGCTGAATCCTGTCTACAATACTCCAGTCCTGATTATCCGGATACTTACTGGAGCACTGCCACCCACCCCAGCAGGAGACCGGACCAATTCCACTGGCAAAGACCCTTGTTCGGAATTCTGGTTCCATAGGTTTACCCGGACTGGCCATTAAACCAAAGACAATTCGTCTGCTACTTTCCAGCTGGACAGGTTTCTGGAAAATATCCACCCGGATAATTACCTGCCCATTTTTGCGGTAGATTCTCTGAAGTGGCTGGCGATAATCCGTCTCAAAATTTTCTTCACTCTCCATAAAGAAAGCCAGTCCTCTTTCTTCTGCACCCAACCACAGGTATGGTACGAAGGGCCGATGGTCCCAGGCCAGCGTGTTACCGTGCTGTCTGGTGTCAGCTGAAGTCCAGACAAGACCATCCTCACTTTCTGGCAGACTTATCCTCCAGCGAATTGGTACCCAGCCATCCCATTTTTCCCAGTACCACTGGATGCGTCCTTTGCCCGGGGTTGGACCAGCATAGTTAAACCTCATACCATTATCAGCTACAAAGTGGAAAAGAGGAACTTCTTTCTCCAGAAGTGGTATCTCCAGAGAGAGAAAATCAATCATTTTTTTCTCTTTACCAGGTAGAAGATCCATCTCCACCCGGATACAGCCATCCTCATTGATGATGCTTCTGGTTTTCACCTGTAACTGCTGGCTAAAAACACTGGCTGTAAAAACTGCCTCGTCTTCATAAAGAGCTTTGCCGGAGACGGAAGAATCTTTCCAGGTCAAATTTTTACCTTCTGCCTGACCCACTAACCTGACGGGCGCAGCCAGCAATTCCCTGTCCAGGCTCCTTACGCTATCCAGACAGCCAAAACCGTTTATCCTGTACTGTCTTCCCACCACTTTCACGGTTTTTTCGTCCAGTAGCCTTACTGGTTCAAAAGGTGGGAAAACTTCATGAGTGTTACCGTAGTTAGTTTTTTCAAAAGGGAAGTGAATCCGCTGGAAAGTTTCAGGAGAACGTTCTCTATAAGTACCTACCTCGTATTCCACTGCATATTCACCATCAGGTAAATCTGGAAGGGAGAAGATTTCCTGTCCCCGGCCAGCAGCATCAAGGGTTAGTTTACCGGTAGCAACCACTTTACCATTGTCCAGGCTAATAATCCGGACACCAGCTTCCTTCAACTGTTGCCCTGGTTTTAATCCTGCTTTCTCCTTCAGTTCCGGAGAAAGTTCCAAAGCAACTTCCATCTGGTTTCTGGAAGGATAATAAGCATAAGGAAGTTTATGAGCCAGAAGACTGACTTTTTTCCCTCTCAGGTTGTATTTGGTAGCAAAAAAAGCGTGTATTCCTTTAATTTCTCTTTCCTCCAAGGCCCGGTTGTAAGCCAGAGCAGCCAGAATATCTCCACTGAAACTCCATGCTTTTCCACTTTCTACCCCAACAGAGAAAGGGAAACTGTCTGTTAGAGGTTCTAATCTGCTGGTCTGGCCTACCAGCTGGCTATCTTCGTAAAGCCTCACTTGTTGACTTGCCGGGTCAAAACAAACTGTCAGCAAAACAAAACCTTTCCCGCAGATGTTGCCAGCAGAAGAAGCAACAACTTTCCCTTCCAGGCCAGTGCCAGTCATCAAGACTGCTCTCTGGTAGGAGACATTACCGGAAAGCCAGAGGTTTAAAGAGCCCTGTGTTTTATACTGAGGACCATAACCAAGGAGGAAACCAGTACTTACCGGCTGAGTGACTCTGGCCAGAATCATCAGTGTCAGCCCTTTTTCCGGAGAAATACTCACCGGTTTGCTTAAAAAACCACCCGGCCGACGTTGCTGTCCTGTTATCCTGATGACAGGAAAGGTATTCACCATATCAGGTATTAGAATAGCTGGTTTCTCTGTCTCGGTAAGAGCAGTAAATTCCAGATTTCGGTTACTGGAATCAGACCAGGAAATTACTTTTCCGGAAGCATCTTTTTTTACCCCGGTTTCAGTTTGCAGATAAAAAATGAGAGCATCAATTCTTCCCGGGTCTACTGCTATGGCTGGCAAGTTTGTATCCTCACGGAAAAAATCTCCTTCTTTTTCTGTCAGAAGACAGACCGGCCAGGTAATGAGCGCCACAAGAAAAATAATAACTTTTTGTTTCATCTCTTATTCCTCCTGCCCGACCACTAAATCCGAAAAAAACCAGGTGGAAGGGTTGGCCGGGGAAAAATGCTGTGGATGGGAGTTTTTCAAAAATGGTTCCTTCCCTGGCGAGCCGTTACCGAGAATGAGAAACTGAACTGGTCCCTGGTGTTTCTCGGAACGTTTTGTTTCCCAGTCCTTCACCCAGTTAAAACCATCAAAACTGCAGTAAAACTCAATCGTCTGGGGTTTAAGTACTACTTTCACCCAGTTAGCAGAGTAAGGATACCAGCCAGCCACTGTTTTTCTGGAGATATTGCTTCCCCACTTAGCACCTGTTGCCGAAACACAGTAGAAAAATTTTCCCTGACCTGTACCGGGTGTTGCCTGCAAGTACTGCCCGTTAGCCCAGTAAAGAAACAGACTTCCTCCCCATTCATCACTACAGCCGGTAGGTGCGCGCAGAATTAAACACTGCACAGAAAAATTCTCCAGGGAAAGCTGTCTTCTCACGTGGGAAAAACCGTAGTGGTTGCCCCAGATACACAACCGACCATCCAGAATTGTTGCCCCGGAAACACCCTGGTGGGATTCTTTAATCCAGCTGTTTTCCAGCTGTTTTTCAGCAGTAAAAGAAGCGGAAAGATCTGGAAAAACCTTTTTGGGACCAGGTAAATTCCTGCCTAAAGGTTGACAGGCTGATTCATCCACATAACCCTGTCTTTCATTCAGTACCAACAATCTCAAGTCATGTGCCGGTATCTCCACACTGAAACCAGTTGATTTTTTTTCTCCCGGGGACAGTTTTATCCCGGTCTCCGCATCGTACAAAGTCACCTTCTGCGGGTCTATCTGGAGTTTATTCCAGGAGGGCTGGACAAAAACATTGGTAGATACCTTGCTGGTATTACCAAGGACGAGAAGTACTGCCTGCGGTCTTTTATAGAAACTCACCTTCACTTCAGGATTTTCTACCTTCACCCAGTCATCGCTTTGCCAGTAACCGATGAATTCTACCTCTTCCTCCCATACCCGGAAAGTATTCCGGGCATGCCTTAAACGGGCAACTATCCTTTTATCCCGGTTACCAAAACTTCCCACATCCTGGTCGTGCAGAAAAGCCAGCATCATCATACCACGGGTATCACGGCTGAGAGAAGGTGTATCCTTTTGCGGGGAGGACATACCTACCATGGGAATCTGGCCAAAAGCCCTGGCTGGATTGAAAGCCGCATAACGTTCCACTGACCCATAAAAATCAAGATTGTCTCTGTCCAGGAAAGGATTGTAGTAGCCATGTTCACAGGGTGCCCAGCAACCAATAAAGCCGTAAGCTGGCAGATAATGGGCATGCACATGCTGGGAATCCCAGAGAAGATTTGGCCTATTGTAGAGAAAGTTGAGATAAGCCGCGCGTTTCCATCTCTCCCGGTAAATCCACAGTCCAGAAGAAGCGATGGTAGCACCATCCTGCCTGAGGTAACCCAAACCCAGTTCTTCATCATAAACAACCCGGGGATAACCACAGTCATCATAGAAACCACTTAACCCGGTGTGCTGGAGAGCCAGCTCATAAGCATAGGTGATGAATTCCACATAACTGGGCACTGTTTTTGCATTCATCATGATGTAAAGTTCCTGGTTTGGGCCATAAAAACGGTTCTTCCATTCCCAGTCCCGGACCTGGGTAGCTTTTTCCCAGGTCATTTTATCAATTCCCCACTCTGTCCGGAAAACCTTTGTTTCCTCAAATCCTTTTGGTACTGTTCCCCAGAAATGATAACCGATCACACCTTTGTTGCCAGCTGCTATCTCTTTGTCTATTTTTTCCTTGCTTTTCTGCTGCTGTTCTGGTGTTGTCCCGGGATGAATAAAATGGGTACCTCCATTCAGGGTATAACCTGAACCAGCATAGGAAGCAAGGTTTACGGGAAAAGGTGCATCCTGTATATCACCACCGTTTTGATAACCCCGCCAGTTTTCTGGTAAGGCTTTCACTGGTCCAGCCTGGAAAGCCAGCTCCAGAGTTCGTGGTTCTTTCAGCAGCACTTCCTGGTTGATTAGATTCAGCCATAAAACAAGGGTCTGCCCTTCCCGGAAAACTTCCACAGCTGGCTTGTTAAAACCATTTATCCATCCTTTATCATTATCTGCTGCATAACAGAAACAGGTCTCTTCATCTCCTACCCAGAAAAGGCCGTTAAAGGTTACTGTCAACCCCCCTGACTGCTGATGGTCTAAACCACTGAAAACCAGCCCCTGGTTGGAAGGTAAAATATCATAAGAAAAACCCTGAGTAGCATCATCCTGATAGAGATAAGCAGCCCTTTCTGCCCGCCCAGAAGGACCAGCCAGCCAGGGCATGCCATCACAAGAATAAAATTTACACCAGCGGTCATCCAAAGGTACTTTTAACTGTAGCCTGCTGACTTTAACTTCTTTTCCTGAAGGACCATAGGTTAACCGGTATCTTACCAGACCATCATATTCAGTTAAAGTTTCCAGTTCCACGGCTAATCCGTCCAATCTTAAAACTGCCTGGCCGGTTACTTCCTGTGGTTTTTCCCTGGTGAAAACAAAAGGTTTTTTTACTTCCGCAGAAACCTTTTTACTATCAACTTCTCCTGAAAGTTCCATTTTTCCCTTTAACCATTGTTTACCCTGGGAGATTACTTTTTCCAGAAGACCGTCTGTGGCAAAGACGTATTCTCTTCCCCAGAGGTAAAGACTTCTTCCTTTTGTCGTCAGGGCAGTGTACCCGGTGGGTACTTTTTCTCCCAGCCCGGAAGGTTTTTTCATCCAGGGAAAGATTTTCTTTTCCAACCAGTCTTCAGTCTCACCTAAAACTTTTCCTGTTTTATCTACAAGTTCCACTTTCACCGTATAGGTTCCTTCAGGTAAGGAAGTAGTGGATTTTCTCCAGCTCGTTCTGGAAATACCTATGTTCTTAATTGTTTCTTTCAGTACTGTCTTGCTTTTTTCCGCCTGCCTGGAAAGGACTTCTATTCTGGCGGAAAGCGTTTCCTCCGGTGGAATCTGGTATTGCCAGCGGGCAAAAGTGGAATCTAAACTGAGGCAGAGACGTTCCAGGGATGGTAGATACCTCATCACAGCTGGTTCTTCGTCGTGGAAGAAAACATCATCCAGATAAAGGGGACCAGCTTGACCACCTTTGATGTCAAAATTCACATTCATCCAGGTCACCCCTTCTGGTATGGTGATGACTGTAGCATAACACTGCCATTGTTCTGTCACCGGAAAAGAAAAGCGATTCTTAAAATCTTTGGGCAGAACTACTTTATCTCCGTACAGATGGAAGGCAATCTCCAAATTAGCGTCTTTCCCTCTGGCATAACCACCAACCAGGTACCGGCGACCAGGCCAGACAACCTTATGCCAGGCCTGTCCCACTGCCTGCATAACACCGATGTAACCACGACCTTCAGTTTCCAGCCGCAGGCAGATATTTCCCGAATGTGCCTGTTGCTTATCATAGATTACTGTTATCTTTCCCCCTTTAGTCCCATAAGTGTACTGCCGCCAGTTGCCAATAACAGTGGCAGAAGAGTTTTCAAAATTAGAATTAAAAAGAAGGTTATCACCAGCCAGAAGTTTCTGGCTGCAAACAAGACAGAGAAGGAAAACGATTTCCCTTTTCATAATTCCTCCTGCTAATTTACTGTTTTAATCCGGGATAAGAGCCAGCTGGTGCAATTAGCACAACCTTCACATCATGCCTCTTAATTTTTAGAGCAAGATTCTTTAAGTCCAGCAAATTTTCTGTCTCCGCATCACAGGCAGAAAGCGCCTGCGGCTTTAACCCTAATTTTTCCCAGGAAATGTCCAGTTTCGCCAGAGTATCTTTCTCCCCGGTGTTACCCACAAACAAAAGGATGGCATCCGGACGACGATAAAAACTTACCCTGACAAATTCCGGTTGACACCTGACAAACTCGCTGTTTTCCCAGTAGCCTAAAAATTCTACTTCCTTTTCCCAGGGACGGAAACGATTCTTCGCTGCCCGGAGACTTCCGATGACCTGGCTATCCCTGGCACCAGCGTTCCAGCTACCCAGGTCGTGGTCGTGAAGTAAAGCCAGCATCATCATACACCTGGTATCCCTCGCTTTAAGAAAAGCATCAGTCTGCGGTGAGGACATACCTACCTGGGCAATCTGGCCAAACTGTCTGGCAGGGTTATAGGCAGCATACCTTTCCAGAGAACCATAGAACTCCAGATTATCCCTGTCCGGGAAAGGATTGTAGTATCCCCTTTCACATGGTCTCCACAGGCCAATAAAGTTGTAAGCAGGGAGAAAATGTGCGTGGCAGTGCTGGGAATCAGAAAGACAGTTAAAACGTTGATGCTGATGGTTAACATAGCAAGCCCTTTTCCATCTTTCCCGGTAGTTCCACAGCCCAGAAGACCAGACTTTCCTGCCATCTTCCCGGATAAAACCGAAACCCAGTTCCTCATCATAAAGAGGATTGGGATAACCGCAGTCATCATAGGTTCCACAAAGGGGAGTAGTTCTCAGAGCTAAATCATAGGCATAGGTAAGGAAATCAATATAACTGGGACGACCTCCAGTATCAAAGAAGACATATCTTTCTTTATTTTCCCCGAAAAAGCGCGTTTTCCACAGGGTATCCTCTGGAGAAGGACCGGTAGCAGATTCCCAGGTTTGTTTATCAATTCCCCATTCCCCCCGGAAGACTCTTGTCTCCGGGAAACCTTTTGGTACCTTAGGCCAGTAGGTATAACCTACCAGGAGTTTCTTCCCACCAGACAAAGCTTTTTCCAGATATTCCCGGGACTTTTTCTGTTCTTCCGGCGTGACCCCTGGATGGAGAAAACACAGACCGCCACCAGGCATGGTATTGCCACTACCACCTACCTGAACCAGGGGTAACGGTGCAGCAGTGGGATGGACACTATCCTGGACAGCCCGCCAGTTTTCTGGTAAAGGCTTGGTTGGACCAGCCTGGAAAGCAAACTCCAGCGTTCTCTCCTTTTTCAACAGATAATCCTTATCCACCAGGTTCAGCCACAAATTCAGAGTTTCTCCTTCTCGCCAGGCTTCTACAGCGGCTGCCTCGTCCCGGATAAGCCAGCCCTTATCACTATCAGAAGCATAGCAAAAACAGGTATCATGGTCCCCCACCCAGAAAAGACTGGCAAAGGTGGGAGAGCAGCAGACACAACGGGTATTTTCCAGACTATCGTAAACCTTACCCTGCTTCTGCGGCAGAATGTCTGCCTGGATGCAGGTTCCCTGGGTATCTCCAGCTGCAGAATAGAACTGACAGTATTTAGCTGTCAGTGGTACTTTTAGCCTTAAGCGATTGATTTTTACCTGCTGACTTTTTGGTCCATAAGTCAACCGGTAAAGAATAAAACCATCGTATTCCGTAATTACTTCCATCTGTAACTTCAGATTCCCAGCCTGCAGGAGATTTGTGCCTGCTACCTCGGCTGGTTTTATCCTGGTAAAAGTAAAAGGCTTGACTATTTTTAGTTTTTCCTTTTTGCCCTCAACAGTAGCCACCAGTTCCATCCTTCCACTTAACCATTCTCTTCCCTGGCTGGTGACACTCTGGATAAGACCATCCTGGCCAAAGCTATAGACACGACCCCAGGGACATACCTGGTTGCCTTTCACGTGAAGTGGTGTATAAGGACGTGGTACTTCTTCTCCCACACCACAGGGGTTTTTCATCCACTCAAAAATTCTTTTTTCAAACCAGTCCTCATGTTCTGCTAAAAGTTCTTTCTTACCAGCACTGAAAACACTGACTTTGACGGAATACTCACCTTCAGGAAGCTTTTTTGTGGAAACACGCCAGGTACCCTGGAAATCCTTGAACTCTGTCAGTACTCCCTGGCAGATAGCTTCCTTATTTTCTTCACCTTTTTTCCAGACTTTAATTTCTGCCACAGGTAAACCAGAATAACCTGTTTTCTTCGCCAGGGCACGATAGTCCACTAAAACAGCCAGTCTTTCCAGGGAAGGAAGAAATCTGGGAAAGATATAGACCAGGGGAACTCTGGGAGCGGGTTTTTTCGCAAAGAAAGGAGAGGGGACATTGACCTGTTTTTCCGTGAAGAAAAGTACCTGACCGGATTCATCAGTAACCTGGAGTGCCACAATGTTGGCAGAAAGTAGTTTCTCCCCCTTGCCCACTAAAATTTCTTTAATTTCCCCTGGCTGGACACTCAACTCTCTGGTATCAGAACCAACTTTTTCTCCGGAAAGTCCCTGAGCATGCAGCTGTACACGGATTTTTTTGACCCCTGAAGTTGCATTGGCTACTTCCATTACCAGTTGCAGTTTGCCATCAACTAAAGGTTTTACAGAACGTAATCTTGCTGCTGGTGCCTGATAATCAAAGGTGACATCTGCCCCTACCCGGCAGTCATTAAGACCACCAGCAGCATTCCAGGCAGACCAGTTATACCCGGAATATGTCCGGCACAAGTTCATCCTCCAGGTCTGGCCATCTTCTGGTGGCTGTTTCACGATACTGGCAAAAGGAATTTTGATTTCTATTGACCAGTAAGTACCATCCACATAACTGGCTACTTCAGCTCCACTTTCCCAGGCATTATGGGCTTCGTTGAGCAGAGGAACAAATTTACAATCCCAGATGGTGTCCAGAGAATTAACAGCCAGGTAATAGGTGGGAAAGTCATACTGCTTCATCTTTTCTCCAGCACCTGGAGCAATCATCAGTTCCACGCAGTCATCACCAATGATTCTCAGATTATCATGCTGCGTACAGGAAGCCACAATACCGGTGGTGTTGGAATCCAGCGATTCCATAGCAATATAAAGGTATTGCTTGTCCCGGAAAACAAAGAAAACTGGTTGTTCCTGCCGCATAGCTCTTGGCCAGTAGCAGGGATAAGCCTCCAGCATACTTACACCAGCGGCAAAATCCCACTCTCCTGGAGAAAGTTTGCCATCAATCCTGGGCGACTGGGTACACCACGGTATCCTCAATTCTGGTTCTCTCAGTTCCACCTTAACCTCCCCAAAAGAAACAAAACTGAAGAGTAAACTCCAGATAAGAAAAAAATGCCTGATGTTGTTCTTCATCTTCCCTCCAGAGTATCACCAATTAGTTTACCACTAAATGAAGACAGCTAACAAAATGACTCTGACAAAGGAAAAAAAGCCAGTCAAAAGCAGAGAAAATCCTGCCCGCATTGTTTATTTTATTGTTTATTTTGATGCTTTTTTCTCTTCTCCTTCTAC
Organism: uncultured bacterium; assembly: GCA_964645405.1. Classification (GTDB taxonomy): domain Bacteria; phylum Ratteibacteria; class UBA8468; order B48-G9; family DSTR01; genus JAMWDF01. The sequence goes on along the minus strand of CAZYCA010000006.1, from coordinate 54,216 downwards.
TTTCGGCTTGCAGAAAACAGGTCCGCGCGAGGTTTTTCTCACCCCTTTAGAATTAGGAAGGAGGCAGTGGATTTCAAAGTCCTTTATGCCTTAAGTAAGGGAAAGTAGAAAGAAAGCACATCATTGACCACTACTAGTCTCCTTCTGAGACGATGTTTTCTGATAGCCCCATGCCGGAATTTATGCAACCACCGAAAGGAAAACAATTGCTTTTCCTGTTCTGCTTTGGGCTTAAACTTTCTTCAGTAATTTTCCTGAGATGGGCCGTAACATGTTGCATACCTACGAGCTTTATACACTATTTCATGAACTGGCGCCTCAACCTTTTTTCCCTGCATATTGTAAATAAGTTATTCTGTGCTTCGTGACCTATCTCATATTTTATTCTTTCTCCTTTGTAGTGAAATAAGTAGATTTCTTTCTTTTCCAACTCAGGAAGATGTTCTGGAACCAAAAATGCTTCCTTAATCTTATCCCAATCTCTGTCTCTGATGGTAATCACTTTTCCCAGAAAACTGCTTACATAGCAATTCTTAATCAAAAACGGTTCCACCTTTTCTAACTTTTTATTTGTAATCTCTACATACTTTGGGTCAATGTCAATTGCAATATATCTTCTTCCTAATGCTTTTGCGGCAATTGCAGTTGTTCCTGTGCCCACAAAAGGGTCAAGTACGATATCTCCTTCATCAGTGCTCATTAGCAATAATCTTTCGAGGAGATGGACAGGTAGCTGACAGGGATGTTCATCTCTTCGTTTCTTATGCCTTATTCTGTGGATGTCAGTCCAAACATCAGAAACAAGAGGGCCAAATGGATGCATCTGAGATTTTTTCCCACCATAGTCCTGAAGCACGTATCTGCAATTTCTGCATCGTTTATGTAGCATTCTAATGTCATAAAATTTAAATTTATCAGATTTTACATAGTATAAAATTCCATAATGATTTGGGAGTAATGTTTTACCAAGTGGAGAACCCATTGCATCCCAGGCAATCCAATGACGAAAAATGGCAACTTCGTTTAGATAAGAACCAAAATAAATTAGCCATTTTGGAATATTATGAACAAAAATAGAGCCTGTCGGTTTGGTGATACGTGCCATTTCATAGAGCCATTCTTTACACCAGGAGAGATATTCTTCAACTTCCTGTTTATCATAATAACTATTGTATTTCTTTTTTAAATTGAATGGCGGGTCAGCAAAGGTGACATCAACACTATCATCAGGAATCTGCCTCATGATTTCTAAACAGTCACCATGAACAACCGTATTTATTAAAGACACAAAAAATTCTTCACTTTCCATAGAAAGTCTCCGTCAATAGTTTTTCAAATGTCTTTAATTCATCTTTGTGAAATGTAAAAACAAAATCATAGGCATCCACCATACGTTTCAAATCTCCTCTTCTTACATACCAGCCAATCCCATCTACAAAACCAACAAAAATTACATTTGGATAATTCTTCTTCAAATAATCTGCCACGGTCTTTTCTGTCTTTGCTTTATCTCCCATTCCTGAAGCAGTAGTTACGGAATAAGAACATTCGATAATCAATTTCGGAGATTCTTTGTTAGGAATAATAAAATCCATAGTCCTTGGAATATTACCTGCTTCTGGAATTCTAAACTTCCCTTTTTCAAATATCAGTTTATGGTAATTTAAAATTTGTTCTATTACAATCTCTGGATTTCCTTCTCTTGCGGCTTTATAAGAACCTTTTGTCTTATACCTTATTATTGTGTCAACAAGCGATTCTATTGAAAAACTAAACTTTTTTATATCAAGCTTCTTAAACTCAAAAAGTGGAAGAACCTTTTTTATTGCAGGAACTGTAGGACCTCTAAAGAACAAATTTACAATACCCTCCGCAAACTTTTTATTTGTTTTAATGAGTGATTTTATCTTATCCAGCCCCCATTCACTTTTGAAATCTTCATTCGGCCAGGCACCTTTATTAACAAGTTTGGATAATGTTTTGTCATCCGTAGCCCTGATGAATGTTACTAATCTTTGCAAACTTTCCTTTGAAAAGCCCGTTATGGTCAAAATTGCATCTAAACCATCTTCTACAGTGGTAATATGCTCAAGTAACACAGCTTCTTTTAGCCCCTCTCTTTCTATCTTATTTTTAAGAAGAAAGATATTCTGGGCAATTGAAGAAATATGCCCTTCATAATATTCTTCAAACTCTTCGTTATAGAAATAGAAGGTGTTCTTGGAAATTACAGTATCGAACTTTTCATCTAATGGAGGATAACGCATGGTCATTTAACCTTCCTTAAAAATAATATATACTCCTCTTTCATCGTATTCTGGATTCCTTTTATTGGTTTTACAATTTTCTGGTCAAGCATAAAACCACAGTTTACCGCAATCTCTTCAATTCTTGTTTCAAGCCGCATACCTCCTGTCTGAACATCGTTTGAACCAATTATAACCACTGCATATTTATCTTTTTTCAAAACTCTATACATTTCACACAAAACCTTTCCCATATCATGGAAGTAATTAGCAAGTTTCTCTTTCTTTGTCCTGCCCACAAGTCCAATCATTTGATTTTTTAATTCATTTACATTATACCCCAAATACTCTAGTTGTGGACGGTCATTTTCTGCATAGTCAATGGCAAAGGAATACGGCGGTGAGGTAATGATAGCATCAATCGAATTATCTTCAAGAGGCAGGTCTCTTGCATCTCCAATTCCAAATCTTGCATTACCAATATTAAGGTTGAGTTTATCTCTTGCTTGAATAAAAGAATTAATCTGGCCAATATATCTTTTAAGCACAGAAGGAAAAAGAACATCTACGCTTTTTGAGCATCTTCTCGCATAGCCCATAGCATCTAAAAATGCAAGCAGTGTTATCGCCTTTTCTGGTTCAAATACATTCGTGGTAAGAATTTCTCTGGATAGTTTTTTATCTTTTACAAGAGATTCATAATTTTTGCTCAAATTTTTAGTTATTGATGATAAAATTACACTGTTCACTTTCAATGCTTCACTTTTTACCTTACTCATCAGTCCACAAAACGGACTTTTCTCAATGCCTATTGAGTTAATTCCTATAATGCTTGCCTCTACATTTAGAGTTCCACTTCCACACATAGGGTCAAGAACAACCTCTCCGGGCTGAATCTGTAGAATATTCAATATCCCTTTTATCAGTTGCGGATGAAATTTCCCTCTGTAAGGAAAAAGTCCATGTGTGGCATATCCGGTAGAAAAGTTACCTTCTTTGAAGTATGCCTTGGTTATTTCCGACCTTCCTTCCCATATCAGAGGACTATTATTTGAACAAATAACATAGTGATAGGTAGGGATTCCATCAACACTCTTAAAAAACGCCCCCCGACGAATTATTTCATCTTTGGTGAGGAATTTATATTCATAGAAGGCAAATTCTAATTCAAAAATCTCCGAATTGTTAGGCAGTAGTTCGTAGTTTTTTGGTAATATGAATGAGGCTATTTTAGGTAAGTTTGGTATTGAGTTAGTGCCTCCATCTAATGCGGCTTGTGTATTTACACCGTATTTTACCTTAGGTTTCATATTTACCGTATCATCACCTTTCGGGGTTAAACCTCAACCCAAAAATTACGCATAATATAATAGATAAATTACCATACTTGCTACCGGAATAAAATCTTATGCTGTTTGTAGTTAACCTCATACCGTAAATAGAACCGGTAACGATGTGTTTCTGCTTTAAGTTATCCTTTTTGAGGTGATATTGCCTCATAGCCCAATACCAAAAGTTTGCCACCACCGAAAGAGAAATAGTCGCTGCCCCTGTTTCCTCGCGGAACTTGATTGACAGCCAGTCTATATCAGGAATAAACTAAGCAGGGATGAGAAAAATAAAAAACCACACATTGCTGGTAATACTGCTTTTTTCCTTGCTGGGAAAAGGAGAAGCTGATTCCTGGTGGAACAGTCGCTGGAATAGACGCTGCCGTTTAAGAATAGAGGGTAAAAATACCACTGTGATAAACCTGCCCATCATTATCACCGGCAGGGAAATTAAAAATTTAGCAGGCAGTGAAAATGTAAGTCTGGGTTCTTTAAGAATAGTTTCCGGGAATGAGGAAATACCTGTCCAGGTGGACGAGTTTGATAACGGTATTCTGCCTGCAGTTTCTCCCAACCATATCCTTGATGACAACGACCAGCTTGTTTTCCAGGTAACCATCCCTTCTTCAGGGATAGAATTATGGCTTTACTGGTCCACAGAACCTCTTCCTCCACCTGCTTATCCCTGCCGCATCTTTAGTAGTGTTGCCATGGATCCAGAAATCTACCAGCATGACTTTCAGATGTGGAATGATGATGTTTTCCTCGGGTTGCGGGGTCCGGCACGCGGGCATGATTCTACCAGAAACAGCATGGAAAACTGGGGGGCAGGGTGCCTGGTGTGGCTGGATTTTTTCCGCAAGCCAGTCCTTCATTTTCGCCACTCCTGGAGTTCTATTTTCCCTCTGGGTGCTATTTGTAGCAGCCCGGGACCGGATGCTTCTGGCTGGCAACATCCGCAACTGGTAGCGGCCGGGCCGGTGAGGGTGGCTGCTGGTACCAGCCTTTCTGCTGCTACGGTAAAAACATCTTCCGGTGAATTTAAAGTGGATGTCCAGCATCTGGTCTGGCTTTACGAAAAACCGGCGATTGTTTGCTTTGAAGAATTTATCTTGCCGGTGGAAGAAGGGAAAAATTTCCGGCAGGAGTTTTCCTTTGGCTTCAGTTTTAGCGGCCAGGCTGGAGAATTTCTGTGGTACAGCCAGAAAGGAAAAAGTTTTGCCTTTACCCCGGAGGCTGAATCTCTGCGCCTGGCAGAGGAAGGTAAAATTATTGCTTCCTGTTCTGATTTAGAAGACTGGTTTGCTTTTTATTCCAGTCAGGAAAAAACAGGCTATGCCTACTTCCTGAAGCCAGCAGAGCAAGAGGAAAAAAGGCAGAATGACTTCTACAGCAGAAAATATGGCTCCTACCGCTGCCGCCGTTTTTTCTCCAGTCTTCCTGAAAAAAAGTTACTGGTCACCAGGGTCTGGGTTGCCGGGTTGAAGGAAGCGGAGATAAGCCAGGTGCAGTGTTTTCACTCTTTTCTGGTTAAAACAGCTATCAGCTTTGGCCAGGTGGAGAAAAGATGAAACGTTTATTTTTTCTTCTGTTTTTTCTCTTTGGTTGTTCCCTGCAGGCAGTGGAATGGATGATTTATCCCTACCAGATAAACCGACTGACCCAGGAACAGTTCAACCGCTTTCTCCAATCTGAAGCCAGATACCTTGGTCTGCAAATGTTTGTCAGGCCTGGGTCTCCTGACGAGATTACAGTGCAAAGACTGAATCTGGCTGGTAGTTATAACAAGAAAGCAATCGTTCAAATCTGGTTTGGTCCGGCGCGTCCTTTCTCCTGGGAAAGGTATAACTTTCCCCATCTGGCTCTGGACAAAAAGATTGCCGCAGAACTTTTTTCTCAGGGAATTGACCCGCTGCTAAAAGCTTTAAACCCGCGGAATATTCATGCCGTTCATCTTCTGGAGGAAACAGGGATGCAGTTTGCCTGGGATGTGGATATGCCAGGCAGGCCTGACAGGGATGATGATGGTTATGAAAACGGTAATTCTTATGATAATCCAGCCAATTTTCTCTGGAGCCGTTCCTTAAGCGGACCTGAGGTTTTGACTATCAGACGGTACAATGAACTTTTTCGTAAGGAAACAGGACTGGATATGCGTTATTATCCTGTCTGGACACAGTCTCAAATGGCTACCTACCGGAAATGGGTTCAGGAAAGGATGGAAGCCGGTGCCCATATTAGTTTTGCCCATCATATACATAGCCGTTACCCGGGGTTACGGGTTTATGCCTTTAACAGCGGGACAGCCCTGATTCCCCAGAGTAAGTTTCTGGACGGCCATTTTCTGGATCCTTATACCAATACTTTAGGAGTTTACATCTCTCTTCGTGATTGCCGGATGGTGATGAGACCAGATGAAGAACTGGTGGCGATGCTCTGGGGCAACCGGGAAAAATTAGAGCATCTGAGACTGGCTCAGATGGCAGCTGCTTACCTGGCTGGTGCTGATATCCTTTCCACCTTTGGAGATAAAGAACTGGAGGAAGAAACATGGCTGGAGAAGGTGAGAAAATCTGTCCAGCCTTTTCTGAAACTGCCGCGGTTTGTTCAAAAACCAGTTGCTCTTGTTCTTCACGGCAGAAATTTTGGTGCTACCTTACAACATGTTTATTTCTGGATAACCGGTTTCACTCAGTTTGATACCTGCCCGGAATGGGCGCAAGATGTTGTTTCTCTTAAACCGTATGAGGTAATTGTTTCCTGGGGTAGCTGGCATAAAGATTTGTTACCCTGGGTAAAAAATGGAGGAATTCTGCTTGCTGTTGTGCCTCCTGCGGAAAAGTTGACTCCGGCCGGTTTTTCTCTTATTTCCCCAAAGACAGAAAGAAAAACCTTTCTTTATCAACCTGATACCTGGATGCAGGAAAATTTCCACCTTAAGGAAAATTATCAGCTTGATCTGGATGTCTTTTCCAGTTTTTCGCTTTCCGCTGGTCACCGCGATGATTTCCTTTATATCTGCCGGTACGGGGAGGGATTGATTGTGGTTTTGCCGGCACTCTGTCATGTTCAGGCACCCTGGAAGTACGAACCATCCTGGGAAGTTTACCGGAAACTTCTTGTTGATATCTGCCGGGGAGCTTTACTTTACCAGAAAAAAGAAAGGTTAATCAGTCAATGTCTGGTTGATTCTTCCCTGGGTTACGATTACCTGAAGGCAACTTCAGCTGATGGTAGAGTTACAGTTTACCTGCTGCATGCTGACCAGCATGGAGAAAAAGGTAGTCTCACTTCTTTCCCGGTACCCGGACGGGATTTAATCTCCGGCAGGACAAATGCTGTCTTAAGCAATCAGAATCCGGTTGTCATCATTGAGAATTTCAAATGAAAGAAAGGTATAAGCTGGCAATATTTTTCTGGATATTGCTTACAGGAGAAATTATCCTGGCTGACTGGAGTGAACCAGAGCACAAACGGCGCATCAGTTTACAACTGCCATCCTTAAAACAGGAAACCCGGGCTGGTATGGTCATCTCCGGCAGTGATTTCTGGCGCTGGACAGGTTTTCCTCAAGCCAGAACAAATTCCTTCCGCCTTTACCAGGGGGAAAGAGCCCTTGCTTACCAGGTAGAAGAAAGACAACCAGGTGGACTTCCAGCTAAACCTGATGGTTTTTTTGATGACGCTGATTTACTGCTTTTTGTAGTCGTACTTACTTCAAACACAGAGCCAGTTTATCTTTATTACGATGGTCCAGAGATTACCAGGACAGACACTGCTGCTGAGATTACTATTGTCCAGAAAGAAGGAAGCCTTATTCCTCTGACTATCACAGCCAATCAGTTGACTGTTGGTATCCGCGGCGGTGGTGATTCTGGAGAAAAGAAAATAGAAAACTTTGGTCGGGGTTGCTTTGTTTTTCTCTCCTGGAAAAAACTTACTCTTCTTGATTTCCGCAGTTCCTGGGGAAATGTCCTTCCCCGCTGTATCGGCAGTGGACCGGAGGCAGGGAAATGGTCTGAACCAGAGATTCTCTATAACGGTCCCATCCGTACACTGGTAGAACTAACATGTGACCATTATCAGGTAAAGAAAGAAAACCAGCTGATTTTCTCCGGAAGGATTACCCGGCTACTTTCTGTCTGGCACCAGATTCCTGTCCTGGAGGTGGAAGAATTTGTCTCCTATAAAAGCAATAGTTTTTCCTGGAGCTGGCCATATTCTTTTTCTCTCCCTGTGGGTAGAAAACTGGATGAGAACGATTGCCTGATTGTGCCGCTGGCTGGCAGTTTTTATGTAAGAAAAATCAGTCAAACCCGGGCAGAAATTGAAGCCTGCCCCTGGCAGGTGCTCTATGCTACGGAGAATCCAGAAGAAGGATGGTTTGCCTGGCAGGATACAGCAGAAAAGACTGGACTGGCAGTCTTCTATGAGAAACTGGCTCCGATTGTCAAACGGGCAGCCTGGGTGAGCTATCGTCCAGTCCTTCATCCGCAGATTCAACTGCGGACCACACCCTATCCCTCAGCGGAAAACAACCTTTCCTTTCTGGATAGAGCCTTAGCCTGCCGTAACCATTATAGCCACCAGCTTCGTTTTATCCTGCTTTCCGAGGAAGAACCTGAAACTGTAAGAACTCTTTACCATCTCTGGTCTGGGCTACCAGGTAGTTTTCTGGTCGTCTCCTCTCCAGAGAGAAAAACAGAAAGGGAAAAATGAAACCTGCTATCTGGACAAGTTATCTCATAGAACTTTCGCCCTGGGAAATGGTGAAAGTTTTTGCTTCCCATGGCTGGCAGTACCTGGAACTCAGTGATGAACATGCCCATGATTTATTGAAAGAAGGAAATCCTTTAAGGACCGGGGAATCCTTCCGGAGATTTGCTGCTGACTACGGGATTACCTTTTACCAGGGACATTTCTGTCTGGCAACGAAAGGGTGCCGGCCTGAAGACTTACCTGGCCGCACCGTGATGGATATTGCCCCGGCTGAAGAAAAAGATTTTCAGTCTGCCATGGAAAGTATGAAAAAATGGGTTGACCTTTTCCAGGGTCTGGGAATTAAAGCCGGGGTACTCCACGCTGGTGGAGACCAGTTAATCAGGCTAAAATGGTCCCCGGAAAAGATTTTTGCCAGAAGGGTACAGGCTGTGAGAAACATCGCTACCTTTAGCAGGGGTGGTCCCACCATTATCTGTCTGGAGAATCTCACCTGCCCGGGGCTGAAGACAGCAGGAGAACTTCTTGCTATCAAGAAAGCCGCCGGGGAAGAAAATATTGGTCTCTGTCTTGATACTGGTCATGCCAACATCTCTGGCGTTAATCCAGCCAGTTTCATCCAGGAAGCCGGTTGTGATTTGCAGGCTTTACATATCGCTGATAACCTGGGAACAAACGATGAGCATCTCCTGCCTTATGGTCGGGGAACAGTCTGCTGGAGAGAAGTCATGAAGGCTTTAAGACAGGTAAAATACCAGGGACTTTTCAACCTGGAAGTTCCCGGTGAAAACCGCTGTCCCTTACCCGTACGTTTAGCTAAACTGGATTATGCCAGAAGGCTGATTAACTGGATGCTGGAGTATGACGGCGTCTGATTTCTATCTTCCTGGTAAAAGCATTTCTTCCAGAAAGAAGGAATAGCCACGAATCCAGGCTTTTGGTGCGTCGTCCAGCAGGTAGTTTACGACATAGATTTCACCATCAGGAAACTGGACCCAGCCAGAATATCCTGTATCACTTTCTGACGAACGGTCAAAATCTAAAGGCATAATTCTTACCCGGGCATGATTACGCTGTTCTGCCAGGGCTGATTCTTTATCAGTCAACGCGGCAAAAAGGTTCTGGGTCCACCATCCCTTTTGCCTTTTTCCACCTGGCATAAAACGATAGGTGATAAGAATCCAGCCTTCTTTTAAAAACCCGGCTACCGGACGGTGGCACCCAGGCAAAGGAAAGGCAGTAGCCTGGCTCCAGCTTGCGCCATTATCTGTAGAAACAGTTTTGAAACAGTCCCAGCCCTGACCGGAGTTTTCCCGGTGAAAAGCTACTATCATACCAGGCTCCACTTCCAGCAGACTCACCTCACATAAGTTCAGACCTTTTTCTCTGGCAACAATTACCGGACCATTCCAGCTTCTACCCCGGTCATCAGAAAACCATAACCTCTGCACCAGAAAACCCGAAGTTTTTTCCCGGTAGTGACAGGAGAGAATCCAGCGACCACTTTTCAGTTCCAGGATTTTATCCGGGACAATCCCCAGGGCTGGAGTTTCCCACGGGCCCTCCCAGGTTTTACCTTCATCTTCACTGAAGTAAAGGTAATTACGACAGTCCTGTGGACTGGCACTGGTCTCTGGAGAAAATAACTTATCCACCACCACTACCAGCGTGTCATCTTTCAGCCGGCTAATCCTGGGGCAGTTCCAGAAAGGAAAACCTTTTGTTGGTTCAGTCAAAGGCTTTTTCTGACTCCAGGTCCGCCCACGGTCAGTGGAAGTGGTAAACATAATTCTGGTGTAAGAACGGTCATGATGGTGGTTACATTCAGCAAAGACACAGATAAGTTTACCTGAAGAAGTTAAGGTTACATCAGGAAAAGCCTGATAGATAGAATCATCCCGGCAAACAATGAATTTTTTAACCATGTCTTACCCTCTTTTTCTTTTGGGTTCCAGCTTTAACCAGTGCTTTCGGTACCTGCCTGTAGTAATCGCATTCCACAGGTAAGTATTTTCCGGTAAGCCAGTGCTCCATCATCTTCTCAGTAAACATGGGTCCAAGAATGAAATAGCGGGATTTCTTTAAGGTATCTGATTTTTCCAGCTCTTCAGCCACCACCTGCCGGATACCCTTCTGTCCGGAAGAATGAACAAAAATTACCTTGCCCTGACCATCACAAAAAATGAAGCCAGTATGTTTATCCAGACCGACAACATAAAGATTCTTTCCTCTTTTCACTATCTCCTGTTTGATTTCGCTTATACCCCGGCCAGAAAGCTGCCAGGGTGTTTCCTCTCCGGTCAAATTAGTGATAAGGTAACGGGAAGGTTGAATTCCCAGCCGGATCCTGTCCAGGGAAAAACCAGCATGGTTTAACACTGTCGCCACAAAAATACCGCAGGCAATGGAACCTTCCTTAGGATAATCAGTTTTCCCGCTGAAGGACCAGGCTGTCCCGAACCAGGAAGGGAAAATTTTCTCGGAAATAGCTTTTAAAACAAACTCCCGGCTTTCCTTTATTAACCGTTTTTTCTCCCTTTCTTTCCGGCAACGCTGGTACCGCAATGCTATCTTTTTATGGGTTTTTTCCAGCTGCTGCAAGAATTCCTGGTAACTGGTGGCTGGCAACATTTTTCCGGTTGACCTAACAGTCCCTTTAAAGTTGATACGGGCAAGAGAAAAAGGGAAACGGAAAATTTTCCCTGTCTGGAAGGAAAATTCCGGAAGGATTGGTCTCATCTGCCAGATGAAAATACCCAGCTGGAGAAAAACAAAGACTGCCAAGAACATGGTTTGTAGGCGCTGTTTCATGCTTCTGTATTCTAATCCTGCTGGATTTATTTTTCAATATTTTGACTTTTCCTGCTTGCGGTGTGATAATTTCCACCAAAACAAAAGGAGTCTATATGGAAAAAATTAGAAGTTCCAAAGGAGATACTTCCTGGTTTGTACGGGACCGTTTCGGTCTTTTCATTCACTGGGGTCTTTATGCACTTGCGGCAAGGCACGAATGGGTCAAGCATCGGGAAGAAATACCTGATGAAATTTATGATATTTACTTCAAACATTTCCAGCCTGACCTTTATCATCCGGAAGTCTGGGCAAAAATCGCTTCCTTTGCCGGAATGAAGTATTTTGTTGTTACCACCAAGCATCACGAAGGTTTCTGTCTCTGGGATTCTGATTACACAGAGTATAAAGCAACACGCACACCTGCTGGTAGGGACCTTCTCCAGCCGATGGTGGAAGCTTTCCGGGGTTACGGCTTTAAAGTTGGTTTTTACTACTCCTTAATTGACTGGCATCATCCTGATTTTGTTATTGACGATTTACATCCTTTACGTAACCATCCCCGGAGAGCCAAACTGAATGAAAAACGTCGTCAGGAAAGATATACTCAGTATCTCCATAACCAGGTGCGGGAACTGCTCACCAGATTTGGCAAAATAGATATCATGTGGTTTGATTTCAGTTATCCCGCAGGTCAAGATGGCAGACCTGCTACCTGGGCTGGTAAAGGAAGAAAGGACTGGAAAAGTGAGGAACTGGTGAAACTGGTAAGGAGTCTGCAGCCCGAGATTCTTTTGAATGACAGGCTGGATTTGCCAGAAGACTGGGATATCAAAACTCCGGAACAGGTTATGCCGCGGGAATGGGTGAAAGTTGATGGTGTACCTGTAGTCTGGGAAGCCTGCCATACCTTCTCTGGCTCCTGGGGGTATCACCGTGATGAAGCTTCCTGGAAAAGTGTGGAGCAACTGGTGCAGCTTTTGATTGAAGCAGTCAGCAAGGGGGGAAATCTGCTGCTGAATGTTGGACCAACAGGACGGGGAGAGTTTGACGAAAGGGCTGTTTCCAGATTAGAAGGTATCGGCAGATGGATGCAAAAACACAGTCGTTCCATCTACGGCTGTACCCAGCCACCCGAAGAGTTTAAACCACCCAAAGACTGCCGTCTCACCTATAATCCGGAAACTAACCGCCTGTATATTCACATTTTTGCCTGGCCTTTCCGACATCTTCACCTTGACGGTTTTGGCGACCGGGTTGCCTATGCCCAGCTTCTGCATGATGCTTCCGAAGTGAAAATCATCCGGGAGAAGAATACACAGGATATAACCCTGGAGCTTCCGGTACTTCGTCCGGCTACCACGGTGCCAGTAATAGAAGTCTTCCTCAAATGACGAGCCAGAAACATCCTGTCTCTTGACATCAGCCAGGTAGTGGCGTTATTATTATCCTGGGAAGTAGCCGGGGCCAGGAGGGTTATCGCTTCAGGATAACGGCAAGAATGCAAGAACCACCGGCACCAAAAGAGAAATTGGTTCAGGCTATAGAAACTTTACAGCAGGAAGTTAATAATCTGCAGCAAAAATTATCTGCCAGCCAGAAAATCGTTGCCAGACTCCAGAAGGAAGTGGAAAGGTGGCGTCTCTGTTTTGATTTTCTGGAGGAGATTGTAGTGGTAGTGGACACTGAGGGTACCATCTCTCTTCTCAATCAGAAAGCCAGAAGAATTCTTGGTTTTCGCTCACCTGAGGAATACCTTGGCCGTCTCTGGCACCAGCTGTGCTTTGAACCAGCAGTTGGTGAGGCAGTGCGGTTTCTCCAGAAAAAGCTTCTGGAAGGGGAACTGGAAGTGGTAAAAAGGTACCAGGCACCTGTGTTAAACCGTTTTGGCCGGACCAGAATTATCAACTGGCAAACTTTTGCTTTGCAGGATAAGGAAGAAAAGGTTTTTGGTCTTCTTCACTATGGCTGGGAGACTTCAGAAAAGGAAATCTTACAAACAACCACCCTTGAGGTTAAGTACCGGGCGCTTCTGGATGCTCTGCCTGTTCCTGTTCATGTTATTGATAAAAACTACCATATTTTGTTTTTCAACCAGGCTTTCCAGGAATGGAACAGAAAACTCGGGCTGCGGCTGCCAGAAATAGAGCAGAACCTTTTTACCCTGTTTCCTTTTCTTTCAGACAAAGTCCGGAAGGAATACCAGCAGGTCTTTGATTCTGGCCAGCCGCTTATCACCAGGGAAACAACCAAGGTGGCTGACCACATCTATCAGACGGAGACAAGTAAAATTCCCATTATGGAAGCAGGGAAAGTGGAAAAAATTATGACGGTCGTGCAACTGATAAAGGAAATATGAGTGCTACCTGCTTTGTGTTAAAATTAAAAAATGCCAGCAGCAACACTCCTGTTTCTTGTTTCCGTAGCCTGTCTTTCTGCCTTTGTACAATCCTTTTCTGGATTCGGTGGAGGGCTTTTAGCCATACCTTTGTATACACTTGTTTTACCGCCACAGTCAGCTGTCCCGATTAACTTTCTTCTCATGTTGTTTCTTTATCCGTTGCTTCTCTGGGAAACCAGGCAACATATTTGCTGGAAAGTTATCCTGCCTTTTTTTTTACCGGCAGCATTAGCTCTTCCTCTGGGTGCTTTCTGTCTGGTTTACCTTCCCGGTAAACTGTTACGTCTTCTTATCAGTCTGAGCACCCTGTTTTTTTCTTTCCTGTTTTTGCTTAACGTGAAACTTCCGTTTCGTGACCGGATTGTTTTCAGGATTGGTACTGGTTTTCTCAGCGGATTTTTAGGCGGTAGTATTTCGCAGTCCGGACCACCTGTGGTCATCTGGGGATTGTCCTGCGGGTGGAGAAAAGATAGATTTCGTTCCACGCTTCTTACCTATTTTTTCCTGCTTTCTCTTACAGGAATTTTTTCTTATCTATCTCTGGGGCTATTTTCTCCTGAGATTCTCCAGGTAGTCTGGGTTGCACTTTTTCCCGCAGTACTTTTCAGTCTTCTCGGACTTTATTTAAAGCGCCGCGCCAGAGAAAATGCTTTCCGGCATGCGATTTTAACGGTAATCATTCTGGTCAGCCTTTTAAACATCTGGTCTCTTTTTTCCTGCGGGAAAAAACCGCGTGAGATTACCGCTCTGACAGATTCTCCACTTTTTAGAGAACTTCCGGAGAAAACAAAATGAAATTCTTTGACTCGGCTTGAAAATTCCACTTGACAAATTATGAAAAGCGTGTAAAAATTAACCTCAACAGTTTTTTCAAAAATGGAAACCCTTGTCTGACAAGGAAAAAAGGAGGTGAGAAAGGATGAATAAAGCGGGTCTGGTAGAAGCTGTGGCTGGCGTTGTTTGTGGAAAGAAAGAAGCTGAAGCCGCGGTCAATACTGTGCTGGAGACCATCAAGAAAGCATTGAAGAAGGGAGAAGATGTAACACTGGTAGGATTCGGCACCTTCAAGGTGGCTAAGAGGAAAGCAAGAACCGGTCGCAACCCCAAAACCGGTGCCACCATCAAGATTGCGGCTAAGAAAGTTCCGGTTTTCAAAGCCGGTGCGGCTTTAAAGGCTGCAGTGAAGTAAGACAGAAGAAACACTAAAACAAGAGAAGGGAGGGATTTTCCCTCCCTTTTCGTTTTTCTATTCCTGGGGCAGGCGGTAAAGACAGCGAGGGTTTTCTGAAAACCAGCTTTTCAGGATGTAGCAAGCACCGTCCCGGTCTAACAGTCCTTTCCTGATACGCCGGGCGAGAACCTCTGTTAAATTTCTTCTGGCTATCACCAGGTGTCCATAGGTCAAGACAACAGTTTCGTTGGTGTAGTCTCCTCCAAAAGCACTAACCTTGTTTACCGGAACCGTCTCCAGCCATACCGAGATACATCTTTTCGCCATCTCCGGACTGATAATATGCGCCCAGGTAAGATTATGCCAGACATTAGGAAAAGTTTTGGCTAAAAGACTGGCCTGGTCTCCATAGGGGATACCTGCATGGTAAAGGTCAAATTTTGTTTCCGGAAAAGAAAGAAAAAGAGGAATCAATCCTGTTGCTTCCCATTGCCGGTAGTCCAGCCAGTTGGTCCAGGGAGCACCTGTGTGCACAGCCACCGGAATATTAAGCTTTCCAGCCACTTTAGCCATCTGCTCCAGATAAAGAAGCAGGAAAGGATGTCCCGGGAAAAGGTTCTTCTGACCGCGGCTGGCCCAGGCCTGTTTTATTTCTTCTGGCTCAGGATGTCTCCAGTTCATGGCTACGGCTTTAAAACCAACAGCACCACGCTGGCAGGCATTCTTCAAAATTTGTTCCATGGCTACTGGTAAATCTTCAGCCGTTCTTAAGGAAATACCAGCTGCCGCACAGTCCTGTTCCAAAAGACCACCAGGAGAAAAATCAGCCCGGTCCAGTGGCCGGAAAACCCAGTAAAACTCTGGTTTCTCGTAAGCAAAATTACTCCCCTGTGTCAGCACTTTATCTATGTGGCAGTATCTAAAAAAAACGCGGTGAAAAAGACCCTTTTTCTTATACTCCTGAAGGAGAAGACTGGAAACTGCTTCCACCTTTTCAAAGCTTTTTAAACCGCCTCCCTGGTAAAGGTCGTTAACCGTGAGAAGAATAACTTGCGCATAACTCCCATACTGTACTTTTTTCCAGTAAGGGAGAAGAAAATTCCATCTTGCAGTTAAAGATACACCCGGGTCTTCCAGCCAGCTGATTTTTTCCGGGGCCAGGCCACAGGCTACCAGGTCTCCGCAGACATAATTATCTTTCACTATCAGCCTGACTAAATCGGTAACCAGCCCGCTTTCCGGAAAAAGATGCTGATGAGTATCCACCGTGGAGATATGCTCTGCTTCTTTCAGGAGTTCCGCCATTAACCTTTCTTCCTGCTGTGTTTCCATTCAGCCACCCGGTTTCTTTTGCTCCAAACGTTCTAAAAATTCCATCGCAGCTGTAACTCTCAAAATTTCCCCGTAATAAACCCGATGAAAATCACCCTGCTGGTAAAGGGATAACTTAATATCTTCTGACAATGCTTCAGAAAGAATTTCACCTGTTCCTACCACCCGACACTCGTACGCCAGACCGCATTGGTTGATGATGGGAACACTTACTTTTTGAGCTTTTTCTAAAGTTAAATTTGTCTCCTGGAATTTGTTATGGTCCCGACCGGAGACACTCCCGCAATAATTGACCAGGTCTGCCATCTCCGGGTAGGGAAGGTTAACAGTGAATTCCGGGTGTTCATTTAAGAGGGAGTAACTGTACCGGGAAGGTCTGACAAGCACCGTAAAGATGGGCTTTCTCCAGATAATCCCGACTGCTGCCCAGCCAATAGCCATAACATTAGGAATCTTTTTCTTTCCACCTGTTACCAGCAAGCCACCAGGATTTTTTAGAAGACGGATTGTTTCTTCCAGAAAAGTAAATGGCTGTAACTGTTTCCTGCTCATAAAACTCCTTTGTTAAGATCATTTTATGTCAGTTCTCCTCAGCTGGCAACAATTTTTGCTCTTTTCACCCAGGCAGGGTATAATAGTAACTGGCTCATGAGAAAAAAAAGAAATTTGCCTGAAAATATCCTGTCTGCTTCCCAGGGTGAAATTCTGAAAAAGCAGGGATGGCAGGCCGCTGATTTGCATGTCCATACCAATCGTTCTGAGGGAGTACTGCCTTCCAAACTTCTTGACCCCATTTACCTTTATGAAAAAGCCTACCGAGCAGGTTTTGATTACATCACTTTTACAGACCACGATACTATGGAGGCTTATGATTTACTTGGCTGGACCAGGGAAAAACTGGTCCCGGGTGTGGAAATAAAAATCAAGGATATCTGCCATGTAGGACATACCTTGCACATCAATGTCTATTGTTTGCAGCAGAAACAGTTTTCGGAACTTTTAGCCATTGCCAGGAAAAAGAGAAAACTGGAAGTATTTCTTCAGTACTTGCAGAGTGAAAATCTGCCTTATGTTTACAATCATCCCTTCTGGTACGAACATGGAGAAAAACCAAGCTACAAGGTGATTAATGATTTGATACCTCTTTTCCCGGTAGTGGAGTACAACATGCACCGGGTCTGGCAGAAGAATGCTCTGACCGTGGCACTGGCGGAAAAGTATCAGCGTGGAATCCTGGCAGCCACTGATACCCATATTGGAGAAATCGGCAGGGCTTACACCCTTGCTAAAGGAAAAACCTTCCGGGAATATTTTCAGGCAATAGAAAGAAGAGATGCATACCTGGTACCTCAGGACTTAACCCTGGAACTTTTGAAAGATGAGATTCTGATCTGGATTGAATTGATCAGCAACCTTGATGCTATCAGACTGGAGAAGGTTGCTTATCTGCACATAAAACCTGTGGATTCTTTGATTAACTTTTATGTTAAGGGTGCTCTTATTGATTATCCTGCTTTACGGAAGGCTTCTGTAGCCTTCTTTTCTGCCATTGCTAAATCAGGAGCACCGGCCCTTTTCTACTTAGAGATTCAGCATTTCCTTGTTTATCGGATGAACCGGCAGTTACGAGTGGCAGAAATTCTCTGAGGTACTATGGGCCAGGTTCTGGTCAGTCCTTTTTCCTGGGGTCTGGGACATGCCACCAGATCCTTACCTATTATCCGGGAGTTACTCCGTCGTAAGCATCAGGTGACGATAGCCACCAGTGGCGCAGCAGAAGCCCTTTTGAAATCAGAGTTCCCTCAATGTCGTTTTCTTCATTTCAAGGATTACCCTTCTCCGGACACTAAAACCAGTTATCATTATCTGAAGTTTGCTGCCTATATCCCTGTTATGCTCTATGCTATTTTACGGGAAAAGCAGATTACAGACACAATCATAAAAGAAAACCATTTTGACCTGATAATCAGTGACAGCCGTTTTGGTGTCTATTCAGAAGAAATCCCTTCTTTCTTCATTTCCCACCAGTTTCGTTTTGATGTCCCTTCTTTTCTTGGCCCTGGCCGTTACCTTTCAGAAAAGTTTAATGCCTGTTTTCATGCGAAATTTACCCGGGTCATTGTTCCTGATAATCCGCCCGGGACAGTCTGTCTCAGCGGTGAGTTAGCCCGACCAACTTTTCCTGTTTCCCGGAAGAAGGCTTACTACGCAGGTATTTTAAGCAGTATCCGGAAGATGGATTTACCCTGTGATATAGACTTTCTCATCAGTGTTTCCGGACCAGGTCCCCAGAGGTTGCTTCTGGAAAATATCGTCCTGAAACAGGCTGTTCAACTTCCCGGGAAAAAAGTAATCCTTCTTGGTCGGCCAGGAGAAAACTTCCAGAGACAACTGGACAAAGATACCCTGGTTTATTCTCATGCCAGCCGGGAGCAGATGAGCAGATTGATGAACAGGGCTAAGTTTATTATCAGCCGCTCCGGTTACACCACCGTGATGGAAATTGCGGAACTGGGCAAGAAACACGCTCTTTTTATTCCCACTCCCGGACAGGTGGAACAGGAGTACCTTTCTCGTTACTATAAGGAAAAAGGATGGTTTCTGTCCCGGAAACAATCGTTGGTGAATCTTGCCGAAGATGTAGTGGCGGCTGGCCGTTACACCGGGTTTCCACCTATGAGCCGTACAGAGGAAAATGTGCGGCGGCTTTATGAAGAACTTTTCTCTCCCTATCTGGACGGTTGACTTTCCAGCTGAAGCCTTCACCGGTTACATCTGCCAGGCTTTTCTCTTCCGGAATGGCTCCTTAAATCTGTTCTTGATTTTCCCTTCTTTTTCCAGATGTATCATACAGGCCCGGATACACCCCCTGGCGCCTTCTAAAGCCCGGGAGTAGACAATGACCGGTGATGGTTCTGCCAGGAAGGGATTGTATTTTCTGTAGGGTTGCTGCCCGGCAAAACCTTTCGTACAGGCCTGGATATCAAGTTTTCCCCATTCTATGTCCCGACCGGCCACTTTTACCTTTACTGTTTCTTTCGTACTGATAGCACTGGCAGAGCATTCCTTAGCACAGAGTAAACACCGGTCACATAAGGCAGGTCCTTCATAGATAGGATCGGGGTCAAGAGGGGCAGCAGTTAAAATACAGGCAAACCTCTGCCTCGGCCCGAACTCCGGGGTTAAAAGAAGCTTGCTGTATCCAATCTCACCCAGTCCCGCGCAGAAGGCAGCTATCCGGAAATGGATAAAAACATCCGGCGCGGGTTTATCAGGAGAGACAGGTTTTGACCAGTTTTCCTTTATCCTGCCAGTCGCATAGTCAACCGCTGGCCAGTTGTAGTAATCATTGGGGATAGGGGTAGCCTCATAACCATGGTCTTCTATGAACCTGGTCAGATGATAAAGAATGAAAGGATTGTAAATCATATTGATACTGCCATAACCCTGGGAAGAATAAGAAAGAAAGTAAGTTCCTTCTTCAATCCCGCGCAGAACACCCCGGGGAATTCTCAGGGCAATGACAATCAGGGCTCTGGCATCAGGGTTAATGTATCTGGGATCCATCTGTTTGGGGGAACCATCAAACCTGTCCAGAGAAGCAATTCCTACCAGGTCAGCACCTAACTTTTTTGCCACTTCCTTTACCTTCTTTGAAGTAAGCATCTTTACCTCCTGAATTTTTGGTAGTTATCAGTATACCCCATTCTATCCAGGCGATAAATTCTGCGGTATAATATGCCAGAATCCCATGAGAAAAAAAGAAGTTTTTTCCTGGTTAATTTTTGTTTCCTTTGCTACTGGAGCGTGGCCGATGACCTGTAACCTTGCCAGGCCTTATGATAAGGATAACCTTTCCCGGTCTATCCCTGTCTTCTCCAGAGTAAGACCGGACCTTTTGTTTCAGAAAGGTGACACCATAGAAATTTTTGCCTTCCCCAGAAGCAGACCTTTACGTTGCCTCTGGTCACTCAGTCATAATGGGGTGGAACAACCCCTTCTGGCTCGCCAGGGAGAAATCTGTCTGGACCAGAGTGTCAGGATTGTTGTACCGGAAGAAAATCTTTCCCCTGGTTTTTACGATTTGCGTTTTACTATCTGGTCCACCGCGACAGACAAGGAAGATGGGAGAACAAGTTTTGGCTATGAAATTGACCGTATCACCATGGTAGATTCCCGGCCAGATGATTTTGGGCTTTTCTGGAGGAAGATTAAAGAAGAACTGGCTGGTACACCCCTGGCAGAAGAGGAAAAATTCATTCGGGAAATGGAGGACGAGGAGATTTCCCTTTATAACAGAAAGGAAGCTTCCCTTCCGGAAATCCCTGACCCGGAAGGAAGAAGATATAGGAAGATTAAAGTCTACAAGGTTTCCTTTGCCTGTCCGGGGCAGCGCCGGCTTTACGGCTGGCTAACAGTACCCTGCGGAGAAGGACCTTTTCCAGCGATGCTGATACTTCCTGGTGCCGGAAACGCACGGTTACCCATTCCTGCAGAGCATGCCAGGCACGGGTTTGTCAGTTTGATGCTCCAGATTCACAGCCAGGATGTGGACCAGGATAGTTATTCTTCTCCTGCAGGTTATCTTGCGTATCTGAAAAGCGGCTTCCCGGCATCACCAAAGGATGATTACTACTACCAGGTAATCTCAGGTTGCCTTCAGGCAGTCAGATACCTTGTCTCCAGAGCCGAGGTAGACAAAAATAAACTGGCAGTGGTTGGTGGTTCCCAGGGCGGGTATCTGGCTATCGCTACAGCTGCCTTAGCTCCGGAAGTGAAGGCCTGTATCAGTGCCCTTTGTTTTTATGCCTACTTCCCTTATCGGGATTTTGTGGCTTACCTGAACAGAGTGAAGGATCCTGGACCTAAAGAAATAATCCCGGCCTTTGATTCTGCCAATCCCAGAGACAGACATATGGGTTACTTTGATGCTGCCAATCTGGCGACTTTAGTTCAGGTGCCCACTTTAATGCTGGGATGTCTGGCTGATATTCCTTCACCGGCAACAACAGTTTATGCTGTCTACCGCAGGTTGAAAGGTGAGAAAAAAATAATCTGGAGTGCTGGTACCAACCATGACCTGGTTCTTGCCTTCGAACAGATGGCCTGGCGGTGGCTGGAAAATCTTTTCCAGTTAGAAAAGAAAGAAGCCTTCACTTTACTGGAACGCATCAAGAAAGGTGAAGAATGAAAGCTTTGGCTACATTTCTCATTATCAGCTTGCTTCTTACAGGAAATTACCTTCAAGCAGGAAGTCTTCTTCCTGCTGAGATAAAAGCGGTGGTTGCTTCTTCTCCCCGGACACAACTGCAGGAAGAAACACTGCAACTTCTTCTGATTGGCTGGCAAAAAATTTTTGGTTTAACTCTTTCTGTTCAGGATTTCTCTGCCACCCCGGAGGGATATTTAGAGGGATATTTATTTTTAGGAGAAACTGCCTTAAAAGCAGGTTTAATCCAGCCTGCAGAATTGAAAAAGGTCTGGCCTGGCGGCCATGTGATGGAAACAGTAACAAAGTCTGTTGCCTTTTGTGATAATACCAACCGGGATACAAACTATGCTGAAGTTTTCCTCTATGCTGGTTTTGGTCCGGCAAGGTATGGAGAGAACTGTCCACCGAAGACAGCTGTGGCCATCTATGTGGAAGGCAATTGCCGGCACCTTAGTTCCCACATGGAGGCAGAGTTTACTCTGGAAGAAGTCCCCGCCAATGGTAGCAGCCTTCTGGAAGTGGAAGGACAGGATTGTGACCATGATGTATCAGCTGCCTGTATTCGCATCCTTGTTAACAATCAGACTATTTTTGAAGGCCCGGTAAGTCTGGTAAAGAAAAACTGGTCCAGACAGAGTTTTCCCATCCCACCTGGTGTCCTGAAAAAGGGTACAAACACCATCTCGTTTGTCAATACAGGAGCTCCAGACAGCATCAACAACTGGTTTGAACGCTGGTTTATGCTTTCGGAAGCAGTAATCAGATTCTCTCAGATGCCAGATTAGAGATTCCCGGTGAAGGGTAATTCTTTCTTTTCCTTCGGAGTGACAGGCAAGACAATTGCAGTAGTGGTTGTCTGGCAACAGGCTGAACCGGTTCTGCTACAACGTATTTTTTTAGGCAGAAGTCTAAAGGAGGCATTTTCTCAGGCAAAAGAATTTTTCCAGGAATTGAAGGCAGGCGAATCTTTGCAGCTTAAAGAAATGAAAAATAAACTGGAAATTTATCTCTCGGGCCAGCCAGTAAGTTTTTCCCTTGATTGTCTTTATCTGGAAAACAGTAGGTTCTTCCAGCAATCAGTCTATGAAAAAACAGCGTGTATTCCCTGGGGGAAACTGGCTACCTATAAAGAAATTGCCTGCCAGACAGGGAAACCTTTCGCCTGCCAGGCAGTCGGCCAGGCTTTAGCCAGAAACCCTTTTCCCATTGTCATACCCTGCCACAGAGTGATAAAGAGTAATGGCCAGTTGGGAGGCTTTTCTGCTGGTCTGGCTTTGAAGAAGGATTTACTCACCATAGAAGGTTGGGGAGAAAACCCGGCTGATAGTATAATAGAGTACTGCAAAAACAGGAAAGGAGAGAGATGAAAAATTCAGGAAAAGATTTAAAGTTTGTCTTGATTGGAGGCGGCAGTTTTGGCTGGTCACACCGGCTGGTTACTGATATGGCCTGTCTTCCTGGCCTGCACGGTATGCACATTGTTTTAGAGGATATCAACCCGGATGCTTTGAAAGTTACTCTGCCTCTCTGTCAGAAATTCTCTGACCAGTTAGGTGCTGGTTTCAGGATAGAAGCTACTACTGATCTTGAAAGTGCCTTGCAGGGAGCAGATTTTGTGGGGCTTACCATCAGCACTGGCGGTGAACAGGCTAATATCCTGGATGTGAGCATCCCGAGAAAATACGGGGTTTTTCATACTGTGGGCGATACAGTTGGTCCTGGTGGCTGGAGCCGGGCGCTGAGAAATATTCCTGTGGTGGTAGATATCATCCGCACCGTAGAAAAAATCGCGCCCCAGGCTTTCTTTATGAATTACTCCAATCCCATGACTGTCCTGACCAGAACCATGCAGAAAGTAAGCAAGGTGAAATGTGTGGGGCTGTGCCATGAACTGCAGGGACTTTTACTGCACCTGGCATACTATTTTGGCGTGGACTGGCAGAAAGACATTAAAGTGAAGATGGCTGGAATTAACCATCTTATCTGGATTCTGACTATGGATGTGGCTGGTCATGATGGGTTCAAACTTCTCAGGGAATACATTCAGGACCCGGAAGGATTTAAACCTTTAGGACCCAGGGTCATTCCAGAGGAACTAATTAACGGTGGTGGGGTTAATCCCAATCAGCGGATTAAGTTTGATATGTTTTTGCGAACAGGATACCTGCCGGCAGCTGGAGATGCACATACTGCTGAATTTTTCAGTTGCTACCTGAAAGATGCTGAGACCATGCAACGCTGGGGTTATTCCCCTGATTCCCGGGCTCATACCTTTGCCCACATCCATACCTATGAAAAGCGCCGCCTGGCTGCTCTGGAGTTACTCCAGGGACAAAGACAGCCGTTTCTGAAACATTCTCACGAGCATGCCAGCCGTATCATTGCCGCTCTTATTGGGGCTGAAGAAAATTTGCTCACGCCGGTGAACACCGGCAATATCGGTCAGGTAGATAATCTGCCCAGGGAAGCTGTCCTGGAAACTATGGCTCTGGTGAACCGGCTGGGTGTGACACCACTACCTGTAGGTTGCCTACCACCTTTCATTCAAACCCATCTGATGAGGCATATCCCTGTTCAGGAGATGATTGTAGAAGCAGGTCTGACTGGAAATAAGGAGCTGGCAATTCAGGCTCTTTCCTGTGACCCTCTTATCCCAGACCCTGACATCGCAGCAAAAATTGCTGCGGATGTTTTTGCCTCTTTTCAGGAGTGGCTGCCTCAGTTTAACGGGAAATGGTCTCTTTAACACGGAGTGAAAATGCCTGTTATCACTCTGGAAGAAGGATTTTTCCCTGCCTGGTGTGAAGTGAAAACTGCTCGGTTATTTAGCTTAAAACCGGACCAGGAGAAGTCTTTTCCTGACAACCAGGAGAAAGAAATGTTTCTTGTCTGCCAGGGACAAATTCTGGTGGAGACAGTCCCGGCAGCAGCCAGGATGACAGAAGGTAACAGTTTTTTTCTGAATACTCCCGGGACTGGACAGGTAAAGGTTAAAAGTATAGCTGGTTTTTCCCTGTTTCTGCACCTGACAGGAGACTGGTCTTATCTTTCCGGGGCTGGCATTTTCACCGTGAGAAACGGAAAGCCGCCTGCTGATGATTCCCCTTACCAGTACTGGAAAACCACCACCTTTGATAACCACTATCATGACTGCAATTGCTACTGGTTTGTCTTAAACGGCAGGTGCCAGGTTGTCACAGAAGGAAAGTTCTACCAGGTCAAACCCGGTGATTGTGTCATCACCGGACGCGGCTGGCACCACGATATTGTCAGTCTCATCTATGACGAAAGTGCAACCCTGGCCTGGGTCACCGGTCCGTTAGAAGGGAAGAAAAGACCGGGGCATCTGTGGGAAGGTACTCACGGAAAGGCTGAACCAGTAAAGGAAAGGACTTAAATGAGTTCTTTTTTCGGCACCGTCTGCGGATTTCTGGCTCTTTTTTTCTGGTCCATGTCTATCGGTATTTCCCGTTCCCTGATGCAGAAATTAGGCGTGTTTACTGGCAGTAGTTTAACTTTCCTGCTGGCAGGTTCTCTCCTTGGTTTCTTTCAGTTGCGGAAAAAAACCAGCGGAAAAATCACCTTCACCAGACTGCGGCAAATGGCTGGCTGTGGTTTACTCTTTGTTGCTTACATGGTCTTTCTTTATAGCGGGGTGGGACTGGCAAGTTCCCATCTCGCTGTTCTGACTGTAGCTTTGCTTAATTACCTCTGGCCAACTTTCATGATTATCTTTTCCCTTCTGTTTTTAGGCTACCAGGCCAGCTGGCTTATTTTCCCCGGGTTGGTGGCAGCAACATCCGGGACACTTGTTGCTGTCACTGCTACCAGTAAGGCTACCTGGAAAAATCTTTTCTTTGTTTTTACTTCTCAGGGTCTTCCTTTTTTTTTCGGTTTAGGAGCCGGGATAAGCTGGGGATTATATTCGGTAGTCACTCGCAGGTTCAGCCAGAATTTCGGTGGATTACCTCTTTATCTTTTAGCCAGTGGTCTTGTTCTGGGTATCATCCGTTTTTTTCACCCGGAAACAAGTTCCTGGAGCTGGCAGGCATGGTCAGAACTTTCCTTCATGGTCGTTTTTCCCACCATCTCAGGTTATAGCCTCTGGGAACTTGGTCTCCGACATGGAAATTTTGTTCTTCTGGCTGGATTTTCCTATTTTGTGCCGGTACTTTCCACGCTGATTTCCTGTGCCTACCTCGGAATCAGACCTGGCTGGCAAATTTTTTTCGCCAGTCTTCTGGTGAGTGCTGGTGCAGTTTTAGCCCGTCTTTCCCTGAAAGAGCAGCCCGGGGTAAAATCTTAGACAGTTATCAGCAAAGGCAGAAAAAACGGGGGAAAAATGAAAAGGGTAAAAGTGGGTTATATTGGCTGGCTTTTTCACGATGCAACAGAATTTTCTCAACCTGTAGCTGTCTGCGATGTAAATGAAAAAAAACTGGCTGACTATATCCGCCAGTATCCTGAAGTGAAGGCTTTCACTGACTGGAAAAATCTGGCGGAAGACCCGGAGATTGATGTGGTAGTTATCTCCACTCCTAACCAGTATCACTGCGAAATGGCCTGCCTTTTCCTGGAGAAAGGGAAAGATGTTTTTCTGGAAAAACCGATGGGTGTTAACAGGCAGGAGATAAATAAACTTTTAGCAGTCCAGAGGAAAACAGGAAGACAGCTGGCAATAGACTTTGAGTTGCGGGTTTCTTCAGGAATGGTCCGTGTTAAGGAAATTATAGATTCAGGAGAAATTGGAAAACTCCAGGGAATTGAATTTGTTCACCATCGCGGTAGCTGGCTACTGGAAGGTAACGGCATCTGGAGATTAGATAAAGAAAAAAGTGGTGGGCTTTTCTTCATGGAAGTCTGTCATGAAGTGGATTATCTCCGGTTTCTTCTGGGGGAAGTGCAAGAAGTACAGAGTTTTAAGATGCCCAATACTCTTCCCCAGTACCGGCCAGATTTTCCGGATAATGTTTTCTCTGTCCTTTTTTTTGAAAGCGGGCTGATTGCCACCATCACTGCCAGTCATACCTTAAGCTGTCAGGACGCCAGAATACAGGAGTATGCCACAAAAGGACACGACATGTTTTTTGTTTTCACCGGGACAGAAGGGTCATTGCGCTTTGACTGTATCAGGGAAGAGCTTCTGGTGACCCGACTGGAAAATTATCCCTCCGGCACTATCGGCAAAAGGGTGATGTTCAAGCGCATAGAAGATTTTCGGGGAACCAACAGCCACCATGATATCACCAGAAACAGATTATCTTTTCTGCGCGCCTGTGCCGAAGGGAAACCACATCATCAAAGTACTGAGGATGCCTGGCGAACCCACTGTGTCTGTCTCACCGCGGAAGAATCTGCAATTAGTCCTGGTTTTCCCAGACTTAGAGTGGACTATACAGAAAGTTGAGTTCTGGAAGAAGGTTTTTTCTGCTGATAAAAGGAGGATTCAGTATGGCTGAGAGGAAATTACTGGCTGTAAGTTTGTTTTTCTCCTTTTTTCTTGCTTTCTCCCACCTGGCGAAAGGAAAAGATCTTTATGTGGACAATGTGGTGGGGAATGATAGTTACTCCGGGCTAAGTCCAAAGGTAGAAGGTAAACAAGGACCGCTGGCTACCATTACCCGGGCTTTAAGAATGGCTGAACCCGGGGATACTGTGCATCTTATTCCCACCGGTCAACTTTACAGACAGATGGCTGATTTTTATGGATTGAAAGGTGGTCAACCAGGAAAGCCCTTGATCCTTGATGGCCATGGTGCTACCTTAAGTGGAGCAGAAGTCTGTCCGGCTGATGGCTGGAAAGAATGGAAAGATGGGCTAGTCGCGAGAGAGGATTTAGTCTCCCATGTTTTTCTCCTGGTGGATGGAAAAATGGTTTTTGTCACCAGAAATGTTGATTGTTTGCAGCCAGGAGAAATCTGTTTTTCACCAGAGGAAGCTAACCGGTTACACTTCTGGCTACCAGCAGGGAAAAAAATAGAAGAGTTTTCTTTTGAAGTTGGCCAGCCTGATGGTAGGTGTGTGCAGCTGGAACCAGGCGGCTGGAAAGTTGCTTCTTCCACCAATCCTGCTTTAAGGCGGTATGATGGCCTTAAAAACCCTGTCTGGGTGAAAATTAATGGCGAACCGGTATCTCTGGTACTAGCTAAGGAAAGATTAAAACCAGGCCAGTGGTGCCAGGAAAGTAAAGTTATGTATTACAAAGTCCCGGCCGGGAAAAAACTGGAGGATTTGAAGATAGAGGCTATCGTGCGGCCCAATGGAGTACAGATGGGTGGAGAAACAGCATATGTTGTTGTGCGTAACTTAAAAGTCCAACATGTTTATAACGATGGTTTTAACATCCACGGTCATGTCACCCATGCGGAATTTTATAACTGTGATGCCCGGGAATGCGGGGATGAAGGTTTCAGTGCCCATGATGCCTGCGAGACAGTTCTGGATGGCGCCACCTATGAATACTGCGATAATGGTATTGCCAATGTTAATGAAAAAGGATTTTCTATTACCCGCAATGTCATTATCGCCCATAGCCGCTCTGTTGGTTTTCTCATCCAGGGAAAAGCTTACCACCAGCTATCGTGTGCGATTTTTATCAACAACCCCACCCAGATTTCTGCAGGTAATACTAAAGGTGAGGATATTCTGATAATTAACACACCTGCTTCTGGCCTGAAAAATATCAGAGCCATTGCCTGCTATGGTCCATCAAGTTTTTCCCGGGTAACCACTATTGGTCATGGTCCAGGACAGAGCTTTTTTGTCAGCGCTGATACCAGCCTGGCTCTGAGTGATTGCCTGTTTACAGAAACTGAGGCTGTTTTCCACTGTCGGCTGGAAGACCCGTTCAGTGCTTTAAAACTGAAAAATGTCTGGGTTGGTCCAGAACAGAAGATAGAGTGGTCGGCTCATTATCCCTGGAAAAGATTAAGTTTTAAGGAGTGGTTTCCGGAGGCAGAGAAAAGACAGGTAGCAGAAAGTTGCGGTACCGGACTGCAGGACTGGACTGCTTCTTTCCTGCAGGGTAGATTACCGGAAAAGATATCCCCGGAAACTGGTTGTTCTCTGACCTTAATGAAGAAATATCTGGAATATTGGGCTACTCATAACCCTTTACCGGGAAAGAGCCAATCCCAGTCCAGCGGTGTCTGAACCCTGCTATTTTCCCCTACCAGGATTGCTGTTTTACCCTGTCTGTCAGGTTTAATATCTTTCAGCCGTCCAAATTTTGCCGGGACAGGAACACACCCCATCAGGTAAGAAATGGTTACCGGCTTATCTGGCTGCAGATGAACACAGGTTTTGATCCCCTGGCGGGAAAAGGGATTGGGAGCTGCTGAATCTTTCAAACCATAATGAAAGTAACTGGTCACTTCTTCTATCCCCATGGTGTTTACATTACGACCATTCCATGGTGGGTAATGCCGGCCACCGTTGGACATCCACAGTAAGGTACAGCTAAGTTGCTTCGGATCCTTAATTCCAAACCAGAGGTATCTTTCCTGCGGAAAAGAAACTGCTGACCAGGCAAAAGGTAAAGAAGGGTCGCTGACTAAACTAACGATATCCTCAAATCCTCGCCTGGCAGGATAAAGAGAAAGGTCAGTTTTTTCTCCGTTGACAAGTGGCACCTTAAAAAGAGAGGAAAACCTGGCGCCAGGTTTCAAAAGAGAATAACCACCTGTTTCCGGGTTTTCCACAGGTAAAGGTGCTACCTGACCGAAGACAAACCTGCTGCAAGAAAAGATACCACTTCCGGGCTTATCAGGAAATCTTATGATGGCATGATGACCAAAGCACATCGGTCCCTGGTAGCCAGTTAAAAAATGCCGGCAATATACAACCTGGTGTTTATCCAGCAGCCGGATTATCTTGATTATTCTGCCTGGCCGGATAGTGGTTTTCATCTCCAGCTGTAAAACGGTCTGGTCCCCGGAAGAAGATTTCTCCAGAAAGGACCACCGCCCGTTGGCTGTCTCACCATGAACAGGATGCTTTTCTCCCCGGTAGGGTTTGTCATTACCGCCAAAAGGAAAACAAAAGAAGTCTCCCCTGAGAACCTGCAGAATTTTCGGCTGGTCAGGCCAGTTTTCTTCTGCCCAGGGAGCAACATAAAAAGGCTGCAGTTTCCTCCGTTTGCGGTCAAAAATAACCGGCGCCAGGTGTCCACCAGATTCTGTAATATAGGCTTCTATTTCCTCATTCTCTATTAAGAATGAAGGCTGGCTGGCAACAATTCTTCTTTCGGCAGTCATTTCCACTCCTTTCATTTTCTTACTCTGGTGACACCGCTGGCATCCTTCAAAACCCGGACTCTATCCCCTACCGCAAAAACTTCTCCTGGTTGTTTTTCCTGGACCACAGCAATAGTCTGACCGTTATCCAGTTTAACAGTAATCTCCCAGCCGTTTCTTTTGGTAACTGCCTTCTCCACCGCGGCTCCAGCTAAAGCACCACCCGCTGCTCCGGCAGCTGTGGCTACGTCCTTACCGGTACCTTTACCTATGGTTCTGCCTAATAGCCCTCCTGTGACCCCGCCGGTTACTGCTCCCACCACACCAGGTGTGCCCTCAATCTGTACTTCACTGACTGCTGTTACCACTCCTTCCCGAACACTGAGTTCTGTCCTGGTCTGTTCCCGGGAATAAACACCACCACCTGTGCTGGAAACACAGCCCGTAAGTGCCAGTCCCAGGACCGACACTGATGCCAAAAGCAACACCACCTTCCTTTCCATGCCTTCCTCCTTTTTTCTCTTTTGACGGTTAGCAGAGACAACAGGATTATCCTAAATTTTCTTCTCCTTCCAGTGCCCCTGGAGAAAAACTGACCATATCAATACAGCATGAACAATATTACCAATGATACCTGCCAGCCAGATACCTGTCTCTTTCAGATTCAGATACCGGGAAAGAACCCAGGCTGCAGGAATCTGTATTAAATAAAGAGCTATCCCGGTCATAATCATAGGAGAAATAGCCTCACCCGCACCCTGGAGAGCACGGGAACCAATCACTCCTGGCGGAAGAAAAAGGGAGCCTACGGCTACATACCTTAAATAACTGGCTGCCACAGGGATAAACTCCGGTTCTTTGTTAAAAATACTGGCTATCAAATCAGCAAAACTAAAGACAAAGATACTTGCTGCCAGCAAACAGAAAAAATAGTAGCTAACAGCTATCCGGACACTTCTTGCTGCCAGTTCAGGATTGTCAGCACCAAGGTTCTGACCCACCAGAGTTGCTGCTGCTGCTCCAAACCCGAATCCGGGAAGGAGAAAAAGACCAAAAATTCTGCCTCCTACACCGTAGGCCGCAGTAACAACAGGACCAAAAAGAGAGACAATCTTGACCAGAACTAAGGCGGAAAAACTCCGCAGAAGCATCTGGATAGAACTGGGGAAACCGATAGTAACAATTTTTTTCATCATCTCAAGGTCCAGACGAACATTTTTACCTCTCAACTGAATGGCATCGTGTCCCTGGTAGAGCCAGTGAAAAAGGAAAATGTCCCCCACAGCCCGGGAGATAACTGTAGCCCAGGCAGCACCAGATACTCCCATCCTGGGAAAACCCACCAGACCAAAAATCAAAAGCGGGTCCAGGATGATATTGAGTACAGTGCATAGTATGGAGATTTTCATGGGTGTAACCGTGTCTCCTGCTCCCTGGAAAGCAGAAAAACCCATAAAAGAGAAAAGCATAGTAAAAAGCCCTAAGAAAAGAATCCGCAGGTAGCCCACTCCAGCCTGTAAGACCACCTGCCTGGCTCCCAGTGCTTTCAGAAGTAAGGGAGAGAAGAAAAAGCCAGCCAGTCCAATACAGAAGGAAAAAAGAAAAGCCAGCAGAAAAGATTGCACCACCACCTCATCTGCTTTTTCGTATTTCTGCTGGCCGAAGTAGCGGGAGACAAGCGCTACTGTACCCACACCTAACCCTACCCCCAGGGTTGATAACAGAAACATCACCACACCAGCCATAGCGACTGCTGCCAGCATCTCTGAACCTAAACGGCCAACATAGATAGCATCTACCAGTTCCAGGGTACTCACAAAAATATTGGCAGTGATAAGCGGCAGGGAAAGACCAACTACGGCCTTACCTAATTCCTCTTCCCGGAGAGAAATTAAAGCTCCTTTAGTCCGAAAACGATTTGCGCTCATTTTTTCTCAGGAAAACTGTTAGAAGAAGTAAAGTAGTTTAAATCTTTTCCCCTGCAAAAGCAAAAGATAAACAAAAATGGAGAAACAGTTTTTTCCATGCTAAAATTTCTGCATAAAAGCATGAAACACAAAACTACCCGGATTGGGGAAATTGCTCAGGCAAAAGGGCTTGACCCTGGTCTTCTCTATGAAGTGGTGGTAGAACTGGCCAGGGAAGGTCTGGTAACTGCCACCGCGCTGGATGCAGCAGCCGGCATTATTCTGACCGAACTGGGACTGCCAAACTATTTTTTCCGGAATCTTTCCCGACAGGGTTTGATGACCCTTTTGAGAAGTACTGCCCGGACCATCCAGGCTACAGAAGATGGTTATGTTTTGCGTGGTGAAGTCTCTGAAGTTCCCCTGGACATGGAAGGAGGTGTTCAGGTGCGGCTGGCTACTCCGGAGAATCGTGACCGGATGGAAAAATTACTGGACCCGGTTATGTCAGGCCATCGCGTGGAATATTATTGCGGGAGAGAAAAAAAATATTATACCTACATCATCCATCCAGAACCAGTCCCGGATTTAAAAGAATGCCAGGCTGGTGCTTCTCCATTTGCCTTTAATAATATCAAGACCGGTACCGTTATACCCCAGGAAACTAAATCACGCTATGAATCATTTTTGCAGAGGGCAGGTGCCTGCCCTGTACCTCTGGTAGAAACCAGCCAGGCTGATACAGGTGAAACCAGGATTATGTTTTTAGAAGATTTTAAGCATTCCCCCTTACCGGTAATAAGAAAACTTCTGGAGGACTTAAAAATTAAGCTTAACCGGGCATACTGGGAAACCTACCGGGGATTAACCGGCCGTATTCAGTCCGTCTGTTCCCTTTATCTGGAAAATCAACCACCTGAAGAGTTACTTGCGACAGTCAGGAAAAGGTTACGCTGGCTGCTTTCCCTCCAGGTAGACGGATTTTCCGAACTTTATATCAGCGGTAAGCTTTCCTTTGAGGAATACCTTTTTATCATGGCGGCATCCTGTTTCCTGCACACCTTCATACATAAGAAACAATCCAGAGACCTGGAATTAATAGCTGCCCTTACCAGGCCTGACTGGAAAGAGATTTTTGCCAGAAGGATTTTCAATGCCAGCCGGGCAGAATACACCAGAACTGGTATCATCCAGGCATTAAAAAACCATCCGGATCTGGTAAAGCAGGTTTTTCGGCTTTTTGATAAGAAATTCAATCCGGCAAAAAGCAAACACCCTACCACCAGAACCATAGAAAAAAATCTGCAAGCCTATCAGAAAAAAATTGCGATTATCTTTCAGGACGACTGCACCCTGTATGATATTTTTACCTTCCTCACCCATCTTATTACTGCGGTTCGTCGGACCAATTTCTACAAGGCGGAAAAAAGATCCTTTTCTTTCTGGCTTAGCCCGGAAATACTTGACCCGGCAGTCTTCACGGAAAAAGTGTACAGCATTTTCTTTGTGGTCGGTTTCCATGCTACCGGCACGCATATGCGAGCAGCAGAAATTGCCCGGGGTGGAGTGAGACTTTCCAGAGTAACAGTATCCAGCCATGAAAATGTCCTTGATGAGATGCCTTTACTCAATTATGCTCTGGGACCTGTCGCCCAGAGACTCAAACATAAGGATATAGTGGAAGATGGAGCCAAAGGAGTAATTGTCCCGGATCCGGAGTATGCTGATGATAGCCAGCAGGTTTTCCTTGATTACCTTGAAGGTATCCTTGACCTTATCCAGGAGGATGCCCAGGTACTGGATTACCTGGGGAAAAAAGAACTGCTTTTTTTTGGTCCGGATGAAGGGACAGCTGGTTTTATGGACCTGGCAGCCTGCCGCGCCAGAGAGAGAAATTATCCTTACTGGAGAACAATTTCTTCCGGCAAATCTAACGGCATACCTCATGATGCCTACGGTTTGACCAGAGAAGGGAAACTCTTTGGTCTGCACCCGTGTGGTAGTTCTGGTACCTGCCTGGAAATAGAAGGGGAAACAGTAGCTGTCACACCGGAGGCAGACGAAATCTTAAAACACCTTAGCCTGCCTGTGGCTACCAGCGGAATGACCACTACAGGAATTCTTTCGTGTCTGAGAACGATAGAGCAGCGTCTGGGGTTAAAAGAAGAACAACTTGTTTTGATGATGACTGGAGGACCTGATGGTGATTTAGGCGCCAACCAGATTCTTTCCTTTCGGGGACGTATCTGCCTGGTGGTGGATTCCGGAGCGGTTCTTTTTGATGCCTGTGGACTGGACAGGGAAGAACTGGCTAAACTGGCTGTTGCCAGACATACCCGGCCGCGTTTGAATACCCTGGCTTACCCGGAAAAAAAATTAAGCCGGCTTGGTTTCAAGATTCCGCGGCAGTCAGGAAGTTTTTCTCTCCAGGGAAACAGGGTCATTGAAGATGGTATCTTTTTCCATCGCTCCTGCCTGACGGATGCCAGTCTGCGTCCTTTTTTCCAGAAGGCAGGTATTAATGTTTTTATCCCCTGCGGTGGCTTCAAGGATACCATCAATATAGAAAATGTTTCTTCTTTCCTTTCTCTTTTTCCGGAACTTCTCATTATTGTTGAAGGTGCCAATGTTTTCTTTGATGACCCTTCCCGTGAGGTCATTGCCAGGAAAACAAAGATTTTGCAGATTAGAGATTTCAGTGCCAACAAGGGTGGAGTAACCAGTAGCTCCCTGGCTGAGGTTCTACCAGCATTTTTGCTGGGTGATGATTATGAAAAGATTCTCATAGAAGACAAAACCATCAGATGTTCCTTTATCAAGGAAATACTGCGTATCATCCAGCAAAACTGCCGCACGGAAACAGAAATACTTCTCTCCCTGCACCAGAAGACAGGTTTACCCTTACCTTACCTTTCCAACCAGACCAGCAACTGGCTTCTGGCTCTTCAGGACCATCTTTACAGAAATATGGAAATACTTCTTTCTGAAGAAGAACTGGTAGACAGAGTACTCCTGGCTTATATCCCGCGGGTTCTGGTGCAAATTGCTGGATTAGAAAGAATTAAGCAAATTTTTTCCTCTCCTGATCTTGTGGCTTACCGGAACGCCCTGATTACCAAAAAACTGGCTTCCCTGGCTTTATACAGTCAGGCTACCAGATGGGAAGAATTTCTCCAGCAGCTGAAAGCTGATTTTCTGGGTACGTTAAAAGCACTGCGGTGAGGTTGAACCTTTCTGTCTTCCTGAAATCTAATTTGTCCATCCCTTCCATCTCCATGGCCATTTACCTTCCTTTTTGAACAGACAGTTAGTTTTGTGCTATCCTTAAACAACAACCTGAAGGAGAAACTATGATTTACAAACATGAGGAGTACATTGAGGAAAATCCTGCTGACGCTAAGTTTCCTGTCAAGCAGGTGGAACAGTTAACCTCTCTTGACGGCAAGGTGAAAAAGTTTATAGGCAGGGTGAGCTTAGCACTCCAGACACCAATGGGGATGACCACGGTCCCGGTTACTTTTGAGATTGAGGCTGCTACCATCCAGGAAGCTTTTGCTAATTTCACCAGGCGGGCAGAAGAAGAAATTGAAATTGCCAAGAATGAACTTCATGCAGAATTGCAGGAATTAAGAAGACAGAGTACCAGCCGGATAATCCCGGCATCAGGAATCCCGACTGATATTAACAAAATTAAGTTACCTTAAGCCTTCCTTGCCTGTCCGGGGATACTGTGGACGCAAAAAAAAGTGTTCTGGAACTCATTGGCAACACAGCACTGGTAAGAATAGGGAAAGAGAGAATTTTTGCCAAGGCTGAATTCCTCAACCCCGGTGGGAGCATCAAAGACCGGGTAGCAGTGGCTATGATTGAAAGTGCTGAGCGGCAGGGTAAATTAAAACCGGATTCCATCATCGTGGAGCCAACCTCAGGTAATACCGGTATTGCTGTCGCTCTGGTGGGAAAAATTAAAGGTTACCGGGTAAGGATTGTTATGCCAGAAGGTATGAGTGAGGAAAGAAAAAAGATTATAAGAGCTTTAGGGGCAGAACTGGTTTTAACGCCGGATATCCAGGGAATTGCTGGAGCAGTGAAAATGGTTAAAGCCATGGCTGCAGATGATTCCAGAATTTTTGTTCCCCAGCAGTTTGAAAACCCGGATAATCCTGCCTGCCACTATCATACCACCGCAGTGGAACTGTGGCAGCAGATGGATGGCCAGATTGCTGCCTTTGTTGCCGGTGTGGGCAGTGGCGGTACATTGCAGGGGGTGGGCAGGTTTTTAAAGGAAAAAAGGCCAGAAATTCTGGCGGTGGCAGTTGAACCAAAGGGCGTTTCTGCTCTTTTAGGACATGAGCCAGGACTTCATCGTATTCAGGGTATTGGAGATGGTTTTATCCCTGCGATTTTAGATGTCTCGCTGGTGGATAGAGTGATGGAAGTCAGCGATGAGGACGCTATTGAGACGACACGCTGGCTCAGCCGGGAACACGGGTTACTGGTAGGGACATCTTCCGGGGCTAATATCTGGGCAGCAAGACAGCTGACAAAAGAGCTGGCTGGAAATATAGCCACAGTACTGCCGGACCGCGCTGAAAGATACTTTAGCACTGCTCTTCTCTAAGACTGTTTCTTACGATGGAAAGGAAAGGATTTTTACTGGCTGTTTTATTTTTCAGTCTTACCAGTTACTCCCGGCTGCTGGGCTACCAGAGAACTATAGAGGCTGAAGACTGCAGTCTGCAGCCAGGTGGTTTCCAGATATACCAGAATATTGGTAGCTACTCTGGCGAAGGATATATGATTATCCTCCGGGAGAAAAACCAGAGCCAGGGCCGGCTTTTTAAGAAACTGGAATGTTCTCTCCCGCCTGGCCGCTACAGGTTATCTTTACTCACTTTTGCTGAAGGAAAGGAGAATGCCAATCAGGTACAGCTTGTCTTAAACGATGCATCTACCATTTTAACCTGGCCTGATAAACTCTTTCCGGCCGGGGAAAAACACTGGATTTCTGCTAAGGTAGAAACAAAAGAAGAAGGAAATAGTTTTTCTCTGGTTGTTCTGAAAGCCCACAGCAGACTTATCCTGGACAGTTTCCGGATTGAATCGGTTTCTCCCGGGGAAGAAAAACTTCCTGTACCTTCTGGGAACCTGGTAGAAAATAGCAGTTTTGAAGGTTTAACCGCAGACTGGTTTACTCCCTACCAGTGTGGTTATGCCCTCTTACCAGAATACATTGATACCAGCCAGGCTTACCATGGCCGCTGCAGTCTTCATCTGCCGCCAGGGTTTACCTTACTCTCACGGCCTTGCCGGGTAAAACCAGGAGAAGTTTACAGCCTTTCCCTCTGGGTAAAAAGTAATCAGGCAGGGGAAATAACTGTAGCGCTAACAGGAAAGATGGGCTGGAAAAGTTTCCTGCAAAAAAAGTTCTTTTTAACCCCGGAGGCACCCTGGCAAAGGCTGGTTCTTAACGGCAGGCTTCCTGCGGATGCTACAGAAACCATGATTAAAATTAACCTGGCGGCTAAGACCTGGATTGATGCGGTGCAACTCCAGCAGGGGCCAGCAGCTGACTACCAGCCAAAAAATCCTGTCAGTCTGGGTTTTCTCTGGAAAGAATCAGGCCGTGTTTATCTGTTAGGGAAGGACATTTTTTGGCAGGTACTTTTCTCCGGAGGCAGTCAAAACTCTGTCTCCTACTCTTATGCTATCTTTGACTGGAATGACAGACTGGTGGAAGAAAAGGAAGGAAAAATAAATCTCCAGCAGGGATTTGCCGAGAAAACTATAAAGCTTCCAGGAGAAAAAACTGGTATCTTCCGGATGCGGTTTTCTCTGCCGGAGAAGAAGGAGCTGATTTATGCTGTGGTACCTGAGTACAGAGAAAAAGATTCTCTCCTGGGTGCTTACATTACTTTGAAAGAAGAACCTTTAGCTATTTTGTCCCGGATGGGCATCCGCTGGAATAACACCTTAAGCTGTGGTGGCATTATTGGCACCTGGAGTCTGGTGGAACCAGAAAAAGGTAAGTTTGTCTGGGCAGATGAAGCTTTATCTCTAACAGAAAAATATGGCTTTAATTTACTGGCTAATCTACACACGGGTTTTCCTCGCTGGGCGCTTTCCAGCCAGGCGCCTGAGCAACCTCATCTGAAAACCGGCCAGTCCTACTTTAAAATCTCTGACTGGGAAAGTTTTGTCCGGGCAACAGTCCAGCATTACCAGCACAGGATTAAAAACTGGCTGGTGATTGATGAACCATACCATCAATTTACACCTGAAGAATACGCCAGATTATTAGAGGTGACAGCAAAAGTCATCAAAGAAATTGACCCTTCGAGTAGAGTTTTCAGCCATGGTGGCTACACTGACAGTTTTTTACCCAAGGTGATAGAAACGGTGGGGACAGATTGTTTTGATGGGGTGAGTGATTACTGCAGAAGGAAAGAACATGCTGAACTGCTTGGTTCTCTTACCCGCAAGTATAAAAAGATTTTCTGGGCAGTGGAGTATGGGGGGTATGCCAGTTTTTACAGTGAAACAGAGCCACCGGATGCCATTGCTTCCCGGGTATCTATCCAGTCTCTGCTGGAAAGTGCCATTCGTTCACTCTGCTGGGGTCCTGCTACCAGGTACTTCCGGTATGACGCACATTATCCAGGTCCTTACCCGGCTTATGAGAAATACTGTACCATGTTTGAGTATGATGGTTCGCTGAAAGCTGCAGCTGTTAGCTATGCTGTACTGAATAAACTTCTCTGGGGGTATCAACCTGTCGGGGAAAGAATAGCCGATAAAAGGATAAAAATTTTTCACTTCCAGCAGGACCAGAAAAATTTACTGGCTTGCTGGACTACCGGCGGGCTGTACCGGCTTTCTTTACCGGAAAGAGCAAAAAACTGGACTGCCCTGGATTTGATGGGCAACAAAGTACAAACAGAAAGCAGTAAAGGAAGAATAAACTTTCTCCTTGGTCCCAGAGTTGTTTACTTCTGCGATTTGACTGCGGAAGACTTAAAAACCTGGGACAACGTCATGCTGGAGGAAGTGTTTTCCTTTTCTTCTTCTTTTGGTGCTGGAGAAAAAAATGAGGTCTTAGCCTTAAAAGTAAGTCTCACCAACACCCTGCTGGAAAAGGTAACAGGAAGCCTTGGTTTTTCCAGGCAGGCACAGTATCTTCTTCGTTATCCCAACCAGCGACACAGATTTTGCCTTTCACCTGGAGAAAAGACCTGCTTTTCCTTTGACCTTAATTACGGAAAGAGAGACATTCTGGAGAATAAACTCTGGGAGCTGGAAATTTCCGGGACAGGACTGGACTGTTACCAGACAGAACGCCTGAGCTATGCTGCCTGCTTGAGGCGGAACTTCCCTTTAAAAATTGACGGTAAATCGCAGGACTGGCAAAACTTTATGGACTGGCAGGATAACCGCAGTTTGAAAATTGACAGAGAAATAATCCGACCTGATAAACCAGGACGGCTGGCCGGTAGTTGCCTTACTTCCTGGGATGAAGAAAACTTTTACTTATGTTTTCAGGTAAACCTGGCAGAAATTTCCTCCGGACACTTCCTGCGCGTTATTTTTACACCGGAGAAACACAGTAAAACACCTTTTGTCTACCTTTTCCTTCCTTTTCCTGAACCAAAACTTAGTGGTCCTTCTGCGGAAAAAGTAGAATGGTGTTATCAGCAAGAAACAGGAAAAAGATATTGCCTGGAGATGAAGATACCGTGGAAATGTTTTGGCTTTGACTTTCCAGCGGATAATTCTTTCTTTTTCAATGTGGTTTCACATCAATCAGAACAGGATCTTACTACCGAAAAAGTCTGGGCTTTAGACCAGGAAGGGAAAGCTGGACTGGGCCAGATTTTTCTCTACAGGGAGAAGGAATGAATGACAGAAAACTCTGGCTGGATATTATGTTTTACCGGGGACATAACCGTATGCCTGTTGTCCACTGGGCTCAGTGGCCAGAGACAACAGCCCGCTGGCATCAGGAAGGATGGCCCGAAGATACAGACATCCACAGCTTTCTGGGCACCAGTCCCCACTGGTTTGGTTTAGGCATCAACCTGGACCTTTTCCCGGCTTTTGAACCCCGGGTACTGGAAGAAACTGCAGAATACCGTGTCGTCCGGGGTAAAGACGGGGTAGTCCAGCAGGAATGGAAGAATAAAAGCTGTATCCCCCACTACCTTGACTTTACTTTAAAAACAGGTAAGGACTGGCCAGAATTCAAAAAAAGGTTGCAACCTGATACCAGAAGAATTCCACCGGATCTGGAAGAAAGGATACAGGCCAGCCAGGCAAGTGGACTGCCGGTTGTCTTCAGCACTGCTTCCCTGATGGGCTGGATAAGAAACT
This sequence comes from uncultured bacterium, assembly GCA_964645405.1. GTDB lineage: Bacteria > Ratteibacteria > UBA8468 > B48-G9 > DSTR01 > JAMWDF01. The sequence goes on along the minus strand of CAZYCA010000006.1, from coordinate 14,506 downwards.
GGATGGGCGTACAGAATATGGCTTATTTGATTTATGATGAACCGACAGTCTTTGCTGATATGGTTATGACCTTAGCGGATTTGACCTGCTGGGCTGTAGAAACTGTCTTTCCCAGGATGCCTTCCCCCCCGGATATGGCTTTTGGCTGGGAAGATATCTGTGGTAAATCCGGTCCCTTAATCAGTCCAGGAATATTTCGGCGCTATGTGGCACCGGGTTACCGGAAAATCAGAGAAACTTTAGACAAATATGGCACATATCTTCTTGGCATAGACAGTGATGGAGATGTAAGTGCACTCATTGGTCCCTGGCTGGAATCCGGCGTCAATGTGCAGTTTCCTTTAGAAATTGGAACCTGGCAGGCTGACCCTTACCAGGTGCGGAAAAAGTTCGGACCACAATTGCGTATTATTGGTGGCTTCAACAAACTGGTCCTGGAAAAAGGACCTGCAGAGATTGATGCGGAAATAGAAAGACGCTTACCTTTGATGAAAGAAGGTGGTTTCATCCTGATGCCGGACCATCTGATTACTCCTGGTACTTCCCTGGCTAACTACCGCTATTTTCTGAAGAAACTTGCTTCTCTACGATTTTAAAACGAAGGAGAAGAAATGATTTATGAAAATGTGGAGTTTCACAATGTGGCAGAAGTGCAAAGCAGCAAGCAACATCCTGGTGTAAGGTTACAAAGGGTTCCAGAACAGGTACGGTTAAAACTCAACCCTGGTGCCCAGATGCGGATGTTACAGCCAGATGGTATGGAAATTCGGTTCCTTTTTGATGGTCCTTGCTGCCGGGTAACTCTTTCTTCAGAAGGGGAGACTAAGGTAACTGTTTTCCACGGGCTGTTTGACGGCAGACAGCGTTTCCTCATCGGCCGCCAGGCTCAGACGATTGAAATCAACCGGCCAGTTCTTCTGGACAAACTCAGATCGAAGGAGAAAATGGCTTTCTCCCCGATGGTGACCCGACTGCTTCTGGGAGGACCGCAGCGGGATCCTGTCTGGTTCCATGGTATTGAAGGTGAAAACATTCGGCCACCAGAACCACAGGATTTACCGGCTACCTGCTACCTGGCATATGGAACTTCTATCACGCATGGCTTTGATGCGGAAGGACCTCACCTGACATACGTGGCACAGACCGCGAGAATTCTGGGAGCTGATTTAATCAACTTAGGTGTGGGTGGAGCAGCCCAGTGTGAAAAAGAGCTGGCTGACTATATTGCCAGTCGTACGGACTGGGATTTCGCTTCCCTGGAACTTTCTGTGAACATGATTGATTTTCCCTTGCCGGAGTTCCGCGGCCGTGTGGAATACATGGTCAATAAAGTAGCCGCAGCCAATCCGGAAAGAATTATTCTCTGTATTACCCTTTATCCCTTCTTTCTTGACTTTGGCCTGCAGCCTCCAGGTGCAAACTACAAAGCTGACCCGGAAGCCTTCAGGCAGGCATTGCGAGAAATTGTGGCTGGGTGTCAGTACCCTAATGTTCATCTGGTAGAAGGGCCTGAAATTCTTTCTTCTATTTTCAATCTAACAGTTGACTTAATCCATCCGGGCGATTACGGTATGATACAGATGGCTAATAATTTAAGTAGCAGGTTCCAGAAATTTTTAAAAACCCGCTAAGATTTCTTGCAGGAAGGACAGGCTGGAGATAACAGCATCAGGCTTTATCTCCACAGGTACAGGGTTTTTAGAGCGATTAATCCAGATGGCTCTGAGAGAAACTGCTTTGGCGCCAGCGATATCATTTTCCAGACTATCACCCACCATGCAGGCTTCCTCCGGTTCTACCATCAGACAGGAGAGAGCCTCCTGGAAAATAACAGGATGGGGCTTTCCATAACCGACATCAGAAGAAATAACCACTGTCTCAAAAAAGCCCGTCAGGTTGTTTGATAGAATCTTCTTCCACTGATGATGATGAAGACCGTTGGTAATCATACCCAGACGGTAATGACGCAGGCTGGATAACACAGGCAAAACTTCTGGAAAAACCCGGTGCCTTTTCTGGCACTCTGTGATGTAACAGGCTGACATTTTTTCAGCCAAAAAATTATCCTCTATCCCAAAATAGTGCAAAGTTTTCTGCCAGGACTGCAGACGAAACCAGGGAATCCATTCTTTCAGAATCTGAACCCGGGCAATATCTTCCATAAAATCAGCCCACAAACCTTCCCGGGCAGATATACCTATCTTTTGACACCAGTCATAAATAGGTGAAGCTTCCCAGATTGTTTCTGCGGTCTTCTTTATCTGAGAAGTAAATTCTTTTAGGTTCAGTCCGTAACGCTGGCAGGCTAAAAATCCTGCTGCCTGAAAGGCTTCCTCTGTGGCTTCCTGTTCCATAACAAGAGTATCATCAAGGTCAAAAATAACTGCCTTCACCATACCATCAGTTTACCAGTTTTTCTGTCCGAAAAAAATTTTACTAATCCTGCTATGAGTTTTTTCTGTCCTATTTACTAAACAGTCTTTTTTGTGTACCATAAGACTCAAGGGGGTGAGAAAAATGAAAAAGCTGATACTTTTGCTGGCAGCAATTATCCTGGTATCCAGCTGGGCTTTCTGCGAGGAAAAGCCAGACCAGGCAAGAATGCAGGAGTGGAAAGAAATCAAAATGAAGATGATGGCGATTGAGCGGAAAGCTATGGCTGAGGATAACGAGTTGAAACAGATTGCCCAGCAGATGAAGGAACTGGAAACCAGGAGGAAATCCCGGCTGGAAACTCTTCTGGCTGGCAACCAGGAATACCAGGAACTGAAAAAGAAGGAAGAGCAGCTGAGACCTCCTATGCCTGCTCCACCCAAACCTCCAGAGAAGCCAGAAGTAAAGAAGTAAATTTTGCCGAGGACGGGCCTCTGCAAGAGACCCGTCCTCTACCCTATGAGTCTGAAAATAATTAAAATCGGGGAAAACCTTTTAGCAGAAAACGACCGCCTTGCCAGGGAAAACAAGAAAATACTCCAGAGCAAAGGCATCATCTCCTTTAACCTGATGGGTGGACCGGGATGTGGGAAGACCTCCCTTTTAGAAAAAACCATTCCCCTGCTTTTACCGGAATATCCCTGTGCTGTGATTGAAGGGGATGTTGCTGGTTCTCTGGATGGAGAAAGACTTGCCTGTTTAGGAATCCCGGTCATTCAGATTAATACAGGCGGCGGTTGCCACCTGGATGCCGCTATGGTGAAAAAGGCATTGGAGAAACTGCCTCTGGAAAGTTTACGGATAATCTTTGTGGAAAATGTAGGCAATTTAGTCTGCCCGGCAGAGTTTCCCCTGGGCACTGAGAGAAACGTTGTTGTCTCCGCAGTAACTGAGGGTGAGGATAAACCAAAAAAGTACCCTTTGATGTTTCAGATAGCCTCCCTCTGTCTTCTGAATAAAATAGACCTTTTACCCCTGGTGAAATTTTCCCGAAAACGTTTCCAGAAGTTTCTCCTGGAGATAAGAAAGGACTTAAAAGTTCTGCCTGTTTCTGCCCGGACAGGTGCCCACTTAGAGGACTGGGTAAAGTATATTACTTCTTCATTTTCATAAATCCTCACCTTTCAGGAGGCAAAAATGAAACGCAAAATTTTCATCAAAATCGGTTCGTTAAGTTTACCAGCAGAGCTAAACCAATCTCCAGTGGCAGAGAAAATCTGGGATATTTTGCCCATCAGGGCCAGAACCAGCACCTGGGGTGAAGAGATTTATTTCCGGATTCCCCTGCAGACACAAATTAACCAGCCAGTCACAGAAGTGAAAAAAGGGGATATCGGTTACTGGCCAGAAGGAGCCTGTTTTTGTCTCTTCTTCGGTCCCACTCCTGTTAGCACAGGTGAAAAAATTATTCCGGCAAGCCCGGTGGAAATCATCGGCAAACTGCTTGCTGAGGACTGGGAGGGATTAAAGAAGGTGCGACCGAACCAGTCCGTGGTGATAGAAAAGGAGAAAGAGTGAGCGCTATTTTGCTTATTCATGGTTTTGGTGGGGGAAGATGGGAATACCAGATTCTGGCAAGAGCTTTCCACCGGCAGGGAGTAAAAACCTACCAGTTCACCTATCAGGAAAAATTCGGTTCTGTATCCCTGGTAAAAATAGCAGAAAAACTGGCAAGTTATATGGAGAAAAGAAGGAATGAAGAAAAGATAGTAACGGTCGGACTAAGCCAGGGCGGGATTATTGCTGCTTACTGGCTGGAGTTTCTCGGAGGGAAAAAATACTGTCAGTGCTGCTGGACCATTTGCACACCTTTTTCCGGTTCTCTTTTAAGCTACCTCCTGCCTTTACCAGGGCTGGTGGAACTGCGGCCTGAAAGCAGCCTTCTGCAATCGTTAAAGCAGGCAATGACTAAAAGTTCTGTCAACTATCTGGGCATCTGGAACCCGCTGGACTTATTTGTTTTCCCTGGCACCAGCGCCAGGGCTCCCGGTCAGAAATCTTCCTACCCGGTATTAGCACCAAGCCATCCTTTAACTTTCTGGATGCCACGCACCATAAAACTAATCTGCCAGGAAGTCAGGAAAAACTAAGGGGGAACAATGAAGAAGATTTTGATTGTCTATCATACGTTGGGCGGGAATACAGAAGCTGCTGCCTCAGTAGCAGAAAAAACTCTGCAGCAGATACCACAGGTTCAGGTGCGGATGAAGAAAGCCAGTGAGGCCAGTTTGGAAGACCTTCTCTGGTGTGACGGTCTCATTATCGGTTCCGGGGATTATTTCAGTTACATGGCAGGAATGCTGAAAGACTTTTTTGACAGAACTTTCTATCCTTCCCGGGGCAAGGTGGAAGGTAAACCCTATCTTGCCTTTCTCACCCATGGCGGCGGTGGAGCAGCTATCAGCAGTCTGGAAAGTGTGGCTAAGTCCTTTAAATTCAAGAAAATACTGGACCCGGTGCTGATTAAAGGTAAACCTGATGATGCCGCTGAAAAAAAACTCTCTGAGGCTGTGAGAAAGTTTGCTGCCTTTGTCCCTGGTGCCTGATTTTCAGTAGAAAAGTTTAACAGTTTTCTGTATTTACATAAGACTGGTAATATTTCTTTCTTACTCAATAAGAATCTTTTTCTAAGGATGGCTTCAGAAAAAAAACGGATGGCTGTTATTGCTTCCGGTCAGGTAGAAGGAGTGGGATTTAGACCAGCAGTCTACCGCTTAGCCACCAGGTTAAACCTCACCGGTTTTGTCCGCAACAGTACCCGGGGAGTCGTCATAGAAGTTCAGGGTCAATCTGAGACCATCCAGAAGTTTTTAAATGATTTGCAAAAATTCCCCCCGGCACGGGCTAAAATTGAAAAAATTAACACAAGTTGGCTCCCTCTTGTGGAAAAAGAGCAAGATTTTAGTGTTCTGCCCAGTGAGGAAGGTGCTCGGGTAGAGTTGGAGATACCCCCTGATATTGCTACCTGTTCCCTGTGTCTCTCTGAGCTTCTAAGTCCTTCAAATAGAAGATACTTACATCCTTTTATCAACTGTACAAATTGTGGACCAAGATACACCATCATCAGGAAAATTCCTTATGACCGCAACCACACCACTATGGCTGAATTTCCTATGTGTAAAACCTGTGGAAAAGAGTATAAGAATCCTGTGGATAGACGCTTCCATACACAGCCGAACTGCTGTTTTTCCTGTGGTCCTGCTCTCAGACTGATTGACAGCCGTGGAAAAACCAAAAAGGCTCCTCCAGAGATACTTTTTCCTCTGGTTACTTGCCTTTTACGAGAGGGTAAAATTGGTGCGATTAAGGGACTGGGCGGTTTTCATTTGGTCTGCGATGGCACAAACGCTACAGCTATCCATCTTCTCCGGCAACGGAAGAAAAGAGAAGAAAAACCTCTGGCTCTGATGGCTGCCTGTTTACCGGTGATAAAAAAGTACTGCCTGGTTTCTCCTGGTGAGGCGAAAGTACTTTGTTCCTGGCAGTCACCGATTGTTTTGCTGCGCAAAAAACCTGATTGCCGCCTGCCGGAAATCATTGCTGCCGGTAACCGCTTTTTAGGCTTTATGCTGCCCTATACACCGGTTCATCATCTTCTTTTCCATTTTAATGCTCCGGAAGTGCTGGTGATGACCAGCGGTAATTTTTCAGAAGAACCAATTATCTACCAGGATGAAGAAGCCATCAGGAGGTTAAAGAAAGTAGCTGACTTCTTTCTTCTTCATAACCGGATAATACATACTGGCTGTGACGACTCTGTTGTCTGGGTCAGGCCAAAGACTTCCTCTCCTGTTTTTCTACGGCGCAGCCGGGGTTATGTACCGGAAAGTTTAAAACTGCCCTTCTCCGTGGAGAAGGCTATTGTTGCCTGTGGTGGCCAGATGAAAAATACCGTCACGCTGCTGGCCGGAGAAAAAGCCATTGTCAGTCAGCATATCGGAGACCTGGACAATCTGGCTACCGCAAACTTCTTTACTTCTGTAATCCAGCATCTGGAAAACCTTTTCCAGGTAAAACCAGAAATTATTGCCTGTGATTTACATCCCGGTTATTTGTCTACCTCCTACGCCAGGGAAAGGATGAGAGAAAAAAATCTTCCCGGGATTTCTGTCCAGCATCATCACAGCCATATTGCTGCCTGCCTGGCAGAAAATCAGGTGTCTAACGAGAAGGTGATTGGTGTAGCTTTTGACGGGACAGGATGGGGAGAAGATGAAACCATCTGGGGAGCAGAGTTTTTGCTGGCAGACTATTCCGGCTATAAAAGATTGGCGCACTTTCTGCCTGTACCTCTGCCTGGAGGAGAAAAAGCTATTCATCAACCCTGGAGAATGGCAGCAGCTTACTTAAGAGAGACCTTCGGGGAAAATATGTTTCAACTACAGATAGATTTTCTCCGGCAGCTTGATAAGCACACCTGGAAAGTTCTGGAGAAGGCTATCCAGGAAAAAGTGAACAGTCCTTTAGCTTCCAGTCTGGGTAGACTTTTTGACGGCATCGCTTGCCTGCTTCTGGGAAGAAGTATCACCCGGTTTGAAGGACAAGCAGCTTTAGAACTGGAAAATTTAGCCGGGAAAACAAAACAACCTGCCTATCCCTTTTCCCTTGAGGAAAAATCTGAAACCCTGGTAATTGACTGGCGCCCCCTGATAGAAAATGTCGTGGAAGAGCTTTCCTGCCAGGTCTGCCGGCAAGATATTGCTCAGCGGTTCCATGAAACCGTCTGCCAGATAATTCTCTCTACCTGCTGGAAACTGCGTGAGAAAACTGGTTGCCAGAAAGTCGCTTTAAGTGGCGGCTGTTTCCAGAACCGCCTTCTTCTTCTGCGCAGTGAAGAATTACTCCGGCAGGCTGGTTTTACTGTTTATACCCACCGGCTTTTCCCTCCCCATGACGGCAACCTTTCCCTCGGTCAGGCTGTGGTGGCTGCCTACAGGCACAAAGAGAAAGTAGCTTCCTAAACTGTTTTTTTCCTTTTCTCCAGAACGATTTTCAGCAGGTGCTTTAAAGGAAGTATCCGGCTGAGACGATACCTTTTTAACCAGAGACCAGGGACAAGTCCCCGGTGAAGTTTCTGCCAGGATTGAGCCAGCTGATTTACCTTTCTTAAGTTTTCTTGAAGATACTTCCTTAACTCCCTGGTCCGGTAGGGATTGATTCTTTCCTTTTCTCCTGCCAGGTGTGCCTGCTGCAGCCATCTTCTTGCTGCCTGAAAAACATCTTCCCGGCTTTTCTGTAACTGCTCAGCCACCTTGCTACAGGAGGAAAAATGGCTGGTCTTTACCCCCTTCTGCTGGCAGTAGTTAAGGAAAGCATCTGCCCAGTCAGAAGCATCATCTGGTATCTTTCCTTCCCAGGCAATCTTCCAGGATAGCACCAGAGTATCCAGACTGACTTCTAAACTTTCACACGGACTGACAAAGGTATTATACCTGCTCCAGCCTGTAGCTATCACTCCTGTCATTTTCAGTTTCTGCGCAGTTTTTACCCAGGCTGCCATGTTAGCCAGCCTGGTAGGAATATTAGGCCGGTCAGCATAGGCACCATCAGCACCTTTAAAGGCTGAAGCAGCCCAGAGCCGGCAGCCTGCAGCAACATACTTACGCAAAACCTCCCGGGGAAGACTCAAAAAGGGTGAAGCAGCGTAGCTCCAGCACATCAAATCTACTACCTGGCTGATTTTTTTCAGTTCAGAAATCTCCCAGTGTCTCAGCATATCATCCCAGATAATAGGCCTGATACCCTTCTCATTCAAAAACTGGAAAACAGGCATCAGATGCTCCAGATATAAAGTTGCTTTTCCAGATTTTGCTATCTTTTTCTTACACACCGGGCAGGAACCTAAAGACCAGACTTCATCTGCTCCTAAATGGAAATACTTTATACCGGTATGGGTGGTAAGTATATCCTTGACCAGTCCCAGGATGAGCTGGCTGGAACCTTCTTTACTGGGACACAAATCACTGACATTATCAGGTATTTCCCGGAAGGAACGAAACTTCTTCCGGGAAAGAAGGTTTTCCAGATGCCCAAAGGATTGGACCAGGGGAATGATTTCTACCTGCCAGTCCCTGGCTTTTTTCAGAAAAAGTTCTATGGTCTTCAGTCCATAGGCTGTCTGGTTCCTCAGACAGGTATCCTTCCACGGGTACATATCTTCCCATTCCACTAAAAGGCAGTTACCTTTTGCTAAAGAAGTTAGTTCCACCAGCTGTAAAAGTCTCTCCGGGGTGGGAGGCAGCCCCTTTAAGTCCAGGTGTATTCCCCGCCAGGATACAACTGGCTTTTTCCGGCAAAAAAATTCTTTTTCCATGTTCCTCCTTCAGAAAAGTGTAAGTTGTTCCTCCTCCTGCTGGTTTTTTTTCTTCTGTTCCTTTCTAACCTTTTTTTCCTCCACAGCTGGCTCTGTTTTTAAAACTTCCTGCTTGTTTCCGGCGGTCTCTTTAATCCGCAGACAGACAAGCAAAGAAATGAAAGCCAGCACCCAGCAACCAGCAAATATACTGCGGTAAGCACCTGCAGGATAAATGATACTTCCCGGGGAATCCATTCTCCTGGGAGCAAAAAAGTCCATCACCCAGCCGGAAAGGTTCATTAAAAGGGCAATGGAAAGATAACAGACACCATTGAGAAAACCTACTGCTGTACCCACTGCCTGGGCTGGATTTATCTCCCTTACGGAAGTGCTGAAAACTAAAGAAGCACCTGAGCAAAGACCTAAAAGAAGGTAAGGAAGGAGAAAAAGTTTTCCCAGACGCAAACCAGAAACACCAGCCAGCAGAAGAGAAACAGCAAGCAGACAAATCACTGTGGCAGCCATCATGATAGGCTTTCTCCGGTTCAGAAAGCGTGTACTAAAACCTGCCAGCAAGGAAGCGCTCATACTGACAAAAATCATCAGGCAGGTAAAACCTGTTGCGGTCAAAGAACTGAAGCTGGCAAAATCCTGCAAAAACTTCCGTCCCAGCATCGCCTGCATGAGAAAATAAATAGCAAAATTAATCACTGCACAGATAATAATGGGAAAGGATTCCTGGTTGGTATAAACCTGCCACATCATCTCTCCGGAAAAACTGCTCCTTTCCTGCGAGAGGAAACCAATCTTATACCTGGTCAGGATAGCTGCCGCCACCAGAAAAACAAAACTTACTCCAGAAATCCAGACAAAAGCAAGCCTCCAGCTCAGCCAGTAAACCAGCCTTTCCAGAGGTAATGTCCCAAAAAGACCACCAGCATACCCGATGAAAAGTGCCAGGCCTAAAAAGGCAGGGAAGTCCCGGCTGGAAAACAACTGATGTAGAAACTTAAAAAGACAAACATAGATGAGGCTGGCGCCAAAGCCGACCAGCGCCCTGGAGGCAAAAAGAGTTCCCACCTCCGGAGCCAGGGAGAAAGCAAAAGAACCAGCTGTTAAAAGGGCACCGCCAGTAAGAAGTACCCTCAAAGCACCAAAGGCATCAGCTAAAATCCCGGCAAAAAACTGCATAAAACCGTAGATGTAAAGGCACAATGTCCCCAGTGTTGCCACTCCGCTGGCAGAAAGATTAAAGGTGGCTTGAATCTCGTTGAAAATTGTCCCGGGAACAGCAATCCGGTGAAAGTAAGAAAAAAAGTAGATGCCGGTCAAGAGAAAGAAAATAGCAATTTTACTGGACTTACTCAGTTTTTTCACTTTTTTCCTCTTTCAGTTGAAACAAAGCTCCTGCCAGTTCAGCAGCAAAAAATTCTCCTGGCGCAATCAGTTCCTGACAGCAGGGAAGAGCCTGTTTCATCTGGCGGAAACTGCCCAGAAGCCGCGCATCAAAGACAAGGAAAAACCCTTTATCTTTTTTCTTTCTAATCAGCCTGCCGAAAGCCTGCCGCAAAGCCATAGTAGCCAGAGGCAATAGATACTGGTTCCAGGCATCTTTTCTCTGAGAAAAAAGATGCTGGATTCTTCCGGCAACAATCGGTTCTTCAGGGCTGGGAAAGGGCAGTTTTTCTAAAATGACACCTGTCAGATTGGCGATATCCACCCCTTCCCGAAAACTTTTCGTCCCGAAAAGAACTGTTTCCTTCTCAGCCTGGTTCATAATTTCCACCAGATGTCTTCTGCTGCCGTCCATACCCTGACAGAGAACTATTATATTCTCACTTTCCAGTCTTGGTTTCAAGACATTATATATTTGATGCATCCTTTCCACAGAGTTGAAAAGCACCAGAATTTTGCCCCTTGTTACCTGGCAGGCAGTAAAAATGCCTTCTGTGAGAGCCTGAAGAAATACCTCCGGCTGCTGGTGGCAAAAATCAGGGAAGTCAGCAGGGATAGCCAGAAGAACACACTTCTGGTAATCAAAAGGTGAACCCAGTACCTTTGTGACAAGCCGGGCTTCTGGCAGAAGATTAGCACCAAGACGCTCCAGCAGGAAGCTGAAGTCCCCTGCCACTGTCAGAGTGGCTGAAGTGAAAATAACGCTTTCTCTTTTCTGAAAAAAAGGAGCCAGCCATTTACCAGGGTTTAAAGGAGCAGCCTTCAAAAGCCAGTTGTTTCTTTCTTTCCCTTCCAGTTCCAGCCAGAAAACATACTGCTGGTTTTCGCTTTTCAGGATGAATTTGCAATCCTCCCCGATTTTTTTTACTCTTTCTTTCAGGCTGGAAACACTTTGCCGTAGTTCCATCCTGTCATAATCTGCCGAAAAAACACCAGCCACACAATTTTTCAACTCCTTCAGGAGTTGTTCCAGATTACTCCAGGCAGTCAGAAAATCCCGTCCTGCCCGGTGAAAAAGTTCCCATTCCGAACTGCTTTCCCTTTTTTCTATCCTTCTGTTTTTCTTTTTTTCCGGTAAAAGGGCAGAAACGCAGTTGCTGAAAGCAGGAAGAATTTCCTTCCGTAGTATCTCCACCTTTTCCGCTAATTTTTTCCTGATATTCTTCCAGCTGCTTTCTACCATTTTCCCTTCCCTGGTTAAACCAGCCCAGACTGGTTTCAAACGGTGAAACCCGTGCTTTTCCTCCAGCCAGTCTAAAATTCTTGTCACAGTCTGGAGAGAAACTTCCCGGGAAAAAACTTCTGTGGCTACCTCTTCCACATTATGAGCTTCATCCAGGACCAGGCAGGAGAAATGAGGAAACCAGCGCGGTGGATCAAAAATCAGGGCATGGTTGGTGACTATCCAATCAGCCTCTGAAGCTTTCTGTCTGGTGCGCAGGTAAAAACATGACCTGTGCCAGGGACATCTGCGGGCAAGACAGTTTTCCTTTTCACTTCTGATTTGCTCCACCATTTCTTTCAGGACAGGCACCTTTGCCAGGTACCAGCTACTGAGTTCTTCCAGCAGACCGCTTTCTGTTTCTTCCACCCAGGAAGATAAGTAGGCTAAGGCTTTTTTCTCTTCCGGAAAAAGGGGTAAGGGAGAAGAAGAAAGAGCATAAAGCTTGCGCAGACAAACATAGTTTTCCCGTCCTTTCACCAGGCAGGCAGTAAAACTTCCCGGGAAACATTTCTGCAGGAAAGGAATTTCTTTCTGCCAGAGCTGATCCTGTAGATTTTTGGTATTGGTAGAGATAACAACTCTGGCTCCAGTTTCTTTCACATAATAAAGTGCAGGCACCAGGTAAGCTAAAGACTTCCCCACACCGGTTCCTGCTTCCAGGAAAAGATATTTTTTCTCTGTGAAAGCCTGCCAGACAAAATTAGCCATCTGTTGCTGTTCTGGCCTGACTTCATATCCCGGGAAAAACCTGAAGAAAAAACCCTCCGGAGCAAAAACAGAGGAAAACTCTGGCAGCTGTCGCCCTGTTTCCTCCTTTTCCTCTAAAGAATCTTCTGACCTGATTTTTTCCGGTGTGCTCTCCTTCTTCAGGTAATCAATGACCTCTGTTAAAATCTCCACCAGGGGCCAGTCAGTCCCTTCCAGGAAAAACCTTATTTTCTCCAGCCGGTGGAGATGCTCTAACTTCAGACTGTCCAGAAGAAGACACCACAGCCGATAAGTGTTTTCACAGTCACTGAAAGCCCGATGAGCCTGCTGTGGCTGCTGGCCAAACACAGAAAGAAGAGCACTCAGGGAATAATGACCCAGACAGGGAAAAAGAAGACAGGCCAGCTCACAGGTATCATAAAAAGGATTAGGCAAATCAAGGCCATGTGAGCAAAGGAAACTGCGGTCAAAAGAGGTGTTATGGCAGACAACAGGAAAACTGCCTATAAAGTTTCTTACCTCAGTTTTAACTTCTTCCCATCTTTTCCCTTTCTCTTTCACCTGCTCTTCTGTAATACCTGTCAGCCGCTGGATGGTAAGAGGAATTGGTCTTTCCGGATTAACCAGTATCTGGATTTTCTCCTTAACCTGATTCCCGGAAACCTTCAGCCCACCAATTTCCATTATTCTGTCTCTGGTGAAATCCCTTCCTGTGGTCTCCAGATCCAGAAAGATAAGTGTGCGGCTACCGTTGATAAATTGAGCTACGCACATAATTTAAGTTTAACACGAAGAAGAATAGTCTGATAGTTACCTTCCTGCTGGCGGCCTGGTATATCCGCAAAACAGCAGATGAAACGTGGCTTCAAACTATGTTAAAATATTAAGGTGCAAATATGAAGACCTGGCACAAGGTTGTTATAGGCGATGCAAGATGGATGAAGGAAGTTGATAACGAATCTGTTCATCTTATTATTACATCACCACCATACTGGCAGTTGAAAGATTACGGCAATGGGAAACAGATAGGTTTTAATGATAGTTACGAAGATTATATAAACAACCTTAACCTGGTCTGGAGTGAGTGCTACAGAGTGCTGCACAAAGGTTGCAGATTATGTATCAACATTGGAGACCAGTTTGCTCGTTCTGTCTATTATGGGAGATATAAAATTATTCCCATAAGGACAGAAATAATCAAGTTTTGTGAAAGTGCAGGGTTTGACTATATGGGTGCTATTATCTGGCAGAAGGTGACCACCTGCCATACTACAGGCGGTGCAACTGTTATGGGTTCTTATCCCTATCCGAGAAACGGGATTCTTAAATTAGATTACGAATTCATCTTAATTTTTAAGAAATACGGGAATCCCCCGGTTGTTACAAAAGAAATTAAAGAGCAATCAAAATTAACTGATGAGGAATGGAATCAATATTTTACAGGGCACTGGAACTTCAGAGGGGAAAAACAGGATAAACACCTGGCGATGTTTCCTGAAGAGTTGCCAAAACGGCTCATCAAAATGTTCAGTTTTGTTGGGGACACTGTGCTTGATCCTTTTCTGGGTAGCGGGACAACATCTTTAGCTGCCAAGAATCTTAATAGAAATTCTATCGGGTACGAGATAAACGAGGATTTCTTACCAATTATAAAAGAGAAAATCGGGATTAAAGACAACTATGTCTCAGAAGATATGACTCTGGAACTTATCAAGCAGGAGGAGGCGGGAAGAGATTTCAAAGAAAAAATTAAAAGATTGCCTTACATCTTTAAAGACCCGGTAAAATTTGATAAGAAAGTTGACCCGAGAAAATTGAGATTTGGTTCAAAAATTGACCACTCCGATTACCAGAAGCAGGAATATCATAGAGTAAGAACAGTATTATCTCCGCATCTCATAGTTCTGGATAACGGGTTGAAAATAAGATTGATTGGATTAAAACCAAAACTGGATAAGAACCGGGAAGCCGTTCACTTTCTGAAGGAGAAACTTAAAGGACAAAAGGTATTGTTGAAGTTTGATAATATAAAATATGATGAAGAAAACAATTTGCTCTGCTACCTTTATTTACAGAACAAAACCTTCATCAATGCCCATTTGATTAAGAATGGTCTGGTGGAGGTGGATCCTGCTGTAAATCATAAATTTAAGGAGAAATTTTTAAACCTTATAAAATGAAAGTAAAAATAACCGGTAAGGAAATCAGAAAGTATCTGGATATTGAAACCCCCGAATTTCCGAAGTATGTAGCACCGCTTATCAATTTAGCAAACCAGTATGCACAGGGAACCAGACCCAGAGTAGTGGGTCAGATGAGCCAGCTCATTCAGGAGTTTGGAGGCAAAACACTAGCGGAGTGGGAAACATGGTATCTGAAGAGGAAACCTC
>CAZYCA010000005.1:0-29544 GCA_964645405.1 uncultured bacterium | reverse complement strand
GGTATTTTGAGGCATAAAATATTCTCCTTTTTTTCGGATATTTTACCCGAAAAAAGGGGGGAGGGCTATAAAAACATATAAAACCATTGAAATACAAAGAAAAAGACTACTTAAAACATAGCCAAGTTTGGCAGAACCTGGTGTAGGTTGGGGAGGAATTATGAAAGGGAAAAGGCAAAAGGAGGAAAGAGAATCAGTTTTCTGGACAGAAAAAACCTGGGAAGAGCTGGATGAAGACAGGAAAAAGAACCTTATTGTGCTTGTTCCTGTTGGTCAGATAGAAGAACACGGCTGGCATCTGCCGGTTAAAACTGATGCCTTTTTGGTAGAAGCCATCGCCAGAAAAGTAGCACAGGATTTAAAAGAGAAGGTTCCGGTGCTGGTAACACCCACTGTCTGGAGCGGCTATTCTACCAGAGAAGTTATGCGCTGGCCAGGATGTCTCAATCTGAGATTGGAGACTTTCATCTCTTTGATGGAAGACATTTGTTCCTCCCTGGTGAAGATGGGTTTTCACAAGATTGTTCTTATCAGTGGCCACGGAAATCACACCGGAGCGCTGGAGGTAGTTGCCAGGAAGATAGCTGACTGTTACGGAGTGTATCTGGTGGTGACTGCTCCCCACATCATCGCCAGGCAGGAAATAGAAAAAATTTTAGAAAAAGGCAGGAAGGGTAGCTGCCATGCCGGGGAATACGAAACCTCTTTAATGCTTTATCTGTGCCCGGAAAGTGTTCGGCAGGACAGGTTAACTGATGTGGATACCTTAAAATTTACCGATTGGCCCTTTTACGGCAGGGTTTTTATTTCCACCTGGGGAATGCAGAAGAGTATTACTGGCGCTTACGGTGATTCCCTGGTTGCTACTGCGGAGAAAGGCAGAAAACTTTTTGTTGCCATTACCGCCGCTTATGTAGAATTCTTAAAGGACTGGAACAAAAGATGCGAATAGAAAAGGAAGAAAAAAAATATCTTAGAGAACTGGCGAAAAAAGTGGCAGAAGTAGCGCAGTTACCCAGACAGAAAGAAATGGTCCAATCCTGGAAGCGGCATAATAGCCTAAAGCCAGGCAGACCCATGATTCTTATTTTTCCTGAAGGTGCCTGGAATGAATTACTACCGGAAGAAAATCTTGTCGTTTCTGATTCTTTCTGGCGCGGTGTAGAAAGGGATTTAAGATGGCGTCTTTACTATCACCAGTATCTGCAGGACGATAGTGTCATTGATGATTGCTTACGGATACCAAGGGCTATCAATAATACTGGCTGGGGTGTAGAAGTCAGGCAGATACGGCCAGAAGAAAAACGAGGAGCCTGTCATTACGAACCAGTTTTAAAGGAGGAAAAAGATCTGGAGAAGATTAAGTTTCCTCAAGTCACCGAGGACAGAGAAGAAACAGAAAGAAGACTGGAGATAGCTCAGGATATTTTTGCTGGGATTCTAAGGGTAGAATTGACAGGAGTAACAGGTCTCTGGTTTTCTCCTGTGGACTGGTTAGCCACCTGGCGTGGTCTGGATAATCTTTTCATAGACCTGACCGAAAGACCAGCCTGGGTCCACCAGGTTATGGAGAAAATTACCACCGGTACCATTTCTCTCCTTGACCAGTATGAAAAATCAGGCTTACTTTCTCTCAATAACGGCAATCACTATGTTGGTTCAGGTGCTCTTGGTTTCACTGACCAGCTTCCCCAGAAAGATTTTGACGGAAAGAATGTACGCACCATAGATATGTGGGGTCACGCTACGGCACAGATTTTCTCGCTTGTCTCACCGGTAATGCATGAAGAATTCGCCCTGCAATACGAGAAAAGAGTGCTTTCCCGGTTTGGTTTGAACTGTTATGGCTGCTGTGAACCGCTGCACAAAAAACTGAGACAGGTAGAAAAAATTCCCCGGTTGAGACGTATCTCCATGAGTCCCTGGGTAGACATCGGTGAAGCTGCACAGTTTGTTGGTAACCGTTTCATCTTTTCCTGGAAACCAAACCCGGCAATCATTGCCGGTGAATTTTGGGAACCAGAAGAAGCGAGGAAAATGGTGCGGCAGGCTCTGAGTTTGACCAGGGGCTGTATCCTGGAAATTGTAATGAAAGATACCCATACCTGCCGTAATCAGCCTCAGCGGATGAGCCAGTGGGTAAAGATTGCCAAACAAGAGGTAGAGAAGTTTTACTAAAGAGATTAAGACAGGAATAAATTGTGGAAACTTACAGGATTGGGCTTATCGGTTTTGGATTCATTGGCAAGGTTCATGCCTATTGTTATTCTGTTCTCCATTACTACTATGAATTACCCTTTCGTGTGGAACTTTTCGGTCTGTGCAGCCGGACACCAGAAACACTTAGAAAGGGGGAAAAATACGGGTTTAAATTTACCACCAGTGATTTCCGGCAACTAATCAGACATCCTGAGGTGGATATTGTGGATATCTGCTGTCCTAACATTTACCACTTAGAACCACTTCTGGAGGTAATGAAGCTAAACAAACCAGTTTATTGTGAGAAACCAGTTGTTGTTGATTGGAAAGAAGTATGCGCAGTAGAAAAACTTCTGCCCCATTATCATGCTACCAATCAGGTGACCTTTCATAACCGTTTTTATCCTGCCATGCAGAAAACAAAAAGTTTGCTGGACAAAGGTTTCCTTGGCACGCCGGTAAGCTTTCGTTTCACCTATTATCATTCAGGGAGTTTGGACCCGCATAAACCCCTGGGCTGGAAACAACAAAAAGGTGCTGGTCTACTTCTGGACCTGGGAAGCCATGTTATTGATTTGGTCTACTGGTTTCTGGGAAAAATAGAGAAGGTAATAGGTTGTACCCGTATCCTTTATCCCTGCCGTCCTGATGGAGAAGGAAAAAATGTGCCGGTAGAGGTGGAGGACCATGCTCTGGTAATGCTCTGTTTAAAAAATGGGGCTACTGGAACAATTGAAGTTTCCAAAGTAGCAGCCGGTGCAGAAGATGAATTGAATTACGAACTTTATGGAAGTGGCGGGGCCATCCGTTACCGCTCCATGGAACCCAACTTTCTGCACCTTTTTGATGCCAGGACAAACGAAGGCTATGTTGCTCTACCGACAGTCCAGCGTTATGAAGAATCTTCTTTCCCTGGACCGAAGTTTAGCATTGGCTGGCTTCGCGGTCATGTCCATGCTATCTATTCTTTTCTGAAAGCGGTTCATCAGCAGCAGGAAGCTTCACCTTCTCTCGCAGAAGGGCTTTATAACACCAGAATAATTGAGGCGGTGAGAAAGTCTGAAAAGACTGGTAGATGGGAACAGGTAGACTGATTGTCCTGAAAAATCTCTTTTCTTTTGTCAGTTATCTCTTTTGTTTTCTTTCTGGTTATCTTTTTGCTTCCCAGGCCAATATTAGGGTGGTGACAGATTCTGCTGTCTGGGACCAGGCAGTAGCATTGATGCAATCAGCAGCCTGGCAGTGTGACGGAGATGCTCAAATAAGAATGGAAAAACTTCTTATGCAACTTGGCACTTCTGGTGAATCACTGCTAAAATCCTTCCTGGATAAACAATCCCTGAATGCCAAACAATACTGTCTGGCTCTTTATGCTGCAACTCTTCTCGGACGTTTTGGTAGCCCGGATTCTGTTCCTTTTCTGAGAGAACGATTAGTGACCGGGTATCAGCTTGTCTTTCCTGCTCCTATCCTCAAAGGTGCCCCAGGATTCTCCTGGCAGCAGAGAGAAAATTTTGACCAGTCGTATTACCAGCATCTTTTAACTGTGACAATAATGGCTTCTCTGGTGCGGCTGGGGGAAACGGATTATCTGAAAAAAATTGAGGAAGAAGTAGGGCATCCACAGGTGGAATGGGCAGCTGCTGCTATCCAGGCTCTGGGGCAGACAGGTAGTTTGCAGGCAGTAGAGATTTTGCATGGCCTTATTTCTGACCAAAGAGTTAATGAAAACAGTATGTTAATGGAAGCGTGTTTGCAAGCACTGGGAAATACCGGCCAGTTTCCCTCGGCCCTGGTGTTGATGTCTCTAATCCAGAGAAAGTCCTGGCCTGCAAGATGGAAAGACTTATGTTGTGGCAGCCTGGGAAAGATTGGTCTGGCTTCTGCCACTCCAGTCATCCTTTCCTTCTGCCGGGAATCGACCGCATGCCAGGAGGCTGAGGTAGCCTTGCAGCGGCTGGGCAAGGCAGCAACAGGCTATCTGACAGAAGCGCTTCTTTCAGATAAATCTGCTCATACGACAAAGTGGTGTAAAATACTGGCGAAAATTGGTTCTCCTGAAGCTATGGCTGGTTTCAGGACACTCTGGGAAAAAACCGGATGTCAGGAGAAGGAAACACTTGCAGCAGTAACAGAAGCGATGCTGGCAGTGGAACCGGAAGAAACAGAACTATTCCTAAAACAAAAGCTCCTTGATAAAGACGGTGTTACTGTGAGGAAAGCAGCCACCAGTATAGCGGCAACTGGAATACGCAGTCTGAAAGGGGTTCTCATTCAGGTTCTGAAAGGCACGGAGAATGCAGAACTGAGAAAGGCACTGGTTAAAAGTCTCATCCAGTTAGCTGGTTGTGATGAAATATCCTTCCTGCAAACTTTGCTTTCGGATAAACAGGAGGAAATTCGTCTTGCGTCTTTAACTGCCCTGTCAGGCAGTGAAGAAGGAAGAAAGTTTTTGGTGGAATATCTCAGTAATCCATCAGCTCTCGACTGGGAAAAGGGTATCAGAATACTGGGAGTTGCACAAAGCAGGGAAGCCTTTCCTCTCTTTGTCCGTTTTCTTGCAGAAGGAGAGGAGAAGCAGAAAATAGCAGTATCTTTAGCCTGTGGTGATACTGGTGATTGGCAATTTGTGAAACCTCTCCTTAGCAAGGTAGTGGATGATGAAAGTCTGGAAGTAAAAAAGGCAGCTGTTTACTCGGTAGAACAGATTTTTCTGGCTAACCGTGCTTTTCTTAAAGAAAGAAGCCAGTCTGTTCTTCCCCTTCTTCTAAAAATTTCTTCCAGCCAGCAGGTCGTTTTGCGAGCAAAATCAGCTATCCTTCTGGGTCTGGTGGGCCGGCAGTCTGGTTTAAATCGGTTACTGGAAATGGCAGAAGACCCGGAAGTGGAGGTGAGAAAATCAGTAGCCCTGGCACTGGCAGGATACAGGGGGGAAAAGGTATTTCAAATCCTTGACCGTCTGTTACAGGACACAAATGAGGAAGTTAGACGTCAGGCAGCTGAAAGTTTGAGATAGCAGGTAGTTAGTACCTGGATGAGGAAGCAATCCTTTACTGCTGGCAAGCAGGGCTGGTGCGCAGACCCAGCTCACATTTTACCGAGAGCACATTCCTTCAGTTTGCGGCACCAGTATGTTCGGGGTAGGTTGTTTACAATCAGGCTCCAGGGGATAACCTATTTTCAGGATATAAGATCCTCACTTTGAAGAAGAATCAAGGATTGTTCTCTGGTTTATGTCTTCACCCATGTAAATCATGTAATAACTGCCATCCTTTGATAATCCTTCTATGACAAAAGCTGCCCCGAATCTTAATGCTGACTCTCTGAAAACAGGTATATCGCAAATCCCTTCTTTTTCCCAGTGTAACAGGTCATAACTTGTTGCATAAGCAATTTTTTGTTTTGTCAAAGACGCAGAATAAAGCATAAACCACCTATCCTTTACCCTGATAACACAGTTATTTTCATTCCCATCTGGCATTTCCCATTCATAATCAACTCCTATGACTGGCTTGTCTTTTGATATATCTTCCCACTCTTTAAAATCATAGTCCTCGCCACACCTCTCATATTGTAACCACTCCTTTTTCCCCTTCTGCTGGAGCCAGTATAAAAACAATACCATGCATTTTCCCATATGACTATGTGGTCTATCGTTCCTCCATCTGTATTCCATTTATTTGAGGTTGTGTTGAAGAATCTCTCTGGTTCAGACCAATTTTCAAGGTTATCCGAATAAGACAGACAAAGATAGTGCGGGAACTCCTTGTGTTGTTGATAACACAAAACTCATGCATCTTTTACCCTTATTACATTCCCGGGAGAGGCATAACCAACAGGAGAAATCGTTCTTGTACGGTCAAAGGCGATAAAATCATTTGTTTTTGTCATTCCCACGCATAAGCATAAGGTATTATCCTTGAGGTTATGGATTGTAAAAAAAAAGTAAACCACACCATTGTAAACTAAACAAGCAGGGTCTCTCAGATTATTTTTCTCATCCTTCAAGGCAGGGCTGCTTATTTTACCATACTTAAAATTGAGTTTCATTTTTTCCCTTTCCGCTAACGAAATGCACCCAGGATATGAATTAACTTTACAGCAAGATTTTGAAAAACACAAAGTGATGACCGCCTACAACTTTTTTGACCTGTCGTTGCACAGGTCTGCAGGGGGAAAACGAAAGCAAGAGAGTTTTTCCAGCCGTTCGGAATCCGTGTCTGGTCTCTTTTTCACTACCTGTCCAGCCGCATCCCCATCCGGAGTCCCAGTTTAAGCATGTATTTGCGCCCGACCGCCGGCGTCAGAAAACCGTTGGGTCTAAGAAGGTCCTTTCGAACAAGGGCTTTGTCACTGCAGCCATCGGCTTCAAAAACCACAGGTAGTCCACACCATGTTTCACAGCGTCCTGGAAATGCGTTAGCCAGTTTTCCTCAGGGGAAACCGGGATTTGACACTCTTGGAATGACTGTTTAGAATATAAAATAAAGTGGAAAACAATAGAAGGTTAAGAGGAATAACTCAAAGGAGGTAAAGAAAATCAAGCAGAAATTTTTACTCTTGATTCTATTCTGCCTTTTCTGTTCAACTCTTCTGCCGTGGTCCCACACGGTTTCATCCCCCCTGGTTATTTGCGATAGAGAGGAAGCACAGAATCAGATTCAACTTGTAAGGACAACTGACGGGAATTTTATTATCCTGTGGGTTGATGAAAGAAGAGGTAAAGTTGGTAATTTTACGTGGAAGTACAAGGATATTTATGGACAGAAGATAAATTCATCTGGTGAAATTCAGTGGCAGGAAGACGGAATACCAGTTGTTGAAGGTTATGGAGAGGGGGTAATTTTTGAACTGCAGACAGATGTTAAAGCAACAAATGATGGAAGCGGTGGAGTGATTTTTTCCTGGACAGATGCTTCTGGAGGAAGTGTTCAAGAAAACCGCGTAAGGATAAACAGGATTGATGGTAGTGGAAACAAACTCTGGGGTTTGGGTGGAGTATTACTTCAGAATGGGGATAGTGGTGGAAATAACTCTATATGTTCTGATTTGCAGGGTGGTGCTTTTGCAACGTGGAATTATGGTGGCTTCAGATTATGGTATCCAAGGGCAAAGGCATCTCGCATCGGTTCGGATGGAAATATTATTAAAAATTATGGTTCGCTTTCTTCAATGGGTGGTGATGATGGAGAAGGATCAGCAATTGCCAATCCGATGGTGAAAACGAGTTCCCAGGGAGCAGGCATTGCTGCCTGGGAAGATGATAGAAATGGACCTTATTATGGCTGGAGGTCATTAAGGGTTCAGAAATTAGCAGATGGAATAAATTGGGCTTTAGGTGGAGTAAGAGTATCTTTGCCTAACAATGAACTGAACAACGTTGTTCATTATCCTGATATTGTAGACGATGGTTCAGGCGGGGTGATTACCTTATGGATTGATAGTAGATTTGGAAACCCTAATATTTTTGCTCAAAGGGTTAGTTCTTCAGGAAATATTTTATGGCAGGATGGTGGAATTTGCGTTTGTTATGCATCAGGAGACAAAAAAAATTTGATGGCTGTACCTGATAATGATGGTGGGGCTGTTTGTGTATGGGTTGATACAAGAAACGGTATTGACCAGATATTTGCACAACGGCTTGACTCTAACGGTAATAAACTATGGCAGGAAGAAGGTGTTTTGATAGGAACAGGGTCAATGCCTTACATAATAAACTCGCTTGATGGTAACTATTTTGTTTTCTGGAAGTATTCAGACAAACTATACGCACAAAAAATTGATAATTCCGGGGTTGGTTGGTGGCAGGAAGGAGGAGTACAGGTTAACAATTCAAACTTTGAAGAAATTAAGGCGTCTGCGGATAATGATGGTGCGATAGTTGTATGGTCCAGCGGCAATATTTATGCTCAAAAATTATTTAATAATGGTACAGTTGATCCTGGGTCTCTCCTGACTATAACAACAGAAAAAAATTTACTACCTGCTGCGCTCGAAAAACCGTATAATGTGAGGATTGGCGGTACCGGTGGAAATGGTAACAGGTACAGATGGCAGTTAATAGAGGGAAATTTACCCCAGGGTATTTCTTTTGACCAATCCACAGGAATTATTTCAGGAACACCAACTCAACTTGGAATATTCAATTTTGTTGTTTCAGCGACAGATGGTACTTCTACAGAGACAAAACTTATGAGACTTTTTGTCCAGATTGATACTGGTATGGAGATTTTTTCTGACAACGACACACCAGCCCTGGCAAAGGGTTCAAGTTATTTGCTTGTAACCAGAAAATCTCAAGATGTCTGGACTCCTTC
The DNA here is from genome assembly GCA_964645405.1 of uncultured bacterium. Taxonomy (GTDB): domain Bacteria; phylum Ratteibacteria; class UBA8468; order B48-G9; family DSTR01; genus JAMWDF01. The sequence goes on along the minus strand of CAZYCA010000005.1, from coordinate 21,028 downwards.
TTACATTTATTGTCAATTCTTTGATGATAATGGCTATAAAATTGGAGGTAAATTCACTGTTTACGAAAACAACTGGGTAGATATGCTGGATGTTGTATACAATCCTGTAAGTGATAAATATCTCATTGTTTTTATGGGAGGTACGTATATACCTAATAATCCAGATTATCATCTATATGGAATTTTTATTGACGGGCAAACACATCAAGCAGAACAACCGTTTCTGATAAGTGAACAACAATACAAATACCCTGCTGTGTCTGTAAATACAACAAACGGTGATTACCTTGTTGTTGCCAGCGAAAATAAATATAAAGGAAAATGGATTGGTATTTTGCTTGATGAAGACGGGAACGTGGAAACCCAGTTTGATGTAGGACAAAAGGACTACTGGCCCGGTACTTCTTCAGTGGCTTATAATCCATTAGAAAACAACTTTCTGGTAACTTATACCTATCTTGCGGGAAAGTATATCTGGGGAAGAATCATAGGAAGTGATGGAAGTGTGGGAGATGAGATTACCCTTGCGAGCACTTCTCAGAGTTCCTTGTTTTTTAACAGGGTTGTGTATAACCCAAAAATAAATAAATACCTTCTCGGATATAGCCTTTATAATCCGGCAAGAGTGCTGGCAAGGTTCATAAACCCAGACAGCAGCCCTTCTGGAGACGCGTTTTATATCTCAAAAACATCCCTGCAGGAAGAGAAGGCAAGTGTGGCAGTTTCACAATCCGGGAAAATGTGTGCCTTCTGGACTGATAGGGCGGATGAGCAGGGTAATTACGATTCAAATAATGAGTACATTTATGCTCAACAAATTAAAGAAACAGGTCCTGTTTATGAAAATGATGAATTGATTACTCCATACTCAGGATTAAAGAAGACCCCAGTAGCAGTTTTAGGTAACACTGATAACAATTTTCTTGTAATGTGGAAAAGGTGGGAAGGTTCATCATATAAGGTTTATGGAATTTTTTATAATCTGCCCCAAACAACTGGAGATATCAATAATGATGGAACAACTGATATTTTGGATGTCATATTATGCTTGCGGATGGCGATAGGCATTGATCAAGAAGATACTGAATGCGCAGATATGAATGAGGATGGAGTTATTGATATTACCGATCTGATTTTAATACTGAGAAAGGCGTTAGAACTGGACTAATTCTTCTCATTAGCTTGTGATTGCTTCTTAAAAAAATTCCGCTTTTATCAGGATTTGTTTTTCGCACATCTAAACGGTCGGTACTTTTCATAGTCTAAACTTAAAAAGGTGACAGAATTTTCAATCTGTATGTGGGATTTTCTGAAAACAAGGATTGCGCGGTGGCAAATAAGTTAGAAGTACAACGTCCTGGTTTGCTCAGCCACCCGCACAACGGGTCTTGCTACCTTATTCGTGACTGTTACGGTCGCTATGAATGTGGTTATATCTACGGCCCAGCCCATCCGGTCCTTGCTGGTCAGAAACTTACAGGCTGCCGCGACACCGAACCAGGCGGTATTTGCAAGGAACAGGGGTGGGTCTTCTACTTCTGCGGCTACGACGGAGGCGCCGGTCCATCACATAACACCGTCTGGATTTACAAAGGAATACTGGAGAAAGAAAAATGAAAAAAAAGATGGTGGCAGTTTATGCATTTATTTTCTTCATGAGTTTTCAAGGTATCCCAAAGCAAATTCATTTGTTTAATCCGTTCTCGGATTCTTTTGACAGCAAACTCCAGCAATTTTATAAGGCCGGATTTAGCATATGGGCTGCTTTGGCAAGTGCCGCACCACAAGTTACCGTTTCTGGAGAAGCCAGCTGGCAAATGTTATCTGCTTCAGAACAAACTTCTATACAGCATATTGGAATCAGCGGATTAAAAGTGTTTCGCGACCTTCCATATGTCAAAAATGGTCATGAAAGACAAAAACTTGACCTTTTTATACCAGAGAATGCTACGGGTCCATTGCCTCTTATTATCTGGATTCACGGGGGTGGCTGGCAGAGTGGGAGCAAACAGAATTGCTTACCATTACGCAGGGGTTATACTAATCGTGGTTATGCCATAGCAAGTATTGGTTATCGTCTCAGTTCTCATGCAATTTTTCCTGCACAAATTGAAGATTGTAAATCAGCGATTAGGTGGCTGCGTGCACATGCGAAGGAATATGGATTAGATCCCAACCGATTCGGTGTCTGGGGAAGTTCAGCAGGTGGACATCTGGCTGCACTTGTTGGAACAACAGGTGAAGTAAAGAAGTTTGATGCTGGTGACAACCTTGACCAGTCAAGTCGTGTGCAGGCGGTATGCGATTTCTACGGGCCAACAGATTTTACTGTATTTGTTAAAACTCGTGGTTATGAAAGACATGCCAGAGCAGATTCTCCCGAGAGTAAACTTTTAGGTGGTAGTGTTTTAGAAGTTCCGGAAAAAGCGAAACTTGCAAGTCCTGTTACTTATGTAAGCCCTGACGATCCACCATTTTTAATTCTTCATGGTGATAACGACATGGTTGTGCCAATCAACCAAAGTCAGTTATTATTTGAAGCACTGAAAAAAGCAGGAGTCAATGTCCAACTTCATATAGTTAAAGGTGCTGGTCATGGAAAAGGTTTTGATAATCCAGAAATAGATAAAATGGTCTACGATTTCTTTGACAGATATTTAAATCCCCGAGCCTCTAAATTTTCTAAAGTCATACAAAGAGAAAACACTACCAGCGAGAAACAGGGCGATCTGGAAGGAAAAGATAGTAGCATAGCACCACAGGCCACTCAGGACATAAAACTGAATCAGCCCAAGGGATTGCTTTATTTTGCTTGTTACCATTACCGTGACAATCCTGAACCAGCAAAAAATCCATACATCATCGGCGCACTTTTTAATATTTACTGGAGCGAAATAGAAAAACAGGAAGGTGTTTTTGACTGGAGCCAGCTGGATAGACGCATTAATCTCTGGACAACTGCTGGGAAAAAGGTTGCTCTTCGCATCATATGGTCATCAAGTGGTAACTGGCCTGACCCTGCTGCCAAAAATCCTACTCCAGAATTTGTTCTGGAATCAGGTGCTGTGACCGTGTATTCAGAAACAACTAAAACCCATCTTCCTCTGTTCTGGGATCCTATTTACCGCAAATACGCAACTTGCTTTTTGCGCGAAGTAGCACGGAAGTTTGATGGAGACCCAAACATTCTTTTTATAGATGTAACACCGGGTGCAGAAACCAATCCATACAGATTTCGCAATATAAATAATCTGGATCCGGAATTCAAGCAAAAATTTGTTTCTACTAAGGCAAGTGATGGATCCCAGTATTCACATGAGCTGTGGCTGGAAACTGTTAAACAGGCAGTTGACGAGGCCAAGGCAATATTTCAAAAAACTCCGCTCCTTATTACTCTCAATATCGGTAGTCTTGATGGTCCGGAGCAATTTCAAGCTATCGGTGAATATTGTGTCGCCCGCGGCTGCTACGTGGGGCAAAACGGACTGCACGCACACAGTTACAAGACTGACAGCCCGCGTAAAACCGCCTTCCAGCGCTGGGGCGCACAGACGTTCCTTTACTTTGAGATGGTGGACGCGTCTGGTGGGAAAAACGGTTCACTGATGGATATTATGAAGGCTGCTGAACGGATTGGTGCGCATTATCTGGGCGTTTATGCAGTAGACGTGTTGCGCGGGACCAGAGGACAACCAGCTTATGACCCTGCCTATGAACAAGCGCTTGCCTATGGTGCCAGGGTCATCGGCAGGACCACATCAGTGCCCGCCGCAAAGAAAATCACGCTCGACGGTGACCGCTGGACATATCGTGACGATACATTTCAAATGGGCGGAATCCTGCTGAAGCCTGAAGGTAAAGGTCCCTTTCCAGGATTACTTATCAGCCATGGACTTGGTGGGAGTGCTGAAAGTTCTGGAATGGAGAAAGCACGGGAATTTGTGAAATGGGGAATGGTCTGCATTGCACCGAACTACACTCATAGCATCCACTCTGCCAATCTTCAACAAAGGTCGTTAGGTACCGGACAGACCAGTTACGGAGCCAGTGAAGAAAATATGTTTCGTGCTAAAACTTGCATTGACATTTTGCGTAGTATGCCAGAGGTGGACCCGCAACGTATGGCTGCCTATGGCCACAGTATGGGTGGATTTGTAACTATCGCTCTTGCTGCAGCCTTTCCTGATCTTCTGAAAGCAGTAGCCATTACTGGAAGTGGCGTGGCGCTTAAGTTCGGATTCCCAGCACCGTCAATCGAAATTGCAGAAAAAATACGGGTTCCGTTTCTTATCATACATGGCGGCAATGACACAGTTGTGCGTGCGGAACAATCCGCAGCATTGAAAGCAGTACTTGACCGCAATAATGTTCCAAATGAACGTGTGCTTTTTGAAGGAGAAGGACATAATATTGATAAATCCCAGAAAGAGGAAGTATTACGTCTCATTCGCCAGTGGTTTATTAAACATGGAGTGTTGAACAAATGAATATGATGGGATGCCGCTTAAAAATGTAGCCGGGTAGAAAAATGAAAAAAAGCACTAAAAAGAACATAGTAATGATAAGCTTGGTAACGGTTCTTGCCTATATCCCACTTGGAGCGCAGACAACACCTCCTGCTTCTGAGCAGCTGGAAGCCGCACGAGGTTACAGTGAATTATATGGTGGACAGGCGATGCTGGTGATGTGGGACGGAAGGATTGTTTTTGAAAGCTACGGCAATGGCGGTGGTAAAGACCGTCCACAGGTTTTAAGAAGTGGGACAAAGAGTTTCGTTGGTGTAGTTGCGGTAGCAGCGGTTCAGGACGGATTGATCCAACTTGACGATAGAGTATGTGAGTCTCTAACGGAATGGAAAAATGACCCTGTTAAATCCCAAATTACATACAGGCAATTACTTACGATGACCAGTGGTCTTACCCCGGGAGAGCGCGGGAGTGCGATCCGCTCGCCCGGTTGGAAAGAGATTATAGCTAAACCGATGACAGGCAAACCAGGAGAGCAATTTCAATACGGAGCGTATCATCTCTGTGCGTTTGCCGAAGCGCTCAAGCGGCTGCTTAAGGGCGAAACCTTTGAAAAATATCTGGAGCGTCGCATCCTTCAGCCTCTTGGCATTAAACTAAAATGGCGGATTCGCTGCGGCGATGGTAATCCCCAGGTTGGGGGTGGTGGTGCGATGACCGCACGTGACTGGGCTGCATTCGGTGAGTTTATGAGGCAGGGTGGGACATGGAAAGGACGACAAATCATCCGCAAGGAACTTCTTGCAGAATGTTTACAGGGCACAAAACAAAACCCTGCTTATGGTTTGACGTGGTGGTTGAAAAAGCCGGTGCCAGATTCCATTATTCGTCAAATACCCATCCTTCAACACGAGATGGGCGAGATTGTAGGAGCAGACTGGATACCAGATGATTTATTTATGGCAGCCGGCGCAGGTAAGCAGCGGCTCTATGTGATTCCCTCTCTGAAGCTGGTCATCGTCCGGCAGGGTGAATTCCTCAGTAGCCGCAGTTTCAGTGACACAAAATTCCTCCAGCTACTTCTCTGCGGAAAGCAGGAGATTAGATGAACCAGCTACTAATTATTCTCTCCTTCTTCAAATCCCCTCCACCGCGGCAGGAGGGTTCCACACCAGACGGGGTGCAGGAAAAGGAGGTAAAACCATGAGAACGAAGATGATGCTCAGCTTATTGCTAATTTTTCTTTGTGTGCTACTTTTGGCGCAGGAATCGTCCCGGTCTGCCGGGCGCGGAAAACTGAATTCTCAGACACCAACCCGGAGGGACCGCAATGGTGACGATAAACCGGGCTCTGAGGAAATTAGCAGTCCCGGTTTCTTTCGCAGGCTGAACTTCAATGGAGATGGCCTTGTGATGATGGATGAAACATAAGCGGTTTTTAGCGGAGAAAAGTGATTCCGGCTAAGTTTTCTGGTGAACTGTGTTGCGGAAGAAAATTTTCAGATGGTGAATTTCTGTAGTAAAATCTACCAGAACTGGCTGGAAAAAAGAAAGGGAAAGTTATGTCCGGGTCAATAAATAGCCGCATAGAGCACTGGGTAAAACAATTTCAGGACCCTAAAAGTGTCCCTTTTTCTTTCCTCTACGGGGGACAGAAAACAGGGCAGTTTCTAAAAAAGTGGAATCCGGAAAAGAAAGTTTCTGAAACCAGTAGCGGCAAAAAATGGTTTCTTACCTATCAGGATGGAAAGACAGGTTTACAGGTAAAATGTGAACTGAGAACGTTTCGGGATTTCCCTGTAGTGGAATGGTTACTGAAGTTTCAAAACTCAGGCAGGGAACAAACACCTATCATCCAGGATATTCGGGTTCTGGATTCTGTTTTTGCAGCCGGGGATAAAATTACTCTTTACTGGGCAAAAGGAAGCAATGCAGAAAGGGATGATTTCTCCCCGCAGGAAAAGATTTTATCCGGATGTGATTGTTTTATCCTTTCTCCGGTGGGTGGTCGTTCCTCCAATGCCACAGCCTTACCATTTTTTCATCTTCACCTGGGCAGCAAAAGGCGGCTGTTGATAGCTTTGGGCTGGTCTGGACAATGGTTTATTTCTTTCCAGAAGAAAGAAAAAAAGCTTCTGGTAAAAAGCGGGCAGGAGAAAACTTTTTTTCGGCTTTACCCCGGTGAAGAAATTAGAACTCCGCGTGTGTTACTTTTTTTTAGCGAAGAAGAGGATTTTGTTTCTACCCAGAATCTCTGGCGGAGATTTCTTCTGGCACAGTATCTTCCCAGAATAAAGGGGAGAGTAGTCTGTTTACCTTTTGCCTGTACCTCTTCCGGTCCTCCTGATGAAGCCAATAAAACAACTGCTGAAGAACAACTGGAATTTGCCAGCTTTTTCCGCAAAAACTATGGCTCCGAGTATCTCTGGATAGATGCCGGCTGGTTTGAAGGAGGCTGGCCTAACGGTGTGGGTAACTGGTTTGTAAGGAAAAATGGGTTTGCTGATGGATTCAGGCGTCTTACAGAAAAAATAAAAAAGATAGGGATGAAAGGTTTGATTCTCTGGTTTGAACCGGAGAGGGTTTTCCAGGATACCTGGATAGACAGGCAACATCCTGACTGGGTTATCCGTCTGCCTGACAATCCCAACAGGCTTCTTAACCTGGGTAAGGAGGAAGCGCTAAACTGGTTAACAGATTATATTTCTTCTTTTCTGAAACGGGAAGGTATCAGTATTTACAGGCATGATTTTAATGTGAACCCTTTACCTTACTGGCAATCTGCTGATACCCCGGAAAGACAGGGTATTACTGAAATTTATTACATCCAGGGATTGTACCGTTTCTGGGACCAGCTTTTAGAAAGGCATCCAGGGCTTATCATTGACAACTGTGCTTCTGGTGGTAGAAGAATAGATCTGGAGACGATTTCCCGCAGCGTGGTGCTGTGGCGTTCTGACTATAAATATTTTGAACCTGAAGGAAAGCAAAATCATCTCTACGGGATTAGCTTTTATCTTCCGACCAGTTCCACATCCTGCGGTTATCCTGTTTCTTATCTTTCCCGCAGCGGGCTGGGTAATGGAATGGTTCTCTGGACAGCCTGGTACCCGCAGGCCTCTTACGATGTTTACCGGAAGTTCCTTCCCCCTGTGGTTGACTGGCAGCCAGGAAACTCATTGGACCTAAAGCTGGCAAAGAAACTGGTCCAGGAGTTCCAGAAGGTGAGAAAATTTTTTTACGGGGATTATTACCCTTTATCTGCTTATGATGCTTCAGAGAAAGGCTGGCTGGCTTTGCAGTTCCATCGCGAAGATTTACAGTCAGGTGTGGTTCTGGTTTTTCGGAGACAACAATGTACAAAGGAAGAATACCTGATTAAATTTCAGGCAGTGAGGTCAGATTTTCTTTACCTGATAGAAATTAGTGATGAAACATGCAGAAAGGAGAAGAAGATTCTCCCGGGAGAAAAAATAAGGCAGGGGCTACAACTGACCATTCAGCAGGCCCCTGGTTCCCGGCTTGTCTTTTACAAAAGAGAGCTTTAAAGAAAAGATGCATAAAGACTTGACCAGGCAAATTATTTCCTTTCTTCCCTCCTGGCAGAAGAAAATTATGGGCAGGACAGGGGAAAGTTTTTTGTTGGAAAGCAGCCTTTTCCCTGACCTTTATTTTGATGTCCGGGGTGATGGTTACAGGCGAGCCAGACCATATGCTTGTTTTGTTGATGGTATTCAGTTTCACTATTTACCCAGCACGCCAGTGGAAAGTGAATATAAGTACTGGACGGTGGTAACAAGAAACCAGAAAACTCCACTGAGACTGAAAAGGTTAAATTGTTACCAATCAAATCCAACCTGGGAACATTGCTGGAAGGGTTTTAACTTTTATTTCAGCCAGGCTGTGAAATCTCTCCAGAACAAACACATTAAAGATTTTGCTGGTTTCTTAGGAAGTTTTCTGCATGTTCTTCAGGATGCCACCAGTTACCTTCATAGCCTGGAAGGGATTGATGGTACGGATATTTTTGTTCTGGACAGACTTTTTGTTTCTGAGGAAGACGATTTTTCTCTCTGGCCTACCAGTCTTCTGGGAGAAAAAAGTGAAGGCCAGATTAATCTGAAAACACCGAGATTGCTGGGTACCAGTATCAGCGAGGCTTCTTTTCTTCTTTACAGTGAACTTTATCAGGTACAGGCAGCGAATCGCCGCCTTTTAATCCCTCTTTATTACGCCTTGAGAAACGGCAACAAAGAGAAGGAAAGACAGATTCGTTCCTGTCTGCTCAGCCGCACTGCTCAACTGTGTTTAAATGTAGCCCACACTATTTTTTGTCTGGCTTTCCAGCGCTGGTCATCTAAAGAAGAAAAAAGACTCAGGAAAATTTACCTCTCTGATTTAAAACCTGTCTGGCAGCCAAGGCTGCTGTCCTTACCATATCGTTTTATCGCCATGGTCAGGGACAAATCTCTTAATGAAAAACGGCAGAAGTGTCCACTGAAACTTTGTCTGCATGATTCAGGAAAATGGAAGACTGTTGTTTTTAAGAAAGGTCTGGGGACAGGCAGTCATTATCACTATTCCTTAATCTACCAGGTGCCGGCAGGGGTATATAAGTTGTTCACCGGAGCAGCTGGTTTACATGCTGATTTAGGCCATGGTGGAGACATAAAAGTTCGTATTTACCTGAATCGCAGGCTTGTTTTCCACAAGCATTTTACCGATTACTACCCGGGACAGCGTTTCCACATAAACATAAGAAATGGTGGACTGCTGGAACTTGTTGTCAAAAGCAATCAGGCAACTGCAGGCACTCCGAATCAGGTTGTCTGGGGAGAACCTGTTCTTCTGAAATGAAGTCTTCGGGAGGCCTGGGGCGGATTTGAACCGCCGAATCGCGGTTTTGCAGACCGCTGCCTTGCCACTTGGCTACCAGGCCTTTAGCCAGTATATTATAAGCCAGAAGCATCAGGTCTGTCTACCAGAATTTTCCGGTCGCCAGAAGTCTTCTTCAGAAAAACCAGCAGCTTCTAAATAGGCTTGTGCTTTCTCCATGTCCAGACTGTGGTAGGACCCGTGGCAGTCAGAACCAATGGTGAATCTTATCCCCTTTTCCTTCAGAAGTTGTAAATATTCCAGATATTGTCCTTTAAAATGTTCAGAATAGCGAGGATTGAGGAGCATCGCAGAAAGATTGATTTCTACCTTTTTCCCGTATTTTTTGACTGTCCGGATGAATTCTTCATGTAACTGCCGAGGAATTCTGTGAAAGTCATCAAACCAGGGGTAAGTGTGGTACTGGCTGTTGCTATCCCTCCAGGCCCCCTGCCACCACCAGGGATGGGCAATGATGTCTACCAGAGGGTGGCTGGCGAGAAAAAGATTCTGTCTGTGGTAGGAACGAATGGCTTCTTCTGGTTCCACTGGTTCGTAAAGCATCCAGTGCACTCCTCCAATCACGTATTCTATTCCGAGTTTTTGTTTTTCTGTCAGGGTCAATCCAATAGCCATTGGGCCACCAGGTGGTCCACCTTCTCTGATACCGTAGACAGGGTTGGTAACCTTACCGGCAGCAATCTCGTCCAGTTCCCACTGCGAGACGCAACTCACCTCACAGCCAAAATGTACTGGAAAACAACAGGACAGAGTAAGAAATTCTTCTCTGGAAGCTACCAGGTCAGGCAGGTTAAAAGGTGTGTGCAGGTGGTCAGCAAACCCGACTTCTTTCAGGCCGTAGGTTTTTGCCTGGGCTACCAGTTCCTCCATACTCCCTTTTCTGGTATCACAGGAGTGCCTGGAATGAAGATGTAAATCACAGGTAATTTTCATATTTGCTTTTTGTGAAGACATAGTATAACATAGCCAGCAATGTAAAATTAAGAAGGAGAGAAAGGTGCCTTTAAAAATTGCGGTGGCTGGTTTTAGACACGGTCATATTTATGAGATTTATAATCTGGCAAGAAACTGCCAGGAGATAGAAATCGTTGCTGCCTGCGAAGAGGATGAAACTACCAGGGAAGAGGTTGCCAGAAGTAATCTGGCAACCATCACACATAAAAGTTTCTCCGCGATGTTAAAAGAAACAGATTGCGATGTAGTTGCTATCGGAGATTATTACGGCCGGAGAGGCTGGCTGATTATTCAATCACTGCAGGCAGGTAAACATGTCTTAAGTGACAAACCTCTTTGCACCAGACTGGAAGAACTGGACGAGATTGAAAATCTGGCAGGAGCAAGAAATTTGAAGGTGGGATGTATGTTCAGCCTGCGGGGGATAGGCAGTTTCCTTACAGCAAGAAAACTGATACGGGAAGGACTCCTGGGAGAAATCCAGGCTATTTCTTTTGGTGGACAGCACCCACTTTCTCCGGGACAGAGACCTTCATGGTACTTTGAGCCAGGAAAGCACGGGGGCACGATTAACGATTTAGCTATCCATGCGTTTGATGCTTTGCCCTGGATGACAGGACTGCAGTTTGCCGTGGTTAATGCTGCCAGATGCTGGAATGCTTTTGTTCTCCGGTACCCTCATTTTCAGGACGGAGCCCAGATGATGTTAACCATGGACAACAACTGTGGTGTCCTCGGTGATGTCTCTTACTTTTTGCCATCTTCCCAGGGGTATTCTCTTCCTCTTTACTGGAGAATGACCTTTTTTGGTTCCCGGGGTATCCTGGAGACCTCAGCAGTATCTTCCACTGTCACTCTCTACCTTTCAGGGGAAAAGGAAGCGAAAATTTTGCCAGCAGGTAAGAATTTTCCTGATGTCTACCTGCAAAGTTTTTTGCAGGATTTGAAAGGGAAGGCAACGAAGGAAGATCTGGATACGAAAAAAGTTTTACTGGCTACCAGGGTTGCCCTGACTGTTCAGAAAGCAGCAGAGGAAAACTGGCACCAGGTAAGCCTGAAGTTTTAACCGCAAGATTGCTTCAGCAACACTACCGCCCAGCAGGCTATAGCCTTTCCCTTTCCCAGGAATCCGAGATGTTCTGCAGTTTTGGCTTTTATTCCTATTTGAGAAGGATTGACCTCTAACAGTGTGGCAAGCTTTTCCCTTATTTTGTTGTAAAGGCTATTCAGTTTTGGTTCCTGACAGATAACAACCACATCCACATTGCCGAGCACAAACTTTTGTCGGTGCATAATCTGAATGGCTTTGTTCAAAATGAGAGTACTGGATATTCCCCGCAGCTGGCAATCGGTATCCGGGAAAAGACAGCCGATATCAGGTTGAGCCAGGCCACCAAGAATAGCATCAGAAATAGCGTGCAGGATAACATCGCCGTCGCTGTGCCCAACAAGCCCGTAAGGATAATCAATTCTTATCCCGCCCAGGTAGAGGTCGCATCCTTTTTTCATCCGGTGCAGGTCAAAGCCGATACCCACCTTTACCAGTGTCTCTGACTTTCTTTTTGCCAATGCTGTTCCCTTTCTAAGTTACAGCGCCACACCGGGTACAGGTCTTCACACCGTCCACGTCCACGACAAAAGTGGTACGGTCATCTTCCGGGGTGCAGGGACAGATACCTTTGATAACAAATTCCACAGGTGTTCTACATTTGATTTTATTGCCACACCAGCTACAGCAGAGTCCGTCTTTCTCTACCTTAAAGGTGGCAACATGTCCCTGGCAGCAACGGCAGGCCAGCCCTTCCACCCGATCAGCAAAAATAGTGGCCATCTTTTTCTCCACCCAGCTCAATCTTTTCCGAAGTAATTTATTACCAGACCAGAAGGTACCTTGGGGAAGAAGTAAGTGGATTTCTGCGGCATAATTTCCCCTGCAGAAACCACTGCAGAAAAATCCTCTTTTTTAATTGGGGGGAGGAAAAAAACTATGCCGTTTCCTTCCTGCTGGCGTTTGCGGATGAGTAGCTCCGGGTCTCTATCATAAAAGAAATTTCGGGCTTCAGTTTCTGGATGGATACCAAAAAGATGAGGAAGCAGGAAATAATTGAAAATAACACAGTTTAGCTTTCTCCAGGAAAAGTGGTGTCCTTGTGGAAGTAAAGAAAAAACCTCGTTGCTGTCTTTCAGTTTCAGGAGGAAGAATTTTTGTCCCTCCCACAACCCGAAGCAGATAGCTTCATCCTGGTTCATGAGGGAAAAAAGGTGAGCAGCATTGGTTGTGGTTTCCACTTCAAAGTAGCGCTGGATTTTTTCCAGCGGAAGGGGAAAATCGCCGCGGATATAACGGTGCGTTGGGGCAATGATTACTGCCGGCGAGCAAATGTTTGTCAGGTATGCCAGAACATATTGATTTCCTTCTTCTGGATGGCTTCTGGCAAAGGCTAAAGCAGCCTGATAACGATGATGACCATCAGCTATGAACAACTGCCTGGACTGGAAAAATTTTTCCACCGTTGCTATCTCTTGCCCTGCGGTAAGCACAGACATCATAAGGCTATCCTTTTCAAAAGAAGATTCTGCTATCAACTGAGACTTTTCTCCTATCTCTTCCAGAAAAAAATCTTTGTCTTCGTAGAGAAGGAAAACAGGGCTAAAATTAGTTCGGCAATGCTCAATAAGTTTTAAACGGTTGTCCCGGTGCTGAGTAAAGATTTGCTCATGTGGTCTGATTATTCCAGAAGAAAAATCTTCCAAACGAACCAGAACCAGGAACCCATCGCGCCGAAGAATGTTGCCCTGGTAAGAAAAAAGATGCCTGAGGAAGTAAAAACAAGGTTGTCTGTCCTGCTGAAAAATTCCTTCCTGCCGCCATTTTCTCCATATCTTGGAAACCGTCACAGGATTGGCTTTTCTGTCAATCAGGTGGATGATGTTGTAAGGGGATTTTTCCTTCAAAAAAAGCCTTTTTTGTTCGCTGATAACATCCCATGGTGGAGCCAGAAGTTCACTGATATCCCCGACTTTCTCCTGACAGTAACGCCATCCACGAAATGCTTTTACCTGTGCCATTTTTCCTTCATTTAACGGTTGCCGGACTGATGCCTGTCTCTGCAGAACTATTTCTTGTTTCTTCTGTTTTTTTCACTGCGGGTGGTTCTGGTAAAGAAATGTAAACAACTACTCTGGCTTTCTGTCTCACCTGGTCATACCAGTCCCGGAAGTATTTTTCTTCTTTCTGCCACAGTAGCATCCTTCTTACCTGTTCTTCATCTGTCTTTGCGCCTTTATTTTTTTCCAGGTAGTCTTTAACCTCCTGGTCAGTAACCTGGATGTTTCCTTCAGCCAACACCTGTTGTTTCAGTTTCTGCTGGAGGAGACGATGTCTTGTTTCCTCCTCAATTTTGGTTAATTGTTCTGGAGGAATCTGAGAAATAACGCGGGAAAACTTTTCCTGGCTGAATTTTCCCTGCTCATCACGGAAAGCCGGGTCTGACTTAATGGCTTCAATGACTTCACTATCAGTTACCTTCAGATGGCGACGTCTTGCCTGCTGCTTGAGGAGTTTATCTCTGATTATTTCCTCTAAAACGGCTTTCTCCAGATTGAGGTTACGAGCAATTTCGTCAAACCTGTCCCCGAAAAAACGGCGGTAATTCTGTTCCACCTGATTTAATTGCTGATAATACTCCTGCTGGGTTACGGCTTCACGATTTACGACAGCTGCCAGATACCGGGTTCGCCCGGCTCCGGTAATACCCACTCCCCAGATAAGAAAACCAGGAATAATCAGGATGGCTGTAATCCAGAGAATAATACGGGCATTTTTCTTTTTTCGAAAAAATTTCATCACCATGATATATCTCCTTTCTTCGCTTTGCCTGTCTTATTTTTTTCTGCTCCTCTGATAATAATCACAAATTCTCCTTTCTGTCTGCTCTGCGGAAACCAGCCGGGACTTTCGCCGGCCTGTCCGGTTCTTATTTCCTCAAATTTCTTGGTGAGCTCCCGGCAGATGGTTATCTCTCTCGTACCAAAAATTTCGGCTATCAGTTGTAACGTCTCGCCGATACGGTGGACTGATTCAAAGAACACCAGTGTTTCTTCCTGGTCTTTCAAACTTTTCAGAATTTTCTTTTTCCTGGCAGCTTTACGGGGGAGGAAACCAAAGAAGGAAATCTTATCAGCTGGTAACCCGGAGACAGATAAAGCTGCTGTTAAGGAAGATGGACCGGGAACAGGCGAAACCTGGATGCCAGTATTTAAAGCTTCCCGGACAAGAAGATAAGCCGGGTCAGAAATCCCTGGAGTACCACGGTCGCAAACCAGCGCGAGATTTTTCCCTTCTTTGAGCAAATTCATAAGAAAAGGAAGTTTTCTTTTTTCTTTCTCCCTGAAAAAACTGTAAAGAGGTTTTACCACCCCGTAGTGACGAAGGAGTTTCAATGTCTCCCGCGTATCCTCACAGATGATGCCATCCACACTTTTAAGTACTTCCAGCCCTCTTAAGGTTATATCCGCCAGGTGCCCGATGGGCGTGCCCACCACATATAACATAGTTTCTCCGGAAAAGTTCTTGACTTTTTTCTCCTTAAATTATATCCTACCGCCATAACTTTCCCAAATAAGGAATAAAATGATAAAGGAGGCGGAATCAGATGGATATAGAGAAGATTCTTCCCCAACTCATTCAGAAAAATAGCAGCAAGATTCTTCTGGTTGTTCTTGATGGACTGGGAGGATTGCCTCATCCAGAGACCGGGCTGACAGAACTGGAGACAGCCCATATTCCCAATCTGGATGCCCTGGCGCATGGTGCTGCCTGCGGACTGATGATTCCTGTAGGCCCCGGTATTACTCCAGGAAGCGGTCCGGCCCACCTGGGACTTTTTGGTTATGACCCCATTAAGTATCAGATTGGTCGTGGTGTCTTAGAATGTCTCGGTATTGGATTATCGGTGGGTAAGGAAGACCTGGCTATCAGGGGTAATTTTGCCACCATGAATGAAGAAAGAATTGTCACTGACAGACGGGCGGGAAGAATTTCTACAGAGGAAAACAGGCGACTGGTGGAACTAATTCAAAGTAAAATCATCGAAATATCCGGGGTAAAAATCACCATCAAAACAGTAAAAGAACATCGTCTGGCTATTTTACTCTCGGGAAAGAATCTTGTGGCTGAAGTAACAGAAAATGACCCTCAGAAAGAGAATCAGAAACTGCGTGAGATTCAACCCCTTTGCGCAGAAGGGAACTTTACGGCACAGGTGCTTTCTGATTTTCTCAAAAATGTGGAGGAAGTACTGAAAACGGCTTCATCCAGAGCCAATGCCGTGCTACTTAGAGGATTTTCCAAACTACCTGAAATACCGGGTTTTGCCGAACGATACCTGCTGAAGGCAGCCTGTGTAGCCACCTATCCCATGTACAGGGGTCTGGCTAAACTGGTGGGTATGGATGTGCTGACTACCGGGGACAGTCTGGATGACCAGCTGGAAACGGTACGCCAGGCATATGAAAAATACGACTTTTTCTATGTTCATGTAAAAAAAACAGACGCTATGGGTGAAGACGGTAATTTCTCCGGCAAGGTTCAGGCTTTAGAGCAGATAGATAGCAAGATTGCAGCGGTGAAAGAGATGGGTTTTGAAGTAGTGGTAATTACCGGAGATCACTCCACACCAGCCAGTCTCAAGGGCCATTCCTGGCATCCGGTGCCTTTTATGTTGCTTTCCCGTCACATCATTCCGGATCATGTCAATCGTTTTACAGAAAGAGAATGTGCTGAGGGAATGTTGAGTATCTTTCGTTCCCAGGAAGCTATTTTATTGATGCTGGCTTGCTGCGGGCGTCTGCAGAAGTTTGGGGCGTAAGATGATTGCAGGAGGAATTCATCCTGTCTCTTTTAAACAGGTCAGTAGATACAGGCCGATTCAGAACTTTTCTTCTCCAGAAAAGGTAATTCTGCCTTTGTCCCAGCATACAGGTGCTCCAGCCACACCTGTAGTTAAGAAAGGGGAGCTAATCAAAAAGGGACAGATGATTGCCCGGGCTAATGGTTTTGTAAGCAGTCCTGTCCATGCCAGTATTGCCGGGAAGGTCAGTGCTATAGAATCCTGTTATCTACCTTCTGGCCGACGCAGCCTGGCTGTCGTTATTGAGAATGACGGTTCCCAGACAAAGATAGAAACTACGGAAACTGACTGGCGTAATCTTTCCCCGGAAACTATTATTGATTGTGTTTGTCAGGCTGGTATTGTTGGTATGGGTGGAGCAGCCTTTCCCACTCATGTGAAGCTTACCGTGCCAGAAGCTCGTACTGCAAAGCTGGTAATTCTTAATGGCTGTGAATGTGAACCTTTTCTTACCTGTGATGAGCAGGTTTTCAGAGAAGAAACCTCCGCAGTAATAGAAGGTCTTCAGATTATCTGTCAGGCGACCAGAGCAGAAGAAGCTTGCGTGGCGATAGAAGGAGAAAAAGGAGACCTGGCTCAAATAATTAAAAATCATCTTTCCAGGCTGCCTGTTAAACTGAAGATTTTGCCGGAAAAGTATCCACAGGGCAGTGAAAAACAGCTTATTGAAGCTCTCACAGGATTGCAGGTGCCTTCCGGGAAGTTGCCGATTGATGTTGGATGTCTGGTTTTTAATGTCCAGACAGCTTTAGCTGTCCAGAAGGCAGTAAAACACAGCTGGCCTCTGATAGAACGAGTTTTAACAGTGAGTGGAGTTGTTGAAAAGCCAGTTAATCTGCGGGTGCCCATCGGTACTCCTGTGGCAGATATCTTAAAGTTTTGCGGTATCAGTCTTAAGGAATACCAGAGAGTTATCATGGGGGGACCGATGATGGGTCAGGTTCTTCCTGAACTGAACATCCCTGTCCTGAAGGGTACCAGCGGTTTGGTTATTTTGAATCAGGGAGGAAAGTTTTCGGAAGAGGCAGCATGTATCCGGTGCGGCCGGTGTTTACGTGCTTGCCCTATGAGACTGGCACCAGCCGAGATAGGTCGGCTGGCGAGATTGCAGAACTGGGAAGCCTGTCAGAAGCTGCACGTGAACGATTGTATTGAGTGTGGTTGTTGTGCTTATGTCTGCCCGTCCCGCTTACCCCTGGTAGCCTGGTTTAAGTGGGCCAAGGCAGAGTTAAGAAAAATTTTTACAGGAGAGAAAAAGTAAATGGCAGAAAATTTACCAGTTTTAAGTCCTGCACCACATATTCATTCCGGAGAAACAACGGGTAAGATTATGTGGTCTGTAGTTGTTGCACTTCTACCTGCTTGTTCAGGCAGTATCCTGTTTTTTGGCTGGTATGCGTTAAAGGTAATTTTAACAACTGTAGGTAGCTGTGTCCTGAGTGAAGTCATAAGTCAGCTTCTTTTTCGGCGAGTGATAAGAATAAAGGATGGTAGTGCAGTGGTAACCGGGCTACTTTTAGCTTTTGTTCTTCCTCCGCGCATACCGCTCTGGATGGCTGGGCTGGGAGGTTTTCTCGCTATTTCCCTGGTGAAGGAACTATTCGGTGGTCTGGGCTATAACATTTTTAATCCTGCCTTAGCAGCAAGAGCAATTTTGTTAGCCTCTTTTCCCGTGGAAATGACCAGGTTCTTCCAGCCTTTTCAGTACGGTGTGGATGCCATCAGTTGTGCCACGCCTCTGGGAATGATGAAGGAGAACCTTTCTGGCGCTCTTCCTTCTCTGAAAGCTATGTTTGTGGGAGTGAGACCCGGATGTCTGGGAGAAACCAGTCCTTTTCTTCTTCTCCTGGGTGCCTGGTTTCTATTCGCAAGAGGCATTATTACCTGGCATATTCCGCTGGCTTATCTTGGTACTGTTGGTTTTCTCTCTTTAATTTTTCATCAGAATGTACTCTTTCAACTGATGGGTGGCGGTCTTATACTGGGCGCTTTCTTTATGGCTACCGACTATGTTACCTCGCCATTAACTAACCGTGGCAAATTGATTTTTGGGCTGGGCTGCGGATTAATAACTGTACTGATTAGAATGAAGGGAGGTTATCCGGAAGGTGTCTGTTATGCGATTCTTTTTATGAATATGCTGGTACCTATGATTGACCGGATTAGCCTGCCAACCCGTTATGGTGCCCTAAAGCAGGGCTTGCGGAAAGCAGAGGAAAAATCAGGATAAAACTCTAAATCATGAAGAAAAAGGAACTGATTTCAGGAGTAATCATTCTTCTGGTGGTAGCGGCGCTGGCTGGTTTTCTTCTCGCTCAGGTTTATGCGCTTACCCTGCCCAGGATAGAGGAACAAAAACGTCTGGAAGCAGAAGGTCTTTACCGGGCACTGTTTCCTGAAGGAGTTAAGTTTGAACCAGGGAGAACCGGGGATTTGAAGACTACTGCTGTTTTTGACCACTCAGGTCAGAAGATAGGACTGGTTGTAGAAAAAAGGGTCACGGGCTATGGCGGTGAGATGTTACTGGTGGTGGGTGTTTCACCTGAGGGAAGTATAAGCGGGGTAAAAATTCTCCAGCACAATGAGACCCCGGGCCTGGGTGCCAAGGTTGCCAGAGAAGATTTTTTGAAGCAGTTTCAGGATTTAAAGTATAATGAAGTTTATTTGAAGAATACAACACCGGAAGGAAAAATTGATGCTATTTCCGGGGCGACAATTTCCTCCCGGGCGGTCACTGATGGTGTCCGGAAGGTACTGGAAAGTGTGCGGAATCAACCCGGTAAAACAGGTGAGGAAGATTTATGAAAAAACTTGTAAACTGGCAGAGTTTCACCGCTGGATTCTGGAAGGAGAATCCTGTTCTGACACTTATGCTGGGGTTGTGTCCGCTTCTGGCTATTTCTGGTTCCGTAACTGACTCTATAGGGATGGGAGCGGCTTTCACCTTTGTTCTGGTAGGTTCCAACGTAATCATAGCAGCCATTAGAAGACTGGTACCCAACCAGGTGCGTATCCCTGTTTTTATTACCATCATTGCTACTTTTGTAACTATAACCGACTATTTTCTGGCTGCCTTTCTTCCAGGGTTAAAGAAAAACCTGGGTGTTTTTTTACCTTTGATTGTTGTTAACTGTATTGTTTTAGGACGGGCTGAAGCCTTTGCCTCCAGAAACAATGTAATCAACTCCTTACTGGACGGAGTGGGCATGGGAGCAGGTTTTACCATCGTGATTGTTCTTATGGCGGTGATTCGGGAAGGACTGGGAAATGGAACCTTAGGGCCGCTGAGACTTTTTGGTTCCCATTATAATCCCTTCTTAATCATGATTCTGCCGCCTGGTGCTTTTCTGGTGCTGGGTTTTTTGATTGCTTTGAAGAATAGTCTGTCAGAAAGAGGTAAAAAATGCTGAATCAGTTAAACCCGGGATTGATTTTTCTTTCGGCTTTTCTGGTAAATAACATTCTTCTCATTAAGTTTATTGCTCTCTGTTCCTTTTTTGGTTTATCCAGCAGTTTGTCTGCTTCTCTGGGAATGGGTCTGGCAGTTGTTTTTGTGATGGTTATGTCCTCTTCTGTCAGCTGGGCTGTTTATCATTTTCTTCTCGTACCACTTCATCTGGAGTACTTGCGGACAGCTACTTTTATTCTTACCATTGCTTCCCTGGTTCAGTTTGAAGAGATTATCATCAGAAAAAAAGCGCCGACTCTTTACCGGGCTCTGGGTATTTATCTGCCTCTGATTACCACCAACTGTGCGATACTGGCTGCAGCTTTTCTGGGAATTGATTATCAGTTTAATTTTCTGCAGAATGTGGTTTATTCTGTTGGTGTTTCCGGTGGTTATTGCCTGGCTATTCTTCTGTTTGCCGGGCTCAGGGAAAGAGTCAGCAGTGCGCCGGTTCCCTCTTCTTTCCAGGGCGTCCCGATTGCTTTTATTACCGCCAGCTTAATGTCTCTGGCTTTTCTTGGTTTTAAGGGTCTTTTCAAACTTTAGGTTCGGACTCAAGCCAGTCTAATTCTGCTTCATACTGGGCATCAACCGAGATTTGCTCTGTTAGGGTTTCTTTTAACGGGTCATCATTTTCTCCGCAGAAACCTGTATGCAGGTGGCGGCGCCATCCCTCAGCATACAGGAAGCAACCGGACATTTTACCGGCTTCCTGGCATATCTGAACCATCATCTGGAGATAAGAATCCTGTCCCTGGCTGACATCCAGCCATTCCTTCTGGCTGCGGTGAAAGGCTAACATCTGACGCTTTGTTTCCATGACAGAAGAAATATCCACGTAAAGGCCTGCTCTAATCCTCCGGCGCAAGGGGTCTTTCAAGGGATAGGGCAGTGCGTGATAGATAGTTACCGGCTGATTGGTTGGAGCTATCGGCGGTTCAGTGAGAAAGTTTCTCATCCCCCGGCAAAAAGCAGCCGTTACTGTTAACCGGCAGGTATTGATATGGTCTTCCATATAATCAACCGGAGAATGAGTAAGAATAATTTCCGGTGCCACCTGTCTGATGATAGCAGTAAGTCGGGCTAATGTTTTCCTTTCATAGTACACATCCAGGTCATCCACCAGACTCTCATGGAAAGTCGCTCCGATAAAAGAGGCGGCTTTCCGCGCTTCCTCCCTTCTGATAGAGATGATCTCCTCTTTCTCGTAACGTACAGTACCACAGGAGCCATTAGCAACATTCATATAGTGAATTTCCCAGCCTGCTTTCTTCAGGAGTAGGAGTGTGCCGGACATCATAAATTCAATGTCATCAGGATGACAGCCTATAGCCATGGCTTTTTTCATTTTT
>CAZYCA010000004.1:0-4613 GCA_964645405.1 uncultured bacterium | reverse complement strand
AGGTACGAGATAGCGGTTTGTGGTCCGGTAGAGCAACCTGTGGTGGAAAACCCAAAAGACTACACAGATGGAATGAAACTGAAACTTGTCTGGCAGGTTGACGCTGCGGAAGAACAAAAAGAAGGGGAGTTCATTTCCTGTTCAGGTGATTCTACAATTAAACCAAGCAAGGTTATCACCACCCCACTGGGCAGGTTCCGGTGCACATACGACGGACCTGATGGACTGAAAAGCGCTGGTGGCAGCCACTGTCATTATATTTCCTTCAAGTTTGAGATTAAAAACCCAGGCCGCCCGCATGTGGCGATTGCTGAATACCCGGATGACACCCAGCGAGTACAGGAGATGCGTATCAGTGACTGGGCATTCTGGGGAGCGACGATGATTCTGGGAAATGACACCGCGGTAATGGGTATAGAGCATCCAAATACCCACCAGATAAGTTACCACCACTGCGTCTTCTTCCCCAGCCAGACCGTGGGAACTGTGTCTTTTTTTGCGATGGAGATAGGCAAATGGAAACCGGAGATGGCTGCCAGGGTAGGGAAGATATGGATATATGAGATTGAAAACGATATTCCAGCAAGAAAGATAGTGGATGCACCAGGACCAACAAAATGGCTGGGTCAGCAGGCTGAGGCAGGCCCGCGGCAGGTGATGCAGAGTTGTCTGATGTCTCCTATTATGCCGATTATCTGGAGCAACTTAAGCCACAGCGAGAGGCCAAATTTCTACCAATCCTGGATGGTCACTTATATCAATATGGTTAAAAGGATGCGGTTTGCCGGTGAGAATGCTTACCACTACGGGCAGTTTATGTACGATAGGGTGCTTTATCCAGGTGTTTACTCTGACCAGACTGAGTTTGCCTTTGGATATTCCGGAAGTTTGAAGGATAGCGGTGTTCTTATGGCAAAAATTTTTGAAGAAAATGGGCTTGGCTGGTTCAGCGGGATTGAAATGATGGCTCACGCCAGGGTAAAGATGACTTCCAGTGATTATGAGATAAGCCAGGGCGCAGAAACTTTTGCTGCTATCGGGAAAGATGGCAGACAACGTGACTGGAGAGGGAATGTTTACCCCAACTGGATTCATCCCCAGGTAAGGAGACATTTTGAGACTGTGATGAACGAATTGATTACCCTTTATGGTAAGGAGAAAGGATGGAAAGGGATTACACTTCAGATTAACGAGGAACTTGGTCCCTGCTGGGTAACATTTGACGGAGACCCTTATTTTTCCAGTTACGACGATTACACCATTTCTGAGTTTGAGAAGGATACAAAGATTCGCATTCCGGTTGAGAGGAAGGACCCGGAAAGGTTCAAGAAACGGTATGATTGGCTGATGGGAAACCAGGAGGCGAAGAAGAAATGGACCGACTGGCGGTGCGCAAAAATGGCGGAGATATACCAGTGGTTGAAGAAACGTTTGAAACAGACCAGGCCTGATTTGAAACTGGTGTTGTTTACCAATGCCAACTCTTATATGAATCCACCAGCAGAATGGACTGGAGATAAGAAATCTGCCTGGGAGTACTCAAGGGCAGGAGGGCTGGATATAGGCCAGTTTATTCAGGACCCGGATGTTATCTGTTGTCATACGGTAAACGGTGATGTGAACTATGTAGAGATACTTACGGGAAAAACTCCTAATGAAAAGCACAACCGGTTTGCGGCTCACCGTGATGATTTCCTTTCAGCTTTGACCAATGATGGGAAAAACGGTGTTACCGTCAGGTACAACTGGTATGAACCGCAGCCGAAAGCGCCAGAAGGATGGCAATGGTGGCACAGGTATTGTGACGCAGAAGCCTGGCCCTTTCCTTCCGGGGAGTACTTCTCAGATTACTGGACCAATATCTTCATAAGAACAAACCCTACGACTATTGTCCACTCCCTCCAGGATATTACCATGTGGAACGGCAGGGAAACAGATATGGCACGGTTTGCCCATGCCTTCCGGTCTATTCCGGTTGGAAAATATACCCGACTTACTGGCAAGGGAAGAGACACCAATATCTGGATTGCTATTACCAGTTCTGGAAAGGACAGCTATGGTTACATTGCCAATCCTCAATGGTGGACAGTGGAAAGTACTATTGAACTTGCTTCTGGTGTGAGTGGAGCTGATTTAATTGAGAATAAAGAGATTTCAGGAAGATCGTGGAAATTAACACTGGGTCCTTATGAGATTAGAACCTTCCGCTTCGCTGGTGCAGGTGGCGGAGAAATCATCGGTGCCTGTCAGACTGAAGTATCGGAGAAAGGGAAAGAGTTTGTAAAGGGAATGATTGCTGAGAAAAGAAAACTTGTTTCTGATTATCTGCAACTGGCTGGGGCTGAAGGAGAATTTGTTTTAAAGCAGCTGAAAGATACAGGATGGCCGGGTCTCATAGAAAAAATGGCAGAATCAGCCGAGAAAGCAGCTAATTCCGGAGATTATTCTGCGGCATACGAAATTCTTACTGCCTCCCGTGAGTACGTCCTGGCTGGCCGCGCGTTCCAAACTGTTAAGAAAATTGTCAAGGGACCTGAGACCGCAGCAGAGGCTCTCCGATTAGCATACCAGGAGTTAGCAGTAAAAAAGAACTACGAAGCAGCAAGAAGGTTGTACCAGCAGGCACTAAAATTCAATGACCCGGTTAGAAACGGCGAGGCACAACTTGGTATTGCCTATACCTACACCAATCAAACACCACCTCTTCTGGCTGAAGCGAAACCAGAATTCCTGAAGGTGCTGACGATTCCAGGCGCGACCCATAACCAGAAAGGGGAGTCTTATGAGTGGCTTGCCAGGATTGCTCAAGAACTTGACAAAGATTTGGAGCAAGCGAGAAAGTACAGGGAAAACGCCAGAAATGAGTACCTAAAAGCAGTGAATCAAACTGATCTTCATGGACACAACCGTACTATTGCCCTTTACAGACTTGTCATTTCCTTGATTTCAGAGCAGAAGTACAAGGAGGCTGCAGAGATAGCATCAAGTATTAAAAATATCTCCACTCCGCACCCGGGTTACTTGCCGTGGGTTTATGAAGCATGGGCATCTGCCCTGGTAAATCTGAAGGATTACCCGGCAGCACGTCAGGTTCTTGGTGAACTTTCTGTGATGAGGGAGGCTTCACCAGATACGAGAGCAAAAGCGTTTATATCAATCGGCGATTGCTTCAGGAAAGAAAATTTTACTTCTGATGCCAGGCAGGCATACGAAAAGGCATTGAAGGTACCGGATGTTTCTGAAGGTGTAAGGAAAAAGGCAGGAGAAGCATTAAAGGCACTGGAAGGCTAAGCAAACAATAAAGAAAAGTCAAGAAAAGGAGAAGGGGAAGAATGAGAAAGAAAGTGGTTTCCCTTGGGGTAGTGGCTATTTTGTTTCTGGGTATTAAGATTTGTACTTCTCAGGAACTCACGCCGGAGCAAAAGGAGCACAGAAGAAAATTACTTCTTCAGGTTATGTCCAGTGAGGGGTTGAAGCCTGAAAATTGTCACCTGAAAGGTGTTGTTTTACAGGGAGCTTCGGTATCCGGTCGTATGCCTTTTGTCTATGAATACTCCCTGGAGACATTCCCTGTCCGCTGGGAGTTTGATGACGGAACTCTTTGCGGTATGGCAGAACACTCAGGGGTGGAATCTCCTGTCGTAAAAAACGGTACCCTTCAGTTCAAAACAACAGGTGAAAAGGCGATTCTATCCTGGGGCGATTTCAAAGAGGACCAGGCGCCGATTAGGCTGGGCTGGCCTGTGACAGAAGGGGGAGAACAACCGGAAGGAACCGCCGGCGTGATGGTTCGGATGAAACAGTCTCTGCCTGAATCCTTCTGGTATGTGATATTGAGAACTGAGAGAGGGTATGGCCAGGCACGAAACTGTACCTCCGAAAAAGTCACGGTAAAGGGTGACCAGTGGCAAGAAATTTTTTTCAAGGTCGCCGCTTCCGTGCCAATTACAGGATTTCTGATAGCAAGTGATACCCCTGGAAACCAGGTTGAGATTGACTGGATAAGGCCAGTTCCAGCTGGCGGCTGCGTCGCGTACCGCAAGGTAATTGAGTTGCCAGGTCCTGTACGCTGGGCAAAAATCTCGATTTCTTCTTACGGTTTCTACGAAGTTTTCATAAACGGGAAGAAGGAATTGAGGTCAAGACCGGTTTGTAAAGACAGGCAGTTGTGGAATTACGATTTGAACCCGAAACTCTTTCATAAGGGGAAAAATGTTATAGGTGTGCGGGTTTCCGGTTGGGCTAGCGGGTACCTTCTGGTTGATGGTGCAATCCTGTGTGAAAATGGAACGTACCTGAGGTTTGATACAGATACTGAAACATGGAAGGTATGGCCTGGTGATAAAAGTATTCCTTCTTATCAGGCGCTTATTTCTGGCAACCCCTGGGCAGGGGTTGATTTTGACGATTCTTCCTGGAAGACCTGCGGAGAACCTGCAGAACAGTACCGTGTTCTGAACAACCCCTACAAGTTCTGGTTCAACCCTTCGTGGAAGGGGCAGATGATGGTAGAGCCGGCAGATGGTCGGAGTCAACCTGTTTATGGCAGCAAGGAAGGGATTTCTCTGAAGGTATCCGTTCCTTACAGGCAGGCAGAGACACAGGAGATTACC
>CAZYCA010000003.1:0-12289 GCA_964645405.1 uncultured bacterium | reverse complement strand
CGCTGAATCCCCTCTCCCGTTACCTTACCCAGATACTTCACATGCTGCCGAATCTGCTTCCTCTTCCCGTCATAGTACGGAATTACCATACGCATACTCGTTCTTACCAAACACCTTCTTCCTTATAAAACTCCTCTATTCGCTCCCCATTTTCACTCCTCCCTTTATGTCTATTTCGGCACATATTTAAAAACCTGTCAGCTCCCTTGATTATCTTCGGTCCTATACTCCTTCGGCGGGTTCAGTGCCTAAAAAATGCGGAGGTCAGGTTGATGTTACCAGTTCCTTGCGCTTTTTTCCAGAGCCGGTTGCGCCGGTGTCTTCTCGCCATTGATTGCCTCAATCGCTACTTTCGCTTTGCACATTTTAGCGTAACTCTTCCTTATATTCGCCCCCCTGTTCGGTCAGCATCACACCCTTATTTTAAACCTGACAGTATTGATTATTTTTGGACCACACCAGCCCTGCCTCTTCGGACTATACAGCCATCAGGAATCTATGTATGCTGTCCCACAAGACAGGGGCAAAAAATATCCCTGGCTACTTTTACTTCCTGTTGCTTTGCATCTGTAGCTACTATCATTTCCTTAACAGATGAGAAAAAGCATCCGTCCTCAGCCGTTGGTATATCTGCTGCCTGTTGTTTTGCTACCCCCTGCTCAGATTCATCCCCTGGCAACATCCTTAGCATCTGATGGAATATTGTGCTAATATCTTTAACTGACTTTTTTGTTCGGAATATTTGCTGAAACTATATGATGCTTCCTTCAACGGCTCGGTCTCAACAGGCTGAATTGTCAAAAAGTTTTACTGGACAGTAATGGGCAAGAAGCCTAAAATAAAAAAGCATGGGTACTATCTTTTTTCCACAGTATAAAAAGGGAAAGGATGGTGTAAAAGTCCATCCGGGTTTGACCATCCTGGATTACATCAGGACTCTGGGATTGGAGATTCACGCGGAATGTGGAGGACAGGGAACCTGTGGTAAGTGTGTGGTGCGGGTGGAAAGCGGCAGTGGTAATCTGAATGAGTTAACAGCTGCGGAGAAAAAGTTTTCTCTGAATGAAAAGGAAAGGCTGGCGTGTCAGGCGCGGATTATTAAAGACCACGAGAATATTGTTGTTTTTATCAAAGATTTTGGTAACTATGAAATTCTTAAATACGGAATGGAAAGAGAAGTACCAGTGTGTCCTGCCTGTCACCGGAAAGGAAACGAAGTTTTTTATAATGGCCAGAAGATAGATGAGTATAAGGGTAAAATTTATGGGCTGGCTGTAGATGTAGGAACAACCACACTTGTTTTTGACCTGGTTGACCTGGAAACAGGTAATATCCTGGCAACCATAGCCAGAACCAACCCCCAGATTTCTTACGGCAATGATGTTATCTCCCGCATTGGTTATACCATGGTTGACCAGGAAACCAGGACCTACCTTTCTCCGGACAAAAGGCAGGAAAGACTGAAAAAGTTACAGAAGGCTGTCATTACAGGTATCAATAACGGCTTGCAGGAATTGAGCAGGCAGGCGAATGAACCTGTGGGCGATTACATCTATGATACAGTCGTCGTAGGCAATCCCACAATGCGTAATATCTTTTTGGGGCTGGATGTTTCCTCTCTTGGTTTGAAGCCGTTTGAACCAGTTTGTCCGCAGGCAGTTACTGTCAGACCGGAAGAGCTTGGTCTGGAGGTAAATGGCAAAGGTTTTGTTTATGGGGCACCTTTAATCGGTGGTCATGTAGGGGCTGATATTCTGGCTGATATTCTGGCCTGTGAAATGTACAAAAAAGAAGAACTTGCTCTTATGATTGATATCGGAACAAATGGGGAACTTGTTCTCGGAAATAAGAACCGGCTGGTGGCAACTTCCTGTGCTGCTGGTGGTGCCTTTGAAGGAAATACAGTTAGTTGTGGAACAGGCGCGATTGAGGGTGCCATCAAGGAAGTTCATCTGGACAACGGCAAGGTAGTTTACAGCACCATTGGTAACAAGTATCCTGTGGGTGTCTGCGGCTCAGGACTGATTGATTTGCTGGCAGAACTTCTCCGGCATGGCTTGATGGATAAGAAAGCCAGAATAAAAAGTGAATTTTTTCTTACCGGAGAATTGAAAATTACGCAGCAGGATATCTTTCAGCTGGTTACTTCCAAGTCAGCTGTCAAAACCGGTGTAGAGGTTCTGCTGAAATATTGCCAGACACAGGTGAACCGATTAGAGAGAGTTTATTTATCCGGTGGATTTGGAAATTTTATCAACTCGGCTCATGCTATGGCTATCGGTCTTATTCCAGAGGTTAACCAGGAAATTGTAGTCAAGATTGGTAACGGTGCTCTGGAAGGTGCCAGGGAGATGCTTCTGTGTCGTGACTGCCGCAAAACTGCTGAGGAAATAGCCGGCCGGGTGGAACATATCAGGACGAATGAAGTGGAAAAAGATTTTGATTATCTGGTGGCGAAAAACATGTATTTTGAATAAACTTTACCAGGGGGAAAGATGGAAGAAAAAAGGGAAGAACTTAATGCCAGCCCTGAACAGCCGCTGCATCTGACAGGAGAAAACTTTCAGCAGGCAGTAAAGAAGTATCCTCTTCTGGTGGTTGATTTCTGGGCAAGCTGGTGTGGCCCTTGCAGGCTCATGAACCCGGTGATTGAAAGTCTGGCTAAAAAAATGGCTGGCAGGGTTGTCTTTGGCAAGGTGAATGTGGATGAAGAAACCAGCCTGGCGAACGATTTTAATATCCTTTCCATTCCGACCCTGATTTTCTTTCACAACGGCCAGAAGGTGGATGAGGTTACTGGTGCTGTCCCGGAGAAGATACTGGAGGAAAAACTGGCTCCTTATCTGAAATAAATTTATCTGGCTAATTTTTCTCCGGTGAGAGCAAAGCAGTTACTCCCCAGAAGGTCAACCCGGAAAGCAAAAGTAGCGTTCCACCAAAGAGAAATGGTGCCTGAATACCCAGGAGAGAAGAAATTGTTCCTCCCAGGACCGGACCCATCCCGGAACCAAGTGCAGAAATGCTACCCACCAGACCAAAGGCTTTTCCCAGATGTTGCCTTTCACTTGCCAGATTGATGAGAGAATTAACCAGCGGCATGATTCCTCCAGAGACCAATCCGTAAGCGACACGCCAGAGAAAGAGCTGCCGGACAGATTGGGAAAAAGCCTGCATTATCATGAGCCAACCTGCAAGCAAGAGAAGGGGAAGGAGAATTTTCTCGTAACCTGTCCGGTCACTGATTTTACCCACCAGAATGGCTGAGAACACACTGGCAACTGCTGCTGCCGCCAGAACTGAGCCTGCCGTGGAAGCCAGGTATTTTGAAGAAAATGCCATCTTCTGGATAAAAAGGGGTAGAATGGGAGAGATGATAGTTCCGGATAGCTGGAAGATAAGCAGTACCATCAGAAGAAGCCAGAGATTAAAACGGGGAGAGAACCGACCTGTACCGGAAGTATCATCTGTCCTGTTTTCCAGCCGGGGCATGAATTTTTCCTCCACACCCACCAGAATCATAAGACCAGCCAGTCCCAGGGTCAGGGAGGAAAAAAGGAAAGAGAAACGGTAGCCCCAGATATCTGAAGCCAGACCACCTAAAAGTGGTCCCAGAGAAGAACCAGCATAAACAGCTGTTTGCATCAATCCCAGACTGTATCCCGAATTCTCTGGAGGTGTCTGGCTGGCTACCAGGGCAACAGCGGCTACGAAAGTTCCGGTCAGTACCCCCTGCACCAGACGCAGAACCAGTAGTTGCCCGACAGTCCGGACAATCGCCATGAGTGCCAGAATAAAACAGCCTGAAAACATAGCCCTGGTAAGCATTACCTTCCTGCCATATTTATCAGCTAATGCTCCCCAGAAAGGTGCGGAGATAACCATCACTAAAGGAGTAGCAGTGCCGAGAAAGCCAGACCACAGCGCTACTGATTCCTGATTTCGTATACCTAACTCCTGGATGAAGTAAGGCAGAAAGGGCAGAACAAAGGAAAAAGCCATCAGACAGATTGTTTCTGCTATCCAGGTGATATAAAGATTCTTTTTCCACTGGTTCATGGTAGAGACAGATGGTGAAAAGGTAAAACTACCTGTTAATATGTGACAGAATAAATTTTTTTATCCTGGCACAGGTGGTCTTCAGGTTCCGGTTAATAAAACGAACATCATAGTGCTCCAGGAGTGTCTGCCTTTCTTTTCTCGTTTCCTCCAGCCGGCGCCTGATTTCTTCCTCAGATAAATCAGCACGCTGGCGCAGCCTTTTCTCCTGTTCCTTCCGGGAAGGTGGTAACAACCCGATGAGTTTGGCTGCCCGGTAAAGTTTTTTTATCTGTAATCCACCCTGGATGTCAATGTTCAACAGCACCGGCCTGCCCTTTTCTATGTTATCCTGGATAAAACAACGGAGTGTCCCGTAGTAGTTTCCAAAGACATTAGCCCATTCCGCAAAGGCTTTTTTTTTGATTAACTTTTGGAACTGTTTGCGGGAGACAAAATGGTAATCCTGACCGTCTACTTCTCCAGCCCGCGGAACTCTGGTGGTCAGGGAAATACTCAGTGCCAGATCGGGTATTTCTTTCACCAGATAACGGGCAATGGTGGTTTTACCTGTCCCGGAAGGGGCGGAGAGAACAAAAATTTGTCCTTTCGGCATGGTTAGAAAAAAGTGAAGAATTAATCAGGGTGTAGCTTTTCCCTTAGTCTTTAAATCATGAATCATGCGCTCAGCGATACTGCGAAATGAAGGAGCCTTTTCCATGAGATATTCCCACTGGGCAATAGCCTTTTGTATCTGACCGTTTTTTTCATAGGCGTGAGCCAGTACATCATCTACATAGTCAGGATGAGGATGTTTGATGGCTTTTTCCAGATACTTTACCGCATTGGGATAATCCATACCTTTGTGGTAATAAGTCCAGCCCAGTTCAAAGTAAAGGTCATACTTGTCCGGATTATAAGTGATGCCCTTTTTCAGGAACTGGACTCCCTGCTGATACCAGTAGATTTTGTTCCTGGGGATATGCAGCAAACTTTTCACTGTTTCTATAGCTTTATTCTCCTTTTCCTCTTCTGCAAGTAAATTTATTTTTTGCTCGTAGTTTTCCAGACGGTTAAGATAATCCCGGACCAGTTCATCGGTTTTTCCTTTTTTATCCAGCTGCTCCAGGATGGTTTTGTTTTCTGCAAGTGCCTCCTCCAGAACCCGGTACTTAGTTTTTTCCTGCAAGCTCCAGGATTGCTTCATTTTTTCCAGTTCCTCAGAAAGTTTAGATTCATTCTGGCCGACCTGTACGTAAATGTTGTAAGCCATATGCCAGCCACCAACAGCCCACACCGTAATATAGGTTGGCTGTAACCAGGCGACCGCCTCCAGCAAAGGCAGCATCTTATAATGCTGTCCGGAATGCCAGTACTCTTCCACATTCAACCAGAGAAGATCTGCAGCCAGTCCTTTGAAACCGCTGAGGACCAAACTTCCTGCTGCCTGTCCCGGCAAAAGAAGTAAGCCTGTTTCCAGGTCTTCCAGCTTTCTATGATAGTCAATGCTTACCTGAAGAAAACGTAAGGGAATGAAGAGCAAGAGAGCGACAAAAAGGTTAATCCAGTTTTTTTTCATACCTCCCTCTTCTGGAAGTAGTAGATAGCAATCAGGATGGCAATGGCAATATAAATCACGCCGTAAGAAAATGTTTTCCCCACATATTGCCAGCTCACAGGTACCCCCACCACCACCTTATCCCGGATAGCAAAGTTCTCATAATTGGGGACAATGGTATAAAGCATATCACCCAGCCCTTTCAGGATAATGTTTTCTGTGCGTTCCATCAGCTGCCGGCCATAACTGGTGAGATGACCGACAATGTAAAGAAAAAAAGAAAAGATGATGTTGAAGGCATCGCTGGTGAAAGTGGCTAAAGCCAGGGTGATGGAACTGATGAGTAGCAGTTCCGCAAAAATCAGAAAGAGAGCCTTGAAGATTTCTATGTGGGGCGTAAATTTCTTAAAAAGGAGTAAACCAATAAAAAACAAACACAGCAGGATAAAGTTAACCAGAAGGATTAAAATCTGACCGATAAACTTGCCAATGACAAAGTGATACCTGGTAATGGGTTTAGACAGAAGGGTATAAATGGTTCTCTTTTCAATCTCCGAGGAGATAGCCCCTAACGCTCCAAAGATGGCTATCAAAGCACCAAAGAATTCAATAGCCGAAAAACTCACATCCTGAATCATTTTCAATTCTTCCTGGGCAGTCAGGAAAGAAAAGAACTTAGAAGCACCAATCACCACCAGACCAAAGACCAGAACTATGTAGAGGGTACGCTTGCGCAGTGATTCTTTAAAGGTATTCAGTGCGATTACCCATGCTTTCCTCATTTTCTCTCCTGTTTCTTTTTACTGAACTGGATTTTGCTGGTCAAACTTTTCTATGGATTTCACAAACAGGTCTTCCAGGGTGCTGGCCTGATACTGACCGAGTAAATCTTTCAATGTTCCCAGTTCAATCAGGTTACCCCGGTGGAAAATAGCAATCCGGCTGCAAACCCTTTCTACTTCCGAAAGAAAATGGCTGGAAAGAAGAATGGTTTTTCCCTGTTTGTTCAGTTGCAGCAATAAATCCCTTGTCTCCTTGCAGCCGATCGGGTCCAGCCCGGTGGTGGGTTCATCCAGAACCAAAATTTCAGGGTCGTTAATCAGGCTGGCAGCCAGACCAATTCTTTCCAGCATCCCTTTGGAATAGTGTCTGAGTGCCAGTCTTTTTGCCTCAGCCAGACCCACCAGGTTAAGTAACTCCTCAGTCCTTTTCCTGATGGTAGCTAAAGGCATATCAAAAAGACGGCCATAAAATTTGAGAAGTTCTGGTCCGGTCAGGTAGTCATAATAATAAGGATTCTCCGGGAGAAAACCAACATGTTTTTTCATTTCTACGTCCAGCGGTCCTTTACCCATAATCAGGGCTTCACCGGAAGTGGGAAACAGCACCCCCAGAAGTAATTTCAGGCAGGTTGTTTTTCCGGAACCATTTGGTCCTAAGATACCAAAAATTTCTCCCTGTTCAATTTCCAGATTCACCCGGTTTAAGCCGACAACCCTCTTTTTCCATCCCAGCTCATAGATTTTTGTCAGTTCCTTAGTTTCAATCAGGGCCATGAAACCTCCAGGTAATTTGATTTTCATTATACCATACACATCTATTTCAGACAAAATTATTCCCGATAAATCTTCTCCAGTCTGGGACTGGCAAAACCGCAGAGTATCTCCTGGCTGACAGTGGGTACCAGCCGGGCCATTTCTTCCACGCTTCCTTTTCTGAGGAAACAGACAGCATCTCCCGGACGGACAGCTAAACCACTGACATCCAGAAGGGTCTGGTCCATACAAATAGTACCAACAACACCCGCTTTCTTCTTTTTCCACCTCATACTGAACTTACTGGATAACGCCCGGGGAAAACCATCAGCATATCCCAGGCTTACTGTAGCAATCCGGCAGCTCTTTGTGGTCTGGTAAGTGGCACCATAACTTAATTTTGTTTTTGCCGGTACCTGCTTGACAAAAACAATCCTGGCAAATCCCCTGAGTGCACAGGACAGCGGCAAAATCTGACGGAACCTTTCTTCAGGATAAACCCCGTACATCAGTAAACCAACCCTTACCATATCAAAAGGTTTCCAGGATTCTGGCAGGTTTAAAACAGCAGCAGAGTTTGCTACATGCTTGAGCGCAAGACTGCTGGCTAAAGGGTCCTGGAGAACCTGACGGAAAAGCCCCAGCTGAAAGTGCGCATAGGTTCTGTCAGGATTTTCTGCTGTGGCTAAATGGGTGAAAATTCCTTCCAGCTTTACTCCTTTAATTTCTTTAACTTCCCGGAGAAATCTGGCTGTTTGTGCTGGTCTTAATCCTATCCTGCCCATCCCGGTGTCCACCTTCACCTGGACGGAGACTTCCTTTTGAAAATGGTTTACGCACCAGGCGATTTCCTTCAGGATGGGCCTGGAAAAAATGGTCAGGGTTAGATTGTGTCTGACTGCCGGTACTACTTCCTCAGGAAGGACCGGACCAAGAACCAGGATAGGTTTTACCAGACCTGCTTCTCGTAATTCTATACCTTCGTTGACCGTAGCTACGGCTAACCAGTCAGTAAATTTTTCTATGTAGGGAGCAATTCTCCTGGCACCAAGGCCATAGCAGCTGGCTTTGACACAGGCGATAACTTTCTTACCGGTATACTGTTTGATTTTTTTCAGATTGGCAGCAATATTTTTTAAGGATATTTCAATCCATGCCCTTTTCTTCACAAGCTATCTCCTTAAGAATATCCTGGACTGCAGAAACCGGGTCTAAAGCCTGATAAATTGGGCGTCCCACCACAATGAAATCTGCTCCCTGGGAAGCGGCGAGACTGGCAGAAGCTATCCTCTTCTGGTCATCACTTTCTTTTTTCCCTCTTATTCCAGGACAGACGAGCAAAAATGGAGGGGGACAGAGACTCCGCAGTAGTGTTAACTCTTGAGGAGAACAAACCACTCCATCCAGACCCCACTCCTTTCCCCGACACGCCAGAGTCTTCACCATCTGATTTGTTTCCAGGTCCACCCCTATGGTCTGCCAGTCACTTTTTTCCTGAGAGGTAAGGATGGTCACACCTAAAAGCTTAACCCGGGAAGAAGTTTTTATTCTGGCTTCTACTGCGGAGGCAATCATTTTGTATCCTCCCAGGATATGCAGGGTAAGAAGTTCCATATTCAGGTGTGCAAGGTTTGTTATGGTCTGACCTACTACATGCGGGATATCAAAAAGTTTCAAATCCAGAAAAACTTTTTTGCCTCTCTTAGCGAGTTCTTCTATTAAAGAAACTCCACAGGAAGTAAAGGGGGCAATCCCTACCTTGTAATATTCCACCAGGTCACCGAGTTTATTCACCAGCTGGAGAATATCCTTACGCTGCGCCAGGTCAAGACTGACGATTAGCCGGCACATTGTTTTTCCTTCCTGTTGTTTCCAGAACACTTATAATTCCCAGAATGGCCACAGTCTGTACCAGAATCAGAATTCCGCCCACCAGGTCAAGATGGGGAAGAAGCAAAGCTCCCAGGCCTGTACAGAAGGTTAATCCATAGATTACCAGCACCGCCTGTTTCTGGCTGAGCCCCAGGTCTACCAGCCGATGGGAGAGATGATTCTTATCTGCCTGGAAGATAGACTGATGCCTTTTCCATCGTATCCAGATGACAGAAAGTGTATCAAAAAAAGGAACAGCAAAGACCACAACAGGGGTGAAAAAAGGCAGAAATGTCTGGCTTTTATTGTAATGGTAGAAGGTTAAAAGAACAGCAGAGGTACCCAAAAAGTAACCAAGGAAACTGCTGCCTGATTCACCCATAAAAATTTTTGCTGGGGGGAAGTTATGCACCAGAAAACCAGCGACACTCCCTAAAAATACTGCCAAAATGGTGGAAACAAAGACCTGCCCTTGATTGATAGCGGCCAGAAGGAAAATACTGCCAGCCACCAGAGCTACTCCGGAACTGAGCCCATCCATGTTATCCAGAAGATTGAAACTGTTCATCATGAATACCAGCCAGGAGATGGTCACGGCTGCTGACCAGAAAAAGTTCTCTACCAGCATAGAGATACGGATACCGGAGGCAAAGATAACGGCGCTGGTTAAAATCTGAAGAGATAATTTCTGCCCGGGCTTCAGTCCCAAAACATCGTCCACCAGACCAGAACCTACTACCAGCAAACCACCGGTTAAGACAGCAGAAATTTTACCTGTTACCTTCTGGATTCCCGGTACATACGGTTTGACAAAACAGGGGAGCAAATCAATTTTTACCAGCAGAAGACTGGCTGCTACCGCCAGACAGAAAGAAAGGTAGATTGCCAGTCCTCCCAGCAGCGGTCTCGGTTCCAGGTGTACTTTCCGCGGGGAAGGGTAATCCACAATATCTAATAAACGGGCTAATTTTCGACAGGGAAAGACAAGAAGATAGGAAAATACTGCCGTGAAAGCAAAGATACCCAGGCAGAATAAATTCCACATAGTTTAATTTTATCCTGACAGCAGCTGTCAGGCAAAAGAAATTTTTTTACCGCAGGGGATAGACACCTAACCGGCTGCCAGCCATTAAAAAAGTAAGATAGTTTTGTTCTGTGATGGAGGAAAGAGGAACCGAAGTAGGTACCCCGCAGGTAATCAGAATGAACCGTCCCTGTCTGGCTCCCTGTAAGAGTATCTCTTTCACCCGGGATTCAATTTCTCCCGGGTCACCAAATTCTAATTCCTCTCCTGTTAATCCACCCATGAGGACAACATTGTTGCCGAAGGCACGCCGTGCCTTCAAGACAGTATTGGGGCTGAACTGCGTATTGGCAATGGGTTCCACAATGTCAGGTTGAATTCTCATAATCAGGGGAACAAGAGATTCCACAAAATCGTGCCAGTGAAAACAGATGTAAATGCGGTTGCCTGCCCGGCGCAAAGCATCGGTCAGAGCCCGGTCATAACGAATCACATAGTCGTTGAAGATGTGCTTTATGTCACGGAAATATTCCTGGGGGAGAGCCGGAGGGGTGACATACTCAGAGCCACGAATTCTGACTATCACGTTGTCCAGGGCTGTTCCCAGGTAATTGTATAACGGTAACAATCTCTCCTGAACTTTTTCCAGCAGCTGGTTAATCAGTTTGGGATAATCTAAGGCAAAACGTGCGAAGTCCCCGGGTGCAAAGAGCGTCCCCACTACTCCTGCCGGGTCAGGAAGTCTTATGACCATCATCCCTTTATCGCCTAATTGTTGTTGCTGCTGGTAGAAATCAGTCACATCAGGACGATAGGGAACGTAGGGCAGGGAAAGAAATTTTTCTATATCGGAGACTTTCTCAATCCAGGGTTTCTGTACCCACTCCACGCTGCTAACATTTGTTTTCCTGGCTGTCCGGGTGAGGATACCCAGTTGTGTTTCTACCGTAAGGGTAATTGTCCTGGAAATACTGGTATCCTGTGTTTCTGTCACCTTTAAAGAAATGGATTCAGGTGCAGAAAAGAAAAAGCCTGTTTTCGGCTGGTAGAAATGGAAGGTGTCCTGCAACTGCCGGGCTGATTCTAATAACCGGGCGCAGCTTGGATGCTGGGCCCAGAAACTACCGTTATCAAAAGGGTCAATCTGATAAAGAGAAACAGGCACCCGGTCTGGCAAAAGCCCCGCAAGGACCCGGAGAATCCTTTCCCGACTGTTCATAAAAGTTTACCTGCCCATGATTCTATCCATACTGATAGAAGTGTGTGCCAGTATCGTTTCCGGATAATAACGGTAAGGACCCACTTCTGCGGTCAGGTAGCCATCATAACCAACTTCTTTTAAAGCTTTCAGGACTTCTGGCCAGTTAACATCTCCTTCTAAAAGAGTACAAAATCCAAATCCGGTGCCCACACCTGTTTTGAAATCCTTCAGATGGACGCGAAAAATGAGTTTACCGAGAATTCTGATCCACATCTCTGGAAAACCAAAAAGCAGGACATTGCCGACATCAAAGTAAACCCGTACAAAAGGAGAACCGATTTCTTCCACAAATCTTTTCATCTCTAAAGGGCTGAGTAAAAAACGGTTCCAGACATTCTCTACACAGAGGTAAACACCGGTCTTTTCTGCCTGCAAAGCAGCTTTCCGCAGACATTCCTGGCTGGCAGAGTATGCCTTTTCGTAAGAAACATAATGTGTGCCTGTTGACTCTGTCTGGACAACTCCTGGTACTACCAGCAAAGCATCTGTTCCCAGAAGACAGGCTATTTCCATGCCTTTACGGAGAAGTTGTTCTCCTTTTTCCCGGAGTTTTCGGTCAGGACTGCTCAGAGGGAAACGCCAGAAAGCACCAGCCAGAAGACTGGCGACTTCCAGGCCACAGTTTTCCACTGTTTCCCGGACCTGCTGGACCTGCTTTTTGCTGCTTTCCACACTGAGGGGACCATCTTCGGTAAGATTCAGTTCTACGGCTTCAAAACCGGCATTCTTTATCGCCTGCAGTTTCTTCTCCAGAGGCCAGGCCGCTACAGTCGCACCAATATTAATACTTTTCTTCATTTTTCCTCCTTGTATGATGAAGTTAGAGTCTTTAGAGGGTTTTTTGAAAGTATGTAGACCCTCGGGGAACCCTATGACTTCTCATACAATACTCACCTCCTTTGAGTGTTTTGATTTTAAGGAAGGGGAAAGAAAGCGGATAGTTTCCTTGCTCATTACAAGAGCGCACCGGAGTTTGCTTCTTTCTCCTTCCTGTTTACTATGTT
>CAZYCA010000002.1:0-28487 GCA_964645405.1 uncultured bacterium | reverse complement strand
ACTTCTCCTTCTGAAACCGCTTTATCTCCTGTCTCATCAGGCTTAATTTTTCATTTTATCTGTGTGCTTCTTACCGCATAAAGGAATGCGACATGTGCCCGCCTCGTGTCAAAGGTCTATCCCCGCGTGTGCGGGGGAAACCCCTCATGGATAGACATGACCTTACTTCGATAGGGTCTATCCCCGCGTGTGCGGGGGAAACGGGAAATAACGATACTCTATTTCCCATCCATGCGGTCTATCCCCGCGTGTGCGGGGGAAACGGTCTTCTTGCCGCCATTTAACTGATCCATCAAGGTCTATCCCCGCGTGTGCGGGGGAAACACGCCACTGTCTGCCTTCAACCTATTCTGCCGGGGTCTATCCCCGCGTGTGCGGGGGAAACTGCCAAATGCCAGCAGTCCGTCCATATATTAGGGGTCTATCCCCGCGTGTGCGGGGGAAACCCTATCAGACAGGGTCAGGGTCCTCGGAAAGCGGGTCTATCCCCGCGTGTGCGGGGGAAACCTACCTACACCACCACTTACTCCACTACCATCAGGTCTATCCCCGCGTGTGCGGGGGAAACCTCACAGACAGTGATTTTGCAGCAATACAAAAAGGTCTATCCCCGCGTGTGCGGGGGAAACATATATTAGGTTTTTTTGTCTTATAGTCCAGCAGGTCTATCCCCGCGTGTGCGGGGGAAACTTTTGCCAGCAATGCCGGGATTTGCGTAAGTGCGGTCTATCCCCGCGTGTGCGGGGGAAACCCTATCAGACAAGGTCAGGGACCTCGGAAGGCCGGTCTATCCCCGCGTGTGCGGGGGAAACCCATCCTATCCCTCCTGTTTACGGACTGCGGCAGGTCTATCCCCGCGTGTGCGGGGGAAACTCCTATCCCTCCTGTTTACGGACCTGTCACCAGGTCTATCCCCGCGTGTGCGGGGGAAACTGCCATATGCCAACAGGTCCGTCCATATATACGGGTCTATCCCCGCGTGTGCGGGGGAAACGGGCAGGGGCAAGGTCCTCGGAAAGCTTATTGGGGTCTATCCCCGCGTGTGCGGGGGAAACTCTTCCTGACCGTAAGTTATTATAAACCGCACACTTAAATTTTCAAAGAGCAGTATTTTTGTCTTCCTCTTCCTGGGGGGATAGAGGCTTTTCCGGACGAAATGAAAGAAAGAAGCCGTCGTAGTTAACTATTTCTACGGGTGGGGAACCCAGAACTCTGATTGATTGGCCGCAAGGTGCTGTTTTATCGCTCCAGGTCATCACTATGGAACCGCCGCCAATCACACTGAACCATTCTTGTAATACCTGCCAGATTTGGTCTCTTACAGAGGAATTAATTCCTGGTCCCGTATAAACACCAGGAGCAATTTCTAACATACAGGAAGATAGAAAACCACGAAATCTCTCAGCTACATCCCTGGTAACGATAACTGTCATGGTGCAAGCACTTCCTTTATTATGTCTATCATCCTGGGAATAACCTTCTTTTGTTTGAAACGAATACCGGCAAGTTTGCGCACCTGTCTTTCTAAATCAGCTGTTCCACAGTCCTTGCACAAACGGAGGCCCTCAAAAGCAACAGGAAGCGTAATCTCATCTCGAAACAGGTCCGCAATATCAAGGGAAAAGGAGTTAGCGGCGTCTTCGTGGATAAAGCCAAGAGAAGGAATGGCACCCGTAGCTACCACAGCAACTGTAGCCGCTGCTTCTACGGCTGTGGCTGCATGGTTAATTGCCTGATTAGGGTCATCGTTAGTTTGCGGGTGAGCCCGGTCATAGTGTCTTCCCTGCCACTGGATGCCATACTTTCTGGCAAGAAGGTTGTACATTTCGCGCATCCGCACACCTTCCAGACCACGCAGCTCCTCAATAGTTTTACAAGGTGGTTCCTGGCCAAATCTGAGAGCATACATTTTCCTGACAATTTTCATCCTGGTGTCAGGGTTAGTCCAGAGCGAAACGTGTCTCCGCGCCAGTGCAGAATCATTAGGTCCAATTGGGGGTGCAGTATATAATCTGACGCCATCATCTCCTACAGCCACAAGAGAAGTACCATGCCGGGCAAGCAAGCGGAAGACATCGTGAGTAATGGTTGTGCCAGGGCCAATGAGAATCATTGAAACGCGCTGGAAAGGAATAGCATAGTTACCAGGTTTCAGTTCAGAATTCGGTGAGGCAATGAAACGCAAAGTCCCATCTTCAACATAAAGATTACCGCGGGAAAGCCAGAGTAAACCATGTCTATCTATGTGAGCAATTCCGGCTGTTTCCAGCCCTAATCGTCCCTGTAACATTAAACCAGCTTTTTCCTTGTTAAAAGAAGCATTCCGAAACCAAAACAGCGGTGTCTTCCCACACCGCGTTTTAGAAGATTCTGGAATGCTGCAGAATTTTTAATCTCGATGGAGCCTTGACAGAGAACATCTGGTCTCTCCAGAGTTTTAAATCTACGTAAGTTGTCACGCCTGATAAATAGCGACCTGCGAAACCCTAACAACCGTAAAGAAAGGCATTTAACAGCACCCGTGTCGTCCAGTTTTTTCTTAATCCATTCGGTGTAAACTTTTTCTCTGGATGTTATCTCCTGTTTTCTCTCCACAGCCGAGAGAAACACATCTATCTCCGCACCAGGACGGTGCTGACCGCAGCCTCTTGCTTTTCTTTCTACAGGGCAGATTCGCAACTGGAAGGAAAGGTTCTTTCCTGCAGGAAATGAATCGGGCATTTTTTTGCTGGAGAAATTGTCCCACCGCACAGCAGAAAGAAGGTCTTTTTTAGGATTTTTTTCTGCTTGTCTTATGAGGGTGTGATGGTCATACTTGTTGTAACCTAATACTTCCAGCCATGGTCCCAAGGTCCTGGTAATGACAAAGGGTTGTGGTCTCAGGGGACCAAAAAGTTCTGTCAGATAACAGTGAACAAGGTAGCCAGCATCAACCTGCCTGGGGAGAATCCTTCCACTTCCCAAAAAGGTGAAAAGGCGACGAAGGTCAAGGTACTGGCGAACTAAATAAAGAGAGTTTGGTTTGTTATTCATTTTTCAGCCTGATTTTACCTTCCCAGACAAGTCTTTCCCCGGTATGAACCTGGTTAACCCAGTCACGGAGGTCTGACAGAGGGAAAATGGTGCCAGTTTGTAACCCCTTTGCTTCTGATGCTGGAAGTTGTGCAGAAACCTCGTCCTGCAGTACAGGGCAAGCCTGACGCAAAGCATCAAGAAGAAAAGGAGTTTCCATTTTTCCCAGTTTCAGCAAAGTTGCTGGCAGGCAGCATTTTCTTCCGAGGAAGAGAGGCCGTTGCGGTTTTTCTAAAGCCTTCTCAATTTCAGCAACAGTTGGGTATTCCTGGTCTGGTGATAAAGTGAAAACTACAGTGCAGGCACAATCTGCATAATAAGAGCGGTACCTGATATGGGTTTCCCTGGAAGAACCGCTCGTTCTATCTTCCCTGTAACCATATGTTGTCCACCCGGTTTCATTGAAAAAATCCTGGCTGAAGTCTACTGTTTGGAAATCCACAATGACTTTTCCCTGCTGGTCAATTCTGGAAGCAAGAAGAAGACGCTCCTGTAAACGATTCAACATCAAACCATCTTTATGTGTCCAGCCTAAAGCATTTGCCAGAAGACCGGTTATCATAGAAAGCGGAGGAAATGGACGGATGCCTCCGTAATTGTCTACAGATAGACCACCGAAGTACATAAAAGGAGCTTGAAAATGAAGAACCAGAAAAGTTTTCATTCTTTCCCCTGTTTCACCAGGCTGTTAGCCCACTCTGCCAGTTCACCAAGCGATGGGACCGGTTCAGCCGGAAAGTCTTCTGTATCAACCATAGCTACCACCCGCCGCTTTTCTTCCAGACCATACATCCGGTCAAAGTTCTTCAGGTATCTGGATAAAGCCGAGATGGAAGATTTCAGAATATCTGGCTGGGATAAGTCTACAGGTTTTAGAAAGGCATTAGCCAGAGTTCTCGGCTGCCTTTCCCCGAACTCTGCCAGCATAAACTGGGCGTAACTGTAAGGAGCAGTGGAACCTCGTTTGGCTCCTGGTGATACCGTAGCGATAAGATGAATGAGGCTGCTAACTACAGAACCGGAAAGTGTCCGGTCTGCCTGTAGCCACTCCTTTCTGTCACAACCTTCAATGTTGGAAACCAGCTGCGGGATGTCCACTACCACATAACCATAAAACAACCCGCTGGTCAACTCTGTCTCATTCATATGAGCACTACCGAGTTCTTCTGTTTCTGATTGCAGGTCATCCACAGCGGTGAAAAAGTCTGTCTCTGTCTCTTCAGTGTGAACTGTGAAAGCATGAGCAACATGGACTGCTGCATCACCTCTGGCGAGAATGTCACTGGTGACCATCCTGCCAAATAAGGCAGCGTCAAGCCCCAGCACTGCCTTACAGTTTTCAGCCAGAGCCTTAAAATTTTCTCTGAGGTTCTTATCCTTTTCCAGTTCTTTCAGTTTGGAATCCAGCTTTTTCTTGTCTTCTCCACACTCCTGTAAGATTTCCCTGGCGGTCTTAAGGATGTACTCTACCTCTGGTCGGCCAAGGACAATAAGCTGCTCGGTACTAACTGTTTCATCTTCTTCGGATTCTACAGACCTTTCACGTTTTTTACTTTTGCCGAGGAAAAGGTCCTGCAGTTTATTTACTACCCTGGCAACTAAATCCTGTGGGAAACCTTCTTTTATCAAAGGAGCAACAATTTCTTTCTCAAAGATTTTTCTGGAACGGATAGAAAGTGGTGTGCCCAAACTACCTAAAGAGAAAGGTCCTTCTGCTGTTCTCCAGTGCCTTTTCAAACACTGCGAGGAGATACGGATTCTACTGATACCTCCAAAAGGTATTCGTTTAGCCAGGCCTACATCGTCTCTGTTAAGTAAACTTGCTGGAAACGAGGTGAGATAATGAATCTGCAGAAATCTACACTCAGCCATTTTTTGCCTCCTTTTGTTTCTGGGTTAGAAAGTAATCACGGGCAATTCTTCTTCTGATTTCCTCATTCTTTTCAGAGTCCTGTGTAAGAAGCAGAGCCGCAATGGTTGTCCAGTCAAAAGGTTCAGCCCTAAAGGAGAGGAAGATGGCAAGTCTGCGGATACCGGCACGTAGATGCTGTCCCTGTAGCCGTAAAAGTTTCAAGAGCCTTTGCTCGGAAAAATCATTTTCCGCCAGCACTTTACCGAGAGAACGTCCTTTCCGATGATGAAAGGGCACCATCTTAGCCATGCCTGAAATAATCGCTGCCCAGGATTTTTCTTCTTCTGCAGTTAAAGGTCTATCCGGGCTAATGTAACTGACGACATACTTCCAGAACTCCGGGGAAAAAGGTTCTTCTATATTTAATCTTCGTAGACTGGCAATTTCTCCCCTGCCGGCGAAAGCAAGAGTAGAAGCCAGTTTCTCCACCAATGTTTCTAAGCTTTTCTCAGTTAAACTCATCTCCACACTGGAAGTCATTTTTCACCCCTTTGGGAAATCTTGCGCACAGCAGCCTGGTAAACTGCCTGTGCCTGGACGACTGCCTTGTAACGAAGGGCAGTGGATAAAGGTAAGGATTGCTCAGCGGAAGAAAGGATTTTTCTGCCTATTTCTGCTGTTTTCTCCTGCCAGGAAATAAGTTGTTCCGGTTCGGGTTTTTCCAGAGCAGCCCAGAGAAAGGGGAAAAATATCTGGTCTACTTCTCTGTCAAACTGAGAGAGTAAAGTTTCATCCCAGCGACTGTGTAGCTGGGCTTTTTCCCTGCCTGCCTTCAGGAGGATTTTTATAGACCGGCGCAAGGCTTGCCTGATGAGAGCTGCCAGTTTTACATATTCGCCTGACAGCCATCCCAAGTGATTTCTTTTTTCTGCCGGGATAAACCAGGAACGAGCCCTGGGGTCAATGGGAATTATTCTTTCATGA
Source organism: uncultured bacterium (assembly GCA_964645405.1). Lineage (GTDB taxonomy): Bacteria > Ratteibacteria > UBA8468 > B48-G9 > DSTR01 > JAMWDF01. The sequence continues at coordinate 22,579 of CAZYCA010000002.1, read as the reverse complement.
AATCCCTGAGTTTGTCCCTGTCCTCTTGCCAGGCAAACTGCCCTGATAGTGGTATCAGTTTCTGTTGGTTTCTGACAGACACCCGGGGAATAATCATTGCTGAAAAGAAGTTTCTGCATCAACCTGTATTCAAACCCAGTTTTGCTGACGGTGAGTGATTTACCTGATGTTTTATGCACGGGGGTCCAGGGGTCGCCAGTATTTCCGTTAATTTCTTCACTGGCTATTCTTGGATTTGTTGTGCCTCTGCGGTAGAGGCTTATTTTGCCATTATCAACAGTAAGACGGACACGTCGGCAAATCTCAATATAAAAGGGGTCAAGTTCGGTTAAAGAGAGAGAAGTTTTTCCATCCCACGGTAAAAGCCAGAGCAAACCAACCCCATCCTGCTCACGAAAGTTGTAACTTTTTATGAGGTTTTGTCGCTCCTTGAGCAAAATGGATAAATCACGTTTAAAGGATTCACCCCAGAGAAGGCTTTTAGTGTAATGAACCAGGGGACGGCTACCAAACCCACCATTCATTCTGCTAATGCCATAGTTTCTACCACCTTTACCCAATCCCAGATACCCCTGCATTGTTTGCAAATTCACAAGACTGTAAACCCAGTGGTCGGGTTCTGGTTTGATGATGCGGCGCATCTTGACATCATGATTTTTGCTGGTCACCAGAATATCGTTTTCATCAGCGGAAAAGAAGGGACCATCAAATTCTTTCAAGGAATTTTCTGGAACAGGAGGTTGCAAAAAGGCTGGCTGGCTTAAATCGTTTACTACCAGATGCCAGGGCTGGTCGTCTGGAAATTTACCCGTGAGGTTTCTAATAAGAGAAAGCCAATTTGCACCTGGATCTGGACATTTATCGCTCCCAGCAGTAGCTAAGGCAAGACCAGCAAGCTGGATAAGAAAAGAATACCAGGACTGTTTTTGATACGCAGCTAAATGAGGGAAAGAAACAATTTCGTTATTACACAGCAACGAAAAGATTTCCGGGAGGGAACATAACTTTTTCTGGTTTCCAGCAACTTGTACGTGGATAACTTGCTCAGTAAGAAGATTCCACATCGTTAGCTATCCTTAAGCCCAGCCGGTCATAGACAAATTTTCTTTTGTCCACAGTAAAGAATATCTGACCATGGATATTTATAGAGTTTACCATGGGCTCTTCAAAAGTCAAATTTTTTGTCATCCACTGAGGAATAGTAAGAGTACTTAGTTCCTGTCCGAAAGGGCTACTTACAGGTTCAGAAAAACGGAAAAGACGGTCCTTCTCTCCTAACCTGGTTAGAATTTCGCCTGTTTGCTCCGGAAAAAGACAATCGGCTTGCCCAAAAGGTATGCTTCTATCCAGAAGGTTGAGGTGCGCCAGTTGCCTTTGCGCTAAAGCGATACCCTCCATTTTTTGTTGATGATAAACCCAGGGTCCTTTCAGTTCTTGTGTAATGCTCTGGAGAACTTCAGGATGAGTGGTGTTTTCCACCAGGTATCTATTCTGCTGGGGGAGAGAAAGGTATGGGTATTTATTAAGCAGGCGCCAGGTAGCCTCAAGGACACGTAAATCCTGGTAGACCGTACCTAAACCGAAAGGACCACTGGCTTCACCTTTCTCTGGACCGGATGATTGAATATATTTATCCAGGTTTCTTTGTTCGGGAATAAGAACATGACAGACAGGTTCAGTTAGTCCAGACGGTCTTTTTGTTTCTCTGTGGCGATGAACACGACCAAGCCTTTGCAACAATACATCCATAGGGCACAGGTCTGTAAGCATAACATCAAAATCTACATCCAGGCTTTGTTCTACTGTCTGAGTGCAAACAATTAACGCACCGCCGGGAGAAGAAGACTTGCCAAATCTTTCCTCAATAGCTCTATCAAGCAAGATGCGGTCCTGAGGGGAAAAACGAGAATGATGTAGAGTAACTACGTCCTGGCATCTAAAAAGGTAAGGTGTGTTGAGACCAGACTGTCTTTCTATCTCTACCTGTGTCTTGATAGCATCAGCAACAGTATTGCGTAAAATTGCTACTTTTGCCCCTTTTTTTACATAGTCCAGTGCCAGTTTAGCAATATCTTCAGTCTGGTTTGCACAAGGTTCTGGTTTTATACGAACTTTTTTCCCAGGTAAAGATGAAGGGACGCAGATGGTAGATAAGTTTTTGTTCAGCAAAGAATAGGTAATAGCAGGGTAAGGAATTTTGAGAGATTTTTCTAAGGGAGGAGGCGGATTCCCGGAAGAGGGATTTAGCAGACGGCAGGCTGCAGTGGAGCCAAGGGTGGCTGACATCAACAGGATATGACTTCCCACGGATAAGAGATACTGCAGCACCTTTTGAAGAAGTACTGTCATGTAAGGGTCGCTGGCATGAACTTCGTCCACCACCAGAAGGTGTCGGGATAAAGCAGAAGAACGAAGATGGGCATGAGGAACTGTTAGAGTAGAAAGTAGGACCTGGTCAATCGTTCCTATGATAATAGGTGCAGCCATATATCTTTTGGGATGTTCAGCTGCCCAGCCACGATAGCGGTAACGGTCTTTATCAGGCCATAGCACTTCAAAATCAGCCAGTTTTGTTGCTTCTACTTCATCAACACGGATGTATCCTGGAACAGCAAGAACAACTGGTGGAGGATTCTCTCCCCAAACAGACCTGAGGGCTTTTACTATACGGCGGTGAATCTGGGAAGCAGCAGACCTGGTAGGAAGAGCAAAATACATACCTTCAACCAGACCAGCACGAAAAAGACGTAAAAAGTAACGGATAGCCGTTTCTGTTTTTCCTGAACCTGTTTCACTTTCCACCAGGACAACACCTGTCCCGTCAGGTAAGGGCAATTCTTCTATTTTCTGTTGCAAAGGATAAGGGTGCCGGCCAGGGAAAGTATGCTCAAAAGTCGGCGGTTTCGGGATTAAAAATTTTTTTGCAAGTGAGATATCCATACCCAGACTTGCCAGAGCTTTTAAGGAAGCAGCAGTGGCTATTTCTACACGATTTTCTTCACCTTCTTGAGAGAAGGGGAAAAAACGGGTGTCTGAAGCAATCCAGTCAGCCAGAGTTACCAGTCCGCAAAAAAAGTGCTGGAACTCAGGATGGGAAGGCAGAAGCGCATCTTTTGATTCAAATGCTTCAGGAAACCAGGAAAATATTTGTTGTACAATTTGATTTACCACTGTTAGCGGCTGGTAGGTAGAATCATCCTGCCAGAAGTGCTGGCTGTCTCTGGGCACTACCGGGACACCATGGTGAGAAAAAGAGGCTGCCAGTAATTGAAGAATGGCTATTCTGTTTTCCACCCATTCTGAAAGCAGGTGTAAATTAAGAGAAGAATTTAATCTTCCGGGCAGGATAAGTTGTAATGCTTCGCTGGTATGTCCAGCTTTTTGAGAATCCTGGTTCCACCTGGCCTGGAAACCCCGATTAGCTTTCCCGATGTCGTGCAGGGCTGCCAGAATGGAAAGACGCTGAATCTGAGCAGGGGTTAAATCTGACAGATTACCTGTTGCTGCCAGTCTCTGTCTTAAAACTGGAAGTTTAATCAGCATAGTTGCCAGGCAGGCTCCTACATCACAGCAGTGGTCAGAAAGAGGATGCCAGCTTACACCATCTGGATAAATTTCTAACTTTGCCCAGGGAAACTTGGGTTTTTGTCCCTGCATAATCTTTGCGCTTTTCCTTCAATGGTTCATTTTAATTTTCAGCAGGGGAAACGGTCAAGGTGGGAGGTATTTTAAAACTGTCAGAGAAGGGGAAAAGGGTTTCTATTGACATATTTTTCAGGATAAAGTTAAATTAAAAAGAAGTTGGTACCTATAGGAGTAGGAGGGCAAAGTGAAATCTTTCCGGAGAATGAGAAAAGATTTAAGTGACTTACCTGATTGGTTGAGAAAAAAGAAGTGTCCCCGCAAGTTCAGGTATCTTTCTGGCCGGCGGATTCTACCAGAGGCAATTACTGGTAAGGAAAGTCTGGAGGAACTTATTGATAATGCTTTCTTAGCTTATAACTCAGCCAGATTAAGGGAAGCCTGCCGTCTTTTTACGGAAAAGATGCTGGGTGAAGATGTCACTGTGGGTATGAGCCTGGCTGGAGCACTCACTCCTGCTGGTCTGGGTCCTTCCACAATTGTACCTTTGATTGAGGCTGGTTTTATAGACTGGATGGTAGCCACTGGTGCTAATCTTTATCACGACCTACACTTTGCTTTCAATTTACCTCTCCATGTTGGTTCACCGCTGGTGGATGATAGAGATTTAAGGGTTAATGATGTGGTGCGGATATACGATATCTTTCTTGGCTATACTGACTGCCTGATGGAAACTGACAAAATTCTGAAGACGATTTTAGTACAGCCAGAGTTTCAGAAAGAAATGGGTACCTGTGAATTTTATCATCACCTGGGCAGGTACGCTGATGCCTGGGAGAAAAAAACTGGACAGCACGGGGTTTCCATTCTGGCGGCTGCCTACCGAGCAGGGGTGCCACTTTTTACCAGTTCACCCGGGGATTCCACTATCGGAATGAACATTGCTGGTTTGGAGATTGAAGGCAACAAACTGAAGATTAATCCCAGCATTGATGTCAATGAGACAACATCCATTGTCCTTCACGCAAAACGGTCGGGTGGGAAGTCTGCAGCATTCCTTGTAGGAGGCGGCAGTCCCAAAAACTTTTTACTCCAGACTGAACCCCAGATACAGGAAGTTTTACTGATAAGGGAATTAGGGCATGACTATTTTCTCCAGATTACTGATGCCAGACCGGATACAGGCGGTCTTTCCGGAGCCACTCCCCATGAAGCGGTCTCCTGGGGTAAGGTTGACCCGGAGATGCTTCCTGATGCTATTGTCTGTTACCTTGATTCTACAGTAGCCCTTCCGCTTATCTGCCATTACAGTTTAGCCAGAAGAAAACCCAGGCCACTGAAGAAACTTTACCACCAGAAAGAGATGTTGATGGAAAAACTGGTGGCAGAATATTTCTCGCATAATCTCCGGAAAATGGCTGGTAAAACCAGGGAGATTAGGAAATATCTGAAAAACATATAGCCTTAGATTTGTTTGGAGACATATCAGCAGCAGATTCCCATAAAAAGTAGTGGTTCTTGTCCTGGGAAAAACTAAAAAATTTCATGACACCGAAAGAAAGAGTGGAGATGGCATTGAAGGGGGCACACTCTGATACGGTAGCATTTACGAGAGTATGGTTCCCCTTTGTCAGACAGAAATCATGCACCAGCATGGTAAACTTATCGGCAGCCATTTTGATGCTAACTGCGGTTTACTGGCAGAATCTATTGGGAGAACAAAACTGGATTATTTCCTTCCTTCGTTCATCTGAAAAGTGACCGGGAAGTGGAAAAACTCACCATAGAACTTCTTAACGAAGTGGAATCAGGGGACGGACTGATTATAGGTATTACTGAAGACATTCCTGCTGCTCGCTGGTCTGGAAAGTGGCAGGCGATTGTGGCTGGATTGCAAAAGCATGCTCAACAAAACCCTGACTTATACCCTTAAAAATTTATTTTAACCTGAAACGCAGGGTCACAATTTCCCAGGGTTTTACTCTGGTAGTGATGGGATTAGACGGGTAGATTTCTTCTCTCTGCTTTCCGAGAAGGTTGGTCCTGTAAATTCTGGTTGTTTCTCTGGCAAGGCGAATAATGGCTTTTGTTTTCTTTCCCTCTGTTTCGTAAAATCTCAGGACATACTCCTGGCCCTCGCAGTAGAAACTGGTAAAGATAAGATTTCCTGGAGCCAGGGAAAGAAGACTTTTTATTTTTTCCTTACCGGCAGGAATACATTGGCCGGAAATTTTTTCCGGGAGAATTCCTAATTGCTGGGCACGGCGCGCGAGATGGTTACTTCTACATGTAGCCGGTAGAAAAAATAGGTGAGAAACAAAACGATGCTGTCCCAGTCCTTTTATACCTGGATTGAGAAACCTTTCCCATCCGGTAAGTTTGGTAACACTGTTGTGCAGGATATTGCTGATGGTTTTATCTCCGAGAAGGTAATAACCGGTGGCATCATGGTTAACATATGTAAGGGACGAACAGCCGTTACTCTGAGAGACAAAGGATTTAGCGTAAAAAAGGTTTTCTCTTTGTCGCTCAATGGTGTCCCAGGTTCTGCCACTGGAAAGATTAAATGGTTCCAGGGTAAGGTTTTTTTCTTCCACACCAAAAGGAATATCACCAGCGATTTTGCTTTCTTTCCAGCGAGGCCATTCCAGAACAATAAATCCGTCCTGGTGCTGCCAGTTTATCTCTATCTGGAATTCCAGACGTGGTTCAGTTTTATGGAAAAGGATTTTCCGGATTACGCTGTGGTGTCCAATCTGGCCATAACTTTCCCAGAGAGAAAAAAGCACGCCATCCTGTTTTTGTTCAGTCTTTTCCCAGTTAGCAGTTTCTATTCTGCTTACCGGACCAACATGCAGAATTCCTTTTTCCGTGTCTACATGATAAAGCTTTAAAGTACCAAAACCTGAACCTTCAGGTGCCTGGTACTCATTTTCCCCGACTTTTAAATTCACCAGTTCTTGATTTTCCCAGATTGGTTTCCAGGAAAGATATTTTTTCCTGTGGAAATAAGATTTTCTTTTGCTCAGGTAAAGCGGGGTGAACCCACAGGCAGGTAATTTCACCCGGGCAGTGAGAAAATATTCCCAGACTGATTTTCTGCCGCGGTCGTTAATCTCATTTACCTGGTAGAGAAAAACCTTGCCTGAATTGTCCTGCAGGCTGAAGTTCTGGTTTTTTTCCGGAAAAGAGATTACTAAATCAACATTTTCTTCTCTCTCGTAAGGCAGAGGATTGAAAAGAAGAACTTCCCAGCCAGCAGGGAAAGATAATTCACTGGCGATGCTTTTTAGAGAATTTGTTTTTAGTCGGCGTGTGGAAAGAGCAACATAGCAGGCTAAATTTTTCATTTCTTCAAAGTCAGAGGTAAATAACCATTGAGTAGCATGACTACAGGTAACCAGATGTTGTTGCCAGAGGTTTTCCATTTCTACCCGGGGATACTTTTCCCGCCAGAAGGTAGCTAAGGCAGAGTATGTTTCTGCCTGTCTGAGATTCAGGTCGTTTTCCTGCCGGTAATGGAAAAGACCGTGTTGACCACCCCAGCCAACATTGTATGCCACTTCACAAATATCCAGGGAAGTAGCGACCCTGGGTAGGTTATGTTTTTCCTTTTCCAGTTCCTGAAAAAACTCCAGTGGGGTAGCCAGAACAATAGGTATCTTTCTTGTCCGGTTCCATTTGCGTATAAAGTCAAAGATAGGTATTTCTTTGTCTTCGTAAGCAGAACGAAGTGGTCTACAGTCGTCCATCCCCTGGCTGAGCCAGCGCAACCCGGTGGGCGATAGCTGACTGTCATAAGCCAGTTCCTCCAGAAACCCTTTCTGGAATTTATGCCGGTAGCAGAGACCACTGTAACTTCCCCGGCAGCATAGAATCTGGCTGCCATCCTGTCCTTGCCAGTAAAACTCCAGGGGAATCTTCTTAGCAGAAAGAGCAGCATGGGGTCTCCAGAAACGGAAGTAGCGGTATCCAGCCAGGGTTAGCAGCTGGGGCATCTGATAGTGCCCCAGAGAAACATCAATTGTGGAGGCATAAACAGAAAGATTTGCTCGCGGAAAAAGTTTACGGAAGATTCTTTGCCCGAGAATAATATCCCGAATCTGGGTTTCTTCACCTGTTCTGCTTGGTCTGAGATTGGTAAAGGTGCCGCAGATATTTATCTGCCCGTCATAAATCCTTTTCCTTAACTCGGGAAGCAAATCAGGGCAGAAACGTAGTAAGGGCTCCAGTTGTGTAATGTAGGTATCAAAGTACCAGCGAAAGTCCGGGTGCTTGCGGCAAAGAGCCAGCACTTCCTTGAAAATCAGGACGTAACGCTTTTCGTGCCACCTGCGGTGAAAAGTCCAGGCCCAGTCTGCATGACAGTAAGGAACAACAAAAATTTTTTTAATTTGCATCAAGATATTTTAATATCCATGTTGTTTTGCTGTAAAATAGAAGTGAAAGGAGCAGACTATGGCAAAGAAATATCTCACTGCAGGGCTGACAAAACTGGTTACCGCCAGGCCGATTATCATCATTACCACCCTTCACCAGACAGGCATTGTCAATGCGGGAACATTTGGCGCCTATACTAATCTTTCTCCTACCGAGATTGGTATTGCCATTGGCCGCCCAAGCCACACTTACCAGAATATTAAAAGGACAGGGGAACTGGTGATTAATGTTGTCACTCGGTCTCTGGCTAAAGCAGCGGAAATTTGTGGAGAGGAAATCCCACCCAGTGAAAGCGAGCTGGAAAAAGCCGGGCTATCAGTGGAACCAGCCAGCCTGGTGAAAGTTCCTCTCATCAGGGAATGCGTAGCTAACATTGAATGCCGGTGGGAAAAAGAAATGGTAATTGGTTATCACAGTCTGGTGGTAGCCAGATGCCTGGCTGGATGGATAGAAAAAGATTTTCTCAGTGAAAATGGTAATCTGGATGTGGTCAAAGCCGGAGCAATTTTCAATATTGGCTATCCTCGTCCTCTTTATGCAGTGCTGGCTAATCCTTTCCTTGTGGAGTGAGATTTTCCGGGTGCCTATCTTTTCGGTGGATATCCTACCGGCTGGGTCAGAATAATCTTCTGCTCCGGTTTAAGGCCAAGCGTGGTAGCCAGAGTGTTTCTGTCCACTATACCTAAAACGACAGTATTAAGACCTGCTGAGGCACAGAAAAGATAAACATTTTGACTGATGAAACCAGTATCAACTGCAGAGTAGAATTCTTTATCACCTGGTGAAGCTTTTCCCATTCTGGAGAAATCTGCTACATAGGCCAGTACCACCGGCGCTGTTCTAACAAAGGATTGCCGTCCAAACGCACTTCTCTGGTCTCCGGAGACCACAGGTTTAAGTTGATTGGTTTTAGCGTCGTAAAGATAGACCCCACTGGAAGTGGCTACATAAATATCAATTTCCTGCCAGTTGACTGCTGAGGGTGCTGTCCTTTTACCTGATTCCGGTCGGTTGATACCGAAAGCTGCCCAGAGGAGATTGGAAAGAGTTTGTAAGGGTAGTTCTTCACTGCTGAACTCCCGGGCTGATTTTCTGAGACTGAGTGTTTCCATAAGAGGTTTGCCACCACTAGTCTGAGGTTTCGGCAAAGAGATAGCTTGCATCTCCTGACCATAAGAAAAGGCAAACCACATGAAAACTACGAAAAGTACTGTCAACCATGTTTTCTCTCTCATTCTGCCTCCTGTCAATCTGAATTATACCACGATAGATGGGGGATGAGAAACACACTGTTGAGTTATTTCCGCTCATAGGTTATATTGAAAAACCTGGAGGAAGAAAGTGAAGATAGTGGTTACCGGGGGCGCAGGATTTATTGGCAGTGTTTTTATCTGGCGGCTGAACCAGGCCGGGCTGGAGGATATTATTGTGGTAGATGAGTTTGACGAGGACAAAAAAAAGAATCTGAAAGGGAAAAAGATTATAGATTGTCTGGACAAGGATAAGTTTTTAGAAAAACTTACTTCCACAAAGTTAGGACGGATTGATTTTCTTGTCCACCTGGGTGCCTGCAGTTCCACCACAGAAACAGATGAAGACTACCTGATGAAAAATAACTATCTTTACTCTAAAAGTCTGGCAGAGTGGGCTCTCCAGAAAAATGTTCATTTTCTTTATGCTTCTTCAGCAGCCACCTACGGCCGGGGAGAGTTTGGTTTCTCTGATGAGGACCATTTTTCCCTGAAACTGAAACCTCTCAACCTTTACGGCTGGTCCAAACAGAAGTTTGACCTCTGGGTTATTCAAAACAACCTTTCAGGAAAGGTAACCGGTTTTAAGTTCTTCAATGTTTTCGGACCCAATGAGTATCACAAAGGAGAGATGAGAAGTGTGGTTGTTAAAACCTATGAAAGAATAAGAAAGGAAGGACGGGCCTTTTTATTCAAGTCCTACCGGCAGGATTACGGTGATGGTGAGCAGAAAAGGGACTTTGTCTATGTAAAGGATGCGGTGGAGGTAATGTGGTATTTTTTTACGCATCCTGAGAAAAAAGGTATTTATAATGTGGGGACGGGGAAAGCACGAACTTTTAACGATTTAGTACGGGCACTTTTTCAGGCTTTAAATATGGAACCGCAGATTACATACATAGATATGCCAGAAAACCTCAAAAATCAATACCAGTATTTTACAGAAGCCGATTTAAGGAAATTGAGAATGGCTGGCTGTAATCATGTTTTCAGACAACTGGAAGAGTCTGTCTCCGAGTATGTGGGATACCTGAAAAATCAGGCTTATATTTGAGTTTCACCAGCTGACTTTTACCACCTTGTTTTTCTGACTGCTTTCTATCGCTGCTATCACCATAGCCAGACTCTTGATGTTATCTTCTCCGGAGGTGAGAGGTTTCTTGCCCTGCCTGACGCATCTGAGAAACTCATCTATGAGGCCAGCGTGTCCTTCCTGAGAAGCAGGAAACTCCGGAAATTTAACTTCTACTTTTTCTAATTCTCTTTTAAAACCGGTCTTTCCTTTCACCCTTTCTGCCTGACAGTTACCCCCTCCGTCCCAGATGGCACTACCTTTCGTGGCAATCAGTCTCCAGGCGCTTTCCCAGGAAGTGTTCATTCCTTCCGCACACCAGCTTCCACGGTAAGAGTAGACCAGGCCACCGGTCATTTCAAAAAGTGCTATGGCTGAAGCATCGTAGTCATACCAGGAACCAGCCGGGTTCCATTCCCGGCAAAAAACAGAAACAGGGTCAGCTCCAGAGATAAATCTGGCAGCATCAAAAGTGTGAATAGCCATATCCAGAAGAAGTACATGCTTCATTCTGTCGCGAAATCCGCCAAAGTGCGCACCAATGAAGAAGTCACTGGTTAAGGTCGTCAGTGTCCCTATTTTTCTGGAACGTACCAGACGGACAATTCCTCTAATCCAGCGGTTATACCGTCGGTTCTGGATGATGGCATAGACAAGGTTTTTTTTGGCAGCTGTCTCCACCAGGGTTCTGGCATGGGCAAGAGTGTCAGCCATGGGTTTTTCTGCCAGGACATGGCAGTGGTGCTGGAAAGCAGTAAGGGCTACTGGATAATGGGATTCCGGGGTGGTACAGTCAAAGACAGCATCTGGTTTCAGGCATTGAAGGGCAGAAGTGAGATTTGTCTCTATGGCAACATTCTTCAGATTAAACTGGCTGGCTAATTTTTCTGCTGCCTGCGGATTGATATCCACCAGACCAATCAAAGATGCTTCTTTCTTCTCCAGAAGGGGTCTGACCCAGGCCCTGCTGATACCACCACAACCGACGAGAACAATTTTTATGAGACTTTCCTTCATTTTTTTCCTCCTTCTCAGGCATTTCGTATCAGGCAACGGGAAGGGATATTCTTTTCTTCCAGTTGAGGCAAAAGCCCGATGAGAAAAGCCCTGGTCTTTTTATCCCGGTAACCTGAAATACGAAAGTTGCTATCCAGTTTTTTGTTGATACTTTCCATAAAAAGTTCCCGGACAAACTTACCGATAAGAGAAGCAGAAGCAGCGGCAAAAGACTTTTTTTCCACCTCTACAGAGAAATTAAGAGTGTAGACTTTCTCCGGAAAGATAAGCTGGTAGGTGGATAGCTGGTGAGTTTCTTTCAGGATTTTAATGCGGGCTTCTGGAAAACTATACCGCAGCCAGGTAAGATAGTTTTTTGTGCCGCCGATTTTTCCAGCCTGGATGGTAGCTGTGTCCGTTGCCAGATAACGAATAACTTCGGCAAAACCGCAGAAATCAATAAAGGATTTAGAATGTCCCTGCTGAAAAAGAGCATTCAAACAAGCAGGACAAAATATCTCGCAGTACAAATTTTTTAGCTTCACTTTCTGTTTTTCTTCCCACTGGCGCAAAGAAACAGAAAGATTGATGATTTCTTCTTCCTGGCAGTAAGTGAAGGAAGAGGCAAGACAGGACCAGCAAAACTCAGTACCTGTCAGGCAGCCAGCCCGGGGAGCAACGTTTTTAATAAAACAGGCGGGATTTTCAGGAAGATAGCCATGGAGAGCGTGGAAGATAGCCAGGGAAAATAACTCCAGTTTTTTCCGGCTTTCCCTGACAGAGGAAATAAAAAATTTTTTGCTATCGGCAATCCCGGGAAACCATTCCTGAATTTTTCCTTCTAAAAGCATTCCGGTAATAACCAGTGGTCCCAGGAGAGGACCAAGACCATTTTCATCTATACCCAGTTGTAGATTCATCTTTTCAAAAAAGTAGCCAGCCCACCGATAATCAGTACTATGGCAAAGATTTTTCTAAGTTTAGCCTGATTCATCCGCATGCTCATTCTGGCTCCAAAAGGTGCTGCCACCATGGCAGCCAAACCTACCAGAAAACCAATCTCTATTTCCATCAGATTTTCCGACCAGTAACCGAGACTTCCGGAGAAAGCGTTGAAAAAGACAGCAGTCAGCACCGTACCAATGCAGATTCTCATGGGCACATGAAGACAGAGATGAAGTAAGGGCACGATGATGATGGCACCGCCTACCCCGCCCATACCTGAGACTACCCCACCAGCCATACCAACCAGTAGTCCCTTCCAGACAGGTACTGGGGGTGAAAACTGGTTTTCTTCTTTATCAGGCTGATTCTGTCCTGACCACATTTTCCATCCAGTGACTACCACCAGTATGATGAAAAAAAACTTAACAAAAGTATCCGGTAAAATAGCGGTGAGAAAAGCACCTAATCTGGCTCCCAGAATCCCTCCGGCAATTATGGAAAGAGAAAGATATCCGCAGACCTGGTTTCCTCTCCAGTGAGTGATTAAGGCTGAAGAAGAAGAGAAAAGAATCACCAGGAGGCTGGTGCCTATGGAAACTTTGATGGGTAAGTCAAAAAAAAAGAAAAACACCGGCACAAAAAGGGAACCACCGCCCATGCCTGTAAGGCCGGAGATAAAACCGCCAGCAAGACCCAGGACTAATGATTTTGCCAGAAGCATATGTTATTTTACTATCAGAAAGAGAGAAAAGAAAACTTCAGCGTCTTCCTTTTCACATGAAAGAAAAAACTTGCCCGATAAAAGCTCTCAGGTTATGATGAATAATTATGGAAAATTTGATAGTCTGTCTTTCTGATTTTGATGCCAGGGTAAGGCAGGAATCTTTTCAAAAACTTCTTTCCTGCATTAAAAAGGGAAAGATAGTTGCGCAGCGCCAGTATGCCGGCTGGTTAAACCTGCATCTACATACTTTTCATTCTTTCAACTACAGAGGATGGTCTCCAGCAAGGGTTGTCTTTGAAGCCTGGAGGACTGGTCTGGTCTGGGTAGGAACAGTTGATTTTGACACACTGGAAGGGCTGGAAGAGACATTGACTGTTGCCAGGACACTAAGGGTGAAAGCCGCTGGTGGATTGGAATCCAGGGTTTTTGTTCCGGAGTACAGGAACCTGGTGATAAACTCGCCCAAAGAGCCAGGAATTTTTTACCTTTGCGGTCAGGGATTTTCCAGTTTCCCCCGGGAAAAAAGTGAAGAAGGAAAATTTTTCTACAGGCTGAAAAACATGGCACAGGCTCGTAACCTGATGGTAATAGAAAGGGTTAACCGGTTTTTAGGGGAAATATCTTTAAATTATCAGGAACATGTTCTTCCCTTAACACCATCAGGTAATCCTACAGAAAGACATATTGTTATGGCTTATCAGATAGTTTCAGAAGCAAAACTTGGTGCTAAGGTAGATGCTTTCTGGAGCGAGATTTTGCAGCGACCGCAACAAGAAATAGCCAGTTTAAGAAAGAATAAACCTCAGGATTTTCAGGAACTTCTCCGTACCAGGTTGATTAAGTATGGCGGTCCAGGATATGTGGAACCAGAGGAGAAACTTTTTCCCTCTTTGAAAGAAGTTGTCGCTGGCATGGAAAAAGCAGGTGGAATACCCATCGGTACCTGGCTGGATGGTACCAGCGAAGGAGAAAAAGATACGGAATTATTTCTAAATTTCTTTCTCAGCCAGGGGATAAAAGGGATGGCTATTATTCCCGAAAGAAACTGGCATATTTCTGATTTGGAGGAAAAAAAATTAAAGGTAGCCAGGCTAAAAAATTTTCTCCAGGCCTGTCAGCATATGAAAGTCCCGGTGATTTGCGGTACAGAGATGAATAAAGCAGGCCAGCCTTTTGTAGACGATTTCAACCAGCCGGTTCTGGCTGAGTACCTACCCTATTTTATTCATTCTGCCCGGATTCTTTTTGCCTGAATTTTGAAACCGTGTTTTTCCCTTCAGGACAGGTCTCTTCCGGTCCTGCCTGAAGAAAAGTTTCCGGGTCTTTCAGATTCCGGTAGGTGGTGCTCAGATAGCAGGAACTTCTGGCTGTGTCAGAGATTCTAACCTCCTTAATCTTCCCGGAAAAGAAACTGCCGCCTTCTGCGAGACTCCCGATAGTAACAGGGACACTATTTTTCTGCAACTTTCCCATGGCTCGCTGGCGGCTAATCAGGACACCATCAAGATAGAGATAGATTTCTTTACCATCAAAGACCCCAGCCAGATGGTGCCATCCAGAAGAAGGAATTTTGCTGGCTCTCACGGTGGCGACTGTGTTGTTTTGTAGAGCTACAGTAAAGGAAGGACCGGGAACAGCTGCAGTCAGGCCACCATTATGACCGCAGTCCATATATTTCAAAACAAAAGTAGCATTTTCTCCGGTGGTATCGTAACGCAACACCCTTCCGTGTCCTGAAATTTTGCCGGTTTCAAGGAACTCCGCACCATCGTGCCATGGTACACAATAAAGGTAACGGCCATCAAAGACAGCACCATTATACCCGATGGTAACAAGCCCCTCTGTTTGACCAGCATCTATTGCCTGCCATGCCTGCGCATTGCAGAAATCTTTTAAGGTGTCATAGCGCAGAAACCGGCCGTGGAAAATTCTTTCCTCGTTATAAAAAGGGATGAAATAGATGTAACGGCCATCAAAAGCAGCTCCGTCATAGCCAACTGTATCAAGGTCTGAACTATTGCCAATGTTCCAGGACTGCCAGGAGGTATCTTCTTCAAAAGGTTTTTCAGTATCGTACCTTACCACAGTCCGGCTTCTTCCATAGGGTACAAAGTAAACATATCTGCCGTCAAAAATACCTCCTACACAACGACCCATTCCTGTAGTTGCGGCATCGTGTACAGCCCAACTATCTGGTTCTGTGAAAATCTTCCTGGTATCATAACGCAGGACAACAGAGTGACTCAGCGGAACAAAGTAAACATATCTGCCGTCAAAGACTGCTCCATCAAAGTCTCTTGCTTTTAACCCGAAACTCTGACCGGCATCATAAACTGACCAGCTGCTTTTTTGTTTGAAGGGAGAATGGGTGTCATATCGCAAAATCTTGCCACTATGTCCTTTTTCTTTATCCTGACCACTGCCAGGGGCGAAATAAATATACCGTCCATCAAAAGCTGCAGATTGATAAGAAATGGGTAGTCCGGCGTCATAGGCTTCCCAGCTGGAAGAGCGGCTAAAGGCTTTGCGAGTATCATAACGCAGCACCCGGGAATGATATCCGACACCGTCAAACCTCGGTACGAAATAAACATAATTACCATCAAAAACAGCGCCGTAGTATCCTTTTGTGTTTAGACCAGAGGTATTACCGGCGTCATAGGCTTCCCAGCTGGTAAGATTTTTGAAATCTCTCTGAGTATCATATCTCAGCACTTTTCCATGCCGCTGGCGGGTATCGTGCTGGGGAGAAAAATAAACGTAACGGCCGTCAAAGACACCTCCAAGATAACCTGTAGTATCAAGCCCAGATGTTTTTCCAGCGTCAAAAGCGGTGAATTTTCCCCAGGAATTTTGCACTTTCCATTTTGCTACCAGTGTTTGCATTTTTTCAGCTCTGACATCGTCTTGATAAAACCAGGCTTCGACAGTCAAAGAGTTTCCAGTTAAGGGAACGTTAATGGAAGGAGTTAAAGGATTCTGCTTGGTGGTCCGCAAATCAGAAATTGTTTCTGAAGACCAGATGAGAAAGTGGTGGGCATCCCCCACCTTAGTACTTTTACGGTTAAAATCTCTGGCTGGACCACCATAATAGACGTAAATTATGTTGTCTTTCTCAGAAGAGAGAAATGGGACCTGGACGCGCCAGGAGCTGGTATTGGTACAGCTATCATAAGAAAGGAATTCTTTCGGCAGCGGGGTAAGCCCATCTGCGGCTGTGAAAAGGAAATTTCTGGTATCTTTTACATGCATATCTTTCAACAAGACCAACACAGGGAAATTCCTCAATTCACCAGAGACAACATTTTTTTCTACCTTTAGCTTTTTACGAAACTTATAGGGGAACTTCCAGGAAGGGGCTTTCCAACCAGGAGAAAAAGTCCTGATTAACTGTGGACCGTTACTGCCTTCAAAGTATAAAGAGACTGGTTTTTCTTCAGCCTGTACGTGTCCCCACTGTTGTAAAGAAAAAAAGCCAGGCTGAACTTCTTTCTCCGCCAGAACTTTTTTCCCCGTTAGTAGTTTCAATTTTCCAGCCGCAGATAAGAGTATTTCACCATCCAGACTAATTTTTTCGCCTCCCTCAAGATAACGCATCACCGGTCTGGTCAACACTAAGACCTCTGGAAGCACAGCATCAATTTTCATAACTTCAGCGCGAGAAATCCCGTGATAGGCGACAAGGCTTAGAGAAAACCGGCAGGTTTCGCCGGGTTCAAGCAGTACTGTCTCTTCTGGTCTTTCCCACCGGTGAGCATTCGCTTGAAGAGCATAACTCAAGCAGGGCTGGACAACATAGCCGCTATTGGTCATAAAAATACCCATCTTCATCTGGTCAGTTGTTCTTTCTATTTTCACCGGACCAGCCACAAAGAATAAACATTCTTTGCTTTTGTCGTCACCCACCACACACCAATCTGCTGGAAGATAAACCATGATGTACCTTATTTCCTTACCAGGACGGAAATCTGTTGCTTCCGGTAATGGCCAGTCTACCCAGTTGTCTACCTGATAACCTCTGGCTTCTAATTCAGGGAAATTTACCAGTTCATAGAGATAACAGCGGTCACCAGGAGCATGGAAGTAGTCACCTTCATCATATTTGTTGATGGCAGTACGGCTGTGAATGTCAAAAGTGAAACGTGCCTTTTGTTTTCCTGTGTTACGAATCAGATAATCCATCATAAGTCTGGCAGAATGAGAAAAAGCGGTTATCCTTTTCTGGAATAAGAGGGTGCTGGGCTGGTTTGTTGCCGGGTCCTGGTAGGTTATTTCAGTTTCTCCCTGCCACCAGACAGATTGTTTTGTTCTGCCGGTTTTGTCTTTCCATTTGGAAAAGTAAAGATATCCTTTTACCGGGAAACGAACTCGATCTACCTTTCCTTCAACCAGGCCGCTAACCCAGGGCAGAGAATCAATGATACCACCGTAATACACATGACGTTGAGAAGTATTGGGGGTAGAAAGTGGTTCCGGGTGGACAAACATTTCCTGGCTGGTTGGTTTGTAGAAATAAGAGAGGGGAAGTCTGGCAATTTCTGGTACAAGTACTACCTTTATAATGTTATTTTCCATTATTACTATGCGCTTACCGTCCTGTATAGTTTCTTTCAAATCTACTTTGCTGGAAGCGAAAAGCATTTCAACTAACAATAAAAAGAGCAAAATGAAAAATTTTTTCTCCACTTTCACCTCCTGCTGGTTCTTCACACCTTGTTTTAGTGATTTTCTCCGGAATACTCCTCCAGAACAAAATCGTCAAACCAGGAAGTACCTTTTCCTTCATGCCACAGGACCGGCTGAATCAGACATTCCCTTAATTCCCATTCCAGTACCCGGCCTAAGATTTGTTCCTCCATAGGAGGAGTGATAATTTCCACCTTTGTCCAGTCACTGGTTTCTTTCACCCAGATTGGGGCAAAGATTGGTCTTATCTTTACTGCCTCCTCTGGTCTGGAAGAAAAACTGTAACTCTTTTCCTCTTTCCCGGGAAAATATCCTAAGGTGGCTCCTTTACCTTTTAGGTTTTCGGTCCGGATATAAACTGAAAGACGATACCTTTTTCCTGGCTGTACTCTGGGGCGGTCAAACAGTGGTGTCTGCCAGCCAGCAACACTTTCGGTAGTTGTTCGCACCCGTAAGGAACAGGTTCCTGTCCTGGCGCAGTTAGTTACCCAGGAGCATTCGTTTTCCGGTGTCTGATTGTAGTCAATCCTCATCACGCCCGGGTGATAATCAGCAATGTGATGGTGGAAAGGATGCCATATTCTGCTGTGTTCGGGTGCGTCAATGGTGACGATGTTTTCAAAGCTATTGAGGCCTGTTTCCTCATACCTTGGATACCTCTTCTGAATCCTTTCTGCAGGAGGATAGCCGACCAGAATGGCTTCTTTCAGGACCTCAGCAGTCATGACTGAATCAAAGTTAACTATGCGGAAACACGCCTGGACAGAAAAACCTTTAGGTGGAACTTCTTTCTTGCTAACAAGGTCCAGAAGAAAATGAAGGTCATAAAACCAGTTGCATTGCTCTATGGTAGTGATGGCAGCTGTATCTCCCAGCAGCTGTACCATGGGATTGCCAGCAGGATTATTCATAAACCCGATATAGCCATCTCTGGCTACTTTGATTCCACTGGAAGCGCTGGTGACCAGGCGATTAAGGGGAACCTTTACCCAGGTAGGTTTTTGGGCATAATAATCGCCGATATCTTTTCCTCTCTGATAGACAATGTAGTCCCACATTGGTCCCGGGAAGTTTACTTTGGTGCCGTCCTTATAAAATTGAGGTCCGGTTTTATAGTCAAACAGTCCCTGGGGGAAAAGGTCAAAGTATTCCCAGAAAAGTGGCGGGTAAGTATCAGGGTTTAAATCTTTTGTTACAGTGGCTATTGTTTTCACATAATAAGAATAACAGCGCAACTGCTCATCATAAGTTACCTCCATCTGCCAGTCACTTATCAGTCCAAATGGTTCCATTTCTGTTATTAGACGAAATTTTGCCTTATCCTTAGTGGTTGAGGCGTGGAAGGAAACCTGTTTGGGTTTACCCACCTGATATCCCCAGTAAGGAAAAAACCAGCCGTATGGTCCCCATCTCATCGCCGGATGAGGAAACATTTCTCTGCCACCAGGTACAAGTTTCAAACAACCGAAGCGAACAAAATCAGGATAATAAGTAAGAATCTTCTCCTGTCCGTCAAAAAGAGATGTTTGGTTTCCTTCTGTTACCAATTTGAAGTCTGTCTGATAATTACTGGCAGTCACGACCGCCTCCCGGAAAAAAAATAACACCAGAGTAAAAAACAGAAGATTTTGGGCCACTGATGTACTCATAGTTTCTCCCTTGCTTTACCTGGCTAAAGGTGGTGCTTGACAAGCTTGTATATATATAGTATATTTATGGCATGATAGAAGTCAAGGTACCTTCTCAGGAAATTGCCAGATATGTGCGAGGACTAATTGAAAAGGGTAAACCAGGAGATTTACTTCCCAGCCAGACTGAACTTTCCCGTCTTTTCAGGGTAAACCATCTTACTGTAAGAAAAGCGCTTCAAAAACTGGAGAAAGAAGGTTTGATTTACCGGATACAGGGTAAAGGGACGTTTATCGGAAGCCAGATTCTTGATGAAGTCAAACTTGTGGTCTGGCTTTCCGGAAGAATAGAAAAAAATCAGGACTGGGCGTTAATTCTAAAAGGAATGCTAGAAGAAACTGAGAAAAGAAAAATTAACATTTCAGTGTGTTCTTTAAGCAAAACACTTCTTGAGAATAAAGAAATAACATGGCAGGGTAATTCCTGGTCAGGTATTTTCCTTCCGCTACCCACAGATGAAGAATTAGAAAAGGTCATTATTGCTTCTGCCCGGATAAAAAATTTAATGGTTCTCAACCGCATCTTGACCAGTGCAGGTGTGCATTATGTAAGTACAGACCACAAGGCAAGCGCCTACCAGTTAACCAGATTGTTGATAAAAAGAGGACATCAAAAGATTGGGCTGGTTGCTTATTCAGAAGCGTCTTACTGTCTTCAAAGGTATGAAGGATTCAAGCAGGCTTTGCAGGAATCCGGTTTAACTTTCCCTCCCCTAATAGAAACAGACGGTAATGATCCTGAGGGTCTGGTAAGGGCAATTAAAGAGATGCTTCAGTCCTTCCAGCCTACAGCTATTCTGGTACTTGGTCATAGTTATCTGCCGGCTGTGTTTAAGGTGGTGCACGAAAGAAATTTACGCATCCCTCAAGATCTGGAGATAGCCACTTTTGATGAAGTTCCTGATCCATTACCAGAAAAAGAATATATCCACGAAGCGATTCAACCTTTTCCTGAGATAGGCAGGGTCGCTATCCGGGAAATGGAACGGTTTATCCGGGGAGAAACAGAAAGAGTGGCAGTTTCTCTTCCGGTTGAGATAAAAGAAAAAAGATAGGAGGGCAAAATGGGAAAGAAAGGTTTTACTTTGATTGAATTGCTTGTGGTTGTGGCAATTGTGGCTATTCTGGCAGCGATGCTTTTACCGGCACTGTCCACAGCCAGGGAGAAAGCCAAACAGGCAGCCTGTTTGAGCAACCTGAAAAATTTTGGTCTTGCCTTTATGATGTATGCCCAGGATAATGATGACTATTTGCCACCAGCGCTTGGTCCTGGAGCAGAGATGAGAGACTGGCGGTCCATTCTCTGGCCGTATTTAAAAAGGAGTGGTGAGTATAAGGATCTTCAAAGTGACCCAAAACAAGCAATCAATACTGTTTTTGCTCATCCAGCGACAAAGTACAGTGAGGCTGGAATTCCAGGGGATGCAAACATTAAAGGTCCGGTACTCTACAGAATGAACGGCAGTCTTTTGAACCGGGAATCATCCTCTGATCCTTACTACTGGTACCTGAACGAGCGGAGGCCCAAGAAACTTTCTCTTATTCGCTTCCCGGAAGAAGCCTGTCTGGTAATGGATTGTTTATCTGGTTATGCTTGCGCTATTTCTTCTTACTGGATGGGTTCAACTGCCAGGTACGCTGTAAACTCTCACGGGCTTGGGTTCAATGTTCTTTATGTCTCAGGTCACGCTGCCTGGATGTCAAGCAGTCAATTTCTTAAGGAGCACATCCAGAGCTTGCAGTATACAAACTTTTCGGTTTCCTTTCCGGACGCTTCCGGCAAACGCAGATATTCAAAGTTCTGGACAGGCAGAAACGACATTTGGCCGTGATGCTCATCTATTAGTATAACCGGTTTTGCCAGAAGTGTTGATTTTTTCATTGTTTGTCAATGGAGGTACAGATGAGTGGGAAAACGTTTCTGGTACTTTCCCTGGCAGGGACAATCCTTTTGGGAACTGTTCAAACACTGGAAAGCAAAGTACTTTCACCGGAAGAGCTGGCGGCGATCAAACAACGACTGCAGTCGATGATAGCACAGGAAGGGTTAAGTCCTGAAAACCGTTACCTGAAAGGACACTTTGTTTCCCGAGTCCCGGCAAAACGAAAATATTCTCCTTACCTGGAAGAAGGTTTTCCTTATAAATGGAACTTTGATGATGGGACACTCTGCGGGATAAATGAGAAGTGGCAGATGGAGGATGTGAAAGTTGAAGAAGGTACTCTTTCCTTTAAGGTGGCAGCAGCAGGTGCTTTTTTCTCCTGGGGAGATTTTGAAAAGAAAGGGCCTCCTCTTCACATAGGTTTTCCGACAAAAGATGGGTATAGCATGCCAAGAATTGCAGCGGTGAAAATCAGGATGAAGCAGAGTTTGGAGACGAGCGTCTGGCAGATTTCAGTGAGAAGATTGAATGACCAGCGTGGTAAGGAGTATGTCTCCAAAGAGGTAACCGTAAAGGGAAGTGAATGGCAGGATGTTTTGATTCCCACAGATGGTTTAGGTCCTGTCCCGTGCACAGGTTTTCGTCTCTTAACAAAGACAGAAGGCAATAATGTACAGATTGATTACCTTGTTCCCTGCGCTGAACCGAGGATGCAGTACCGCACCGTTGTGGAAATTCCTGCTAAAGTTCGCTGGGCGCGCGTTTCCATAGTTAGCGAAACCTTTCATTACCTTTATGTGAACGGGAAACTGGCAGTGAAATCCCCCCCCTATGTAAGGTGCTCCCAGATATGGAACTATGAAATCGACCCATCGCTTTTCCGTATAGGGAAGAACGTAATCGCGGAAGAAAACAGTATCTGGTTTGGTGGTGGTTTTATTCTTGATGGCGCGCTTTTGTGTGAGGATGGAACATACATCCGGTTTGATTCTGACGAGAAGTGGAAAGGACCCATTGAAGAAGCGGTGGAGGGAACAGCCTGGATGATGCCTGATTATGACGATTCAGGGTGGGCAGTTGTCGGTGTAGCGAGAAACCATCCCAACGCACCAAGTGTTTACGACAATTTACTCCGGCCTCAGGAGGGAAATGTTGGAGTAGGTTATTCGGCATTCTGGTTCAACCCTTCGTGGAAGGGGCAGATGATGGTAGAGCCGGCAGATGGTCGGAGTCAACCTGTTTATGGCAGCAAGGAAGGGATTTCTCTGAAGGTATCCGTTCCTTACAGGCAGGCAGAGACACAGGAGATTACC
>CAZYCA010000001.1:0-4459 GCA_964645405.1 uncultured bacterium | reverse complement strand
GGATATCTGGGCTGATTACTCCTATGTGGCTGGATTTGATGAAAGTGGCTGGTGGGTAGAAATGAAGGTGGCTTTGAGGGATTTAAACGTGGAGCCCAGACCGGGCTACATTATGGGTGCTCAGTTTCGTTATTTTCACAAACCTGGAGTTTATTTTGCCTGGACACCAGCCGGATACGATACCTCCGGTTATGGAGATTTAGTGCTGGTAGAAAAACCATTGCCTGTGGAAAAAGCTCTGGAATTAATCTGTCCGGAATACCGGAATCTGGTGGTGAGGATGCCGCAGCCGGAAAAAGTGGTGGTAGTGGAAAAGGGCAAGATTTCACAGATGAGTTACCGCCAGACACTTTATCAGGACTGGAAAAAAATTACAGAGAGAAAACAACAGCTGGAAAGCTTGCTAATCAACTATCCCGTTCTCCAGAAGGAAAAAATTCTGGAGACAATAAAAAAATCCTGGGAAGCTCTGGATAAGGAGATTGCTGGTCTTACGGAAATTGGTGGTGCAGAAATTATGAGACTGAAGCAGCCAATGGAAGAACTTATCTGGTACCTGGAGGAACTGAAGGCGATGATGCAGATTCATGATTTGCTGACAGAACACAGAAAACAGCCATGAAGAAATGTTTTTCTGTTGCTTTATATCTTTTTTTAATGTTGGTGGTTTGTAAAGCCAGCAGCGAGGAAAAAGCAGCCATTGAATCCAGACTTAATGAGCTCAAATCCTGGCAGAGTGTCAGACTGGAAAGTTTGCACCCCCTGGAAAAGGATTTGATTTTTCTTGCTGACTTTGAACAGGATAACCTGGTCTACCTGAAACCAGACAGGTTTATCAGGGTGAATTTGTTGCCTGACCATTATCGTGCCGGACGTTCAGGACGCGGTTATTTTTTTGAAAAGCCAAGGCAAAATCTTTTACCGTTAGAAGTTGCAGATGTGGAAAAAAATGCTGCAGCCTTCCAGAGTTTTGGTGGAGCAGGCATAACAGTAGTGACAGCCAGCACTCCGGTGGGCAAAAGATGTCTTTCCCTGACCTGTCCGGCTGGCCAGACAGGTCTGACGACCGGTCCCTGGCCGGTTAGCTGGAAGAATAAAGCCTGGCATGAAAAAGAATGGACGCTTCTGGCTTCCTGTTATGTGAAAGGTCCTTCTGGTGCCAGGATTAAGATGGAAGTTACTTTTGAGGAGAAAGAACTGGTTTTGAAACCAGCAAAAAAAGGAGAACAAGAGGAACCAGCGAGGATTCCGGACAAAACCGGTCCTCAGGAGATAACTTTGACTGGACAATGGCAGAGGATTGCTTCCTGGGTAAGCGGGGACATGAGACTGAAAGAAAGGCAAGCTACTGTGAAACTTACCTATCTGGGGGAAAATACAGTAACACTGTTTTTAGACGGTTTTCAGCTGGAGCAGGCAAAGTATTATCCCTACAATCATCTTATGCCTACCAGCTGGGTACCAGGTGGGACCTTTCAGCCTGCCACCCTGGTGAAAATTGACACCCCCTTTAAAGAAGTCTTTCCTGTAGAGCAGGGCACTATTGCTTTCTGGACAATGACTCCCCGGGAATCAAATCTTAATCAGGTAGGGAGTATCTACTGGCTTTCTTTTGGTTCTGGATGGAATTATAACTGGAGTATGAGCACCTATCGGTTCACTGCTGGCGGAGAGGGTTTTTGTTATTTCACCACTACCAATGCTGCGGACGGCAACTGGCACCATGTGGCTATGGTCTGGGACCAGGAGAAGGTTCAGGCTTATCTTGATGGTCAGGTTCGTTTTACCTTTGACCGGAAAAAAGTTGATTTATCCGGAATCCTGGAGACGTACGCACTATGTCTTGGCGGAAGTATTTCCGACGGACAGACTGCCAATTCAGTGATGGATGAGGTGGCTGTCTGGAGCAGAAAATTGGGGGAAGAAGAGATTAAGAGTTTAGCGGAAGGGAAGAAACTTAATCCTGGCAGTCAGCTGGTGCTTTCTCCGGAGGGTCGTTGTGTTTTTTATCGGAATGAGGAGAAGGCAGAAATAACTTTAGTAGTGGTAGATACTGGCAAAAATCTCAACCAGGTAAGGGTGGACATGGCATTAGGCCAGGTTATTTATGAAAGTAAAACGGTATCTCTCAAACAGGGTGAATGTCTGGCTGTGTTTACTTTTTCCCCGGAAAAATTGCGGTGTGGAAAATACCTGTGCCGGTTTGGTGTTAAAGAAGGTAAAACCGGGGCTTATCTGGAAAAAACAGTGGAGGTAGTTCCTGCTTTAAGAGAACACCATTTCCTTCTTTCTTCCTGGGGTGCTGGAGGAAGGACTGCTGAATGGAGGCAGTTTTTCCAGACTCTTGGTTTTAATGCCCTGGATACTTATGACCTGAACATTGAACAGCTGGGACAGGAAGGTTTTATCTACGGCTGGCATTATAACTTTGGGAATGGTCTGTGGAGTCCTGAGGAAAGGATAAAAGTCAGAGAAGAAGCCAGAAAAGAAGCAGAAAAAAGAGCCCTTTTCCCGAACTGGAAGTATACTCTAATCAACAGCGAAAAGCCACCCTGGCCAGTTCCTGAGGAGAAAGAAAGAAGACGCTGGTTTGATACCTGGGCAAGGCAGGAGTTAGGTTTTCCCGTTCCAGAAAAAGGCTGGCAGTTAGGGACAACACATAATCCTATTTCCTGCTGGTTTCTGGAGGAAGAAAAGCCCGGGCCAGATGGCATTTATCAGGAATCAAAAACATTTACTTTTCTGAAGTGGTGGTACAATCGCGGATGTGGCTGGTGGCGGATTAATGCTGAAGCAGCTGCGGAAATAAAAAAGTTAAGACCTGATGTTAAAGTCTGGACTGACCCCTTGAACTATCCAGGACAGATTGCTGATTTAGATGCTGGCAGTAGCTGGAGTTATCAAATCTGGCCAGAACCGTTGATTGGTGAATTTGAAGAGACATATGCCTTACTGAGAAATTCCAGCAAAGAGTTTTACACCACCCTGGGAATGAATTATGTTAACTCTGTCGCCACAGTTACTGACCAGGAGGGGAAGAAAAAGAATCTGGCGCCTACAGTTGATGATTTAGTTCAACAGGCCTGGATTGCAGTAACTCATTTCCCCACTCATGGATTACATTACTGGGATGTGGATGCAGTTTTTTATGGTGAGAAAAATGAAAAAGGATGGTATGCAGAGCCCAGGACCGCAGAAAGACTTGGAGCAGTCTGGAAAAAAGACCTTCTACCACTGGCGACAATGTTAAAAGGGGTGGGGAATGCTCCACGGAGGCTGGCTCTACTTCTCCCGGAGAGTACCTTATGGTTTGATGCCGGGGAAGGGAAATGGTGGTGGGGAACAGCCCATTACCCTAACCACTGGAAAAACTGGGTAGGAAAGATGGGTATCCCTTATGATATTATCAAGGATAACAATATCAAGCCGGGAATATTCCGGCAGTACCAGGTAGTTATTTTTCCTATGGCTGAATATGTCAACCAGAAAGTCTATGAGGAGCTAATGTCAGCTGCTGGATCCGGAACAAAAATCATTGTGGACAGTTACTGCCGGCAGAATTATTCTGGTATGGAAAAGCTGCAGCAGGAATACTTTTACCGGATGCCAGCAGAAAAGAGAAAAGATTATGGATTGGCAACAGTGTCCCGTTTGAAACAGATAGCAGAAGAATTGAAACCGCAGCTGGTTTGTTATGCTGTTGGTTCTTCTGGTCCTGTGATTACCAATGTCCGGCAGGCAGGCAGAGTACTTTATGTTAGCTTAATCAATAATGCGAGAAAAAAAGGTCCTTATACAGAATGGACAAAAAATGAATCCTTTCAGCCATACGGGGTACAGCAGGAAGTAACCTGCTACCTGAAAGTTCCCAAAGAAAGCGTTGTTTATGAGTTTACCCAATCCCGGATTGTTCCTTCCAGCTGGGACGGTAGCCACCTTGTGGTGAAAGTATCCCTGCCAGAGCATGCTGGTCGGCTGCTGTGTGTATATCCAGAATCTCTGGCCAAACTGGAGATAGATGGTCCGTCGGAAGTAAAACCTGGTTCTAAGGCTAAATTCTTTTTGAAACTTTGGGATAAATCCAGCCAGCCAGCACCTGGCAGGCAGTTAGCAGAAGTGAAAGTTATTGATTCCTCCGGTCAGGAACATGATGAGAGCACTTTTTATCCCCTGACAGAGGGCAGGGCAGAGATAGTAGTACGGGTAGGAGAAAATGACCTGTCAGGAAGCTGGAAGATAGAAGTGAGAGAACGAACCAGCGGGCTAACTGCTGTTAAAAATTTCACTGTTCGCTAAAAGGTGTAGCAACAAACCGGCTTTTGACTTTTTCTCCCTTTCTGATAATCTTATCCCCTGACGAGGGGGAAATATGAAGTTAGGGACACAACTGGGTGCCATAAAAGCAGAAACAAGAAGTGATGTCCTGGAGAAAGCAAAAAAGTTTGGGTGTCAGGGGCTG